>NZ_JAQGJM010000043.1 GCF_028290625.1 Devosia sp.
TCGCGCTGGCCCAGGGATCGCGCGACCGCATTCCCCTCCCACCAAACTCCCCACGGCCGTTCGTCGCGAACCCGCAGCCATTGTGGAGATATCGGGGGGAGTATGCGGGAGGTTTTGGGGGTGGGGATAAATTGGGTAAATCTTGCCACGCCCTCGTGGTTCGAGGCTCGTAAGAACTCGCACCTCACCATGAGGGCTACCGGAGCACTGAGCTAATAGTAGTCCTCATGGTGAGGCGGGAGCGCAGCGACCCTCGAACCACGAGGGCGTGGTGGGATAGGTGGCCTCGCGGCAGCTTTGCGGCTGCGGCTGTATCTCGGGATGGGTACCGGCCTACGCCGGTATGACGCTGTGGGTGGGGTGGCTTTGTGCCGAGGCGAGGCGCAGGCGGCAGAGAGATGGATCACCGGGACAAGCCGGTGATGACGGTGGGTGAGGGTGAACTTGATGGCTCTGATGGGGTGAGCGGGGAGGGGATTGGGAGCCAACGTCTCCCCACACCGGCCCTTCCCGCGGGCTTGACCCGCGGGTCACGGTGGCCAGCCACTGGCGGCGGTGCGTTGGCGAGAGGCCCACGGGTCAAGCCCGCGGGAAGGGCCGGTGGGTGGGATCAGATCGAGGCCAGGCCTCATGGGGGAGGCTGGGGGGATTGCCACGATTGGATGGGCGTTCGGTTTAGCCAACAGAACGATTTGCCAAGGGTTCGCCTGCCCACGCAATGGTGGGTCTGTATCTCGGGAACCGATCTTGCTAAGAGCACGCGTCTGTTTCGTGTTGGTCCGATGTTCCGCCAGTTTCGCCGCTATCTCACTCGTCATGATCCGATGCACAATTGGCGCAGCCATCTCAAATCGAGTGGCGGGGCGGTGCTGGGGCTAGGGGCGATCGGCGGCTTGGCGGCGTGGACTGGGCTGCCCTTGCTGATGGCTCCGCTGGGACCGACGGCGCTGGCGTTATCGGCGCATCCGGATAGCTCGTCCGCGCAGCCCATCAATATCTTTGGCGGCTATTTCATTGCCGCGGTGGTGGCGAGTGGGGCCCAGGTGCTGCTGCCGCATGCCGCATGGGCTGCGGCGATCGCGGTTGGCGTGGTGATGCTGCTTATGTTGTTGCTGCGGGTCAATCATCCACCCGCGGCGGCGGTGCCGCTGGCGGTGTTTGCCAGCCCGATCGCGCCGCAGACATTGTTCGAAGTGTTGCTGGCCGGCTGCGTCTGCCTCGTGGCGGTCGCCATGGTGATGCATCGCGTACCGCCGCGGGCGGTCTATCCAAGGCTGCGCGAACCTGCCGAATAGTCGCAGGGCATTTGAATCGGCGCCGCGCAGGCGTATCTGTGGACCTTAGAGTCCACAGGATATTGACGATGCGCAGTGTTGTTTTCGAGAGTTTTGGCGTGCCCGAACGGGTGCTGGGTTTGACCGAGCGGCCAAGGCCGGTGCCGGGCGCCGGGCAAGCACTGGTGCGGCTGGTGCTATCGCCGATCCACAACCACGACCTGATGACCGTCGCGGGGGAATACGGCGTCAAGCCGGCGCTGCCGGCGGTGCCGGGGACGGAAGCCGTGGGCGTGGTCGAGGCGCTTGGCGAGGGCGTGAGCAATCTGAGCGTTGGCCAGCGCGTTGCCGGGGGCGGGAGCCAGACTTGGGCCGAATTCTATCTGGTCGATGCGGCACGGATGGTGCCGGTGCCCGATAGCGTCAGCGACGAGACGGCGTGCCAACTGATCTCGATGCCGCTGAGCGCCAAGATGATTTTGGCCGATCTCAAGATCGCGGCGGGGGACTGGATCATCCAGAATGCCGGCAATGGCATGGTCAGCAAGCTGGTGTCGCGCTTCGGGGCCGAGCAGGGGATCAATGTCATCAGCCTGGTGCGGCGCGACGAGACGGTGGCGGAGCTGGAGGCACTGGGGATTGCCAATGTAGTGTCGACGCAGGGCGATGGCTGGCAGGAGCGGGTTAGGACACTGACCGGCGGGGCGCCGATCATCAGGGCACTGGATTCGCTGGGTGGCGACGGGCCGGCGCAATTGCTGGACGTGGCGGCGGACGGGGCCGAGCTGGTCAATTTCGGGGCGATGACGCTGCGGCCGCTCAAGATCTCCGCGGCGCAATTGCTGTTTCGCGGCATCAGGGTGCGCGGGTTCTGGGGCATGAAGCCGAACCTGGCGCCGGAAGTGATCGGGCGCATGTTCGGCGAAGTGGTGGCGCTGGCGGCGCGGGGTGAGTTGGTGTTGCCGATCGAGGCGGTGTTCGGGCTGGATCAGATTGTGGAAGCGGTGAAGGCCAGTGGCGAGCCGGGGCGTAAGGGCAAGATCGCGCTGCGGCCGTAGTCTGCATGCGAATACGGCGACCGAGGAACCCCCACCTCAATCCTCCCCCTGAAGGGGGAGGAGGCGGATCGGGGCTCGCGGGCACTATGCCTTCATTGGTATTTCGGTCCCCGCTAGTGCGGTTCGTGGGCGTCGGCGACACCGAGTAGCCAATAGCCGGCGGCGCGGACCCATTCGGGGTTGAGGCCGCGCTGTTCGACCAAATGCTGGCGCAGGGCTTTGCTCGTGCCGCTTTCGCAGGCCACGAAGGCATGCGCATCGCCTTGTGGGAAATCGAGGGCGGAGACTGCTGTGAGCAGCAGGTCGGTGGTGCCGGCGGGGCGGCCGTTGCGGTGGACGTAGGTCACTGACAGATCGGTCGCGGTCTTGAAGCTTTGCTCCTCGGCGGGGCTGTCGACTTCGATGACGGCGAGCACCTTGGCGCCGGCGGGCAGTTCCTCGATGCGGCGGCCGATGGCGGGCAGGGCGGTTTCGTCGCCGGCCAGCAGATACCAGTCGAAGGCAGCGGGCACGATCATCGAGCCGCGCGGGCCGCCGATCAACAATTGTTGGCCGATGGTGGCCTGAGCGGCCCAGGACGACGCGGGGCCATCGCCATGCAGCACGAAGTCGATGTCGAGCGTATTGGCGGCGGCGTCGAAAGAACGCGGGGTATAGTCGCGCATTTCCGGGCGCGGATGGCCTTCGGGGAATTCGGCGCCATTGGGGCCGAGCACGGGAACCACGGGGGCCGCGCCCGGCTGGCCGAAAAAGCATTTGATGTGATCGGCATGGCCAAGGCTGACGAAGCCCGCCAGATCGCCGGACAGCGAAATGCGGCGCATCAGCGGGGTGATATCTGTGACGCCAACCACGTCGAGCAGGCGCATCCGGGTTTCATGGCGGACGCGCTGAGGCGTGCGGGCATCGGCAAGGCTGGACATGGCATAATCCTGAATGTGTTAGTCAGGATTTAAGATGGTGTGTGGCGAAATGCAAGGGTGGTGTGCCCGCCCCTTGTGGTTCGAGGCTCGCGAAGGGCTCGCACCTCACCATGAGGGCTGCTGATAGAACGGCAATCTCCCGGCAGCCCTCACCAGTAGCCCTCATGGTGAGGTGGGAGCGGAGCGAGCCTCGAACCACGAGGGCGTGACGCGATCGGCCTAAACCAAGCCGAACATCTGGTCCTGACGCTGGCGCAGGGCGAACAGCCTTGTGCTGGTATCGGGCTGGCTGTTGGCGGTGGTGAGCAGGGCGCCTTTGCTGACCGGGGCGGTGACCTTGCCGCCTTCGAGCAGGCCGACCGGAATGGCGTGGTTTTTTCGCGCGTCGCCGATGGTCATTGTGTAGGAGCGGTAGCAGGTCTCGCCGATGGCATCGAAGGTCTCGCCCACCTTGAGATCGCGCTTGGCGACGGCGCAGACTTCGGCGACGGGCTGGGGCAGGGGCACCATATCGGGTCTGCCGTAGAGCATGATGCGGGCGCAGGTCAGCGGGACTTCAAGGCTCGTCAGATGATAGGGGCGGAAGAAGCTGTAATAGGGGCCGTGGCCGATATGCAGGTCATCCATGCGCTCGATAATGCGGGGATGCTCGGCCTTGACGATGACGAAGACGCCGGGGGCGACGCCTTTGCCCACCGTATAGTCGACGACGCCCATCTTGTGCAGGATGCCGCCGTCTTCGCGGGGGATCAGCACCTTGGCCATGTCGTCGCGGTCGGCCTTGGGGCCGTGCATGCCCGGCACGTCGGGGACGAGGCCGGTGGCATTGGCGATGGCGCACATTTCGACCATGGTTTTGCTGCCATCGACGAACTCGACCAGCATGCGCGGGTTCATGTTGCGGCGCGCGGCTTCCTCGCGATAGTCGTCGGGGACGGCGTCGTGCCAGAGCGGATTGTTCTTGCCCTTGCCGGCGGCGACGATGGGCAGGCCCAGCGCCGAGACGAATTCGATCAGCTCCATGCAGGAGGATGGTTCGTCCCCGGCGCCGACCGAATAGATGACGCCGAGGCGGTCGGCTTCCTTCTTCAAATAGGGGCCGATGGTGACGTCGGCTTCCACATTCATCATCACCAGATGCTTGCCGTGTTCCATGGCCGTGAGGCAGTAATCGGCGGCGACGCCGGGCTTACCGGTGGCGTCGATGACCACATCGATATTGGGTGTGGTGACGAGGGTTTCGGCGGAAACGATGGCGATCTTGCCGGCCTCGATGGCGGCGGTGGCCTGGGCGGGGGTGTTGGCCTCGCGGCCGTGGCTGTCGTCCCCATAGGCGATGCTCATGGCGGCGAGCGCCGTATGGGGGCGGCGGGTGGCGATGGCGGCCATTTCGATGCCCCTCATCAGCGACATCTGGGTGACGAGATCAGTGCCCATTTCGCCTGAACCAATGACGCCGACCCGGATCGGCCTGCCGGTTTCGGCGCGGGCGGCAAGGTCACGGGCGATGCCGGTGAGGGCGATCTGGCTGGTCATGATGGCGGTCTCATAGGGGCGTGTCTTCCCCTAGCACCGGCACGAGCGCATGGGAACACCGCGGCGGACCTTCGGGCAAGCCGTTCTTTTGTCACGGAGAGGCTGGCAAGCCCTTCTTCTGCAAAATGCTTAGCACTTCTTAAACCGTTCCAATGGAGACTGTGGCTCGGGGAATTTCTCCGTGGGGGCAGCATTCCAATCATGGTCAAGGCCGGGAAAAAAACTGTCGCATTGCCGGCAATCGTCGATCTCGATTCGCTTGATGGCATTCGCGATGGCCTGATCGACGCGATCGAGGAAGGACCGGTCACCGTTTCGGCGGCCGGGGTCGAACGTATTTCGACCAATGCCCTGTTCATGCTGATCAGCGCGGCGGAAACCGCCCGCAAAAACAATTTTGAATTCGCGATTGATAAACCGAGCGCGGCCCTGACCGGCGCGATCGAGCGGCTGGGTTTGGGATCCAGCTTCATGGGGATGATGAGAGGATGACTGCCTTGCGCGTACTGACCGTGGACGATTCGAGAACCATTCTGGCGATGCTGCATCATACGCTGAGCAATGCCGGGTTCGAGGTGCTGCAGGCCGAGGACGGACAGCAGGGGCTGGACGTGCTCAAGACCCAGACCGTGGATGTGGTGATCACCGACATCAACATGCCGATCATGGACGGCATCGAATTTATCAAGAACGTGCGCGCTACCGGTAACCACCAGAGCCTGCCGATCCTGATTCTGACGACCGAAACCAGCCAGGACAAGCGCGACCAGGGCAAGGCCGCGGGCGGCACGGGCTGGATCGTCAAACCGTTTGATCCGGAAAAGCTGATCTCGGTCATCCATCGCGTAGTGCACTAAACCAGTATAAAACCCAGAAGGGTTGGACGAGCGCAGATGAGCGACCTCGACGATTTCAAAGCTACCTATTTCGATGAATGCTCGGAACTGCTGACCGAGCTCGAGGAACAGTTCATCGCCATCGAGGCGGGTGAGCGCGACGCCGATCGGCTGAACGCGGTGTTCCGCGCCATCCATTCGGTCAAGGGCGGCGCCGGGGCCTTCGGCTTTTCGGCACTGGTGGGGTTCGCCCACGCCTACGAGACCCTGCTGGATTATGTGCGCGACGGCCGGATCGAGCTGACCGACGAGGTCGTGACGCTCTGCATTCGCGCCAATGACATCGTCACCGATCACGTGGCCGCCGCCCGTTCGGGCGAGGCGCTACCGGCCGATTACGGCATGGACGAGAAGAACCGCTTCGACGCCCTGGCGCGCGGTGACGCTGCCAGCGAGGATGACGCTGCGGGCGAGCCGGACGAGGAATTCGACCTCGAATTCGTGCCCGTCATGGTTAATATCGGCGGCAATGACGACGATTTCCCCGAAATCCCCGACACTTTCGACGCCCTGCCGATGGAAGGCGAAAGCGGCCATTGGGAAGTGCATTTCACCCCGCACCGCGCACTCTATGCCCGCGCCAACGATCCGCTGCTGCTGTTCCGCGAACTGGCGGTGCTGGGCGAGATGACCACCAAGGCGGTGCTGGAAGAGATTCCGCCGCTGAGCGATTTCGAGCCGTTCGCGGTCTATTGCTCCTGGGAAATCACGCTGGTGTCGGAATCGCTGACCGAGGCGATGATCCGCGAAGTGTTCGAGTTTGTCGAAGGCGATTGCGATATCGCGATTGCCCAGCTTGGCGTCGGCACTCCGCCAACCGCCGAGGTCAAGGCAGCGCTGGTGCATCACGAGGCGCCGCCGGCACCCGCAGTTGCGCCGATCAACCTGCTCGAGCTGGCTGACGACGAAGTGGCGCATCTGCTCGACTTCGACATCGAGCCGCCCGCCGCTCCCGTCAAGGTTAAAGCTGAGAAAGCCGAAATTGCTCCGGTCGCAGTAGCGGTTGTCGAGGCCAAGGTCGAAGACGCGCCGGGCCTGAGTTTTGCCGATATCGCCGACAGCATCAAGCCGGCGCCGGTGGCCAAGGTGCCGCTGGCTCCCAAGGTGGTGATCGCGCCAGCCGCTGCTCCCGACACGGCGCCCGGCGAAGAAGGCGAGCGCCGCAGCCTCGGCGTGCAGTCGATCCGCGTCGATCTCGACAAGGTCGACCGCGTGGTCAACATGGTGGGCGAGCTGGTCATCACGCAGTCGATGCTGACCCAGCAGATGGATGAGACGCTGCGCACGCGCTACACCGAACTGGTGCGGGGCCTCGAAGTTCTGGCGCAGACGACACGCGGCCTGCAGGACTCCGTGATGGCGATCCGTGCGCAACCGGTCAAATCGGTATTCTCCCGCATGCCGCGCCTGGTGCGCGAATTGGGGCTGAAGACCGGCAAGAAGATCAAGCTGGAAACCGTCGGCGAAAACACCGAAATCGACAAGACGGTGATCGAGCAGCTCAGCGATCCGCTGACCCACATGATCCGCAATTCGGCCGACCATGGCATCGAGAGCCCGGAAAAGCGCCTGGCCAAGGGCAAGCCGGAAACCGGCACCATTCGGCTTTCGGCCGAACAGGCGGGCGGCAATATCTTGATCATCGTCGAGGACGATGGCGCCGGCATCAATCGCGATCGCGTGCTGCAGGTGGCGCGCGACAAGGGCATCGTTGCCCCCGATATCACGCCGACCGACGAGCAGATCGATCAGCTGATTTTCGCCCCGGGGTTCTCCACCGCCGAGGCGGTAAGCGATCTCTCCGGTCGCGGCGTCGGCATGGACGTGGTGCTCTCCAATATCAAGAAGATCGGCGGCTCCGTGCATGTCCGCTCGCAGACCGGACGCGGCACCCGCATGACGCTGCGCCTGCCGCTGACGCTGGCGGTGCTGGACGTGATGCTGGTCAAGGTCGGCGACAGCCCCTACGTGGTGCCGCTCTCGTCGATCGTGGAAACCATTCAATGTTCGCGCGCCAATTTCGAGCGGGTGCCGAGCGGTGGCCAGGTGCTGCAGGTGCGTGGCGAATATGTGCAGGTGATCGACCTGGCACAGCGCTTCGCGATGACCACGACGACGGAACCCGAAAGCCGCTTCGTGGTGCTGTGCGAGGCCGAAGGATCGGCCAAGGTGGCGCTGATCGTCGATGACATCATCGGCCAGCAGCAGGTGGTGATCAAATCGCTGGAAGAAAATTTCGAACGGGTCGAAGGCATTGCGGGCGGCACGATCCTGGGCGACGGCAATGTCGCGCTGATCGTGGACGTGCAGAGCCTCAAGACCTCGATCATCCACAAGAACGCCGCGTAAATTTTACCAGTAAATGCGTAACGTGCCGCCTAGAACGGGCGGCGGAAAGGCCAGAAGACAATGGAAGCCCTCGGCTTGAGAGACGATCTCAACGACAAGTCGGCTGCTGCCGCCCAGAATTCGCTGCAACTGATCGCATTTTCGATCGGCGAGCAGACCTATGGGGTGGAAATCACCACGGTGCGCGAAATTCGCGCGTGGAACGGGGCGACGCCTCTGCCCAATACCCGTGAATTCGTGCGCGGGGTGATCAACCTGCGTGGCACCATCGTGCCGATCTTCGATCTGCGCGCCCGCTTCGGCGATGGCCAGACCACGCCGACCAAGAACCACGTCGTGGTGGTGATGAGTGTCGGCGACAAGTGGGTCGGCATCCTGGTCGATGCGGTGTCCGACATTCTGACGGTGTCGCGCGACGACATCCACAATGTCCCCGAGGGCAATTCGATCGATACCGAATTGCTCAACGGCATCGTCACCCATGATAGCCGCATGGTCGGATTGATCGATCTGCATGCCGTGGTCAGCGGCGCACGGATGGATAATTAATCGGACCATCGCCATCAGCTGATGCTGCAAATGCCGGTTCTCTACGCTTCCGGTCCTACGTACCAAAGTACGCTCCGGTCCGGTTCTCGAGAACCACCATTTTCGCCTCGGCCTAAGCTAATCTGAGTTTTGCGAAGGGCGCCCGAGGGCGCCCTTTTTTGTTTTGGGCTGTCCGGTAACGGCTGCGGCCAGCCGGTCAGGCGCCCAGGGTGGCCAGCAACGCGTCCAGCTGCCCGAACTGCTCGTCGAATCCACCCGGGGCGCCGGAGGTCATCGCCTCGTCGAGAGCGTCCTTTGAGGGGTAGAGATCGTGCACGACCAGCCGGGTCTTGCCGTCCTGTTCCTCGAAGGTCACGGTGGTGATGGCGCCGTCCTCACCCTCGTCATTGGTCCAGACCAGGCGCGCATTCGGTACTACTTCGAGGTATTTGCCGAAGAAAGCCCAGGTGTTTTCGGCATCCTTGCCGAACTCGAGACGGTATGTGCCGCCGGTTCGAACGTCCATCTCACAGGACAGCAGGGGCACTCCGATCGACTTTGGGGCCCACCACCGCATGAACAGCTCGGGCCTGGTCCAGGCCTCGAACACGACGCGTGCAGGGCCGTTAAAGGTTCGCGTCACGACCAGCTCACGCTCGGACGTCCGTTCCATATCCGTGCGGCCGGTCACCAGGGTCGTCCCGCCCTCATTCCTCGTGTCCATCGATTTTCTCCTTTCGGGTGAGTTCTTGTCGGGTAAGTTCCTGCCGGCTAAGTTCTTGCCGGTTAAGTTCTTCGACAATCTTGTCCAGCTCGTCGAAGCGTGCGTCCCAAAGCTGGCGATATCTCTCGATCCATTCTGCTTCCGCCTCCAGCCGGCTCAGGCCGAGCCTGCAGGTGCGCACGCGCCCGACTTTCTCAGTCGTGACCAGCCCCGCCAGCTCCAGGACGCTGACATGCTTCTTCATGCCCGTGAGGGTCATGTGGAACTTCTCGGCAAGGTCCGAGATCGACGCGTCCGCGCGCCCGAGCTGTTCCAAAACGCCACGTCTGGTGGCATCTGAAAGTGCGGCGAACGACGTATCGAAGCGAGATTGATAATACTGAACCATGTAGTTCAGTATAGCGCATGGATTGCGCTATGCAAGGGGCAGGCCGCTATCTTGCTGCGTCCATTCCCACATGCGGCCGTTGACGCCGAAAGCCACCACGGCCACAAGGGGGTGGGTAGCGGACCGATGGCTTTCGGGAGTGTGAAGCGATAAGCAGGCCTCTTGCCGTGCCGTTGGCGGGCGTCATCCAGTCTCAGGTCAAATTCCTCTCGATACGTTACTTGCAGTCCCGATCAGAATGGCTTGGATATCGGCTTCAGCAATATCGGAGGGCGTAGGGAATGCTGGCGGTCAGGTCTCGTTCAGCTTCCAAAGTGCATTGTAACGCTCGCCTCCACCCGCCCGCGGTGTTGCAAGGATGACGATATGATGCACTACATGACGCATACGCCGCGGAACCTCTGCCGTCTTGGGCTCCATGCGTGGCTGATCGCGCTATCCGTATTTCTCGGGGCCATGCCGGCCCTTGCGGGCGATCGGGCCCAAGCCGATTACATTGGCTTCTCCGAGGACGGCCGATACTTCGCCTACGAGCAATACGGTATCCTTGACGGCTCCGGCGGCTTCTATTCCGACGTCTTTGTCATCGATCTGACCAAGGATAAGTGGCTGGACGGCGTTCCGTTTTCTGTTCAGGCCGACGAAGACGGGCCCCAGAGTCTGGCGGACATCAGAGCAACCGCGTTGCGATCGGCTCAACCCATGCTGGCTCAATACGGTATCAGCAATCCTGTGGTCATCGCCGCACTGAATGGCGACGGCGTGCTAGGCCCGAATGATCTGCCTGTCGACGGAAAGGTCATCCATTTTGGCCAGCCGTTCTACGCCGGCATCCAGTACAACTATACTCTGACACTGGATCAGCTCGACGCCGAAAATTCCGCGACATGCACCGAATCGGCCGACGGCCCCTATCAGGGTTTCGTGCTGACGCTTGCCGATAACACTTCGAGCACTACGCGCGAAATCCATCGTGATGCTGATGAACAGCCGCTTCCGGCTTCTCGCGGTTGCGCGCTGTCCTATTCTCTCTACAGCATCATCTATCCGCTCGAGAGCGAGGGCGATCCGATTGCGATGGTCTCGATCTATACCCAGGGTTTCGAAGGTCTCGACCGCCGCTTTATCGCGGTACCGGTGGGCAGTCTCTGAAAGGCCGCCGCGACGGTTCGAACAATTGCTCCGGCAGAAGCTCAGCCATGGACGTGGCCTTATAGAAGATGGCAGGGAACACACCGACACTCAGCGGCAAACACCCTAGGCAGCGATGCGTACGCGCTTGTTTCAAGGCAGTATTTGAACACGGCGTCGCGTGATTGCACCAGGGAGCCGATGTTCGCGAACCAGTAACGTTCACGTTCAACGAATGACCTTGTTCCTCGTTGCGGAGAGAGGAGCGAAGGTGACGCTCCCCTCTTCATTTAGCGCAGCCGATGAGCTTGAACGCGTCCCAGGCGTAGCGATCAGTGACACTATAATAGCCGGGCCACTGGATCAGCGCATCGCCGAAATCGGGGAGAAGCAGACCTTCGGGGGCGGGGTCGGTCGCCGCAGGTATCCAGTCGGCATTACCACCTGCGAGGGCGTAGACACTGCCGTCCCAGAGACGACAAAGGCCACTGCCATCTCGGCGTTCCATGTCGATATCATCCTGGTTGCAGGCGTGGCGAACGGCCATGTAGGGAATGGTGCGGCGTCCATTCGTCCAAGCGACATCCCCCGTCAGCAGTTCGGATGCTCCGGGGAAGGTGAGGGTGAAGATATTGTTGTCCATCGGCGAAGCGTGGGCGGGCAGTGGTAGAAACTGCAGCACTGCGCCCGAACGCGGCGCGACATAGGTCGCGCGTTCCATGGCGCATTCGGTGGCACCGGCGGGGAGGACGAAGGCGAGGTGAGCGACAGCTACAAAGGCGATCTTGGTGCGGGGCATGGGTCTATTCTGAAATCGGTCGCCACAACGCTAGCGCGCAGCGGATGAATGCAGCGTGACTAGCTCTCTCGTTGACGAAGGCGATCTAGTGCCCCCCATGTGATCGAGGGGTCAAGCTTAAGTGGGAACTAAGGACGATCGAGAGCGTAGTCGTGTGCAGAACGCGACGGGGCCGGGTGGACGGCGGCGTTGGGAGTGACGTCTCAGCTGTAAATGGCCGAGATGGGTCGGCGGCGGGCCGGCGTCTTTGGGGTGGAAATCCGACCGGCGGCTTTGTGAGCCAACGGCCACAAAGCTGAAGAAAAGCACGAACACCAGCAACCTTAAAATCAGCCGGCCAGCTTAAGGGCAGCTTGTCCAGCGCTCCTGTCCGGCCGCCAGCGCCCTGCCGATGGACTTCTGCAGATCGTCGGCAGAGGCGTTCGCGCCCTCCGACCACCAATCTCACCGTCCACTAAAGACAAAGACGACAGTCGGGGGGAATCCCGGCGCTGTTTTATTTGCAGGCGTCGATAAGCTTATCGATGGCGGCAGTGCTGCCCTTGAGCGATACCATTCGGGATGGCAGATCCGTTCCCTTGAGTGTCACACGGACCTCATTGCCAGTTTTCAACAATGAGACGATAGGACCGCCCAATTCCACATAGGCGGCAAAGGCCCCGTCCATTTCCTCAAAGAGGACGTCTGCGGTAAGGCTTTTCCCACCTGAGGTCAGTACCAAGGTGCTTGATGCAGGCGGGTTGGCATCCATCCCTAAGCCATTCCCGTTGTATCGGATGTTGCCGCAGTACAGGCGAAACGCCGCACCGGATTCCGTATCGCTTTCGCACGACGACGCGACCATGACCGGGCCCCCCTCGTCTTCTTCCATCTGTGCCGACCAGCCACAGGTATCTGCGGCGGGTGCGACGACGGAAAATCCAGTCGCTGCATTGGTGGACGGGTCGGCGAGCACCGGGCTGACCGCGAGAAGGGCGCAAAGGCTGAGGGTGAGTGCGAGGCGCATAGCTGGGGCTCCATTGAATGGTGCCTATATCGAGGATGCCACATGTCTGGAGGATGAACGGGCGACGCCTAGTCGTCCCCGTCTCCCGGATGTCCGCTTTTTGGCAATTCGTGCGTTCGCCTCGGCTGACAGCAATGGGGTCGAAAGCGGCCCCGGTCCACAACGGCGTGGACGGCAGCTTTGGTCGGTTAATCGCCAAAGCTGCCAGTTCGCAATCGGCCACATTCCAGTGTCGGGGGAGAGCCACTTGAAACAGGTCGGCTGTGCCTACCGCTGACTTGGACCCTCAGGCCTTGCAGCGCTTGTAGACTTCTGGAGCGAGGCCCATGCCGTAGCCCTCGGTGTTATGCAGGAGCGTGCCGCTGGCGGTGTCGAACTCGAAGTTGTCGACGACGCCTTCTTCGCTCCAGTGGATGGCGCCGTTGCCGGCGGGGCTATCGTCGGTCATGAACTCGACGGCGTCGCCCTTTTGGGCCCCGAAAGCCAAAGTGGTGGCGTCGATGTGGATGGATTTGTCGGCCTTGTCGCACTGTCCGTCGAGGGCCCAGTGGCCAAGGATGTCGGCCGGCACCTCGTCGGCCCAGGCCGGGGAAGCAGCACACAGTGCGGCGAATACTGTAATCATTGCAGTGATGCGCATGAAATCCTCCTTCGCCGAGGCATTCAGGCACAGGCCTGTAGGGCATTCAAGCCGGGAGCCGGGGAAGATAGCTAACGCTTCGTTAGCTTTTGCTCGCAAGGAGCAGGGCTCCCTCTCGATACCGGGAGAGAGCCACTTGAGACATTCGGCTTTGTCTACGGTTCCATCTCAGGCGGCACCGGCGGCGCTTCATACAGCACCGTGATTTCAATGCGTTCGTTGGCGGCCATGTAGGGGTCGTTGTTGAAGAACGGGTCGGTGGTCGAGCGGCCGATCACCGAGTGGATGTGGTCCTGGTTCAGCCCGAACTCGCCCAGGATGGAGCGCACAGTATTGGCGCGGTCGCTGGAGAGCTCCCACGAGCCGTAGCGCGGATTGGTGTAGGTGGTGCCGGCGGCGGTGTGGCCCGAGATATTGATCTGGTTGGGGAGCTGCTGCAGGACCGGCGCGATGGCGGCGATGGCCTGGCGGGTGGTCTCGTAGGGATATTTGGAGCCTTCGGGGAACATCGGGTCGCCGTCCTGGTCGACGATCTGGATGTTCAGCCCGTCCTTGGTTTCCTCGATCAGCAGATTGTCGGCGATGTCGGTGATGTTGGGCAGGGCCTGCCAGGCCTGGCGGATGCTGGCGGCGGCGGCGTGGAAATTCTTGTCATAGGTGGATTTGAGATCGGGCTGCGAAGAGCCTTCGGCGCTGTTCACGCCCGCCGTAAAGCCATCCTTGGACTCGATCTGGGATTCCTGCGAGCCTGTCGTGGTGCTGGGCGGAGAGGTCGCCGGATCGCCGACGGCGATGGCCGAGCCGGAGCGTTGCGAGCCGGTATCGTCGAGCGAATTTCCGCCCATGATGCCGCCGGCGCCGCTGGTGGAGGCGCTGACGCTGGTGGGGGCGAAATAATCGGCCAGGCCTTTTTTCTGCTCGTCCGAGGTCATGCTGATCAGCCAGAGCAGCAGGAAGAAGGCCATCATGGCGGTCACGAAGTCCGCATAGGCGATCTTCCAGGCGCCGCCGTGATGGACGTGCCGGTTCTTCTTGATCTTCTTGATGATGATCGGCTGATTGTAATCGGCCATGACGCTTATGCTTTCCTGGAGCCCTGTGGCTTAATTGGCTGCCGTCAGATCGGCGGTGGCCTGATCGATTTCGGCGAAGGTCGGACGAACTTCCGACATCAGGCCCTTGCGGGCGAATTCGATGGCCATGACGGGCACCTGGCCGGAAATATGGGCCAAGAGGCCCACCTTCAGCGACATCAGGTACTTGGCTTCGGACTCATAGATATTCTTGAGCGACTGGGCCATCGGGCCGAAAAACCCATAGGCGATGAACACGCCGAAGAAGGTACCCACGAGGGCGCCGCCAATCATGTGGCCAAGCACGGCGGGCGGTTCGCTGATCGAGCCCATGGTGTTGATCACGCCCAGAACGGCGGCCACGATGCCCAGCGCCGGGGTGCCGTCGGCCAAAGCCTGGATGGCGGCGACGACGCGCTCGTTTTCCTGGTGGTGGGTTTCGAGTTCCTCATCCATCAGGGCGTCCATTTCGTGGACGTTGTTGGAGCCCAGCGTCACCATGCGCAGGTAGTCGCAGGTGAATTCGACGGCGTGGTGATTGGCGGCGAACTTGGGAAATTTCGCGAAGATGGTCGAGGTATCGGGGCTTTCGATATGCGGCTCGAGCGCCAGGATGCCCTTGGCCTGCACCAGCTTGAACAGGCTGAACTGCAGCCCGAGCAGTTCGATGTAGGCTTCCTTGTTATATTTCGGACCCTTGAACAGGGTGCTGAAAATGCCGAGGCACTGCTTGAGCACCGGCCCAGTATTGCCGATGACGAAAGCCCCCGCGGCCGCGCCCAGGATGACCAGAAATTCATAGGGCTGGAACAGTACCAGGACCTTGCCACCCATCATGGTATAGCCGCCCAAGACGCTCGCAAAAATGACAATAATACCAATAATAAGACGCATTCTATTAGAAACTCACTTTTCGAATTCATCCGCGAGTGGATCTGAATTCACCTGAGGAAGTAGTGTCCACACTCGTGTTTCAGTAAATCTGGTCGTTTTGCGCCAGAAGTTGCGATGCGAGGCGGTCACTTGTCCAAACACCGCAACCAAAATCCCGTTACGACGCTGCTGGCTTGAACCTGGTCAGCCCAAGGGCGCGGCGTAAGTCGTTCCCAACACAGCCATTATCGGGCCATTAACCTTAATATCTGGTGTATCGGGTCCAGCTACACGCGCATGTGAGACCTGCAGATCACCATGGCTGAGGGGCGGGGACGTCAAAGCCTGATTGCGAGCACGGAAACGCAAAAAGCGCCGGGCGGCGCTGGGTCGACTGAATGCGGTGGGGAGAAGAGAGCTAGAACAGTTCGGCTTCGCCATGGCTGGAATGGGCGGCGATGCCGGAGAGGGCGGGGACCCGCAATTCGTCCAGTGTCAGGCTGGACCAGATTTCGTCATAGACCGAATCAGGGGAGGTGGGAGGCAGCAGCGCGAACTGGCGAACCGCCAATGCCATATTGTGGCAGCGCTGCTCGATCCGATCCTGACCCTGCAGGGCCGTGACGATGATGCTGATGGCGTCACGCACCGCCTGCTCGCGATTGAGGTTGGTGTCGGCCAGGATATCCAGCGCCTCACTGATGCCTTCGACCATGCCCGCGGTCTGGCGCGCGGTCTCGTCTAATTCCCGCGCAAGTTTATGTAGTGACATCAGTCAATTCCTAGCCCCCGATGCAGGACCCTACCGCGCCATTTCTAAAGCTCTTCTTGCTGCGGCAATGTTGAGCGTAAAGCTTCGTCGTTGTGGTTAGCGATTGAATAACGAGTTTGCTCGTAGGATCATGAAATTAGCGCCTGGGAGGTTCGCCAGAATGCTCCCGGTGCTGATTCTTGGTGGAACCAACGGTTTATTCGTCAAGTGCGTGCACTTTTCGGGCCGGGCTTAGGCGTTGGAGTCGATAGTTTTAAATGGCAACGGCCAATTCTCTGCCACCCGAATTCGACCGTGGGGTCGTCACCACGGTCCATCAAGGTGATTGTCACATCTCGAATGCCGCCGATCTGACTTTTTCGACCGTGCTGGGATCCTGCATCTCGGCCTGCGTGCGCGACCGTGCCGCCAATGTGGGCGGGATGAACCACTTCCTGCTAGCCGAGCAGTCCGGCTCGTCCAAGGACCGCTACGGCGCCTCGGCGCGCTACGGCGCTTTCGCCATGGAACAGCTCATCAACAAGGTGCTGAGCCAGGGCACGGGCAAGAAGTCCAACCTCGAAATAAAAGTGTTCGGCGGCGGCAAGATCAATGCCGCGCTCGACGATGTCGGGGCCAAGAATATCGAGTTCGTGCGCGAATTCCTGGCTGCCGAAGGCTATCCGGTGGCCAGCGAAGACCTCGGGGGCAGCTATGCCCGCCGCGTGCTATTCAAGCCGCATTCGGGACGCGCCTTCGTCAAGCGGCTGGACAGCGATGCCGGCGCCACGGTGGCCCGCGAAGAAGTCGCGATCGCCAGCCGCCGCGCCGTGGTGGTGCCTGTGCACGACGACATCGAACTCTTCTGAGGACCCGATCGCTATTCGGCTGAGGCTGGTCTGCAAATGCTGGTTCTCTCTGCGCTTCCGGTCCTCACGTACAAAGGTACGCTGCGGTCCGGTTCTCGCGAACCAGCATTTTCGACTCAGCCTGAGCCGAATTTCGATCGGGCCCGGTGCGTGCTGGTTTAGAAAGTCGTCAGCACCTCAGCTTTCCCGTTCTGGCACAGCCATGGGGCTGGGCAGCCTCGGCGGATGCTTTTTTTGGTAACACCTCGTCAATCAAAGTTAGCTGAGTGTTAGCCCGAGGGTGCGCTCTATAGATTTGGTTAACCATTGATGCGCTACGAATTTGGGGTGTTCGTATCCTTCTGATTTGCGGAATCTGCCTGCCATGCTGCACATGCGCCTAGCGCTGATCGCCACCAGTTTATGGCTCGTTGTCATGTTCCTGGCCGGCGGACTGATGCTGGCAATGGGCATCAGTGCGAGCTCCCTTATCCTGATCGGCGGCGTGGTGGCGATGGCGGTGGCGTGCACCCTGTCGCTGGGCCAGCAATTCGACCGCGATCACCAGGCCATCCTGCGCTCCGTCGCGCAGGCGGCGGGCCTGAGCGACGAGAAGGGCGAAATTTTCTCCATCACCTCGATCGTGGCGCAACTGGATGCGCAGGCCGAACGGACCCAACAGGTCATGACCAGCATTGCGGCAATGCAGCAGCCGGTGCTGCTGGTCGATGAAGCGGGCATGATCCTGGCGGCCAGCCGCGGCATGGTGGCGCTTGCGCCGCAGGCGGTTGACGGCGCGCAGCTCGATGTCCTGCCGGGCGTCGGCGAATTGGCGGGCCCGGTGCCCGAAACCGCCATGCTGACGCTGGGCGGCGCGCGCTACCAATTGCAGCGGCTCGCGATCGGGGCGACACGCTTCGTGCTCGAATTGCAGCCGGTCGGCTGCTTCATCGCCGATGACGACCTCGAGGGCTTTGCGGGCGCACTGGCGGCGGGGCAGACCTCATTCCGTTTTAGCGAGGAAACGCTCAAGCGTAATCCGGCGCTGGCGTCCCTCAACACCGCCATTGGGGCGGTCGATGCCGGCGCCAATGAACTGGATCGGTTGTTGGCGGGCGATGCCGAGGTCGCCAAGGTCGCCCATAGCCCGTTCCGGCGGCAGGTCATCGGCCTGGCCGACTTGCTGGTGGCGGTGGAAGGACAATTGGACGAAGAGGCCGAATTGCGCCAGGGGCTGGAGAAAAAGCTCAAGGCGGTGGCGCAACTGGTCGACCGGTTCCAGAACCAGGCGGCTCATCTGACCAGCGTCGCGGCCCAGACCCGTGCCGATGCAACTGCCACCAATGTGGTGCTGCAGCGCGGCGATGTCGAAGCGCGGCAGATGCGCGACAGCGGGCACCAGGCGCGCGATCTGGTCAATGCGGCGGATCTGGCGGCGCGGCGCACTTGCGCGGTGGTCACCGATATCGACGGCATGACCCGCGAGATCGACACCATGATGGCGGCGATCGAGGAAGTTTCGTTCCGCACCAATCTATTAGCGCTCAATGCTGCGGTCGAAGCGGCGCGGGCAGGTGAAAAGGGCGCGGGCTTCGCGGTGGTCGCCGAAGAAGTGCGCATGCTGGCGCAAATGACCAATAAAAGCGCCAAGGATATCCGTGCCGTGGTCAGTCGCGGCCGCGCCCAAACTGCGACCGGCGTGGACGAAGCCCAATCACTGCAAAAAATGATTGCAGAAGTGGAAGAACATTTACGCAATCTAAGTGATGAAGCGGACACTATCGTGGCGACACTGGACGAAAGTGGGGAGGCGCTGAAGCGCCTTACCGGGCGGATGGAAGTGGTCAGCGATACGTCGGCGGGGAGACCCCTGCGGGCGGTTCCTCGCGGGCTCAGTTCCGCTGCCTAGACCACTCCAATCGTCTGGGTCGCAGATGGGGTGGTTGGCATGGATGCGGGAGAGATTCCCTTAAGCGAACGCGAGTTTTCGCGGATCAAGACGCGCGTCTACGAAGTCGCGGGGATTTCGCTCAGCGATGCCAAGCGCACGCTCGTGGTCTCGCGACTGTCCAAGATCGTGCGCGCGCTGGGGTTGGCGGGGTTTGACGCCTA
Organism: Devosia sp.; assembly: GCF_028290625.1. Lineage (GTDB taxonomy): Bacteria > Pseudomonadota > Alphaproteobacteria > Rhizobiales > Devosiaceae > Devosia. The sequence continues at coordinate 18,910 of NZ_JAQGJM010000043.1, forward strand.
TGTGGATTACCTGGAGCGTGGCGCCTCGCCGACGGACGGGCAGAACTTCGTCAATGCGCTGACCACGAACCTGACGCGGTTCTACCGCGAGGATCACCATTTCGAGCATTTGCGCCAGCATGTCGCTTCGCTGATCGCGCAGAAGCCGCGCGGCACACGGCTGCGCATCTGGTCGGCGGCCTGCTCGACCGGGCAGGAGCCCTATACGGTGGGCATGGACCTGCTGGCGGCGTTTCCCGAGCTCAAGCGCTGGGATTTCAAGATATTGGGCACCGATATCGACACCGCCGTGATCGCCAAGGCGGCGCGCGGGGTCTATCCGGAAAGCGAATTGTCGGGGCTGACGCCGGAGCGGATGCGGCTGATCGACAAGATCGGCGACGGCCAGATCCAGGTGCCCGATGCGGTGCGCGAACTGGTGTCGTTCAAGCCGCTGAACCTGATCCAGGCCTGGCCCATGAAGGGGCCATTCGACGCCATCTTCTGCCGCAACGTGGCGATCTATTTCGACAAGGCGACCCAGGGGCAGATGTTCGGCCGGTTCGCCAGCCTGCTGGCCCCCGAAGCCTTCCTTTATATCGGGCACTCCGAAAACCTCGGCTCGGGCGGCGAGGGCTTCAGGCTCGTCGGCAAGACCATTTATCAATCACGACTAAAAGCGAACAAGCGAGAAGCCGCATGAGTATCAAGGTCCTGGTCGTTGATGATTCGGCCCTTATCCGGGAAGTGTTGACGCGCATGCTGACGCGCGACGAGGATATCGTCGTGGTGGGCACCGCTAACGATCCCATCGAGGCGCGCGAGAAGATCAAAATTCTCAACCCCGATGTGGTGACGCTCGACATCGAAATGCCCAATATGAACGGGCTGCAATTCCTCGAAAAGCTGATGCGGCTGCGCCCGACGCCGGTGGTGATGGTGTCGACGCTGACCAAGAAGGGGGCCAGCGAAACGCTGCTGGCGCTCGAACTGGGCGCCGTCGATTTCGTCGCCAAGCCAAGCGCCGACCTGACGGGTGGGCTGGAAGCCTTCGGTTCGGGCCTGCGCGACAAGATCCGCGCCGCGGCGCGGTCGGACGTCAAGGGCCGCGCCAACCGGGCCGATGCACCCAAGGTTGCGGTGCGCACGGCGGCAGCGCCGGACGGTGCCCTGATCGCCATTGGCGCGTCGACCGGCGGGGTCGAGGCGGTTCGTGCGGTGCTGGTCAACATGCCCACCGATTGTCCGCCCATCGTGATTGCCCAGCATATGCCGCCCGGCTTCACCAGCCGCTTCGCGGCGCGGCTGGACGAATTGTGCGAGATCAAGGTTGTGGAAGCCGAAGACCGTATGCCGCTGCTGCCCGGTCACGCCTATGTGGCGCGCGGCGATTATCACCTGCGCGTCGAGCGCAGTTCGGGCCAGCTCAAGTGCCGCCTGGCGCAGGACGAACTGGCCAGCGGGCATCGCCCCAGCGTCGACGTGCTGTTCGAGTCGGTGGCCAAGGCCGTGGGACATATGGCGGTCGGGGCGATCCTGACCGGCATGGGCCGCGACGGCGCGCGCGGGCTCAAGCTGATGCGCGATGCCGGCGCCTATACGGTGGGGCAGAACCAGGCCAGCTCGCTGGTTTACGGCATGCCGCGCGTGGCCTTCGAAGAAGGCGCGGTGGTTGAGCAGGCGCCGCTTGAGGCGATTGCCGCACGATTGGCTAACGCTTTGGTGCGGCTTAAGAACGCCGCATAATCGCAACCCCGTTGCAATGCGACGTGCCGGTTGAGAGATTTGTAACGCTTGTTGCCTAGTGTGACGACGAAGGGACAGAAGTCCCACGCTTAGAAGGTGGAATGAACAATGCCGAAGGCAAGCGCTGTCAGTGTATTGATCGTCGACGACCAGCAGTCGATGCGCGGGATTTGTAAATACATCCTGACCCAGCTGGGTTTCAAAGACATCATCGAGGCCAAGAGCGGGCGCGACGCGCTCGGCAAGCTCGAAAAAGCCAATGTCGACCTGATCATTTCCGATTGGAACATGGAAGACATCGACGGGCTGACCCTGCTCAAGGTGATCCGCAAGCATCCGCGCACCCAGGCAATGCCGTTCATCATGGCGACCGGCCGTTCCGACAAGGAACAGGTCAAGGAAGCCATCTCCTTCGGCGTCAACAATTACATCATCAAGCCGTTCGACCTGTCGACGATGAAGAAGCGTATCGAAGCTGTGATCGGCGCCCTGTCTTAAGGCCCCGGCTCACCTTCCACTGTCGTGCAAAGGCCGTCCCTCGGGGCGGCCTTTTGCATTGCCGGCCTATCCGGATTTATCCGTAACAAGGCATTAATCAGCGTCCTGTATCGTTTCCATTCAAGTCGAGTCCGACTTTCGGAGGGGGAAGGCCGCAGCGCCCGGAGCACCGCAGATTTGCGGTGTTTTCTGCAATCGAAAATATTCGAACGCGCTGAGACCTGCCGTAAGAGCTGGAGCTATTGCATGGCCTTTTTGTCGCGCCTCAAGATTTCCCAGAAGCTGCCATTGGCTCTGGTGGGCATGGCGATGGCGGTGGGTGTCGGCATCGGCATTGCCGGTTACATGATCAGCCAGTCGACGGTGCAGGAGCAGCGCCAGCAGGCGATGCAGGCGTCGCTCGCCAGCGCCACCACCAGGGTCGCGGATTATTTCGCCATGGTGGAGGGCGACCTGCGCCTGTTCACGCAGCGCGCCGATACGGTGGCAGCGCTGGAGAACCTGACGCGCTCGTATAACGAGATGAAAAGCGGGCTGGGCGACAAGGCGTCGGCGCAGTTCCAGAAGGCCTATGTCACCGACAATCCAAACCAGTCCGAACGCTGGCTGGCCGATACGTCGGGCGGGCTGGCCGCCAGCTACGACACCCAGCACAAGCGCTTCCATCCCGGCTTCCGCTCGTTGATGCTGGAGCGCGGCTATAGCGACGTGTTCCTGTTCGATCTTGCCGGCGACCTGGTCTATTCGACCGCCAAGAACCCCGATTTCGCGCTCAATTTCGTCAGCGATAGTGCGCTGGCGGCAACCGGACTGGCCAAGGCCGTTACCGCAGCGCAGGCCCTGCCGCTGGGCACCGCGACCTTTGTGGACTTTGCCCAATATGCGCCCATTGGCGGCCAGGCGGCCAGTTTCATGGCGATGCCGATTTACAAGGCCGATGCGGTGGTCGGCGTCATGGCGCTGGAAATCCTGGCGCCCGCGCTGACGGCGCGGGTGTCGGCCATCAAGGGGCTGGGCGAGACCGGCGAGGTCATCATCGTCGGCGCTGACGGGCTGATGCGCACGCAGTCGAAATTCTCGATGGCGAGCGACGTGCTGGTGTCCTCGGTCAAGGGCGATCCGACCTTCGAGGCGGCGCTAGCCGGTAGCGAGGCGAGTGGCATTGCCAATTTCCGCGGCGCCGAGACCTCGGTCATGGCGGTGCCCACCAGCGTGCATGGGGTGAACCTGGTAGTCGCGGCGATCCAGAACACGTCCGAGGTGATGGCGCCGGTGGTGCAGATGGGTAATGCCATGCTGGCGATCGGCGTGGCGCTGCTGCTGGCGGCCACGGTGTTGTCGTTCCTGTTCGCGCGCTCGGTCAGCCGGCCGATCAGCCGCCTGACCGGCACCATGGAAGCCCTGGCGCAAGGCGATCTGACGGTCGAAGTGCGTGGCGCCGATGGCCGCGACGAGCTTGGTGCGATGGCGCGGGCCGTGGAAGTGTTCCGCGAAAACGGCCTCAAAGTGGCGCAGATGACCGAGGCGGAAGCCGCCCAGATCATCCGCAGCCAAGCCGATCGCGCGGTGATGATGCAGACCCTGCAGCGCGCCTTCGGCGCGGTGGTGGATGCCGCCATCGCGGGCGATTTCAGCAAGCGCGTGGATGCCGAATTCCCCGACGACGAACTCAATACGCTGGCGCGCTCGGTCAACAACCTGGTCGAGACGGTGGATCGTGGCCTGGGCGAAACCGGGGAAGTGCTGGCCTCGCTGGCCAATACCGACCTGACCCAGCGCATGGAGGGCGATTATCAGGGCGCCTTCGCCCAACTCAAGCACGATACCAATGCGGTGGCCGACAAACTGACCGATATTGTCGGGCAATTGCGCGAAACCTCCGGCGCGCTCAAGACCGCGACCGGCGAAATCCTGTCAGGAGCCAATGACCTCAGCGAACGCACCACCAAGCAGGCGGCAACGATCGAAGAGACCTCGGCGGCGATGGAGCAGCTCGCCTCTACGGTGATGCAGAATGCCGAGCGGGCACGCGGCGCCAGCGACGTGGCCTCCACTGTCACCAGGACGGCCGAAGAGGGCGGGCAGGTGATGCACCAGGCCACCGAGGCGATGGAGCGCATCACTCAGAGCTCAGGCAAAATCTCCAACATTATCGGATTGATCGACGATATTGCCTTCCAGACCAACCTGTTGGCGCTGAACGCCTCGGTGGAAGCGGCTCGTGCCGGCGATGCCGGCAAGGGCTTTGCGGTGGTGGCCGTCGAGGTCCGTCGCCTGGCGCAATCGGCGGCCAGTGCATCTGCGGATGTAAAGGTCTTGATCGAGCAGTCGGCCAACGAGGTCAAGGGCGGCAGCAAGCTGGTGAGCGACGCGGCCACCAAGCTTGAATCCATGCTGAGTGCGGCGCGCTCGTCCAATGAGCTGATGAGCAGCATTGCCAAGGAAAGCCGCGAGCAGGCGTCCTCGATCGACGAGGTCAATACCGCCGTTCGCACCATGGACGAAATGACCCAGCACAATGCCGCGCTGGTCGAGGAAATCAACGCCGCCATCGAACAGACCGAGGCGCAGGCCAGCGAGCTGGATCGCATCGTCGATATCTTCGCGTTGTCGGAAACCGGTCGGGCCAAGCCGAAGCCCGTGCAGACTGCGCCGTTGAAAGCGGTGGCGCAGGGCGCTCGCGGCCTGCAAGACAAGCTCAAGAGCATGACGCGGTCGTATCTCAGCCACGGCAATGCGGCGGTGGATAAGGACTGGAGCGAGTTTTGAGGCAAACGCATAGTGGCCATGACGGGTACCACAATGCCGTTATGGACAACGTTTGCTTAATCGCTGTCGCGTAGCGTCCCATACCAAACAGTCGACTCGAGTGGCCGGGTCAGCTGGTTAGTTTTGGGGTATTTCATGCAGTGGATTTGGCGTTTTTTTGGCAATATGAAGATGACGACCGCGATCGCGGCACTGGTGCTGTGCACCATCGTCGGTTCGATCGGGACCGTTTCGGCAGTCATCTATTACAATCTGCATCAGGCCTCGCTGCAGGATAGCAAGGCGCAGCTGGAAGCCAATATCGGCGTCGCCGTCACCTTTCTCGAGCGGGCCATGATCGGCTCTACCGTCGCCTGGACCGAGACGGGGAACATAGAATCCTTCGTCATCTGGGGTCTGATGCCGTTCGATGACACCAAGGTCATCGATTCCATCACCCGCGCCACCAAGAGCGATGCGACGGTCTTCGAATTCGACAAGCCAAGCGGCACCTTTTTGGGCCGGACCACCAGTTTGGTGGCGTCGAGCGGCGAGCGCGTGGCCGACCTGGTCATCGGGAAAGACGATCCGGCCTATGCGGCTCTGATGGAAGGCAAGCAATTTTTCGGCCAGGTCACCATTGCGGGCACGCCATATTTCGGCGGCTACCAGCCGATGATCAGCGATAATGGCGAAACCGCCGGGGCGATCTTCGCGGGCATTCCGATGGCCGCGGTCAATGCCACCGCCAATGAAGTGCTGAACCTGATCCTGATCGTCGGCGGCGGTGTCGTCGTGGTGCTGGCCGCGCTGGGGCTGCTGCTGTCGCGCCTGATCACCAAGCCGATCCCCCGGCTGGCCAAGGCGATGGAGCAGATTTCGGTGGGCGATTTCGCGACCGTCGTGCCCTATATCGACAAGGGCAACGAGGTGGGCAGCATGGCCCGCGCCGTGGAAGTGTTCCGCGAGAACGGGTTGCGGGTCAGTCAGATGACCGAGGCGGAAGCCGCCCGCATCATCGCCGACCAGGCCAATCGCCAGGCGATGATGAGCGAATTGCAGAATGCCTTCGGCGTGGTGGTGGACGCGGCGATCGCCGGCGATTTCTCTCGCCAGGTGGAGGTCGAATTTCCCGATCCAGAGCTCAATGCGCTGGCCTCCAGCGTCAATAACCTGGTGGCGACCTTCAATCGGGGCGTCAGCGAAATCGGCGTGG
>NZ_JAQGJM010000021.1 GCF_028290625.1 Devosia sp.
CAGGCGCGCGCGCTCGGGGGTGGTTGAAACCCGGGCCGCAAGCACTTCGGGCAAGGCATTCGAGGTCTCTTCCTGCACGGGTTGGCTTATCGGAGCCACGGAAGCCGGCCCGCTTTGGGCGAGCACCAGCGTCCCGGCAGAAAGCCACAACAAAATACCCAGGACGGCGGATTTGAACAAAGGCGTTTGGCTCCCCATATCGAGTGCAAGCACGTCGCGGAAAGAAACGGCGATTCTGCGGCGGTATGGGTCTTATTCTTCAATTGCCTCCAGTTGCAACACAAGGCAGCCGAGCAAAGCCCGGTAAATCGGGCATTGTGACTTTCTTGTTGCCAATTGATGGCAAGACCCCTAAAGCCTTTGAGTGAGACGTATTGTTTTTCATGTTCCCGATCTTCCTGGCCCATTGGCCAGTGAAAAGGGAACGAAGAGCAGCCGGTTCGAACAGCGGTTTCGGTCGCGGCGATCTGGTACAAAAGCGGCATTTTCTACGTCTCTATGAAATTTCGGCTCCCTCGAGAGTCGGACGGCAACAAGCGAACTTAATGTGTGATCGCTCGGTGCCTAACAGGAAGAGGTCCTATGGCCCTAAGGCGGACAAAACGCGACGCAATCACATCGACCGATTGCGCTTTTGTCATGAACCTTACGTCGGCCATGGCCTCCCAGGTTACCGGCGCATTTTGCGCCACCCCCCTCAAACCATTCGCCTCGCGGGGCGCCACGAGCGCGGGGCCGGCTTGCCGGTCCGACCTTGTTGGCGCGCGAAGGCGCGGAGTACAGTCTTATGGCTACAAAAAGAATGCTGGTGGATGACATCCACCCGGAAGAAACACGGATCGTTGTAACTATCGGCAATCGCCTCGAAGAATTCGATTTTGAATCTGCCCAGCGGCGTCAGCTCCGCGGCAACATCTATCTCGCCAAGGTAACGCGCGTCGAACCGTCGCTGCAGGCCGCGTTCGTCGAATATGGCGGCAACCGCCATGGCTTCCTGGCTTTTTCCGAAATCCACCCCGACTATTACCAGATCCCGGTGGCCGACCGCGAAGCGCTGCTGCGCGACGAGGAAGAGCAGGATCACGCCGAAGCGGCCGAGCCCGAACTCTCGATAAGCCTTCCCGTCGGTGTCGAAGAACCCGATGCCGAAGAAGACACCCAGGACATGGAAGGCGCGCATAGCCACATCGAGCAGGCGCCCTCCTCCGGCGCCGATACGGTCGAAAGCCTTGGCGGCAGCGACACGATGGAAGAGGAAGCGCCCCAGCGCCGCCGCAACCACAAATACAAGATTCAGGAAGTCATCAAGCGTCGCCAGGTCATGCTGGTGCAGGTGGTCAAGGAAGAGCGCGGCAATAAGGGCGCGGCTCTCACCACTTATCTGTCGCTGGCCGGCCGCTATTCCGTGCTGATGCCCAATACCGCCCGTGGCGGCGGCATCTCGCGCAAGATCACCAATGTGGCTGATCGCAAGCGCCTCAAGGAAATCACCAGCGATCTCGAAGTGCCCCAGGGCATGGGCGTGATTCTGCGCACTGCCGGTGCTTCGCGCACCAAGGCTGAAGTGAAGCGCGATTTCGAATACCTGATGCGCCTGTGGGAAAACGTGCGCTCGCTGACCCTCAAGAGCCAGGCGCCCTGCCTGGTTTATGAGGAAGGCTCGCTGATCAAGCGGACCATTCGCGACCTGTACAACAAGGACATCGATGAAGTGTTCGTGGCGGGCGACGACGCCTACCGCGAGGCCAAGGACTTCATGCGCATGATCATGCCGAGCCACGCCAAGAACGTGCAGCTCTACAAGGATGATCAGCCGCTGTTCTCCAAGTACGGCATCGAAACCCAGCTCGATTCGATGTTCTCGCCGACGGTCACCCTGCCCTCGGGCGGCTACATCGTCATCAACCCGACCGAGGCTTTGGTTTCGATCGACGTGAACTCGGGCCGCTCCACCAAGGAGCACAATATCGAGGACACCGCGCTCCAGACCAATCTGGAAGCATCGGACGAAGTAGCGCGCCAGTTGCGCCTGCGGGATCTCGCTGGCCTGATCGTCATCGACTTCATCGACATGACGGAAAACCGCAGCAACCGTGCGGTGGAACGCCGCCTCAAGGACGCGCTCAAGGACGATCGCGCCCGCATCCAGGTTGGCCGCATTTCGCATTTCGGCCTGATGGAAATGAGCCGCCAGCGCATCCGCTTCGGCGTCGTCGAAAGCTCGACCCACAAGTGCCCGATCTGCGACGGCACGGGTCTGGTGCGGTCCGTCGAGTCGCTGGCGCTGATGATCATGCGCCATATCGAGGATCATGTGCTGCGCCGCCAGGGCCAGTCGATCAATGTGCGCATCCCGGTCGAGGTCGCGCTCTATATCCTCAACTTCAAGCGCGAAACGCTGACCGCTCTCGAAATCCGCAACCAGCTGTCCATCACCATCACCGCCGATGGCAAGATGACCGGCAGCCAGTTCGCCATCGAAAAGGGCGAAGCCCGCGTCATCGCGTTCGCCGATGCTGCTCTGACCTCCCACGTCCGCGTCGATAGCGCCGTCATCGATGACAGTGCTGACGACGACTATGTCGAGGAAGACGAGGAAGAGCAGGACGATAAGCCCGTCGCTTCCAACGTGACTTCAACGCCGGAGACCGGCGAGGAAGAAGGTGGCGAGCCGTCGCGTCGTCGCCGTCGTCGTCGCCGTCGTGGTGGCGAGCGCGGTGATGACAATGGTGGCCCGCGTCCGGCCCAGCAGCGTCCGCCGCAGTCGGTGCAGGCTGCGCCTGCCGAGGGCGATGAGTCCGAGGACGATGGCGACGAGGAAGAAAACTCCGCGCGTCCCACCGATGCCGCCGAGACTGCTGCTGAAGGCGAGCGCAAGCGTCGCCGTCGCGGTCGCCGTGGTGGCCGTCGCAATCGTCGCGACGAGCTGGATGGCGTCGAGAAGGCTCCCTCGCCGGCTGGCGAAACCGGTCTTGCGCCTGATCAGGCTGAGGCTGTCGCTGAAGTGCTGCTGGCCCAGGATGCCATCGTGGCCGAACAGCCCGAAGCTGCGGCTGCAGAGCCGGTAGTCGCCGAAAAGCCCAAGCGTTCGCGCCGCAAGAAGGTCGAGGAGACGGCCGAATCCGCCCCGGCGGAAACTGCCCCGGTAGAAGCCGTAGCGACAGAAGCTGCGACCGCCGAGGACGAAAAGCCCAAGCGCAAGCGGGCACCGCGCAAAGCCAAGGCCGAAGCCAGCGAGGCTGCTGCCGCCGAATCGGTGACCGCGCCGGTCGCCAAGGCATCAGCCCCGGTTGAAGCGCCGGCTGCTGTTGTGGTCGAAGCTGCGGCTCCCGTTGTCGAAGCTGAAAAGCCGAAGCGCGCCCGCAAGGAACTGCCGCCCGAAGGGATCGTCGTGTCCTCGACTGTGGCCAAGCCGGAAACGGCGGCTGAAGAAACGGCCGAGCCCGACAAGAAGAAAAAGGGCGGCTGGTGGCAGCGCCGGCTTGGCCTCGGCTAAGCGCGTTCCAAATCATTGAATAGAAAAGGCGGCTTCGGCCGCCTTTTCTATTGGCAGGCCCGGCTGCTATCGTCGCGTATGTCCCGCACCGCCCGCCTGCTCGATCTGCTGCAATTGCTGCGCAACCGCACCCAGCCCGTCACCGGCCCGGACCTCGCGGCCGAGTTGGGCATCTCCATCCGCACGCTCTATCGCGACATCGTCACGCTGCAGGCGCAGGGCGCGGATATCCGGGGTGAGCCCGGCCTGGGGTACATCCTCAATCCCGGTTTCACCCTGCCACCGTTGATGTTTACCACCGAGGAGATCGAGGCCATCGTGCTCGGCTCGCGCTGGGTGGCGGCTGGGCACGGCGATGCCCGATTGAGCCAATCGGCCAGCCAGGCGCTGAGCAAGATCACCGCCGTGCTGCCTCCGGAGTTACGCGGCCGCGCCGAGGCTACCAATCTGCTGGTCGCCCGCAATCGCGACACCAGCGGGCCGGCCGATCCCGCCGAGATTCGCGGCGCCATTCGCAATGAGCAGAAGCTGGCCATCACCTACCGCGCGCTGGACGGTTCGGCCTCCAGGCGCGTGATCTGGCCGTTCCTGATCGGCTTTTTCGATCGCGTCCGCATTGTCGCCGGCTGGTGCGAGTTGCGGCAGGATTTTCGCAATTTCCGCGTCGATCACATTACCAGCATGCAAGTGCTGGACGGCCGCTATCCCCGTCGTCGCGCGGTGATGCTCAAGGAATGGCGTGCCGCCCAGAACATTCCACCGAGCTGACAGGCACTGCCGGAAACTGACAGTTCGAGGGTCTAGTCTCCCTGCATCAACCAAGGAGACCCGTCATGCGTACCCTCAATTATCTGCTGCTCGCCGTCGCCAATCCGGCCAAGAGTGCTGAGTTCTACACCAAGCTTCTGGGTATCGAGCCGGTGGAGAATTCACCCACATTCGTACTGTATGTGCTGCCGAATGGCATCAAGATCGGCCTCTGGATCACGAACGAAATCGAGCCCAAGCCTAAAGTGGCCGGCGGCGTCGAAATCTCGTTTACCGAGGATAGCAAGGACGCCGTCCTCGCCACCTACGCGGCCTGGAAGACCCTCGCCAAGGTGGTGCAGGAACCCACTCAAATGGATTTCGGCTTTACCTTTGTGGTTGAGGACCTTGACGGACACCGCCTGCGTCCGTTTGTGCTGGCGGATCGGCCGCGCTGAACGGCGCTGGCGGGGGCTTACATTGACCTTCAGATCTTGGTCAGCAGCAAACACGATAGGTTTGCGTGTCCCCTTAGCATCCCACCCACCGTTCTTCCCGCGGACTTGATCCGCGGGCCACTATCAACACGGCACAAGCGGTGAGAGGCCCGCGGGTCAAGCCCGCGGGAAGGACAGTGGGTGGGGATGGATTGATGGTGGGTGGATGGTGGGTGGATGGATGGATGGATGGGTAAGATTTGGGGGCCTAGCGGCGACCAACCCTTACTTCAAAAACGCCCGCATCCGCTCCAGCGCGAGTTCAATCGTCTGGCGTGTCCCCGCATACGAAAACCGCACAAAGCTCCGCCCGTCGGCACGATCGAAATCGATCCCCGGCGCCGTGGCGACTCCGGCATCCTCCAACAGCGTCTGGCAGAATGCCATCGAGTCGTTGGAGAACGGCGCAATGCCCGCATAGACGTAGAAGGCCCCTTCCGAGAGATGGCCGACATCAAAACCAATCGCTTGCAGTCCCTCGGAGAGCAGCGTCCGGTTGGCCGCGTAGTGGGCCTTCTGCTCTTCGGAATAGTCCCGCTCGCCCAGTGCCGCCGTCGCCGCGATCTGGCTCAGTGTCGGGGCAGAGATGAAGAGGTTCTGCTGCAGGATTTCGGCCCGGCGCAGCAGGTGTTCGGGCATGACCATCCAGCCGATGCGCCAGCCAGTCATGCAGTAATATTTGGAAAAGCTGTTGATGACGATGGCGTCGCGGGTCAGCTCGAGCGCGCTCACCGAGGCGCCGCGATAATCCAGCCCGTGATAGATTTCGTCGGAAATGAGCTGCACGCCCAGCCGCTTGCAGGTGTCGATGATATCCTGCATCCCGGCCCGGTCGACTGCCGCACCGGTCGGATTGGCCGGGCTGGCGAACAGCAGGCCGGCAAAAGGCTGCAGCCTGTACGCCGCTTCGATGTCCGCCCCGCGCAATTGCCAGCCGCTCGCCGCCGAGAGCGGGATTTCGGCGATCTCGAAGCCCAGTCCTACCAGCGTATTCACATAGGCCGGATAACCGGGCCTCGTGATGGCGATCCGCGCGCCGGGCCGGAACGCGGTGTGGAACGCGATGATGAAGCCCGCGGACGAGCCCATCGTCGCCAGGATCGTATCGGGATCGACGATCACGCCATGCTGTTCAGAATAATACGCAGCCAGCGCCTCTCGCAGTTGGATAAGGCCCTTGGCATTGGTATAACCCTGCGCCTGGGGCAGCGCCTTGGCCACCGCCTCGATGACGCGCGGCGCGGGCGGCGAGCCGGGCTCGCCCACTTCCAGATGGCAGATCACGCGGCCACCGGCTTCGAGCGATTTGGCTCGATTCAGAATTTCTAATGCATGGAACGGCATTAGATCGTAGTTGCGTGTTTCGTCTAACATAGAGATTCCTTTTGCGCATGCATGACATACAGCGAACAGTCTTTGCTCTCAACTACAATTGATACCGCGGCGCAGTCCGTCTTCACCATCACCTGCTATTGTGACATCCAAGGCTGCGGGAAATTGCGGCTATAGCGTTTATCCGGAGCCTTTCATGCCGCGCGTCACACTCGCCCTCGTAGCCCTTGCGGGCATTCTCGCTGGGGCATTGGGCTTTTCCGTCCTGCATCAGAACGCCCCCCAGACCGACACCGCCGCCGTGCGCAGCATCGTCGAAGGCGTACTAGCCGATCACGACACCCGACTGGCCTCCGCTGCGCCAATCTATCGGGCGCCGCAAAATGTCGCTGGCCTCGATCCGAAGGTGCTCAACCCGATGATCGAAAGCTATCTCATGGGCGATCCCACTATCCTGCAGCGACTGTCCAGCGCGCTCGATAGCAAGATGCAGGTCGCGGCGCGCGAAAAATCCACCCAGGTCATCGCCACCATGAAGGATGCGATTTTCAACGACCCCAACCAGGTTGTGCTGGGCAATCCCAATGGCGACGTGACCCTGGTGGAACTGTTCGACTACAATTGCGGGTATTGCCGCAACGCCCTGCCCGATATGGCCTCACTGCTGGCCGACGATCCGAACCTGCGCGTCGTGCTCAAGGAATTCCCGATCCTGTCCAACGAATCGATCGATGCGGCCCGCGTCGCCATCTTGGTCAACGAGTCCGATGCCGATTACTGGGCCTTCCACGAGGCCCTGTTCACCAGCCGCGGTCAGGTCGACAAGAAGGTGGCGCTCGCCGCCGCCGCCGATCTGGGTCTCAGCCCGGTCAATATCGAGCTGAAGATGGAAGAGCCGGAGGTGTCTAAGGCGATCCAGACCTCCTACGACATCGCCAAGGCGCTCAATATCACCGGCACGCCGACCTATATCATCGGCAATGAGGTGATCCCCGGCGCCATCGGGCTCGACGAGCTCAAGGGCCGAATCGCCAATATGCGCGCCTGCGGGGAAACCGAATGCGCGAGCTAACCAAGGTTTTGCCGCCGTTCTTTGCCTTTTCGGTGCATTTCGTATAGTCGAGCTTGCTCTGGCCTTAAGGGCTGGTGCAAAAGGCGAAAATCATGGCAAAGCGCGTTCTCGTCCTCAACGGCCCGAACCTCAACATGCTCGGTACTCGCGAGCCCGAAATCTATGGCGCCCAGACCTTGGGCGACATCGAGAAGCTTTGCCAATCTACTGGTCAAGCCCTTGGCCTCAAAGTGGATTTTCGCCAGTCCAATCACGAGGGTGAGCTGGTGACCTGGATTCAGGACGCCCGCAAGACGGCTGATGCGATCCTGATCAATCCTGCCGCCTATTCGCATACCTCGGTCGCCATTCACGACGCTCTCAAGGCTGCCGGCCTGCCGGTGGCCGAAGTTCATCTCAGCAATATCCATCAGCGCGAGGCGTTTCGGCATCATTCCTATGTGTCGGCCGTCGCCTATGGCGTCATTTGCGGCTTTGGCGCACTTGGATATAGTCTGGCGCTGCAAGCCCTCTCCGAAAAACTCAAATAACGATCGACGCGCAAGCGCGGGAGACCGACAAGAATGACCAAGGCATCTCAAGTGGATCAGGACCTGATCCGGGCCATCGCCGAACTGCTCAACAAAGAAAATCTCGCTGAAATCGAGATCGAGCAGGATGATTTCCGGGTCCGGGTTACCCGCTCCTATGCCAATGAGGCTCCCGCCTATGCGCCGCAATATCTGGCGCCGCAATATGCGCCCGCGCCGCAGTCGCTGACCCCTGCGGGTTCGGTTGCGCCGGCAGCGCCTGTCGCGGCCGAAGACCTTGCATCCAATCCCGGCACCCTGACCTCCCCGATGGTCGGCACCGCCTACCGCTCGCCCGAGCCGGGCAAGCCCGCGTTTGTCGAAGTGGGCGCCAAGGTCACCGAAGGGCAGACCCTGCTCATCATCGAAGCGATGAAGACCATGAACCAGATCCCGGCGCATCGCTCGGGCACGGTCACCCGTATCCTCGTCGAAGACAGCCAGCCCGTCGAATATGGCGAACCGCTCGCCGTCATCGAATAGGGGGCGGGCATGTTCCAGAAGGTCCTCATCGCCAATCGCGGCGAAATCGCGCTGCGTATTTTGCGCGCCTGCAAAGAACTCGGCATTCAGACCGTTGCGGTGCATTCGACGGCCGACGCCAATGCAATGCATGTGCGTCTCGCCGATGAAAGCGTCTGCATCGGGCCGCCAGCCGCCAAGGACAGCTATCTCAATATCCCCTCGATCATGGCTGCCTGCGAGATCACCGGCGCCGATGCCGTGCATCCGGGCTATGGGTTTCTTTCCGAGAACGCCCGCTTCGCCAAGATTTTGACCGAGCACAACGTCACCTTCATCGGCCCGTCTGCCCATCACATCGAAATCATGGGCGACAAGATCACGGCCAAGAAGACCGCCGTGGAGCTGGGCATTCCGGTGGTTCCAGGCTCCGCTGGCGCCGTGGAATCCGACGAAGAGGCGATCAAGACCGCCAGGGAAATCGGTTATCCCGTGCTGATCAAGGCCACGGCCGGTGGCGGCGGACGCGGCATGAAGGTCGCGTTGACCGAAGCCGACGTGCTGATCGCCTGGTCGACCGCCCGCTCCGAGGCCAAGGCCGCGTTCGGCAATGACTCGGTCTATATGGAAAAATACCTCGGCAAGCCGCGCCATATCGAAGTCCAGGTCATGGGCGACGGCCAGGGCAACGCGGTGCATCTGGGCGTGCGCGACTGCTCGCTGCAGCGTCGCCACCAGAAGGTCTGGGAAGAAGCCGGCGGGCCGACCATTGCGCCCGAAGAACGCGACCGGATCGGCGAAATCTGCGCCGCCGCCATGCGCAAGCTCAGCTATTCGGGCGCCGGCACCATCGAGTTCCTCTACGAGAACGGCGAGTTTTATTTCATTGAAATGAACACCCGCCTGCAGGTCGAGCATCCGGTTACCGAGCGCATCACTGGCATCGATATCGTCTACGAACAGATCCGCGTCGCCTCGGGTGAAAAACTTTCAATGACGCAGGAGCAGGTGCAGTTCTACGGCCATGCCATCGAAGTGCGCATCAATGCCGAGGACCCGCAGACTTTTGCGCCCTCGCCCGGCACCATTACTTTCTATCACCCAGCCGGCGGCGTTGGCGTTCGTGTCGATTCGGCGGTTTATCAGGGCTACAAGATCCCGCCCTATTACGACTCGCTGATCGGCAAGCTGATCGTCTATGGCCGCACCCGCGACGAATGCCTGCATCGCCTGCGCCGCGCGGTCGACGAATTCGTCATCGATGGCATCAAGACCACGTTGCCGCTGTTCCAGCGCCTGATCCGCGAGCCCGATATTCTGGCCGGAAATTACGACATCCACTGGCTGGAAAAGTACTTGGCCGAGAACAAGGTCTAGACGACTCTCTCCCTTCTCCCCTCGTGGGAGAAGGTGGCGCGCAGCGCCGGATGAGGGGGCTGCGATTGCTAGGAGAACCCCTCACCCGCCCTTCGGGCACCCTCTCCCACAAGGGGAGAGGGGGAGCAGAGGTAGCCTGTGGCCAGACGCAACGACCCCTTCGATATCGAGATCACGCCCGAGCTGATCGTGCGGGCCTATCGGGCCGGCATTTTCCCAATGTCGGAAAGCGCCGGTTCGACCGACGTGTTCTGGGTCAGTCCGGAACAGCGCGGAGTCATCCCCCTAGATGGGCTGATCGTCTCCACCAGCCTGCGCAAGGCCATCCGCAAAAGCGTCTTCACGGTCCGCGTCGACACGGATTTCGAGGCGGTCATCGAGGCCTGTGCCACAGTGGGCGAGGACCGCGACGAGACGTGGATCAACGCCACGATACGCGGTGTCTATGGCGAACTGTTTCGCCGGGGCGTGGCCCATACCGTCGAAGTCTGGGACGGCGAGGAACTGGTCGGCGGGCTGTATGGCCTGGCTATCGGCGGCGCGTTCTTCGGCGAGTCGATGTTCCACCGCGCCACCAATGCCAGCAAGATCGCGCTGGCGCATCTCGTAGACCGCCTCAATGCCGGCGGCTTCATCTTGCTCGATACCCAGTTCATCACCGACCACTTGGCCTCGTTGGGCGGGATCGAAATTCCGCGCGCGGACTATGAGGAAATGCTGGCTGCGGCGTTGCTGCGTGAGGGTGATTGGGCCGCGTGGGATCGGCGCACAAGCGCTCAATAGGCTGCGCATACCCATAGCGCGCTTGTGGCACGCTGCCTCCCAACCCACCGCCCTTCCCGCGGGCTTGACCCGCGGGCCGCTCACCGCGAACCCTGAATTCCGGGCATGCTGATGGAGGCCCGCGGGTCAAGCCCGCGGGAAGGACTTTGGGTGGGGATGGGTCGTGATCCAAGAGGTGGCGACGGCTGCTGCGGAACAGATGCCTCAATCCGCCAACCGGAACGCCACTTCCGTCACCGGATTGCCGGATGGGCTCTGGTCGGGGTCGTTCAGATAAATCTCCATCCGCGTCGCGCCCACGAACCGATCGCCTTCTGGCCGTCCATCAAGCTGGTGGCCAGCGTCCTTCGCCCAATCCATCAGCGTCATATTGGCCTGATGCAGCTCTTGGTACGGGCCGTCATGCACTAGGCTGGCATAGCGCCCCCCGGGCAAGGTGCCGGTCCTCACTGTGTCGTCGCCGGCCATCACCGTGGCGGTCGGCATGCCGACCCACCGTCTCGCCGCCATGGGCATTGACCCAGGCGATGACGTCGCCGATCAGCGGCGGCGCCTTTTGCGAGATTTCAGGCTGCCGCAGCGTCAGCACGATAGCAGCGAAAGGCTGCGGCTTGCGGGTGGCGATCATGATCTGGGTCATCTGGGGTCTCCTCACGGCATGGTTCAAGCATAGGCAATTGTCGTTTGATTGAATGCGGCCTCAATCCACCTGGGCGCCGCCGGTTGCGTTGGCGACCGTCGCAGTCATGCCCGCGGCGAGATCAGACGACAGCAGCACCGCCGCGTCGGCCACCTGCGCCAGCGCCGTCACCTTGCGCAGCGGCGTATCCTTGCCGAACTCGCGCGCGATATCGTCGAAAGTGACGCCTTGCTCGTTGGCCCGCAATTGCCAGGCGTTGCGCACGCCCGGCGCGTCGGGCGAGCCCGGTGAGCGCACGAAGCACACGCGCACTCCATGCGGGCCGTTCTCGACCGCCAGCTGGCGCAGGAAGTGCTCGATCGCCGCGCAGGCCACGCCGAAGCCACCGACATGGCTATAGGCCTCGCGCGCCGCATTGGCGGTAATACCGACGATCGCGCCGCCGCCATTGGCCCCCATATGCCGCGCCATGGCGGTGCCGGTCACGAACCAGGTCTGCATGGAATTGCGGATCGGCCGCAGGAAGCGTTCGAAATCCATGTCGGTCAATTCGGCGCCCTGGGTGTCGCCCCAGTCGATGGCGTTGAACATCAGCTTGACCGGCCCCGCACCCTTGGCAATATCGGCCAAATGCCGCTCGACGGCTTTCGCATCGAGGGCATCGACCGGGGCGACCTGCGCCCTGCCCCCGGCGGCCTCGATTTCGTCGGCCACGGCCTGCAGGCTGTCCGGCGTCCGCCCGGCCAGAAACACCAGCGCGCCCTCCCGTGCATAGGCTTTGGCGACGGCGCCGCCGACTGCACCGCCGGCGCCATAGACGATCGCCGTCTTCCCCTTGAGCAACATCCCATCCCTCCTGACGTGTTTCATCCTCATGCGGTCGCGACCCGCTCAAGACATAGACGAACGCGCATTGGGGAATGCGACATCAGCCTGGAGAAAAATTATTGTGCCGGTGGTTCCGGCGTGGCCCGCGACCCGGGCGGCGGCACGGTCGAGCTGGTCTTGCACTCGATCAGCCAGACGTCATAGACGGCGTGGTCGAGCGCGTTCAGGGCTGGGCTATCAGCAAACATCCACCCGGTGAAGATGCGCTTGGAATTGCCCTGCAGGCTGCGCTGGTCGACTTCGAGAAACGCCGAAATGCGCTGCGTTTCGGTTGGCGGCCGGCTGTAGCAGGCGCGCGGCGTCACTTCGAGCGCGCCGAACAGCACCGTCTCGTCGATATAGACGTCGAATTTGGTGATGCGGCCGGTGATCTTGTCGAGCCCGGCAAAGGTGGCGATCGGATTGGCGATCGGGCCTGCCACGGCAACTCCAGCCATAAACGCCGAAAGCGCCAGTGCCGCGATCGGCACCAGCGTCTTGCGAAGCATTGGCGTAAGAAACTCTGTCAGGCGCAAGGCGCCACTGTCCTTATTCAGGCGACCAGGCCTTGTAGTCGCCGGTCACGCGCGGGCGCTCGCCCTTGCTCAGCATGCTGCCATCGGGACGATAGGCGGCGGCCGTGCCAGTCAGGTTCTGCTCGTGTGGCTTTTCCCAGGCGCGCGGCACATATTTGACATCGCTCGGCACCACGTCGGTGCGGAAATGGATCCAGCCATGCCATTCGGCGGCGATCTTGGACGCATCGGCAACGCCATTATAGGTGACGTAGCGGCGGTTTTCCTTGCGGTCCTGGTAGTAGCTATTGCCCATCTCGTCGGTGCCGACCAGCTCGCCGCGGCGCCAGATCCACAGCCGGGTGCCCCAGGTCTGCCCGTGCCACCAGCGGAAAATTTCGAGAAGGAAGTCTTTCATGTCGCGGCCTGCTTACGTCCGGGGGGATCGGATGGACAGGCTCTAGCATGAGCCGATGCCGCTTCGCCAGAGTTTGCTAAACACAAGAGCCCGATGGCGCCCATTTTCACAAAAAAGTCCGCTTGACACGAACTTGCCACATTCGGCCCCTGCCCAGCAGCGCCGAAAGAGTCTTGCAGCAAGCGGGTTTAGCCTGATTCCTGGCTCTCACAACTAAACTGCAGTGCCTTTATTAAGTCCTCATTAACCTTTGATGACACTTGTCGCTTATCCCCACTAATCCCATATCAGATACTAGATTTTGGGGTTATGATGGACCCTGACACAACGAGTGGTGTGAAGGCTGTGGGAAAAAAGTGAAAATGTTGGCCTCGACTCTGGCTCCCAAGCTGGCTCACAGTTAGCTCAACGCCAGTACCCGAGTCCTCCCGACCGCACCCGGCCACCACACATTCTGACCCAAGAGATTTGCGAATGCGCATCGAACGCCGCTTTACGAACGCCGAGCAAGACCGCTACAGCGCCCTCGATTTCCGCTCGGCCACGAGCGAAATCCGCAATCCGGATGGCTCTGTCGTGTTCAAGCTGGAAAATATCGCCGTGCCGGCTCAATGGAGCCAGGTGGCGGCCGATATCATCGCGCAGAAGTATTTCCGCAAGGCCGGCGTCGCCAAGGCGCTGACGAAGGTGGAGGAGAATTCCGTCCCTTCCTGGCTGTGGCGCTCCGTCCCTGACGAAGCTGCGCTCGCCAAGCTGCCGGAAAATGAGCGCTACGGCTCGGAAATGGATTCTCGCCAGGTGTTCGATCGCCTGGCCGGCACCTGGACCTATTGGGGCTGGAAGGGCGGCTATTTCGATAGCGAGGACGACGCCAAGGCGTTCTTCGACGAACTCTGTTTCATGCTCGCCAGCCAGCGCGTGGCGCCCAATAGCCCGCAATGGTTCAATACCGGCCTGCATTGGGCCTATGGCATCGATGGCCCCGGCCAGGGCCACTTCTACGTCGACCCGTTCACCCACAAGCTGGTGGCGTCCAAGAGCTCCTACGAGCATCCCCAGCCGCATGCCTGCTTCATCCAGTCGGTCAATGACGATCTGGTCAACGACAACGGCATCATGGACCTTTGGGTCCGCGAAGCCCGCCTGTTCAAGTACGGCTCGGGCACCGGCACCAACTTCTCCAAGCTGCGCGGCGGCGGTGAGAAGCTGAGCGGCGGCGGCCGTTCGTCGGGCCTGATGAGCTTCCTCAAGATCGGCGATCGCGCTGCGGGCGCTATCAAGTCCGGCGGCACCACGCGTCGCGCCGCCAAGATGGTGGTCATCGATATCGATCACCCCGATATCGAGGAATATATCAACTGGAAGGTCAAGGAAGAGCAGAAGGTTGCGGCGCTGGTTACCGGCTCCAAGGTCGTCTCCAAGCACCTCAAGCTGATCATGAAGGCCGCCGTGAACTGCGAAGGTTCGGGCGACGATTGCTTCGACGTGCAGAAGAACCCTGCCCTCAAGCGCGAAGTGCGCGCTGCCAAAAAGGCGCTGGTGCCGGAGAACTACATCTACCGCGTCATCCAGTTCGCCAAGCAGGGCTATACCGACCTCGATTTCCCCATCTACGACACCGATTGGGATAGCGAAGCGTACCTGACCGTCTCGGGCCAGAACTCGAACAATTCCGTCCGCGTCACCGATGACTTCCTCAAGGCCGTCGAGACCGATGGCGACTGGAACCTGACCGCCCGCAAGGACGGCAAGGTCACCAAGACTCTCAAGGCGCGCGACCTGTGGGAACAGATCGGTTACGCCGCCTGGGCCTCGGCCGATCCCGGGATCCAGTACCACACCACTATCAACGAGTGGCACACCAGCCCCGAGGCCGGTCCGATCAATGCATCGAACCCTTGCTCGGAATACATGTTCCTCGACGACACGGCCTGCAACCTGGCTTCGGTCAACCTGCTGCCTTACCGCAATGCGGATTCGACCTTCGACACCGCCGCCTATGAGCACACAGTGCGCTTGTGGACTGTGGTTCTCGAAATCTCGGTGATGATGGCGCAGTTCCCGTCCAAGTCGATTGCCGAACGCTCGTTCGAATATCGCACGCTGGGCATCGGCTACGCCAATATCGGTGGCCTCTTGATGACCTCGGGCATTCCCTATGACTCGGTTGAGGGCCGCGCCATTGCCGGCGCCGTCACCGCCATCATGACCGGCGTCAGCTATGCCACGTCCGCCGAAATGGCCAAGGAACTTGGCCCCTTCAAGGACTACAAGCGCAACGCCAAGCACATGCTGCGCGTCATCCGCAATCATCGCAACGCCGCCCATGGCAACACCGCGGGCTATGAAGGCCTCTCCATCAACCCCGTCCCGCTCGACCACGCCTCGCTGACCGACGCGGCGCTGTCCGAACGCGCCAAGCTGGCCTGGGACAATGCCCTGGCTCTCGGCGAACAGCACGGCTACCGCAATGCCCAGGTATCGGTGATTGCCCCGACCGGCACCATTGGCCTCGTCATGGATTGCGACACCACCGGCATCGAGCCCGATTTCGCGCTGGTCAAGTTCAAGAAGCTCGCCGGTGGCGGCTACTTCAAGATCATCAACCGCGCCGTGCCCCCGGCTTTGCGGACCCTGGGTTACTCCGAGTCCCAGATTGCCGAGATGGAGGCCTATGCGGTCGGCCACGGCAACCTGAACCAGGCGCCCGGCGTCAATCCGGCCACCCTGCGCACCAAGGGTTTCACCGACGACAAGATCGCCGCCCTCAATGCCGCGACCGAAAGCGCCTTCGATCTCAAGTTCATCTTCAACCAGTGGACGCTGGGCGTCGATTTCCTCAAGAGCCTGGGCGTCACCCAGGAGCAGATGAACGACTTTTCGTTCGAGCTGCTGCCGTTCCTCGGCTTCTCCAAGAAGGATATCGAGCTCGCCAATATCCACGTCTGCGGCGCCATGACCCTCGAGGGTGCTCCGCATCTGCGCGCCGAGCACCAGGCGGTGTTCGATTGCGCCACTCCGTGCGGCAAGATCGGCAAGCGCTCGCTGTCGGTGGATAGCCACATCCTGATGATGGCGGCCGCCCAGCCGTTCATCTCCGGCGCCATCTCCAAGACCATCAACATGCCCAATGATGCGACGGTCGAGGACGCCAAGGAAAGCTACATGACCAGCTGGCGCCTGGCGCTGAAGGCCAATGCGCTCTATCGCGACGGCTCCAAGCTCAGCCAGCCGCTGAACTCCTCCGTGCTCGCCGTCGAGGATGAGGACGAGGAAGACGCGATGGAAGAACTGCTGATGCAGTCGCCTGCCGCCCGCGTACCCCAGGTGGCCGAACGCATCGTCGAGCGCATCATCGAGCAGGTGCGTAGCCGCGAAAAGATGCCGGATCGCCGCAAGGGCTATACCCAGAAGGCCGTCGTCGGCGGCCACAAGGTCTATCTGCGCACCGGCGAATATGACGATGGCCGCCTCGGCGAAATCTTCATCGACATGCACAAGGAAGGCGCCGCCTTCCGCGCCATGATGAACAATTTTGCCATCGCCATCTCGCTGGGCCTGCAATATGGCGTGCCGCTGGACGAATATGTGGAGGCCTTCACCTTCACCCGTTTCGAGCCCGCCGGCATGGTCATGGGCAATGACCGGATCAAGAACGCGACCTCGATCATGGACTATGTGTTCCGCGAGCTGGCCGTGTCCTATCTCGACCGCGACGACCTGGCCCATGTGAACCCCGCCTCCCCGACCTCGCTGTCGGGCGGCGTTTCCGAAGAGCACGGCACCCGCTCGGCGCCGCAGTCCGCTCCCGCGCCGGTTCCGGCCGACAAGTTCGTCTCCCGCGGCATGACCCGCGGCCGCACCCAGAACGCGTCGCTGATGCTGGTCCCCACGTCAGAGGCCGCCCGCTACGCGCCCGTGGCCTCCTCGATTTCGACCGTCACGGCGCTGCGCAGCGCCACGGCCCTCAAGATCGAGCCCTCAGCCACGGTTCTCAACGCCGCCGAACTCACCCCCATCCCCTCCCCGCCGCCCTCGACCGACAAGCACCAACTCCGCGCCGAAGCCCAAATGAAGGGCTATACCGGCGACCAGTGCAGCAACTGCAACTCGATGCGGATGAAGGTGTCGGGCCACTGCATGGTTTGCGAGGATTGCGGGACGACGACTGGGTGTAGTTGAGTAAGAGCCACGTACGGCTGTGACGTGGGGAATAAAAGTTCCATGAATCCCCGATAGCCTTCCAGTATGCGGGGCATAAAGTTTCCACTGCCAGGCGAGGTGCCCGGGGTGGTGAAAAACGACGAAGGCGGCGGGGTTTCCTCGCCGCCAAGTAGCCAAGAGAACATTTAGTGAATCTGCGATTTGACAAAGATCTGACTTAGCGACCCGGCGACGGGTCACTCATTCAAAGGGCAATTTTGATGAAGAGACTCGTTTTTTGCTTCGACGGCAGCTGGAACCGCATTGACGCAGCCAATCCAACGAACGTGCTGTTCACGGCCCAGAGCGTTCTCCCGCAGACAAAGGATGGCACGTCGCAGGTCATCTACTACGATGAAGGCGTCGGCACCGGCGACCACGACAAATTCCGAGGCGGCCTGTTTGGCGAAGGCTTGGTCAAGAACCTGTCGGACGCCTATCGCTTCTTGATTTTCAATCACATGCCAGGCGACGAGATCTACGTATTCGGGTTCTCGCGTGGCGCGTTCACCGCTCGGTCCTTTGTCGGCCTGATCGGTACGTGCGGCATTCTCCAGCGACCATCGGCCGGCAGGTCGAACGAGGCGGTCGGGCTCTATAAGAAGCGCGAGGACACTGACGCGTTTCGACAGAAGCTTCTCGAGTTCCGTCGCGATGTCGCGCCGCACATCAGCGTGTCCGACGCAGAGGATCAGTGGCGAGCGGCTAACGTGCCGGATTACCAGCTGGGCAAATCCCCGTTGCTGAAGATCACCTATCTCGGCGTATGGGATACGGTGGGAGCTCTTGGCGTCCCCGACTACATTTGGAACGCGGAAGGCTTCAACAAGGACCACCGCTTCCACGACACCAACCTGAGTCCCATGGTGATGTCGGCCAGGCACGCCGTCGCGATCGACGAGAGCAAAGCGGACTTCAAGCCGACGCTCTGGGAAAACCTGCAAGAACTCAATGGCGGCCGCGGCAAAGATCCGAAGGCCGAGGATACTCCATACCAGCAGAAGTGGTTCCCTGGGGTGCATGGCGGCGTGGGTGGCGGCGGCCCGCGTCGAGGCCTTTCCGACCAGGCGTTGGAATGGATCTGGGATGGCGCCGGCAATGCCGGCCTAGTGTTGGATAGCTCCAAGGGCTCGCCGATCTACAGCCTGTCGCCATCCCACTTGGAATACCTCGAAAATTCCGAGGAGGAAGAGGGCTTCAGCATCATCGGCACCCTGATGAAGGTCATGCCCAAAACAGTCCGCCAGCCAGGCCCGCAAGGCCTGCACGAGGTCAGTGTAAGCGCCCAGCGTCGGTGGCACGAAAAGGGAGACAACCTTCCCGAAAAAACACCCTATCGCCCGAAGCCGTTGCAGCATGTCGAGTCGGAGCTTGATGCTCTTGATGCCGTCACGTTGGGTATGGGCGAAGACGGCATTGAGTTGGCACCGGACAAGTTCACCGCACATATCGTCGAGCCCGGCGACTCCCTATCCAAGTTGGCCAAGCGCTATCTTGGCGATGCCCAGCGTTGGCCGGAAATAGCAGCCGCCAACCGGTACAAGATCACAAATCCGGACCTGATCTATGTTGGGCAATCCCTGCGAATACCCATCAGATGAATCGTTGATGCCGTAAGAAATTGCGACTGCAAGTAATTCACAGTCTTGCAGTTCTAAATGGATGCACCATTTCTTGGTAAACTAAGTGTGAACGGAGATTAAGCGTGCCGGTACCTCAGGCTCGTTTCGACGAATTGCTGAAAGATATTGAGCCTAGCCCAACCACCGTGAGTCGGGCATCTGGTGGTCATATCGGTGTTCGGAATCACTTGGCGACGCAGAAGGATTTTAAATCGAAGTTCCTTTATGCATTCTTGTCAGGAAGCTACGCACGCGACACCGCTATCAGGCCTGGCACGGTCGATGGTGTTCAGGAAAAGCCAGATGTCGACATTATTGTCGTCACGAACTTCACCAGTCAGGACACGCCCGACGCGGTGCTCAACTCAGTTTGCAGGGCACTTGAAGACGGGGGAAATGGCTATGCCGTAGAGCGCATTAATCGCCGGTCGGTGCGTCTGGAAACCTGGCAAGCCGATATGGACATCGTACCAGTATACGAGCTCGCCAGCGGTGGATACATGATCGCGGATCGCGAGAGTGGCACGTGGAAATTCACCAATCCACCGATGCACAGCCAGTGGAGCGTTGAGCGCAACCAGACCTACGGCGACCGTTTCAAGCCCTTGGTCAAGATATTTAAGTGGTGGCGTCGGATCAACCCAAGCGGAAAGCGACCAAAGGGCTTCGTCCTCGAAGTACTGGTAGGGCGCCATGCGCCGCTTGGGGTAACCCACTATGGCGAAGCTTTCGCGCAGACTCTGGAGAACATTTACGCTACGCACGGACAAAACGCTGAGCTCGGGCTCAAACCCCAAATCTGGGATCCGGCCGACGGCTCCAACGATATCCTTTCGAAGGTGACCATCGCCCAATGGCAAGCGTTCGTCGAAAAGGTGCGCGTCTATGCGGGTATCGCGCGGCGCGCCCAGGAAGCAGACGATATGGAAGAGGCGTCACGCCAATGGCGCCGCGTGTTCGGAGACCGATTCAAGTGGACTGCGAACGCCGCCAAGACCACAGCTACGGGCGCATTCGCATCTGCACCGGCGGCCGCCGGTTACACCTTCCCCAACACCATGGCGGCGCCCGTCAGCAGTAAGCCCCGAGGTTTTGCTTGAGGTTCTGGTGGGTCGACGACACCAATCGTCTCGGCGAAGAGATGCGGAGCGTTACTGCTCTCGGGTCAAACGAGGCTTGGTTCACCTTGACTCGCTGGCGTTTCTTCGAGGGCATGCTCTGCGCCGAGGTCGTCGTCACGGCGCACGGACATGATTACCCAGTACGCTTGATCTATCCCGACCAGTTTCCGGAGGTGCCGGCGTGGGTCGAGCCCCAAGAGAAAGTCCATTGGTCTAGCCATCAGTATGGTGAATCGGCACTGTGCCTTGAGCTTCGCCCCGACAACTGGCATCCCGCCGCAACCGGCGTGGATGTGCTGCGGAGCGCCCACGACCTTCTCCACATTGAAAACCCTTTGGGCGGCGGCACTGTGCGGGCGGAAACGGCACACCAGCCCAATCAAGCCCAGGCATACACCTGGTGGGGGAACCCAGTGATGATTTCAGACGGCTGCGCCGCCAGAATTCATGCCGGCACGGCCTCTGGGCTGGTAGCTCTCAGGTTCCCGGTTGATGACAAGCTGTGGCCGATCGTCGTACACGACGAGATCGACCGAGCTGGGCTGCAGCGGCCACCCACCGCGACCATCGAAAAATGGCAGATCGACGTGCCGGTCTTCGTCTCTACGTCGAGCCCACCCTCCGATGCCGATAATCGCGCCGGCTTGGCGGTACTGTTCGATGCAGATCTGATGTTGCAGGTCTTGGCCTCAACAGCGGGAGTCACGCTTTTCGTCAAGGAGGGCGGTATCGACGCGTACAATCTGCTTCCCGATGGCGCCAGCGAGAAGCGTGTAGTCTACGTTCTGCCGGATGAATTCGGCGCCCGTAGCGGACGTTCCGGCGGCGCGGCCAGCGAGAGCGCGACCATAGTGGGATGCGGATCAGTCGGTTCCAAGGTGGCAGAATCGCTGCTTCGCTCGGGGATAACTTCGCTGACGCTGGTGGATGGCGACGTATTCCTCCCAGGTAATCTGGAACGTCATGTACTCGACTGGAACCAAGTTGGGCTCCGCAAAGTCGAAGCACTCAAAAATCGTCTGCTGTCCATTGTGCCTGGGGCAACGATCAAACCGATCGCCGACAACCTGAGTTGGCAGCGCTCTGCCGAGACTCACGCATGGCAGGTACAAGCCATCGCTGCTTCCAGCATCATCATCGACGCGACGGGGGATCCGGCCACTTCCTTGTTCCTCGGAGCCGTAGCAGACGCCAACGAGAAGCCGTTTGTGTCGGTCGAGGTTTTCGAAGGTGGTATCGGCGCCCTGGTCGCCACCAGTCTTCCCGAACGGGACCCGCCATTCGTCGCGGGACGCGCCAGCTTCCTTGCTTGGTGTGAAGAGAGGGGCAAAAAGCCGCCGCAGAGCGGTCCACGCCGTTATGAGATGATTTCGGACGGCGTTCCGGTAGTCGCCGACGATGCAGCGATCGAGATTACCGCGGGCAATTGCGCCAGAGTGGTGCTGGATATCCTCGACGGCCGCCCACAACCTCGATCGGCGGCGTGGCTGCTACTCGGCTACAGCGATCAGTGGCTGTTCGATGGCCATGGCGACAATATCCGCCTCGATGTTGGCGGGCGATCGCACTCTGGGGAGAAGATGCCCCCCGACTTCGAAGCTCTCGATATCGCCGGCCAGCTTTTCAAGGAATGGATAGATGCACTTGATACTGGCAGCTGACCAGAAGCACAGATTGGTGGAAGCCCTGACGCTGGCCGGTACCAAAGAGATCGGCGGTCAGTTGTTCGGCGAACTCCTCGAGCCATCGAAGTTCCTCATCACCGAACTGGTCGTGCAGGCGAGACCCGGATCCTTCGCCCGGTTCGTGGTCGATCTCTTCCAAGCCGCTCGAGAAGCAATGCGGTTCTTCGACCGCACGGCGCACCGATACGTCGCCTTCAACTATATCGGAGAATGGCATAGCCATCCGAGCTTCGCGGTCAGGCCCAGTTCGACCGATGTGCAGACGATGCGAGGTCTCGTTTTGGAGCCCGATTTCCCAGGAAATTTCGCGGTTCTGGTCATCGTTCGGCTCGACGTTGACGAATTGACTGTTGGCAGCTGGGTATTCGATCCACAAGGCCGCGAGAGCGAAGCGACGTTCGAGGTGCGGACGTGAACGATACAAAAGGCCCCACTCTCATCGACGCTCGTGGCATGGGCGGCATCATCGCCATAGATGGCTTCGATTACCAGCTCTGGGACTGCTTGGCCCGTATTCCTTCTTGGGTATCTAACCCAGTCTTCGAACAACTGATCTTCGAGGGCCTAGAGGATCATGAAGCCAAGTTCTTTTCACCGCATAGTCCTCACCGAGCGGTGCTCGATAGGTACCAGGCCAAGGCCAGCACACTGCAGCCTGCTGGGGTGAAAGAGGTCTTCGAAAATTTCCAGACCTATGATGAGGCGCATCCCAGCACCGCCCGGGTGCACACGCTGGTGATGCCGTCGCTTCCAGCGACATTGTCGTGGTTCACGAGTGACAAGAACCGTGTCCGAAAAGCACGGCCGTTTTACGCGCCCTTCAACACCATCACGGCGGCCAACGAAGACGGACTTCGCTCCACGATCGTTTCGACCTATCCTGGACCTTTAGGTGAATTCGTTGCCGACACCGTCGAGGTGCACGAACGCAATATGCCCGATCTTGCGAATGCGATGGCAACCTTCACCACGCAATTCAATATTGTATTTCCGCAGCTCGACGTCTCGTCGCGCAAAGTGGAGGCGGCGTTCGACGCTCTGGCCAAGCTGGTCAGAAATTCTGTGGGCGCGCCCATCGGTCGGGCAATCCTGATCGAGACGTTGGAAACGGCCATTGGAACATCCCTGCCTTTGCCGATGGCATTTCCTCTCAATGTGAGATCGGACAGGAACGAACAGGACGAAGCCAGTCTGGAGATCGATGCATCAGGTTTTTCCGGCGGCGACGCCGGCTACCCAGCTCCACCGGTTTGGACCACCGATCTGTTGACCCCTCTGAGCGCCACATCCCAATGGCTGCGTCGACATGACGTTGTACGCATCGCGCCTAGAGGATCGTATCGCTTGACCACCGCATTTGCACTTGGATGGTCGTTCAGGTCGGCAATCGGCTTTGAGATCGATATTCCTACGAGGGACAGTCTCTGGCCCACCGATGACAGGCCGGTCGAGGGTTCACTGCCCGATTGGTCCATTCGACCGGCCACTCGTTTGCATGGCGGCAGGCTGCAGATCGCCATCGGCGTCATCCGGGATCCAACTGCAACCTTGGTTGCATCGACCGAGATACCCGAAGACGCGATCATGTCTTTACATTTGCCCAGCGCCATGATGTCGGCGAAAGCTTCACAGGCCTCAGTCGGCCATATCAAGCACAAGATCGATCAGGCAGTGTCCAGTCTACGCCCCGTGGGCATCGACATGTACTTCGTTGGACCAGCTGCGTTCGCCGTTGCCCTTGGTCATCGCTGGAATGCGTTCCCGCCAACGCAACTTCATGAGTTCGTCGCGAACAAATATTCACCGACCGCGATCCTCGATTGAGCGAGTGAGCGCTGCGACCGTCTTTACCGTTTTGGCACACGATGCGGCCCCATTGCATTCGTGCCATGGGTCCGTCTAAGTTGTTGGTAGGTCGAGCAGCTCTGGTCGTGGTGTCGGTATTTTCGCCCACTCAGCCCGAGAGTGGCGTAACTATTCACTGCCAGCGAAAGCTTCCCTCACGATCAAGGTGACTGCGTGGACTATGAAGAAGATTGTCCACCCGTAACCGGCAATCTGGCAAAGGTCGTCAAGATCGATCACGGAGCCGGTGTGATGCACGCCCGTCTGCTCGACGGGCGCACGGCGCAATGGACGGGCATGACCGGAGACCTGCCAGAAGTCGGTGATGTTCTCCTCCTGACCGACAATCGTTGGCGGCAAGCCGACCCGGACGCCTGGACGACCTACAACTCCACCGCGATCGTGAAGAACGTGATGGAGGACGGTACGGTGCTGCTCGATGACGGTTTTCGGATCGTGCCGATCGCAAACCCCTTGGACATCGAGGTCGCTCCGGAAAGCACCGTTGAATACAACGACATTGACGGCATAGTGCGGTCGCTCTCGGACCAACCGATCAGAAGTGCCAGGGGTCAGCCGGAGATCGACTATTCGACCTCGGATTTTCTGGTCGACAGCGCTGCCAGCGGATTGACGTTCGCGGACTTCGGTGGGTATCCGCACGTCATCGATCGTGCTCGCGAGCTCATCGAGACGCAGTTGAAGCGGCGAGACCTTCTCGACAGGATCGGCGCAAGGCCCGTGAAGGGGATCCTTTTCACCGGTCTGCCGGGAACGGGGAAAACCTTTCTGGCCAAGATCGTTGCGGCCGAGTCAGGTGCCGCTTTCTTTCTGGTGAGCGGGCCCTCGATAGTGAGCAAATGGGTCGGCGGCTCGGAAGGTACGCTACGCAGGATATTCGAGGACGCGGCAGATCATCCAAGCGAAAAGGCCATAATCTTTTTCGACGAGATCGACAGCATCGCGGAGCGGCGAACTGGGGACTCGCACGAGGCGTCGAAGCGACTCGTCGCGCAATTGCTGACGTTGATGGACGGCTTCGACGACAAAGGGCGCAACGTCGTGGTCATCGCTGCTACCAATCGCGTGGACTCTCTCGACCCCGCATTGACCAGACCGGGACGTTTCGACTGGGAGATCGAATTCGGTCTGCCGACTCTGGAGGATAGGCTTCAGATCCTACTCGTCTCGGCAAGAACCCACAGAATATCCGATGACCTTCATTTCGGCGAAATAGCCCGAGCCACTGAGGGATGGGCTGCTGCTAAACTCACCTCGCTGTGGAGTGAGGCCGCGCTGATTGCGGCCGGAGATGGACGGGATTTCATTGCGGGGGAGGATATGGATCAGGCCTTCGAACGCGTGGCTTCTCGTCCCAGGCGAGGCGAAACCGCGGGAGACACCGCATGAGGTTGCTGGAGCGGTTCAAGCGTTTATTCAACAAGAGGAAACCTACGCCTCCCCGTGTCGTTGTCGTGAATCGCAGTCTTTTGCGAGAGTTTGTCTATCTCGATGAGGTCAGCCTGCGAAGCCTGCTCTCTTCGCAGACTGGCGGGGTCACCGACAGCACTTCCGATGAAATTACGAGAGCGGCCGAAGCGGAGATAACCGGCGGCTTTGGGGCCACCTCGCCTGTGTTGAACGCTGAGGTCGGATCCAGATATCAGACCAGCAACAGCAGCACGCTTCAGACTTCGCGGAAGGCCACCGTGCAATCGTGGTTCCGCGAACTACTCGCCATCAGCGGCCTTCGCCTGATCGAAGTAGCGGAGGCGCCGCCGGATGTCGCAGAGTTGGACGAGGTGATTGCTGGCTCGCCTTCGCTAGGCGCAATAGGCGCCGCCCACCTGCGCCGTGGCGAATTGGTGGAATTTCGAGTGAAGCTCTCCGCGGACCCGGTGTTCCACATGAGCACAATGGTCACTGAATTCGCCGGTATGGCCGAGGACTTCCCAGGCAAACTGGCGCCTGATGCCGGCAAGGCGCTCGCTGAAGTGGAACCATTGAACCGGATCCTGAGCAAACTCCTTGCCGGGCTCATTCCCATCCGCGGCGAGGCTGTTGACTACCGCGTGGCGACAGTGAGGGGACAGGACTGGCTGGTGCACAAGGCTATCGCTGAGAAGTTCGATCTTCCCAGCCGCCCTTTGATAATCGTAGGGGTCACCGAGCACTTGGCGTACTGGAAAGACATTCGGCGCGTATTGTTCTCCCAGGCCGAATTCACGATCCTCTGTCGAGTCTCCCGCAGCTTACTGCAGCCCACATGGACGCCGGTTAAGTTGGCGGACCTGTTCAAAATGATCGCGCCCGATTTCGTCCAACAGATCAATGAAGCGAGCCTACTCTCGGTAAACCCCCAACAACGACCGAACGCTCAAGCTCCGGCGAACGCGGTCATCCGCCCAGCTTTGAAGCACTACTCCACGAAACTGCTGAAGGTCGCGAAGTACAGCATCAGCAAGGAGCAGAAGGCCGTAGTGGGTGAACTGATCGAAAACAGCTGCTCGGAGCAGTTGAACGCGGCGCAGGAGCGTCAGGCTTTCCGAATGATGAGGCAGTTGGTCGAGAGTTGGGTTCCGGTGGCAATCAGTCCGGAGCAAGACCTGGCTCTGAGGCAATCCGCCCGCAAGCAGGCAGAATCCAGACCAGCTTCGGCGGTCCGTTCTCGCAATATGGCGCGCTTGGAGCCCAGCATGGAGCCGCCTCCTGCTCTACTGGATGTAGAGGTGGTCGCCATATATTGGTGATATCGGACCGAGTGAAGCAGGACTCACGCCAACACCAGTATCGCGCGGCCCACCCATACGCGATCGGACTATTGTTTCCGCCTGTCGCCGGGTCGCACGGCTGTCTGAGCGGCAAATCAGAGATCGTTGCCCAGGTAAAACGGGGGACATTGATCATCCCCACACATGAGTCAGGCCCTTGGTACGGAGTAGATATGACCAACGGGAGTACCGCATGTGTTCACAGCGAGTTTCTTGCGCAGCTCCGGTAAGTGTTCTCCACTCAAGTATGCGGACGCAGGGTGCCTACCCTGTTGTCCATCGATGCGTTCGTTGCGCGGATCTCGAACTTTGTGCGTGGCTGGCCGATGAAAATAGCCTAGTTGCAACTCTTAGGCATACAACGGTTATCTCTTCAAACTTGTCAGAAACTCGCCTATATGTATCTGACAGAAAGGATTGCAACATGTCGGTAGTGGAAGAAGTGCGAGGGGCCATTAAAGGCAAGCGCAGCGGATCGGTGATCAGTGCCAGCATGTTTGCAAACATCGGCTCTCGCGAGGCGGTCGATCAAGCGCTCTCTCGTTTACGGAAGTCAGGAGAGTTGATGCGGGTTGCCCGCGGAATATATGTGCGGCCCGTCAATGGGAAGTTTGGCACTTATCCTCCGCACTCCAGCGAAGTCGTGCGGTCGCTTAAGCACCATCAGCGAAAGCGGATCGTCGAGCATGGCCTGTCTGCGGCCAACCAGTTCGGCCTGACGACTCAGCAGCCACTTCGGCAAATCTATCTGACCAATGGTAGCAATCAGGTGCTCAAACTCGGCTCAAATCCGGTGATTCTGAGACATGCGCCAGAGTGGCAAACCATTTTCGCAAACCGGCCTGCTG
The DNA here is from genome assembly GCF_028290625.1 of Devosia sp. Lineage (GTDB taxonomy): Bacteria > Pseudomonadota > Alphaproteobacteria > Rhizobiales > Devosiaceae > Devosia. The sequence continues at coordinate 26,871 of NZ_JAQGJM010000021.1, forward strand.
GTGCCGCTTTGCGGGCGTTGTCGTATGTCGGCAGATCGGGCGCAGTGAATGCCGCACGGCAGATTAAAGCTCAGCTTCCTGAACCGGAATGGGAAGTCTTGACGAAGGCGAAGAAACGATTTCCGGCTTGGGTAGCAAACGCAGTCGTGCAGGCTTCTAATGGCTGACCCGTTTTTTCGCTTGAGCGAGCGGGACCGGATTGATGCCCTCGGTGCCGCAGGTGAACAATTAGGAAGACTCCCATTTATCCTTGAAAAGGACGTGATGGTTGTTTGGTGCCTCAGTGCTGTTTTTTCCTCGGCAGATGGATCCCACCTGTCTTTTAAAGGCGGTACTTCTCTGTCCAAAGTGTTTCGCCTGATCGATAGATTCTCAGAGGACATCGACCTGACCTACGACATCAGGCGATTGATCGGCGATAAATTCGATATTCCTGTGAATGGGCTCCCTGCCACTAAGAGCGAGGGGCGCCGATGGACGGATGAGGTGAGAGTTCGGCTTCCCGAATGGATCGAAGCGGAACTCATCCCAATTCTAAGCCGACAAGCGGAAATGGACGGGCTGAAACTGACGTTTCGCCAGACCACCAAGGAAACTCTGAATGTCGACTATGCGCCTTTGCAAGCTTCCAGAGGGACCTACGTCAAACCCTCTGTTCTTCTGGAATTCGGCGCGCGTTCAACCGGTGAGCCGGTTGAAGATCACTTAGTAGCATGCGATGCAGCCGAGCGTTTGCCTGGGATCTCGTTCCCTGAAGCTCGCGTAAGAGCCATGCAGGTTGGTCGAACATTTTGGGAAAAGGCGACGGCGGCCCACGTATACACATTGCAGGACACCCCAAAGGGTGACCGGTTTTCACGCCACTGGCATGACCTGCACTTTATTGCCAAATCGGGATATTTCGATAGCGCCGTCACCAATCACGCTCTTGCCCAAACCGTGGCTGATCACAAGGCTCTTTTTTTTGCCGAGCGAGAGACGCCTGAAAAGTGGATCGACTACGGTGCTGCCGTAAACGGGGCGCTTAAGATCGTCCCGAGCGGACAGGCGCGTGATGCACTAGAGGCGGACTATGCCGAAATGAAGGAGGCAGGGATTTTATCCCAGGACGCGCCAGACTTTAAGACAATCATGGACACTTGCTTGAACATAGAGCGCCGCGCCAACGAAATAGATTCCCCATCACTGGAGTGATCGTAGGCTTGGGCTGTCCTGACCGGTGGGCCGGCGCACTATCCACAAGCGGCGCTGGGGTTTGTGCGCTCGCGATGCGGGCTGAACGACAGGTTCCGAGCCCATTTCGCCGGTCTGAGCATTCTCGCATGCCCGAAATCCACCGTTGGCTGTCGCAGGACGCCACGGCCACTGCCCCCTAATGGTCCAAGGTCGAGGCTCACGTCACTCTCCACACGCAAAGCTATTCTTCAATGGCTGCTGGGCCCAAGTGTTTTCGGAAGAGCTGCAGCGCTCCAGGTTTTAGTGCACTCAGGTCAACCGAACTCGTTTGGTCCTTTGATGATTAGTGTCCTGCGCTTTGCATGCACTCGCAGTTTCAGGCGAGAGAGCATCTCGAGAACAACATCCACTGCGCGGTACGAAAAGAGGGGTGCGTCCGTTTTTTGATTATCGGACACGAGATCGGTGATCACACTGACGACGGCAATAGGCAATTCCTTGGAGATTGCATTGGCCGCCTGAATAGCACCGGCTGCTCCTACGTCGAGAGCCGCCACGTTTCTGGCAACAGAGCTGATGACACTCGCGTCCACATATCCAAGCGCGGAACTGACTGATGCGAGCGATCCCACATGAAGGCGCCCGAAACGACCATCAATGGCCATGTCATGCCCCAGGCGCTGCAGGAGGAGCGGCGTCACAAGGACTTGCGGCCGAATGTGATTGAGCTCATTTGACATGAACGTTGGTTCGAAGATTAGCACTTCCGACGAAATGACGACGTCGCCGATGCTCTGATTGGGCCTAAGTCCGCCACAGCGGCTTACGATGAAAACCCCGTCCGGGCGATTGTCGATCAGCATTGAGGTCATCGCAATCGCGGCGGCAACGCTGTTGGCTTCGCGAAGGATAGTGCACGTAACTCTAACTCCGTCGCGCGTTACGCCTCGGAAGTAGAGACGGCCGGACCGCGAGAACCGGCTGACGCGCAACAACCTCTCGAAGAACGCGCTCGCCGCTTCATCGCCCTCAAGCAGAATTCCGATACGTGGTTGGCTGGAAACCTCGTCTATTGTCACGGGCTGAAGATCGTGCCGTTCCAACACCCCGTTTGCGTCGACAGCGAGTGCGCTCCTCACTCCACCGTCCCTGACCACGGTGCCGATCACGATGCCGAGGACGTTGCCTTGCTGATCGGACACGACTGCTCCAGAGCCGCCCTCCTCAACCGGTGAATCGAGCGAGACCTCGAACACGTCGCGGTACCTTCGCTTGATCATGCCGGTGGATTGGATGTCCATGGTAATCTCGACAGCGTCGATGCTGCCCTCGATCATCTTGGTAGGCATTTCAACGAACGCCCGCGCACCAGGTTGGCGAAAACCAAGTGCGCGCGGAGAAAATGAGAGTTCCCTTTCGACCCGGAGGATCGCCCAATCCGTGCTTCCCTCATGGATGTCAAGGGTGAGTGGGATGCGCCGCCCATCAACGACCATCTCGATGCTGTCTTGGAGAATGGTTGGAAACGCATGGGCGACGGTGACCGCGAATAGCTGGCCGGTGACGTCGGCTCCGAACAGGCCAACAGTCGCACGTCGCTCGCCATTGACAAGGAGTTCGTGTCCGCTGGTGTAGTTCGCCGAAGTCAACTTGATTTCCTCAACTTCGCGCACGACCACCTCGAACCCTTCGATTTTGTGAGGGAGGTTCGGTTTTGCTCCCTTTTCCACCGTAACGACGATTGCCTGCTTGATTCCCACCCCGATAACACCCTGCTTCGTCATGAGCGCATCCCGTTCTGCATCGAGGACGTCATGGATCGTGGGGGCTGTATCAACCGGCTGTGCCGAACCTAGTGTGGCATCGTCATTTGGCGCGGCTTGGTGGGGCGAAGCCGGTGCCGATTTAACAACGGCTCGGTTCTGGTAGGCGGTCTCGACCACCTCGATCAAGGCGTTTGCGCCTGCCTCCCAAGAGCATTTTGATTCCAAATGGCCACGCAGACGCGGGTAGAAATATGAGTCGCCTGAGCCGTCGATAAGAAGGGGCAGCGTCGCGTCTGCGAACCGTTGCGCTGCCGCGTGCGCATCTCCTGAGGTATCGACGACGCATGACCCAAAATCTTGACCTGCCTCGGCGCCGGTTTCAAGTATGAGTTCGGCTATTCCGCTCTGCCTCGAAACGACTATCGGAGCTCCAAACGACATCGCCTCGCACGCGACTAAGCCATATCCTTCTTCGCGCGAAGGCATTAGAAACGCAGTGGCGCCGCGCAGGTCGGCGTTCAGGTTCTGCTTATCGGTAGTGTAAGGGCGCACCACAATCTCAGGATTGCCGCCTGCCTTCTCCGCGAGACGCACGAGCGCTTCCTGAAGCTTTTCGGGCTCGCTCTCTGCTCCCCGCACGACGAAACGAGGTTTGAGTATTCTGGATCTAGTCTGTGCGCTCGTCGTCCATTCTTTATCGATGATGCCGGCCATAAGAGCGAATATGTCGAGGCCCTTTACGCCGACGCTTTCAGTTCGTCCAAGGCAGACTACCGTGGGCTGCTCGGGCGCTGCGTTGCGGACGGGTTGCTCAGGCGAGAGCCCGCAGTCTATGCGATGGACCTTGTTGTGGTCGAGTTGATGCGCCTTGAAAGTGTCCTTGGTAACGCGCGTGAGACGCGGTCCCACACAAAAAACCAGGTCCGCACTTTTGGCCGCTTCAAGTTCGGCTCTTTGCTTCTCCTCGCGCTCGGAAACGTACCGGTCCTTCTTGCCCTCTTTCATGCCTTCCGTGCGCATCGGGTCCATGTGGATAAATTGGACGGTATTGGCTTGTTTGAAATAGGTGTTGCGAAGCAGAAGCGCCTGCTTGCCGGAGAAAGAGCTGTGGCCGACCACGGCCAAGACCGAACTCGGATCGATCCGTCGAACATCTTCGGATAGCATCACGCTTTCCCATTTGTCGGATTCCGCACCGTGTAGCAACGTGACGTTGTTGTTGTACGCCTGCTCGACCTCGCTCTTGTCGGCGAAGCTGACGACCGCAATGCAGTTGAGGTCGGGCCTTGTCTTGGCCAACGCTAATAGCAACTCGCGATTGACCGTCTGTATGCCGCCCTTGCTGCTGTCCCAGCGATTCATGACGAAGATGATGCTTTGCTTCATGCTTACCGCTGCGCCCCCAAGATGCTCGGCGTTTCCCTGTTAACGCGTCCCCCCCGCTTTGTCCGTCTAAAAGTGCTGGATTGGCCGTATTTGGGTACAATCGAGGTGAGGCAGTTCTGCTACGATTTGCCGAACCGCTCGCAAATACATGCCCAAACCGCTTTGTCGCCTATGTATATAGGGCGCGTCGCAAGGGCCGCATGTTCCTCGACGATATTCGTATCGTTGTCGGCTCATGAGTGGAGGTGATTGAGAGTGCTAGTCAACATTTCTAAGCCCGACACAGCTGCTACATAGAAGGCAAAAATGCATTTGCGTCTCGAGCCGAGCTCTGGAAGAACAAATCCAGTCCGTTCGCAGAGAAAAACATGACCGAGTCGAAGTATTTTGACATTGTGGTTGTCGTGCCGCTTGAAGAGGAACTGCTTGAGGTCATCGAGCAGTTTCCGAGCATTGAAGACCGAAGCTCCACCACGACGTGGTGTCATGTAGTCGATTCCGGGAAGCCTGGCATATCGATGCTCATCGTCCAGCAGCAGACGATGGGCAAAACCGCCGCTATAAATGCTGCGAATTTCGTTCTTTCAAAGTACGAAGCCGGCCTTATGGTCTGCCTAGGCATTGCTGGAAGTTTGAGCGGCGACGCCCGCCTGGCCAGCGTGTGCTATTCTGGCAGCATCATCGACGTCCTGGACAATGCGAAATTCGTCGACACCGACGACGGCGCCGCCGACACCGAACTTTCCCCGACCAATTACGACACGCCGGACGAATTCACGCAGGCGTTCAATTATATCCGCACACAACCGGCCCTGTTCAAGTTTCACCAGGACTGGCAAGAACAGCGCGCTTTGGTCGCAAAAGAACTGGTTCCGCATGAAGTGCCCGCTCCTGGTGGTGGTACGGAACAAATTGGCAAGCCAACGTCCAAGGGCGGCGTGATCGTGTGCGGCTCGGTCAGTAAGAGCCACGTGTATAATGCCAAATTGCGAAAAATCGATCGCGCTTTGCTTGCGGTTGAAACGGAGTCCGGAGGGGTGTTCTCGCAAGCCCATTTCCATGGCAGCGTTCCTGCTATCGCAGTGCGCGGCATTTCCGACTACGCCGACAAAGACAAAGGCCGGCTCGAGGATGCCAGCAAAGGTGGCGTGCGCCGGCTGGCTGCATCCAACGCGGCTTCGTTTCTTAAGCTCCAGATCGTCTGCAACACCTATTTTCATGCTGCGCTCGAAAGGCGCCGCACGGGCAGGCAACAAGCTTTAGTCCTGGATAACCGGCCGGTAGTAGTTCAACCGCTCAGCGAACTGATGCTCGGGTTAGGTATTGCTGTGGATGCCGCACTGCGAAAACTCTCACCCGAATACAAACTTCAGCCACAAGGCTATCATCTTCCTCTGCCGCGCATCCGTCGCCCAAACGCAACCAATGCGATCGGGACCAAGAGCGATAGCTCACCCACCGATGTTCTCGACGCGCTGCAGGTTCAGGAAAAAATCCTCGTGAGCCTACCGCGCACATATCCGGACCACAGCCTCGCCTGGGTCATGGCCGACGACTTGCTCACGCAGGAAATTGACGGACGACAGCCGGTACCGGTCGTGATTAACGGCGACGACATCCGGGGAAAGCGGTTCGGCTTTAACGACGTCGTCGATATCGACCTGAACGCAATCGAGGCCATGGACGGCACTCAACTAGTTCTTATCGTTGATAACATTCCATTTGCTTCAAAGCACAGAATGGAACAGATCGTCGCCGAGATCGAGCGCTACAGCAGTGCAAAATTCATTTTTGTGACGAGGGCGGGAGACGCCGGCCTCCTCGATGAGTCAGACTTTCTAACACAGTCGGGCGCAGAGCACTTCCAGATCTGCGCTGTGTCTTTTTTCGAAATCGCGCATTTTATCCAGAAGAATTTTGGGATGACGGGCGCTGAAGCGGAGGTTGTCGCACTTCGACTTCGCGATACGTTTGAACGGTTTGATCTCGATGCTCATCCCACATACTTTGCTGGCATCCCGAAGGAAACCCTGACCGCGCTACTGCAGGCGAACCGCCGGTCCGAACTCATTCAGCTAGCGGTCGATGGCTTCCTGACCTTCATAGTGGCTGGCGATCGCGCAGACGTCTCGCTCAGTCGGTCCACCAGGGCGCGTTTTCTGCGAAAACTTGTGGTGGAAATCAACGTCGAAAAGCGAGCCTTTGAAGAAGCCGATCTGGTTGCTTTCACGCGTGAGTTTGCAGAACTGCACGATTTCGACATCGACCCACTGGCGTTTATCAATGGGTTCGTTGACCAAGGCATCATGCATTTTGAAGGCGGCAGGGCCCGTGTCTCGTTGCCGTTTGTGGAATCGTATTTGCTTGCTTCGGAGTTGCACGCATCGTCAGACCTCGCACTGCGCTATTTTGATCCTGGCGACGATAACTTCGATACTGTCACTTTCGACCTTTATGCAGAAATCGGTGCGTCGGCCGATCTCGTGCAGAGGATCGAAGCTGGACTCGAGCAGTGCATGATCGCCCTCAAGGAAAAGAACCCGGGCAAGCATATACTTCTCACTGACAGCATTTCCCCGGCAAATCTGCAAAAACCCGAACGAGCAGGAGCTTTGCGCAAGCGACTGCAAAAGGCTGCTGACGCAGTGCGGGACGGAAAGGACGAGAGCCAGGAAAAGCAGCGCATGCTTGATCTGAGCGAAAAGATCCGGGAGGCCTCCGGCCGGCAGCAAAAAAGCCAGGATGGTGAAAGCGATAAAGCTGGCGATATGGACAGAACGTTTGTGCCGCTCAACGATGCCGCGCGTCACTGGGTTATCGCCACTTTGCTCCTCGGTTCCGGCGCGGAGCACTTGAACGCCAGAACAAAACGCGCGCTAAGCACGTCGATTATCAGCAGCGCCGCTTTGATCATTGATGAATGGTGTCGCCAGCAGCAAAAAATCGACTTTGCTGCGATCAAGCGGAAAATGACCACTGACGAAGCCTTGGCTGACCTGCCTGGCGGGGAGGACATTGAAGAAAAGCGCAAGTTCATCGACGGGGGCGTCGATATTCTGGAGTACACCGCGCTTGCCGAGCCGTTGCGACGCGTTTTGGGCTTCCTTTGCGAGCAAGCTAGACACCGCGTTCTCGCACCAAGCGTTGAGGCTGCCACAGTCGACGGCGCCATCGAAAAGATAATCCACGGCACCTGGCTAGCCGATATCGACACGGCCCGCGGCAAGGACAAACTCCGTCAGGCAATCATCGATCTGCCGACAGCACAATTCTTTCGGGTTATCCTCGCCTCCCATTACCTGGCTCGGGTCTATTGGAATCACTGGCGTAAAGAGGATCGATTGCACCTGCTGAACTCCGCTGAGGAGGTGATCAAGCCGCTTGAACTCAAGATCAACAAATCCGAGCTCAAACGGATGATCGAGACCGAAGCGGAAAAGGCGGCCAAAGAAAAAAGGCTGGAGACCGAAATCCGCAAAGGGTGAGTGTAACCCTTCCAGATTCAGAGTTTTGGCCTTCAATCCTTTTGGCTTTGAGCAAACCTTGGTTGAAGGCTCAGTCGTCCCGTCCGCAGGAGACCGAGCCTTCGTGGCTTCCCACAGACTTTAGCTGACAGCTATTTAAGGTCCCTTCGGAACGCTTTTCGAGTTCAGATACTCTTTGATTTCGCTCAGAAGGAATGAGGGATTGCTGATGTACTTTTCTAGAATTTCCTTTTTATCAGCAGCATAATCTCCATCTTTAACGGCTGTCTTCATATCGGTGATCAGCCCATTGAATTGCTCGTTCTGCATCAGTTCATCATTGAGCAAATCGTCCCTGACATCATCGTCCAGGGCCAAAGCCACATTGATATTGTGAACCTCACCGGTTGAGCCGTCTGCAAGCCTGATGCTTACGGACCCGTCGGAATGAATTCCTAGGGTGCCCTGGAACTTGTCGGGGTATTCGGGCTCATCGGCCATGGTGTGCGCTTCTTTCGTGTTTGAGGTGATGTCGAAGCGCGCTGCTCATCGCGCAAGGGGTGCCTGGGAGACCAAATGCCGATACGACACCGCGCCAAGGCTGCTGAGCCTGCAAGGTGCAGACGGCTTCTCCATTCAATGGTCGTGTTGCGATGAATCCTTCGTTGATCGGAACGCTGGGGAAAAGTGGAACTTCCTCACCGGCCAGACATATTTTGCTCATGCTTCCAAGTTGCGCCCTTCGAGGTTGTGTCAGCGCGGCACGATGGGGATGGCCACCCCACTGCGGCCGAACCAGCCTCCTCTTCATCCATTTAGTTGAGCACGCGCCGCGGCGGCTGCGGTGCTGCCAGTCCTGCTCCTCGAACCGTGGCTGCAACGATGGCTTCCATCTCCTCTCTTCGATCCAGCAAGATACCAGATGCTCGAGCAATTGCCGCGTCGAGACGACGACGCACGCTACCAACTATGGCGGCCGGGAGTATTGTCCGCAAGACGGGATCTTCGAGGTCGACCAACCCCGCCTCACCCAATCCAGATCTGGTCTCGATTTGCCGTGCCCATGCAGTAGCCAAGGCAAGATCAGAGTAATTTGAACCCACACCCAACAATGACGCGCCGCCGAACAGAATTTCTTCTGCCGCCCGGCCTGCCATCAGAACGGCGATCGCGTCATTATAGTCCTGCCCGGTTGGAACGTGGCCTGCCTCCAGCGTCCGGGAAAGGGTTCCGCTGAAATCCACGATCTCCTCCGCGGCAACATCCATCATGTCCAAGGCTTGGGCCACGACGACTTGGCCAGCGCGATAAGTGGCAATACGACGCCGGACCTCTGGCGGCAGTTTCTCAAAAACGCCGGGGACTTGCTGGTGCAGAGCCGAAATCGAGAAGGGGCGCCCTGCCCGACGCGCGGTTGCCCTTGCCGCACGGACCAGCTTTTCGATGTCCGCTCCAGTCTTGCCTTGCAACTTTGGTGCCAGTGTCCGCAGCTCTTTCTTGGCGATGCTCGAACCTGCATAGTGGGCCAAGATCGCGGTGATCTCGTCGGAGCTTGGAAGCTTCATGATAATAGTATGGTCGAGCCGGCCAGACCGCGTGAGGGCAGGATCGATCCGCTCGACGTAGTTCGTCGCGCCAACCAGCACGAGACCTGGAGTGGTCGTTGCCTGCGTCACGAGCTCCAACATCAAATTGACGATCTGCGTCCAGTACTCAGCGTAGCGTCCAGAGATACTCTGCCGGCTTGATATGCCATCGAGCTCGTCGACGAGCAAAACGCAGGGCGCCTTCTCCATCGCCTCGTTGAACACCATCCGCATCTTTTTAAGTGTGCCCGAGAGATAGTCTTGCGTGTTCCATTCCGCGACGCTCGAGGCGATCAGGGGAACATGCAGCGTACCCGCCAAGAGGCCGGCGAAGCTGGTCTTCCCCGTGCCAGGCGGGCCTGCCAGCAGCACGGAGCGGTGATCAACTTCCTCCCACGACAGTTGGCCACGCCGCCAGATCTCGAAGTCTTGAGCGAGCTCCAGACCCCAAACTCGTGCCTCCCCATAGCCGTGCTGGTCCTGCAATCTGGCGCGATCGACCTGCTTTACCGGCTCCTTCGGCATCAACGACTTGAGGCTGTCGACGCAGGCCTCTGGCGAGCGCCCGCGTCGGAAATGCAGGGCCAGATCACTTGCGGCCAGCTTACTTGGACTGCCCAGGTCTGAAAAGTTAGCTGGCATCCGGCCAAAAAATTCGACGAAGGCAGCTGCTAGCATGTCGCGTGTCAGTGTGGAGGCGTCGACGATGACATCGGCGACTGTGGTGAACTGGGCAGGCGCACTCGCCTCAGGATCATAGAGCCAAACCACCGGCAGGCCACGTCTTCCGGCGTCGGCCGCCAGTCGTAGGCGCTCGTCAATTCTGGATCCGGAGCCAATGAAAATTGGGTATTTATCTTGGGCGCGCAGTTGATATTGAGGCTCAACGATAGCTCCTGAGGCCGACAGAACGACTTTGAGCACGCTGGCCATCAGCCCCGCATCCTCGGTAGTGCGAACCGTTATTGCGATGAATTGGGTGGTGGTGGCGAGCTCATTCAGGGATTGAAAATGGGGCGCCAGGGCCAAGCCGATTAGGTGCGCGGCAAGAACGTGCTCGGCACCGTAGCCGGGCACGGAAATTGGTTCTGACAGGTCGTCGACTTCTGACGACGGTTCGCTGGCGACGTTGGCGCGAAGCTGCTGAAGAATGAGTTCAGTAAGCGGATTTGATCCAGCGCTGGATTTAGAAGTGACCACGATGTGCTCCTGACTACGGCCCTTTTGGCCGCGAGTTGTGTCAAGGAGTGCGGCTCAGGGTCACTGTCTGCAGGCGCTCCGCCGTTTCGGCATCGGCATACAAGAACGAAACAGGAACAATGTCAACCGAGTTTCTGGTCGAGCGATTTGGCTATGATTTCTTCGACGAGCTCGTAAGCATGGCGGCCCTCCTCGAGTGCTTTCATCTTGATCGACTGAATGAGTCTAGGATCAAGGTACACAACGAATTTCTTGCGACCGTCTGGCCGTTGCACCGCGCCTGTCATTTTGCCTGGTTTCTCCAAAATCAGAGACTCTTAGTTTTTCGCAAACCTGTATACCGCGGCGCGGTTGCCAAAATCTGCGCGCACGCGACAGAAGTGCGCGTTTCTGATCAACAAAGTGTAAACCTAGACGTCTAGACACCTAGGTGCCTAGACGTCTAGGTGTTGACTTTTCAGCATAGCGGCGCAGATTTGGCGAGACCCTGGGAATTCGGTCTCTTTTGGCAAAAACTCAATCAGGAGTACCAGAATGAGCGCTGACGTTCTCTCTTTTCCCGGGCCAGTCCAGTCAACAGACACTGGCCGTGGTTTCAACTGCTTCAAAAGCGACGGGCCCATCCGCTATACTAGGCGCTGCTGTCGCGACGCGCTGATCCAGGCAACCCTCGATCCCGACATTGTTCGCATCTTCGAACCCGACGTGGCCCGCACCACCCCCAAGGACACGTTTTTCAATTTCGGCGTCGAAATCGGCGAGCGGCGCTGTTTGCTCGCACTTTGCGACGAGACCAATGGAGAAACATTCTCCGCGCCCTCAGGCTTTGACCTTGGAATCTGCTTCAACCGCGATGCAATCCTGGCTGAGCCTGCGCTGACGACCTCACGCACAGTTTGGTCCCGTCGTGATGTTCTGGTGCCGCCGGCATTTTCGGTGCGCGTGCTTCGCCGGCTTGCGACGGCGGATGTCGGGTTGGGGCTCGGCGAACTCGAGGACGAGTTGGTCGACGAGCCAAAAAGATGGGTCGACTACATCCTGTCGATGGTTTGTGCCGGCCTCGTGAGTTGCGACTGCCGCCACCCCATCACTGACGATACCAGGGTTGGTTTGGGTCCACCTTCTGGGCGGCGAGCAACTCAGAAGCATTGGCTCTACTGAGCATATTTTTTGAGGTCAGGTCCGACCACCGGCCCGTTCGCTTGCGGAAAGCGAAAAAGATTCGACTCTCACATTTGCTGACAAGCCGTTGGATTCGCGTAAGGATTCAAGAGAGTGAATCAAGCCGCTGATTTGACTTACGTTTTTCGTTTTGAATTTTCACTCACTGCCCAGAAGTTGAAGTTAACGAAACCGATAGGAGCGAGACGAAAACCGGCAGATGAAAAAAGAACGGCCAGATCAGCGCAAGCCGACCCAGCCATCCCAATAACCAAGTTCCAGTTCGCTTATCCCCGCGAAGGCCGGCGGACTGGCACAGCATCACACCGTGTAAGTCCAGAATCTTCGTTCGGCATGAAAATGTCAAGCGGGCCTGGCCACGGCATGGAGAAACCATGCTTGATTCTACATCCTTCACCCCTACCCTGCACAGCCGCGCCTCGCGGCACATCGCCCTTCGAGCAAAGGGGCACTTTTCCGGCGCCTGCGTCATATACAAGGGCGGGACGCGCCAACTCGTCGTCTTTGAATCGCGGTGTGAACTCGTGACCAGCTACCGCTGGTCCACCCGTCCCGACGTCGTCGACCTCATCGATCAGTATCCACTCGATCCCTACGTCGATGACGACGGGTCTGAGCACCGCCACGTGCTGGACTTCCTTGCGATCATGGACGACGGCCGACGGATCGGCCTCTCGGTGAAGCCCGAGGGTTCAGCGCAGCGCCGCGACTTCCGCCGCACCCTGCAGCTGATCTTGGCCCAAAACGCGGACCACCTGGACGAACTGCGCCTTGTGACTGAGAAGTCATTCACTCGGGCAGAAGCCGAAAACGCGGAACTGATCCATTTCGTCGGCTCCGAAATCGACGACGAAGCGGATCGCCTGGTCGCAGATGTGATCGCCAGCCTCGCTGGAACGACCACGATCGAGAGCATCGTCAACGCCACAGGCCTCGAAGGCCGCGCCTTCCGCGCCGTCATTCGCATGGTGGGTCGACGGGTCTGTTTCCAGGTCGATGAAGGTCGGCTGCGCTATCCCACACTCGTACGCAGGAATGCAGCATGAACCCGTTCCGTTTTTCCGCTGCCGACACCGTCAAGATCGCCGGAACCGTGTTTCAGCTCTGCGACGTGCGGCTGGATGGCTATCTCCTTCGCCGCGCCCCCGACAATGCTGCCGAGTTCCACAGCAACGCCCAACTGATGGACATGTGGGTCCACGGCCTCGTTGACCCGCAGTTTGCTAACCCTGGTCCTTACTGGCAGGGGAAGATGCCAGACGCAGACGGTGCTGCGAAATGACCCGGCTCCGTCTCGCCACTGTCGACAGACTTACCATCCACTCCACCTTCTATCGCCCCATTGAAGACAATGAGGAGGGCGTTCTGTTGGAACGCCCCGACGGGCTGAAGGAGTCCTTCACCCATGAACAGCTGGAGGCCCTCTGGGGCAGCAACAGTTTGACGTTCGAGCCGGGCTATTACAGCGAGGCCAGGGCACGCATTCGCCTTCATACTGATGAAGAGCTTCTCAGCAACCTCTCCCCGGCCGAGCGGGAAGCATGCCTGTGGCGTCAGGCATATTGCGACCTGTTCCTGAAGTCGCGGGCCACCGACCCCAAGAAGTACAAGCGCACCAATGACAGCGCATCGGCTGCCGCCTTGGATTTTGCGCCCATCATCGAGAAGTTGGGGCTCAAGGCTCCCGACAGCGTCGGGACACAGGCAAAAAGCCCGAAACGGAAGACGCGTGCCAAACCGAAGCTGACGGTCCAGCCCCCAGAAAAAGTCGGCGTTCCTTCGGGTCGCGCACTGCTGGGCTGGGTGCGGCTGTACGAGCGCAATGGATGCTACGCCATAAGCCTGCGCGACAACCGCAGATTTTCGGGTAACTTCAATCCGCGTTTTGTCGCCGAAGTGCTGCACCTTCTCGCGCTCGTGGTGAAGCGCTTCGCCTCGGCGGAGCGGCCCACGAAAACTGAAGTCCACGCCAATCTCGAACGAGCGATCAAGAAGGCCAACAGGGCCCGCAAGCTCGAGAACCTCGATCCCTTGCCCACACCCGGACGTGACATGACGGATGAGGCGATCGATCGCCTCCCGAAGTACGCCACGATGGTAGCCCGGTACAACAAAGAATACGCCGACAAGCACATGCCCTGGGTTGGTGCTGGCCTGCAGGTCGATATTCCGGGCCTCCGCATCGAAATCGATGAGCACGAAATCGATCTCATGACGCTGTGTTGCGTCGCGGGGATATGGGATCAGTTGACCGAAGAGGAACGCGCCAACATCGAGCGCGCTCGTCGCCTGGTCATCATTGCGATCTGCGTGGCCACCAAGGTCATCCTCGCCCTTCGGATCATCGACCGTGCCACGCCCATGGCGCAGCTGAAGGCGCTGGAGATGATCTCGCAGGACAAAACTCGATATGCACTGGCCGCTTCCGCCAAGTCCACCTGGCATCAGAGATGTGGCCTGAGCGGCGTGGTGACGGATTGGAATTTCCTGTCCCACGAGGTGCGCACGGCCGTGGCGGACTCCGGCGGCACGCTGGAATTTCCAGGCGCCGGCGACGCCCCGGCTCGTGGCACGGTCGAGCACGTTTTCTATACTGCCAGCCTGGGTCCAATTGCCCGTCTGCCGGGCCGGACGTTTTCCAATCCCGTCGTCAAGGCCGATCACGATTCCCAGGGGCGTGCGGGTGTCACCGACGATGAACTGGCCGACGTTCTCGTCAACTGGGCCGTCGACAACTACCACAACACCGCACACGACTCCCTCCATGGGGCGACGCCGGCTAACACTTGGGAGCACGCGGTCCGGCGCTATGGAATCAAGCCGCCGCCAGACCAGCGAACCCTGCGGGCCATCCACGGCATAAAGCTCAAGCGCACGATCAGCAGCCGCGGCATCCGCGTCATGTCGAACTATTACCGGACGGAAAGCGGGCCATTGGGCGAACACTTCCGCGATAGCAACGACCTTGAGGTCGAGATCCGCGTAAACACCGACAATCTGGGGGCCATATCGGTACGCCTGCCCACCGGAAAGCTGATTGAGGTGCCTTGCCGTGAGGCCTCGATGGAGGGGGTCACTGCGCAGTGGTGGATCGCTGCCACCACGCACCTGCGAACTCAAAATCGGCATGAAAGCAATTTGTCGCGCGAGGTGGCTCTTGAGTCCCTCGACTATGTCGACAACCTCGCTCAACGCGCCCACAGCCGGGCCAATGTGAGGGCCTACCTGTATTCCCCCGAGGAGATCGACCAGGCCGAGGTCGCGTATTTCTACCACCTCGAATTCGCCGACCAACGCCGTCCCGCCGCGGACGACGGCTATGGCGAAGTAATTTCGGCGGAAAGCCCGGCGTCGAAACCGGTTGACCAGCCCGAAACCCCGCCTTCTCCCCTCCCCTCGCCTGCAAAGAACTGGAGCCTGGACTGAGCATGGAACACTTTCCCCTTCCGCCTAGCTTCGATCGGCTGACGGCCTTGCGCTCAAAGTACGTCACGACCTCGCGTGACCAGAAGGTCAGCACCATCATCGACACCATCCTGACAAACCGCGAAATCGCCCATCGCATCTCTCAGCCGCTTTCGCGCGTGGGCATGATCGTCACTGCCGGCTCCGGGGCCGGCAAAACAACCACACTGATCCGGGGAATTCAACGCCATCCAGCTCTTCAACCAACAAGCGACGACGACTTGCCGGCCGTTTGCTTCAAGGTCGAAAGCCCTGTCACATTGAAAGCCCTCGCCCTGCAGATGCTCCGCCAGCTCGGCTACCCCGTCAACGGAAAGGGTACCCGCGCGAACTATTGGGAGGACGTCCGCCAGCATCTGATGCTTCGGAATACAAAGCTGATCTGGCTGGACGAAAGCCAGGATGTCTTTGCTGGACGCAATGCCCGCGACGCCGGCGAAGTGCTCAGCACACTGAAGGGGCTCATGAGCGGACCCGATTGGCCCGTAGCCCTCGTTCTGTCGGGTGTTCCGGATCTGCTCGATCAATGCGCTCACGATCGACAACTCCTGCGAAGGACCTTTCCGGTGGCGCTGGAACCGATATCCGCCGCCGCCGATGGCGAGGCGCTTCGGAGCATCATCGCCGAGTATTGTGCCGTTGCCGGTGTCAGCCACACCCTGCCCGATGACTTGGTCGCCCGTCTGATCCACGCTACGGGCGGGATGCTCGGGACCTCTCTCGAACTGATCGTGGATGCGCTGCAAGACTTGCTTCTAGCGAACGGCCATGTCCTGACCATCGATAACTTCGTGCGCGCCTACCAGCAGCACAACGACCGCCCGACGCCGCTCAACATCTTTCTCGTGGCTGGTTGGCAGTCGATCAGCACCAACGCAACCCAAACCAGTGCGGCGGCCACGCCGGCTGCTGCCAGTCTCAAAAGCGATGCAAAGCGGAGAAAATCGATCGATCGGAGCCAAGGACCATGGTGAAACTGGCTCTGACTGTGCCCTCGATAACCCATGAAACGCCCTTGTCGCTGGCGTTTCGACTGGCGTCCCGCAACGCCCGTGCTTCAGCACGAAGATTCTGCTCTGACATGGCGCTGTCTTTCGAAAAGCTGTTTGACGGTGACGTCGAGCTTACGGCCTCGCTCGCAGAGTTGGCGGGGATTGTCGAAGAGGAGCTGGCGTCCTCATCTATTCGCCGCGTCGGCGTGAAGATGTACATGTTGGGCCACGAGCCTCTGCATCCGAGCATCTTGCGCCGAGAAGCGGTTCGGGTGTGTCCCGCCTGCGTCCTTCACGATCGTCTCATGACAAATTTGCCGCCGGGCGCTTCCATGGCCGGCCGCGTGGCTTGGCAGCTGCGTCCCGCCCGCACCTGTATCGAGCACCATTTGCCCCTACTGACCTTTCCAATAAACGGAACGAATGACCATCACGACTTCGGCTTTTGGCTCGACAGAGTGCCGGTGCGCGATTTGCTCCGGGCGGCCCAAACAGAATGCCGCTCGCCGAGTGGGTTGGAGGAATACCTTGATCGGCGCCTCTTTCACGCGGCACGAACGGGATCCTGGCTGGACGATATCCCCATCGGCGCCCTCTCCCGGTGCTGTGAAATCGTGGGAGCCATGATCGATCATGGCCGTGATGTTCGTCTCGACTCGCTCGGCGAGGACGCCCTGCACAAAGCTGGTGGCGTGGGGTTCGCCATCTTGGTAACCGGCCCGCGTCACCTACGCGATTTCCTGGCTACGCTCCAAGAACGGTCGGGTCTTGCCGGCCCCGCTGGCGCACAGCAAATGTTTGGGGCGCTGTATAAGTGGCTGGCGTTTTCGGCATCCGGCTCTGACGCCGATGCCATACGTCAGGTCGTGCGGACCCACATTGTCGAAACCCTGCCTGTCGGCCCCAAAGACAATGTCCTCGGCTTGCCCGTCGAGAAACGGGTGATCCATTCAGTGTCAACGGCGGCCGCCGAGTACGGCCTCCACATCAAGACACTTCGAAACAACCTGGTTTCCGCAGGTATTGTCACCGCCGACGAAACCGTGGTGCACGCGCAAGCAGTGTTCAAAGCCGACGAGAACGAATCCCTGCTCGATCGCCTGCGGCGAGGCATGCCAGCGATCGCCCTGCGCAAGTACATGCACATCGATCGAGTGCCACTGACCATCATTACGACCAACCGGATCCTGTCGCCAATAGTGTCCGGCAACAATGTCGAACAACTGTTCGACTCAAGGGATGCGGATCAAATACTGGCCGATCTGGGCCGTGGTGCAGTGAGCGTGGTCGAGCCTGCCGGAAACCAAGTCAGCGTCTCTATGGCTACCCGGCGCGCGAACTGCTCCCTCCTTGAAACACTTAGGCTGATGCTGGCTGGCGAACTCACCTGGGTAGGCCTTCTCGATCGCGAGGAAGGGTATCGCGCCTTGCTAATCGATCACCAAGAACTTCGTCAAAAGGTGGCCTTGCCGCCGTTAGAAGGCTTGATCCCGAGCGCAATCATCAGGAAACTTGGCATCAGGGGGGATGCCGTTCAGAAAATAATTTCATCGGGGCACTTGAGTACCCTTGCCGGGATCAATCCGACGAAGCGCTGTCCTCAGCGCGTCGTGCCGTTCGAGGCGTTTGACAGGTTTAACGCCACCTATATTTCGTTGCGGGATGTCGCCCGCCAGATGAACCAGGCCTCGGCGCGAAAGGCGCTGGCGCTCCTCGCCAACGACGACATCTTTCCGGTACGCGAGTTTCAGAGTTATGGCGCCTACTTGTTTTTGAGATCCAGCCTGAAATAGCTCACGCTCGGCGGCCATTTTCGAACCCAGCCGAGAGGCTGGGTTTTCTGTCTCTGCGAAAATGTGGAGAAAACCCGAAGGCGCTGCTTTGTCCGCACCGCTGGCAGCCTTATGGTCGAGGACAGGCAGACTAGGCGATATCGGACGGTTTTCAAGCCCCGGATTCCGGGCTTTTTAGCGTGCCTCAGTGGCAGTTCTATCCTCGGCGTCACAACGGCGGCGGCGCGTAGATGTGAACGTGCGGCAAGGTGAGTACCCTCAATGGCAACGCAGCTTGATCTGATCCCGCTGACTATTGTCGAATACCAACCCTTTCCCGGTAAACCGGGAAAGGGTAGAGCCGTTTCTGATACTGGCGTGGCTTACTTCGTCAAGTCAGACAACGACATTCACTGTTGTGCAACCGAATGGGTAAGCAATCACGTCGCTGAGGCGTTGAATTTGCCCGTCACTCAGACAAAAGTTCTGCAGTTTCCTGATGGCAAGCTGGTGGTTGGCAGCGAACTGATGACCAACAGGCTTCCGGATTATCAGGTAGGCGCCCTCCTTTTGCGTGGAGAGCGACCAAATGATCTATATCTGCCCGCACTGAACGAGCTGCTGTCGCAAATTTACGCCCTCGACTTGGCATTGGGCAATCACGATCGGCATGAGGAAAACTATTTGGTGTCTATCGAAACGTCGGACGACGGTCGGCGAACGGGCAATCTTCGTCCCTTTGACTTTGAGTCCGCTGACATATTAAGGCGCACCGAAATACGCCTGCCAATGAACCCGACGTCAAACACAATGCGCAAGTCGAAAGTTATCCTCGATATCCACGGTTTCAGCGCAGGCCCTGCTGACCAATTGCTGACTCGCTTTCGCCAGGGTCGTGAGTTTATTATGGATGGCGCAATCCGCGGCTTGCCCAAGGAATGGCTACCGGTTAGCCAACGAGACGCCTTCATGGCGCGAGTCGCTTCGAAGCAATTCGGAGACGAGATCCTCAAACTTCAGCAGGGACTTAAAGATGGGACGTATCGCTGAATACGCCATTTTGCGTTTCGTCCCAGAGGCACATCGCGGTGAGCTAATAAACGTTGGCTTGGTTGTGTTTCGGGATTCTCGATTGGACGTCCGGCTTTTCTTGCACGCCGCGGTTTTCAAGGCCATTGGGGTAAGTCCGACTTCCTTGGATTGGGTTTCGGCTTATCTAAGAGAGATAGATGATCCTAGCGCTGAGCCTAACCAGCGCTGGGAACGGCTATCGAAAATCCCCAGTATTGTCCTATCCGAACCTGGCTGGCTTATGGCCGACTCTGACGAGCAATACGAGATACGCATCCAGCGGATACGAGAAGATTACATCGATCGACCGAAGTTGCCAATGAAGCGGAAGAAATCATCAAGTCTCGTCCGTGAGCTGCGGACAGTTTTTCGCGAATACCATGTCATGGGTAAAGATACGAGCGATTTACTCGATCATAAGGTGGTGCCAAATGTGCCAGTTGGTCCATCAGGTAAATTGCAAATTGACTTTGTGGTAAAAAATGGAATCTATCACGCGACTGAAACGGCAGATTTTCGATCTGCGCATGACGTAGGCACAGCCGAACTAAAAGAGGCGGCGCTAGCTGCTATCACCTTACAATGCGCACGAGAGCAGTTGGGCCATTATGGTGTCCAGTGTTACTTCGTATATTCGGCATCGGTGATTATAGAGACTGCAATTAATCCTGCGCTTCAAATCGCCGAACGCTCAGTCGATAGGATGTTCAACATCGAAAGTGGGGATCAACGCAGGGATTATTTCGATCTCATGCTCTCTGCGACGGGCTCGCCTTCTTTATTCAATTCCAATTAGATAACGGGTTAAGCGCCAGCAACTAAAAGCCCTCATGGTGAGGTGCGAGCGCTTGCGAGCCTCGAACCACGAGGGCGGGCGCGTTGAACTGTGAGAGCCACCAAAAAATCTTGCCACGACCTCGTGGTTCGAGGGTCGCTGCGCTCCCGCCTCACCATGAGGACTGCTGTGGGGTTCATCCCTCAATCATTCAGACCGGCGGAGCGAACGCTTCTGGGCACCCATGCCCTCGGTCCCGCACTTCCGATCTCCTGGAAAGCGAAAGCACTCCCCAAGCCCTCATGGTGAGGTGCGAGCGCTTGCGAGCCTCGAACCACGAGGGCGAGCACACCGAACTGTGGGAGCCACCAAAAATCTTGCCACGTCCTCGTGGTTCGAGGGTCGCTGCGCTCCCGCCTCACCATGAGGACTACTGCGCAAATGAGGACTACTGGGCCTCCTAGTGAGGCCTACTGAACCTAATCAGGACTGGGCCGAGTTGGATTGCTCAGGGAACGATTGGTTTGCGCTTTGGCCGGCTAGCAAGCTCAGGCAGGGCCTCATAGTCATAGGCGATCAGCGCCTCCTTCTTGCGGCGTGACCATTTCTTGATCTGCTGCTCGCGTTCGATCGCGTCGACGATCCGCTCATAGGTCTCGACGAACACCAGTTTGACCGGGGTGCGCGTCGCGGTGTAGCCGCGCACAAGCCGCTGGTTGTGTTCCCACTCGCGCGCCTCGGGTTCCTTGCGGGTCAGGCCGACATAGTAGGAGCCATCGGCGCAAAGCAGGATGTAGACGCTGACTTCCATGATCTGCTCCGCGATAGTGGCATCCTGATGGGCCAGGGTGGGGTTGGCAAGATGGTGCCACGCCCTCGTGGTTCGAGGCTCGCGAGGGCTCGCGCCTCACCATGGGGGCCGATGTGAGATGGTCGCGCGCTGGTTGCTCGGACGGGCCGATCGCGATGCGCGTCACTCCTCGCCCGCTGCCCGCAATTGCCATGTCAGCGTCGCTCGTCGTACCCATTTCCGACGTTTGATCTTCGAAGGAGCGACGCCATGGACAGTTTCACCGGCGGATGCCTCTGCGGCGACGTCCGCATCGCGGCGACGGGCCGCCCGTACCGGGTTGGCCTGTGTCACTGTCTCGATTGCCGCAAGCATCATGGGGCGCTGTTTCATGCGTCGGCGATTTTCCCGCAGGATGCGGTGACGATCACGGGCGAAACTCGCGACTATGAGGGGCGATTTTTCTGTCCGCGCTGCGGCTCGTCGGTTTTTTCGCGCAGCGCCGACGAAATCGAGGTGAACCTGGGCTCGCTGGATGAACCTAACCAGTTCATGCCCACCTATGAACTCTGGACCGTGCGTCGCGAGGCCTGGTTGCCGCCGTTTCCGCTTGCGCATCACTATGAGCGGAACCGTGACGGCACGGGGCGTTTTGAGGACTAGGTCACC
This sequence comes from Devosia sp., assembly GCF_028290625.1. Taxonomy (GTDB): domain Bacteria; phylum Pseudomonadota; class Alphaproteobacteria; order Rhizobiales; family Devosiaceae; genus Devosia. The sequence continues at coordinate 48,165 of NZ_JAQGJM010000021.1, forward strand.
GTTTGGCCCAGCACAACGACTGAGGCGTTACCGCCCTTCCAGCCAGCCACAATCTCTCCCCACCCACCGCCTTCCCGCGGGCTTGACCCGCCGGCCTCTCGCCACACCGCCGCCGTCATGTGGCCGCCCGCAATGACCCGCGGGTCAAGCCCGCGGGAAGTCCGGTGGTGGGGGAACTCGTGGTGATCAACCGCAGTCTTACCCCTTTTATCCCCATCCCAAGTTCCTCCCTCATAATCGCCCTCGATATCTCCACAATGGCTGCGGGCTCGCGACGAACGGCCGTGGAGAGTTTGGTGGGAGGGGAACGCGGTCGCGCGATCCCTGGGCCAGCGCGACGTTCGTTTTCCCAAATTAAGGGAAGGCCACGTTCGGGCGGCCAGAAAACCCATCGCATGCGGCGAGATATGTCTCGCTTATCTAAAAAACCATGAGGCACGTCTCGCCGCATGCCGCAGTCTTCCAACCGTCGGCACCAGCCGGGCGGCGCTTTGGCGTGGCCGCCGTGGACCCCGCCAAAAATGTTACTCCCGCGCTGTCGATTTCCCCGTCTACCGTTCGTCTATAGTGTGCAAACACGTTGAGGAGCGGGCAAAATGGAAAACCGGTACGGCTGGGTTATCGTGGCGGCGGGGGCGCTGATCACCTGCGTGGCGATGGGGGCGATGTTCGCCCTGCCCGTCTATCTGCAACCCATGTCGGACGATACCGGCTGGGGCCATGCGGGCATTTCGCTGGCGATGACCTTCGCGTTCATCGTCATGGGCGTGGCCGGCTTCGGCTGGGGCGCGGTGACCGACCGGATCGGGCCGCGGCCCGTGGTGCTGATCGGCTCGGTCATGCTCGGCGTCGGGCTGTTCGTCGCCAGCCGCGCGCCGAACTTGCTGGTGTTCCAGATTGCCTATGGCGGGTTGTGCGGCGCCTCGGTGGGCGCGTTTTTCGCCCCGATCATGGCCACCACCCTGGCCTGGTTCGACAAGCACCGCAGCCTCGCCGTCTCGCTGGTGTCGATCGGCGGCGGCGTCGCCCCGATGGTGGTCACGCCGCTCGCCAGCGTGCTGATCTCCGCCTATGGCTGGCGCAGCGCCATGCTGATCGTCGCCATCGGCGTCTGGGCCATTCTGATCCCCGCCACCTTCCTGATCCGCCGCGCACCGATCGCAATGGCGGCGCCCGTTCCCGCTCCGGCTGTCGTTTCCGGCGGCCCTGCCCCACGCTCCGTGCTGTCGACGACCTTGCGCTCGCCCCAGTTCATCGTCCTCGCGGCAGTGTTCTGCCTGTGCTGCGCCGCCCATTCGGGGCCGATTTTCCACACCGTCAGCTATGCCATGCTGTGCGGTGCCTCGTCGCTGGCCGCCGCGAGCATCTACAGCGTCGAAGGCGTTGCGGGGCTGTTCGGCCGGCTGCTGTTCGGGCTCGCGGGCGATCGGCTAGGCGTCAAACGCGTCATCATCGCCGGGCTCCTGCTGCAGGCGGCGGGCATTTACACTTACATCTATGTCAGCGAACTGAGCCATTTCTACATGCTGGCCAGCGTACTCGGCATGGCCTATGGCGGCGTCATGCCACTCTATGCGGTGCTGGCACGCGACTATTTCAAGCCCCAGGTCATGGGCACGGTGCTGGGCGGCATCACCATGATGTCGAGTATCGGCATGGCCATCGGCCCAATCGGCGGCGGCTGGATTTTCGATACGTTTGGCGATTACCACTGGCTCTATATCGCCTCCGCAGCCATCGGGCTGGGTGCCGCTGCCGTGGCGCTGACCTTCCCAAAGCCCTCGGCGCCGACCGAGCCGGAGGGCCAACTGGTACCGGCATGATCAAATCCGCTCAGCCATGCGCAAGACTTGCGCATGGCAAGTAGACTCGGCCCCACGGTCATGCTTGATGAGGCAAACCACTGGAGTCCGCCATGAAACGTCTTGCCAGCGCCCTGCTCGCCGCCTCAGCCCTCATCGCCTGTGCTGCGCCCGCATTCGCGCAGGCCGATCCGGTCGAAAGTTATTGCGCCACGCTGGGCGAAGCCGATCATTTTGCTTCGGACGGCTATCCACTGGACAATGCCGCAGCCATCATCCGGCAGGATCGCGCCAATTTTCACCAGTTCGGCGTCCGCGATCCGAGCGACGAAAACGACTCGATCTTTGGCCGCAAGGCCAATCGCGCGCGCCTTGAGCAGATGCTGCGCAACGGCGATATCTCGCGCAGTGCCGAGCGCGCCATCGTCCGCGGCACGCCCGATATCTGCGTCGATGTCTATGACGACTTCATCAACGTGACCCTGCTCTAGATACGACGGCAAGTCGCAGAGACGCCCGGCTGGCGGTGAGCTGCCAGCCTCAAGGAAAGGTTGTCCTAAGCCGCTCGATGGGCTAAGGCACCGCGTCTCACGCACTGCACGAACAGGAACGAACGCATAATGAAGCAGCCCAAGGAAGCCGGTTTCGCCGAACGCCGGAACAATTCCCTCGAGGCCAAGAAGCTGTTGCTGGAAAAATTCAAGGCGGCGCCCAAGCTCGACGACCCCGAAGTGGCCGCAAAGCGCGCCGAGCGCGAAGCGCTGGCTGCTGCTCGTGAGGCCCGTCGCGCCGAGCGTGATCGCGCCAATGCCGAAGCCAAGGCCGCCAAGATCCTGGCCGATGCCGCCGATCGTGAAGCCAAGGCCGCCGAAGCCGAGGCCCAGAAGATCGCCGAAGAGCTGCGCCTGAACATGAGCGAAGAAGAGCGCAAGGCCGAACGCGATCGCCGCTACGCCGCCCGCAAGGCCCGCAAGCGCTAATAAGCAAGCAGGAGGTCGCCTTGGACAATGCCACTGCCGACCGCCTGCGCAACCTGCTCGATGGCGACCCCCGTATCACCGAAAAGAAGATGTTCGGCGGCATCACCTTCCTGATGAATGGCCACATGCTGATCTCGGCCAAGAAGAATGGCCAGATCATGGTCCATGTCGGCGAGGACGATAATGACGAGGCCCTGTCGCGTCCCGGCGCCAGCCAGATGGTGCATGGCGACAAGATCATGCGCGGCTTCATCTGGGTCGATGCCGACGAGACCGAGGACGACGACACCCTGCGCGGCTGGATCGCGCTGGCGGAAAAATACGTGCGCACGCAGAAGCCGAAGTAGAACGCGCTTGACCCGGCCCCTGGGGCTGCCCCGATAAGGCTGACGATCAACCAGCATCGAGGTGAGTCGTGAGCTCTTCTAATCAGTTCCTGAACCCCGCCACCGCCGCGCAGCAGCTTGGCGTTTCCGCCAAGGCCCTGCGGCTTTACGAACAGCGCGGCCTTGTCACCCCCAGCCGCACGGCTGCGGGATATCGGGCCTATGGCCCCGACGAGATGGCCCGCGCCAGCGAAATCGTGGCCCTCCGTGCGCTCGGCCTCAGCCTCGCCCAGGTGGCCCGCGTGCTGGCCGGCGATCCGCAAGGCCTCGAGCCGGCGTTGGCGATGCATCAGGCGGCACTCGAAAGCCGCATCCGCGATCTGGCCGGAACCGCCGAAAGCGTCCGGCAGCTGCGCGCCGATCTCGCCCAAGGCAAGTCCCCTGCCGCTGGAGAGCTGGCGCGCCTATTGGCCCCGGAGAGCGAACTTGCCGTTGCCTTCGATCTGCCTTGGCCGTGGGGCGGCGAACGCTTCGAGCTGCGCGATATCCGGCCGCTGAACTACATTATCGGCCCCTTGGGTAGCGGCAAGACGCGGCTGGCCATGGCGCTGGCTGAGGCCCTGCCCGGTGCCGCTTTCCTGGGTCTCGATCGGCTGGAGCATGGCGGCGCGACGGCACGGGCGCAATTGCACGCTGATCCTGCCCTCAAGACCCGAGTCGATCAAAGCCTGGCCTGGCTGGTGGACGATGGTGCCACGCGCTCGGATGCCTTGATCGCCCTGCTGGCCGGCTTGGAATCCGAAAATGCCACTGTCGTAGTGGTCGATACTGTGGAGCAGGGCTTGGATCACGCCACCCAGGAAGCGCTGATCACCCACTTGCGCAATCGCGCGTCGACCAGTCGGCCGCTGTTCCTGATGACGCGATCCAGTGCGATCCTGGATTTGCCTGCGATAAGCGCCGACGAGGCGGTTATCCTCTGCCCCGCCAATCACAGCCCGCCGACCCGCGTCGCACCCTATCCCGGCGCGCCCGGCTATGAGGCGGTCGCCACGTGCCTCGCTACTCCCGAAGTGCGTGCTCGCACTGAGGGCGTCATTGCATGGCGGCCACCACAGGTCGCTTGATAGTCGCAGTCAACGCCATTCGGACAATTGGCGCCAGATAGACCATTCCCGCCGCGCATCGTCGACCGCGCGGTGAGCTACCGGGAGCGCGTTGGCCCGCTCGCGCGCCGCGGCGATGCGCTCCGTCACAAGCTTCGCCCCGGCATGCTGGCTCGCTGTAGCAACGAACGCCTCCTCGGTATCCTTGAGCCGCAACAGATGGCGCGGCCGGCCTGCGGCGCGCAACAGCATGCTGAGCCAATGGCCGTCCCAGGATGGGGCGCTGGCGTAGACCACATTGCCCGCGAACACCTGGACCAGCCGGGCGCAGACCACATCATGCTCCTCGCCGTCCTGCTCCAATTGCTCGCGCGAAATGCCATGCACGGCCTGGGCCGTATCGTCCCAATCTGTCCAGTTGGGCGCCGGCCGGATCAAATGCCCTTCTTCCGTACCGTCCTCCAAGACCCAGCCGACCTCGATCGGATAGCTCTGCTTGTTCAGCGATGAGGCTTCGAAATCGAGGAAGACGTGCATGGTCACACCTTAGCGCTCACCAAACGCGCCGACTACCCGATCAGCGCTTGACCGGCCGCGACAGCGTGCTCTGTACCGCCTCGTGCCAGCCTGCCAGCTTCTTCTGTCGCGTCTGGTCTGACATTGCGGGCCAATACTGCCGCCCGATTTCCCGCCGGCTGGCAAAGCCCTCGGCGTCGGGCCAAACCCCGGCCTTCCAACCCGCAAGCCAGGCTGCACCACGCGCCGTGATTTCCAGATCGATCGGCCGGTCGACCCCGACCTCGACCACATCGGCGATGAACTGCATGGTCCAGTCCGATGCCACCATGCCGCCGTCGACCCGCAACACGATGTCCTTGGCGCCACTCCAATCCTTGCGCATGGCGTCCACCAAGTCGCGCGTCTGGTAACCAACCGCCTCCAGGGCCGCCCGGACCAGTTCTGGCCTTCGTGTCCCGCGTGTCAGCCCATAGATCGCGCCGCGGGCATCATTGTCCCACCAGGGCGCGCCCAGCCCGCTGAAGGCCGGTACCAGATAGATGGGCTGTTCGGGGTCGGAGGCAATCGCCATGGCATCGCTTTGGCTGGATTGCTCAATAATCCCCAGATCGTCCCGCAGCCATTGCACGGCGCCGCCAACGATAAAGATCACACCCTCCAAAGCATAGGTTGTGCGGCCGTTGAGCCGATAGGCGATAGTGGACAGCATCCGGCTTTTTGAGCGCACCAGATCGGTTCCGGTATTGAGCAAGGCAAAGCAGGAAGTTCCATAGGTAGACTTCATCATGCCCGGCAAGAAGCACGCCTGCCCGATCAGCGAGGCCTGCTGGTCGCCAATCACGCCATGGATCGGAATGGCCGCGCCCAGCACGCCCGGATCGGTGCTGCCATAGTCGTCGGCGCTATCCTTGACGGTCGGCAGGATATTGGCGGGTATCTCGAAGAGATCCAGCAGATCGGCGTCCCACTGATTGGTCTCGATATTGAAGAGCGCAGTCCGACTGGCATTGGTCGCGTCGGTCGCATGCACCCTGCCCCCGGTCAACCGGTAGATCAGAAAACTGTCGACGGTGCCGAAGGCCAACTCACCGTTCTGGGCCCGCTCGCGTGCGCCTTCGACATTGTCGAGTATCCATTGGGCTTTTGGCCCTGAGAAATATGGATCGAGGAGCAGGCCAGTCCTACGCGCAAGCATTTCTTCTTTGCCGGACTCACGCAATTTTTCACAGGCGGCTGCGGTGCGACGATCCTGCCAAACGATGGCGTTGTAGATAGCCTTGCCGGTCGCGCGGTCCCAGATTACCGTGGTTTCGCGCTGGTTGGTGATGCCGATCGCCGCAATATCCTTGGCGGTGATCCCCGCCTTGCGCAGCGCCGTTTTGCATGCCCACAGGCAGGTAGCCCAGATTTCCTCGGGAATATGCTCGACCCAGCCGGGCGCGGGATAGTGTTGGGTGAACTCCATCTTGCCGAGGCCGACGATGGCCTGATCGGTGTCGAAAACGATGGCTCGACTCGAAGTCGTGCCCTGGTCGATGACCAGAATATAGGGTCCCATCGGCGCTGCCCCGTCTTCGATTTGACATTGCACTATTGTTTACTGGCATCACTACCAAAGAATCGTAGTAATGACCGCAAAATGGCATCTGCGGCAATGACTTGGCTCTCGTCGTCGCGCAAATGCAATGCTATCACTCCCCTGCATCCAGAAGACCCAGCGTTAAATGGCCAAATCCGAACGGCGGTTGGTCCCGATCGTCTCAATTGACGTGGTTGGATTCTCCCGTCTTGTGCAGCACAGCGAATTGCAGACCGTGCGCCTGGTGCGGCGGCTCTACGAGCATTTCGCCGTCGGCCGGATCGAGGCCATGGGCGGCAAAGTGTTTAAGACGATGGGCGATGGCCTCCTGGCCGAGTTCAACAGTGTCATCGCCGCGGTCGATTGGGTCGCCGCGGTCCAGAAGGAATTGAACAGCCGCCAGGTGCAGGCGCCGGGCGGGGAAATCCTGCAGGTGCGCGCCGGCATCGTGATGGCCGATGTGCTGGTGCATGGCGACGATCTGTTCGGCAATGGCGTCAACCTGGCGGTCCGGGTCCAGGGCGTGTCCCCGCCCGGCGGCATGGCCGTGACCAAGTGGATGTATGAATACCTGATCGGCCAGTCCGACCTGCAGTTCAGCGATATGGGCCCCACCATCCTCAAGAATATTCCCAAGACGGTGCGCATTTTCGTCTGGCACCCGCAGGGTACGAAGGCGGCCGAAGCCGCGGCCCCGGTGGCGATTCCGTTGCCGGCCTCCAAGCGTCCATCCTTGGTCGTCATGCCGTTCGACAATATGTCCGGCGAGGCCGACCAGGGCTATTTTGCCGATGCAGTGGTTGAGGAAATCACCGCAACTCTTGCACGGATCAAGGACTTCTTCGTCATCGCCCGCAATTCGGCCTTTGCCTATAAGGGCCGTTCAGTGGATGTGCGCCAAGTCGGGCGAGAGCTGGGCGTCCGCTATGTGGTCGAAGGCAGCGTCCGCCGGGTTGGGGAGCGCGTGCGCATCACCGCGCAGTTGGTCGAGACCGAGACCGGCAACCACATCTGGTCCGATAAGGTCGATGGCACGGTGCACGAACTGTTCGATCTGCAGGACACCATGGCCGCGCTGGTGGCCAGCGCCATCTCGCCCTCGATCCGTCAGGCCGAGATTGACCTGGCCCGCTCCAAGCGCCCCGATACCCTGGCGGCCTATGACCTGGTGATGCGCGCCATGCCGCACCTGTGGTCGCACCTGCCGCATGAGAACCGCGAGGCGATCACCTTGCTCGATCAGGCGCTGGCGCTGGAGCCGAGCTATGGTCTCGCGGCAGCGCTGGCCGCCTGGGCCCATGGCCAGCAGGTGGCCTATAACTGGACCAGCGATATCGCCGCCGAACGCCTTGAGGCCAAGCGGCTGATCGAGCTGGCGGCAACCACCGTCGCCGGCGATCCCACCGCGATGACGGCCCTCGCCTCGGCGATGATGCAGACCGGCGGTGACGTCGCCCAGGCCACGGCTCTGGCCGACCGGGCGCTGGCGCTCGACCCCAACCATGCCTGGGCCTGGATGCGCCGTGGCTTCGGCCAGGTTTATCTGGGTAATCCCGAGGACGGGCTGACCGCCTTCGAGCGGTCGGCACGGTTGAGCCCGCTCGATCCGTTCTCGTTCAACATGTATCTGGGGATGGCCCTGGCCCATTTTGGCGCCGGACGGCCGCAGCAAAGCGTCGCCTTCGCGCAAAGGGCCCTGGCTGAGCGCCCTGGACTGATCTGGCCCTATCGGGACCTCGCCACTTATTATGCCAATTGGGGTGAGACTGCCGCAGCGCGCGATGCACTGGAAAAATTCCGCGACGGCCGTACCAATCTGACGCTAGCCTCGGTCAGCGATAGCCTGCGCTTCATGCACCCGGCGCTGCTCAGCCGCTATATCGGCGGGCTGAAACTGGCTGGGCTGGAGTAGACCTTTCTACCGATCCGTGAATGCCAGCTTGGCGCCGAGCAGCACGAAGGCGCCCGCGAAGCTGCGCCGCAGCCACTTCATGATCGAGGGGCGCGAGGTGACGTGATCCCGCACGGCAGCGGCGAACAACCCATAGATGACGAACACCATGAACGTCGCCAGCATGAATACGACGCTCAATTCCAGCATTTGCGGCAGCGCATTGGAGGCGTTGGCCGGTACGAATTGCGGCAGGAAGGCAAAGAAGAAGATCGACAGCTTGGGATTGAGAATATTGATCAGAATGCCCGAGACGATGACCTGAAACGCCGAACGCGGCGCCGCGTCCGTGTTGACGCTCAGTGCGCCTGTTTCGCGCAGTGTGTTCCAGGCCATATAGAGCAGATAGGCGACGCCGAGATATTTGATGATGTCGAAGGCCAGCGCGCTGGTGTGCAACACCGCGGCCAAGCCAGTGATAGCGGCTGCCATATGAGGCAGCGTTCCCAGTGTGCAGCCCAATGCGGCAACGAAACTGGCCTTGGCGCCGCGCGACAGGCCGGCCGCCAACACATAAAGCACACCGGTGCCTGGCGAGGCGACGACGATCAGTGTCGTCAGCAGGAATTCAATGCTCATCTGGCCCTCGGCGCTGCTTGCCGGACGAGCCTATGCGGCCGTCTGGAGCGCCGCAAGTGGAACCGGCTATTCTCGCCAGCAGGTGGGCCAATACAGGTCGTCGGCGAAGTCCGCGGGGATTGGCGATAGCTTGCAGATGGCGCGCGAGGCGAAGGTGATCTGCAGTTCGAGATATTTGACATCTGGCGGCATAGGATGGCCCGTGACGAATTCGCGAACCCGCCATTCGTTGACCTTGCCCTCGCGCATCCGCCGCGCGGCCTCAGCCTCTACATCTTCCGGCCGGACCGGCTCGGTGCCGTCCCGCCCCTGGGTATAAAATAGCCCGCCTTCGATAACCGACAACCGCACCTGACAACCCCGAGCATTCGGCGCGGGCTTCTGTCCGCAGCCTATGACTTAAAACTGTCATAAACTGGTTACGCATTTGCAAAGGCTAAATTCACGGCTTCGGCATCGGAGGCCTATTTGCGGCGCGAGCGGCGCCACAGAGTCCATTTGCGGGTGCCACGCAGGATGGCGGAATTGACCGGCCCCTGCAGGAACGCAAAATCCAGCGCCAGCAGCAGCAGGCCGAGCGGCAGCATCCATATGCCGAGGACCGGCAGGAAGCTAAATATGCCGCCCAGGATCAGCAGCAGCCCAAGGGGAATGCGGATCAACCGCGCCTGCGGCCGGCGCAGCCAGGACAGCGCGCCCGAAGCAGCGTTGGGGATGCGGCGTTCGATACGATCGAACTGGCGGTGCAGGCGGGCGTGGCTCTTGGGCGGCATGAATATTGTCCCCTGGTGACGCGGTAGTCCTCTTTAAGTGGGAAGCGATGCCGGCATATCCAATAGCGCTGCACCAAATCGCCGCAGGAACCATTGCCCCCAAAGCGGAGTTTATCCCGAAACATCAAAGCGGAGCGTCATCATGGCCACGGCAGCAAAACGAGCTATCAAGCGGATCGAAGATAGCGGTGACGACATCGGCGAGAGTCTGGCCGCGCAGATCGCATCGCTGCGCGAGGAGATTGCCTCGATTTCCGACAGCGTCAGAAAATACGGCAACGGCCATTTCAAAGATGCACAGCACAGCTTGAGTGATGTGCAACACAACGCCGTGGCGGTCGTCGACCAGGTTCGCCATCAGGGCGCAGTTGCGGCCCGCCAGATCTCGCGGCAAGCCAATGTCGCCGGCAAGGCGGTGCAGGAAAATCCGATTCCGGTGATCGTTGCATTGGGCACGATAGCGCTGATTTCGGCCCTGATCTTCACGGCAAACGACCGTTAGTTTCTTAAAGGTTTAATTAACCTTCCGGGTCAGACCTTCCTTAAGCCTGTTGGGTCATCTTCGATTAGGCACGCCACGCGCGTGCGTGATCTAGGATGGCCTTTATGCTTGACCTGTCGAAAACTCTTCTGCGCGGTGCTGCGGTCGCCGTGGCGATCACCAGCCTGGGCGGCTGCAGTTTTTTTGGCATGAATTTCGGCATGGCGCAGCTCAGTCCGAAAGAATGCCTGATGCGGGCAATGTACTTCGAATCCAACCGTTCCAGCGCCGAGGGCATGCTGGCGGTCGGCACCGTGGTGATGAACCGCGTCAACGACCAGCGCTACCCACACAGCATTTGCGGCGTAGTGGGCCAGCCCAACCAGTTCGCCTCGGGCGTACTATCCAAGAAAATGACCGATAGCGGCGCGGTACTGGCGTCGCAGGTTGCCGACCAGGTCATGCGCGGCGAGCGCCATCCCGGCGTGCAGAATGCCATGCATTTCCACACCGCCGGCATGCGTTTCCCCTATAACAACATGCACTACGTGCTGATGGCGGGCGGCAACGAGTTCTACGAAAAATACTGATTATTTGACCTGGATGAGCGCGCGGCTGACGAAAAAGCCGTGGCCGTCTTCGCGGGCGCAGGTCAGGCCGCGCCGCTCGGACAGGCACTGGAACGGCCCCAATTCGACAGTTTTGCCATATTGAATGGTCTGCTCAATGGAGCAGCAGCTTGCATCGCCCACATCGTTGATGCGGTACGCGGCGCCGGCGTCACCCAAAATCGTGCGCACATAGCTGGGCTCGACCCGGTCGCACTGGATTTCAGCGCCGCCGTTGGCGGTCTCGTAAACCGGCGTGCCGCCTGCAGGTATGTAGACACAACCGATATTGCCCGAGGGCGCATTGAACTCGACCTGGCCGTACTGGCCGACATCGAGTTGCTGGAACTGGCCGGCCTGCGCCGGAACGCCCAACACAATGGCGATGCTGGCGATCGCAGCGATGATCAGCGCGGTCTTGACGGCACTACGATGTTGGCGGCGGACGATGATCATGGCCAAAGCCCCTCATTGGCGTTGCGTTGAGGGATATTCGGCCAGATCGGCTGAACCGGTGCTGGTGCGCCGGTTCAGCTGGCGTTTATCTTCAGAAGTCGCCGCCCACGTCGAAGTCGTCACCGCCGCCGGAGTCGAAATCGTCGTTCTGCTGGTCGTCGGCAGCGGGTTCGTCGGCTGGCTGGTCTGCCGGCTGATCGGCGTTGTATTCGCCCGCATTGGCTTGCCCGGACAGCATGCCGGCAATGGCTGAGCCGAGCAGCACGCCGGTGGTCACGCCCAAAGCTGTCTGTGCAGCTCCCGCGAGGAAGCCACCACCGCCGCCGCCACGCTGGCGATTGTCATAGCCTTCGTCGCGATCGCCCCAGGGGCCACGGGCAGTCCGCGCCGGCTGCTGGTTTCGTTGCGGTTCGTTGTCGCCGCCGCCGAACAGGCCACCGAGAAAGCCGCCAGCGGGCCTGCGGTCCGCGTCGGCTTCGAGCTCGGCTATCCGCCGCTCGGCCAGTTGCAGGGCATGCTCCTGCACCAGGATGGTTTGGGCCATGTAGTAAGGCGCAGCCGACGCCTGCTGCAGGCGCTGGCGGATTAATGCCTCCGCGTCGGCATCGCGCGGTCCGCTCTTGGCGACGACGGTCTCGATGCGGTCGAACAGGCCTTCAATGGCGTCGCGGTCTTCAGGTTTCAGCACGGTCCCACTCCTTCGGGGTTGAACAGATGTGAAATGGGATGGCAGGCCAGACGTTGCAATGCCCGAGGCTATTTCGTGCCGAGGCGCAGAACAAAGCCGATGACCACGGCGATGGATTCGTAAAGCTCGATCGGGATGGTGTCGTCGATTTCGACGCCGCTCAGCGCTTCGGCCAGCGAGGAATTGGACTCGATGACGACGCCGTTCTCCTCCGCCAGGGCCACAATCCGCTCGGCGACAAGACCCCTGCCCTTGGCCGTCACGCGCGGCGCCTCGCGACTGCCCTTCTGATACTGCAGCGCAACAGCCAGTGCGCGCTCCTTGGGCGTATCGCTCATGTCAGGGAATCCACGAAATGGCCTGTTGCCGTCGGAGCCTGCACCGGCTCGTCGGCGCGGACGGTGATGATGCCAGGCCGCAGCCCGGCGGCTGCCAGCGACAGGTTCAGTTCGGGCACAGCCTGTTCCAGCCGCGCCGCGGTGACACCATTAGTGGCCCAGAGACGCACCGAGGTGACGCCGCCGCGCAAGCCGACCTGGGCGCCGACCTCGCCCAGCTTGGGCAGGTCCATGGCGAAATGGATCTGCCAGCCGCGCTCGGATGTCGCTTGCTCGGGCCCAGCCGCATCGCGGTGAATCTGCAATTGCATCACGGTCTGGTAGGTGCCGATCAGCACCGGAATATCGGTCGACCAATCGGCTTGGGCGCCAGCCGTGATGGTTTCAGGCAGCGACGCATGCTGATGCAGCCGCAGCCGCGCCAGCGAGCCCTCGGCCCGGCCCAACATGACCTTGCCGACCTCGATGGGCGTTTCGGGGATATCGATCGGGCCGGTATTGGCCGACCTTGCCCTTGGCAAGGCACCGCGCACCGGTGGCGGCAGTGGCCCGGGCGGTACAACGGGAGTCGCCGTTTGTCCCAACCAGGTCACCAGCGTACCGCGCAGGGTCAACAGCGCGGTTTTGAGGTCGCCCTTGGCCAGTTGCGGCGCGCCCTGCGCTAGCACGGCCTCCTGGAAAATGCCCGAACTGGCGATCGCCCTCTGCATGGCCGCGCCGTCCAGCGCCGGTCCGAGCGGGAGGCCGGCCGCCAGGACTTGTTGAGCCGCCTGCAATACCGGCGGCGGCAGCGCCACCTTGCCCACCACGGCGGCCAGGACGGTATTGAGGTTGCCGACACTATCCTGTCGCTGCACTGCGCTCTGCACCATCTGCGTCAAGGCCGCTTGAGCCGAGCCGGTCGGCGGCAGAGCGGGCGTCGGGAGCGGTGCTGAGGGTTGAGCCTGCGGAGCTGCCACTTGCGCCACCGGACCGCCCGAAGGCTGCGGGGCGGCTGCGCCGGGCGCTTGCGGTGGGGCGCCCGCATTCACCGGTGGTTGAGGCGATGGAGCCGCCGGATTTGCCGAAGCCTGCGGGACAGTGCTCTGCGCCTGAGGCTGCGGCAAGAGCACCAGTCTTTGCTGCGCCCCGCTGCCCTCGACCAGGAGCGGCAAGGTCGTGCCCGGCGGCAAGGGCGTCGGCAATGCAACCTCGATGGTCTGCCGCCCGATCTGCACCTGCGTCATGCCGTTTGGCGCCGGACCCAGCACGCGGGCTTCGACCTGCTGGCCGGGCTGCAGCGCCAGCGTCTGCAACGCCCCAGGACGCGTAGGAACCGGCACCGGCGGTAATGGCGGAGCGGAATTGGCGTTCGGCGGCAAATTAGGTATGGCCGTTTGCTGCGGGGCCGGAATGCTTGGCTGACTGACGGTGACCACACTTGCCTGTGTCGGTGGCGACATGGTCGGCGTTGGCGACGGTTGTGGCAACAGCACCAGCTTTTGCTGTGCGCCGCTACCCTGCGCTTGCAGGTTCAGCGCCGATCCGGCCGCCAGCAGCACCGGCAGGGTCAGGTTGAGAATCTGCTTGCCGATCTGCACTTGGGTCGTGCCATTCGGCCCGGCGCCAAGCACCGTGCCTTCCAGCACCTGCCCGGCCTGCAAGACAAGCGTCTGCAATGCTGTTGAGCGGATGGGGGTCGGAAGCTGCGTGGGAATCGCCATCGATTGCCTGCCCATGCCGCACCATGCGGCCGGACAAGCTTAGCTTATCGGAGGTTACTGAACAGTCCCGATCAATCGGGCCGGATGTCGGTGTAGTCCTTGGTGGCCGGCTTGCCGCGGAAGGTGACCCAGAAGAAGTTGAGCGTATAGGTGCCCGCGGTCTTGAACACACCCTCTTTTTCCAGCCGGCGGCCCGAGGTCATCATCTTGAACGCGAAGGTCCATTTGACCGCACCCACCTTGGACAGACGAACCGCCACGTCGGTGTCTTCGCCGAAGAACTGGATGGAGCGGTCATAGCCGCCAACAGCGGCCCAGGAGGCGCGCTTGAACACGAAATTGCCGCCCTGCACCACCGAGCCGACGCGCAGGATGAAGCGGTTGAGGATATAGATCAGGTAAGTCAGGCCGTAAAAGGCGTTCACCAGGAACCGGCTCCAGGTGCTCATGTCGTAATAGACATAGGGGCCGCTGAGGCAGACCAGCTTGGGGTCGCGGTCGAACTCGCGGAAGCAGGTATCCAGCCAGCCGGGCGGCACGATGGTGTCGCTGTCGATATTGGCGACCAGCTCGGCGCCTTCGGAGGCGGCAAAGCCGGCGTCACGGGCATTGACCAGGCCTTTTTTTGGCTCGTCGACCACGCGAACGCTAGGGAAGCTGCGCGCGATCTCGCCGGTGCGGTCGGTCGAGGCATTATTGACCACGATGATCTGGGCATCGGCCTTGCTGCGCGCGATTTCGGCTATCACCGATTCCAGGCACTTGCCGATCAGGGCTTCCTCGTTATAGGCGGGAATGACGAATGCCAGTTTCATGCTTGCCTCTATTGGCGCCCCAAACCATGGGCTTGCGCCGTGTGCCAATAGCTTGTGTGACAGTCTTGAGCAACCGGATGGCATGCTTTTCTGTTGCACTCGGGCACAGGTGCGGCCACCCTTGGGCCGCGACCAGGGAGTACGACAATGCCCGACGAGCTGCCCGAAGACTCCAAACTGACCCGCACCAAGCAGCGCTGGGCCGAGCAAGGCCGCTTCATCACCGGCCGTACCAGCCGGCCCGGGGAAGATCGGCTGCCACCAGGTCAGCACCTGGTCAAGAACTGGCCGGTGCTCGATTTGGGCATTGAGCCCGCCATCGCGCTATCGAGTTGGCGGCTGGATATCGGCGGCGAAGTGGACACGCCCATGGCTCTCAACTGGGACGCGTTTATCGCGTTGCCTCAGGTCGAGCACACATCGGATATCCACTGCGTGACCTCGTGGTCCCGCTACGACAATCGCTGGAATGGCGTGTCGACACAGGAACTCGCCGCCCATGCGGGAATCCGCCCAGAGGCGCAATTCGCCATCCTGACCAGCCACGACGGCTACACTACCAATCTCGCTTTGGCCGATTTCCTCGCCGAGGATGCCTTGCTGGCTCACAGTTGGGAAGGCGCGCCGCTGACCGCCGAGCATGGTGGTCCTATGCGCCTCGTGGTGCCGCACCTCTATTTCTGGAAAAGCCCGAAATGGCTGCGGCGGATCGAGTTCGCAACCGCCGATCATCCGGGGTTCTGGGAAGTCCGCGGCTATCATAATCACGGTGATCCGTGGCGCGAGCAGCGCTATTCCTGAGCCGGTTTTGGGGAATTCAATAAGTCATTAATATATGCCATTGTGGCGTCGAGGTATTGCTGTTCATCGCTGGTTCAGCCAAATCGCGCAACTACACAGGCATGATGATGAAAAATCTGCTCTTGGCTGGTATCGCTGTTGCTGTTGGCTCGCTCGTCATGCCGGCCTTTGCCGACAATGAAGGTACGGCGGTGGGCGTCAATCCCGACGCTATCGCGCGGATCAATACCGGCGACCGCGTACTGATCGCCGGAGCCGGCATCTCGGTGGGCGAAACGCTGGTGACCGGCCCGCGCGGGCAGGTCCAGATCATCTTCGCCGACGACACCCACATGGTGGTCGGCCCGAACAGCGCGCTGCGGATCGAAACCTATCTGATGCGCAATAATGGCACGGCCGAAAAATTGGCCGTCAACGCGCTGGCCGGCAGCTTCCGTTTCATCACCGGACGCAGCCCCAAGCCGGCCTATCAGATCAATACGCCCACAGCGGCGATCGCCGTGCGCGGCACAGAGTTCGATATCCTCGTCACCCCCACCGACACGCGCGTCATGCTCTATGAGGGTGCGCTACAATTGTGCGCGTCGGGCGCGGATTGCGAACAAGTCACCGACCGCTGTGAGGTCGGCCTGTCCTCGGCAGGACAAGCCGACCTGTTTACCCGCAACGATCCCAAACGCCCGCCATTGGCGGACGGGTTCTACTACGCTCATTTCCAATCGCCGCTGATGGGCGAGTTCCGCGTCAGCGGGGCCTCGCAGTGCCTGAAGAACCCTTCGCGCCCCGAGCCGGCGGAATCGCTTTCGCCGTCATCGTCGTCAGGCGACCTGCCGACCAATAACGGGCAAACCGGCGGAACCACGACCGGTGGGACCACCACCGGAAACGGCCAACCCTGTACTGGCCGCCGGTGCTAGCCGATATAGTCTGACTTGCCGATCGGAACGCCGTTGTGGCGCAGAATGGCGTAGGCCATCGTCACGTGAAAATGGAAGTTCTCCAGCGCGCGGTGGAGCAGATAGGCCTGACCGAGTTCGACATATTCCCCGGCGCGGTTCTTCAGGGTGATCGGCTTGTCCTCGGAGCCATCGATTTCTGCCGCTGTCGTCGTTGCGCAAATTTCTAGCGCCTTGCGGACGCGCGCACGCAACTCATCGAAAGTGGTTTCATTGTCCTCCCAGGATGGAACAGGCTTGCCGGCCAGACGGGTCAGGCTGCCCTTCACGTGGTCGGTGGCGATCATGATCTGGGCCTTGAACGGCAGCATGTCGGGCGCCAGCCGGTCGTTGACCAGCACGGCCAGGTCGATTTTGCGTTCAGCCGCATAGGCTTCGGCCTTGTCGAGCCAGGTCAGCAGATTGGTGAGCATGCGTGTATAGACGGGCACGGACGCGCCATACATGGAAATAGTCATTGGAAAGATGCCTTGATTGTGGTGAGCCGAACGGCGAGCATGTTGTGCGCCGGAACAGTCAGGCAAGCAAGCCGTTGAGCGCGCGCGCATAGGGAGTTTCCGGGCCGCGATGGTCAATAAAACTGAACAGGGCCAGCCCCAGGCCGGCCGCTTCGCCCGCCTCCGCTCAACCCTGCGCCTGCTCTATCACAGCCAGTCTCCCAAGGCGCAGCGCTTCCAGTTTACCGTACTGATCGTCGATCTGGCGATCATCGCCTTTTTCGTGGTCACGCCATTGCTGCGCGACAATCCCGCCTTCCTGTGGATCGACTATTCGATCGCCGGATTGCTGCTCCTCGATTTGGCAGCTCGCGTGCTGGCCTCGACTGATATCCTGCGCTGGCTGCGGCAGTTGCCTGTCATCGTTGATATTTTCATCCTGCTCACGCTGCTGGCGCCGACCTTGTTCTTCAACCTCGGGTTCCTGCGCATCCTGCGGCTGTGGACGCTGTCACGCAGTTCCAATATCTGGCGCCCGCTCAAGAAGCGCGGCTTGGGCGGCTACCAGGACACCATCCAGGCCGTCATCAATCTGCTGGTCTTCCTGTTCGTCGTCACCGGCTTCGTCT
This sequence comes from Devosia sp., assembly GCF_028290625.1. Classification (GTDB taxonomy): domain Bacteria; phylum Pseudomonadota; class Alphaproteobacteria; order Rhizobiales; family Devosiaceae; genus Devosia. The sequence goes on from NZ_JAQGJM010000021.1 coordinate 65,692, forward strand.
ACACCGCCTTTGCCAATCGCGCCGACGGCATCGCCGGCTATATCGACGCGCTCTATTTCACCGTGGCCACCGTCACCACGACCGGGTTCGGCGACATCACCCTGCCCGGCACTTGGGGCAAACTGGCGTCGATCGTCATCATGATCATCGGCATTTCGCTATTCGTCCGGCTGGCGCAGTCGATCTTCCGGCCCAACAAGGTGCAATTCCCCTGCCCGCAATGCGGGCTGCAAAAGCACGATCCCGATGCTGTGCATTGCAAGGCTTGCGGCCATATTCTCAATATTCCCGACCAGGGACACGATTGAGCCTCAGATTGGCAGCTCCGGCTCATCGGCGGCGATGGTGATGCCATCGCCCTCCAGCGCATCGCGGATGTCGCGCGCTAGGTCGACCGCGCCGGGCGTATCGCCGTGCAGGCAAATCGAGCGGGCGGTGGACTTGAATACCGAACCATCCGTCGCAACGATCTCGCCCTCCTTGGCGAGCCGCAGGCAGCGTTCGATCATCATCTCGGTGTCATGCAGCACCGCGCCAGGCTGGCCGCGCGGCACCAGCAGACCCTCGGGCGTATAGGCGCGGTCGGCATAGGCCTCGCGGATCAGTGGCATGCCGACGGCCTTGGCGGCGCGTACCTGCTGGCTATTATCGAGCGCCAGTACCGCGACATGCGGGTCCATCGCCTGGATAGTGGCGAAGATGCCGACGGCGAAGGCCAGTTCTTCCGCCGTCTGATTGGCCAGCGCACCATGCAGTTTCACATAGGCCAGCGGCACGCCCACTTCGTCGGCGATAAAGCGCACGAGGAACAGTTGCGAGCGGATTTGACCGAGCAGTTGATCCAGCGGCATGACCACGCGAAAGCGCCCGAAGCGCTTGGGATCGGCATAGCCGGGATGCGCGCCGGCCCGCACGCCGCGCGCCTTGCATACCCGCAGGATGTGCCGGATAGTCGGAGCATCGCCGGCATGACCGCCGCAGGCGATCGAGGCGCTGGAGACGATCTGCAGCAGATCATCATCCGTGCCCATGCCTTCGCCCAGGTCGGCGTTCAAATCGATCGATGTCATGGCTGGCCCCGCAACAAGTGATGCGCATGGTCCACGCTCACGCTGGCAAATGCAACTGCGCTTCCCGGTCGCATCTGCGCGAACCGGTCCAGGTCGGCGGTGATGATGGTGGCGATGCGCGGATAGCCGCCGGTGGGCTGGTGATCGCGCATCAGCACGATCGGCGTGCCGTCGCCGAGTATCTGGATATCACCGGGCAGGACGGCATCGGACACCAGGGACAGGATCGTGCTGCTCGCGAACACACCGGCTGGGTCCTCGAGGCGGACGCCCATGCGATCCAGCCGCGAAGAAATCTTGAACGGCGTCGAGACGAAGCGGTCCCGCACTGTCGGGAACAGATCGGCATGAAGTCCCCAGACGACGCGGATGGGTCCTTCGACAATGCCAGCCGGTGCCGGAGACAGCTCGGGCGCGAATCCATCGATCAGGCGGAGCCGGTCGCCGGCTGCGAGCACCCTGCCCTCCAGCCCGCCAAGCCGGGCGCGACTATTGGTGGCGATGCTGCCCATGATCGCCGGCACGTCGATCCGGCCATCAAACCGCAGATAGCCATAATTGCCGCTTGGCCCCGGACTGACCGAGATGGTGTCGCCGGATTTCAGTGCCAGTTTCCCGGGCCATTCGAACAGGCTGCCGTTATGCCGCACGGTGAAGGCACCTCCCGCAAAGCCCAGCACGCATGGACCGGTTTCGACGCGGAAATCCAGACCGGCCGTAGTGATCTCGATGGTGCCCGGCGGTGCCATGGCAAGGCGGCCCGCTAGGTCATAGGCGGCCCGATCCATCGGCCCCGAGGCGCTGATGCCATGGGCCAGCATGCCGAAGCGCCCAGCGTCCTGGATCGTCGTCAGCGGCCCGGCGCGGGTGATGAGCAGGCTGCCGCTCATGGTGCCGGCTCAAAACTTATCGCGTCACCAGCCCGCATCCGGGTCGGCGGTGTCGCTTGGGGGTCGAAATTGCGGAATGTCGTGGTGCCGATGACGTGCCAGCCGGTGGGAATCGCCGTGGCGGCGATGGCGGTCTGTCCGGCCGCAAACAACACGCTGCCCGCCGGCACGGATGCCCGCACTTCGGCCCGTCGGGGCAATTGCAATTCAGGCGGATGGAATCCGCAATAGACGAAGCCTGGCGCAAAGCCGGTCGCGAGGACACGCAACGCCGAGGCATTGTGCGCGGTGACGAAAGCCTCCGGCGTCAACCGCAGCGAGCTTGCCACCGCGTCGAGGTCCGGCCCGGCCTCCCCCCCAAACGTGACGGCAATGGCGTGATGCGCGGCAGGCGGCAGGGCCGCATCGTCGCGCGCATAGAGCCGCAACCGCACTTCGCCACTCAATTGCGCCAACTGCACGCTACGCGGGTCGTAGCGCAGCAGAACCGACACCAGATTGGGAACGCTCTCCACGACCCCCGCCAGAGGCACATCGGCCAAACTTCTCGCGAAGGCAATGGCCGCACTATTGGCCGCCTCGGACAGCGTATCGCCGAACCGCACCAGCAAGGCACCATCGCCCAGCGGCATGATCGTGGGCTGCACAAGAGTATTCGCGTCGCTGGCCATGATCATCGGACTGTTCTGCTGGGCATCTCCGGGGCGCTGCAAAAGCACAGCGACACAAGCTGCACGGCGATCACCGTGTCCTCGATTTCCACCCCGGCTGCGGACCTATTGCCACCGCAGCCGTCGGTTCGCGACGCGTCGACCCGGCCTAGTTGGGGTCTTTGCCATCCTGTTCGACGACGGCGTCGAACAACTGCCTGGCCTGCCCTGCGCCGATCGCCTCGATGGCGACTGCGGCAATGGCAGCGAACAGTTCTGCAATTTCCTGGGGATCGGTGATTTCTGCGTCGTCATCGGCGTCGGCGTTAATCAGAGTGAACAAGTTGCGCCTCCTAACTGCCTTGGAGACCGTTTCGAAATTCGCTCTGGCAGATGCCGACAGAGTAGAATTCCCAAGCAGGCTCCTACACCCACAGTGTGCTGCGATTCTTGTTACAGAACAAATAATGGAATGATTGGTTCGCATAAAGTGACCCGATTGCGTCACAGGTCAGTAGGGCTTACTCTTCGCCCGCGTCCTCATCCCCGTACATCTTGTCCAGATAGGCCTCGACATCGTCCAGCGTCGCGGTGAACGGTAGCGGGTTATCGCCGAAAATCACCTTGAAGCTTTCGTCCTCGCGGATGGCGTGGCCGCCCTTGCCCATTTTGGCCGTCAGCTTTTCAGCCGTCAGGATAGTCAGCCCATGCCGTCCCGCGATTCGGCGCATGCGGCGCATTCTGGAAACGTCGAAATCGCGTCTGCTCACGGGCAAGGTCCTGGGGCAAGGGAATGGCAGGCACGGATTAACAACCAAATCGGTTGGCTTCAAGGCCGGAGGAGCGGGCATCCCGCTCCAGCCCCCCGATCGGTCGATTAGTTCATTGCGACGCCGTTGATCAGTAGCGCACTGGCCTCGAGGGTCACGGAAACGCTGGGCACTGCCGTGACGGAATTGGTGGCGGAGACCGAGCCCACATGCGCATCGGTAACTTCGTACACCAGCTCGCTCGGCTTACCGTCCGGATTGGTCACGCTGGTGGTAACTTTGACATTGCGAAGCTCCTTGGTGTCGCCGCCCGTCTGCGCGGCCCACTGCAGCAATTCGGCATCGACGGGCGTAATCGTGGTCAGCGACACTGAAAGGCTAGTGGACGCAGGCACGTCGTCATAGGCCGGGTTTGACGACAGATAAACAGCCACGTCATTGACCTGATACTGCGTCTCGGCGCCATCGGCCGTGGTCAGCACCAGCGTGGAGGGGGCAATCGCTTCGGCCGCGGTATCCTGCGCCACAGCGGCGACAGGCGCTGCCAGTACCAGGCATGCGGCGAAAAAGGCATTGCGCTGCTTGTCGGAAAGAATGCGGCTGATCATGGTCGTTTTGCTCCCTAAGTGCCGGCTGACATGGGTCTTTGGGCCGATAGGAGTCAAGCCACTTCCCTTGTGCGGCCTCTGGACAGGTTTGGGACAACTGGCTAAACGAAGCGCGCTGGGCAGGTGGCAGAGCGGTTGATTGCTCCGGTCTTGAAAACCGGCGAACGTGAAAGCGTTCCGGGGGTTCGAATCCCTCCCTGCCCGCCAGCATTCCATATAGACCGCGCGCAGCCGCCGCTACGGAAGCAGCAGAATCGACCCCGTGGTGCCGCGCGAGGACAGCGCCTCATGGGCCTTGGCCGCATCGACCAGCGGGAATGTCTGGCTAATCGACACCTTGATGTCCTGCCGAGCGATTGCGTCGAACAGCGCCCCTGCCCCTTCGAGCAAGTCCTCGCGACGCGACACATAGTGCGCTGTGGTCGGTCGGGTCAGATAGAGCGAACCCTTTCGCGACAGTACAGTCACGTCGGGAATGGAGACCACCCCGGACGCATTGCCGAAGCTGACCATCAGGCCGCGCGGACGCAGGCAATCCAGCGATTTTTCGAAGGTGGCCTTGCCGACGCCGTCATAGACCACATCGACGCCCTTGCCGCCGGTGAGTTCACGCACCCGGACGGCGAAGTCCTCGGTGTTATAGTTGATCACGGCATCGCAGCCATTCTGCTCGGCGAGTGCCGCTTTCTCGGCACTCCCCACGGTAGCGATGACCCGTGCGCCGAGCGCCTTGGCCCATCGCGTAGCGATCTGGCCGACTCCGCCGGCAGCGGCATGCCAGAGGATAGTTTCGCCGGGCTGCACGGCCCAGGTCTTGAACAGCAGGTAATACGCCGTCATGCCCTTCAGCATCACCGCTGCCGCGGTCTGTTCGCTCACGCCCTCGGGTATGGCGACGACCCGCTCGGCAATCAGCAGGCGCTCCTGCGCGTAAGCACCGACTTGGCCTTGATAGGCCACCCGATCGCCCGGTTTGAATATGCTCACGCCAGCGCCGACGGCGGTGACGATGCCCGCGCCCTCATTGCCCGCCACGAAGGGCATCTGCACTGGATAGAGGCCCGAGCGCTGGTAGGTATCGATGAAATTGACGCCGATCGCGGTCTGACGAACTGCGATCTGGCCGTCGCCGGGAGCGGCCAGCGGCCACTCCTCCCACTGCATGGCTTCTGGACCGCCCGGCTGGCGGACGACCAGGGCTCGGTTCATGGCTTGGGCGTCCGCGGCTTGCGGGGCGCCGATTTGGGTCGCGACTGCGCGCGCGTGGCCGGGGTGGCCTTGGGCTTCGGCTTCACCGCCGCTTCGATCTCACGCGTGGTCACATGGCTGCCTGGCACCGTCGACGCTGCAGCGAGCCGCTGCGGATTGGCACGGGCCTTGCGCTGCTTGGCGATGATGTTGAAGGCTTCGACGATCACCGAGAACGCCATGGCCGAGTAGATATAGCCCTTGGGGATATGGAAGCCGAGGCCATCAGCCACCAGCGACACGCCGATCAGCAACAGGAACGCCAGCGCCAGCATCTTGGTGGTCGGGTGGTCGGCAACGAACTTGGCCACCGGGCCGGAGGCGACGAACATCACGCCGACGGCGACGATCACTGCCGCGATCATCACTTCGACGCGGTCGGCCATGCCGACGGCGGTGACGATCGAGTCAATGGAGAACACCATGTCGATGATGATGATCTGGCCGATGATGGCGGCGAAAACGGCGCCGGCCTTCTGGGCCATTTCGCTTTCATGCGGCTCTTCGATTTCCGCATGCATTTCGTGGGTCGCCTTGTAGACGAGGAAGGCGCCACCGGCGATCAGGATCAAATCCTTCCACGACAGGTCGAGCCCAAATGCGGAAATGGCGGGCTGGGTCAGGCTGATGATCCAGGAAATGACCAGCAGCAGCGCAATGCGGAAAATCAGCGCGAGCGCCAGGCCCAGCCGGCGGGCTCGGTCGGCCTGCTCCTTGGGCAGGCGCGACACCAGCACGGAGATGAAGACAATGTTGTCGATGCCGAGAACGATTTCCATCACAGTCAGCGTTGCAAAGGCGATCCACGTGTTCGGATCGGCCAAAAGTTCAAACATTGTCGGGCTCCATGGGTGAGTCAGGCGATGGCTATATCTAGGGTGTGTCATCCATACAAGAAAGCCGGGGAAGCGCTGTTTTTCGCATAGCGTTCCTTTGTCGCGGGTTCGGGCAGCATAAACCGGTCGCGCGTTTGCTGGTTTGGGCGCTTATCGGATGCTAGACTTTGCCCAATTCGCCCGCATTCTGAGGACCTTATGGAATCGTTTTCGCCGCTTTCCGCCGCCATCGGCGGCTCGCTGATCGGCCTCGCCGCTGCCGTGTTGTGGCTGGGCAATGGTCGTATCGCGGGCATTTCGGGCATTTTCGGCCAATTGCTGCCGCCGGCGCAGACCGTGATCTGGCGGCTGGTATTTCTTGTCGTGCTTGTCGCCGCGACCTTTGTGGCGGCAAAACTGCTGCCCGGTCTCGGCGTGGGCGGAAACGTTCCAGCCAAACTCGTTGATGCGCCTCCGGCCTGGGGCGTTCCGAGCCCGATCTGGTTGGCAATCGCCGGCCTCTTGGTCGGCGTCGGCACCAAGATCGGCAATGGCTGCACCTCCGGCCACGGCGTTTGCGGGCTGGCGCGGCTTTCGCTGCGTTCGTTGGTGGCGGTGTTGGTATTCTTCGGCGTCGCCATCGTCACCGTAACAGTGACGGGAATTGTTTGATGGTCGTGCTGAAGCTGCCCTATCTCGCCACTGCCGCCGTTAGTGGCGCGCTGTTTGGCGCCGGCCTTTACGTGTCGCAGATGGTCGATCCTCTCAAGGTCCTGCGGTTCCTCGATTTCACCGCCATTCCGAGTGGCGGCTGGGACCCGAGCCTGGCCTTCGTCATCGTGCCGGCCATTGTCGTCATGTTCATCGCCGTCCGGATCGGCAAGGGTCGCGCGACGCCGCTGTTCGATACCGCCTTCCATGAGCCGGAATACAAGCGCATCGACGGCCGCCTCGTTGGTGGCGCGGCGCTGTTCGGGATCGGCTGGGGCATGTCGGGCATCTGCCCGGGCCCGGCGATCTCGCTGATCGCCTTCCTGCCTGAAAATCTCTGGATTTTCCTCGTCGCGCTGTTCGTCGGCTCCTATGCCGGTAGCGCCATTGTCCCGAGCGGCCACGCCCGGCGTCTGGCTGATGCGCGATGATGGACGCGGATGCCATTGTCGTCGGCGGGGGCCTGGCCGGTCTGGCAGCGGCGATTGCCGTGGCCAAGACCGGATTGTCGACCATTCATCTCGCTCCATCCGGCCCGCCGGATAGGCGCACTTCCGCGCTGATGATGCCCAGCGTTGAATATTTGCAGTCGGCTGGCCTGATCGGTGCGCCCGATGCATTCGGGCAAAAGCTGAGTCAAATCCGCATCATCGACGCGACTTCTCGCCTGTTACGTGCGCCAGAGACGGTGTTCGACGCCAGGGAGGCTGGGCTCGACGCCTTCGGCTGGAACTTCGCCAATATGCGGCTGACCGAGGCCTTCCAGGCCAGCATCGCCGCCCTCCCCAATCTGCGCACCATCGCTCAACCACTGTCACAGTTCGAGCTTGGCGCCGACGGTCCCAAGATCACCCTCGCCGATGGCAGCCACCTCCGCGCGCCTCTGGTCGTCGGTGCCGATGGCAAAAAGTCGCTGGTGCGCGCTGCGGCTGGCTTTCGCGCTCGCGAGAACGGCTTTACCCAGGCCGCATTGGTCTGCGATCTGGAACTCGGTCGCGGCCTCGACGGCGCCTCGGTCGAATTCCATTATCCCAACGGTCCCTTCACGCTGGTCCCCGCTGGCGGCAAACGCGCCAATCTGGTCTGGCTCGATGAGCGCGACGTGCTCAACCAGGCGCAGGCCCTAAGCAAGGAAGCGCTGACCGCCCTGTTACTGGAAAAGTCCCAGCGACTGTTCGGCGCCATCACCCTAGCGACCCCGACCCACATTTTTCCACTCAGCACCATCACGGTGGATCATGCCGGCGCCAATGGCGTGGTGCTCGTCGGCGAAGCGGCGCATGCGTTCCCACCCATCGGCGCGCAAGGGCTCAATCTGGGCCTGCGCGATGTTGCCGATCTATCGGTGGCTTTGGCCGCTATCGACCGCTCCGAGCCCGATTGGGCCGTGCTGCTGAGCGACGATTACGCCCGCCGCCGTGCCGATGACCTGAGCCGCACCGGCGGCATGGTGGACACACTGTTCCGATCGCTGCTCGCCGACATGCTGCCCGCACAGGCCCTGCGCGCCGGCGGCCTGTGGGCGCTCAAGTTGATGCCAGCTTTGCGCAAGCGGGCCTTTGCTGTGGGCATGGGCACACGCTAGCGCAGGTACTGATCCCATTAAGTGGTCCACCCCCACCGGTCTTCCCGCGGACTTGATCCGCGGGCCTCTACCAGCATGGCACAAGTGGCCAATGGCCCGCGGTTCAAGCCCGCGGGAAGAAGGGCGATGGGGCAGATCTAACCGCTTGAGGCATCCAAAAAGGAAGGGCGCCCAAGGCGCCCTTCCCCAATACACAGATTTCAGTGCCGCTTACGGCGCAGCGGGTGCCGGCGCTGCCGGGTCGGCGGCGGGCGCTGGGGTCGAGCCATCAGCCGGAGCCGTGCCTTCGTCGAGCTGCTTGCGCAACTGCTCGGCGCGATCCTGCAGCACCTGCTCGAGGGCGTTCTCGCCACTGGTTTCCTTCTGGAATTCGTCGAAGGTCAAGGCAGCGGGGCCATCATAAGCCGTGGTGAAGCCGGCCAGGGTGATCTCGATCGTCAGGTCCTGGTTCTGGCGGTTCTTGGCGGTCAGCTTGAGCGTGCCGCCCTTCTTGAGCGAATTGACGTAGGCCTCGTTGATCACCAGCTGGGTGGCGCAGGAGGTCGGGTCGCACAGCATGAACGGCACGCGGATCGGCTTGGCGCCGTCGATCTGCCAGGTCAGGCCAAACGGCAGCAGCACGCCGAGCGGAACGGCAGCAACGGCGAGCAGCCGGCTTTCCTGGCCCGGATCGTCACGCAGCAGGAACGAGCCAAGGAACTGACCATTCGCCAGGATCACCTGGCGCATGATGCAGGCCTGCTTGCCATCGGGCAGCGGGTCGCAAACCTTGAGCCAGTTCTGCGCAGGGGCGCCCGTGGCAGGCGTAGCGGCAGCGTCGGTTGCGGGAGCCGCGGGCGTATCGGTTGCGGCAGGAGCTGCGGGTGCCGGCGCTTCGACAGCGGGTGCCGGCGCGGGCGTAGTGGCTTCCTGGGCGTAAGTCGCGACGGAGGACAGCATGAGCGCGGCCACCGCAAATCCGGCGACGAGAGGTTTCCTGAAGATCATAGAATTTCCTTGGCTTCCTTGGCAGTCCCGGTGGTCGCTTCGCCACCTCGAATAGAACTGTCCTTCAAGTGCTGAATTCGGGCAATAACATGACAGTACGGTCTTGCCAAAGCATTATGGGGCCGATGTCGTTCCGGCAAGCCTCACTAAACAGATCACCAAGGCGATAATCAGGCATTGGCGGTTTCTGCAAGCTTGGCGAGCCGAGACAGAATCGCTGCAGCGCCTTTGAGTCGGTCGTCCGGGGTTGGCCAGTTGCGGGCAAAAACCAGCTTCTGATCGGGCTTGATGCGCACCTGATTGGCCGGATCGGACACCAGCCGCACCAACGCGCCCGGATTGGGGAACTCGTTGTTGCGCAGGCTGATGACGACGCCCTTGGGGCCGGCATCGACCTTCTCGACGTTGGCCTGACGGCACAGCGCCTTGACTAGGATAACCTTGAGCAACGCCTCGACTTCCTCGGGCATCGGCCCGAAGCGGTCGATGAGTTCCGCGCCGGCGGAGTCGATCTCGCGAATGTCCTGCAGGTCGCCCAGGCGGCGATAGAGCTGCATGCGCAACTGCAGATCGGGCACGTAATGCTCGGGAATCATCACCGGCATGCCCAGCGAGATTTGCGGGCTCCACTCGTTCTTGTCTTCGTAATCCTCGTCGCCATTCTTGAGGTTGGCGACGGCCTCTTCCAGCATCGACTGGTAGAGTTCGTAGCCGACTTCGCGGATATGGCCGGATTGTTCGTCGCCCAGCAGGTTGCCGGCCCCACGAATGTCAAGATCGTGGCTGGCGAGCTGGAACCCTGCCCCCAGGCTTTCCAGCGATTGCAGCACGCCCAGGCGCCGTTCGGCGGTATCGGTCAATTTTCTGTCAGGCGGCACGGTGAACAGCGCATAGGCGCGCGCCTTGGCCCGCCCGATGCGGCCCCGGATCTGGTAGAGCTGCGCCAGGCCGAAATTGTCGGCACGATGCACGATCAGTGTATTGGCGTTCGGAATATCGAGGCCCGATTCCACGATCGTGGTGGCGACCAGCACATCGAATTTGTTGTCGTAAAAGGTGTTCATGATGTCGTCGAGCTGGCCCGGCGGCATCTGGCCGTTGGCGACGACGAACGACACTTCGGGCACCTGCACGCGCAGGAATTCAGCAATGTCCGGCTGATCCTTGATGCGCGGCACCACATAGAAGGACTGCCCGCCGCGGTACTTTTCACGCAGCAGCGCCTCGCGGATCGACAACGGGTCGAACGGCGAGATGAAGGTGCGGATGGCGAGTCGATCCACCGGCGGCGTCGCCAGGAGGCTGAGATCGCGTACGCCGGTCAGCGCCATTTGCAGCGTGCGCGGAATTGGCGTCGCCGTCAGCGTCAGCACATGCACATTGGCCTTGAGCTCCTTGAGGCGCTCCTTATGGCCGACGCCGAAGTGCTGTTCCTCATCGATCACCAGCAGCCCGAGATCCCGGAACTTGATGGTCTTGCTCAGCAGCGCATGCGTGCCCACGACGACATCGATCTGCCCATCCGCCAGACCTTCCTTGGTGGCCTTGAGCTCGGCCGCCGAGACCAGCCGCGAGGCGTGGCGCACATTGACCGGCAGGCCGGCAAAGCGGTCGCGGAAAGTCTTGAAGTGCTGACGCGCCAGCAGCGTCGTCGGCACCACGATGGCGACCTGCTTGCCCGACATGGCGACGAGGAACGCAGCGCGCAGCGCCACTTCGGTCTTGCCGAAGCCGACGTCGCCGCACACGAGGCGGTCCATGACCTTGCCGGTGGTCAGGTCCTCGAACACGGCGTCGATTGCCGCAAGCTGGTCCTCGGTTTCCTCATAAGGGAACCGTGCGGCGAATTCGTCATAGGCGCCCGGCACCAGCTCGATCGGATCGGTGCGCGTCAGCAAGCGCGCCGCGGCGATCTTGATGAGCTGTTCCGCCATTTCGCGGATGCGCTTCTTGAGCTTGCCCTTCTTGGCCTGCCAGGCGACGCCGCCCAGCTTGTCCAACGAAGTGGTCGAATCATCCGAGCCATAGCGCGACAGCAGCTCGATGTTTTCGACCGGCAGGTAAAGCTTGGTATCGCCTGCATATTGCAGCTCGACGCATTCATGCGGCGCGCCGCCGGCCTCGATCACCTTGAGCCCGAGGAAGCGGCCGATGCCGTGATCGACATGCACAACCAGATCGCCTGCGTTGAGGCTCGCAGCCTCGGTCAGCGCGTCGCTGGCCTTGCGCTTGCGCTGCGGCCGCAGGATGCGTTCGCCCAGGATGTCCTGTTCGGAGAGGACCAGCAGGTCCTTGGTCTCAAAGCCCGATTCAAGCGCCAGCACCACCACAGAAGTGGTCGCGGCGCTCGTGGTTTCGGCGTCGCGCCAGTTTTCCGCCATGCGCGGATTGGTCAGGCCGTGGTCCTTGAGCACCTGCGCCATGCGGTCGCGCGTGCCCACGCTCCAGCAGGCCACGATTGTCCGCCGCCCAGCCTTGCGCTCGGCCATCAGCCGATCGACCACAGCCTTGAACAGATTGACGTCCGTCGCCTGCCGTTCCGCGGCAAAGCTGGGCGCAATCCGCCCGCCCATATCGTCCGACGCCTTGGCATTGGGCGACTGGTATTGCGACAGTTGCAGCACCGAAGCGCCCGCCAGCGTGTATGGGTGCTGATCGACGGCATAGAGCAGATGCGGCTCGACCGGTTTGTACGGTGCACCGGCCCCCGCGACCTGCGGGCTTAGCCGCGCATGCTCGCGGGCCTCATAGTAATCCTTGATCTGACCCTGCCGGTCGGCAAAAGCCTCAGCCGCTTGGTCATCGAACACAAACGGCGCGTCACCGACGTAGTCGGACAGGCTATCGAGGTGCTCGTAGAAGAACGGCAACCAGTGCTCGGTGCCCGAATAGCGCGAGCCACCGCTGATGGTGGCATAGAGCGTATCGTCAGCCGTGTTCCCGCCAAAGGTCGTGGTGTAATTCTGGCGGAAGCGGCGGATGGTGTCTTCTGTCAGCACCACTTCGCTCATCGGTGTCAGATCGATGCGCTTGAGCGTGCCATTGGTGCGCTGGGTGTCCGGATCGAACGTGCGAATGGACTCAAGCTGGCTGCCGAAGAAATCGAAGCGCAGCGGGAAATCGGCGCTGGCCGGGAACAGGTCCACAAGCCCGCCACGCACGGCGTATTCGCCCGATTCCCGCACCGTCGGCACGCGCAGATAGCCATTGTTCGCCGCCCAGCCGATCAGCTTTTCGCTGTCGACGACGCGGCCGATGGCAGCCGAAAACGACATGCCCTCGACCACATCGCGTGGCGGCAGCTTCTGGATCAGCGCATTGACCGCGGTCAGGACCACGGCGCCCTTGGTGGAGCCGTTGGTCAGCGCCGCCAGCGTATTCATCCGCGCAGCGATGGTGACGTTATTGGGCGAAACACGGTCATAGGGCAGGCAATCCCACGCCGGCAGCGTCAGGATAGTATGCCCCGGCAGCATCTGCGCCAGGATTTCCGCCATCCGCTGCAACCGCCGTCCGTCGCGCGCGACGAACACAATGCTTGCCGCATCGTCCGGCGCGGCCGCCAACCTTTGTTCGACAAGACGCGACAGCGCCAGCGGCTGCATGCCATCGGGCACACTGCCAATCATACGCGGTGGATGGATCGGGGCGGCCTCGTTCATTTGCTCATCCGCGCCTGATGGTCGGCGACAATCCGGCCAAGAAATTCGATATCTACATCGGCTGGCGGCACTTCCTGCCCCATCACCCATTTGAGCAAAGCCGGATCTTCCTGATCCATCACTGATTCCAACCGGTCCAGATCGGGCTCGCTCAGCGCGTCGATATGGGCGTCGGCGAAGGGGCCGAGCACGCGGTCCATCTCCAGCGTTCCGCGATGCCAGGCGCGGTAACGCAACATCTTGCGGCGAATAGCAATGTCTTCACCGGCTGTCATCGACGCCATGATCCCGCGGAGGTTGATTTGCGCGCTCTCTTTATCGTCATTGGCGCTCTTTGTCAGCCGTGCTCAGCCAGATAGGCTGACGGCAAGGAGATCGCTCGAATCGTGTCGCGTCCGTCAACCCTCGATCCATTGTTCCGTTCCCTCCAGTCGATCAAGGGCGTGGGGCCGCAGCTTGCCGCCCTGCTGACGCGCTTTTTCGGTGCGCCGGAAGGTCAGGAAGCCATTGCGCTCGATATCCTGATGCACATGCCTTCCGGCGTGGTCGATCGCAGCCGCCAAGTCGGTATAGCCGAGGCCTATCTCGGACAGGTCGTCACCCTGCTGCTGCATATCGACCGCCACCAGCCGCCGCCCCGCGGCAAGCCGCAGGTGCCGCACCGCGTCTTCGCCCATGACGAAACCGGCGAAATGCAATTGGTGTTCTTCCGCGCCCAGGGCGGTTGGGTGGAAAAAGCCCTCCCGGTCGGCGAGGAGCGCTACGTCTCTGGCAAGATCGATTTCTTCAACGGCGAAAAGCAGATCACCCATCCCGACTACGTGGTGGAGGTCGACAAGTTCGCTACGCTGCCGCTGGTCGAGCCGGTCTATCCGCTGACTCAGGGCCTCAGTTCCAAAGCCCTGACCAAGCTGACGCGCCAAATCATCGAGACGCTCCCCGAACTTCCCGAATGGATTCCGCCCGCGACGCTAAGCCATTTCAATTGGCCCACTTTCGCCAATGCCATGCGCTCGGTCCATACGCCGACCAATCCCGCCGAAGCTGAATTGTGGGCACCCGCCCGCATGCGGCTGGCTTATGACGAATACCTGGCCGGTCAACTCACGCTGCAGATCGTGCGCTCCACCATGGTCGCCGCCCGCGGCATTGCCCGCACCTTCACCGGCGAGATCACCGGCCGCGTCCTCTCCACCCTGCCCTTCGCCCTTACGGCCGGGCAGGAACAGGCAATTGCCGAAATCCGGGACGATCTGGCGTCACCCGACCGCATGTCGCGGCTGCTGCAAGGCGACGTGGGCGCCGGCAAGACCGTTGTCGCGCTGATGGCCATGGCCGCCATGGCCGAAAGCGGCGCGCAATCGGCCATGATGGCGCCAACCGAACTTCTGGCTTCCCAGCACTTCAAAACCCTCAAGCCGCTCTGCGATGCCGCCGGACTCGGCTGCGTGCTGCTCACCGGCAAAATGCCCGTTGCCGAGCGCCGCCCGATCCTCGCCGGCCTCGCCAGCGGCGAAATCACCATCGCCGTCGGCACCCATGCGCTGTTCCAGACCGGCGTCGAGTTCAAGGACCTCGGCCTCACCGTCGTCGATGAACAACATCGCTTCGGCGTCCACCAGCGCCTCGCCCTGTCCGACAAGGGTCGCCACACCGATCTGCTGGTGATGACCGCAACCCCGATCCCCCGCACCCTAGTCCTCACCCATTTCGGCGACATGGAAGTCAGCGTCCTGCGCGAAAAGCCCAAGGGCCGTCAGCCGATCGATACCGCCGTCCTCTCCATCGGCGACTATCCGCGCGTCATCCAGCGTCTCAAAGCCCGCATCGAGGAAGGCGCGCAAGCTTTCTGGGTTTGCCCACTGGTCGAGGAAAGCGAACATCTCGACGTGGTCTCCGCCGAAGATCGCTTCGCCGAACTGCGCAAAGTCTTCGGCGATCAAGTCGCCCTGATCCATGGCCGCATGAGCGCCGCCGCCAAGCAGGAGACGATGCAGCGCTTCTCCGCCAACGAGGTGAAGCTGCTCGTCGCCACCACCGTCATCGAAGTGGGTGTCGACGTACCCAATGCCTCGATCATGATTATTGAGCATGCCGAGCGCTTCGGCCTGGCCCAGCTCCACCAACTTCGCGGCCGCGTCGGTCGCGGCGCCCAGCGCTCGGCCTGCCTGCTGCTCTACAAGGACCCGCTCAGCGAAACCGCCAAGGCCCGCCTCGAAACCATCAAGGGCACCGAAGACGGCTTCGAAATCGCCGAACGCGATCTGGAACTGCGCGGCCAGGGCGATGTGCTCGGCACACGTCAATCCGGCATGCCCGGCTATCGCCTCGCGGTGCCGGACGTCCATCGCCACTTGCTTGACTACGCCCATGATGATGCCAAAGCAGCCTTTGCCGCCAATCCCAGCCTGACCGGCGAGGATGGGCAGGCACTACAAACGCTGCTCTACCTGTTCCGCAAGGACCTCGCGATCCCGCTGCTCCGGGCGGGCTAGTGCCACGCCCTCGTGGTTCGAGGCGCCAAGCGGCGCACCTCACCATGAGGACTACTGGAATGCCTTGCTCTCGGAGACCTCATGGTGAGGTGCGAGCCCTTGCGAGCCTCGAACCACGAGGTCGGGCACTCCGGCTTACTCGACCGTCACCGACTTCGCCAAATTGCGCGGCTGGTCCACATCCGTGCCCATGAACACCGCCGTATGGTACGCCAGCAACTGCACCGGAATAGTCGCCAGGATCGGCGCGACGAAGCTGGAGACGCGCGGGATCAGGATGATATCCGCCACGCCCTCGCCGACCTGCTTGGCGCCCTCGGCATCGGTGATCAGGATGATCTTGCCGCCGCGTGCCGCCACTTCCTGCATGTTGGACATGGTCTTGTCGACCAGCTCGTCCGATGGCGCCACGACGATGACCGGCATGTCCTCGTCCACTAGCGCGATCGGGCCGTGCTTGAGCTCACCGGCGGCATAACCTTCGGCGTGAATGTAGCTGATTTCCTTGAGCTTCAGCGCGCCTTCCATGGCGATCGGGAACATTGGGCCGCGCCCGAGATACAGCACGTCCTTGGCGCGCGAGAGGCGTTTGGCGATCTCCGCGATCTGTGCTTCCCCCGCTAGTGCCGCCGAAACCGCGGCTGGCAGGCTGGTTAGAGCGCGCACATGCTCGGCTTCCTGCTCGGCACTGAGCACCCCACGGGCACGCCCTGCGGCGATGGCGAGGCTGGCCAGCGCGGTCAGTTGCGCCGTCAGCGCCTTGGTCGAGGCGACGCCGATTTCCGGGCCGCAAAGGATGGGAAACACCACGCTGGATTCCCGCGCGATGGTGGATTCCTGCGTATTAACCAGCGAGGCGATGTGCTGGCCCTGGCCGGCGCAATAGCGCAGTGCTGCCAGCGTATCGGCGGTTTCGCCGGACTGCGAGATGAACAGCGATAGCCCACCCTTTTCCAGCGGCGGCTCGCGGTAGCGGAATTCCGACGCCACATCGATATCCACCGGTAGCCGCGCATAGCGCTCGAACCAGTATTTCGCAACCGCGCCGGCGAAGTATGCCGTGCCGCAGGCGCTGATCGTCAGCCGCGTCAGGTCGGCGAAATTGAACGGCATGATCTCGCGGATCGCCACGCGCTCGGCGCCCATGTCCACATAATGGCTCAGCGTGTGCGAGATGGTCTCGGGCTGCTCGTAGATTTCCTTGGCCATGAAATGGCGGTGATTGCCCTTGTCCACCATCAGCGCCGAAGTCTGCGACACCTGCTGTTCGCGCTGCACGATGGCGTCCTTGCCATCGCGGATCGTCACACCGTGTGGGGTGATAACCGCCCAGTCGCCGTCCTCCAGATAGGTCAGGCGCGAGGTGAATGGCGCCAGCGCCATGGCGTCGGAGCCGAGATACATCTCTGTGGTGCCATAGCCGATGGCCAGCGGCGCGCCGCTGCGGGCGGCGATCAGCAGGCTTTCCTCGCCCTTGAACAGGAAGGCCAGAGCGAAGGCACCCTTCAATTGCTTCAGGGTACGCGCAACCGCCAGTTCGGGATCGGCGCCATTGGCCAGCTCGCGGCTGACCCAGAGCGCCACCGATTCCGTATCGGTCTGCGTCTTGGGCAGGTAGCCGTCCTTGGCCAGGTCGGCGAGCAGCTCGCGGAAATTCTCGATGATGCCGTTGTGCACAACAGCCACGCGGTCGGTGGCGTGCGGATGGGCATTGGCCTCGGTCGGCGCGCCATGCGTCGCCCAGCGCGTGTGGCCAATGCCGACATTGCCGTCGAGCGGCTCGAAGCTGAGCTTCTGCGCCAGATTGCCCAGCTTGCCCTCGGCCCGGCGGCGGGTGATTGCGCCGCCCTCGAGCGTCGCCACGCCGGCACTGTCATAGCCGCGATATTCGAGGCGCTTGAGCGCATCCACCAGCCGGGGAGCAACCGGCGCGCTGCCGACGATGCCAACAATACCGCACATGGCTATTTCCCCTTGGACTTCTTGAGTGCTGCTGCACGCTCGAAAATGGTCTTGGCACGGCCCGGCTTATTGGTCTGGCGGCTGCGAGCGAGTGCCAGCGCATCGGCGGGCACGTCCTCGGTGATGATGCTGCCAGCGCTCACCAAGGCGCCCTCGCCCACCGTCACCGGCGCCACCAGCGCGCTATTGGAGCCGATAAAGGCATGATCGCCCACCACCGTACGATGCTTATTGTAGCCATCGTAATTTACCGTGATGACGCCCGCCCCGATATTGACCTCTTCGCCTATGCTGGCGTCGCCGATATAGGTCAAATGGCTTACCTTGGCGCCCTTGCCGATATCGGCCTTCTTGATCTCAACGAAATTGCCCACCTTGGCGCCCTCGCCCAGCTTGGCCTCCGGCCGGAGCCGCGCGAATGGCCCGACCGAGGCGCGCGGCCCGATGCTGGCGCCCTCGATGTGGGAGAAAGCATGGATCACCGCACCCTCGCCGATGGTCACGCCGGGGCCGAAATACACGTTCGGCTCGATAGTGACGTCGCGGGCGATTTCGGTGTCGTAGGAAAACCACACGCTGCCGGGGTCCTTCAGCGTCACGCCGGCCTTCATGAATTCTTCGCGCTGCACGTCCTGGAACAGGCCTTCGGCCCGCGCCAACTGGCTGCGATCGTTGACGCCCATCACGTCGTTTTCCGGCGCCAGGCCCCAGCCAACCTTCTTGCCGGCCGCGTTGGCCAGCTCCACCAGGTCGCCGAGATAATACTCGTTCTGTGCATTGTTGGCCTCGACCTTGTCGATCAGGTCGCGGAACACTTCGGCGCGGAACGCCAGAATACAGGCGTTGCACAGACGAATGCGGCGCTCGTCTTCGGTGGCGTCCTTGTGCTCGCGGATCGCCAGCAGTGTCTCGCCATCGGTGATCAGGCGGCCATAGCCGGTCGGGTCCTTTGGCTCAAAACCCAGAATCGCCACGTCTAGCCCGGCATCGAGCCGATCCAGCACCGCGCGGAAATTGACGCCCCGCAACAGCGGATGGTCGCCATAGACCACCGCGATATAGCCCTCTGCCGTC
This sequence comes from Devosia sp., assembly GCF_028290625.1. Taxonomy (GTDB): domain Bacteria; phylum Pseudomonadota; class Alphaproteobacteria; order Rhizobiales; family Devosiaceae; genus Devosia. Next base: position 84,219 of record NZ_JAQGJM010000021.1, read on the forward strand.
TCGAAGAGTTCGCGCGCCATCGAGGCCGCGTGTGCCGTGCCCTTGGCGATGGTCTGCTCGAAATGCACCACTTCGGGATGCATCGCTGTCACCGCCCGGCGAATTGCGTCGTGCCCGGGCCCTGTCACCAGTGCGATCTGATCCGAGCCCGCTGCCCGGGCCGCGCGCGCCACATGCCCGACGATCGGCATGCCGCCGACTTCGTGCAGCACCTTGGGCATGGCCGATTTCATGCGGGTGCCTTCGCCGGCGGCGAGAATGATGGACAGCAACTGGGTCATGAGGCCCCTCCGGACGGCGCCCTATTGGCCGCGTAATTCTGCAAATTTATGGCACGCAAGCGTTGGCTCAGCGATAACGCCTCGCGCAGTGTTATCCTAGTGGCATTACTTGATTCGACTGCGCTTCCGGGGGCGGACATTGGCTAAAGCATCAGAAGAATTCCGGCAATCCGATGTCACCACCTGGGCCATCGTCGCCCTGGTCTGTGGGGCCTTGGCAGTGTTTGGGGCCAACGTGTCGGCCCTGGTGCCCCAGGGCATGCTGTCGGGCCTGCACAAGTCGCGGCTTGCCGGCGCCAGCATCGACCAGTTGCGCCATGACGTGGTTGAGCTCAATGCCGAAACCGCCAGATTGCGGCGTGATAACAATACCTTGGTGAACCGTTTCTCACTGCAGGAGGAAGCCGGCAGTGATGTGACCCAGCGTGTCGGCGCGCTCGAGGTCAGCCTACCAAAGCTGCTGGAAGCCATTCCCGATACCGCCCAGATCGACCTCAGCGCCGAGACCGCCTCGATCGACACCGACAATGTGGTGACCTATGACGCCGATGGCGGCTCGGTTGCCATCCGCCAGCAGCCAATGCAATTGCCCGCCGCGCCATTAGAGCAACCCATGCCGGAAGCCGTCGCGAGCACCCCTAAATTGTTCGTCCCCGATGGTTCTGCCTTCGGCATCGCCGTAGGCTCCAACGTCACCGCCGACAATGCTACTGCGGCCTGGGATGATCTGTCGAACAAGCTCGGCCCGTTGCTGATCGGCATGTCGCCCCTGCTGGTCGATCAGCAGGACAGCGAGCAGAAGCGCATCGTAGTCGGGCCGATTACCCGCATGACGGAAGCGACCGCGCTCTGCAAGCGATTGGAGCGGGTATCGATCTCCTGCATGCCGATGCCATATGGCGGCACGCCACTGAGTTTCTAAACAGTCTCCAACGCGTAGCAATTGCGGTTGACAGCCAAGCTTCTGCCGCTATGTTCCGCCGCGACGCCACGGCGTCCGCATTTGGTGCGTGCCGGTAGCTCAGTGGTAGAGCATTCGACTTTTAATCGAATGGTCGAGGGTTCGACCCCCTCCCGGCATACCAATATTTTTCAATGACATAGCGACAGTGCTGTCTGCGTTCCGACCTTTCGGGATCAGGACGCGGTCCGGACCGAGGTTCGGCTGGTATCGGCGAGCCATTTCACAAAGGTACGCGCCGATTTGGCGCGGGCCGAGCCCGAGTCATAGATTGCGACATAACTCGGACCGGGCACCCTTATGTGCGGCCATGGCTCGATCAGCTCCCCCTTGGCCAGCAAGTCACCCAATGTCTCGAGCGGACAGACCAGGGGCCCCGCCCCCGCCAGTGCGGCCTCCAATGCCAGATAGAAATGCGGGAAGGCGCTGCTGCGCGTTGCGCTCGGATTGACTTCCGCCGCCGCAAGCCAGGTATCCAGTTCCCCCTGCCGGGTCAGGGCGCGCAACATTTGCACCTTCGTCAAATCTGCGGGTGTGCGAAGCTTGGCCATGGAGGGCGCATTCGGCGATACCGCTAGAATGAGCTGGTCCTGGAGAAATTGCGTTCCCGTCAGGTGCGACGGCACCTGTTGATCGGATCGGATAGCGACGTCGAAAGCGATATCGAGCCAGGTTTCGAGGCTATCGGTCTGGCGGACTTGGATGGCGATGTCCTCAAAGCGCTCCGAAAAACTCCATGCCCGAGGAATGAGCCAGCGCATGGCGAAGGTCGATGGCGCCAGAACCCGCAGCACCGTGGCGCCTTTGTCGCCGCGCAGATCGCGAACCGCCGCGTCGATCAGGTCCCAGGACTGACTAGCCGCTTTCGCCAGCACAAGAGCTTCGGGCGTTGACTGCATGGATTTGCGGTTGTGTTGAAACAGCGGCTGGCCAATCCAACTCTCCAGTGCTGCAATTTGTTTACTAATTGCACCGTGAGTTACGAATAGTTCTTCAGCGGCCTTTGTGACGCTTCCAAGACGAACAACACTCTCGAAAGCGATCAATGATTTCATTGGTGGCAGTTTTATGGACATGCTTTCCGTTAGCTCACATATCCTGCCGTAAAATTCCATTTACGTACTTCATTTCATCACCATAATAGCCGTCATGTACTTAGCAATACTGCAGCAGGCAACCGCAAAGGAGTCACTATGGCCTTTGCGGGTGACGTTCATATGACCGGAGTTTTGTCTTGACGGGCGATCGTGAAATTTCCCCAGCGCTGAGCATCAACGGACGCGACTATCGCTGGCCCGTGGCGCCGGTAGTCGTCATATGCTTTGACGGGTGCGATCCGGCCTATCTGGTCGCGGCCGAACAGGCACATGCCATTCCCAACCTGTCGCGGATGATGCGTGACGGCTTCCATCGCACCGCGCTGGCGGCGATGCCCACCTTCACCAATCCCAACAATGTCGCCATTGCCTGCGGTGCCCCGCCGGCGGTGACCGGGGTGTCGGGCAATTACTATCTCGATCGAGCGACCGGCCGCGAAGTCATGGTGCTCGACGGCCACCAGATGAAGGCCGAAACCATCTTTGCGCGGTTTTCGGCAACCGGCGCCGATGTTGCCGTGGTCACGGCCAAGGACAAGCTGCTGCGATCGCTGGCGCGCAATCATACAGGCATCGCCCTCTCGGCAGAATCCCCGGAAGCCGCCATCGCGGCGATCGGCCCCATCGGCGCATGGGAGCGGCCGGACAAGTATTCCGCCGATCTGTCGCTCTTCGTGCTCGATGCGGGCGTGGCGCTGCTCGAACGCCAGCACTGCGACATCGTCTACCTGTCGCTGTCCGATTATGTGCAGCACAAGCACGCCCCCGAAGAGCCCGAAGCGATCGCCTTCATGGGTGAGGTCGATGCACGGATCGGGCGCCTACTGAAACTGGGTGCTGTCGTCGGCATCGTCGCCGATCACGGCATGAACGACATGGCCGGGCCGGACGGTTCCGCGCGGGTGCTCTATGTGCAGGACGAGCTGGAGCGGGCGTTCGGGCCGGGTGCGGCGCGCGTGATCTGCCCGATCACCGATCCGTTCGTGCGCCACCACGCCTCGCTGGGCGGCTTCGTGCGGGTCTATCGGCGCAATGACGCCCTCGACATGACCGCGATGCAGCACCATCTGGCCGGACTGGACGGCGTCGAGCAGGCGCTACTCGGGCCGGAGGCCTGTGCGCTTTACGAGCTGCCGGAGGAAGGCGAAGGCGACATCGTCGTTATCGCCGCACCCGGCTTTGCGCTCGGTGCGGCCGCGGCCGAGCATGATCTATCGGCGCTTGCCGGACACCGGCTGCGGTCGCATGGCGGCACGGCCGAGCAGAAGGTGCCCTTCATCCTTTCGCATCCCCTCGACCCCGCCTTTGCCGCTCGCGCCGAAGCAGGGCTGCGCAATTTCGATATTTTTGACTACGCCATCAATGGAGTGACGCCGTGACCACCTCTCTTTCGCCGGCCCCCGAGGCCAACAAGCGCGTCGTCCTGATGATCTGCGACGGCCATCGCAACGATTTCGTTCGCGACGATACCTGCCCGCGAATCGCCGATTTCGCCGCGCGCTCGCGCCGCTTCGCCAATCATACTGCCATTTTCCCCTCGGCTACGCGCGCCAGCGCCGCCTCCATCGCGACGGGCTGCTGGCCCGCCAACCATGGCCTGCACGGCAATTCCATGGGCCTGCCCGATGGTGACGGTTTTCGCGTGCACGATGTCGGCGACCCGGCCTTTGTGGGCAAGCTGCGCAATGCCTTCGGCCGCACGCTGAAAGTGCCGACCATGGCCGAACGGCTGGCGCCTTATGGTGGTGCGATCATCGCCTCCAACGTGTCGCCGGGCGCCGCCTATTTCCACGATCCCGATTATTTCGGGCATGTGGTGCATCGTGCCGGCTCGTTCGGCCCCGGCGGCCGCGTGCTGGGCCTGGATGAGGCTCCCGTCGTCAGCCATGACTATGCGGGCGACGAAGCGCTGGCCGACTGGTTCTGCGACGATGTGCTGAGCGTGCGCAAGCCACGCCTGTCGGTGCTGTGGCTGGCCAACCCCGACTCGGCAATGCATGCCGATCAGCTCGGTTCGCAGACGCATCTTGATGGCATTGCCTGCGCCGACCGGGCCTTTGGCCATGTCGAGGACACGGTCGAACGGCTGCGTGCCGAGGGCGAGGACATCCTGTTCCTGCTCGGTTCCGACCATGGCCAGGAAACCGTCTTCGCCCGCGTTGCGGTCGCGGCGCGGCTGATCGACGCCGGCCTCAAGGACAGCGACGACAGCACCGACGTGGTGGTGGCGCCGCAGGGCGGCAGCGGGCTGATCTATGTGGCCGATGCTGCCAAGGATCGCATCCCGGCGATCCTGAATTTCCTGCGGGCCCAGCCCTGGGCCGCCGAGATCTTCTACGGTGACGAGATGCTGCAGCTGGGCCAGCGCCCCGGCAACGGCTTGACCATTGCGCTGGCCATGGCGCGCAACAATGAGCCCAACGCCCTGGGCGTTCCCGGCCAGATCACGCTGTGTGTCAGCGACGACAAGCCGGGCAAGCCCGAAGGCTATGGCAGCCACGGCGGGCTTGGTGCCTACGAACGCCATCCATTCCTAGTCGCCAATGGCGGCGGTTTCGCCCCTGGCACAGTCGAACACGGCGTCACACGCTTGATCGATATTGCACCTACGGTCATGCGTTTCCTGGGCCTTCCCCGGGACGGCATGGACGGTCTGGCCCTCCCTCAGAACTGATCCTCCAGGAGTTCTCAATGAAAAAGTTACTGCTCGCGCTCGCAGCGACGCTGCTGATCGGACAGGCGGCTCTGCCGGCTCTTCCGGTCGCCGCCCAGGAATATGGCGGCACGTTGCACCTGAATTGGGGCACGCTGGATACGACGGATTTCCACCGTCACACCGGCACCATTTCCCTGCCGCATCCCTTTGCCGAAACCCTGACCTCGATCGCCAAGGACGGCAGCCCCAAGCCACTGCTCGCCGAAAGCTGGACCGTTTCGGATGACGGGCTGACCTACACCTTCAAAATCCGCCAGGGCGTGAAGTTCCACAACGGTCGCATCATGACCGCCAAGGACATCCAGGCCAATTTCGAGCGCATTCGCGACAAGGTCGAAGCCGGCTGGCTGACCACGGCGATGACGCATGTCGCAAGCTTCGAGACGCCGGACGACGCGACCTTCATCGTCAAGATGTCCTCGCCGTTCTCGCCTTTCCTCAACCTGATCGCCGAAGCCTGGATCCTGGCCCCGGAATCTCCGGGTTGGGATGATGTCATCACCCAGCCGATCGGTACCGGTCCCTTCACCTTCGATAGCTGGACCCCGCAACTGGTGCTCAAAGGCTCCAAGTTCCCCGACTACTGGATGAAGGGTAAGCCCTATCTCGACGCCGTCGAATTCGACGTGCGCGAGACGGCCGATCCCACGCTCGGCCTGCGTGCTGGCGACTACGATGTCGCCGACGTTCCGCTCGACAAGATCGAACTGCTCAAGGGAGCCGGTTTCGATATCCAGTTCCTGGGCGGCACGAGCTGGAACTTCGTCTCCTTCAACAATCGCAATCCGCGTCCCCCGTTCGATAACGTCCGCATCCGCGAAGCGCTCGAATGGGCTATCGACCGCAATCAGTTCTCCACGATCCTCTCCGGCAAATACGGTGAGCCCGGCAACCAGCCGGTCGGCAAGGACAACTTCTTCTTCGACGCCGATCTCGCCGCCAACGATCTGCACAATGCCCCCGATCTCGAAAAGGCCAAGCAGATCATCGCGGAAGAGGGCATCAAGCCGGCCGACTACAACCTCTATGTGGTCACCACTGCCGGTAGCAAGTTCGGCCCGCTCGTTTCGCAGGTCCTGCGCCAGCTCGGTTTTGGCGTCAATATGAAGACGTTCGACGACCTCGGCTACCAGCGCGCCCTGTCGGAATTCGATTGGGACATCTATCCCGGTGGTTCGGGCGCCCGTAACGACATCTTCCTGCGCTACGTCCGCATGATGAGCGATGGTCCCAATCCGGGCCTCTGGGGCGGCATCCAGGATCCCGCGCTCGACGCCCTGATCAACCAGGCTGCCTCCAACCCTGACCCAGATGCCAGCCGCAAGCTCTATCTCGATGCCTGGAAGCTCGTGATGGACAAGCACTACACCTTCGGCATCAACCAGGCCCCCTCGGCCTTCGGCATCAGCCCCAAGGTGCATGACTTCACGGTTGGCTTCAACAACTCCGCCCACCGGGTCGATGGCGGTCTTGCCTTCACCTGGATCGAGCACTGATCCCAGTCCAAGCTAAACGAAGGGCCCGAAAATGTCGGTCGAAGCCGCTCCCAGAACCTTCCGTCCATCATTGTCGGGCCACAGCCCGCTGACTGTGCTCGCCTACATCATCGTGACGGTCGCCCTCGTGGTGGCCGTCGCCGGCCCCTGGCTCATCACCCAGGACCCGCTGATGTTCAGCGCCGACGTTAATATGCCCCCTGGTAACGGCCACATCCTGGGGACCGACGACGCAGGGCAGGATGTCTATTCCCGCCTGGTCGTCGGCACCGGTCTCAGCCTTTTCTACGGCGCCAGCGCCGCGCTCGTGGCCCTCGTCATCGGCTCCGTCATCGCCCTGCTCGCCATGGCGCTGGGGCGGCCGACTGAAATTGCCCTCTTTGCCTTCATTGACCTGATCCGCGCCCTGCCCGGCATTCTGTTCGCCCTAGCCTGCATCGTCGCCTTTGAGCCCGGCGTCGGCTCCGTGGTGCTGGCGCTCGGCGTGTCCTTCGCTCCCAATTTTGCCCTGATCACCCGCGCCACCTACCTGCAGCAGATGGCCCAGCCCTATACATCCGCAGCCAAGGTGCTCGGTGCCGGGCGCCTGCGCATCGCGCTGGTGCATGTGCTGCCCAACATCGCCGGCGCTCTCATCACCCAGTTCGCCATGATCCTGCCGCGCTGCATCGTTTCGGAATCGGTGCTGAGCTTCCTGGGCCTGGGCGTTTCGCCCGAAACCCCGACCTGGGGCCGCATGATCGCCAGCGCCACCTCCTACATCGAAGAGGCCCCGCACGCCGCGCTCGCGCCCATCATCGCGCTGTCGCTGGTCACTTTCGCGCTGGCCATCGTGGGCAATTCCATCCGCAAACGCTTCAACGTCTCCCGCAAGAGTGTCACGCTATGAACCCGCATCTGCTGCGTCTGCTGGGCTCCATCGGCCTCGATATCCTGCGCTCGCTCGCCATCGCGCTGGGCATTATCATCTTCACCTTTTTCGTCATCCGCATGATCCCCGGCGATGTCGTCGACGTGCGCGGCGTCGAGGGCTCGCTGACCTATTCGCAGCAGACCTCGATGCGCGAAGATCTCGGCCTCAACCAGCCCTGGCTCACCCAGTTCGGCGAATGGAGCGGCATGATCCTCTCCGGCGATCTTGGCGAGTCGTCGCGCTATAACCGGCCCATCGTCGACCTGCTCGCCATCGTCCTGCCCTCGACACTGATGCTCGGCGCCACCGCCCTGGCGATTGGCCTCATCTTCGGCATCAGCCTTCCCACGCTGGCCTGTCTGTTTCCACGATCGATCTTTGTTGGGATCGTCGAGTTCATCACCATCTGGTCCATCACCATGCCGACATTCTCGATCGGGATCATGTCGGTGATCGTCTTTGCTGTATGGCTGGATTGGATACCGGCTATCGGCAATTTCCTCGTCCCGGCCATCATCCTTGGCGTCGATACGACGGGGAGCCTCGCCAAGATGCTCTACGAGGACATGAAGGACGTCGAGTCGAGCGAATATGTCCGCGCCGCTCGGGCCAAGGGTCTCAGCCGTTCCCGCATCATCCTGCGCCACGTCCTGCCCAACGCGCTCTCGGTCACCATCGCGCTGATCGGCATGATGCTAGCCGGCATCTTTACTGGCGCCCTCACCATGGAAGTCGTGTTCGGCCTGCCCGGCCTTGGCACCATGACGCTGCAGGCGATCCAGGGCCGCGACTATCCGGTCGTGCAGGCCATCATCATTTGGCTGGGGCTGGCGGTGATCTTCGCCAACCTCATGACCGAAATCATCCGCAAACTCGTCGACCCCCGCCTGAGGACATCATGACCCAAGCTCCCCTGCTCGCAGTCTCGGACCTGCGCGTCACTATCACGGCGAATGCCGGCACGGCCCGGGTCGTGGATGGCGTGTCGTTCAGCATCGCCGAAGGCCGCACCCTGGCTCTCGTGGGAGAGTCCGGATCGGGCAAATCGATGACGGCGATGTCGCTGCTCGCCCTCACCCCGGCCGGCGTCCAGATCGAAACCATGGGCACCGCGATGTTCGGCGGCCGCGACCTGCTGACGCTGTCGGAGGCTGAATTGCGCCAGGTCCGCGGCCGGCAGATCGCCGTGGTGTTCCAGGACCCCGCCGCGGCGCTCGATCCGCTGATGACCGTCTTCAAGCAGATCCGCGAGTCGCTGCCGCCCGGACAGCGGGGCGATGGCGCGCGGCGCAGAGTGCGCGAACTGCTCGTCGAAGTGGGGCTCGATAGCATACCCCATATCGAGCGCCGCTATCCGCACGAGCTCTCCGGCGGCCAGCAGCAGCGCGTGGCGATCGCCTCGGCCCTGGCCGGCAACCCAAGCCTGCTCATCGCCGACGAGCCCACCACGGCGCTCGACATGACCGTGCAGGCGCAAATCCTGGAGCTGCTCAGTTCGCTCAGGAAGGCACGGCGCATGGCCATGCTGCTGATCACCCATGATCTTGGCGTGGTCGCCGCCCACGCCGATGACGTGGTCGTGCTACGCAAGGGCGTCACGGTGGAAGCCGGGCCAACCGCCAGCGTCATTGCCAAGCCCCGCGACGCCTACACCCAGATGCTGCTCGATAGCCGGCCGCGACTCGATGCCGTCGCCAATTCCGGTGGCAAGCCGGACCAGGCAGCGCCCCTGCTCTCAATCGAGGACCTCACCGTCTCCTATCCCGGCCACAATGCCTTTGCGCGGCGCGTCACCGCCGTCGATGGGGTCAGCCTGTCGCTGCCCCGCGGCAGTGCCCTGGGTATTGTGGGCGAAAGCGGCAGCGGCAAGAGCACCATTGCCAAGGCCATAGTCGGCCTCACGCCGATCGAAGGCGGCTCGATCTCCTTCGATGGCAAACGCCTGGTCAATCCCGGATCGATGCCCGCCGCGATGCGCGCGCGCCTGCAATACATTTTCCAGGACTCCTACGGCGCGCTCAATCCACGCATGACCGTGGAGAAGGCGATAGGCGAGCCCTTCGCCATCACCGGCATGCCGCATCGGCAGCGGCGCGACGCCATCGTCGCCCTGCTGAACGAGGTGGGCCTTTCGGACACCCTGCTGGGGCGTCTGCCGCGCGAATTGTCGGGCGGCCAGCGACAGCGCGTCAACATCGCCCGCGCCCTCGCGCTGTCGCCCGAAGTGCTCATCTGCGACGAGATCGTCTCCGCGCTGGACGTGTCCATCCAGGCCCAGGTGATAAAGCTGCTCAAGGAGTTGCAGCGCAGCCGCTCGCTGAGCTTGTTGTTCATCAGCCACGACCTTGGCGTCATCGCCGAAATTTGCGACCGCGTCATGGTGATGCGCGCCGGCAAGGTTCTTGAGGAAGGCCCGGTACGGACCGTTTTCGATACGCCGACCCAACCCTACACCCGCGGACTTCTGGCCGCGGCCGAAGCATTGGAGGGAGTTGGTTCGCATCCGCGCCCGTCCGCCGGCGTGCTGGCCATCCAGCCGGCCGAGGCGCTGCTGACGCACTAGGAGGCGGGAGGGGAACTCGGCGTGAGCTTGACGCTGCCGAGCAGCGTGGGCTAACAACTGGCCAAAGCAATTGATTTTTCATCGCTTTGAGTTGCGGGGTTCGACCCTTTCCCGGCGTGCCATTCTCCTTCCATCTGGCGGTTAGCCCATGTCCCAGGACACTATCGATCTGGTCAAGGTGATGGTGGTGAGCCTGCTCATCTTCGCCGTCAGCACTATGGCCGTCGTCTATCTGCTGGTCCTGTTCCGTACCTATGGCGGGGCCGTGCCGGTGATCGGCAAGCTGCCGAGCCTCGATCTTGGCGCGATCATCCCCGCGCTGGCGGAGACGCGACTGTTCGTCATTTTGGGCGCCATGTTCGTGATGGGCAGCGGCATCAGCCTGATCCTGACCAGCGTCACCATCGATATGGCGATGCTCATTATTGCCAAGGCGATGAGCCTGCTGATCACCGCGATGTTCGGCGTGCTGGCCGGCCTCTGGGGCTATGTACGGCTGTCGCAGGGCACCGAGTTGGCGCTGCCGGGCATCAACCGTCTGGCAATCGCGCTGATCGTGTTCTTCGTGCTGTCGTCGCTCTTGCGCAACGCAACCTTCCGCGGCTGGGGCGCCATGCGGCTCGTCGCGGCGCTTGCCATGATCATCCTGGCGCCGGTGCTGCTGGTCTCGCTCTAGGCGGCCAGTGTTACCACGACCGCACCGCGCGGCGTTGCCACCACCGTATGCTCATACTGCACGCAAGGCGCTGACGGCCGAGCCACCAGCGTCCATTCGTCATCCGCCGATTTCTGATCGGCCATCCTGCCGCCCAGCGACAAAAACGGCTCGATGGTGAACACTAGGCCATTGGTCATACGGCGGCGTTCGGACTTGTCGGGCCAGGTCGAGATTTCGCCCGGCTCGTCATGCAGGCTGTCGCCGACGCCATGGCTGGCGAGATTGCGGATCAGCGTATAGCCGCCCTTGCTGGCGAATTTGCCGATGGCGTCGCCGATGTCGGCCAGCGGCGCCCCTGCCCGCACGGCACGAATACCGGCCCACATGGCCTTCTTGCCATCGCGGCACAGCGCGTCGAGCTTACTGCTGCTGGGCGCGACGACAAAAGACGCGCCGGTATCGGCGAAGACGCCGTCTTTTTCCGCCGACACGTCGATATTGACCAGATCGCCAGGCTGGATCACCCGATCGCCGGGAATGCCGTGGGCGATTTCCTCGTTGATCGAGATGCAGGTGGCGCCCGGAAAATCATAGGTGATCTGCGGCGCCGATAGCGCCCCGTGCCGGGCCAGTAGAATCCGGCCCAGATCATCAAGCTCCGCCGTAGTCATGCCCGGACGCATGGCGGCTGCCATGGCGTCGCGGGTCAGGGCGCAGATGCGGCCGATGGCCTTGAGTTTTTCGAGTTGCTCGTCGGTTTCGATCGTCAAATGCTTAGCCCTTGTGGCTCAAATAGTAGCCCAACAGGCCCTTTGTAGAGCTGTCGTGACCGTCGCTGCTGGCCTCGCCTTTTACCTTTGGCAACAAGGCCTTGGCGAGCTGCTTGCCGAGTTCGACGCCCCACTGGTCATAGGAATTGATGTTCCAGATGACGCCCTGGACGAACACCTTGTGCTCATACATGGCGACCAGCGTACCCAGCATTTCTGGCGTCAATTGCGGATAAAACAGCGTGTTGGACGGGCGATTGCCGGGGAACACCTTATGCGGCGCTAGCTCCTTGATCTTGCCCTTATCAAGGCCTTGCGCCTTGAGTTCGAGGATAACCTCTTCCTCGGTCTTGCCCAGCATCAGCGCTTCAGACTGCGCCAGCACGTTGGCAACCAGCTTGTCGTGATGCGGCGGCAGGCTCTCATGCGGCTTGGCGGCGATCAGGAAATCGGTCGGGATAACGTCGGTGCCCTGATGAATCAGCTGGAAGAAGGCGTGCTGGCCATTAGTGCCCGGCTCGCCCCAGACGATGGCGCCGGTCGACCAGCCAACGGCCTTGCCGCCCAGCGTCACGGACTTGCCGTTGCTCTCCATATCGAGCTGCTGCAGATAGGCCGGCAGGCGCGACAGGCGCTGGTCGTAGGGGATCACGGCCTGGGTCGAAAAACCCCAGACATTGCGATACCAGACGCCGAGCAAGCCAAGAATAACGGGTAGATTCTGCTCCAACGGCGTGGTCAGGAAATGCTGATCCATCGCATCGGCGCCCTTGAGAATCTTGGCGAAATTCTCGTAGCCGACGGCCAGCGCCACCGGCAGCCCGATGGCCGACCAGATCGAATAACGCCCGCCGACCCAGTCCCAGAAACCGAAAATGCGGTCTTCGCGGATGCCGAAGCCCTTGCAGGCCTCGATATTGGTCGAAACGGCGGCGAAATGATCGGCGACCGCATGATCGCCTAGAGCGTCGGCGATCCACTTCCGGGCGGAGGCGGCATTGGTCATGGTTTCGTCGGTGGTGAAGGTCTTGGACGCGATGATGAACATCGTCGTCTGCGGCTTCAGCCGCTTGAGCACGTCATGGATATGCGCGCCGTCGACATTGGAGACGTAATGCGCGTGCAGGTCGGCGCGGGTATAGGGCTCCAGCGCCAGCGTGACCATGGCCGGGCCGAGGTCCGAGCCACCGATGCCGATGTTCACCACATCGGTGATCTGCTCGTTGGTGTGGCTGCGAATGACGCCATTGCGCACGTCATTGGTGTAGCTCTCGATATGCGACAGCACGGCGCGGATATCGGGCATCACATCCTTGCCGTCGACCGGAACCGGCTTATCGCCCTGATAGCGCAGCGCCATATGCATCACGGCGCGGTCTTCGGTGATGTTGATATGCTCGCCCTCGCACATCTGGGTCCGGCGTTCCTCGACGCCGGCGGCCCGCGTCAGGTCGAACAAGGCGGCCATCACGTCTTCGTCGATGCGGTTCTTGGAATAGTCGAGCAGCAGGTCGCCGGCCGTGGCGGAATAGCGCTTGAAGCGGTTCGGATCGATGGCGAACTGAACGCGCATCGGCGTTTCCGCGAGGCGCTTCTTATGCTTGTCGAGCGACGCGAAACTGGCCTTGCGCCCTGATTTTGCCATGTCGATAAACCTTTTCTGAACGCTGGATAGACGGTTTTAGAGCGGCGGCAGGTCGCCGGCGTCCCACGATGAACGGGTCGCGGCGGCGAAGTCGGAAAAACTATTGATCTCTATCGCCGCGCGGGCCCCTTGGACCAGCTCTTGATAATAGGCCAGGTTGATCTGGGAAAGGATCATTGCGCCTAAAATCTCTTCGGTCCTGACCAGATGATGAAGATAGGCGCGCGAAAAACGGCGGCAATTGGAATTGGGCGACGCTTCGTCGATGGGACGATGATCATCCTTATGCCGGGCGTTTTTCAGGTTGATGACGCCGAACCGGCTATAGACATGACCGTGGCGGCCAGCCCGGGTCGGATGGACGCAATCGAACATGTCGATGCCGCGCCCGATGGCGCCCAGAATATCATCGGGCTTGCCGACGCCCATCAGGTAGCGCGGACGATCGGTCGGCAGCTCCGGCGTGATCTCTTCGATGACGCGGAACATGACTTCCTGTGGTTCGCCCACGGCGAGGCCGCCGACCGAGTAACCATCAAAGCCGATTGAGGTCAGTCCTGCCGCTGAACGGGCACGCAGTTCAGCAGAGTCCCCGCCCTGCACGATGCCGAACAGCGCGCGGTTCTGCTGGTTGTTGAACGCGGTCTTGGAGCGGTCAGCCCAGCGGAGCGACAGCTCCATGGCGCGCTCCATTTCCTTGTACTCGGCCGGTAGCGCGATGCACTCGTCGAGCTGCATAATGATGTCGCTGTCGAGCAGCGTCTGGATCTCGATGGAACGCTCGGGCGTCAGCTCATACGCGGTGCCGTCGATATGCGAGCGGAAGGTCACGCCCTTCTCTGTCAACTTGCGCAGCTTGCTGAGCGACATGACCTGGAAGCCACCGCTATCGGTTAGGATCGGCCGCTGCCAGTCCATGAAGGTGTGCAGACCACCAAGCCCGGCAACGCGCTCGGCACCGGGCCGCAGCATCAGGTGATAGGTGTTGCCCAAGAGGATATCGGCGCCGGTTTCGCGTACCTGTTCGGGATACATGGCTTTGACGGTGCCGAGCGTGCCCACGGGCATGAAGGCGGGGGTCTGGATATCGCCGCGCGGTGTATCGATGCGGCCGCGCCGCGCCATGCCGTCGGTGGCGGAAAGGGTAAAAGTCACTTGTTTCATGGCGGGGTTTCTAGCTGGTCGCGCCAATGGTAACAACCACTGCGTGCAGCCGATTATGGCACCGCGCCAACACCGAGGTTGCCCATGCTTCGCCTACTGTCCGCCGCCATGATGTTCGCGGCCCTGAGCACTGTCGCCTACGCGCAGGAAGGCAGCTATGCGGGCAGTGGCGAGGGCGAGTTGACAGCGGTCATCCAGGCGCCGGGAGCGGACGGCTTTACCGAAATCGAGCTGTCGACGGCGACGCCGATCGAAGACGGCATGGGCGGTTGCTCCGGCGAGGTCAACGGCAGCGCGGAACTCAACAAGGCTGGAGGCACCTTTTACGCCTCTAACGAAGACTACGACCCAGCAGACGAATTCAGCGACGAATATTGCGAAGTCGCCATGACCTTCAAAAACGGCAAGCTCGTTATCGAGGAAGGCCCGGGCTGCATGCAGTACCACGGCGCCGCCTGCGGCTTTACCGGCGAGCTGACGCTGGACAAGGGCGCGAACTAAAGCCCGTTCTCGTCTTCCGGCATCTCGGCGCGCATCAGCAGCGACGAGTCGCCATACGAATAGAACCGATAGCCCTTTGCGATGGCGTGCTGGTAGGCGTCGCGCATGACATCCATGCCCGCAAAAGCGCTGACCAGCATGAACAACGTCGACTTGGGCAAGTGGAAATTGGTCATCAGCACATCGACCGTCTTGAAGCGGAAGCCCGGCGTGATGAAAATCGAGGTATCGCCGCTGAACGGTTTCAGCGCGCCGGTGCGCACTGAGGCGGATTCGAGCAGGCGCAAGCTGGTGGTGCCAACCGCGACGATGCGACCGCCAGCGGCCTTGGCGGCCAAGATGCGCTCGACAGTCGCCTGGTCGATCTCGCCCCATTCGGCATGCATGACGTGATCGTCGGTGTCCTCGGCCTTCATCGGCAGGAAAGTCCCTGCTCCCACATGGAGCGTCACCCGCTCGATTGTGACGCCGTGATCGGCCAGCTTTTGCAGCAGCTCTTCGGTGAAGTGCAGCCCGGCGGTGGGCGCGGCGACGGCGCCGTCATGGGCGGCATAGACCGTCTGGTAGTCGGTCTTGTCGCGATCCTCGATAGCGCGCTTGGCGCCGATATAAGGCGGCAGCGGCATGGCGCCGTGCGACTTGATCGCCTCGTCGAGCGCCGCGCCACCGAGATCGAATTCCAGTGTGACCTCGCCGGTCTCTCCCTTGCCGGCGACCCGAGCAGTCAGCGCCGTGCCATCGCCATTGCCGAGTTCAAGCCGGTCGAGCAGCGCCAGCCGCTTGGCCGGACGGGCGAAGGCGCGCCAGGTATGGGCATCGTCGCGCTTGTGCAGGTTGAACGACACCGAGGCGCGGTTGTCGCCGCGAATACGGGTGCCGCGTAGTTCGGCTGGCAGCACGCGCGTATCATTGATCACCAACACGTCGCCCGGCTTCAACAGCCAGAGCAGATCGGGAATATGGCGATCGGACAGGCCATGGACCGGGTCCACCACCAGCAGGCGCGCAGAATCGCGCGGCTCGGCCGGATGGAGCGCAATGAGGGATTCGGGGAGGTCGAAGTCGAAATCGGAAACACGCATGCGGCGTGGTTAGCACGGCTTATGCGGACATCGAAGTGCTTTATCGGACTACCATACCTCCGCCGCCGAGCGGCCGCCGCGCACGGTGCAACTGACGGGCCAGACGCCGCCGCCATCGACAGCAAGCGCGCCGGTAACGAGGGTGACCTGGCCTTCGGAGGCAATCACCAAGCGTAGCGACAGC
Organism: Devosia sp.; assembly: GCF_028290625.1. GTDB lineage: Bacteria > Pseudomonadota > Alphaproteobacteria > Rhizobiales > Devosiaceae > Devosia. Next base: position 100,250 of record NZ_JAQGJM010000021.1, read on the forward strand.
GCCTTGTGCTCGCGGTCGGTCTCGTCCTTCCAGTTGACGTCGACGCCCTGGAAATCCGTGCCGGAAAACTGCTTGCCGATATATTCACCATCGAAATCAGGATGGGCCGGATCGGTCGAGACGCCGATGTCGTCGACGATCTGCATCTGCACGCGCTGGAACGGCGCTTCGCCGTGCTGATGGTCGAATTCAAGCGTGACCTCGCCCCTGTCATCGGCGCAGTCAAAGGTTTCGAAGGCCAGAGCCGGCGTCGCGGACATGCAGGCGACGGCGATGAGTGCCGAGGAGTGAAGGCGCATGGTCAAAATTCCCGATCTGGCGCAGTTCTGGCGCAGGAAAGCTGAACGCAAGCTGAGGGACGGGAAGCAGCCCCCACCTATCCTCCCCTGCAGGGGGAGGATTCTCGCCACTCTTGGGGTTCGATCGAGTCTCGGCCACAAGACGGCTCCTCCCCCTTCAGGGGGAGGATGGGTGGGGGTATTCTCACTTACTCGGTCAGATCAGCCGCGACGCGGACGGTGACCATCTTGTCGGGGTTCTGCACGGGCTCGCCGCGCTTGATCTGGTCGACGTTTTCCATGCCTTCGATGACATTGCCCCAAACAGTATACTGCTTGTTGAGGAAGGGCGCGTCGGCGAAGCAGATGAAGAACTGCGAATTGGCGCTGTCGGGATTGGACGAGCGGGCCATCGACGCCGTGCCGCGAACGTGCGGCTCAGCCGAGAATTCCTGCTTCAGGTCGGGGTACTTCGAGCCGCCGGTGCCGGTGCCGCGCGGGTCGCCGGTCTGGGCCATGAAGCCGTCGATGACGCGGTGGAACACGATATTGTCGTAGAAGTTTTCGCGCGCAAGCTTCTTGATGTGGGCGACATGGTTGGGCGCCAGGTCGGGGCGCAGGGCGATGACGACTTTGCCCTTGGTGGTTTCGATGACGAGGGTGTTTTCGGGATCAGCGTAATCGGCCATGGGGCTCACTTTCTGAGTTTTTATGGAATGCGTGGTGCGCATGTAAGGGGAATGGGCTTGCGGTGCAAGGCATACCCCCACCTGGCCTCCCCCTGGAAGGGGGAGGAACAGACCGAGTCTGTGGCACATCTCGCCAAGCCACAAAACGATTCCTCCCCCTTCCAGGGGGAGGTTAGGTAGGGGTGAAGCTCGAGCTTACTTATATTCGATCTTCGCCGAGATGATGCTGTCCGGACCATCGACGACACCACTCTGGTCGGTGCCCTTCTTCAGCGCATCCACGGCTTCCATGCCGGAAACGACCTTGCCGAACACGGTGTACTGGCCATCGAGGAAGCTGGCATCCGCGTAGGTGATGAAGAACTGCGAATTGGCGCTATCGGGATCGGAGGCGCGGGCCATGCCGAGCACGCCGCGCTGGAAGGAAACCGAAGTCGTGAATTCGGCCTTCAGGTCCGGCAGGTCCGAACCGCCGGTGCCGTCGCCCTTGGGATCGCCGGTTTGGGCCATGAAGCCATCGATGACGCGGTGGAACTTGAGGCCGTTATAGAAGCCCTGATTGGTCAGGGTGACGATGCGCTCGACATGGGCAGGCGCCAGGTCGGGCAGCAGCTCGATATCGACATCGCCCTTGGGCAGCGTCAGGATCAGGTGGGGCGTGCCGGCGGGCGTCTGGGCCCAGGCGGGAGCGGCGAAAACGGTGGCGGCGGCAATGGCGAGCGCACCAAACAGACGGCGGGAAATGGCGATCATTTGGATTTCAGGGCCTTGAGAACAAGCTGCGGGACGAAGGCGGAAATGTCGCCGCCCATTTCGGCTATCTGGCGCACCAATGTGGCCGAGATGTGCCGCACGGGCGGGCTGGACGGCAGGAAAACGGTCTGCAGGTCGGGCGCCATCTGGGCGTTCATGCCGACCATCTGCATCTCGTAATTATAGTCGGTAGTATCGCGCAACCCGCGGATGATCAGCTTGGCCCCATGCTCGCGTGCGGCGGTGACCATCAGCCCGCCGAAGTCGACGATTTTGAACTCGGTATCGGTGCGTTTGCCCACCGGCGCCAGCACCTGTTCGAGCAGAGCCAGTCGGTCCTCGTGGGCAAAAAGGGGCGTTTTCTTGCCCGAGTTGATGCCAACGGCGACGACCAGCGTATCAACCAGCTTGCAGGCCCGCTCGATGACGTCGAGATGGCCATTGGTCACCGGATCGAACGAGCCGGGATAAAAGCCCACCAATTTGCTCATCGTGCCCTCCCCAAGTTGTTGTCGGGTTTTGTCACGGTGGGTGAGTCAAGGCAAGCGCGGGGTGCCCGGATCGACGCATTTGCGGGTATCGGCTTAAGGCTCTTTTCAACGCCTTTGCCTATGCTGGGCGGGCATTTGCAGCGAGGGCCGCATGTCCGGGCGGGATGTTGTGCGTGGATTGCGCGAAAGCGGCAAGCTCGGCAAGCCGGCCATAGGCGGCGGGCGTGTGGACCTGTGGCTGGGCGTGGTTGCGGTCGTGGCCATCGCATGTTGCATCTATGTGGGCCTTGGCTGGCTAAACAATGCACGACCGCCCGCCAGTCCGCTGGCAGTCGCCCACGTGGTTCAAGCGGACGAACAGGACGCTATCTGGAGCGACGCGGATACCGCCAAATGCCAGGCCGATGCCCGGATCGCGGCAAATGAAGATGTTCCGGGCGATCTGGCGATGGCCAATCAGGCAGTAACCAGCGGCGGCTTTTCCAGCATGGCCACGATGGTGGCCTGTCGCGCCACCACCAAGGTCGCGCGACTATGCGATGCGGCGCAGAAGGCCGAGTTCGTCGCCATGGTCAACGACTACGTCGCCCGGTTGGATCTGGTCGTGACCGGGCTCAATGTGCAGGGCGGCTCGATAGCCCTGATCGGCGGGATGCTGGGTGTCGAAGATCCCGCATCTGCCTATGACCTGAGCAAGGACGACACGATCGCCTATCTCAAGATCTATCATCAGCGTGTGGTCGCTGGAATTCAGTCGCTCGCCAAGGCAGGGCTGATCGCCGAGTCGGACTTTGGCGTGTTCCTCGGCATGGGCGCGTCATCGACCACAAGCCACATGTTCGAGGGCGTGACGCCCGACCACGCGGGATGCGCCTAGCGAACGCCCCTGCCCGGTAGAGTAGCGACCGCAGTAACGAGGCCCAACAACAGCACCAGCATGCCGCCGCTGAGGAATGCGGCGCCAGTGCCGTATGCCGTGGCGATCAAGCTACCGATGAAGGGGGCGGACAGCATCACGGCGGTGATCAGCGCCTCGCCGGTGGCGAAGACGCGCGCTATGCGGTCGGGCGGTGTTTCGGCCTGTATGATGGTTCGATAAGGCACCAGCATGAAGGCGGTTGAGCCGCCCATCAGCCCCAGGGCGATGAAATAGAGCCAGGCCGGCATCACGATATGAGCCATGGCGGCCAAGGCGATGGCGATGGTGACGCAACCGGAAAACACCGCCGACCAGGTCATGCAGGCAATGGGATGACTGGCAAGGCGTCCCGCGACCAGCGCGCCGATCAACCCGCCTGCCCCCGATGCCGCAATGCCGACGCCGAACGCCGTGGCACCAAGGCCGAAATCGGCAGCCAGTAGCGCAATCAGCGCGTCGTAAAGAAAGAACGCGAAATAGGCGACCGCAGAGAACACCAGCGCCAGCAACAGGCGTCGGTTGCGGCGGAATTCGGCGGCGCCGGCGGAGATTTCAGTTCGGAGATCGGACGGCTCGCGGGCCTCGCGCGCTGGCAGGTTGAGCCGGATCAGGCTGAGCGCCGCTACCAGTGACAGGACGGCATTGAGCCCGAACACCGACTGCGCCGGGATAAAAGCCAGCAGCAGGCCACCCAGCGCCGGGCCGGCGATCTTGGAGGTCTGGTTGATAGCCTGATGCAGGCCATTGGCGCTGGCCAGCAATTCGGGCGGCGTCGAAGCCTGGATGGCGGCCTGCCGCGCCGGCGTGAAGGCGGAGTCCACCGAGGAGCGCACAAAGACCAGGAGCAGCACCAGCGGCGTGCTGCTGGCGAAAACCAGCGCCAGGGTGGTCAGCCCCCGGCCGAGATTGGACAGCACCAACACACGCCCGAGCGGCGTGCGGTCGATATAGACCGCCAGCAACGGGCCGATGGCAATATAGGGCAGCGTCAGCGCAAAGCCGAACAGCGCCAGCACGAACGGCCCCTCGCCCCAGGCGAACACCAGCAGCGCGACGACGGCAGCATAGTCGAGCCAATCGGCGAAATCGGCCGGAATGCTGGCCAAGGCCAGCCGCCGCGGCACCCGCAGGGCAAGCAGCGCGCGGTAGCCGGTTTTGCCGCGCGTCATGCCGGATGGCGTCCGGGCGCATAGCGGACGAAAATATCGACGCCATGCTGACCGACCTGCTCCTCCAGCAAGGTCCAGCCAAGGCCGAGATAGAACGACCGCATCGGCGCATTGGCGTAGAGATAGACTTGGGCGTGGCGCTGATCGAACAAAGCCTGGACCGCCCGCTCCACCAGCGCCCGCGCCAGCCCGCCGCCTCGGTCGTCCGGCTCAACCCAGAGCGCAGCGACCCATGGAGTCAGGTCGGGACGTTCCTCGAGATCGGAGGCTATGGCCGTTACAGTGCCAGCGAAGCGGCCATCGGCATTGGCCACCAGGGTAAACGGGAAATCGGTGGCGGCGACGACGTCGGACAGTCTTTCTTCAAGCTCCGCCAGCGCTGTTCCGCCCGACTTCCACCAGGCGCGCCAGATGCGATCGGCGACGGCGGGGAAAAACTCCCCGGCGTCGCGGAGATTGACGATATCGAGGGTCATGCGCGCCTTTGCAGGGCTAGCCAGACGCCGCCGCACATCAGGATGGTGCCGGAGACGCGGTTGACCATGCGGACGCGGGCTGCGGTCAGCAGGTGGCGCATCTGCCCGGCCGCGACGGCGTAGACGCTGTCGCTGAGCGTCGCGACCGCCATGGTGATTAGCCCCAGGATCATGATTTGGCCGAAGGCGGGTCGGCTGAGGTCGACGAACTGCGGCAGGAAGGCGCTGAGGAACAGCAGGGTCTTGGGATTGGACCAATTGACCAGCGCGCCCTGCCAGATATAGCGGCCGATCGGCAGGCGATCGCCTGCATTGAAGGTGAGCTCGCCCGTGGAGCGCAGCATTTTCCAGCCGATCCAGATCAGGTAAGCGGCGCCGGCCAGCTTGATGATTTCGAAAGCGCCTGAGACGAAGGTCATTACGGCTTCGAGCCCGATGGCGACGACGAAGACCATGCTGAGCATGCTCAATTCCGTCCCGAGAATGGTGAACAGCCCTGCCCGCGTGCCGCCGGACAGCGAATTGGCAATGACCACGGAAACCGATGGGCCGGGGATCACGGCAAACAGAATGCAGGCGAGGACGTAGGGAAGAAGAATGGCGGGATCGATCATCGGGGTGACTCCTTGGAGACAAGGAAAGACAGCGGATCGAGGGGTTGGCAAGGGGTGATTGAGAGGGCGGTGCACGCAATCCACACCGAGTCTCCTTTGCCTCGGCGCTATCCCGCCCACGAGGTCATCCCCGCGAAGGCGGGGACCTCTGTTTGCGTGATGCAGGAAGAAAACGGAGGTTCCCGCCTTCGCGGGAATGACCCGTGGGTGGGTGTCAGGGCGCAGGTGCGTACCAAGTTGCTTCTGCGCGGCACAATAACAAGGGGCGCCGAAGCGCCCCTCAAATTCCTTATTCAGCCGCCGGTTCGTCCGGGTTGCCGGGACCATCCGGAGTTTCCGGGCCGTCGGGTGCATCGGGCGTATCCACCGCCTCGGGGGCATCGCCCTCTTCGTCGTCCTCGGGCTCGCTGATGCGCTCAACCGAAACCACCTTCTCGTCCTCGGCGGTATCGAACACGATGACGCCCTGGCTGCCGCGCGAGACGATGCGGATTGGCTTCTTGCCCTCGACCGGCATGCGGGTCATTTGGCCCTTGTCGGTGACCAGCATGATCTGGTCCTCGTCGGCCACCGGGAAGGAGGCGATCAGCTTGCCGTTGCGCTTGTTGACGGCCATGGCGGTGATGCCTTTGCCGCCGCGGCCGGTGATGCGGTATTCGTGGCTCGACGTGCGTTTGCCATAGCCGTTTTCCGAGATGGTCAGGATGAACTGCTCGGCTTCGCTCATGGCGACGTAGCGGTCCTGGCCCAATTCACCCGCGACCACTGCCTCTTCGGCATCGTCGGTGGCGTTCTCTTCGCTGTCGCCTTCGCCACGCACCGCGCGGCTCATCTTGAGATAGGCGACACGCTCTTCGGACACCGCATCGAAGTGCCGGATGATCGCCATGGAGATGACAATGTCATCCTGGGCGAGCTGGATGCCGCGCACGCCGGTGGAGTCGCGGCCCTTGAACACGCGCACTTCGTCGACCTGGAAGCGGATCGCCTGGCCCTGGGCCGTGGTCAGCAGCACGTCGTCGGCCGCCGAGCAGGTGTCGACGCCGATAATGCCGTCGCCCTCGTCCAGCTTCATGGCGATCTTACCGTTCTGGCGCACTTCGACGAAGTCGGCCAGCGAGTTGCGGCGCACGGTGCCGCGATCGGTGGCGAACATGATGTCGAGATCGGCCCAGGTGCCTTCATCCTCGGGCATGGGCATGATCGAGGTGATGCGTTCGCCCTGCTCCAGCGGCAGGATATTGATCAGAGCCTTGCCGCGCGCATTGGCATTGGCCAATGGCAGGCGCCAGACCTTGAGCTTGTAGACGATGCCGCGGCTGGTGAAGAACAGGATTGGCGTATGCGTATTGGCGACGAACAGGCGGCTGACGAAATCCTCGTCGCGCGTCGCCATGCCCGAACGGCCCTTGCCGCCGCGGTTCTGCGCCCGATAGGTCGAAAGCGGCACGCGCTTGATGTAACCGCCATGGGTCACGGTGACGACCATGTCCTCGCGGGCAATCAGGTCCTCGTCCTCGAAATCGGCGGCGCTGTCGGTGATCTCGGTTTTGCGCGGGGTGGCGTATTGATCGCGGATCGAAGTCAGTTCGTCGCGAATGATGGAAATCACCCGCTCGCGCGACCGCAGGATATCGAGGTAGTCGGCGATTTCGGTGCCGAGGCCATTGAGCTCGTCGCCGATTTCGTCACGACCCAGCGCGGTTAGGCGAGCCAGGCGCAGTTCGAGAATGGCGCGGGCCTGTTCTTCCGACAGGTTGAACGTGCCGTCTTCGTTGATACGGTGGCGCGGATCGTCGATCAGCGCGATCAGCGGGGCCACGTCGCTGGCGGGCCAGCGGCGGGTCATCAACTGCTCGCGCGCCGTCGCCGGATCGGGCGCGGTGCGGATCAGGGCGATGACTTCATCGATATTGGCGACGGCAACCGCCAGGCCGACCAGGATATGGGCGCGATCGCGGGCCTTGTTGAGCAGGAACCGGGCGCGGCGGGTTACGACTTCCTCGCGGAAGGCGAGGAACGCCGTCAGGATTTCCATCAGGTTCATCAGCTGCGGCTTGCCGCCGTTCAGCGCCACGAAATTGCAGCCGAACGAGGATTGCAGCGCGGTGAAGCGATAGAGCTGGTTCAACACCACATCGGGCAGCGCATCGCGCTTGATCTCGATGACTACGCGCATGCCCTCGCGCGAGGATTCGTCGCGCATGTCGGCAATGCCTTCGATGCGCTTTTCGCGCACCAGATCGGCGATCTTTTCGACCATCAGCGCCTTGTTCACCTGATACGGCAATTCGGTGATGATGAGCGCTTCGCGTTCCTTGCGGATTTCTTCGATGGCGACGCGGCCACGGATCATGACGCCGCCGCGGCCGGTTTCATAGGCCGAGCGGATGCCGTGACGGCCCAGGATAATGCCGCCGGTGGGGAAGTCGGGGCCGGGCATGACGGCCATCAGGTCTTCGGTGGTCACATGCGGCTGGTCGAGCACCAGCAGCGTCGCGTTGATCACTTCGCCCAGATTGTGGGTCGGGATATTAGTGGCCATGCCCACGGCGATACCGCCGCCGCCATTGACCAGCATGTTGGGAAACCGCGCCGGCAGCACGACCGGCTCGTGCTCGGAGCCGTCATAGTTGTCGCGGAAATCGACGGTGTCTTTATCCAGATCGTCGAGCAGGTTGCCGGTGATGCGCTGCATGCGCACTTCGGTGTATCGCATGGCCGCCGGCATATCGCCATCGACCGAGCCGAAATTGCCCTGACCTTCGATCAGCAACTGGCCCATGGAGAAATCCTGGGCCATGCGAACCAGCGCCATATAGACCGACTGATCGCCATGCGGATGATACTTACCGATCACGTCGCCGACCACGCGGGCCGACTTGCGATAGGGCTTATTCCACTCGTACCCGTTCTCGTTCATCGAGAACAGGATACGGCGATGCACCGGCTTCAGGCCGTCGCGTACGTCGGGCAGCGCCCGGCTCACAATCACGCTCATGGCGTAACTGAGATAGGATTGGCGCATCTCGTCGGTGATCGAAATCAGCGAAATATCGGACGGCGGCAGCGCGCCGGAACCGTCATTGAGCGTATCTGTCACTGGGGTGATTCTATGTTGTTCGAACTGGCTATTTATATAGGCGATTATGGGCAGGAATGCCAATTTTCGAGGCGGTCAGCCTGTGGATAGGCATGCCTGCAAATCCATCTCCGGTCTACGTCGCTAGAGCCGTGGCCGGCTTGTTGAATCGCAGGCCGAGCACCAGCGGCACGCTGATCGCGTAAACCACGACGACCGACAGCCAGATCGCGCCCGGCCACTGCTGGCGGAACACGAAATACAGGCTCGAGAACGCCAGCGGTGCGATGATCGAGGACAGGCTCACCGCCGACTGCAGCACGCCCTGGAACTGGCCCTGCTGGCTCTCGTCGACCTGCCGCGTCGCCAGCGACTGCAGCGCCGGCACGCCGATACCACCCAGCACCATGATCGGCATGACCGCGAAAACCACCCAGCCCTCATGCGCGAAGGACAGCACGATCAATGCAACCGAGGCGCCGGCGATTCCGGTCAGGATGGCGCCGCGCTCGCCGAGCAGTTTGACCGCCGGTCCCGGCAGGAAGGCCTGCGCCAGCGTCTGGCAGACGCCGTAGGCGCCGAGCGACAGCCCGATCCACAGCCCATTCCAGCCGAACGCGTCATTGCCCCACAGTGCCCAGCAGGTGCCGTAAACCTCGCCGGTCCCGCTGAAGATGAAGAAGATCAGGACGATCGGCAGCAGGCTCTTAAGCGAAAACACCCAGCGCAGTGGGCGCAGCGGGTTGAGTGCCGCGAAATCGATTTTCTCGCGGGTCGGGGTCCGCGACTCCGGCAGCATGAAGAATGCGAGCAGCAGGTTGGCCCCGTTCAGCACGGCCGCTGCGATGAACGGCAGCCGCACCCAGTAGTCGCCCAGCACGCCGCCCAGAACCGGCCCGATGATGAAGCCGATGCCGAACATGGCGTTGAGCAGCCCGAAGCGGCGCGCCCGCTTGTCCTCGGGGGAGATGTCGGTGATGTAGGCGGCGGCCACCGAGGTATTGGCGCTGGTCAGGCCGGCAATGGCGCGTCCGAGCAGCAGCAACCAGAGACTGGGTGCAAAGGCCAGGAACAGGTAATTGATGGCCGCCCCAGCCAGCGAGATCAGCAGCACCGGGCGCCGGCCGAGCCGGTCGCTGAGCGAGCCGAGCACTGGCGCGAAAATGAACTGCATGGCCGCATAGAGGGCGGTCATGATCCCGATATAGGTCGCCACGTTGTCGGCGTGGGTGACCTCGGCGAGCAGTGATGGCAGGATTGGGAAAATGAGGCCAATGCCGACGGCATCGAGGACAATGGCAGTGAAGATGACGACAAGTGGTTTGTTCATGGCGTGTTTCCGGTCGGCACGGACATGCAGCGCCGCTCGGCGCCAATGGCGTGCGATGAGGCCTGATCGATGTCAGGCATGGGGATTTTGGAAACGCTGGCCGACCATGCCAAAAGGCGCATGGAGGGCGTGTGCTTGACCGCCTGGACGACTATTCGTCCACCTGTTTACTCCGCCACTGAGCGGATCAAGGGAAGTGGTCGCTTTTCGCGATAACCGCCCATTTACGCCTCGCGGCTACGCGCCGCAAGCCCCATTTTTGCCGATGGGTGCTCGGCCGGCATGGCCATGCTGGAAGGTCAACTCAGGCGATAGGAGTTATCTGGACTGGCCGCAGTTCCGCCAGGGCCTGCCGCATGACCACGGCGGCGCCTTGCAGGGCAAGCGCACCCATGACGCCTGCGACGATTACGTCGGGCCATCCTGTGCCCGTGCCAAAAACGCCAAGCGCTGCCAGCATGACCGCGATATTGCCCATCACGTCATTACGGGTGCAGATCCATGCCGAACGCATATTGCTGTCGCCATCCCGGAACCGCCACAGCAAGCCGAACGATGCGGCGTTGGCAATCAGTGCGCTGAGGCCAACAACGCCCATCGTATAGGCCTGTGGCGTGACGCCAGTGTAGCTGTTCCAGCCCGCCACCCCGATAACCCAAACCCCGAATACGCCCATGGTCAGCGCCTTGATCAGCGACGCGCGGGCCCGAACCTGCAAGGCCATGCCGACCACGAACAGGCTGATGGCGTAGTTCGCGGCGTCGCCAAGGAAATCGAGCGAGTCGGCCTGCAGCGATGCCGAGCGTGATGCAAGGCCCGCGCCGATTTCAACGGCGAACATGATGGCGTTGATTGCCAGCACGGCCCAGAGGACACGGCGGTAGGTCTTGTCACGCAGTTTCCGGGCCGCGTCGTCGGCGTGGCAATGGTTGCAGCAGGAAGCGCTCATCTTCGGGCCTTTCAGTCGATCTCAAGCGCATGCTACAATCTCTAGCGACTAGAGGAGCAAGACCAAAAATGGCGGAATTTGCAATCGGTGAAGCGGCGCGACACAGCGGCGTCAAAATTCCGACGATCCGCTATTACGAGCAGATCGGCCTGTTGCCCGCGCCCGACCGCACCGAAGGCAATCGGCGCCTTTATGATGCCCCCACCTTGCAGCGGCTTGCCTTCATTCGTCATGCCCGCGAATTGGGATTCGAGATCGAGGCCATTCGCGCCTTGCTCACTCTGCAGGACAATCCGCAGCAGTCATGCAGTTTGGCTGACAGCATTGCGACGGAGCACCTGACCCAGGTGGATCAACGGATCGCTAGCCTAACGGCGTTGAAGAACGAGCTCGTATCGATGATTGCGCAATGCAAGCACGGCCACGTATCCCATTGCCGCGTCATCGAAACGTTGTCGGGCCCGCCGATAGCCTTGTCCTGAACCTGGGCCCAGGGTCAGGTGTCGCCAAGCGCAGCCAGGCGGTTAAGCTGCCCCGTCATACTCCGCTCGCGCCACGTCGATGTCCTGGTGGTTCTCATTGGCCCAATAGATCAAGTGGCCGAACGGCACGATGATCGACTGGCCCATCGGGGTCAGGGAGTATTCCACCGAAGGCGGCTTGGTATCGAAGACGTGGCGCGAGACCATGCCGTCGCGCTGGAGCTCGCGCAGCGTCTGGGTCAGCATTTTCTGGGAGATGTCGGGCACTTCACGTTTGAGCTGGTTGAAGCGCTTGGGGCCGCCGGCCAGAGTCATGATGAGCAGCATGCTCCACTTGTCGGAGATCGTATCGAGCACGCCGCGCACCGGACAACTTGTGTCGAACGGCTTGTCGGCCGAAGCCTCGATCCATTGATTGATGATGGTGTGTTCGTCGAGCCGGTCGAGCATAGGTTACCTCAGGGTGCGCTTATGCGCTCAAAGTGCCTCCTTTCGCCGCGTGTCGGCGTGTCCTAGATAGCACTCTCCAATCGATACTTACTCTCTGGCGGTGCCTTCCGCAAGGCTGAGGGGTCGATGCAACACGGAGAGAGACAATGAGCGATTTCAAGAACCAGACCCTGCTGGTAACCGGCGCATCGGGCAATTTCGGGCGGCTGGCGGTCGATGAGCTGCTGGCGCGCGGCGCCACCAATGTGGTTGCGGGCACGCGCGATCCGGCCAAGCTGGCCGACCTCGTCGCCAAGGGCGTAAGGGTTGTCGCGCTGGATTTCGACGACGAGGCATCGCTCGCCAATGCCTTTGCCGGCGTCGATCGCGTGCTGCTGATCAGCACCGACTCCGTTGGTCGACGCATCGAGCAGCAGCGGGCCGCGATTGCGGCGGCGGAAGCGGCGGGCGTCAAGCATATCGTCTACACGTCCGCGCCGACGCCGCGCCCTAACCCCGATGGCGGCGTATCACCGGAGCATTTCTGGACCGAGCAAGCTTTGGCCGCCAGCACGCTCGATTGGACCGCGCTGCGCAATCACCTCTATGCAGAAGTTAGCCTTCTGAGCGCGGCTTCGGCCTTGCAGTCGGGCCAGTGGTTCGATGCGACGGCGGGCCGTGGCCGCGCCTATGTATCGCGGGCCGACGCGGCACGAGCTGCGGCTGGCGCCCTGCTTCAGGCCGAGGGCAAGTCGGCGCATGACGTGACCGGCCCAGCGGCCGTGACCCAGGACGAACTGGCCGCCTTGGTCGCCAAGCTGGCGGGCAAGCCCATTGCGCGCATCGGGCTGACGGTGGAACAGCTCAAGGGCGGCATGCTCGCCGCGGGGCTCGACCCCCACATGGTCGATATTCTGGTGGCATTCGACGCCGACGCGGCCGAGGGCTACCACGACATCGTCAGCGGCACGGTCGAACACTTCTCCGGACGCAGGCCGCAGGCACTTGCGGACTTCCTGCAAGCAAACGCAGCCGCTCTGAAGGCTTGAGTGCGGACGGCCAATACTAGGCTCGGCAAGACGTCGATGGGCAGTAGTACATGCATTATTGTGACAAACTGCTGTCCATCGCTGCCGCCCGCTAGACGAAACGCTGGTGACCCCGTAGGAATCGCGCCACTTTGTCGCGGTTACTGCGGAGTCGGGTCGGTTGGCTACTGGGTTTGGCTTCAAGCGCCTATGGGCGCACTTCACCTATGATCGCTCCATCGGCTTTGGCCTCGAATATATCGGGCTAACGACGCTGCGCTATCCGCGGGCTGTGGCGATCGCGGTTTTGGTGTTCTCGATCCTGTGTTTTTCCCAGCTGCCCAAGGCCAGTGTCGATGGCGACCTGCTGCGCGTTTATGCGGATTCGGGTGAGCACTACGATGCCTATAAGCGTCTCGCCGATACGTTCGGCACGTTCGAAAACGACATCTATGTGTTGGTCAATTCACCAAATCTGACCGATCCGGTGGTGCTCGAACAGGTCCGCAACCTGGCGTTCGACCTGGAGCTGAACGATTACGCCGTCGGCACCATGTCGCCGTTCACGCTGCGCAAGCCGAACGGCAGTGGCGGCACCGTGCCATCGGTGCCAGAGGGGATGACCGATTTTTCGCAGGTGGCGCTCGCGCTGACCGACCTGCAGCAGAACGACCCGATGATGCGCAATCTCATCACCCCGGACCTGACCGGCGTGGTGCTGATCATGTTCCCCAATCCGTGCCAGTTGAGCCTGCATCCGCAGACGACGTGCGACGCAGACAGCCTGCTGCCGCCCGAACAGCGCAGCACCAAGGCGATGATCCAGTCGCTGCGCGACACCATCGCGCCCTATCAGTCGGCGGACCTGACAGTCGAGCTCACCGGCCCGCCGGTGTGGACCTCGGAAATGCTCAATGCCGCGGTCGACGACCAGATCAAGTTCACCGTCTGGGGCTTTGGCCTCGGCGCGCTGATTGCACTCTTGGCATTGCGCTCGCTGGTCGGCGCGCTGATCGTCGCGGCCACGCCATTCCTCGCCGTCATGTGGACGATGGGGATGGTGCTGCTGTTCTTTGGCTCGTTCTCGTTCCTCACCATCATCGTCACCACGCTGGTGCTGGTGATTTCGTTCGCGGAGTCGATGTTTTTCGTCTTCAACTGGCTGGCCTATTGGCGCGATGACGGCATGGAGCCCAACCAGGCCGTGGACGCCACGGTCAAGTTGGTGGGCCCGGCCACGTCGCTGACCATGCTGACCACGCTGGTGTCGTTCGCGTCGCTGTCCTTCACCTCGGGCAAAGGCATCCTGGAATTCTCCATCGCCGGCTCGCTGGGCTGCTTCCTGCTGTTCCTGTGCCTCATGACCTTCATGCCGCTGCTGCTGAAGTTCGCCATCCGCCGCGGCTTCAAGGCCCCCAAGCGGAGCAGCCTGGTGCTGACGGCACCGCTGCCGCTGGCCTGGTTCATTGCCCGCCGCTACGGCCGCCTGATGTCGATCATCGCCATCGTGGGAACGGTGCTGCTGCTGATCCCCTATGCGCTGATCAAGCCGCACTTTTCGTTCGAGGACTTCGTCGCCAAGGACTCCACCGCCATCTCTGCAGCCGAGGAAATCGACTCCGGCGTAGGTGGTGTGGCCCCGCTCTACATCCGCGTGCCGCTCAAGGAGAACGACCCCAATGTGGGGCCGCAGGATTTCGAGACCATCAAGAAGGTGCACGAAATCCTCGAAAGCGAGCTCGGTACGAACAAGGTCATCTCCGCCGCCGCGATGTCCAACTACACTGATACCGGCTTCACCCGCGAGGAGGTGTTGAACGCCGTCGGCAAGCTGAAATCGCGCTTCGTCACCGCGGATGGTTCGGAGGCCCTCGTCACCGGCTTCATGCCGACGATCATCGACTCCGAGGACCTCAAGGCGCTGGTGGAGCGCATCGACACCAAGCTGCAACAGTCCGGCGTCGAGGGCGCGGAGATTGGCGGTTTCAGGATTTTGACCACCTTCGCCACCGACCAGATCGTGCGCGGCCTGCAGCTCGACCTGACCATGTCGGTACTGGTCAATCTGGCCCTGATCGGCTTCGCCTTCCAGTCGTTCCGGGTGGCGCTGGCCTCGGCCATCCCCAACCTGTTCCCGGTGCTGGGCACGGAGGCGTGGCTGTATTTCAGCGGGCAAGGCCTGCAACTGACGACGGTGATCGCGCTGACCATCGCGTTCGGCATCGCAGTCGACGACACGGTGCACTTCCTGTCGCATTACCTGCATTCGCGGCGCGAGGAAGGGCACAGCCATATGGAGGCGGTCAAGCACACGCTGGACCGGATCGGCGGCGCCATCGTGGCGACGACGATCATTCTGTGTTCGGGCACGGTGATCGTGGCCTTCTCCGCCCTGCCCCAGGTCGCGCTGTTTGGCACGCTGTTCGTGATCACGCTGGGTCTGGCCGTCTTGGGCGATCTGTTCATCCTGCCCGCGCTGCTGGCGGCGGGTGGCAAATTCTTCCATCCGCTGGGCCGGCTGCGCGTGCGCACCGCCGATCACGAATCGACGCCGGACGATCCGACGGGCGACACCAAGACCGATATGCCGCATCCCAAAGAGGCGTGATTTTCGCGGTCGGCTTGCCGCTCCCGCGGCGGGCCGATTAGATGGATCGCGCTGATTCCGCGTATGTTTTGCGGGCATGCAGTCAATTTAGGCGGCGCGATGGTGCAATCGTTGCGCGTTTGTTATCAAGTCCGGCGGAGATACCAGCCGGGGGGCTCAGTTTCTCATTTGGAGGCGTCATAAATGACCATTTTCGGACCCCTGTCGCGGTGCGTCGCGCTCGCCGGTCTGCTTGTATCCATGGGCGCAGCCGCGACACCGGCCTTCGCCGCGCCGGCGGATGTGGCGCTGCTCAAGTCCTATATCGGGGAATGGCGCGGCCGCGGCACCCTGACCGGGGCCGACACTGAGACCGTGGTGTGCCGCCTGTCTCTCAAGGAAGGCAATAACGACAAGGTCAACTATTCGGGCCGCTGCACCCTGGCCGGCACCAATCTGGCAATCAACGGCACGTTGGCCTATGTCGATGCCAGCCGGCGCTTCGAGGCCGCGATGACGTCCAATGCCACCTTTACGGGCATCGCCGTCGGCCAGAAGCGCGGCAATGGTCTGGTGTTCAACCTGCGCGAGCGCGACCAGGACGAAGAAGGCAAGGAAATGGGCATTTCCGCCAATATCACGCTGTCGTCCGACGCGATCAACGTGTCCTTCGAAGTGGTCTATATCGCCACCGGCGAAAGCATGCGTGCCCAGGTGCCGTTCAGCAAATAAGCGCGATCAGGACCTTCGAAACGCAAACGGGCGGCCACCGGCCGCCCGAATTGTTTGAAGCCGTGCTGTCCGGCGATCAGAACGGGATATCGTCGTCCATGCCGCCTGACTCGAAGGCCGGAGCATTGTTGGACGGCCGACGAGCGCCGCCGCCCGAATTGCCACCATTGCCGCCGTTATTGTAGCCGCCCTCGGACGGACGGGTGCCGCGGAAGCCGCCGCTATCGCCGCCACCGGTGCTCTCGCCTTCGCCACGACCATCAAGCAGGGTCATGTTTGAGTTGAAGCCCTGCAGCACGATTTCGGTCGAGTATTTGTCGGCGCCGCTCTGGTCCTGCCATTTGCGGGTCTGCAACTGGCCTTCGATATAGACCTTGCTGCCCTTCTTCAGATAGCTCTCGGCGACGCGCGCCAGGCCTTCCGAGAAGATCACTACGCGGTGCCATTCGGTCTTTTCACGGCGCTCGCCGGTATTCTTGTCTTTCCAGTTTTCCGAAGTGGCGATCGACAGGTTCACCACCTTGCCGCCGCTCGGCAGGTTCCGAACCTCGGGATCGGCTCCAAGATTGCCGACCAGGATCACCTTATTCACACTGCCTGCCATAGCTTATTCCTTTCGATTCAGTCCCCGGGCCTGTGGCCGCTCGGAACCCTCACTTACATAGCGGCCGCCACTCTACTCCGCCGCGCCCTCGGCCGCGCCCGCCTTGGCGCAGTTGTGAACAGGTGTCTGCTCGCTCGTTGTTCCTGGTATGTTCCATATTTCGTGGCTCGTCAAGGTGGGTAAACGGCCGATCCGTGCAGGTGTTCCGCCGGTTAACAACCCCGCCCTGCTGACACAGCCTGTCAGCAGCTTCCCCTATGCCCAGAGCTTCGCCGATCGATCGGCGCTGGCCGGCAGGGCTTGAGGATGCATGACCTATTCGGATGCATTGTGGATCTATCTCGTCCTCGTGTTCGGCATCATCGTGGTGCCGGGCATGGACATGCTGTTCGTGCTGGCCAATGCGCTGACCGGCGGCCGCCGGGCGGGCCTAGCCGCGACGGGTGGGATCATGGCGGGCGGCGTGGCACATACGATTTTCGGAGCGACTGCCGTGGGCGTGCTGGCGCGATCGGCCCCGGGCCTGCTGTCGGCGCTGGTGCTGGTGGGCGCGGCCTATATGGCCTGGATCGGCATCACCCTGCTGCGCACCGCGATCACCGTCGATGCGGTCGGTCGCGCCAATGCCCGCTCGCAGTGGGTGGCGTTCCGGCAAGGTCTCGTCACCTGCCTGCTGAATCCCAAGGCGTATCTCTTCACCTTCTCGGTGTTCCCGCAATTCATCCGGCCGGAATACGGGCCGGTTTGGTCGCAGGCGCTGGTCATCGGCGTGATCACGGTGCTGATGCAGCTCACGATCTATGGCGGCCTAGCGCTGGCCGCCGGCAAAAGCCGCGATTTCCTGGTGGCCAGCCCACAGATAACCATCTGGATCGGCCGCGGCGCGGGTCTGCTGTTCTTGGTCGTTGCGGTGTTCACGGCCTGGCATGGCGTGATGCAGCGCTAGATGATGAAAAGATGTGCAGTAACAGTGCGAATGTTCCGGCAATGTTCCGTTTTTGACTGTTCGGTCAATTGTGTTGGAATGAAGGCAGGAGTTTGGACTTGACCGAATCTGCATTCGTTCCTTTTATGTTCCGCATCGTGCGCGCCCAATGTTCTCATTTCACGGCAAGGTGAGAGTTGCCAGCCGCCAAGGGCGAAGCGGAACTTGCAAGACGCATGCCTTGTTCTTATTTCTGCGGCTTACCCCGCTCGCCATACCCTATTATATCTGCCGAGGCGCCCGACTATGCGCGCCCGAGCCATGGATACGATCATGACGCCAAAGCCCAGCCAGAACCGCGAAATCATCGTCCGTGGGGCACGGGAGCATAATCTCAAAGGCATCGACGTACGCCTGCCGCGCGACAGCCTGATCGTGATGACCGGGCTTTCTGGCTCCGGCAAGTCGTCGCTGGCGTTCGACACCATCTATGCCGAGGGTCAGCGCCGCTATGTCGAGAGCCTGTCCGCCTATGCGCGGCAGTTCCTTGAAATGATGCAGAAGCCCGATGTCGAGCATATCGAGGGCCTGTCGCCGGCCATCTCCATCGAGCAGAAGACCACCTCGCGCAATCCGCGCTCGACGGTGGGCACGGTCACCGAGATCTATGACTATCTGCGCCTAATGTTCGCGCGCGTCGGCATTCCCTATTCGCCCGCGACCGGCCTGCCGATTGAAAGCCAGACGGTGTCGCAGATGATCGACAAGGTCATGGAACTGCCCGAGGGCACACGCCTGTTCCTGCTGGCGCCGATGGTGCGCGGCCGCAAGGGTGAGTACAAGAAGGAACTCGCCGACCTGATGCGCAAAGGCTTCCAGCGCGTCAAGATCGACGGCGAGTATTACGAGATCGAGGAGGCCCCTGCCCTCGACAAGAAGCTGAAGCATGATCTCGAAGTCGTGGTCGACCGCATCGTGGTCGGTCCCGATATTGCCGGCCGCCTGGCCGAAAGTTTTGAGACGGCACTCAAGCTGGCCGACGGCATCGCGCTGGTAGAATTCGCCGACGAGAAGAACGAAGACGGCACCCAGCGGCAGGTCACATTCTCGGAAAAGTTCGCCTGCCCGGTGAGCGGCTTCACCATTGCCGAAATCGAGCCACGGCTGTTCTCGTTCAACAACCCCTTCGGCGCCTGCCCGGTTTGCGATGGCCTCGGCACCGAGCAGAAGATCGATCCCAACCAGATCGTGCCCGATGCCAGCCTGTCGTTGCGCGACGGGGCCATCCTCCCGTGGTCCAAGACCTCGGCGCCCTATTATCTGCAGACGCTAAGCGCCGTGGCCAAGCATTATGGCGCCTCGACCGGCACCGCCTGGAACGAGCTGCCCTTCGAAGTACAGCATGCGGTCCTCTATGGCACCGGCAAGGAAGCGATCAATTTCGTCTATGACGATGGTCTGCGGCAGTACAAGACGAGCAAGCCGTTCGAAGGCGTGATCGGTAATCTCGATCGCCGGTACAAAGAGACCGAAAGCGCCGGCATGCGCGAAGAGATCGAGAAATACATGTCGCAGGCGCCTTGCGTGGCCTGTGGCGGCTATCGGCTGAAGCCGGAGACGCTGGCGGTCAAGATCGACGGACTGCATATCGGCCAGGTCACCGAGAAATCCATCCGGGCGACCTCGGAATGGTTCGAGACGCTGAACGCCAAGCTCAATGACACGCAACGCCAGATCGGCGAACGCATCTTCAAGGAGATCCGCGAGCGGCTGAACTTCCTCAACGATGTGGGGCTGGATTACCTGACGCTGGCGCGCAATTCCGGCTCGCTCTCGGGTGGCGAAAGCCAGCGCATTCGCCTCGCCAGCCAGATCGGCTCCGGGCTGACGGGCGTGCTGTATGTGCTCGACGAGCCCTCCATCGGCCTGCATCAGCGCGACAACGCCCGCTTGCTCGACACGCTGCGGCGGCTACGTGACATCGGCAATACGGTGATCGTGGTCGAGCATGACGAAGACGCCATCATGACCGCCGATTACGTGGTCGATATCGGCCCCGGTGCGGGCGTGCATGGCGGCCATATCGTCGCCGAAGGCACGCCCGAGGATATCCTCAAGCATCCCGATAGCCTGACCGGGCAATACCTGTCCGGCCGCATGGGCATTCCGATTCCCGCCGAACGGCGCCAGGCCAAGAAGGGCAAGGCGCTGAGTCTCAAGGGCGCGACCGGCAACAATCTCAAGAACGTCTCGGTCGATGTGCCGCTGGGCATGTTCGTGGCCATCACCGGCGTATCGGGCGGCGGCAAGTCGACCCTGATGATCGACACCATGTACACCGCCATCGCGCGGCGGCTGAATGGCGCACGTGTGATGCCGGCGCCGCATGAGTCGCTGACCGGCCTGGAATTGCTCGACAAGGTCATCGATATCGACCAGTCCCCGATCGGACGGACGCCACGCTCCAATCCGGCCACCTATACGGGCGCCTTCACGCCGCTGCGCGAGTGGTTTGCCGGCCTGCCGGAAGCCAAGCAGCGCGGCTACGGGCCGGGGCGGTTCTCTTTCAACGTCAAGGGCGGCCGCTGCGAGAAGTGCGAGGGCGATGGCGTCCTCAAGATCGAGATGCACTTCCTTCCCGACGTCTACGTCACCTGCGACGTCTGCAAGGGCAAGCGCTACAATCGCGAAACGCTGGAAGTTCAGTTCAAGGGCAAGTCGATCTCCGACGTGCTCGACATGACCATCGACGAGGGCGTCGACTTCTTCTCGGCGGTGCCGACGATCCGCGAGAAGTTCGCCACGCTCCAGCGGGTCGGGCTGGGTTATGTCAAAGTCGGGCAACCGGCCACGACCCTGTCGGGCGGCGAGGCGCAGCGCGTCAAGCTTTCCAAGGAGCTCTCCAAGCGGGCAACCGGGCGAACGCTCTACATGCTGGACGAGCCGACCACCGGGCTGCATTTCCATGACGTGGCCAAGCTGCTCGAGGTGCTGCACCAGTTGGTGGATGGCGGCAACACCGTCGTCGTCATCGAGCACAATCTGGAAGTCATCAAGACGGCGGACTGGGTCATCGACCTGGGACCCGAGGGTGGCGATGGCGGCGGCGAGATTGTGGGTGTGGGGACCCCCGAGACGATTGCCGAGAACAAACGCTCGCATACCGGGATGTTCTTGAAGGACATCATGTCGCGGCGGCCGCAGTTTTCCAGCAAGGCTGCGGAATAGTGCTGGTAAGCGACCTCAATGCTAACCAGATGCTAGCGAATTAGGGACCTTGCGCGGAATCCGCTGACAGGAGTACGCGACGGAATTGTGAAAATGCCATGCGATCGGCGCATGCCGTGGTTGACGTTTACGGCATGGTGCGGCGGCTCAAATCAGCTCATGCTGCTAAGGTCGTAACCAGTCTAGGAACTCTGCCAATGTTTGTGCGTGCCGTCTGGCGTTCGAAACGCCTGGTCGACATCAAGCAAGCGTTGCGGGAAATAGACGTTCCCTCGACGCGAGATGCCGACCTGCTGGGGCTTTGTGCCCCTGACTTCCACAAGATGACGCGCGGTCTGTTCGACCGCTGATCTCAGTCATTATAGAGTTTGCGCGGCCGTCGGACCTCCCTCCGGCGGCCGTCGCCATTCCGGCAAGCTTAACGCCGGATGAACGTCGTTGGTTAAAGACCCGCGTAGACCGCATAGCTTCATTGATAAATGGCCCACTGCTCATCTTGACCGAACCCCACTAGATATATCCTCGTAAACGCAAGGAGACTTCAAATGGACATTCGCAAGACTTTCAAAAAGTGGGCCGCTTATCAGCAGACCGTTCGTGAGCTTGCCGCTCTCGACAATCGCCAGCTCAACGACCTGGGCATTTCGCGCACCGATATCAATCGTATCGCCCGCGACCATGCTTCTTCGCTGTAAGACTGCCCGCGCTAGACTAGCCTCTGAACTAAACCGAACGTCCGCCTCTTTCTAAGATGCGGGCGTTTTTCTTTGTGCCCTAGAAAGCCAGTCGCCCAGCCAGTTCGGCGTAGGACACCATGACTACGTTGCGGAACGCCGAACGCTCCTCAAGTCGGGCGTACCAGGCCTCAACCGCCCGCATTGCGGGCCTTTCAATCGCCATATCGAACCAGCGATAGAGCGAAACGCCTGCAACAATATCGGCATAGCCAAAGTATTCGCCCGACAGATAGGGCCGCCGGGTGAGCTCGGCCTCGAGTATCGCGAAGGCGGCGAGGCTGCTGGCATGGAAGCCGGCGATGGCGACCGCGTCATGCTCCTCGACCGGGGTCCGCACCACTGCCCAGAACAGGCCGATCCAGGCCGGTTGAAACGTCGTCGCGGTCCAATCGGTCCATTGATCGGCAAGCGCGCGGCGTCGCGGGTCGGCCGGCCACAGGGAAGAATCGCCATAGGTCGCAGCGAGATAGCGCACAATGGCATGGCTTTCCCAGAGGGTGACGTCGCCATCCTGCAAGGTGGGGACCAGACCGTTGGGATTGAGGGCGCGATAGGCGTCATCGAGGCCACCGAAGCGCCCACCGACCGGCTTGTGGTCATAGGACAGCCCAAGCTCTTCGAGCAGCCATTGGGCCTTTTGCACATTGCAGGAGCTTTTGCGGCCCCAAAGGGTCAGCGGCGCGGGCATGAGGTGTTCCTTTTATGCCCATAATCGCGCCGCTAGTGCGTCCGTCAAGGCGGCGGAAAGCTTATGTTGCGCCGGGGGGACGGGCTTGGTATCTGCCAGCCATGGCAAAATCAGACATCATTCATATCATCGGCGGCGGTCTCGCCGGATCGGAAGCGGCGTGGCAAGCGGCGGAGGCCGGGGTCAAGGTCGTGCTGCACGAGATGCGGCCGGTCCGCGGCACCGACGCGCACCAGACCGATGGCCTGGCGGAGCTCGTTTGCTCCAATAGTTTCCGCTCCGACGACAAGGACCAGAACGCGGTCGGTCTGCTGCATGAGGAAATGCGGCGCTGCGGCTCGCTGATCATGCGGATGGCGGATGCCAACGCCCTGCCCGCTGGCGGCGCACTGGCGGTGGACCGCGACGCGTTTTCCGCAGCGGTAACGGCAGCGATCGAGGGACATGCGAATATCACCATCGACCGGGCAGAAGTCGAAGGCCTGCCGCCGGCCGAGTGGGACAATGTGATCATCGCAACGGGGCCGCTGACCTCGCCAGCCTTGGCGGCGGGTATCCAGTCGCTGACGGGCGAGGATGCGCTGGCCTTCTTCGATGCGATCGCACCGATCGTGCATAAAGACAGCGTCGACATGGACATCGTCTGGGCGCAGTCGCGCTACGACAAGGTGGGTCCGTCGGGCAACGGGGCGGATTATCTGAACTGCCCAATGGACCAGGACCAGTACAACGCCTTTGTCGACGCCCTGCTCGGCGCCGACCTACATGAGTTCAAGGACTGGGAGAAGGTGCCGTATTTCGACGGTTGCCTGCCCATCGAGGTGATGGCGGAGCGCGGGCGCGAGACGCTGCGGCACGGGCCGATGAAGCCGGTGGGGCTGACCAATCCACGTAACCCCACGGTCAAGGCCTATGCCATCGTGCAGTTGCGGCAGGACAATGCGCTGGGCACGCTGTGGAACATGGTCGGGTTCCAGACCAAGATGCGCTACGGCATCCAGGCGGAGATTTTCCGCATGATCCCGGGCCTGCAGAATGCGCAATTCGCGCGGCTGGGCGGGTTGCATCGCAATACGTTCCTCAACTCTCCCAAGGTGTTGGGGCCGGATTTGAAGCTGAAGGCCGATCCGCGCATTCGCTTTGCTGGCCAGGTGACGGGCGTCGAGGGCTATGTCGAGAGCGCCAGCATCGGGCTGGTCGCGGGACGGCTGGCGGCGGCGGAAGCGCGTGGCGAAGTGATGGCGACGCCGCCGGTGACGACGGCGCTAGGGGCGCTGATCGGGCACATTACCGGTGGGCATATCGAGGGCGAGGCCTATTCGGGGGCCCGCAGCTTCCAGCCAATGAACGTCAATTTCGGGCTGTTTCCGGAAGTCAAAGTGGTCAAGCCCGAAGGGGTCAAGTGGAAGGGCAATGACAAGGTCATCGCCAAGCGCCGGGCGATCACCGGCCGGGCATTGGTGGATATCGGGGACTGGGCCTAGCCTGCTTCATCGAGGTGACGCATGACGCCGTCCGCACTTCAGAGTTACCTGCACGATCATATTCCATTGTCCAAGGCGATGGAGGTGAGCGTGGTCTCGATTGCCGATGATGCCGTTGTCCTCAGCGCGCCGCTGGGGCCGAATATCAATCATCGGGAGACGGTGTTCGGCGGCAGTGCGTCGGCGGTGGCGATATTGGCGTGTTGGTCGCTGCTGCATTTGCGGCTGACGGCGGCGGGGCTGGAGAGCCGCGTGGTGATTCAGCGCAATGAGATGGATTATCTGGCACCGATTTCCGGAGCTTTTACGGCGCGGTCATATTTTGAAGTGGGGGCGAACTGGGATGGGTTCGTGAAGATGCTCGGTCGCAAGGGGCGCGCACGGATTTCGATTGGCGCGGTGCTGGAGTTCGAAGGGCATGAGGCCGGGCGGCTGACGGGCGAGTTCGTGGCGCTTGGCGCCGGGCTTTAGCGGTTCCGGAAGGTCCACCAGGCGAGGCGCGTAAGCTTGCGCCAGTCGGCATCGTCGGCGGCGGGCTCGAAGGCGTTGGCCCGGCGGTCCAGCAGGGCGAGTTGAGCCTTCAGCACCGCGATTTGTGCAAATGCCGGGCGGAGCGTCGCCGGTAGCGTCGCGATGGCCGTTTCGGCTTTGCCGAGATGGTCGCGGGCGAGATCGGTCACCTGCCCCAGCGCTTCGTGCAGGGCCTCGCTCGGTGTGCCCGAGAAGATTTCACGTTCCTGCACACCGTTGGCGACGAAGATCGACCAGGGCAGCATGATGCGGCCCTGCGACGCCGTATAGCCGAAGGCGCGCAAATGGCCGATCAGGGCATGGGCGACGCCGAGATGTCCGGCCGCATCGCCGGCCTCGATCAATTCGCCATTGTTGAGGATCATGGCGGCGAGCTGATAGAGCGTCGAGGCGGTTTCGCCGGCATAACCCTCGAAGGTCGGCAGATCGGGCATAGGGTCGTCGTAGAGATCGAAGCGGCGGGCGCCGAGCAAGCGCTGCAGCGTGCCGATAGGGATGTTGTAGGCCGCGATGGTGTCGAGCAATGCGTCGGCGACGGGGTTTTGCCGGATAGCGCCATGGCCCTGCCCTTCCAGCGCATCGTTCCACCACTGCAGGCGGATTTCGCCGGGCGCCGGGTCGGAGACGCGATCACGGATCGAGGCCACGTCGGCGTTGAAGGCATAGAGCGCCACCACGCCGTCGCGGTGCGAGCCGGAGAGGACGAGGGTCGAGAGGAAGCGGTCACGGTCGGCGGCGCGCAGGGCTTCGGCGGCGTGGATGAAGGATTCTTTGGCCATCAACGAGCCGTATCGACGGCGATGAGGGCGGCGGCGACGGCGCGGTGTTCGGCCATCAGCACGTTATAGGTGCGCAAAGCTCCACCGGTGGCGATGGCTTCAATGATGACGCTGCGCTCTCGGAAGGCGGTGCGGATGGCGGGATCGATGGCTGCGATGTCCTTCCCCAAGCCGATGAACAGCACATCGATCTGGTCGGCTACAGCGAGGACGGGCGCCAGGGCTTCCAGCGTGATCTCGGCGGCAGTCGTCACGTCCCAGGCGAACATGCCGGTGGGCAGGCACAGCAACGAGCCGCGATGCGACATATCGGCGAAGCGGAATCCGTGATTGCCGTAGGCGTCGATCATGACTTGCTGGGGATAGTGGCCGGTGTCGGTCATGGGTGGCCTTTGGTTGCGGTGAGCGCCAAGGCCCCCCTCATCCGCCCTTCGGGCACCTTCTCCCACGAGGGGAGAAGGGGGCTCGGTGGTTGGGACGGACCGGGGTCATCCCTCCCTCGTGAGAATAGTCGGGGTTAGGATCCCCTGCCCTAGACCTGGGCGCCCTCGGAGTTCTTGAGCTTGTTCTTGTCCTCGGGGATGTCGGCGCGGGCCTTGAGACCAAAATTGATCAGGATCGGGCCGTTGACGATGATCGAGGAGTACATGCCAACCAGCATGCCGAAGGTCATGGCGATGGTGAAGCTGCGAATGACTTCGCCGCCGAACAGCACCAGGGGCACGAGCGCCAGGAACACGGTGAACGACGTCAGCGAGGTGCGCACGATGGTTTGGTTGATCGACAGATCGATCAACTCGGGTAGTGGCATTTTCTTGTATTTTCGCAGGTTCTCGCGAACACGGTCGGAAATGACGACGGTCTCGTTCAAACTGAGACCCACTAGGGTCAAGACCGCCGCGATGGAGGTCAGATTGAACTCCAATCCGGTAATCGAGAACAGCCCGATGGTCATGATGATATCGTGCGTGGTGGTGGTGACGGCCGCCATGGCGAACTGCCACTCGAAGCGAACCCAGATGTAGATCAGGATTGCCACCAGGGCGACGATGACGGCGACGATGCCCTTATAGGCCAGTTCGCCAGACACGGTGCCGCTGACGGCCTCGGTACGGCGGATTTCGTAGTTCTGCGTGGCCAAGGCTTCGCGCACCTTGGTGACGGCGACCTGGTCGGCGTCCTGGCCGCCTTCCTGGGCCTGAACACGGACAAGAACGTCGGTAGGGGTGCCGAAACCCTGCACCTGGACTTCGCCCAGGCCGAGGCCATCGAGCAGCTCGCGTACCTGGCCCGCATCGGCGGGGCCGCCGACATGCTGGATTTCAATGGCGGTGCCGCCGATGAAGTCGATGCCTAGGTTGAAGCCCTTGAAGTAGGCCGAACCGATGGAGAGGATGCTCATCACGATCGAGAAGATGATCACGTAGCGCGATATCTTCATGAACGGGATCTTGGTGCCATCCGGGATGAAGCGGAAATGCTGGATTTTCAGCGTCTTGGGGCGACGGGCGCGGAACCAGATGCCGACCAACCACAGGGTGACGGTGTAGGAGGTGAACAGCGAGGTGAGGATGCCCAACGCCAGGGTGACGGCAAAGCCCTGCACCGGACCCGAGCCCATGAAGTAGAGCACCGTGGCGGCGATCAACTGGGTCAGGTGGGAATCGATGATGGTGGTCCAGGCGCGGCTGAAGCCCGCATTGATCGACTGCAAAGCCGAGCGGCCGGCGCGTTGCTCCTCGCGGATATGCTCATAAATCAGCACGTTGGCATCGACCGCCATACCGATGGTGAGCACGATACCGGCGATGCCGGGCAAGGTCAGCGTGGCCCCCAGCGCCGAAAGGGCGCCGAAGATCAGTACGATATTGAGGATCAGCGAGACGTTGGCGAAAACGCCGAACAGGCCATAGGCGATGATCATGAAGCTCAGCACGCCGACGGCGGCGACGATACCGGCGATCAATCCGGATTTGATGGAGTCAGCACCAAGGCTGGCGTCCACGGAGCGTTCCTCAACGATGTCGAGCGAGGCGGGCAAGGCGCCAGCGCGTAGCAGCACCGCGAGATCGTTGGCCGACTGGGTGGTGAAGCTGCCGCTGATCTGGCCAGTGCCCTGGGTGATGGCCGACTGAATGACCGGGGCGGTGATGACCTGGTCGTCGAGCACGATGGCGAAACGCTTGCCGATATTGGCCGACGTGATCTGGCCGAAGGTGACGGCGCCACGGGTATCGAACTTGAAGCTGACGACGGGAATGCCGCGCTGGCTGTCGAAGCTCGGCTGGCTATCGACCAGGGATTCGCCACCGATGGCGACATCTTCATAGAGCAGTTCGCGGCCGCCATCATTGCTGGGCAGGATATAGGTGCCGGCGGGGAGGCCCTGGGCATCGGCCTGATCGGCCGTCAGGCCGGGATAGACCATGTGGAAGGTGAGGCGCGCAGTGCGAGAAATGATGTCCTTGAGGCGGGTGGAGTCCTCGAAGCCGGGAACCTGGACCAGCACACGGTCGGTGCCCTGGCGCTGAATCTGCGGCTCGGTGGTGCCCAACTCGTCAACGCGCTTGCGGATCACTTCCATCGACTGGGCGACCAGCGAGGACATGCGCTCGGCCACGCCCTGATCGGTCAGGTTGGCGGTCAGCTTGCCGTCGGGCGTTTCGCCGAATTCCAGCTCGCTGACGCCACCAACGGCAAACATCGAATTGGAGACGGTGTTTTGCAGCGTGGCCAGGGCCGTGACGGCCGCGGCCTTCTGGGTCGGGTCGGTCAGCTCGACTTCGATACCGTTGCCGGCAGCGTTGACGGTGATCAGGTTGCCGATGCCGTTATCGTTGGCCAGCACGGTGCGGGCGTCGCGGCGCAATTCGCCGACGCGCTCGGTGATGATGCCCTGCTTGTTGACCTGGAGCAGCAGATGCGAGCCGCCCTGCAGGTCGAGACCCAGCACCACCGTCTGATGCGGCAGGAAACCCGGCCAGGCGGCCAGTTGGTCCTTGCTCAGAAAGCTCGGAATAGCGAGCAGCAGCCCGACTATGGCGACGATGGCGATGATGGCGGTGCGGATCGGCGAGAAATGCATCTGGGGTGTCCTGAAGACAGAAAAAGCCGGAGCCATTGGCCCCGGCATAAGCGCCGCTAATTACGCAGGCTTGTTGTCGTTGACGGGCTCGGCCTTGGAGCGAACATCGGAGATCATGCCGCGCACCAGCTTGACCTTGACGCCGGTGGCGATTTCGACTTCGAGGTCTTCGCCGTCAACAGCCTTGGTGACCTTGCCGACAATGCCACCGGTGGTGACGACGGTGTCGCCACGGCGGATCGCGCTCAGCATGGCCTGCTGGGCCTTTACGCGCTTCTGCTGCGGGCGGAAGATCAGCATGTAGAAAATAACGACCAGCAGCAGGATGGGCGCGAGCTGGACGAGAATATCGGTCATGCCGCCGGTGGGGGCAGCAGCGGCGCCGGTAGCGGCTTGAGCATAAGCTTGGGTAACGAACATGAGGCGAGCTCCTTTTTCATTGTTTTTGCTTGGGAGGGACGCGACAGGACCCGACAACGCTTGCGCGCGTGGACTGGACGCATTTGGGGCAATGTGCACTTGCGCCCCGGTCAAAATCGCGCGGACTATACATTTGCCCCCCTGTGATTGCAAAGGCATTCCGGGGACACATAATGACGCGGATTGAAGTGGAACGACCCAAGTGAAGAGCAAGGACTACCTGGCGCAAATTGCCGGCGCACTGGCCGAAATTTCAGAGGCGCTGGCGGCGATGCGCCCTGCCCCGGAGGCCGTCGCAGGCGGTCTTGGCGCGGCGGACGCCTATCACTGGGATGCGGGTGCCGGACAATTGATGGCGGTGCCGCGCGTGAGCCGCGTGCCGCTGGCCATGCTCAAGGGAATCGACGCGGTACAGGACATCCTGTTGCGCAATACCGAGCAGTTCGCCCGCGGCCACGGCGCCAACAATGCGCTGCTGTGGGGCGCGCGCGGCATGGGCAAAAGTTCGCTGGTCAAGGCGATCCATGCCGACATCGGCGAGCGTGATGGATTCGAGCGGCTGGTGCTGATCGAAATCGCGCGGGAGGACCTCGAGACGCTGCCGGCGCTGATGCGGGCGATCGGCAAGCAGGAGGCGCGGTTCATCGTGTTCTGCGACGACCTCAGCTTCGACAATGGCGAGACCAGCTACAAATCGCTCAAGACCATTCTGGATGGCGGGCTCGAGGGGCGGCCGGACAACGTGCTGTTCTATGCCACCAGCAACCGACGCCACCTGATGCCGCGCGACATGATCGAAAACGAGCGCTCAACGGCGATCAATCCCGGCGAAGCGGTGGAGGAGAAGGTTTCGCTCAGCGACCGGTTCGGGCTGTGGCTGGGCTTCCACAATTGCGACCAGCCGACGTTCCTCGTCATGGTACGGACTTATGCGGATCATTATGGGCTGGAGATCGATGACGAGACGCTGCGGGCACGGGCGATCGAATGGGCCGCGACGCGCGGAGCACGGTCGGGACGTGTGGCGATCCAATTGGTACGCACGCTGGCGGGGGAGATGGGGAAGAGTGCTTAGGGGCAACCTTGGGTTCGGAAGCTCCTACTGCCCGCACCTCTTCGCTGAACGCGCCCCACCCACCGGCCTTCCCGCGGACTTGATCCGCGGGCCGCGCTCAGCACGGCACAAGCGGTGAAGGGCCCGCGGATCAAGTCCGCGGGAGGAACGGTGGGTGGGATAGATGATGCCTAAAGCCAGGAGTGCCTTGAGCTTTTTCGAAAGCTACAAAACGAAAATCCCCGCTTGCGCGGGGATTTTCATTACGAGTGGCCTCGTAACTGCTTAGCTGGCGAGCAGCGGCACTGGATCGACCGGCGTGGCGCCCTTGCGCAGCTCGAAGTGGAGCTGAGGCTTGGACACCGAACCGGTCATGCCGGCGGTGCCGATACCGTCGCCGCGATTGACGGTGTCGCCCTTGGCCACCGACATCGACTTGAGGTGGGCATAGGCCGAGACGAACCCGTTGGGGTGGCGCAGCAGGATGAGGTTGCCATAGCCTTCGACGCCCGAGCCGACATAGATCACCGTGCCGTTTTCAGCGGCCTTGACCGGCGAGCCTTCAGGCACTTCGATATTGATGCCGGTGCCCTTGGAGCTGGCAAAATCCGTGATGATGCGACCGCTGGCGGGCCAGCGGAACTTGTCGCTGCCGGACATGACCGGCTCGGAGACCGGCTGCTGCACGCTGGCCTGCTGCACCACGGCGGGAGCCGCCTGCTGGACTGGCGCGACGACAGCGGGGCTGGACGGAAGCGTCGCCTGCAGCGGAACGGGCTGTGCTGCCGGGCGAGAGCCCAGGGGCATCGGCTGGCTGCCGAGGACCGGAGCGGCCGAGGCCAACTGGACCGGGGCGGCCTGTGGGCCTTTGGAGGCCAGCAAGTCGGCACGACCCGGAATGATGACGCGCTGGCCGACGACGATCTTGTCGGGTGAGCCAAGGCCATTGGCCTGCACGATCGCCTGGGTGGTCACGTCGTAGCGGCGGGCGATGGTATAGAGCGACTCGCCGCTGGCGATCTGATGGGTATAGGCATTGCCCGATGCTGCGGCGAGCTGGGGTGCGGGCATTGCGGCGGGTGCACCCAGGGCAGCGGGCATTGGCATGGCTGCAACCGGGGCAAGGTTCTGCTGAGGTTGCATGGCTTGCTGATTTCCCATTGGAGAGTTTGAACCGAGGACTGGAAGGTCTTGCGAGGACACGGACTGCATGCCGCCCCCGTTCGAAATGGGCGAAGTCATGCCGCCCACGGGCTGGTTGTAAGACTGCTGCTGCGACCAATTCTGCTGCGGCGGGGCAAACCCGCCCACATTGGCGGGGGGCAGGAACTGGCTATCGGCCACCTGCATGTTCGGCGCACCGAGCGAGCCGGGCATGGGCTGATTGAGATTGGAGGGGCTGGACTGGCCGGCGGAACCGGTGACGGTGCTGTCACCAAAGGCACGGCCACCGACAGAGGCGCATCCTGACAGGGCAACCGCCCCAACCATGATGCCTGCAATCGCTGCGGCGCTTTTCAGCGCCCGACGGGATACGCGGATACTCATCAGTTTACTCGTACGCAGGTACTCAACACAAGTCAGAGACTAGGCCGGTAAGGTAAAGACGAGTTTAAAGCCGATGCGATTTGCGTGAAATTGGCGCAGGGAGATTCGGGATTGGGTAAGGTTAAGGGCGGAGGCCCCATGCTGAGTGGACCGAACTGCCCGACAAAGCTGCGACGCTTCCTCTCACGAGCCCCATCATGTCCTATCCAGTTGCCGGCGAGCCAGATGACCGACACGCCATCCTCGCCCCTCAGGGCGTCCGTGTATTTCTGACGCTATCGCTCGTGCTGCTGGCTGTTGCAGTCGCACTCACCCTGCTCAGCAGGCAGTTCGGTCCCACGCCTGGGCTTTATGGTGGCCTGTTTGGCGCCGTCGGCATTGTAACGCTGGTCATGGGGGTGAAGAGGTGGTTCTCGCGACACAAGCCAAGGCTATGGCTGGACGGAGACATGCTTGAATATCGCAACGCCGGCGGCGGGACCGTACTGTTCAACCTTCTGACATTGGGAGGTGCCTATGTCACAGTGAGGCACGTAGAACAAATCCCCTACGTCTATCTCGACTTCCGCATCGACACCGAGGAAGAACACTTCCGGAAGACGGGCGATAATCCAGGCCCGCGCTCACTGGACTATCTGAACAGAGTGCCAATGATGGGCGTGGTCGGCATCGACTCCGCCCAGGCACAATATTTTGCGGACGAGATCAATCGGCGGCGCGGCCTGCACTACGACTGACGTGGCGCTACGCCAACCGCAGCTTGCCCCGCAGCCGCTCCACCACGCCCATGTCCGTCTGCTGCAGCAGCAGTGGCGTCACGGTGATGGCGTTGTCTTTGCGCATGACCTCGAAATCATGTTCGCGGGTCAGCGGCAGCGGTGTTTCGGGGATGGCGACGAAGAATTTTCCGGCGTTGTGACTGGCGTAATAGCCAAACGGCGAGCGGGAGAAGCGCTGGTGGGGCACCACGCTGATGCCGGTCACCTCATCAGGCGGGCAGTCGGGAAAATTGACGTTGTAATAGACGTCGTCGCCCGCGTGGGCAGCAAGGATTGCCCGGACGGTGGCGGCGCCGTGGATCGTGGCGTTCTCCCAGAGGATCTCGCGGCCCCCTTCGAAATCGATGGATTGGCTCATGGCGATGGCGATGGCGCCTTGCAGCGCGCCTTCGCGGGCGCCGGCCGCCGTGCCCGAGGCGTGAATGATATCGCCCAGGTTCTGGCCCGCATTGACGCCCGAGAGGACGACGTCGGCGCGCTTGTCGCCCAGGATGTGGGTCATGCCGGCGACGACGCAGTCGGCGGGCGAGCCGCCGGTGATGGCGAAGATACGGTCCGCGCGTTGGTCGATCGCCAGTTCCCGACGCAGGGTGAAGCGGTGCCCTGCCCCGCTCTGGTTACTGTCGGGGGCCACGGTCCAGACATCGTCGCTGATCTGGGCGGCGATGGCCTGGAGCACGGCGATGCCGGGCGCATCCACGCCATCGTCATTGGTGATGAGGATGCGCAGGGCCATTAGCGGCCGCCGATCGACTTGAGGCCGCCCATATAGGGCTGCAGCACGTCGGGGACGAGGACCGAGCCATCTTCCTGCTGATAGTTTTCCAGCACGGCGATGAGGCAACGGCCAACGGCGGTGCCGGAGCCGTTGAGCGTGTGTACGAAGCGCGGCGCCTGCTTTTCGCCAGAGGGGCGATAGCGCGCGTCCATGCGGCGGGCCTGGAAATCGCCGCAGACCGAGACCGAGGAAATTTCGCGATAGGTGTCCTGGCCGGGCAGCCAAACTTCGAGGTCATAGGTTTTCTTGGCGCCGAAGCCGAGATCGCCGGTGCACAGGTTCATGACGCGATAATGCAGGCCGAGCTTTTGCAGCACGGTCTCGGCGCAGGTCAGCATGCGCTCATGCTCGTCGGTCGAGGTTTCGGGCGTGGTGATCGACACCATCTCGACTTTGTTGAATTGATGCTGGCGCAACATGCCGCGCGTATCGCGACCAGCCGAGCCTGCCTCGGAGCGGAAGCACGGCGTCAACGCGGTGAGGCGGAGGGGGAGTTCTTCTTCGCTCAGAATGGACTCGCGGACCATGTTGGTCAGCGGCACTTCGGCGGTGGGGATGAGCGCAAGGCGGCCATCGCCATGTGGGGCGAAGAACAGGTCATCCTCGAATTTCGGCAACTGGTTGGTGCCGAACAGCGCGTCGTCCTTGACCAGCAGTGGCGGCTGGACTTCGAGGTAGCCGTGCTCATTGGTATGCAGGTCGAGCATGAACTGGCCGAGGGCGCGCTCGAGGCGAGCGACCTCTCCCTTCAGCACGACGAAGCGGCTGCCGGAGAGTTTGGCGGCGATTTCGAAATCCATATTGCCATTGGCGGCGACGCCGACTTCGTAATGCTCCTTGGGGGCGAAGGCGAAGCTGGGCCGTGGGGCGCGGACTTTGGCGGCGGTTTCGGGCGAGCCGTTACGGCCGAAATACTCGACATTGCCGGCTTCGTCGGTGCCATCGGGCACGTCGTCGAAGGCGATGTTGGGGAGGACCGAGAGGGCGTTGCGCAGTTCGAGCTCGACGGCGCGCTCTTCCGCTTCGCCAGCCGGAATGGTGTCCTTGAGGCGAGCGACTTCGGCCATCAGTTCGGCGGCCTTGGCCTCGTCCTTCTGGGCCTTGGCCTGGCCAATCTGCTTGGACAGCGCGTTGCGCTTTTCCTGGGCCTCGTTGAGGCGAACGATGATGTCGCGGCGGCGGTCATCGATGGCCAGCAGGTCGGCCGAGCGCGTCGTGATACCCTTGCGGCGGGACAAAGCCGTATCGAAGGCTTCGGTATTGGCGCGGATCCATTTGATATCGAACATGTTCAGCCGGGGACGCGGCCCCGCCTCTAGCTTGGGCCCGGTGGGCCGACGACGATGT
Organism: Devosia sp.; assembly: GCF_028290625.1. Taxonomy (GTDB): domain Bacteria; phylum Pseudomonadota; class Alphaproteobacteria; order Rhizobiales; family Devosiaceae; genus Devosia. Next base: position 134,245 of record NZ_JAQGJM010000021.1, read on the forward strand.
TGGATGCATGTCTAAGGATGCGCGGGGGAAGCTGCAATCCCTAAGGTAGACGCTGATGGCGCGGAACCCCTCACCCGACTTGTCTGCTGAACGCAGCTAAGTCACCCTCTCCCGCAAGGGGGAGAGGGATGTCGACTGAGAATTATCGGCTCCGTCCCCTTCTCCCCTCGTGGGAGAAGGTGCCCGAAGGGCGGATGAGGGGGGCTTACTCCGACGACGCTTCTTCCGCAGCGGCCCGTGCGGCCTCATCCCGTGCGCGGCGCTTTTCCACCAGGCGGACCGAGAGTATCGAGATTTCATAGAGCAGGTACATCGGCACCGCGAGGCCGATCTGGGAGATCGGATCGGGCGGGGTGATGAAGGCGGCGAAAATCAGGATGCCGACGACGGCATAGCGACGCCCGTGGTTGAGCATCTTGACATTGATCAGGTCGATCTGCGCCAGGAGGGTCAACACTACGGGCAATTGGAAGCACACGCCGAACGCCAGAATCAGCGTCATGGCGAAGCCGAGATATTCGGACGCGCTGGTCATCATCTCGATGTGGTCGGTCTGCATGCCGGCAAAGAAATGCAGCGCCATGGGCAGCACGGCAAAATAAACCAGGCACCCACCGAGGAAGAACAGCACTGGCGTGGCGACCAGGTACGGAATGAAGGCGTGGCGTTCGTGCTTGTAAAGGCCCGGGGCCACGAACATATAAATCTGGCTGGCGACGATGGGGAAGCCGAGGAAAATGGCGCAGAACATCGCCACGTTAAGATAGGTGAAGAACTGTTCCTGCGGCGCCGTGGTGATCAGCTTGGTGCCGGGGACAGCCTTGAGATAGGGCTGCAGCAGCAGGTCATAGAGCTGGCCGGCGAAAATGAAGCAGCCGATCATCAGGATGACCAGCGCGACCGCCGAATAGATCAGCCGCTTGCGCAGCTCGATCAAATGCTCGAGCAGCGGCGCTTCGCTGCCGGCGAGTTCATCGACGGGTTCCTTGGACTTGTCTTCGAGCAGTTTTGCGTCGGCCATGGTTTATTCGGTTCCGGCTTTCGCGGGGGATGTCTTAGGCTTGCGCGGGGAGCGGGCCCGGGGCGTGGGCGCCGCCGGAGAATCGGCGGGCTCGGTGGGCAGCACCGGAACGGTATTGCCGGGCGCGACCTTGGGCGTGCGCTTTTTGACCACCGGCTTCATGTCGATCGGCTGCGACTCAGCGGGGGCCGGCACGGCTTCCAGTATCTTGAGGTCGCTGGTGGTAACCGGGCTGGTCGGCGCTGCCTTGGCCTTGGCGACGGCCTTTTTGACAGCCGGCGCTTTGGGCGTGATGGCGGCCTTGACCGGGGTCGGCGCGGGAGCAGGCGAAGGCGGGGTCATGCCGGCCTGGGCGCGGATTTCATCGACCACGCTTTCGACCTTGGGGTCGGCAGGCTTGATGAGACCGCTGGGCTTGACCTCGCCCGTCGCCGTCATGGCGTTGAAATCCTTGCGGATCTGGTCCGTGGTCTGCTTGAGTGGCTGCGTGATGGCATTGCGCAGGTTGCGCACTTCATCGAGCCCGGTGGTCTTGTTGATCTCGCGCTGGAACTCGTTGCCCATGCGCCTGATCTGGCCGGTGAGCTGGCCCAGGCGCTTCATGACGACAGGCAAGTCCTTCGGACCGATGAAAATCAACGCCGCGACGCCGATAACCAGCATCTCTGTCCAGCCTAAGCCGAGCATATGTTCTTATTCCTTGATGACCCAGCGGCCGGAAACCGGCCGCTACGAACACGGGCGCGCTTAGGCGTCCTTGCTGCGATCGACTTCGCGAGCATCGATATCGGCGGTCGTCGTGGTGACGCGTTCCGCCGGCTTCTCGTCGTCTTTCATGCCCTTCTGGAAGGCCTTGATGCCGGTGGCGACTTCACCCATGACGCCGGAAATCTTGCCGCGACCGAACAGCAGGATGACGACGACGGCAACAATCAGTATGCCCCAAATTCCTGGCGCGTGCATTTTTAGGCTCCTTGAACTTCGTCAGAACGCGATACATCGATAGTTAGGACGAGAAATAGGTTTAATCGCGCCCTAACACAAGAACGTGTTGTCAATCGGCACGGTTACCAGGGTCGTCCTCCAAATCGCGGCCGCCGTCAAGGTCGTCCGGATCGAGCGGATCCTCGTCCTCGCGCAACGCGCCATCGAAGGGCAGCGGGATTTGCAGCGTCGAAGGCAGGCGTCCCGACAGCAGGCCGGCGCCCTTGAGTTCCTCAAGGCCCGGCAGGTCACCCAGGCTCTCCAGCCCGAAATGATCGAGGAAGGCGTCGGTGGTGCCATAGGTGACCGGGCGGCCGGGGGTGCGGCGGCGGCCACGCATGCGCACCCAGCCGGCCTCCATCAGTAGCGCCAGCGTATTGCGGTCGGTCGAGACGCCGCGCACTTCCTCGATTTCGGCGCGGGTCGTGGGCTGATGGTAGGCAATGATGGAAAGGGTTTCGAGTGCGGGGCGGGACAGCGGGCGGGTGGCGTGCTGTTCGCGGCGCAGCAGGAAACCGAGATCATCGGCGGTGCGAAAGGCCCATTTGTCGCCGCGGCGCACCAGATTGACGCCGCGGGGCGCGTAGCGGCGGGCAAGCTCGGCCAGCAGCGCCTCTGCATTGGCGCCCTGCCCCAGATAGGCCGCCATGTCGGACGGTGCCAGCGGTTCCGCCGAGGCGAACAACAGCGCCTCGAGGATACGCAGATTGCGCTCAGCCACTTCGGCGTGCTCGGCATCGTTGTCGTTCACCGCGGGTCACTCTTGCTGCGGCGCATGAACAGCGGCCCGAACACTTCGGTCTGGCGCAGGTCGATCTTGCCTTGGCGGACCAGTTCGAGGCTGGAGGCGAAGCTGGAGGCGCGGACGGTGGCGCGCTCCCCCGGGGTGGTGAGGTATTGCGCGAGGTAGCTGTCCATCGGCACCCAATCGAAGCTGTCGCCGATCAGCCGCTGCAGAATGTCGCGGGCGTCCTGCAGTGACCACACGGTGCGCAGCAACGGGGAATAGTCGGTGGAGATACCCCGCTCGCGATTGGTGGCATAGGCCTTGAGCAGGTCGAACAGGCTGGCTTCCCAGATATTGTTGCGCGCAATCTCGATCGGCTCAGGGGCGCCGCGAGCATAGACCTGAAAATCGAGGCGCGGGCGGTTCATCAACTGGCTAGCGGCGCGGCGCATGGCTTCCAGCCGCTTGAGGCGGAATTGCAGCATTGCGGCCAGCATTTCGCCGGAGGGTTCGTCATCATTGGGGGCCTGGGGCACCATCAGGCGCGATTTGAGATAGGCCAGCCAGGCCGCCATCACCAGATAATCGGCGGCAACCTCGATACGCTGCTCGCGCACTGTTTCGATGAAGGCGAGATATTGCTCGGCCAGAGCCAGAATGGAAATGGCAGCCAGATCGACCTTCTGGCGGCGAGCGAGATCGAGCAGCAGGTCGAGCGGGCCCTCGTAGCCGTCGACATCGACATACATGACGTCGTCCGCGGCCGGAGGCGCGGGAGCATCGAACCAATCGGTCGGAGCACTCGTCATGGGGAAAGGGGCCGCAGGTTAATTACCGTGCGAAGCTTGGCCGCTGGGACCGGGGGCGTCAAGCGCGATGGGGAGGGCAAACGCCCCTGCCCCAAGGCAAATTACATGGCGACGCAATCGCCGCCACTGGCAACAACGCTGGCGCAGAACTGCGCGGCGCTCGCCTGCGAGGCGGCAGGCACGCGAACGCGATAATAGGTGCCGCGTTCGCCCAGATCGGCGCGGGTGATTTCGAGCTTTGCGCCGTTGAGCAGCGGAGCGTAACGGGCCGACAGGTCGTTGGCCACCTGCTGGGCCACCTCGGGCGAGCGCTGCGAGGAGAGCTGCGCATAGGCGGCGGCATTGCTGGTGGGCTGGGTAGCAACGACTGGCTGTGCCGGCTGCTGGGTATTCGCGCTGGCTACCGGGGCCGCCAGATTTTGCGCAGGAGCCGGCGTCGGCAGGCTGGCCTGCGGTGCGTCTACGGTGGCATTCACCGGACCCGTTGCCGGAGCGTCACCGACCGAGGCGGGGCGGACATAGGGAACCGGCGCGGTCTTGCCGGTGACCGGCGCGCCCGTGGGATCAACCACGGCAATTTCGGTGCCGGGCACGAGTGGCGTCACCGGAGCGGCGGCAACAGGTGCGGGCGTAGGGGCGGCCACCGGAGCGGGTGTCGGCTCGGTGGCGTTGGCGCTTGCCAGCAGCGACGGGCTGGCGGTTTCGGCGCCCGGGACGGCGGGGACGTTGGGGCGATCGACGGGCAGGATCGCGGCGCCCGCGACGCTGTCTTCGCCGCTGACGATGGAGCCGTCAGGGCGCACGGTCACGGTACGGACCTTGCGGTTAGCCAGGCCCTCGTCGGTGACGGCGGCGGTCGGCGGAATGGCGGTGACTTCATTGACGTCGGCTTGGTCGCGCGACACCAATTGTTCCTCGGCGCCGGGGACGACGCCGTCCATTTCGTTGAACACGATGGACTGCTGCAACTGCTCGACGGGACCCTTGGCTTCGGGGACCTGCTTGATCGGGGCGGTATCGGCGACCAAGACCGGCGCGGGGCCATTGGTGCCGCCAAGGCCGAGCACGGAATAAAGGCCGAAGCCGGCGGCCAGCAGCAATGCTACGGCGACCAGCGGCCCGACAAAGGCCCGGAGCATGCCGGAGCGGCGCGGCGCGCGATCCCGGCGGCGATTCGGCTCCTCCATGCTAACGGCGGAACGATCGTCCTCGTGGTTGACCCAGCCGATTTCCGCGCCCGTGGCGGCGGCAGCGGCCATAATGGTTTCGTCGGCGCTCGATAGCGCCTGTGGGGCCGCTTGCTGCGGCATGGTGGGCGTCGCCAGGCTGCGCAAGGCGGGAGCGACGGTCGCACGCGCCTGCTGCTGGTCGCGAACGCTGTCGAGTTCGACGCGAACGGCGCGGCCAATCAGGCTTTCGATTTCGTCGATCGGATCGCGGCCGGATTCCAGATCATTAGCGGGCGGCGCCATGGCTGGCTCGACCGGGACCGGCGAAAGATAGCCATGTTCGGGGCGCGGCTTGGGGGCAGCGACCTGTTCGGGAGCAGGCGCAACGGGCGCAGTAGCCGGCGTCACGGCCGCAGGCGCGACATTGGCCGGGGACGGCGTCGTGCCGAGTCCGAAAACTGGCGGAATGCGGAAGGTATCGCTGGCGACATTTTCCTTGTGCACCGGCGTCAGATTGACAGGGCGCAGCGTGGGACGGGCCTGGGCCGGGCGATCCGACAGATTGGTCGTTACCGTCGTGGGGGCCCATGACGCGACCTTGGCCGACTCACTGGCTTTTACGGGCTCACTGACCTTCACGGGCTCAGGCGCTGCGGCCATCGGCTCGGCGGGCGCAGTTTGAACCGGAGCAGGCTCGGCGGCGGCAGGTGTTGCCGCCGCAGTCATGTCATTCATCAGCTCGGCGGCGATCAGATCGGCAATGGCATCGTGGTCATCGGCGGCCAGAGCCGCAGCGGCCGGTGCCGCTACGGGCTGCAGCTGCGACGCGGATTGCTGCCCGAGATTGAAATCGAAATGGAACGGCTCGGGTTCGTCCTTGCGGGGCTCATCCGAGGTGGGCGCCGGCTGTGACGAGGCTGCCGCGACCGGAGCGGGCGCGAAGGATGGTTCCTGACGCGGAATGGTGGCGACAGGCTCGGCCGCGCGGCTGAAATCGAAACGCGGGGCCAGCGCTGCGGGGGCGGGCTCAGCTGCGGGCGCCGGCGCGGCACCGGGGATGCGCACGGCGAATGGGGTCACCTGGCCTTCGGGCGAAGGGGTGGCAGCCGGAGTCGGACGCGCGGAGAAATCCGGAGCGGGCGTAGCATTCTGCGGCGGCTTAACGTCCTGGCGGTTCCCGTGAGCATCCTGAGCCATCAGCTTGGACAGCTCGGCGATCAGATCGTCCGAAGAATTCGATTCGTTGGACATCTGCTGCGGTTTGCCTGTCGTCATGTTAGCAGCACCCTCTAAAGTTGCTGAAACGGCGCCCATTCCGGGCATTTTTCGCCAATCATCACACTATTGCGCCCGAATTATGAAAGCTCATCGGGCGCAGAGACGCCTAATATTGTCAGACCATTGACGATGACCTGACGGACGGCATTGACCAGGGCGAGTCTTGCCAAAGTCAGCTTTGGATCTTCAACGTTAACAAAGCGTAACTGCACGTCGTCCTTGCCCTTGGCCCAGAATCCGTGAAACGCGGCTGCCAAGTCATGTACATAGAATGCAATACGATGGGGCTCATGCGCAATAGCGGCTGCAGTGACAGTTCTGGGCCATGCGGCCAGCACCCGGATCAGGTCGAGTTCGGCGCTTGTAACGATGCGTTCGATCTCGGCGACCTTGAGCGCCTCCGCCGAAAAATCCAGCGCTGGCAGCTCTTTACCCGCGTTGCGGAAGATCGAGAAGGTCCGCGCATGGGCGTACTGGACGTAGAACACCGGATTGTCGCGGGTCTGCTCCTTCACCAAAGCAAAGTCGAAGTCCATCGAAGCATCATTGCGCCGGAACATCAGCATGAAGCGAGTCGCGTCGGCGCCGACCTCCTCGACCACGTCGGCCAGGGTGACGAGGTCGCCGGAACGCTTGCTCATCTTGAACGGCTCGCCGTTCTTCATCAGCCGCACGAGCTGGCAAATGCGCACGTCCATATCGGCAGCATTCAGCGAAACGGCCTTGACCGCCGCCTGCAGCCGCTTGACGTAACCCGAGTGATCGGCGCCTAGCACGTTGATCATGTGCTTGAAGCCGCGCAGGAACTTGTTGCGGTGATAGGCGATATCGGCCGCAAAGTAGGTGTATGAGCCGTCCGACTTGATCAACGCCCGGTCGACGTCGTCACCGAAATTGGTGGCGCGGAACAGGGTCTGCTCGCGGTCCTCATAATCGCCATCGGTATCGCCGCCCTTGGGGCGCTCCAGATGGCCCTGATAGACCATGTCCTTGGAGCGCAGCCATTCGAGCGTGAGGTCGATATCCCCCCCCTGCCCGTGTAGCTGGCGTTCCGAGAAGAACACGTCGTGATGGATATTGAGCAGAGCAAGATCGGACTTGATCAGTTCCAGCATGGCGGCGAGGACGCGATCCTTGACGATGGCGGTAGCTTCGGGCTCAGGCATGGCGAGCAGCTTGTCGCCGTACTCAGCCTTCAGCGCCTGCCCGACCGGCACCAGATAATCGCCTGGATAGAAGCCGGACGGAATCTCAATGGTTTCGCCCAATGCTTCGCGGTAACGCAGCATGGTGGACCGCGCCAGCGTATCGATCTGGCTGCCGGCGTCGTTGATGTAATATTCGCGCGTCACCTCATAGCCGGAATAGGCCATGAGCGAGGCCAGCGTATCGCCGAACACGGCGCCGCGGGTGTGGCCGACATGCATAGGCCCTGTCGGATTGGCCGAGACATATTCGATATTGACGGCTTCGCCGCCACCCAGATTGGAGCGGCCGTAGTCGGCGCCTTGCGCCGCAATCGAGCGCAGCACCTGGTGCCAGATGGCGTCGGCAAGGCGGAAATTGATGAAGCCGGGACCGGCGACTTCAACCAAGGTCACATCGGCGTCGTGCTTGAAATGCTCGACCAGCGCCGTGGCGACTTCGCGCGGGTTCTTGCCCAGCGGCTTGGCGACGACCATGGCGGCATTGGTGCTCAGATCGCCATGGGCGGCATCGCGCGGCGGCTCGACCACGATGCGGGCCAACAGGTCGGCGCCAACTTCGGGATAGAGAACCTTGAGCGCGCTGGCGACGCGCGATGCAAAAAGGGCGAAAACGTCCATGATAAACCTGACTGTGTAAGTCTGGCCGGGTTAACGGAATTCCGGTCTAGCGTCAAACAGGCGGGCATATTCGTCGATGGCGTATGGGTCGGTCATGCCGGCGATGAAGTCGGCGGCGATACGGGCCAATGCATCGGGTGACGATTCGATCCTCGCGGCGATGCCCCAGCGGCCCGGCAGGTCGCGGGAGGCAATGTAGCGGTCGAACAGCGCGCCGACCACGGCTTCGCCTTCGCGCACCGGGACCATCACCGACTCGTGGCGATAGACCCGATCGAACAGGAACTGCTTGAGACCGCGTTCGGCGGTCGCGGTTTCGGGGGAGAATGACACGAGCGTCCGGCCGGCATAACGGACATCGTCGGGCATATTCACCGCGCTGGCAGCAATATTGGCGCTGGTGGTGGTGATAACGTCCTCGATGGAACGGGTGATCAGTCGGCGCTGGATTTCGTGCGCCTGCCGCTTGGGGGCGACATCGGGATAGAGCGCGATGACCTCGCGCACGATAGGACCCGCCCATGGCACATCAGCCAGATCATCGAGGACGATAAGGCCGGCGCGCAGGGCATCGTCGATATCGTGGGCGTTATAGGCAATGTCATCGGCAATAGCGGCGGTCTGGGCCTCGAGCGAGGCATAGGTGGATAGCAGCAGGTCGACGCTAGCCGGGATATCGTCGAGGCCGGTCGGGAGTCCCTCATCTGCGTATTTGCCGAAGGGCTTTCCCTCCGGCGTCAGCAAGGGGCCGTTGTGCTTCAGAATGCCTTCCAGCGTTTCCCAGGTCAGGTTCAGCCCGTCATGCTCAGCGTAGCGATTCTCCAGCCGTGTAACGACGCGGATGGCCTGGATATTGTGATCGAAGCCCCCGAACGCCGCCATCTTGTCGTGCAGCACACGCTCGCCGGCGTGGCCGAACGGGGTGTGGCCGAGATCGTGCGACAGCGCGACGGCTTCGGCGAGATCTTCGTCCAGATGCAAAGCGCGGGCGATGGAGCGGGCCATCTGACTGACTTCGAGTGTGTGGGTCAGCCGATTGCGATAGTGGCGGCCCTCATGCTGCAGGAAGACCTGGGTCTTGTGCTGCAAGCGGCGGAAGGCCGTGGAATGGATGATGCGGTCGCGGTCGCGCTGGAATTCAGAGCGGGTCGGGCTCGGTCCAGTGCCATAAAGACGGCCACGGGATTGTTCGGGATTGCTCGCGTAAGAAGCTCTATCGTCCATATGCGATGAAGGCCCTTTCCATTCCGCGCAAGAGTTACTATTTTAGCCTGACCGTTCTGTCACTACCAAACGGCGTGGACATCCAGATGACCGAAGCTGCACTTGCCGAAGCCACTGTCGTATTGACCGATCGCGCCGCCAAGCGCGTGGCCCGCATTCTCGCCAAAGAGCCCGAAGGCACGGTGCTGCGCATCTCCGTTGCCGGTGGCGGCTGCTCGGGGTTCCAGTACGAATACAATCTGGTGCAGGAAACGCCGGCCAATGACGATATCGTGCTGGCCAAGAACGGCGCGACGGTGCTGATCGACGCGATGAGCCTGGAATTCATGGGCGGCTCGGAGATCGATTTCTCCGACGACCTGATCGGCCAGTCATTTCAGATCAAGAATCCGAATGCGGTCGCATCTTGTGGATGCGGCACGAGTTTTGCCGTTTAAGGCGCTTCCCACCTTTCGCGACGCTGCATAAAGTCCTCCCATTGCGGAGGACTTTTCATGACCAATATCGCCGATCGCCTGGACCAGACCATCGACCGCGCCATCGCTGAAAAGCGAATCGTCGGCTCGGTGCTCATGGTGCGCCGGAATGGGCGGGCGCTCTATGAAAAGGCGCACGGGCTGGCCGATCGCGAGGCCGGTCGTCCGATGACGATGGATGCTATCTTCCGCCTGTCGTCGCTGACCAAGCCGATCGTGGCGACGACGGTGCTGGCCATGGTGGATGCGGGCAGGCTGCGGCTCGATGACTTGGTGACCAAGCACCTGCCCGCCTTCAAACCGAGGCTGGCCGATGGTCGCGTGCCCGATATCACGATCCATCATCTGCTGACGCATACTTCTGGATTGAGGAGCGGCCCGATCCTGACAGACGCAGAAACGGTAGCTGGCTTCAACAAATGGCATTTGAGTAACGACGACATGCTGGCGCGAATTGCAGCCCTACCGCTGCAATTCGTGCCCGGTAGTGCCTGGGCTTATGGCGTATCAACCGACGTGATCGGCGTGATCGTGGGCAAACTTGTGGATGGCACGCTGGAGGATGCGGTACGTCAATATGTGGCCGATCCTCTCGGCATGGTCGACAGTCGGTTTTCGGTGACCGACCCCGCTCGACTGACCGCTGCATATGGGGATGGGGTAGATGGCGCCGTGCTGATGAGCGACCCCCATATCGTGTCAAGTCCATTCGGCACGCTCACCTATGAGCCCTCGCGTATTTTCGATGTAAGCGCTTTCCAGTCGGCTGGTGGTGGCATGGCAGGAACCGGGCCGGACACGATGGCTTTGCTTGAAGCGCTGCGGATCGGCGGCGGCGACGTGCTGGGGCATGAGACTGCGGCTGTCGGTTTGGCCAACCAAACGCCCCAACTGCCCTATGCGCAGGCGCCGGGCTGGGGCTTCAGCTATATTGGTGCCTGGCTGGATGACCCCAAGGTGGCCCAATCCCCTGCGGCGGCCGGGACCAATCGCTGGGGTGGCGTTTATGGGCATAACTGGTTCGTAGACAGGGCGAACGGGCTAACTGTCGTTTCGATGAGCAATACGGGGCTCGAGGGCTGCGACGGGCCATTCAAGGATCAGATTCGCGACGCTGTGTATGCCGGGCTATAGAGATTGCCCTTGAGGGATGCGGCTTGTAACTTGGGGCGGTCAGGGAGGCTGAGATGCGGATTGCGACCTGGAATATCAACGGCATCAAGGCACGGCTGGAACTGCTGGTGAAATGGCTGGCCGAGGAAAAGCCGGACATCGTGTGCCTGCAGGAAATCAAGACCGTCGACGAGGGCTTTCCGCGCCTCGAGATCGAGGCGCTGGGCTATAACGTCGAAACCCACGGCCAGAAGAGCTGGAACGGCGTCGCCATCCTGTCGCTGGTGAAGTTCGACGAGGTGACACGGGGCCTGCCCGGCGATGACGCGGACGAGCAGTCGCGGTTGATCGAGGGCGTGTTCTCGGTCGAAACCGGCGCCATCCGCGTGTGCAATATCTACCTGCCCAACGGCAATCCGGTCGATACCGAGAAATTCCCCTACAAACTGCGCTGGATGGAGCGGCTGACGGCGTTCACCGAACAACGGCTGGCGCTGGAGGAGCCGTTCATCCTGCTCGGCGATTTCAACCTGATCCCGGCGCCGATCGATGCGCATGATCCGGACGCATGGTGGGGCGATGCGTTGTATCGGCCGGAGAGCCTGGAGCGATTCCGGACGCTGAGCAATCTGGGGCTAACCGATGCGTTGCGCGCGACGACAGCCGGCCCGGTCTACACGTTCTGGGACTTCCAGGCCGGCGCATGGCGTCGCAACGCCGGCATCCGCATCGACCACCTGATGTTGTCGCCGCAAGCCGCCGATCGGCTAGATGGCGTGACCGTCCACAAGGACGTGCGCGGCTGGGACAAGCCGAGCGACCACGTGCCGGTCGAGGGGCAGTTTAGTTTTTGAGGGATAATCCACTCAACCTGGACCTCTAGGGAAGCGCTCCCGTCGCCAAAAACTCCGCTCTTCCCGCGGACTTGATCCGCGGGCCACTGTCAGTCTAGCACCGGTGGTGAGAGGCCCGCGGATCAAGTCCGCGGGAAGGACGGTGGGTGCGTGAGATTGCGCCCGATGGATGAACTGAACGGCTAGCCTTAAAGCCCGCCGAACTGCGTCCCGAGCGTATCGGCCATCTTTACGGCATCGCTGCGCTGATCGGCTGTCGCGACCGACATTGCCCGGTTGAGCAGTTCATCGACCCAGTCGGCATCGGCGGTGCCGGCGACGCGCTTGTGGGCTAGCGTCAGCCACATCAGGCCTTCGACTGGCTGCGGCTCCAAGCCCTGGATACCGTTGAACAGCAGGTCGCCGAGCTTGGCTTGCGCCAGGGCGTGGCCCTTGCGGGCGGCCAGCGAGAACCAGCGGGCACTCTGCAGCGGATTGATGCCGAGGCCACCTTCTTCGAGGTACAGCTCGCCGACGCGGTATTGCGCATCGGCGTCGCCGAAGTAGGACGCAGCGTGCAGCAGCAGGGCATGCGAGCGGTTGGCGTCGGCCTGGATACCGGCGTCCGGCAGGCCATCGCGGTAATATTCGCCGACCTTGACGAAGGACTGGGCAACGATGTCGGCCTCGATGCCCTTGGGCGCCGCGTCGGCATGCTGATTGGCGATCTGGGAGAAATAGCCGAAGGCCTTGGCCTGGTCTTTCTCCACGCCCTCGCCGTTTTCATACATGGTGCCGAGCTGCCACATGGCCATGGGCTGGCCGGCATCGGCGGCATCTTCCAGCGCGCCGAGCAAGTCGTCGCGCGATACGCCGCCGCCTGCCCCGTCGAGCATATTGGCCATGCCAAGGGCGGCGTCGGCCGCTGTCTGCGCATAAGCAGGCGCCATTGTGACCGACATGGTCATCATGATCAGCGCCGCCGTAGCGGAAATCAGGGATTGGTCCCTAATGACCCGCATCATACTCCTTTTGCCGGCCCAAAAGCCGGCGAACTTTCCATCGAGCCTGCGCGGCTGAAGTCTGCTGCGCATCGCGCCCCGCTGGGCGCGTATATCGCTCGTCATTTTTGCCGAACCCTCGGCCGGAATGGCAGAACGGGTTCGCGTTAAGACATTAGTAAACCGCGTTTGTGACCGCATTTGAGCCGACCAGTTCACCGGCTCGCGATCGCGTCCGGAAGAAACCGCCAAGCTCGTTTGCCAAGGGCTCAATAGAGGCTCATTCCGTTTATCAGCACTCCCATTCAACCCCTTGTCATTCAATTGCGAATAGCAATTGAATGAAGCGGCCATTTTTACTGGATGGGCGTGAATTGCAGTGAGGATGGCCCGCTGTCGAACCATTCCCCAGATGCCACCCGCCAATCGCGTTGTCATTCTGGTTTAGGGTTAGATTGTGGCGGGAAACATCGCCAAATGATTGACGACAAGGGTGCGGAAATGGAATCGCAGGGGCTGTTGCGAAATCGTCACAGAAGATGAGGCCGCTCGCGGACCAACCCACCCCCACAGGGTCATTCCCGCGCAGGCGGGAACCTCCGTTACCGGGCCAACGATGGCTAACAGAGGTTCCCGCCTGCGCGGGAATGACCTAGTGCGTGTTGATCGTACCGGTAAGCCTATGGCAGTGGTGGCCCTACAGCCAGCGCTTCCCGCGCATCCACCAGACGATGCCGAGCGCGATCAGTAGTAGGCCGACGCAGACACTCCAGAACGAATGGTTGTTGTCGGAAAACGGAATGCCGGCCACGTTCATCCCGAGTACGCCAGTGAGCAGTGTCAGCGGCATGAACACCACGGTGACGGCGGCCAGGATCAGCATGGTCTTGTTCATCTGCTCGGCACGGGCGTCAATAATCTGTTCGTGCACCAGCACGGCGCGTTCGGACATTGCCTGAAGCTCATCCCCGATCCGCGCCGCCCGGGCCGAGGCCTCGCGCAGCCGCAAGCGATCACGGGTGGTGAAGAAGCTCAAATCCTCGATTTCGAGCGTATTGAGCATGTCGCGCTGTGGCCAGACCAGGCGACGAAAGCTGATCAGGGTGCGTCGCAGGTGCGAGAGTTGGTTCTGCGCCTTGGAGGTGTGCTGGACGATCAGCGATTCCTCGATGTCGTCGAGCCGGTCGCCGAGCATTTCCACCAGCGGCTCCAGCCGGTCGGCTGCGCGCAGCCCGAGGCGAGCGACGAGGTCGGCGGGAGAGACCGGAGCGTGATGCGACTGTTCCCACTGCGTGATGCCGAGGAAATCGGGCACATTCAGCTCGGATGAGATAATCACCCTGCCCTTTTCGATCCACAGCGTCATCAATTGGCGGCCGATATCGTCGGGTTCGGCACCGGGGCGGGCGACGCGCATCACCACCATAGCGCGGTCATCGAGCACGATGCAGCGCGAGCGGGTGCTGGGCACGGTCAGCAGATCGGCGTTGAACGGTCCGAGCTCGCCCTTGAGCCAGACCTTGAAGGCAGGCTCCTTGGACTTACCGCTGACGACAATGAACCCGCGTGCCGGCACCACCGGCTTTTCCGCCGATGGGACCTGACGCACGACACCGCCCTTGCCGTCAAAGACCAGCAGGATGGTGGCGCCGATGGTGCCTTCAACGGTCGGATCGGCCGGTGGCTGGCGGGGGATGTCGTCCATTTTGGGGCTAGCTCAAGCGCTTGAGGGCTTCAAGGATATGATCGCGTCGTTCTACGGCAGCTTGACGACGGGCTTTCTGCTCCTCGATCACTTCTTCGGGCGCCTTGGCGACGAACTGCTCGTTACCGAGCTTCTTGTCGATCTGGGAGATTTCAGCGTTCAACTTGTCGACCTCCTTGGAGAGGCGGGCCTTTTCCACGGCGAGATCGATGAAGTCGGCCAGCGGCAGTGCCCAGGTGGCTTCGCCGACGACGAACTGGGCCGAATTGGCCGGGGCCGTTGCCTGCGGGGTGATATCCTCCAGCCGCGCCAAGCGGGTGATCAGCGAGGTGCCGGCGACGAGGCGAGCGAGCGTCGTCTCGGACGCGCCAACCACCACCAGCGACAGCTTGGCGCTGGCCGGCACGTTCATTTCGCTGCGCACGGAGCGGGCGTTGGAAATGACGTCGATCAGCCATGACAATTCGGCATCGGCTTTGGCATCTTCCAAACCGGCCAGATCTGGCCATTGACCCAGAATCAGCAGGTTCTCGCGCGCCGGGCCGGTCTTGCCGGTTTCGGCCCACAGCTCTTCGGTAACGAAGGGCATGAAGGGGTGCAGGATCGCCAGGATCTGGTCGAGTGCCCAGGCAGCAGTGGCGCGGGTTTCGGCCTTGGCGGCTTCGTTTTCGCCCATGAAGACGGGCTTGGCGAACTCGACATACCAGTCGCAGAAGGTGCCCCAGACGAAGTCATAGGCGGCGTTTGCGGCTTCGTTGAACTTGAAGTCTTCGATGCCCTTGGTGACGGCGGCAGCGCCACGCGCGGTGGCGCCGATGATCCAGCGGTTGAGCGGCAGTGTGGTCGCCTTGGGATCAAAGCCCTCGACGCGGAAGCACTCGTTCATTTCGAGGAACCGCGCGGCGTTCCACAGCTTGGTGACGAAGTTGCGATAGCCCTCGACGCGGCTGGTGGCCAGCTTGATGTCGCGGCCTTGCGCAGCCATGGCGGCCAGCGTGAAGCGGGTGGCATCGGCGCCGTACTGGTCGATCAGCTCCAGCGGATCGATGACGTTGCCCTTGGACTTCGACATCTTCTGGCCGTTCTTGTCGCGAACAAGCGCGTGAATATAGACGGTGTGGAACGGCTCGACGGGATTGCCGTCCGCGTCCTTCATGAAGTGCATGCCCATCTGCATCATCCGGACGACCCAGAATGGGATGATGTCGAAACCGGTGACAAGAACGTTGGTCGGATAGTAGCGCTCAAGCTCGGGCGTCTGATCCGGCCAGCCGAGCGTCGAAAACGGCCAGAGAGCGGATGAGAACCAGGTTTCGAGCACGTCTTCGTCGCGCGTCAGGATTTCGCCCGGCTTGAAGTTTTCGAGCAGGTCTTCGACGAGAGCCTTCATCGGGCCTTCGTGCGAGAGATAGTGCTGGATTGCCGCCTGCAGGGCTTCTTCTTCCGTCTTCTCGACGAAGACCTGGCCGTCCGGTCCATACCAGGCAGGAATCTGATGGCCCCACCAGAGCTGGCGCGAGATGCACCACGGCTGGATGTTCTCCATCCACTGGAAATAGGTGTTTTCCCAGCTCTTCGGGACGAACTTCGTCCGTCCTTCGCGAACCGAGGCAATCGCCGGCTGGGCGAGCGTCTTGTTGTCGACCCACCATTGCTCCGTCAGCCGCGGCTCGATCGGCACGCCGCCGCGGTCGCCATGGGGCACCATGTGCTTATGTGGCTCGATCGCATCGAGGAGACCGGCCTCTTCCATGATGCGGACAACGATCTTGCGGGCTTCAAAACGATCCTTGCCCTCCAGCTCGTCCCAGGCGCCGTGCAGAGCTTCCGGATCATCGAGGCCTTCGAGGAAATCCTCATTGTCCTTGATGGTGATCGTCGCATCGATATTGAGAATGTTGATGCGACGCAGGCCGGTGCGCTTGCCGACTTCGAAGTCGTTGAAATCATGCGCGGGGGTCATCTTGACGGCGCCGGTGCCGGCAGTCGGATCGGCATAATCGTCGGCAACGATCGGGATCCGGCGACCGACGATCGGCAGGATGACATGCTTGCCGACGATGGACTTGTAGCGTTCGTCCTCGGGGTTCACCGCAACGCCGGTATCACCCAGCAGGGTTTCAGGGCGTGTGGTGGCGACGACGAGATAGTCGCGCGTCTCGAACTCGGTGGCTTTGCCTTCCTCGTCGAAGGCAACAGGATGCTGATAGGTAACGCCCTCTTCGAGCGGGTAGCGAAGGTGCCAGAGATTGCCCTTGACCTCGATCTGCTCGACTTCCATGTCGGAAATCGCCGTCAGGAGCTTAGGGTCCCAGTTGACCAGGCGCTTGTCCTTGTAGATCAGGCCTTCCTTGTAGAGCGTGACGAAAACTTCAAGGACGGCAGCCGACAGGCCTTCGTCCATCGTGAAGCGCTCGCGCGACCAGTCGCAGGAGGCGCCAAGGCGCTTCAGTTGATTGAAGATCAGGCCACCGGATTCTTCCTTCCACTCCCAGATCTTGTCGATGAAGGCTTCACGGCCCATCTCGCGACGACCCGGAAGCTGCTGTTCCATCAGCTTACGCTCGACGACCATCTGCGTGGCGATGCCGGCATGGTCCATGCCGGGCTGCCAGAGCACGTCCTTGCCGCGCATGCGCTCGAAGCGCACCAGGATGTCCTGCAGCGTGTTGTTGAGCGCATGGCCCATATGCAGCGAGCCGGTAACGTTCGGCGGCGGGATGACGATGGTGAATGTTTCGGCATCCGGCTTGGCATTGGCGCCGGCGCGAAAAGCGTCCGCCTCGTCCCACTTGCGGGCGATCTTCGGTTCGACAGCGGCGGAATCATAGGTCTTTTCGAGCATTTGGGGACCGGATCTGGTGTGTTTTCAGGTTCCGGTTGGTAAATAGGATGGCTGCCGGCAAGTCAATAAAAAAGCCGCCCCGGAGACCGGAGCGGCGCTTAGCCATGCCTCAGGAGATCAGCGACGCGGACCCCGTGCCACCCGTTCGATCTCCTCGCGCACAAGGCGCTCCACGAGGGTCGGAAGATTGTCGTCAAGCCATTCCTGCAGCATCGGCCGCAACATGTCCTGGGCGACTTCATCGAGCGAACGGCGCTCCTGACCAAGCGCTGCCGCCAGCTCATCGAAGGAGCGGGCGACCTGCTCGCCGGTTGCTTCCGAGACCAGCATTTTCTGAACTTCTTCCTGCACCTGCGGAAGGAAGCGAGTTTCCTGTTCCGGCGGGATCGGCAAAGGCTGGGGTTGTGGGGCTTCGGCAAAACTCGGCGTCGGCGCGGCCCGCACATAGGCGGGCGCGGGAGACGGATCGCTGAAGCCGGCAAACGGATTGGTAGGCGCCTGCTGCCGTGGCACCGACTGCGGCGTTTGTTCAACGGGCCGGATCTGGACAACGACCTGAGGCACCTCGATATGGACGTCCTGGGCGTGGACTTCCGGCACATCGGTTTCCGCGTGAGCTTCGACAGCAACAACTTCCGGAGCCGTCATCGGCTGGGCGGTAGGCGCTTCGGCCACGGGCTCAGGCCGCTCAGGCTCCTCGTGGGTAAATCTGACTTCCGCAAGGCGGGCGGCCATTGCCGGTGGCAATTCGCGCTGCGGCGGCGCCTCTCTGGCGGGATTCAATTGCGCCGAATTCCGCTCGGAAGCAGCGCGAACACGCGCTGCAACATCGGCAAGCGACAAGGTCCGGGGTTCGGGCGCAGCATCGCGCTGCTGGCCTGCGGAATTGGCAGCGACGAAACGTGCATCGGGCACAGCTGCAGGTGATGGGGGAATATCGTTGAGTTCGGCAGCGGCGAGATCGTCGTCGATCGTCAGGCGGATGTCCTCGATTTCCTCATCGGACAACTCGTAAACGGGAGGGAGCGAGGCCGAAATGGATTTGCCGGCGCCGGGTTCATTGCTCTCGATGATCTTACGGATCGAGGCAAGAATTTCTTCCATGGACGGTTCACGCGCTACATTTGGCTGAGCCATTTTTATCCCCGTTATCCTGAACGACGACCGGAATTCCAAGACGCGGCATCCGAATCACCGCCACCTTAGGATACTCTCATGGAGAAAAAAATCACCGCGAATCAACTAACTGCGCTGGTGCACAGCTTTGTTGGCGGTGTCCAGAGGCAACATCCCGCTGTTTGAAATGCCTTGATCTTCGACGGGAAACGGGCGCTCGAAGCGCCCGCCGACCAAACACAGTCGAAACCGAGTTCGCTTCCTTAGAAAACGAATTCCTTCACCTTGGCAAAGCCCGGCAACGGCTTGACCGAGGCGTTGAAGAAGACGTTTTCCGAGAAAGCGCCGCGCTCGCGAACGAACACGGTGGCACGGGCAGCATTGCCATAGCCCCTGACAACAACGAGGCGACCATTGTCCCGCAGCTGGGCGAGAAGTGCCTCGGGTACTTCCTCAACGGCGCCGTTGACGAAGATCAGATCGTAGGGCGCGCCGACAGGACTTCCCTTTTCGAGAGCGCCGGTCACCACCGAAACATTGGAATAGGCCAGTTCGGAAAGCGTGGCCTTCGCCTGCGCGGCCAATCCATCTTCCGATTCCAGCGCCGTGACGGAGCCTGCCAGCAGCGAAAGCACTGCGGAAGTGTAGCCGGTGCCGGCGCCAACTTCGAGGACAACGTCATTCCTGGTGATGGCGGCGAGCTGCAGGAGCTTTCCCAGCGGCGAACACTGCATCATGAAACGAGCAGCCTTGCCGGCGCTTGCCGGGCTGATCTCGAGGTCGTTGTCGAGGTAAGCGAGAGACTTCAATTTTTCCGGA
>NZ_JAQGJM010000036.1 GCF_028290625.1 Devosia sp.
GGCGCGCTCGGCGTCGCCCGCCTCGGCCTCTGTGCCGCCGAGGGCGCAGACCCTGCCGAGATCATGACCATGCCGGGCATCGAGCGGCTGATCACACCCGACCGCGCCCTGACTGCCGCCTATTCCGACCAATATGCGCGCTATCGCGCGCTCTATCCCGCCATCGAGGAGGCCCGCACGTGACCGATTTCTTCAAGGGTATTTCGCCCGTCAAGTTCGAGGGGCCGAGCTCCTCCAATCCGCTGGCCTTCCGGCACTACAACAAGGACGAAGTCGTCCTCGGCAAGACGATGGAAGAGCATATCCGCCCGGCCATCGCCTACTGGCACACCTTCGCCTGGGAAGGCGGCGACCCGTTCGGCGGCCGCACTTTCGATCGTCCCTGGTATGACAAGGGCCTCGAGGGCGCCAAGATCAAGGCCGACGTGGCCTTCGAGCTGTTCGACCTGCTCGATATTCCGTTCTTCTGCTTCCACGACGCCGACATCGCCCCCGAAGGCGAGACGCTGGCCGAATCCAACCGCAATGTCCGCGTCATCGGCGATATTTTTGCCAAGAAGATGCAGTCGAGCCGCACCAAGCTGCTCTGGGGCACCGCTAACCTGTTCTCCAATCGCCGCTACATGTCGGGCGCCGCGACCAATCCCGATCCGGATGTGTTCGCCTACGCCGCCGGCCAGGTGAAGAACGTGCTGGAGCTGACCCACGAACTGGGCGGCGCCAATTACGTGCTCTGGGGCGGCCGCGAGGGCTATGAAACCCTGCTCAATACCAAGATCGGCCAGGAACAGGACCAGATGGGCCGCTTCCTGCATCTCGTCATCGAGCATGCCCACAAGATCGGCTTCAAGGGCCAGATCCTGATCGAGCCAAAACCGCAGGAACCGTCCAAGCATCAGTACGATTTCGACGTCGCCACGGTCTATGGCTTCCTTCGGAAGTATGGCCTGGAAAAAGACGTGAAGTGCAATATCGAGGTCGGCCACGCCTTCCTCGCCAACCACACTTTTGAACATGAACTGGCTCTGGCCGCTTCGCTCGGCATCCTGGGTTCGGTCGACGCCAACCGCAACGATATCCAGTCCGGCTGGGATACCGACCAGTTCCCCAATTCGGTGCCGGACACGACGCTGGCTTTCTACCAGATCCTCAAGGCTGGCGGACTCAACTCCGGCGGCTGGAATTTTGATGCCAAGGTGCGCCGCCAGTCGATCGATCCGGCCGACCTGCTGCATGGCCACATCGGCGGCCTCGACGTGCTGGCCCGCTCGCTCAAGGCGGCGGCGGCCCTGATCACCGACGGCACCTACGACAAAACCTTGGATGCGCGCTATGCCGGCTGGAACACGCCCGACGGCAAGGCGATCCTCGAGGGCAAGGTCTCGCTCGCCGATCTCGCTGCCCGTGTCGATGCGCAAAACATCAACCCGCAGCCCCGCTCCGGCCAGCAGGAATACCTCGAAAACCTGATCAACCGCTTCGTCTGATCGAACTGAACCGGCCGCCCCGCAGGCGGCCGGTTCACAATTCCCCGACCGGGGGCGACAAAACGCCGCATCTGTTTTATGCTTGTCTCAGATGCAGATCAGCGTTCGCCCGACCGCCCTGTAACTCCAATGCCCGGTCCGGCGAATGGGCTCTGCACCCTTTGGTAGCGGAGAATCATAATGGCCAATTTTCACGTCATCGGCGGCACCACCGAAAGGCTGGCCCACCCCACCATTCGCAAAATTCACACTGCCGACCTGATCGACAGTCTGCGCCTCGGCATGGCCGATTTCTGGGAAAAACCGTCCCACATGGTACTGCTGGCCCTGATCTATCCCGCGGTCGCTATCGTGCTGACGGTATGGGCTTCGGGCTATTACACTTGGCCCCTGCTCTATCCGTTGCTGGGCGGCTTCGCGCTGATCGGGCCTATCGCCGCGCTCGGCCTTTATGAAATCAGCCGGCGGCGCGAACAGGGCCTCGATACCTCCTGGCAACACGCCTTCGCCGTGCTGCACTCGCCGGCTATCGGCTCCATCTTTGCGGTCGGCGTGATGCTCTTCGTCGTCTTCACTCTGTGGCTGACGGCGGCGCAAAGCCTTTACGAAAGCCTGTTCGGCTCGGCTCCACCCATGACTATCGATGTGCTGGTGCAGCAAATCCTGACCACGCCGCAGGGCTGGACCCTTATCATCGTCGGCAATCTCATCGGCCTGGCGTTCGCGGTGATCACTCTCTGCACGACCGTAGTGGCTTTTCCCTTGCTGCTCGACCGCGATGTGGGGGCAGCCGCGGCGGTCGAAACCTCGTTCCGCGCTGTCATCAAGAACCCGCTACAGATGGCGCTCTGGGGCCTGATCGTCGCGATCGGCCTGGTGCTGGGCTCGATCCCTTTGTTTGTCGGCCTCGCCGTCGTCATCCCGATTTTCGGCCATGCCACTTGGCATCTCTACCGCAAGGTCATCGAGCCGGAGGCCGCCACCATGCCAGTGCGCCGCGGCCGTGCCATGAAACCGGGAAAAACCGCCTGACCGCTGTTGGATTCTGCGCCCCAAGCCCCTAAGTTCTCGGCTTCCCCGCGGTGGCCGAGAATTTGATGGACCAGACGCCTTTCGATCCCCCCGCCGAGCCCTTGGTGCTGACGCCGATGATGGCGCAGTATTTCGAGATCAAGGCCGTCAATCCGGGCTATCTGCTGTTCTATCGCATGGGCGATTTCTACGAGCTGTTCTTCGAGGACGCCGAGATCGCCAGCGCGGCCCTGGGCATCGTTTTGACCAAGCGTGGCAAGCACTTGGGCCAGGATATCCGCATGTGCGGCGTGCCCATTCATGCCGCCAATGATTATCTCAACAAGCTGATCCGCCTCGGTCATCGGGTGGCGCTATGCGAGCAAGTCGAGGACCCCGCCGAAGCCAAGAAGCGCGGCGGCAAGTCGGTGGTCAAGCGCGACGTCGTCCGCCTGATCACGCCCGGCACGCTGACCGAGGATGATCACCTCCAGGCCCGGTCCTCCAATTATCTGGCGGCTCTTGCCATGGTGCGCCATGGCGATACCGATTTCGCCCTCGCCTGGGCCGATGTCTCGACCGGCGAAACCGCCTGCCTCGATCTGAGCGCCGAAGCCTTGCAGGACGAGCTGGCCCGCATCGATCCGGCCGAACTGCTGATGACCGAGGCGACGCGCACCACCCTGCGCGAGCGCCATCTGCTACCCCCCTCCATTGCCGCCGTGCTGTCGCTGGTGCCGGCCGAAGTCTTTGATAGTGAAGCAGCTTTAGCCCAGCTCCGGGCGACCTTCCCCGCTGATCTCTATGATCCTACCGTGCTCACCCGCGCCGCCCGCGCGGCTCTGGGCGCGCTGGTCGCCTATGTGCGCGAATCGCAAAAAGGCTTGGCTCCCGTGGCTTTGCGGCCGCCTTCCGATGCTTATGCGGCCCCGCATATGGCGATCGATCAGGCGACACGCTCGTCACTCGAAATCCTTGTCACTCAGCGCGGCCAGTCCAAGGGCTCGCTGCGCGATGCGATCGACCTAACTGTCACCGGGCCCGGTTCACGCCTGCTGGCGACCCGGCTGGCCGCTCCGCTCTGCGATGCCGCGGAGATCAATCACCGCCTCGATGCGGTCGGCGTGCTGGTTGATAATGGATTGCTGGCCGCTCGATTGCGTGCCGATCTCAAGATGGTGCCCGATCTGGCCCGCGCGCTGACCCGGCTGGCGCTCGATCGTGGCGGCCCGCGCGACCTTGCCGCAATCGGCAATTCCGTTAGCGCCTCGTTAGCATTGAGTGCGCATTTCGAGCGCATTGGGGAGCTTTCGCCGATCCTGCAGCGCTTGGCCGATTGTCTGGCCGCTGCCCCGCTCGATCTGGCCTCCGAATTGGCCCTCGCCATCGACGACGAGCCCCCCTTGCTCGCTCGCGACGGCGGGTTCGTGCGCAAGGGCTATGACGGCAAACTCGATGCTGAACGCGCCCTCGCCAGCGAAACCCGCGAGGTCGTGGCTGCCCTGCAATCGAGGCTAATCGACGAGACCGAAGTCCGTTCGCTCAAGATCCGCCATAACGGCGTTCTGGGCTATTTCGTCGAAGTCCCCGCCGGCCACGGATCGCGCCTGCTCGAAGAGCCGCTGCGCCAAACGTTCATCCATCGCCAGACGCTGGCCAACGCCATGCGCTTCACCACGGCGGAACTCGCCGATCTGGAAGGCCACATTGCCCGCGCCCATGAGGCCGCGCTCGATCTCGAACTCAAGATTTTTGCTAGCCTGCGCGCCGCCGTGCTGGCCCGTACCGATGCGCTGCGCGAACTGGCTGACGCCCTGGCCGAACTCGACGTCACGGCCGGCCTCGCCCACCTCGCCGCTACCCGAAATTATGCCCGCCCCGAAATCGACAATTCCCTTGCCTTCGATATCCGTGCCGGCCGCCACCCGGTCGTCGAGGACATGGTCGCGGCCGAAGGTCACAGCTTCGTGGCCAATGATGCGGACCTCAGCGGCTCCGACGCCATTGGCGGTGGCCGCCTCTGGCTCGTCACCGGCCCGAATATGGGTGGTAAATCCACCTTCCTGCGCCAGAACGCGCTGATCGCGATCCTCGCGCAGATGGGCAGTTTCGTGCCCGCATCCTCAGCCCATATCGGCGTCATCGACCGCGTTTTTTCCCGCGTCGGGGCCAGCGACGATATTGCCCATGGCCGTTCCACCTTTATGGTGGAAATGGTCGAAACCGCTGCCATCCTCAACCGTGCCACCCGGCGGAGCCTGGTCATTCTCGACGAAATCGGCCGCGGCACGGCCACCTTTGATGGCCTCTCCATCGCCTGGGCGGCCGTCGAGGCCTTGCACGAAACCACCGGCTGTCGCGCCCTGTTCGCGACCCATTTCCACGAATTGACCTCGCTTCAAAAGAGCTTGAGCCGGGTATCGAACGTCACCATGAAGGTGCGAGAATGGGAGGGCGATGTCGTCTTCCTGCACGAAGTGAGCGCCGGTGCCGCCGATCGTAGCTATGGCATTCAGGTTGCCCGCCTCGCGGGCCTGCCGGAGCCCGTTTTGGCCCGTGCTCGCCAGGTACTTGCCGTGCTGGAGCAGCGCTCGGCGGGCACTGCCTCTTCCGGCAGCAACGCTGCCGTGCTAGACGATTTGCCGTTGTTTGCGCACCGGCCTCCCCCGGTCAAAGCCGCGACCGACCCCGTTGCCGAAAAGCTCGACGCCGTCCGACCTGACGAAATGACCCCCAAGCAAGCCATCGAGCTGATCTACGAGTTGAAGAAAATCCGCGATGCCGCTCGCTGAAGCTGACGTCAAACCGCGAAAACCCCAGTTCGCGCTGAAATCCGCGTCCACCATCCTGGAGGAGCTTGATGCCCTGATCGGCGCCGAGCCCCCCAAGAGCGCCGCCGCGCGCGCTCTGGTGCTCGCCCATATCCGCCAGACCCTGGCCGATGCCCGCAAGAGTGCCGAAGCCGAATTGCTGGCTACCAGCAAGGGCACCCGCTGCGCCGAGAACCTGTCCTCGGCACAAGACGAAATCATCTCGGCGGTGCATCAGTTCGCCATCCGCCGCGTCTATCCGGTCGATAATCCCTCCGGCGCCGAAGCCATCGCGCTGGCCGCCGTCGGCGGTTACGGCCGTGGCACCCTGGCCCCCGGCTCCGATATCGATCTGCTGTTCATCCTGCCCTACAAGCAGACGCCCTGGGGCGAGCAGGTCACCGAATATATCCTCTACATGCTGTGGGACTTGGGCCAGAAAGTCGGCCACGCCGTGCGTTCGGTCGACGAGTGCATCCGCATGGCCCGCGCCGATATGACCGTGCGCACCGCGACGCTCGAAGCGCGTTTCCTGACCGGCGAAATGGGCCTGTTCAAGCAGCTCGTGCATCGCTTCGAAACCGAAATCATGCCCCGCACCGGGCCCGAATTCATTGCCGCCAAGATGGCCGAGCGCGACGAACGCCACCGCATCATGGGCAATACCCGCTATGTGGTCGAGCCCAATATCAAGGACGGCAAGGGCGGGCTGCGCGATCTCAATACCCTGTTCTGGATCGGCAAATATTTCTACCAGGTCAAGACCAGCCATGAGCTGATCGCCAAGGGCGTGCTCAGCACCGCCGAATATCGCCTGTTCTCGCGCGCCGAGGACTTTTTGTGGGCGGTGCGCTGCCACCTGCATTTCCTCACCAACCGCGCCGAGGACAAGCTGACCTTCGACGTGCAGCCAGACCTGGCCCAGCGCATGGGCTATGCCGAGCGTGTCGGCATGCTGGGCGTCGAGCGCTTCATGAAGCGCTATTTCCTGGTCGCCAAGGATGTCGGCGACCTGACCCGCATTTTCTGCGCCAGCCTCGAATTCAACCACGCCAAGGACATGGACCTGATCGGCCGCGTCTTCGCGCCGTTCCGCTCGGGTAAATCCAAGATTAAGGGCGAGACCGATTTCGTCCTGGATACCGGCCGCCTCAACATCGCCCGGCCGGACGTGTTCGAAAAAGACCCCATCAATCTGATCAAGATGTTTCTGGTGGCGGGTCGCGAAGAACTGCTGTTCCATCCCGATGCGATCAAGGAAATCACCCGCTCGCTGGCCCTGATCGACAACAATCTGCGCCACGATCCCAAGGCCAACAGCTATTTCCTGACCATCCTGACCGCCCCGCTCTCGGTCGAGCGCATCCTGCGCCAGATGAACGAAAGCGGCGTACTCGGCAAGTTCGTGCCCGATTTCGGCAAGATCGTCGCCCTGATGCAGTTCAACATGTACCACCACTATACAGTGGACGAGCATCTGATCCGCGCCGTCGGCGTCATGGCCCAGATCGCCAATGGCGGGTTGCGCGACGAACTGCCCCTGACCCACGAATTGCTGCCCCAGCTCAACGATACGCGCCTGCTCTATGTGGCACTGTTCCTGCACGATATCGCCAAGGGTCGCCCCGAAGATCACTCCATTGCCGGCGCCCGCATCGCCAAGAAGCTGTGCCCGCGCTTCGGCCTCAGCGCCGCCGAAACCGATACCGTTTCCTGGCTGATCGAATATCACCTGCTGATGAGTGAAATCGCCCAAGCCCGCGATATCCAGGACCCCGAAACCGCCAAAGCCTTTGCCGATGTGGTGCAATCGCCGCAACGCCTGGCCCTGCTGATGATCCTGACGGCCTGCGATATCCGCGCCGTTGGGCCGGGCGTCTGGAGCGGCTGGAAGGGCAGCCTGCTGCGCGCGCTCTACTACGCCACCGAGCCGCTGCTGTCGGGCGGCCATTCCCAAGTCACCCAGTCCGACCGCATCGGCGCCGCCCGCCACGAACTGGCCCAGGCGCTCGACGGATGGTCACCCGCCGATATCGCCACCTATACGGCGCGCCATTACGATCACTACTGGCTGCGTGCCGAGCCGGAATTGCAGGTCGAACATGCCCGCATGATCCGCCATGCCGATATGGCCGACCAGCCCTTTGCCGGCTCGATCCGCATCAAGGCCTTCGAGGGCATTACCGAGGTTTCGTTCTATACGCCGGATCACCCCCGCCTGCTGTCGCTGATCGCCGGTGCCTGTACCATGCAGGATGCATCTATCATTGGGGCGCAGATTTTCTCCACCCGCGACGGCCGCGCCATCGACACGTTCCGCCTGCGCCGCGCCTTCGCGTCGGACGAGGACGAAAAGGTCCGCGCCACCCGCATCATCGATACGGTCAAGCAGCTCCTGCAGGGCAAGCGCACCATCCTGATCGATCTGGGCAAGGATTCGCGCCACAACCGCCGCCTAAAACCCTTCGCGCTGCCGGCGCAGGTTAGCGTCTCCAATGCGTTATCGGAAAAGTTCACCGTCATCGAGGTCTCGGGCCTTGACCGCACCGGTCTCCTGCACGCGCTGACCCGCGAAATTTCCGATCTCAATCTCACCATTGGCTCGGCCCATATCGGCACCTATGGCGAAAAGGCCGTCGACGTTTTCTACGTCACCGACCTGACCGGCCAGAAAATCGCCAGCAAGCCCCGCCAGCGCAAAATCCACGACGCCCTGATGGCCGTATTCCACGCCAAGCCCGCCGAAGAGCGCGCGAAGGTCGTCAATGGGTGATATGCCCACTCTGTGCCACGCCCTCGTGGTTCGAGGGTCGCTGCGCTCCCGCCTCACCATGAGGACTACTGGAAACGCCGCTTCTGAAGTAGCCCTCATGGTGAGGTGCGAGCACTTCGCGAGCCTCGAACCACGAGGGCGTGGCGCGATGCTCCCATGAGCCTCTACCGCAACTTCATCAATGTTGGCGTTCTGACCCTGGGCAGCCGCGTTTTCGGCTTCGCCCGCGACGCCCTGATGGCCGCCGTGCTCGGCACCAGCCCCGCCGCCGACGCCTTCGCGGCCGCCTTCCGCTTTCCCAACCTGTTCCGGCGCCTGTTTGCCGAAGGGGCCTTCAACACCGCCTTCGTGCCGATGTTCTCGACCGCGCTGGAGCGCGACGGCGCCGAGTCGGCCAAATTGCTCGCCGCCAAGATCATGAGCTGGCTGGTCACCGCCATCCTGATCATCACCATCCTGTTCGAAATCTTCATGCCGCAGATCACCGTGTTCTTCGTGCCCGGCTTCGTCGACGATCCGGACAAGTTCGAACTGACCGTGTTCCTCACCCGCATCATGTTTCCGTACCTCGCCTGCATGTCGCTGATGGCAGCCTATGGGGCCATTTTGAACACGCTGGGCCGCTTCTTCGCCGCCGCCTTCGCGCCAATCCTGCTGAACATCGTCAACATCGCCGCGCTCGTCCCCTTGGCCATCATTGCGCTGGACAATCCCGCCGATACCGCCTTCTGGGTCGCCATCGCCACCATGCTGGGCGGCATTGCGCAGTTGATGCTGGTCTATTGGGCCATCCGCCGCGCCGGCTTCGTGCCGCGTATCGGCCTGCCGCGTTTCGATCCCGAAGTGCGTCGCTTCTGGATCTTGGCCATTCCGGCAATTTTGACCGGCGGCATCACCCAGATCAACATCATCGTCGGCACCACGATCGCGTCGGGCGCCTCGGGCGCTATCGCCATTCTGGGATTGGCCGATCGGCTCTACCAGTTGCCGTTGGGTATCGTTGGCATCGCCATCGGCACCGTGCTGCTGCCCGAACTCAGCCGCCATATCGGTGCCGGCCGTGACCGGGAGGCGCGCTCCAGCCAGAGCCAGTCACTGCTGCTCTCCATGCTGCTCTCCATGCCCGCAGCCACGGCCCTGATCGGCCTCGCCACGCCCATCGTGCGCGTGCTTTACGAGCGCGGCCTGTTCACTCCTGCCGATACCATTGCCGTGTCCCAGGCTCTGATCGGGTTCGCGATCGGCCTGCCCGCCTATGTGCTGATCCGCGTGCTGCAGCCCGGCTATTTTTCGCGCAAGGACACCATGACGCCGACGATTTTCGCCGGCATTTCGGTCGTCGCCAATATCGGCCTGTCGCTCTGGTTGTTCCCCAGCCTGACCTATGTGGGCATCGCCCTGGCCACCACCATCGCAGCCTGGCTCAATGCGATCCTGCTCGCAGTCTTTCTCGCCGTTCGCGGCCATTTCGCCCTCACCCGCGACGAGTGGCGCAATCACATCAAGATCATCGCCATCAGCCTGCTGATGGGCGGCGTGCTCTATCTCTTCGGCGTGCGCGGCGCTCACCTGCTGGCCACCGGCAACCCGATCTATATCCAGGCCAGCGTTCTTGCCGCGTTGGTGGTGTTCGGCATGGCGCTGTATTTCACCCTGATCCACATCTCCGGCGCCCAGCCGCTCGGCCTGCTGCTTCGGCGCCTGCGCCGGGCGGGCTAATCGCAATCCAGGCTTGTGAACGGCTAGGCGACTGCTAAATAGTCGCAACCGACTTTTTCTGAACTGCTAGGCTCACTTTCATGGCTTTTACCCCACGCGTCTTTTCGGGCATCAAACCCTCCGGCGATCTGCATCTGGGCAATTATCTCGGCGCCATTCGCCGCTTCGTGCCGCTGCAGGAAACCCATGAAACCCTCTATTGCGTGGTCGATATGCACGCCATCACCGTGTGGCAGGACCCCGAAGACCTCAAGCGTTGGACCTATGAGATCGCCGCGGCCTATATCGCCTCCGGCCTCGATCCCAGCAAATCGATCATCTTCAACCAGTCCCAGGTGATGGAGCATGCCGAGCTGAGCTGGATTTTCAACTGCGTCGCCCGCGTGGGTTGGATGGAGCGGATGACCCAGTTCAAGGACAAATCCGGCGAAAACAGCGAGAATGTTTCGCTGGGCCTGTTCGCTTATCCGTCGCTGATGGCCGCCGATATCCTGCTCTATAAAACCACCGGCGTGCCGGTTGGGGATGACCAGAAGCAGCATCTGGAATTGACGCGCGATATCGCCAAGAAGTTTAATCACGATTTCCGCAAGCAGATCAAGGATTTGGGGTTCGACGAAGATTACTTCCCGATCACCGAAACGCTGGCCACTGGACCCGCCATGCGCGTGAAAAGCCTCAAGGACGGTGCGCGCAAGATGAGCAAGTCGGACGCCTCCGACATGTCGACGATCTATATGATGGACGATGCCGATACGATCGCCAAGAAGATCAAGCGCGCCACCAGCGACGCCGCGCCGCTGCCGGAAACCGCCGATGGTCTCGCCGGCCGGGCCGAGGCCGAAAACCTCGTCGGCATCTTCGCCGCGCTCTCCAACCGCTCGGTCGATGACGTTCTCATCGAGTTCGGCGGCAAGGGCTGGGGCGCGTTCAAGCCGGCACTGGCCGATCTGGCTGTCTCGGTGCTGGCGCCCATCGCGGGCGAGATGCAGCGTCTGGTCGGCGATCGCGGCGAGATGGATCGCATCCTGCGCGACGGCGCCGCGCGTGCTCGCGCCATTGCCCAACCCACAATGGACGAAGTTCGCCGCATCGTCGGCTTCATTCGGTAGGAGTTTTCCGTGGTCGAACACAGCGAATACCGGCGCAAATTCCTTGTCGTCATCGACGAAACGCCCGAATGCGACCGCGCCCTGACCTTTGCGGCCTACCGCACCAAGCGCACCGGCGGCACGGTCGTGCTGATGAGCGTCGTGGAGCCCCCCGGCTTTGTCGGCCTGGGCGTCGAGGATGTGCTGCGCGCCGAGGCCGTCGAGGAGGCCGAACGCAATCTCGACGTGCGCCTAGCCCGTCTCAGGGACATCGGCGACATCAAGGTGGAATCGGTCATTCGAGAGGGTGACGCGGCCGAGCAGATCGAGCGGGTCATCGGCGAAGACCGCGATATTGCCATCCTGGCGCTCGCGGCCTCCGTCTCCGCCGACGGCCCCGGCCCACTGGTGCTGCATTTCGCCAACCGCGCCAACGCCTTGCCCATCCCACTCACCATCGTGCCCGGCCGCATGACCGATGAGGAAATCATCGCCATCTGCTAGGCCGAATCCCCCTTGCTTCCGCGCCCAAAAACACTATTTTAGAAGCATTCTAATTCTTACCGCGCCCTTGCCGCGAGGATACGTCCATGTTCATTCAGACCGAAGCCACGCCCAATCCGGCGACCCTGAAGTTCCTGCCCGGCCGCGACGTGCTTGAAGGTGAACCGCGCGATTTCCGCAATCCGGAAGCCGCTGCCATCTCGCCGCTGGCGATGGGCCTGTTCGCCATTTCCGGCGTCAGTGGCGTGTTCTTGGGCTCCGATTTTATCTCGGTGACCAAGGACGACACCAATTGGGCCCATATCAAGCCCGCCATTTTGGGCGTCATCATGGACCATTTCCTCTCCGGCAAGCCGGTGATCATGGAAAACACCTCGGGCGTGGCCGAGGAAACCTATGGCGGCGAAGAATTCTTCGAACCCGAAGACAGCGAAACCGTCGAAGTGATCAAGGAATTGCTGTCGACGCGCGTCCGCCCAGCGGTGGCGATGGACGGCGGCGACATCATCTTCAAGGGCTATAAGGAAGGCACCGTGTTCCTGCACATGCAGGGTGCATGTTCTGGTTGCCCCTCCTCGACCGCGACGCTCAAGAACGGCATCGAAAACCTGCTCCGCCATTTCGTCCCCGGCGTCGAAGCCGTGCAGCAGGTCTGATCGCCTCATCTGCCACGTCATCGCCATGCTACAAAAGCCCGGATCGCTCCGGGCTTTTTTGCTTTGTCTCGCTCTCACCCACCCACTGATCTTCCCGCGGACTTGATCCGCGGGCCACTCTCAACACGGCACAAGCGGAAAGTGATCCCCGGATCAAGTCCGGGGACAGATCGTGGGTGTGGCTGCGGCTGTGGCTGTCTGCGCGTGGGTGTGGCTGTGACTGTAGATATGGATGCAGCCGAGCTAAGCTAAACTGAGCGTGGCGGCAGCCACTTCTTCTCGACCTTGCACACCATCGTATAGGCCGGATCGAACACATTGCCGACTTCGTAGCGCACCACCTGCCCTAGCAGATGGCTCACCGCCGTGGCGCTCAGCCCATAATCGGCCACCAGCCAGTCCATCATTTCGGTCGTCGCATGCTGTAGCGCCTGTTCGAGCGGGCGTGCATTGCCCACGGTGAAGATCGCATCGGCCGTCTCGCCGCGCGGCCAGACCTGCTTGCGCGCCTTGACCACGCTCAGCCGCACTTCGACCTCGAACGCCGTCTCCACCCCGTTGCCGACGATCTCGCCATCGCCCTGGATGGCGTGGCAATCGCCGAGGAAAAACAGCGCACCGGGCACCGCCACCGGAAACCACACAGTCGTGCCCGGCCCAAAGCCGCGGTAATCCATATTGCCGCCGTTCTCGGCGCTGGTGGCGGTCGAAAATGCCTGCCCCAGTTTTGGCGCCACCCCGAAGCAGCCAATCATTGGCTCCAGCGGCAACACCAGATGCTCGAGTCCGGCCACCGGCTGCTCCAGCCGCGCCGTGCCGTTCTCGATAATCCATTGCACCCGATCCGGCGATGGCAAAGTCCGCACGCGTTCCGGATCGACCACGTTCCCGGCCAGTACCGCGCGGGTCCAGCCGCGGTCCCGGATCGGCGTCATCCGTACGATCTTGACGCACAGCGCATCGCCCGGCTGCGCGCCGGCAACAAAAATCGGCCCGTTCATCGGATTGGGACCGTGGGCGCGGCTGATCCCGTCCTTGTCGAGCCCGGCCGCGTCCAGCGTCTGCGTGACCACGCTGTCGCCATCCGCAATGGTCAAGGCCGCCGGCAGCGTCCCCAGCACATTGTGCCATACGCTGGGTTCCAGCCGATGCAAGGTCATGGTCTACTCCGCTGCCGCCGCTTTTTCGCTGTCGCTGCGCTGGTCGGTGATTGCCAGCGTTTCGGTTACGCCCGACTTACGGCGAATGCGCAGCCGCTTGATGCGCCGGCTATCGGCCGCCAGCACTTCGAATTCAAAACCCTCGAGCCGCGTCACCTTTTCGCCGCGCTTGGGCACATGGCCAGCCAGATCGAACACCAGCCCGCCAATCGTGTCGACCTCGTCGCCAAATTCGCCCGGATCGAAATCCGGCCCGATCAGCGTGCGCACATCGCTGAGCTCGGCCCGTGCATCAGCGATATAGGTATCGGCGCCCACCTTGCGGATCAACGCCGCTTCCAGCTCGTCGTGCTCGTCCTCGATATCGCCGACCACGGCCTCCAGCAGGTCTTCGATGGTCACGAGCCCATCGGTGCCGCCATATTCATCCACCACGATCGCCATATGCACGCGCGATGCGCGCATCGATTGCAGCAGATCCCCCACCGGCATGGTGGTGGGCACGAACATAGCCGTGCGCAGCAGGTCGAGCCTGTTGATTTTCTGTTTCAGCGCCGCCGACACCAGCTTGACCGGAATGTCCTTGCTCGGATCGGTCACCGGCTCGGTGATGCGTTGCAGTGCGTCCTTGACGTGGAT
The DNA here is from genome assembly GCF_028290625.1 of Devosia sp. GTDB lineage: Bacteria > Pseudomonadota > Alphaproteobacteria > Rhizobiales > Devosiaceae > Devosia. Next base: position 13,851 of record NZ_JAQGJM010000036.1, read on the forward strand.
GAAGCCGATAATGTTATCCAGCCCGTCCTCGTAGATCGGCATGCGCGAATGCCCGACCTGGCGGAACTTCCCCAGCAGAGCGCCTAGGTTAATATCAATACCGGCTGCCTGTATGTCGCTCCGCTCCACCATCACGTCGGCAACCGACACGTTGGAGAGCTTGAGCACGTTCTGCAGGATGGTCCGCTCGCTCTCCGAAAAATCGGCGGCTTCGGCGCTCCCCTGCTCGTCGAGGGCCACCTGCAGGTCGTCGCGCAACGAGACCGTGCCGCGGGCCAGCATGGCGCGGAAGCGGTTCCAGATCGATTGCCCCCGCGCTGGCGCGGAGGCGGGACTAGAAGGAGGCTCGGGATTTTCGGGTGCGCGCGGCACCATACTGTCGCTGTCGTTCATGGTTCCACGCCGCCAGAGGCAGCTTTTCTATCAGAAAATCGGGCGGTCTTAGTCCGCATAAGGGTCTTCCACCCCCAGCTTAGCCAATATCTGGGTTTCGAGGCTCTCCATTTGAAGGGCCTCTTCGTCGTTCATATGATCATAACCCAGTATATGCAGAAAGCCATGCACCACCAAATGGGTAAAGTGGTCGGCAAAACTCTTGTCCAGATCGGCCGCTTCGCGCTCCAGCGTTTCGCGCGCTAGCGTGATATCGCCCAGGATGCCCACGACCGGTCCAAACGGTTCGATCTGGGGAAAGCTCAACACATTGGTCGAGCTATCCTTGCCGCGCCATTGCTTGTTGAGCTCGTGCTGCTCTTCGTCATTGGTGAGCAGGATCGACAGTTCCGCCGCGCCCTTGACCTTGGCCTTGCTCTGCTTGAGCGCTTCCAGCACGGCGCGCTCGGCCAGAGGATCGAGATCCTCCGGCCAGGCTTCATCGTTGCGGATGACGGCGATATCGAGCGGCGAAGCGGTCAGCGCGCCACTCCCTCGGTGAGTTTTTCTTTCACCTTGCGGGCGGTATCGGCCTCGTAGGCGCGCACGATGCGCCCAACCAGAGCGTGGCGCACCACGTCCTTGTCGTTGAAGCGGCTGATATGCACGCCCTCGACGCCGTCGAGCAAATCCACGGCTTCCACCAGCCCGGATTTCTCGCCGCGCGGCAGATCGACCTGGGTCGGATCGCCGGTAACGATCATTTTCGAGTTCTCGCCCAACCGGGTCAAAAACATCTTCATCTGCATTGAGGTGGTGTTTTGCGCCTCGTCGAGGATGACGACGGCATTGGCGAGCGTACGGCCGCGCATGAAGGCCAGCGGCGCGACTTCGATAATGCCTGAGGTCAGGCACCGCTCGACGTTTTCCGGCTTCATCATGTCGTAAAGCGCGTCATAGAGTGGGCGCAGGTAAGGATCGACCTTTTCCTTCATGTCACCCGGCAGGAAGCCTAGGCGCTCGCCGGCTTCGACAGCCGGGCGCGACAGGATGATGCGATTGATATCGCCGCGTTCGAGCAGGCTGGCGGCATGCGCCACCGCCAGGTAGGTTTTGCCGGTACCGGCCGGGCCCACTCCGAACACCAGTTCGGAGCGCTCCATCGACCGCATATAGGCGTCCTGCGCCGGCGTGCGGGCCACCACGGTGGATTTGCGCGTGGCGATCTGGGCCATGCGCACCTTGCCCTTGCGCTCCAGCGTCGGCAGGGTGAGCTGGCTGTCTTCGGTCTCGATCATGCGGATGACACCATCGACGTCGGAAATCTCAACCGATCGGCCTTCTTCCAAGACGCCATAAAGCGATTCCAGCACGCGGCGCGCCTGGTCGACGCTGCTTGCAGCGCCTTTGATCAGCACATGATTGCCGCGCGGGGTTGCCGAAACCTTCAGCCGCTGTTCGATCAAGGCCAGGTTCTGGTCGAAATCGCCGTACAACTGGGCGGCGAGCCGATTGTCTTCAAAAGCGAGTTCAAGTTGGGATGCGAGTGCGTTGTCTGCGGTCGGGGACAAATGCCTGCTCAAACTGGAATGGCTCCACGATGACGTGGCGCGGGTTGCCCCGCGCTCGGGGGAACACGGTGCGGGCTTGCACCGCGTCAGACTCAAGAGGCTAGGCGGATTTGCGTTCCATGTCTGTAGCAATATTGTGACGCTCCAGCCCGGCCGCAAGGCGGCAAAATCGCTCCAGTTGAGCGATTTTAGGGCTGGAGGCCATGAGAGCTATGCTCGAATGACCCGGCGGCGACAACTAGCCGGGGCCAATCAGGCTAGGCTTGACACCGAGAGACCATTTGTAACAATAAGTGTTACATGAGTAACGACGACGCTTTGCCCGCCGCAAACGCCTTCAATGCCGGCCATGCACGATCTTACGCCGAAGGCCCGCCCCGCCAGGTTCCGGGCTTTGCCGGCCTGCAGCGAATGACCTCGATGCTGCTGGCCGAGCGCGTCTCTGCCGAGGGTAAAGTGCTGGTACTGGGGGCAGGGGGCGGCCTGGAATTAAAGACCCTCGCCGACGATCACCCCGCTTGGACCTTTGTGGGCGTCGACCCCTCGGCCGACATGCTTGCGATGGCCGCTCAAATCGTTGAGCCGCATGCTGACCGCATCCACCTGCAGCAGGGCTATATCGACTCCGCCCCGATCGGCCCATTCGACGGCGCAACTTGCCTGCTGACGCTGCATTTCGTGCCTCGGGACCAGCGTCTCCACACCCTACGTGAAGTCCATCGCCGCCTGCTGCCCGGCTCGCCGTTCGTGGTCGCCCACATCAGTTTTCCGCAAACCGAGCCCGAGCGCTCCCTCTGGATCGCCCGCCACGTCGCCTTCGGGAGCACCGACCCCGCCAATGTGGAAAGCGCCAAACAGGCGATCGGCACCAGGCTCTCCATCCTGTCGCCCGAGGACGATGAAGCCCTGCTCCGCGAGGCCGGATTTTCCGATGTCAGCCTGTTCTATGCCGGCCTGAGTTTCAAAGGCTGGGTGGCCTACGCTTAGGCCGCCTGCGCCACTTTGAGCCGTCCCACCAGCGAATTGGTGCTGGTGCCGACGATCTCCACCTGATGGATCGCGCCGATCAGGTCCGGGCTCCCGTCCAGATGCACCGCCTGCAGGTAAGGTGAGCGTCCGCCGACCTGACCAGGCATCCGCCCGGGCCGCTCGATCAGCACCGGCATGGTCTTGCCGACGCAGGCGGCATGGAATGCCGTGGTCTGCGCATTGACCAGGTCCTGCAGCCGATGCAGCCGCTCGGTCTTGACCTCTTCGGCGATCTGGCCGCCCAGGTTCGCGCCCGGCGTGCCGGGGCGGGTGGAATATTTGAATGAATAGGCCGACGCGTAACCCACCTCGCGGATAATGCTCAGCGTGGCCTCGAAATCCTGATCCGTCTCGCCCGGAAACCCGACGATGAAATCGCCCGATAGCGCCATGTCCGGCCGCGCGGTCTTTATCCGCTCGATGGTGCGTAGATACTCGGCGGCCGTATGCCGCCGGTTCATTGCCTTGAGCATGGTGTCGGAGCCCGACTGTACCGGCAGGTGCAGATAGGGCATCAGGATATCGAGGTCGCGGTGCGCGGCGATCAGCGCATCGTCCATGTCGCGCGGGTGGCTGGTGGTGTAGCGCACGCGTTCCAGCCCGGCGATATCGGCCAAGAGGAAGGCCAGCTCGCCCAGCCCGACCGTGCGGCCGGTGGCGTCCAGCCCGTGATAGGCATTCACATTCTGCCCCAGCAGCGTGATTTCCTTGACCCCTGCGGCGACTAAATTGCGCGCTTCTGTTAGCACTTGGTTAACCGGACGGGACACTTCCGAGCCGCGCGTATAGGGCACGACACAGAACGAGCAGAACTTGTCGCAGCCTTCCTGCACCGTCAGGAACGCCGTCAGCCCGCGCTTGATGGTGACTTCCTTGGAAGCCGCCGGCAGGTGCTCGAATTTGTCCTCTTCGGGATAATCGGTATCCACCACTGCCCGCTTTTGGCTGGGATGCAGGCTCCGGCGTGATGTGGCTTCGCTCAGCATCTCGGGCAGCCGATGATAGCTCTGCGGCCCGAACACCATGTCGACCACCGGCGCACGCCGGGCGATTTCCTCGCCCTCAGCCTGCGCCACGCAACCCGCGACCCCGATCATCAGGTCAGCCCCGGCAGCGCGCCGCAGATTTTGCAGTTCCTGCATCCGTCCGAGCTCGGAAAACACCTTTTCCGAGGCCTTTTCGCGGATATGGCAGGTGTTGAGCAGCACCAGGTCGGCGTTCATGATGTCGCCGGTCGGCTCATAGCCGTGCGGCGCCAGGGCGTCGGCCATGCGGTCGCTGTCATAGACGTTCATCTGGCACCCGTAGGTCTTGATGAACAGCTTCTTGGTATTGGCGATAATCTCGGTCATGGCCGCTCTTTACCAGAGACTCCCGGCGGCCGCAAAGCTTGGCGCAACCTTGCCGGCGCTGCCCCGTTGACCAAGGGACAGCCAAAGGAGGTCATCATGACCGAAGCGCAAAAAACCACGCCCGGCGCCGCCGCCCTCAAGGACGGCAAGAAGCCCGGCCCCAAGGACGCCCCGGTGCAGGTTCGCCCTGCCGGCAAGGACTCCCACGCCGACAAACCCAAGAATTGGGACAAGACCGACGAGGCGCTGGACGAGAGTTTCCCCTCGAGCGATCCCACCGCCAAGTATTGAGATCTGGTCGCAGTCCACCGGTTGTGACCACAAACGGAGGCATTCCCGCGCAGGCGGGAACCTCCGTTTTCTTTTGGGCAGCGCAAACAGAGGTTCCCGCCTGCGCGGGAATGACCCGGGTGGTGCGGAAGGATTTTGCCCGGCGCTGCCTCGCCTCGCCGCTATTCAATAAATTCTGGCGTTCCCGGCCCTTTTGCCCTATATGCAGCCCAACTTTGGCTCAATGGGCTTGAAGTTTTCACGGCCCCACCTGGACGACATCCCTGCTGGGGCGACCCATCCTCTTTTGAAAGGATATACCGATGTCGATTACTGCTGAGCGCAAGACCGAACTGATCGGCGAATACGCCACCAAGGCCAATGATACCGGCTCGCCGGAAGTCCAGGTCGCGATCCTGTCGGAACGTATTGCCAACCTCACCGAGCACTTCAAGGGCCACGCCAAGGATAACCATTCCCGTCGCGGTCTGCTCCGTCTGGTCTCGACCCGCCGCCGCCTTCTCGACTACGTCAAGAAGATCGACGATGCGCGTTACAAGACCCTGATCGAGCGTCTCGGCCTGCGTCGCTAGTCGACGCGGTTCTGAATTGCGGATGCGGGGGAAACTCTCCGCATTCGCCTTCGCCCCAGCCATGAAATGGCGCAAGTGGGCGGAAGCGTAGACCGGCGATTGCCGGAGCATGGCAGGATTATTGGCCGCTCCACCGCCTCACGCTCGCAAAATCAGGTTTTTGGTTTTGGTTTTCGTGAGGCACCCCGGACAAATCGGGGAGCGTCTTGTTGTCTTGCCCATGTTTCGTCAGCCCGCCGGGCCGAAACAGTGCCTGATTTTGAGCCGGGACATGCACATGGGGTGCCTGTCCGGTGCGGGCACACTGAATAGTCACGCGGTCGCTACGCGCCGCGCTCCGGGCTGTTCAGCAGAGATGGAAAGACGAAACACATGTTTGATCACCACAAAGTCGAACTCAACTGGGGCGGCCAGCCGCTCACCCTCGAGACCGGCAAGATCGCCCGCCAGGCCGATGGCGCCGTGCTCGCCACCCTCGGCGAAACCGTGCTGCTGGCCACCGTTGTCAGCGCCAAGACCGCCAAGCCGGGCATCGATTTCTTCCCGCTGACCGTCAACTACCAGGAAAAATACTTCGCCGCCGGCAAGATCCCGGGCGGCTATTTCAAGCGCGAAGGCCGTCCGACCGAGAACGAGACCCTGACGTCTCGCCTGATCGACCGCCCGATCCGTCCGCTGTTCCCCGCCGGCTACAAGCACGAGACGCAAGTTGTCGTCACGGTTCTCCAGCACGACATGGAAAACAATCCGGACGTGCTGGCGATCGTCGCTGCCTCCGCAGCGCTGACCATTTCGGGCGTTCCCTTCATGGGCCCGATCGGCGCTGCCCGCGTCGGCTATGTGGATGGCAAGTACGTCCTCAACCTCGCCGTCGACCGTCGCGCTGATAGCAAGCTCGATCTGGTCATGGCCGGCACCGACGACGCCGTGCTGATGGTGGAATCCGAAGCCCAGGAGCTGAGCGAAGAAGTCATGCTCGGCGCCGTGATGTTCGGCCATGCCGAGTCGCGCAAGGTCATCGCTGCCATCATCAAGCTGGCCGAACTGGCCGCCAAGGATGCCCGCGATTTCGAGGCCGAGGATCACTCCGCTGTCGAGACCGAAATGCTGGGCGTTGTCGAAGCCGAGCTGCGCGCCGCCTACAAGATCACCAAGAAGGAAGACCGCTACGCTGCGGTTGACGGCGTCAAGGCCGTGGCCAAGAAGCATTTTGCCGCTCGCGTCGAAGCCGGCGAACTCTCGGCTGAAGACGTTGGCGCGGTGTTCAAGCACCTGCAGGCCAAGGTCGTCCGCTGGAACGTGCTCGATACGGGCCTGCGCATCGACGGTCGCGATCTGACCACCGTGCGTCCGATCGTTTCGGAAGTCGGCGTTCTGCCGCGCACCCATGGCTCGGCCATCTTCACCCGTGGCGAAACCCAGGCGCTGGTCGTTGCCACGCTGGGCACCGGCGATGACGAGCAGTACATCGACTCGCTCGAGGGCACCTACAAGCAGAACTTCCTGCTGCACTACAACTTCCCTCCATATTCGGTGGGTGAAGCTGGGCGCATGGGCTCCCCGGGCCGCCGCGAAATCGGCCATGGCAAGCTTGCATGGCGCGCCATCAACCCCATCCGTCCTTCGGTCGAAGAATTCCCCTACACCATTCGCGTGGTGTCGGAGATCACCGAGTCCAACGGTTCCTCCTCGATGGCCACCGTCTGCGGCACTTCGCTTGCCCTGATGGATGCCGGCGTGCCGATGAAGCGTCCGGTGGCGGGTATCGCCATGGGCCTGATCCTGGAAGGCGAGAAGTTCGCCGTCCTCAGCGATATCCTGGGTGACGAAGATCACCTCGGCGACATGGACTTCAAGGTGGCTGGCACCGAAGAGGGCGTTACGTCCCTTCAGATGGACATCAAGATTGCCGGTATCACCGAGCAGATCATGCAGATCGCGCTTGAGCAGGCCAAGGGCGGCCGCATCCATATCCTGGGTGAAATGGCCAAGGCGATCACGGCGTCGCGTTCGCAGGTCGGCGAGTTCGCCCCCCGCATCGAGACCATGAAGATCCCGACCGACAAGATCCGTGAAGTGATCGGCACCGGCGGCAAGGTGATCCGCGAGATCGTCGAAAAGACCGGCGCCAAGATCAACATCGAAGACGATGGCACGATCAAGATCGCCTCCAGCGATGGCGCGCAGATCGAAGCCGCGATCAAGTGGATCCGCTCGATCACCGACGAAGCCGAAGTCGGCGCCATCTATCAGGGCACCGTCGTCAAGACCGCCGATTTCGGCGCGTTCGTGAACTTCTTCGGCGCCAAGGACGGCCTCGTCCACATCAGCCAGCTGGCCGAAGCCCGCGTTGCCAAGACCACCGACGTGGTCAAGGAAGGCGACAAGGTCTGGGTCAAGCTGTTGGGCTTTGACGAGCGCGGCAAGGTCCGCCTGTCCATGAAGGTCGTCGATCAGGCGACCGGCAAGGAAGTCGCCCAGGGCGAAGCCGCCGAGTAATCTCGACGCGTTCAAGCATCGGGCCCGGACAGCGATGTCCGGGCCTTTTTTGTTTGGGAGAGATAGATGTTCAACGCGCTGATACCAGAACTGGCTGTTCGCAATTGCGCTGCCAGCCTGCGCTTCTATCGCGACGTGCTGGGCTTTGCGGTGGTCTACGAGCGCCCCGAAGAGGGTTTTGCCTTCCTTCAGCTCGGCGCTGCCCAACTCATGCTCGACCAGATCGGCGCAGGGCGCACTTTCGGCGCTGTTGGACCCGATACCCCGCTTGGCCAGGGACTGAACCTGCAGATCACCGTGGTGGCGCTCGATCCTATGCTGACCGCGCTCGCCGAGGCTGGCGTTACATTGCTGTTGCCCCCAGAGGTGCGCAGCTATCGGCGGGGCGAATCAGCGCTGCTGCAGCGCCAATTTGTGGTCGCCGATCCTGACGGCTACCTGCTGCGGTTCTGCGAATCGCCCCGTGTTGTTGCCGCAACACCCCTTTGACGTTCACAAAGTTGCGATCCGGCGTGGCCCAAGTCGGGCGGTTGACGAGTGATGCTTTCTTGCACTCGACAACGCACCCCGCCGCCGCATACGTCATTAGTTAATCAGAACAACCGCTTACCAAAGGACCGAGACGTGATCAGCCGCCGCCTCTTTATGATCGCAATGCCTCTGACGCTTGCCGCTTGCGCCACCGGTGGTCGTAATCGCGTCGCCGAAGGTCCTCATATCGACCCACAATATGTGGCGATGTATTCGACCCCCGCCAATGAGCCCTTCGCCATTCCGCCAGTCGATCTGCGCCGCGTCGATCCGCAGTGGTGGCGCCAGGAAGTCGCCTATACGGGCGGCGAAAAGCCCGGCACCATCGTCATCGATACCCCCGGCCATCACCTCTACCTGGTCCAGGCCGGTGGCACCGCCATGCGCTACGGCGTTGGCGTCGGCCGCGAGGAAGCCCTGCAGTTCAAGGGTCGTGCCAGCATTGGCCGCAAGGCCGAATGGCCGACCTGGACGCCCACAGGCAACATGATCCGCCGCGATCCGGATCGCTACGCGGCCTATGCGCGTGGCCTGCCCGGTGGGCTGGAGAATCCCCTCGGCGCGCGCGCGCTCTATCTCTATCGCGGCGGCAGCGACACCCATTTCCGCCTGCATGGCACCACGGAGCCCTATTCGATCGGCACCAACGTGTCCTCGGGCTGCATCCGCCTGATGAATCAGGACATTGTCGATCTCTATGGCCGCGTGTCGACCGGCGCCCAGGTCATCGTCAAGAGCTAACCCCATCTCCAGGTCATTCCCGCGTGAGCGGGAACTTTGTTTCGGCTTCCGTAGTCACCCGAAGCGACGATCTCCGCTCCCGCGGGAATAACCTGGACACCAGAGGCCCAGTCTTCGGACTGGGCCTTTTTCTATTTTGGCTGGGCCGCAGGCATCTTGCGCTGGGCCAGCGCCTTGACGGCTTCGAATTCTATCGCGTTGGAGAAGGCCCGCTGGGGCACGACCATGCCCTCCCGCCGGCTGAGCACGAGGAAAAGGTGCTTGGGCTTGACGACAACCCGACGGAACACGGACCACTCGAGTTGGGAGCTCCGACCCGGGACCGACGTCGTCAGCCCGGCTTCGTCGATGACGATATCGACATGTTGATCGGCAATGGACAGGCCCCTGTAGAGACGCATCGCCCGCAGCAGCGTCAGGTTGGGCATCAGTGCGATCAGCACGAGGCCCGCCAGCAGCACTCCATAGACGGAGAACGGCACCTCGTTGAAGGTGACGAGGTCTGTCACGGCCTGCACAAACTGCGGCCAGTTTTTGCTCATCAAACCCATAATCAGCACGAAGAGCGAAATCCAGGCCGTGACGAGAATGGTCCGCACCCCCCGCTGTGGTTGATCCAGCGTCCGGACCATCGCCAGGTAGTCATCGCGGGTGATGGTGTAGTGGCCAGTAAAACTGGCTGGCAGGTCGGTTTCGGTCATGGCGGGGCTCAAACAAAAAGGGCACGGATTGCTCCGTGCCCTTCTAATTGTCTGGCGATGAACCCTGGCTGACGCTTAGAGCGTGCGCTGGATGGTCTCGACGCGGAAGCATTCGATGACGTCGCCGGCGCGCATGTCTTCGTATTTCTCGAAGGCCATGCCGCATTCCTGGCCGGTCTGGACTTCCTTGACTTCGTCCTTGAAGCGCTTGAGCGTCGACAGCTTGCCTTCGTGCACCACGACGTTGTCGCGGATCAGGCGCACGCCGGCGCCGCGTTCCACGATACCATCGGTGACGCGGCAACCCGCGACCTTGCCGACTTTGGAGATGTTGAACACTTCCAGGATCGTTGCATTGCCGATGAAGGTCTCGCGCCGTTCGGGCTTGAGCAGACCGCTCATCGCCGCCTTCACGTCATCCACAAGGTCGTAGATGATGTTGTAATAGCGGATTTCGATGCCGTCGCGCGTCGCCAGATCGCTCGCCTGCTTGTTGGCACGAACGTTGAAGCCAATGACGATGGCACTCGATGCCGCCGCCAGGGTCACGTCCGACTCGGTGATGCCACCGACTGCCGACATCAGGATCTGCGCCGAAACTTCATCGGTCGACAGCTTGTTGAGCGAAGCGGTGATCGCTTCGACCGAACCCTGCACGTCGCCCTTGATGATCAGCGGGAACTTGGCAATGCCGGCAATCTTGAGCTGATTCATCATCTGCTCAAGGCTGGTGGCGCCGCCGCCTGCCGTCTTCTCGCGAATGGCGCGCTGACGGTATTCGGTGACTTCACGGGCACGGGCTTCCGACTCGACGACCGAGAAGCGGTCGCCAGCATTCGGCACGCCGGTAAAGCCCAGCACTTCGACAGGAACCGACGGGCCGGCATCCTTGACCTGCTCGCCCTGATCGTTGATCAGCGCACGCACGCGGGCAAACTCGGTGCCGGCAACGACGATGTCACCGATCGCCAGGGTCCCGCGCTGCACCAGCACCGTCGCCACCGCACCGCGGCCGCGATCGAGCTTGGCCTCGATGACCAGACCTTCGGCGCGGCCATCGCGGGCCACCCGCAGTTCGAGCACTTCGGCCTGCAGCAGGATGGTTTCGAGCAGCTTGTCGAGACCTTCCTTGGTCACGGCCGACACTTCCACGTCCAGCACGTCGCCGCCCATCGATTCGACGAACACTTCATGCTGCAGCAGTTCGGTGCGAACGCGCTGCGGATTGGCCGATGGCTTGTCCATCTTGTTGATGGCCACGATGATCGGAACGCCGGCCGCCTTGGCATGCTTGATCGATTCGATCGTCTGCGGCATCACGCCGTCATCCGCTGCCACCACCAGAACCGCGATATCGGTCGCTTGCGCGCCACGGGCACGCATGGCGGTGAACGCCTCGTGGCCCGGGGTATCGAGGAAGGTGATCTTGGCGCCGTTCTTGACCACCTGATAGGCGCCGATGTGCTGGGTGATGCCACCGGCTTCACCCGAGACGACATTGGCTTCGCGGATCGCGTCGAGCAACGAGGTCTTGCCGTGGTCGACGTGGCCCATGATGGTCACGACCGGCGCGCGATCGGTCAGATCTTCGGCCAGATCGTCGGACGGCACGTCATAGAGGCCTTCTTCCACGTCGGCATCGGACACGCGGCGTACCGTGTGGCCCAATTCGATGGCGATCAGTTCGGCGGTATCGCTGTCGATCACGTCGTTGATCGTCGCCATCGTGCCCTGGGCCATCAGCATCTTGATGACGACCACGGAGCGCTCGGCCATGCGGTTAGCCAGTTCCTGCACCGTGATGGCCTCAGGAATGATGACTTCGCGGCTGAGCTTGGGCGCGGACTGCTGGTTGCGGCCCATCTTCTTGTCGCGGCGGCGGCGCATGGCGGCCAGCGATGGCCCCTTGTCGCGATCGCCCTCGACGCCCGCATTGGTCACCGTCAGGCGGCCACGCGCATTGGCTTCGTCGCCACGGCGAACCGGGCGTTCGGGAGCCGCACGCGCAGCGCGGCGGGCATTTTCCAATTCGGCTTCCGTCGTCGGCCGGGCCGAAGGCGCGCCGGTACGGATCTTGCGACCATCGGCTTCGCTCGGCGGGGCGGGCGGCACATTGCCGATCGGCGCCATGCCGGCACCAGCCGGACGCGTCCGCGCATCAGCGGCGGGACGGCCAGCGGTACCCGATGGGCGGGCACCAGCGCTTGGACGCAGCGCTGCACCAGCACCACGTTCGCTTTCCGGACGGGCATTGGGATTGGGTCGATCGCCAGCGGGGCGGGTCGACACGGGGCGCGGCGGCTGACCGGGACGGCCGGCGACCACACGCACGCTGGACGGGCCGGCATTGCGCTGCGATGGCGGCACAAACGGGGCTGCGGGAGCAGCTTCGGTCGGACGCGCCTGCGGGGCAGCACTGGCTTCGGCCGGACGGGCTTCAGCCGGGCGCGCTGCTACCGGAGCACTTGCGACAGGCGCTGCTGTCTCAGCTGCAACAACGGCTGGCGCGGCAACAGGCTCTGCCGCTTCAACCTGCGGCGCTGGAGCCTCTTCGATAACGGGCGCTTCGCTGGCGCGACGCTCTTCATCCTGGCGGGCAGCGTCTTCGCGAACCTGGCGGCGACGCGCATCGTCTTCGACGCGGCGCGCTTCCTCGGCGGCGAAACGGGCCTGGTCTTCGGCAGCGCGGGCACCAGCCTCACGCAGCACATTGCGGCGGGCTTCGGCCTCGGCGGCCGAAAGGCCCGCTACCGGACGCTGGCTCTGGACCGGCCTGGTCTGGGGTGGACGCTGGCTCTGCACGGGGGCGCCGCTGCTGGGCGTTGCCACCTGCGGACGCTGCGGCGCGCCACTGGGAGCGCCCGGCGTTGCAACGCGGCGCGTGCGCTTTTCGACAACCACGGTGCGCGACTGCGGACGTGCCATGCCGGGGCGACTGCCGAGGCCCGGCCCGCCCTTCAATGTCAGCGTCTTCTTGCCAGCGCCAGAGGTGTCGTCGGTGCGCTTGTCGTCGTTATCAGCCATGTATCTCGCGTCTCTATCTTGTCTCGTCTGGCAAAACGTCACCGTCAACCGCGTGGCGGCCGGTGTCATTTTCCCTCGGTTTGGCGCTGTAACGGGCCAGTCGCCTGGCTTTTTCGAGCGCCGCTTGGGCTGCCGCCCCTCTTATGAGCGCAGCATGTATCACATTTTCGAGCCCGAGTGCCAAACCCAATTGCTCACTGGAGAGCATTTCGAAATGAGGTATCTCGAATCCTACTTTTTCGTCTTCCCGCGCCGCATGGTGGAGGGCTTTTAAGGGCCCCGTCATCTTGCTGCGCCCATCGGGGGAGGCGTCGCTTGCGGTGATCAGGGCGATCAGATCGCCCTTTTCCAGCAAGGCACGCACCTTGGTCGCCCCGAAGGTGAACTGACCGGCCTTGCGGGCCATGCCCAGCGCCGCAAACAGGCGCTGTTCCAGCCGCAAGTAAGTCAGTCCCGGCAGGTCGTCGGGCAGAGTGACCTCTTGCTTGAGGCTCCGTCCGAACACTTTCTTCTTCACCGCCTCCGCCACGGCGTCGCGGCTGAGCGTGATCCACACGCCCCGCCCTTCGGCCTTGGCCTCGGTATCGGGCACCAGCACCCCGTCGGGGCCGAGCACGAAGCGGATCAGCTCCGGGATCGGCAATTCCGCCCGGGTGAGGGCGCATAGCCGCGTCGTATCCTGGCGCCGACCCACCGGGCGGCCCTCGTCAACGTCCGCGTCAGACGGATTCTTCTGCAACCTCGCCAACTTCCTCGACGGGCTCGGCGTCGGCTTCGATCCAGCCGGCTTTGATGCGGGCCTGCATGATCATGTCTTCGGCTTCTTCGCGAGAGACCGGGAAGTCCTTGAAGGTGCCTTCAAAGCGCTTGGTCTCGCCGTCCTTGCGTTCACTCCAGCCGACGAGATCGTCAGCGGCGCAACCGGCAAAGTCGTCGACGGTGCGGATCTCTTCCTTGCCGAGAGCCACCAGCATGGCGGCGGTCAGCCCGTTGATCTCATAAAGCTCGTCCGCAACGCCCAGCTTGACGCGCTCTTCATCATGCGCCCGGTCGATGGCCGCAAGATATTCGGTGGCGCGGTTCTGGATTTCGCCAGCGGTTTCTTCGTCGAAACCCTCGATGGTGGCGATTTCATTGACGTCGATATAGGCCAGTTCCTCGACCGAGGAGAAGCCTTCGGAAGCCAAGAGTTGGGCAACCATCTCGTCAACGTCAAGGGCGGAGATGAACAAAGTCGAGCGTTCGGTGAATTCCTTCTGGCGCCGTTCGCTCTCTTCCTGCTCGGTGAGGATGTCGATATCCCAGCCGATCAGCTGCGAAGCGAGACGCACGTTCTGGCCGCGGCGGCCAATGGCCAGCGACAGCTGTTCGTCGGGAACCACGACTTCGATGCGCTCAGCCTGCTCGTCGAGCACCACCTTGGCCACATCGGCCGGCTGCAAAGCCGAAACCACGAGGTCCGCAATGGTGTCGGTCCACGGAATGATGTCGATCTTTTCGCCCTGCAGTTCGGCGACGACCGCCTGCACGCGGCTACCACGCATACCCACGCAAGCGCCGACCGGATCGATCGACGAGTCGGAGGAGGTCACGGCGATCTTGGCGCGCGAACCCGGATCGCGGGCGATCGAGCGGATGGTGATGATGCCATCGTAGATCTCGGGCACTTCCTGCATGAACAGTTTTGCCATGAACTGCGGATGGGTGCGGCTCAGGAAAATCTGCGGCCCGCGCTGTTCGCGGCGCACGTCATACACATAGGCCCGGACGCGATCGCCATAGCGGAACATTTCGCGCGGGATCAACTCGTCGCGGCGGATGATGGCTTCGCCACGACCCAGGTCGACGATCACATTGCCATATTCGACGCGCTTGACGGTGCCGTTGACGATCTCGCCGATGCGGTTGAAATATTCGTCATACATGCGCTCGCGTTCGGCATCGCGCACCTTCTGCACGATCACCTGCTTGGCCGACTGGGCCGCAATGCGGCCGAATTCCATCGGCGGCAGCGGCTCGGTCAAAAAGTCGCCGACCTTGGCGGTCGGGTTCTTGGGCAGGGCATCCTTGAGCGATACCTGGCGGTTGTTCTCTTCGACCGTCTCGACGATTTCCAGCAGGCGCCACATGCGGGTTTCGCCCGAGCGCGGGTTGATCTCGACCTTGATTTCGGTTTCGGCGCCGTAGCGGCCCTTGGCGGCCTTTTCCATCGCGTCCTGCATGGCTTCGATCACCACCATGCGGTCGATCGATTTCTCGCGGGCAACGGCATCTGCGATCTGCAGCAGTTCCAGTCGGTTCGCGCTAACGGCCATTAGTTCAACTCCTCGGAGGTCGGTTCGTCCGTATCGGTAATTTCGATCGTTTCGGTTTCGTCGTCGTCAATCGGGTGAGCTTCCTGATCGATGCGCGCCTTTTCCATCAGGGCATCGGTCATCACCAGTTTAGCTTCGGCCAACAGGCTGAGGGACAACTTATGATCGGGATCGGTCCCGGCCGGTGCGTCGGGCACCGTGATGGTGAAGCTGTCGGCATCGGCAGCCTTGATTGTGCCGCGGAAGCGCTTGCGGCCATTGACCATGTCGCCCAGCTCGACCCGTGCCTCATGGCCGACATAGGCGATAAAATCGCGCGCCCGCACCAGCGGCCGGTCGATGCCGGGGGAGGAGACCTCGAGGTGATATTCGCGATCGATCGGATCTTCGACGTCCAGCGCCGGCGACACGTCCTTGCTCAGCTTTTCACAATCCACGATGGTGAAGCGCCCGGTCTCGTCTTCGGCCATGATCTGCAGCGTGCAGCCATTTTCCTGGGTGATCTTGATGCGCACCAGCGCATAGCCCAGCCCATTGGCCACCGGCTCGACAATCGCCGCCACGCGGGCTTCGAGCCCGGTCTGCTTGATGTAACGCGGTTCGGTAAGGTTGAAGCTCATCGGTCCTTGGGTAATAAAAAAGAGCGGGGCCGGGAGGCTCCCACTCTGCAAACTTGCTGAGATGTTGTGGTCTATATAGCGCCGAACGCGGAAAGCCGCAAGGGCGGGCTACTTCTCCCAGGTCACGCTCGACACATCGGCGCCCAGCTCTTCCAGCGCGCCGCGCAGGTCCCTGACCATCGGATCGGGCCCGCACAGATAGAAGTTCTGTTGAAAGTCGGAGATGTGGCCGTTGAGGAAATCCACGTCGATCCGCTCCTGCAGCAGTTTGCTCTTGGGATCGCCGGTGACGGTCCACAGCGTTTCCAGCCCATCCATCGCCTCGAACTCATCGCGCAGGATGATGTCCTTCTCGGTTTGGTTGGAGACAATCAGCCGATTGCCCTTGAGCCCGCCCTTGGCCTTGAGGCTGCGCAGGATGGCGATGAACGGCGTCACGCCCGCGCCGCCGGCAATAAAAGTGCCGACCCCCTTATATTGAATGGTGCCCCACACATCGCGCAGCAGCAGGCTGTCGCCGGCTTCCAGACCCCACAGCGCATTGGTAACGCCCGGATGGTCGCGGTAGCTCTTGATGGTGAACTCCAGCGTGGGCTCATCTTGCAGGCTCGTGAAGGTGAACGGCCGCTTCTCGTCGCGCCAGTCATCCTTGTCGATACTGACTTCGGTGGCCTGCCCAGGGCCGAAATGAAAATTTTTCGGCTTTTCGACACGATAGTGTCGCACATTATGAGTGACCATTTCGGTCTTCAAAATCTTGACGCTGGTGGGCATGGCGGTCTCCTTTGAGGGGATACGCGGGGACCTTGAATTGGTTCCAGCCCCCCTCAAAGCCCCGGCCCGCAATCCGTCACTTCCATGATACGCAGTGTCTTGCGGGATACCGGGTATCTCCACAACGCCTTGATTTCTTTATGAAAACCATCGGTATCTTGACGCAAACGTCAAGGGCAGATTCCATGAATCTTTGATCTTGCGAGGGGCCAGACCCACGATCATCTACGGTGTGTTCAAACGAAAGGAACACTAAAATGATCAAGTCCGCAATCATCGCTCTCGTCGCCGTTGCTGCCATGGGCAGCGTCGCTGCTCCCGCTTTCGCCGAAACCGGGACTACCAATGAGTCCAATCATGCCGATGGCAATTACCTGAATACCGACGCCGTCCTGGCCCGCCTGCATGAGCAGGGCGTCAACGCCACTTCGGTCGAACATTGGGGCACGCTGCTTCGCGCCTTCGTGGTCCAGGCCGACGGCAGCAAGGTATCGCAGCTGTTTACGCCTGATACCCTCAAGCCCGTTACGCTCTAAGCTTCGGACATAGCGTCAACCACGCGTTGGAGCGTCCGCGCTCCACACTGACTGACCGTCCAGGCGCCGCCGGCTTTGTCCGACGGCGCCGGAACGGGAAGGTCGAAAATTCAGTCGTGATGGCTGCTGATCAGGCGGATGACCGCCCCTTCGCCGGCCGCATCGAATCGCTCGCGGGCGGCCTCCACCGACCTGCGGTGCTGAATGGCGAACTGCCGCCAGCTATCGGCCAGATCCAGCAGGTGATGGCCCAAATCCGTCAGCTCATAATCCACCCGCGGTGGAATGGTGGGGAACAGGGTGCGCGAGATGAACCCGTCGCGCTCCAGATCGCGCAGTGTCGCGGTGAGGGTTTTCTGCGAAATGCCCCCAATATCGCGGCGCAATTCATTGAAGCGTCGCTTGTCGGTGCGCAGTCGCGTGATCACGATCAGTGTCCATTTGCCCGGTTTGACCACCAGCATTTCGTCTGGTTCGTTGGGGTCGAGAGCATAGTGGGACATGGCGGCCTCGTCGTCTGTTAACCCCGATATGGGTCATTGCCCGCCGGCTTCCAGAGCCAGGGGGAATTAAACTTTGACAAGAGGGCGGTAACACTGCGTTCGACGTTTAGGGGTTAACGTCGCGTAAACGTGAAATAAAAGCTCACCATCCGCCCTTCGCGCCGGGCCTTTTGCTCGTAGCGCGTGGCCTGCCAGCCGGGATAAGGCTGGTGCCAATCCCCCGCCTGCCCGGGCTCGAAGCTGAAGTCCGGCGCCCGCAAGATATGAGCCAGCGTCCAGTTGGCGTAGTCCTCGATATCGCTGGCAAAGTGGAATGCGCCGCCGGGCCGGATCACCCGCGCCAGCTCGGCCAGAGTTGTCGGCGAGACGAAGCGCCGCTTGTGATGGCGCGTCTTGGGCCAGGGATCGGGATAGAGCAGGTAGACCTCGTTGAGGCTCGCATCGGGCAGCGCCATCAGCAGCTTGAGGGCATCATCGGTATAGAGCCGGACATTGCCCAGGCCCTGCGCATTGATCGCCTGCACCATCTTGCCGATGCCGCCGGTGAACACTTCACACCCGATATAGCCGGTTGCAGGATGGCGAGATGCCTCCAGCGCCAGATGCTCGCCGCCCCCATAGCCGATCTCGACGATGATTTTTTCGGCGTCGGGAAACAGCGTTTTGGGATCGAGCTTCCCGTCGAGCTTGATTTCGAGCTCCGGCAGCGTGGCGTCGAATTCGGCTTGCTGGCCGCCATGCAGCTTTTTGCCGGAGCGGCGGCCGAAAAAGGCACGCGGTTCGCCCGAGCGGGTCTTGGGGAGTTCGTGGTCGGTCATGGTGTGGCTCCATGGTGCCACGCCCCCGTGGTTCGAGGGTCGCTGCGCTCCCGCCTCACCATGAGGGCTGTTGAAGCACCGGGAATAAAGTAGCCCTCATGGTGAGGTGCGAGCTCTCGCGAGCCTCGAACCACGAGGGCGTGGCAGTTTTGGCGCCGCTTACTTCACTGCAGCCTTGAGGGCGCTGACCAGGTCGGTCTTTTCCCAGGAGAACGAGCCATCGCGACCCGCCTTGCGACCGAAATGGCCATAGGCGGAGGTCTTGGCATAGATGGGCTTGTTGAGGTCGAGATGGGTGCGGATGCCGCGCGGGGTCAGGTCCATGACCTTGCCCAGGGCGATTTCCAGCTTTTCCTCGTCCACGGTGCCAGTGCCATGCAGATCGACATAGATCGACAGCGGCTGCGCCACGCCGATGGCGTAGCTGAGCTGGATCGTGGCGCGATCGGCGAGACCCGCTGCGACCACGTTCTTGGCCAGGTAGCGGGCCGCATAGGCTGCCGAACGGTCGACCTTGGTGGGATCCTTGCCCGAAAACGCGCCGCCGCCATGCGGAGCCGCGCCACCATAGGTGTCCACGATGATCTTGCGGCCGGTGAGGCCCGCATCGCCATCGGGGCCGCCAACCACGAACTTGCCGGTCGGGTTGACGTGCCAGACGGTGTCCTTGGAAATCCAGCCTTCCGGCAGGGCCTCGCGGATATAGGGTTCGACGATCTTGCGCACATCGGCCGAGGTCAGCGACGCATCGATATGCTGGGTCGACAGCACGATCTGCGTCACGCCGACCGGCTTGCCGTTTTCGTAGCGCACGGTGACCTGGCTCTTGGCATCGGGGCCGAGCACCTTGGCGGGGCCGGTGCCTTCCTTGCGGGCAATGGTCAGGATTTCGAGAATCTTGTGCGCGTAATAGATCGGCGCCGGCAGCAATTCGGGGGTCTCGCGGCTGGCATAGCCGAACATGATGCCCTGGTCGCCAGCGCCCACGTCCTTGTTGCCATTCTCATCGACGCCCTGCGCGATATCGGCCGACTGGCCGTGCAGCAGCACGTCGATCTTGGCCGTCTTCCAGTGGAAACCGGCCTGCTCGTAGCCGATGGCGCGGATAGCCTTGCGGGCAGCAGACTTGAACTTGGATGGATTGACCACCGGATTGCCCGCCGCGTCATGCAGGATCTTGCCGTCCTTGTCCTTCTTCAGCAGCGTCTCGGGGACGCGCACTTCGCCCGCGATGACGACGCGGTTGGTGGTGGCGAGGGTTTCACAGGCGATGCGCACATTGGCCGGGTTCATCCCGGTTTTCTTGGCCTCGCGGAACACCAGATCGACGATCTCGTCGGAAATCCGGTCGCAGACCTTGTCGGGATGGCCTTCGGAAACCGATTCCGAAGTGAAGAGATAGGATGAACGGGCCAAGGTGAAGTTCCCCAAAATGCCAAAAATGCCGAAAAACACGCTATTCTGCCGGGTTTGTGACACTTGGCCCGGTCCCGGTCAAGCGGGATATAAAGAAAGCTTGATATGTGTGATGGCTCGATCGGAGAAGAAAATGCCAGTGCCTAAGCGGCGGGCGAGCCTCTACTCACCCCTTGCGCCGCCGCCCCCTCGCGGCCACGGCCGAAATCAGCAGCCCCAGCAACAGCGCCACCAGCAGTGGCCAATACCGCACTTGCGCAAACATCGTGCTGCCCAGCCGCTCGTGCGGGCTGATGTCGAGCACGGCCATTTCCTGCGGCGCCAGTTGGGCGGTGATGCGGCCGAACGGGTCGGTGGCAAAGGTCAGCCCGGAATTGGCGGCGCGGATCAGGCTCATGCCTTCCTCGACGGCGCGGAGCCTGGCGTGGTGCGCATGTTGGGCCGGTCCGATCGAGCCGTCGAACCAGGCGTCATTGGTGACGTTGAACAGATAGGCCGCACCCGCCGCATCGCCCAGATCGCCCGAGAACAGGATTTCGTAGCAGATCAGCGCCAGGAATGGGGGCGCGCCGGGCAGGCTCATCAGCCGCCGCTTGGCATCGCCATGGGCCCAGCCATTGGCGCCGGGCACGAACTGCTTGATGCCCAGCTTGGCGAAAAACTCCTGGAACGGCAAGAATTCGCCGAACGGCACCAGATGCGACTTGTCGTAGCTGGTGACCACTTCGCCATTGGTATCGATGGCCAAGATCGCATTGAACGGGGGCGCCTGGCTGCCATCGGGCTGGTATTGTTCGCGCGGCGCGCCAGCCAGCAGCGTCGTGGTCGGCGGCAACATGCGGGCAATCCGCGCCAGCGCGTCGGGATATTGGCTCAAAAAGAACGGCAAGGATGATTCGGGCCACACCAACTGGGTGATATCGGCCAGGCCCTTGTCCTCGGGGCCAGTCTGCATTTCCGAGAGCATCAGGAGTTTATCGATCAGCGCCACCGGATCGACATGGCTCCAGTCGGCATGATCATAGATCAGCGGCTGCACCAGCCGCATTGCCACGTCGGTGCGCTCGGGCGTTTCGGGTTCCCGCAGCCGGTTGAAGCCGTAGCCGAGCTGCGCCGCCAAAATCGCGATCGACAGGAAAAAAGGGAACAGGCGTCGGCTGAGCGTCCGGCCGTCGGCCGGCCAGATCAGCGCCGGCGTCATCGCCAGCAGCGCCGCCAGCAGCGTCAGCCCATAGACGCCGATCACCGAGGCCAGCTGCATCAATTCGTCCGTGCCGGTCAGCGAATAGCCCAGCAGATCGAACGGAAACCCGGTCAGCACATGGCCGCGCGCCCATTCGGCGATGGTTAGAAACGTCGCCAGCGTCACGATGCGCCAAGCCCCATTGGACCAGAACAGGTGCGCCGCGGCGCTCGCCAGGCCCCAGAAAAACGCGATCAATGCCGCCAGCGCCAGGATGGCGAACGGCATCAGGGCAATCATCATCCCGCCCTCGATGAAGAAGGCAGCGCCCAGCCAGTGGAAGGCGACGGTGAAATAGCCCCACCCAAAGGCGAAGCCGATATTGAAGGCCGGCCCGAACACCAGCCGCCAACCACGCCGCCGCTCGGCGCCATCGAGGCACCAGACCCAGATCGGGAAGGTGATGAACAGGGCCGGCAAGATGAACCAGGGCGGGATCGACAATGCCGCAATGGCGCCGGCGATCACCAGCAGCAGGAAACGCCGCCAGCCATGGCTGAGCATGGCGGTTTCGGCCAGCCAGGTCATGGCGCGGAGGTCCGGGGCGAATCAGAATGCATAGGGGCAAAGTCGCTGCCGGGGGCAGGGGCGTCAAGGCGGGGTTGCGGCGGGTTGGTGGCTTCAGAGGGCAGACACCCTCATCCGGCGCTGCGCGCCACCTTCTCCCCGACGGGGAGAAGAATAGAAGGATCGCTGCGCTCTCAGGATTCCTCTCCCCGTCGGGGAGAGGGTGGCCGAGCGAAGCGGAGGCCGGGTGAGGGTGCCTTCCGCCTCGACTCCGCGCGGCACTCGGGCTAGAGCGGTGCCATGTCCTTGCCCATCACGCTCGCCATCGACACCGCCGCGCCGCGCCTGCAACTCGCCGTGCTGCGCGCCGATGGCACCACCGATATCTCCATCGACGATATCGCAACCGGCCACGCCGAATTGATCTTCGACCGTATCGCCACGCTCCTGGCCCGCAACAATCTCGGCTATCCCGATCTCGGCCGCGTCGCCGTCACCACCGGTCCTGGCTCCTTCACCGGCCTGCGCATCGGCCTGTCGGCCGCTCGCGGCATTGCGCTGGCGCGCAACATTCCCGCCATCGGCATTCCAAGCCTTCTGGCCCTGTCGCTGTCCGCCAGCGGCCCATCGACCGTGCTGCTCGATGCGCGGCGTGACGAAGCCTATTTCCAGATGTTTGTTGGGCCGGGACAGCCGATCAGCAAAGCGGATATCGTGCCCATGGCGATCGCCCAGGCCGCGATCGTGCCCGGAACCACGCTAATCTCCTCGCCTTTTGTCGATATCGCTCTGGTGGCGCGCTATGGCGCTGCGGCCGATCCGAGCCTACATCCACCTGAACCCGATTATGTGCGCGATGCCGATGCCAAGCCGCAATCGGCGGCGCGCATTGCGAGGCTGACGCCATGATGAAACTCTGGATGGCCCCCGGCGGCCTGCATATCGAACCCGGCCAGTCCAATGATGCGGGCGATTTGGCGCGCATCCACGCCAAGGGGTTTTACCGCGGCTGGCCGCGCGAGGAATTCATCGGCTTTCTCACCGAGCCGTCGACGCCGCTCTACGTGGCCTGCGACGCCAAGCGCCGCATTGCGGGTTTCGCGCTGATCCGCCACGCTGCCGACGAGGCCGAATTGCTGACCATCGCGGTCGACCCGAAATGGCGCGGCAAGAAGGTTGGCCAGGCGCTGTTGCGCGCCGCCTTCGAGGATTTGCTGCTGACCCCGGCCCGGCGCATGTTCCTCGAGGTGGACGAGCAGAACGCCGCCGCGATCCGCCTTTATACCAACCAGGGCTTTGTCCGCGTCGGAACGCGCAACGGCTATTACCCACGCCCGGACGGATCGGCGGCCACCGCGCTTGTCATGGCACGCGATCTTGGATAACCCCGTTTGATGGGTATGCATTTTGGGGCAATCGCGTGAGCAAGAGCCAGACCGATCCGACGCTCGAGGAAGCCTGCGTCGCCAAGGGCATGCGCATGACCGACCAGCGCCGCGTCATCGCCCGGGTCATCGAGGCTGCCTCCGACCATCCCGATGTCGAGGAACTCTATCGCCGCGCCTCGGCCGTGGACGACCGCATTTCGCTGTCGACCGTCTATCGTACCGTCAACCTGTTCGAAGAGGCGGGCCTCGTCACCAAGCACGATTTCAAGGACGGCCGCGCCCGCTTCGAGCTGATCCCCGACGAACACCACGATCACCTGATCGATATCCGTTCCGGTAAGGTCATCGAGTTCCGCAACGAGGAAATTGAGGCCATCCAGGACGTTATCGCCCGCAAACTGGGCTATCGGCTGGTTGATCACCGCCTCGAGCTTTATGCCGTGCCGCTGGAGGTAAAAGACAAGGACGGCAAGCCATGATGCTGTTTCGCTCGCTGTTCTTCGTCTTCGTCTACATTCCCGTGCTGATCGTCGTCATTCCGGCGCAAGCGTTGGTCAATGCGCTGCACCTACCGTTCTGGAACGTCATTCCGCGCTTTTTCCACCGCGTCGGCTGCATCTTCCTCGGCCTGCGGGTTCGGGTCATCGGCCAGCCGGCAACCGGCCGCGCGACGCTGCTGGTGTCCAACCACATCTCCTGGACCGATATTATCGCCATCGGCTCGGTGGCCGATGTCACCTTCGTGGCCAAGCGCGAAGTGGGCGAGTGGTTCTTCGTCGGCATGATGGCGCGGCTGCAAAAGACCATCTTCGTCGATCGCACCCGCCGCAGCGATGCCGTGCGCACCAGCCGCGAAATGGGCAAGCACATGGCCGGCGGCAACGCGGTGCTGCTGTTTGCCGAAGGCCAGTCCGATATCGGCACCCATGTGCTGCCGTTCCGCTCCGCCCTGGTGGGCGCGGCCCAGATCGCCATGATCGAGGCCGGCGCCACCGATGTGCTGATCCAGCCGCTGACCATCGCCTATACGCGGCTGCAGGGCCTGCCGGTCAGCCGCAACGAGCGGTCCTTGATCGCCTGGGTCAAATCCAAGTCGCTCAAGCAGAACATAAGCGAAATCCTCTCCGGCGGGGTCAAGGACGTTACCGTGGCCTTCGGTACGCCTATGGCGCTGGGCGAGGGCGCCGACCGCAAGGCGGTGAGCAAGGCCGCCGAAAACGAGGTGCGGCGCACGCTGGTGGCGCTCAATCGCGGCCGGGACCTGCCCGACATCGCCGCCTGACCGCGGAAAGATAAAACCCCACGGGTTAAGCCTAACGACGGCCTCCGCTTGGGCGTTAAGCTTTGATTAGCTATATCGTCGGCACGGTTCAGGAGGCGACGATGATGGTGATGATCGGACAGATATTGGCGATGTGGCTGATTGTCGGCTGGACCATCGTGTGGTTCGTGCGCGACGAGAAGCGTCGCTACGACGCCGTGCTTCGCGCCAAGGCCATGCACTTCGCCAAGGCCCCGCATTACCGCCATCCCGAGCCCCAAGAGCCGGAAATCTTCGGGCTCTAAGGCCCTCTCGCCGCTAACATTCAATTGCCGCCCCTGGGCCACGCCGCCACGGTGCATCTAGACTCGCCGTTGCGCTGTTTCGCTGCATTGGTTTCCCCACCCACCGCCCTTCCCGCGGGCTTGACCCGCGGGCCTCTCGCCACTCGTGCCAGATTGAGGGTGGCCCGCGGATCAAGTCCGCGGGAAGGCGGAGATGGGATGCGCGGTTGTGAGAAGGCGATAACTGGGCGCCGATTTGGAGCTCGCCCACTCCAATGGCAAATTCACCTACCCCAGATTGGCCTTGAGCCGCGTCACGATGGCGGCGGCCTTGAGCATCAGTGCCATGTCCACGTCGCCCTCGCTCTTGGACTCGGCGAATTGCGCCCAGACCGGAATGAACAGTTCGTGGTCTGTCTCGTGGCCATCGAGGCTTTCGCGCAGGATCACGCGCACCTTGCCGGTCACCCTGCCCTTGAGGTGGGGGTGGTCATGTTTTTCAGTCACGGCAATGTCGATCAGTTCATGCGGCAAGGCTTTGGCTCCTGTGGGAGCCCCCGCGCCGGAAACTAGTCGCGGATGGTTCACGCCTCCTTAACGGCGCATGCCGCCCGGAAGTTCTCCACAGTGGAACTTATTCTTACCCTGTGCCCGCCGCATCACACCTTTACGGCATGTTCCACCCTGCCGGCATCGCCGAAAAGGCGCAGATAGCGGGCGATTTCCTCCGGCGTCCCGGTGGCCTTGGCCGGATTGTCGCTCAGCTTGACCGCCGGATGCCCATTGGCCTCGCTGACCTTGATGACGATCGAAATCGGATCGAGACCGGTATTGAGATCGGGCGAGCAGCCCTCGAAGTCATTGGTCAGGTTGGTGCCCCAGCCAAAGGCCATGCGCACCTTGCCGTCGAAATGCAGGTACGCTTCCTCGATCATGTCGACGTCCAGCCCGTCCGAGAAAATCAGCAGCTTTTCGCGCGGATCGCGGCCGCGTTCCTTCCACCAGGCGATGATGCGCTCGCCGCCCTCGATGGCGGGGGCACTGTCCGGCCGGAACCCGGTCCAGTCGGCGACCCAGTCGGGCGCGTGCTTGAGGAACGAATCGGTACCAAAAGCGTCTGGCAGCACGATCTTGAGATTGCCGCCATAATAGCTCTCCCAGTCCTGCAGCACCTGGTAGGGCGAGGCGATCAGCTGTTCGTCGGTTTTCGACAGCGCGGCCAGCACCATCGGCAGCTCGTGCGCATTGGTGCCCAGCGCTTCGAGGTCATTGTCCATCGCCAGCTTGACGTTGGAGGTGCCGCTAAAGGCCTCGCCAATGCCTTCCTTGAGCGCCTCGACGCACCAGCGTTGCCACAGGAACGAGTGGCGGCGGCGGGTGCCGAAATCGGAAATCTTGAGATCGGGCAGCTTTTGCAGCCGCTCCACCTTTTCCCACATCTTGGCCTTGGCGCGGGCATAGAGCACGTCGAGCGCGAATGGCCCGTAATGCTTCATCGCCGCGCGACTGCGCAGCTCGTTGATGATCGCCAGCGCCGGGATTTCCCACATCGAGGTTTCGAGCCACGAGCCGGCAAATTCCAGCACGAACTGCCCGTCGCGCTTTTCGAGGTGGTATTCCGGCAGGCTGAATGTTTCGAGCCATTTCAGGAACCCTGGCTCGAAAATCTGCTGGGAGCCATAAAAACTGTTACCCGCCAGCCAGATCATTTCCTTCTTGGAAAACCGCACGCTACGGGCGTTGTCGAGCTGGGCGCGCAATTCCTGCTCGTCGATTTCCTCGGCCAAAAGCACGGTTTTGGTGCGGTTGATCAGCGAGAAGGTGGCGTTGACCTTGGGATAGAGCCCCCAGATCATCTGCAGCATGAGCAGCTTGTAGAAGTCCGTGTCGAGCAGGCTCCGCACGATCGGATCGAGCTTCCAGGTGTGGTTGTAAACCCGCCGGGCAATATCGGTATACGTCGCCATCGGGATCCCGCCTGCTCAAAAATGCGCCACGCTTTTAGCGTGCTGAAGCCATGATGGAAAGGTGCGGAACGGCCAGAACCGTTCGGTTGGGAGTGAGTGGCTCAAGGATTTTGGGCCTACTCTCGCCCCAGTTGAAACCGCTCGAACCGCCCCAGCGCGTCCTCGATCGCCGCCTTCACCTCGACGCTCTGGTCCTCCAGCCACGTCCATTTCTGCACCAGCAGTTTACCCGCCGCGCGGTCGGTCTTCAAATCCAGCGCCGCGACGATGCGGTCGCCTACCAGCACCGGCAGGGCGAAATAGCCGTACTGGCGCTTGGCCGCCGGCACATAGGCCTCGAAAATATGATCATAGCCGAAAAACGCGCTCAGCCGCTTGCGCTGGATGATCAGCGGATCGAACGGCGACAGGATATGCACCAGTCCCGCCGGTTCGTGCACCGCCTCCAGCACTTCGGGCGCCACCCAGTGCTGCGCTTTCGGCACATGCTCCAGATGCACCGGCACCAGCAGCTTGCGCCGCACCCGGTTCTCGATCAGTGCCCGGACCGCCGGCTTGCTGGGCGCGTCGAGATGGCAGATTGAATCCAGACCTACGACACCCTGCGATGTCAGCGCCCGCTCCAGCAGGTACTCGGCCACCTGTCTTGAGCTTGGCGGCTTCGGCGCTTGCTCCCAGCCGAAATGCCGCTCCATCAGCTCGTAGCTCTTGAGCATGCCCTGGCGGGCGCTGATCGTTACCAGGCCCTGGTAGAACGCCAGTTGCAGCGCCCGCTTGGACGGCTTGCGGCTGGCCCAGGGATGATCCTTTTCCACCAGTTCGTCATCGTCGATATCGCGGATCGACAGCGCCCCATCACTCTTGATCCGCTTGATCACTTTCTTGATCTCGGCCGGGGTGACGCTGCCGAACCAGCCGCCACCTTTGGCCCGATAGGCCTTCATGGCCGGCAGGAAAAACCGCAGGTCGCGCGTCGGCACATAGGCCAGCGCGTGGGTCCAGTATTCGAACACCGATTTATCCACCGACTGCGCCTGGGTCAGGTGCGCGCGCCGATAATCGGGGATGCGGGAGTAAAGGATGTGATGGTGGCAGCGCTCGATCACATTGATGGTGTCGATCTGCACATAACCCAGATGCTCGACCGCCCGCCGCGTCGCCTCCGGTCCCTCGCCGAACGGATTGGACGTATCCAGCCGCTGCGCCCGCAGCCAGATGGCACGAGCAAAGGCAGGTTCGATGGCATGAGAGAGTTTTTTGGCTGACACTGCGAAATCCTGCGCAATATGCTGGAGGTGAATGGCCGTAACGGCGGGAGGAAGACTATCCGCGACGCAGCTCAAATTAGCCTGTTCAAAGCCATTCGCGCCATCCTGCTCGACCAATGGGACCCCATCGGCATTACCGAAACCGGTGGCCCGCCGGGCGAATATGACAGTTACGTCTGGCCCATCGTTGCCATGGTTCAGCGCGCCGCAACACCCGAAAACATCGCCGCCCACTTGCTGCAGGTCGAGCGTTCATCGATTGGCCTGCCCGGCGACGAGGCCCGCAGCCTGGCCGTGGCGCGGCTGCTGGCCGTCCTGCCGCAATCCCGATGACAATCCATGCGACGCAACAGTTTTCACCAGACCGCGCAACGGCTATGACAATCTCATGAACCGAATCGCAATTCTGGCTGCCTGGCTGGCGCTGATCATCATCGCCATCATCACCGTCGGGCCTATCGACATGCGCCCGGTCAGCGGCGCACCACCGCAATTCGAACGCGCCGTGGCGTTCATGATTGTGGGGTTCCTGTTTGCCCTGGCCTATCCGAAACACATCTGGTGGGCCGTGCTGGTGGTGGTCTGCGCCACCTTCGGGCTGGAATTGCTGCAAAACCTTCGTCCGGATCGCCATGGCCGCGAGGCCGACGCCCTCGCCAAATTCGCCGGCGCCGCCATGGGACTGGCGATCGGCTGGCTCGTTGACCAGATCATCGCGCGCCGCGCGAGGTGACCTTGTCCACAACCGCGAAGGCTCACGACGCCTCACTATTCGCGGCGCCATTCCAGCGCATGCGGGAACCCACTCGGATGACACCGAATAGGTTCCCGCGTGCGCGGGAATGACGTGGTAGTTTTCAGGGCCTCCCATCGTTTCGTAAACAATGAAAGACTGTCGGAACGTTGCATATGCCGGCTAAACCGGATTGCAGATTCAATCGTGTTTGTGGATGACATCAGTCCGTCTACGCTGCGTTGCAGCTACGACGCGACAGCCTTCGCCTGATTGTTCCGCGCAACCTCGTCATGCCCTATCGGGCCTGCCGAGCCGAAGCCGCGGAGCAGCGAAGGCTGGTGGAGCCTAGCGGGATCGAACCGCTGACCTCTTGCATGCCATGCAAGCGCTCTCCCAGCTGAGCTAAGGCCCCATTCCATGGGCGTCCGGCGGGATGTTTCCCTACCGACGCGTGGCGCAACCTAGTGTAGGCTTCCCGCACACGCAAGTGCCTATTTGACACTTTTTTGTATCCCCGGTTTGAGCCTCAAACCGGGGAAAAATCGTTATGAATCAGCGGTCGTCGTCGCCGCCGACGTCAAAGGCGAGGTCGTCATCATCGTCTTCTTCTTCGAGGAACACGTCTTCCTCGTCGTCGGCCAGCTCTTCGTCAACTTCGACGTCGACGTCCTCGGTATCGGGAATTTCTTCCTCGCCCGATTCTTCGGCGTCGGCGTCTTCCAGCGACACGATCTCGGGCGCTGCGACGTCTTCGACTTCCTCTTCTTCTTCCGTCTCGTCTTCCTCGTCAGCGACCTTGCGGACGATGGCCGGGGCGGGCTTGGCGGCTAGGACCGTCTCGAAATACGAGCGCGGATAGGATTTGCCCGTATAGGGGGACACGATCGGATCGTTCCCCAAATCATAGAACTTCTTGCCCGTCTCCGGGTCGGTGCGTTTGGTGCCGCGTTCGGAACTAGCCATCGAGGTTCCTTATTGAATGGGCGGGCTGCGCCCGCTTGGGATCGAATGGGCGGGCAAGCCCGCTTTGGATCGAAAAATGTGCGCGGGCCGGGCCCGCTTCGGTCAGTCCGGTTAGGGGGAAACCATAACCCTGTCAAACCGAAAATGCGCAGACCCGCCCCGCGTTGCAATGTCGGGCGCACCGGCCATCTTCGCCCAGCCTCGTCCATAAGCAAAGCTCCGGCTCCAGTCTGCTGATCGACCCGATAGGCTGTCACGCGTCACGACGACAAGAATTTTCCGGATTGGGCTTTCTCCGGGCCTGCTGATTGTGCCAAAGGATGAGCCGACCAGCTAAGGGGGACTGCAGGTGATCATCGCCGTCGATGGACCCGCCGCTTCGGGCAAGGGCACGCTCGCCAGCGGGCTGGCCCGGCACTACCGTCTGCCCTATCTCGATACCGGCCTGCTCTACCGCGCCGTCGGCCGGGCGGTGGAAGCCTATGAGAACAGTGACGAGTTCGAGGAGCGCGCCATTGCCGCCGCCATGACGCTGGACGAAGGCGATATCGATCCTGAATTCCTGCTCAGCGCCAAGATCGGCACGCTCGCCTCCAAGGTCGCGGTGATCGGCGCGGTGCGGCGGGCGCTGTTCGACTATCAGCGCGACTTTGCCACCCAAGACAGCGGCGCCGTACTCGACGGCCGCGATATCGGCACCGTGATCTGCCCGGAAGCCGACGTAAAACTGTTCATCCAGGCCGATAGCAAATCGCGCATGGAACGCCGCGCCCGCCAGCTCGAAGCGCGCGGCCAGGCCGTTGACAGATACGCCCTCTATCACCAGATAGAAGAACGGGACGCCCGTGACATGGCCAATCCCAACGGCGGCTTTTATAAAGCGGATGACGCGCACTTGCTCGACACCACGCTTCTCGATATAGAAGCCGCACTCCGTGCCGCCATCGCGATTGTCGATGGAACCATGGCGCGCAAGGCAGAACTCCAAAAGTTCTAATTTCCTCCTTGCGGCTTTCGTTCCTCGCAGTCACCCAGCGACCAGGCAGGACCTAGACCCAATTCCATTGCCGTTTCGATACGGACGCCTCCGCGCCGGCTGCTGATCCATTCAGCAGGCGGGCGCCGTTTCTGGCAATGGCTCAACCCCAAACCACCGGCGCTCTGGAGAACTGAATTTGGCACAGCAAACTGTGAGCAAAGAAGATTTTGAATCGCTGTTGATGGACTCGTTCATCGACAATGAGCCTTTGGAAGGTGCCGTGGTCAAGGGGACCGTGGTTGCCATCGAAAAGGATCTGGCGATCATCGACGTCGGTCTCAAGACCGAAGGGCGCATCGCGCTCAAGGAATTCGGCCAGGCTGGCCGTGACGGCACCATCAAGGTGGGCTCGATCGTCGAGGTCTATGTCGACCGCGTCGAGAACTCGCTGGGCGAAGCCGTCCTCAGCCGTGAAAAAGCCCGTCGTGAAGAGAGCTGGGTCAAGCTCGAAGTCATGTACAACAATAACGAACGCGTTGAAGGCGTCATCTTCAATCAGGTCAAGGGCGGCTTCACGGTCGACCTCGAAGGCGCCATCGCCTTCCTGCCGCGCTCGCAGGTGGACATCCGTCCGATCCGCGATATCGCGCCGCTGATGAATGTGCCGCAGCCGTTCCAGATTCTGAAGATGGACAAGCGTCGCGGCAATATCGTTGTCTCGCGTCGTGCCATCCTCGAAGAGTCGCGTGCTGAACAGCGTTCGGAAATCGTCCAGCAGCTCGAAGAGGGCCAGGTTGTCGACGGCGTGGTCAAGAACATCACCGATTACGGTGCGTTCGTTGATCTCGGCGGCATTGACGGCCTGCTGCACGTCACCGATATCGCTTGGCGCCGGGTCAATCACCCGACCGAAGTGCTCACCATCGGCGAGACCATCAAGGTCCAGATCGTGCGTATCAACCACGAGAGCCACCGTATCTCGCTCGGCATGAAGCAGCTTCAGGCCGATCCGTGGGATGGCATCGAGGCCAAGTACCCGATCAACTCGAAGTTCACTGGTCGCGTCACCAACATCACCGACTACGGTGCTTTTGTTGAACTCGAGCCCGGTATTGAAGGCCTGATCCACGTCTCCGAAATGAGCTGGACCAAGAAGAACGTCCACCCCGGCAAGATCGTCTCGACCTCCCAGGAAGTCGAAGTCGTCGTGCTCGAGGTCGATCCCGACAAGCGCCGTATCTCGCTCGGTCTCAAGCAGACACTGGCGAACCCATGGGAATCGTTTGCCGAGAAGTTCCCGGTCGGCTCCACCATTGAAGGCGAAGTCAAGAACAAGACCGAATTCGGCCTGTTCATCGGCCTCGACGGCGATGTGGACGGCATGGTTCACCTCAGCGATCTCGATTGGCAGAAGTCGGGCGAAATCGCGCTCGAAGACTACAATCGCGGCGACATGGTCACCGCCAAGGTGCTCGATGTCGATGTCGAGAAGGAACGCATCTCGCTTGGTATCAAGCAGCTGTCGACCGGCGAGAATTCGTCCTCGGCTCCCGCTTCTGCCTCGGGTGACACCAGCACCGATGGCGGCATCCGCAAGGGTTCTGTCGTTACCGGCACCGTGACCGAAGTCAACGAAGGCGGCATCGAAGTGCGCATCGCTGACAGCGAAATGACTGCCTTCATCCGCCGGGCCGACCTGTCGCGCGATCGTAACGATCAGCGTCCGGAACGCTTCTCCAAGGGTGAAAAGGTCGACGCCCGCGTCGTCCAGTACGATCGCAAGACCCAGCGCATCTCCCTTTCCATCAAGGCGCTCGAAATCGCCGAGGAAAAGGAAGCCGTCGCCAACTACGGTTCGTCCGATTCGGGCGCTTCCCTGGGCGACATCCTGGGCGCTGCCCTCAAGGATCGCGACCAGAAGTAATCCTGGTTGCTGATCACGTGATCGAGCCCGCGCTTCCGAGCGCGGGCTTTTTTGTAGAAGCCGGGGGGCAAATGGATCATCGCGGCATTCACTGGCGAGCCTTGAGCACGCTCGACCTGCCCATGGTCGAGGCGATCGCCGCCATAGTGCATCCAGATTTCCCTGAGGACACCGCAGTTCTCGCCGAACGCCAGCGGCTCTATCCAGACGGCGCGCGGTTCCTAGAGCTGGGCGGCATTCCCTCCGGCTACCTCATCAGCCATCCATGGACGTTCAAGTCCCTGCCGGCGCTGAACTCGCGCCTCGGCGCCATTCCGCCCGACGCCTCGACCTATTACCTGCACGACCTGGCTTTGCTCAACAAAGCCCGCGGCACCGGCGCTGCCGCCATGATCGTCGGCGACATCATCAACCATGCCCGCGCTGGCGGTTTCCCCAATCTCAGCCTCGTTGCGGTCAACGGCTCCCAACCGTTCTGGCACAAGCACGGTTTTCGCGTGGTGAATGCTTCCGAGCTGGCGGAGAAGCTGGCAAGCTACGAGGCGACGGCAAGGTTCATGGTCAAGCCGCTTGTGTAGTTACAGTTTTGTAGTTACATTGCTGTAGTTACGCGAAGGGGGCGACGCGTGCGGTTCGTATGGGACGAGAATAAAAACCGGATCAATAACGCCAAACACGATGTTGATTTCGCATTGGCCCAGAGGGCCTTTCGAGATCCATATGCGATTTTCGATCAGGATCGTTACGTCGATGGCGAAGAGCGATGGCAGATTACGGCGCTAATCGACGGGCTAAGAGTAATAGTCGTGGCCCATACATATCGAGGTGAGAAGAATGGCGAAGAGATCATCCGCATTATCTCGGCGCGAAACGCAACCCCACCTGAACGACGCCGATACGACCGAGCCCGTCTGGGTCAGGAGTGAATTCGATATTCTGAATCCCCCGCCATTGACCGAAGAGCAGCGGGAGCAGATTCGGCGTCTCGCTAACATGCGCGACGAAGACATCGACACGTCCGATATTCCAGTTCTGGACGAGGAAGCCTGGAAAAATGGCATCCGCAACCCCTATTACGCCCGCGCGCTCAAGGAACAACTGACCATCCGGCTCGATGCCGATATCCTCGATTGGTTCAAGCGCCATGCCAAGGACGGCAAGGGCTATCAGACCGACATCAACAAGGCGCTGCGCGCCTATGTGGTGGCCCAGGAACGCCGGGCGGCCAAGAAGGCGCTGTGACCGCCGCCTTGCAAAGCCGCAGTGGCAGCGTTACCTCCAGCGCACTCTAGTTCCGCGAGGCGCCCGTGACCGATCAGCCCGAACCTATTCGCCCTGTTGACGCCCATGGCGTCGTCGCTGCCGAAACCTATCGCCGCTCACGTGGCGTCTGGCGCGTGCTGGCCTTCGTGGCGCTGGCCATTGCGGTGCTGGCGCTGCTCGGGCGCTTCGCCTTTTCCAATACTCCGGTCGGCGATCACATAGCCCGGCTGGTCGTGGATGGCACTATCGCCACAGATCCGGAGCGGCTCGAAGCCATCAATGAACTGGCCGAGGACGACAGCGTCAAGGCCGTCATCGTCGCCATCAATTCCCCCGGCGGCACCACGGCGGGTGGCGAGGAGCTGTATGAAGCCCTCGGCCAGCTCCGCGCCAAAAAGCCCGTCGTCGCGGTGATCAAGGAGCTTGGCGCCTCGGCCGCCTATATGACTGCCATCGCCACCGACCAGATTTTCGCCCGGCGCCTGTCGATCGTGGCTTCCATCGGCGTGCTCTACCAGCATGTCAATGCCGGCAAGCTGCTCGACACCATCGGGGTCGATCTCGACAAGGTCGCTTCCGGCCCGCTCAAGGCCGAGCCCGATTTCGACGAGCCGATGGAGGGCGCGCCGCGCGCCTCGATTGCCGCCCTGGTCGATGACAGCTTCCAGTGGTTCGTCGATGTCGTTGCCGAACGGCGCGGCCTGACCCGCCCCGAAACGCTGGCCTTGGCCGATGGCCGCATCATGACTGGCCGCGTCGGGGTGCAATCCAAGCTGATCGACCAGATCGGCGGCGAGCTCGAAGCCATCTCCTGGCTGGAATCGGACCGCGATGTTCCGGCCGATCTCAAAGTAGTCACCGCCTATCCGCAACCTGAGCAGGGCTTCGGCTGGCTGGCAAATTTCGCCAATGGACAGGCCCGATCCGCGCTCGGCCTTCCCGCCGCGGGCCCCATCACGCTTGACGGGCTGGTCTCGCTTTGGCAGGTTGGCGCGGCGCTCTGAGCGAGGGGCTCGAAACGCAATACGACCGGAGTAGGCGATGATCAAATCCGAACTCGTCGAGAAGCTGGCGGCCGAAAATCCGCATCTGTTTCAGCGCGACATCGAAAATATCGTCAATGCCATCCTCGATGAGGTCGGCGACGCCATGGCACGCGGCGATCGCGTGGAACTGCGCGGCTTTGGCGCCTTCTCGGTCAAGAACCGTCCGGCGCGCGTCGGGCGCAATCCGCGCACCGGCGAACAGGTCGATGTCGGCGAAAAATACGTCCCCCAGTTCAAGGCCGGCAAAGAAATCCGCGAGCGGCTGAACCGCGAATAGCGGCGCTCGGCGATTAAGGCACACGAAGGCATGGGTAAGCGCATCGTCGGCTGGTTGGTCCTGGTGCCCTTGTGCGCGCTGTTGATCGTCTTTGCCTTGGCGAACCGGCAGTTCGTCGCTCTCAATTTCAATCCCTTCGTCGCCCCCGAAGTGCTGCAGCAACCCGGCTATGGCGTGCCGCTATTTCTGGTGCTGTATGTCGTGCTGCTGGTCGGCGTCATGCTGGGCGGCATCGCCACCTGGTTCGCCCAGGGCCAGCATCGCCAGCGCGAACGTCATTGGCGGCGCGAGGCGCAGGTGCTCAATGGCGAACTCGAAGCCCTGCGCAAGAGCCAGCGCCATCCCTCCGGCGCGCCGCTGGGCGAGGTCGATGATCTGCTGGAACTGCGATGATCCCTCATTCTCCAACCCCACGAGCCTGACGCCCCCATGGCCGAACCTCTGATCGTCAAAATTTGCGGGATCAAAACTCCGGACATGCTGGAGGTCGCGATCGAGGCGGGCGCCGATATGGTCGGCTTCATGCATTTTGTGCGCTCGCCGCGCCATGTCACCATCGAGGAGGTGGCCAGCCTCATCTCCGAAGCGCGCGGCCGGGTGCAAACCTGCGTGGTACTGGTCAATCCCGACAATAGCTGCGTCGCCGAAATCGCTGCGCTCGGGCCTGATTGGATCCAGCTGCACGGCCCCGAAACCCCCCACCGCGTCGAGGCCATCCGCGCCGAGGCCGGGGTCGAGATCATGAAGGCCCTGCCCATCGGTGGGGCCGACGACGTCGCCCATGTGGCCGCCTTCGCCCAGATCGCCGACCGCATCCTGCTCGATGCCAAGCCCCCCAAGGGCGCCGACCGTCCCGGGGGGCTGGGCGAGAGTTTCGATTGGTCCCTGCTCAAGGCGCTTGACCCCGCTCTCGACTTCATGCTTTCCGGGGGCCTGACGCCAGAAAACGTCGCCGAAGCCATCCGCACCGTGCGGCCATTCGGGGTCGATGTGTCCTCGGGCGTGGAAACCGCGCCCGGCGTCAAGGACAAGCGGCTGATCGAAGCCTTCATCCGCAACGCGCGGGCGGCTCAATAGCGCAGCCTGCTCCTGGCCTTGGGCCGGAAGCGGCCGCAATTCAAGGTTAGGCTAAACTACATGGACGGCATCAATTCCCTGCGCAACGGCCCCGACGAGTTCGGCAATTTCGGCCAATTCGGCGGCCGCTTCGTCGCCGAAACGTTGATGCCGCTGATCCTCGATCTGGAAGCCCATTATCGCGCCGCCAAGATCGATCCGGAGTTCAAGGCCGAACTCAGCGATCTCTCCATCAATTATGCCGGCCGCCCCAGCCCGCTCTATTTCGCCAAGCGCGTCACCGAGCATCTCGGCGGCGCCAAGGTCTGGTTCAAGCGCGAAGAGCTCAATCATACCGGCTCCCACAAGATCAACAATTGCCTGGGCCAGATTCTGCTGGCCAAGCGCATGGGCAAGACCCGCGTCATTGCCGAAACCGGCGCCGGCCAGCATGGCGTGGCGACGGCGACGGTCTGCGCCAAGTTCGACCTGCCCTGCGTCATCTTCATGGGCGCCACCGACGTCGAGCGGCAAATGCCCAATGTGCTGCGCATGCGCATGCTGGGCGCCGAGGTGCGTCCCGTCACTGCCGGCGCCGGCACCCTCAAGGATGCCATGAACGAGGCCCTGCGCGATTGGGTCACCAATGTCGACACCACCTATTACCTGATCGGCACCGCCGCCGGCCCACACCCCTATCCCGAAATGGTGCGCGATTTTCAGTCGGTGATCGGCACCGAAATCAAGGACCAGTTCCAGAAGGCCGAGGGCAAATTGCCCGACGCCGTGGTCGCCTGCGTTGGCGGCGGCTCTAATGCCATCGGCAGTTTTCACGCCTTCCTTGATGATTCCTCGGTCGCTCTCTTTGGCGCCGAAGCCGGCGGGCACGGCATCGATGTCGAAAACGGCCACGCCGCCTCCATGACCGGCGGCCGCCCCGGCGTGCTGCACGGCAACCGCACCTATCTGCTGCAGGACAAGGACGGCCAGATCCTCGAAGGCCATTCGATTTCGGCTGGCCTCGATTATCCCGGCGTCGGCCCCGAACATTCGTTCCTGCACGATACCAAGCGCGTCACCTATGCGCCGATCACCGACGACGAAGCGCTCGAGGCTTTCCAGCTTTGCACCAAGCTCGAGGGCATCATCCCGGCGCTCGAATCGGCGCACGGGCTGGCGCTGCTGATGAAGGTCGCCAAGACCATGGGCAAGGATCAGTCGATCGTGCTGTGCCTGTCCGGTCGCGGCGACAAGGATGTCGAATCGGTCGGCAAGTATTTGGGATTGTTGAAATAATGAGTACCCGTATTGCCACCCGCTTCGCCGCGGTAAAAGCCGAAAATCGCCCTGCGCTCGTGACCTATGTCATGGCCGGCGATCCCGATCTGGCGACGAGCCAGGCCATTCTCGCGGCCCTGCCGCAGGCCGGCTCCGACATGATCGAACTGGGTATCCCCTTTTCCGATCCGATGGCTGATGGCGTCGCCATTCAGCTCGGCGGCCAGCGGGCCCTGGCGGCCGGCCAGACCCTGCGCGGCGTACTCGCCATGGTGGAGGATTTCCGCCGCAAGGATGAGATTACGCCCATCGTGCTGATGGGCTATTACAACCCGATCTATTCCATGGGCGTCGATAAATTTCTCGCCGCTGCGGTAGCTGCCGGTGTCGATGGCCTGATCGTCGTCGATCTGCCGCCCGAGGAAGACGATGAACTGTGCCTGCCTGCTTTGGCCGCCGGCATCAATTTCATCCGGCTCACCACCCCGACCACCGACGACAAGCGCCTGCCCACCGTGCTCAAGAACACCTCGGGCTTCGTCTATTACGTCTCCATGACCGGCGTGACCGGCGCCGCCATCAAGTCGCGCGGGGCCGTCAGTGACGCCGTCGAGCGCATCAAGGGCCATACCGACCTGCCCGTCGCGGTGGGTTTCGGCATCAAGACCGCCGCCGACGCCGCCGACATCGGCAGGCATGCCGACGGCATCGTCGTGGGGACGGTGCTGGTCGAGGCCGTCGCCAATTCGCTGGTGGATGGCAAGGCCACGGACAAGACAGTCGGCGCGGTGCGTGACCTGGTCGCCGACCTGTTCGCAGGCGTGAAGCGGGCGCGGGGCTAGCTCGCCACACGCCCTCGTGGTTCGAGGGTCGGCTTTGCCTCCCGCCTCACCATGAGGGCTACTGATAGAGCGGCGATTGCCCAGTAGCCCTCATGGTGAGGTGCGAGTGCTTACGAGCCTCGAACCACGAGGGCGTGGCATAACTCGTCCCCCAGCTTTGCCATCCCCATTCCATCCTGATAACATTCGCCACAATTGACGCTTAGCTGAAGCGCATTGGACTTCCACGAGGGCTCACGCTCATGAACTGGATCGATAATTTCGTCCGCCCGAAAATCCGCTCGTTCCTCTCCAACAAGCGCGAGACGCCGGAAAACCTTTGGGTCAAGGACCCCGAGTCTGGCGAGATGGTGTTTTATCGCGATCTGGAAGCCAATCAGTGGGTCGTGCCCAATTCGGGCTACCACATGAAGATCAAGCCGGCCGACCGGCTGGAAACCTTCTTCGACGATGGTAAATATAGCCTGGTGCCGATCCCGGCCGTGCCGGTCGATCCGCTGAAATTCCGCGATCAGAAGCGCTATGTCGACCGCCTCAAGGAAGGCCGCGTCAAGACCGGGTTCGATGACAGCGTCATCGTCGCCCTGGGCAAGCTCTATGGCCGCGACACCACGGTGGCGGTGCAGGATTTCGATTTCATCGGCGGCTCGCTCGGCATGGCGGCGGGGCAGGGCATCATCACCGGGCTCGAAACAGCTGCCAGCCGCAAGACCCCCTTCGTGCTGTTCGTCGCCTCGGGTGGCGCGCGCATGCAGGAAGGCATTTTCTCGCTGATGCAAATGCCGCGCACCACAGTGGCGGTGCTGCGCCTGCGGGAAGCCGGCCTGCCCTTCTTTGTGGTGTTCACCGATCCCACCACCGGTGGCGTCACCGCGTCCTATGCCATGCTGGGCGATATCCACATTGCCGAGCCCGGCGCGCGTATCGGCTTTGCGGGTGCCCGTATCATCGAGCAGACCATCCGCGAAAAGTTGCCCAAGGGCTTCCAGCGCTCCGAATATCTGTTCGAGCACGGCATGGTGGATATGGTGGTGCATCGCCACAAGCTGCGCTCCACAATAGGCTCGCTCGCCGGCATTCTGATGCGCAATGAGGCGGTGGACGAACTAGCCTCCTCGGCCATGACTACCACCACGCGGGTCAGCCTGCGCGATGCAGCGGCCGCCGCCGAAAGCGACGACGATCTCGCCCTGATGCCGCCGGCCGCGCACGCCGAATAAATTCCGGGCCGGACGTCCTTTACCGGCACTTAATATCGTTTCAGGTACTATTGCGCGCTGCCAAAGAGCTCAGCGCGCATTCGCTCGCGTCGCGCCGGCCGGGGCAATCGCGAGGGGACGCCACATGTTCAAATTCCGTTCGATGTCGATCGCCCGCAAACTGCCGCTGGCGCTGATCGGCTCGGCCCTGCTGGTCAGTATCGGCGTCGGTAGCGCCAGCTATCTGATCGGCTCGAGCGCGCTGCGCAGCTCCGCCGAAAGCCGGCTCCTCACCCTCGCGTCCGAACGCGCCACGCAGGTGTCGACCTACCTCAAATCGGTCGAGGACGACCTGACCGCCACCTCGCGCTCCGAAGCCACGGTGCAGGCTTTGCGCGATTTCGGCGGCGCCTGGCTCAGCTTCAAGGTCAACCCGACCGAGGAAGTGCGCACCCTCTACGTCACCAACAATCCTAAAAAGGACGATCTGGCGGCGCTGGATACCCTGGGCACCACCGGCACCTATGACGTCACCCACACCCGTTTCCATCCGGGCTATCGCAGCCAGATCAAGGCGCGCGGCTATCGCGACTTGTATCTGTTCGATCTCAAGGGCTCGCTGGTCTATTCGGTCGACAAGGCCGCCGATTTCGGCACCAATTTCGTCGATGGTCCCATGGCGTCATCGGCACTGGGCCAGGTGTTCGCCAAGGCCGTAGCCATCGAAACGCCGGACGATCTGGTCTTTGCCGATTTCGCCCCCTATGCGGCGGCGGGCGGCCTGCCGGCCAGCTTCTTTGCCAAGCCGGTGTTCAACGCTACCGGCCGCAAGGTCGGCGTGCTGGCCATCCAGCTGCCCTCCGAACGGCTCGACGCCGTCATCGGCAACCGCACCGGCTTTGGCGAGACGGGCGAGGCGCTGGTCGTCGGCCCCGATGGGCTGCTGCGCTCGGATTCGATCTTTACCGAAGGCAATGATGCGCTGGTGACCAGCTTTGCCGCTCCCGCACTCGATTCTGCCATTGCCGGCACCAATGGCGAAGGCACCTCCACCGCTTATCGCGGCACCGAAATGCTGATCGCCGCCGCACCGGTCACCACCCGTGTCGGCAACTGGGCCGTGGTCGCCGTGATGGCCACGAGCGAGGTGCTGGCCCCCGTGGTCAATATGCGCAACATGATGCTTGCCATCGGCGCCGCCCTGCTGGCCGTCGTGGCCTTGGCTGGCTGGCTGTTCTCGCGCAGCGTCACGCGGCCGATCACGCTGTTGACTGGGGCGATGCAGGAGCTGGCACAGGGCAATCTGGATATTCGCATCAAAGGGGCCAGCCGCACCGACGAATTGGGCGCCATGTCACGCGCCGTCGAAGTGTTCCGCCAAAATGGCCAGAAGGTCACCGAGCTGACCGAGGCGGAGGCCGCCCAATCGATCGCCCGCCGTGCCGACCGCATTGCGATGATGCAAAGCCTGCAAAGCGCCTTCGGCGACGTGGTCGATGCCGCCATTGCGGGGGATTTTTCCAAGCGCGTCGAAACCCAGTTCCCCGATGCCGAACTCAATGGTCTGGCCAAGAGCGTCAACGCCCTGGTCGAAACCGTCGATCGTGGCCTTGGCGAAACCGGCCAGGTGCTCGCCGCGCTGGCCGAAACCGACCTGACCCTGCGCGTGCATGGCGAGTATGAAGGCGCCTTCGCCCGCCTCAAGGACGACACCAATGCGGTGGCGCAAAAGCTCGGCGACATTGTCGGCCAGCTCCGCAATACCTCGGGCGCCCTCAAGACCGCCACCGGTGAAATCCTTTCCGGCGCCAATGACCTGAGCGAACGCACCACCAAGCAGGCCGCCACCATCGAAGAGACCAGCGCCGCCATCGAACAGCTCGCCAACACCGTGGCCGAGAACGCCAAGAAGGCCGAATCGGCCAGTGTGCAGGCCCAGGCTGTCACCAAGACCGCCGAAGCCGGGGGCGCCGTGATGGCCGAAGCCAACGATGCCATGGAGCGCATCACGCAGTCCTCGGCCAAGATTTCCAACATTATCGGCCTGATCGACGACATCGCCTTCCAGACCAACCTCTTGGCGCTCAACGCCTCGGTCGAAGCCGCGCGCGCCGGCGATGCCGGCAAGGGTTTTGCCGTGGTTGCCGTTGAAGTGCGCCGGCTGGCCCAATCGGCCGCCAGCGCGTCGTCGGACGTCAAGGCGCTGATCGAGCAGTCGGCCAATGAAGTGCGCGGTGGATCGCGGCTCGTGTCCGACGCCGCCTCCAAGATCTCCAGCATGCTGGGCGCCATCCGCGACAATACCGCGGCGCTCGAAGCCATCTCGCGCGACAGCCGCAAGCAGGCCTTGTCGATCGAGGAAGTCAGCACCGCCGTGCAGGTCCTCGACGAAATGACCCAGCACAATGCCGCGCTGGTCGAGGAAACCAACGCCGCCATCGAGCAGACTGAGGCCCAGGCCAGCGAACTCGACCGCATCGTCGATATCTTCACGCTGGCCGAAGCTCCCGCCCGTGCCCCGTCGCGCCCGGTCGCCGTGCCCCAGTCCACTGGCGCGCGCGGCATCCAGCAAAAACTCAAAGCCGTCGCCGGCACCTACCTGAAGCGCGGCAATACTGCGATTGCCGTGGATAAGGACTGGAATGAGTTCTGAGGCACGCCCTCGTGGTTCGAGGCTCGTAAGCACTCGCACCTCACCATGAGGGCTACTGGTAGAGCTGCGATTGCCCCAATGCCACCCCACCCACCGTCCTTCCCGCGGACTTGATCCGCGGGTCACTCTTAACCCGGCACATGCTGCGGGAGGCCCGCGGATCAAGTCGGCGGGAAGGAAGAAGGGATTGAGTGCTCCCTGAGAACACCCCATTGAGCCCACGGCAAATCGGCGCTACCAGATCGCTTCCATGATCCGGACCTGCTCATGTCGCGTACCGATGCCATTCTCAAGCGCCTTTCGGGCCTGCACCCCAAGCTGATCGATCTGGGCCTGGAACGGCTTGAGCGGTTGCTCAAGGACCTCGGCAATCCCGAGGACCGTCTCCCCCCGGTGATCCATGTCGCCGGCACCAATGGCAAGGGCTCCACCGTCGCGTTCCTGCGGGCCATGCTGGAAGCGGCAGGCAAATCGGTCCACGTCTATACCTCGCCCCATCTGGTGCGCTTCAACGAGCGCATTCGCCTGGCCGGCAAGCTGGTCACCAGCCGCCGCCTCAATGCCGTGCTGGAGCGGCTCGAGACTGTGAACGCCGGCCAGAACATCACCTATTTCGAAATTACCACAGCGGCCGCCTTCGTGCTGTTTGCCGAAACCCCCGCCGATTACGTGCTGCTCGAAGTGGGCATGGGCGGCACCTATGACACCACCAATGTGATCAAGCACCCGCTCGGCACCATCATCACCCCGGTCGATCTCGATCACATGGCGTTTCTGGGCAATACCATCGGCAAGATCGCGGTGGAGAAGGCCGGCATCCTCAAGCGTGGCGCGCCCGCCGTCATCGCCCGCCAGGCCGATGAAGGCCTCGCCAGCATCGACAGGGTCGCACGCCGCCTCGGGGTCACGCCCTTCGTCGCCGGCCAGGATTTCGATGCCTATGAACAGGATGGCCGCCTGGTCTACCAGGACGAGGATGGGCTGCTCGACCTGCCGCGCCCCAAACTGATCGGCGCGCACCAGTTCGACAATGCCGGCACCGCCATTGCGGCCGTGCGCCATTTTAAGCTGCCGGTCGATAGCGCTGCGATTGAAAAGGGCCTGCAGACTGTGGTCTGGCCGGCAAGACTATCGTCGCTGCACGGCCCGCTGCGCGATCTGCTCGGCCCCGGCGCCGAGTTGTGGCTCGATGGTGGTCACAATGCCCACGGCACGCGCGCCTTGGCCCGGGCGCTGGCCGATATGAACACCGCCCGACCGGCGTCGCTCGTGCTGATCATGGGCATGATGAACACTCGCGTCCCTGCCGATGTGTTGGCCCCGTTTGCCGGCATGGCGCAGCGCATCCTGACGCTGACCATTCCCGGCGAAGGCAATGCCCACAAGGGCGCCTTCATCGCCGAAGCCTTGCGCGGTGCGGGCTTCCCCGCCGCCGCCAGCCGGTCGATCGACGCGGCCCTCAAAAGCGCCGCGGCCATACCCAATGCCCGCGTAGTGATTTCCGGCTCGCTCTACCTCGCGGGCCAGGTCCTGCACCGCAACGGCACGATCCCCGATTAGGGCTCGGATCTAGTCCGAGCCCACCAGAATCTCGCGCTTGCCGGCATGGTTGGCCTGGCTGATCACGCCTTCGCGTTCCATGCGTTCGATCAGCGTCGCCGCCTTGTTGTAGCCGATGGCGAGGCGCCGCTGGATATAGCTGGTCGAGGCCTTCTTGTCGGTCAGCACGATGTGCACGGCCTTGTCGTAAAGCTCGTCGCCCGAGCCGGCATAATCGTCGCCGCCCGCGCTGTCGCCCATGTCGCCGCCGCCCTCGTCCTCATCGGCAACGATGCTGTCGAGGTAATCCGGGGACCCTTGGGTCTTCAGATGGGCGACCACGGCTTCCACTTCGCTATCGGCCACGAAGGGACCATGCAGGCGCTTGATGCGGCCGCCGCCGGCCATGTAGAGCATGTCGCCATTGCCCAGCAGTTGCTCGGCGCCCTGTTCGCCCAGAATGGTGCGGCTGTCGATTTTGCTCGTCACCTGGAAGCTGACACGCGTCGGGAAGTTGGCCTTGATCGTGCCGGTAATCACGTCCACCGACGGGCGCTGGGTGGCGGTGATGATGTGAATGCCGGCGGCGCGGGCCATCTGGGCGAGGCGCTGGATGGCCCCTTCGATATCCTTGCCGGCCACCATCATCAGGTCGGCCATTTCGTCGACGATGATGACGATATAGGGCAGCGGCTCGAGGTTGAATTCCTCGCTCTCAAAGATCGCCTCGCCGGTTTCGCGGTCGAACCCGGTCTGCACGGTGCGGGTAATCACCTTGCCCTCGGCCTTGGCTTCGCCGACGCGCTGGTTGAAGCCGTCGATATTGCGCACGCCGATCTTGCTCATCTTGCGATAGCGGTCTTCCATCTCGCGAACGGCCCATTTGAGCGCCACCACCGCTTTTTGCGGATCGGTGACGACTGGGGTCAGCAGATGCGGAATGCCGTCATAGATCGAGAGCTCGAGCATTTTCGGATCGATCATGATCAGGCGGCACTGCTCAGGGGTCATCTGATACAGCAGGCTCAGGATCATCGTATTGATGCCGACGGACTTGCCCGAGCCGGTGGTGCCGGCGATCAGCAGATGCGGCATGCGTGCCAGGTCGGCGATCACCGGCTCGCCGCCGATGGTCTTGCCCAGGCAAATGGGCAGCTTGCCCTTCATTTTCTCGAAATCGGTCGAGGCCAGCATTTCGCGGAAATACACCATTTCGCGATTGGCATTGGGCAGCTCGATGCCGATGGCATTGCGGCCCGGCACCACGGCGACGCGGGCGGAGATCGCGCTCATCGAGCGGGCAATGTCGTCGGCCAGCGAAATCACGCGAGAGGACTTGATGCCGGGGGCCGGTTCAAGCTCGAACAGCGTGACGACGGGGCCGGGGCGCACATTGATGATGTCGCCCTTGACGCCGAAATCTTCCAATACGCCTTCGAGCTGGCGC
Source organism: Devosia sp. (assembly GCF_028290625.1). GTDB lineage: Bacteria > Pseudomonadota > Alphaproteobacteria > Rhizobiales > Devosiaceae > Devosia. The sequence goes on from NZ_JAQGJM010000036.1 coordinate 58,636, forward strand.
GCCATGGCTTCCAGCCGCTCAGGATTGTGCTCCTCCGACGGACCCTTGTGGCGCGGCTCGGCCAAGAGGCTCAGCGGCGGCAGCTCAAAACCCTGCGGGGCATCGAGGAACGAGCCCTGCGCCTCGCGGGCGACGCGCTGGCCCTGCACGGGGCGCTGTGGGGGTGCGGAGACGCGCGGCGAGATGCCGCTTGGCGGCGGGGCCGGATGAAAGCGCGAATCGCCACGCTGGTGATGGTTGACGACCGCCGGCGGTGCCGGCACATCGGGCACGAAGGGCAGGTCGTCGTACTCCGTCTCTTCGGGATATTCGAGCTCGGTATCGTCATAGTCGCTGGGCGCATTGATGCGCGGCTCGGTACGGGGCTGCTCGAACGCCGGTTCGGCCGGCGCGTGAATGCGGCGCTGCGTCGGAGCCATTTGGGGTTCCTGGCGGCCGACAACCGGCTCGACAGCGACGTCCATGCCCGGCTCGCGATCGTTATCGCGGAACGAGGCTTCTTCCTCGCGGCGCTGGGCATGGCTTTCGCGGGCGCGGCGGAACGCGGTGCGCAGCGAATAGCCGGTATGGACCATGGCGCCGAGCACGATATCGACCAGCGGATTGGTTTCGGGCTCATCGTCCGCAACTGCCGGCTGCCCACGGCGTGCGGCGGCAGCCGATAGCTTCTGCGGCGCGGCCGAAATGGTGTGGCCCAGCCCCATGCCGATCCAGAACAGTGCCAGCGTCGGAATGGCGATGATGATGGCGAACAGCGTGCCCATCAGCCCGCTCACCGGCGCCCCGGCGATCGAGGACGCCGTGTTGCTAAACACGCCACCCACGAGGCCGCCCAGGCCCGTCGGTAGCGGCCAGGTGGCGGGCATGGCGATGAAGGAAAGCACGCCGGCCGCCAGGAACGTCGAGCCGATCCACGCCAGGGCACGCAGCCCCATGCCGGTGACGACGCGCTTGCGGGCCAGTGCCCAGCCCCACAGGGCTGGCGCAACGACGAGCACCAGCGCGGCAAGCCCCAGCGTCTGGAACAGGATGTCGGCGATGGCCGCGCCCGGAAAGCCTAGCCAGTTGGCGGGCGCCTTATCGGTCGCATAGGAAAAGCTGGGATCATCCACCGACCACGATGCCAGCGCCGCGAGGCATATCCCCACCACCGCCAGCACGATCAGGCCAACCAGCCGCAGCGGAATATGGATGGCAATCGCCTTGGGCGCCACGGGTGCAGCAATCTTGGCCCGAGGCTTGGCACCACGCGCGGGCATGGAACGCACTTCGTCGAGCATGGGGGTGGGATGTGTCGGCATGGGCGGGCAACAGTCTCTACCGGGCGCGGACGATCCTTGCCCAATGCTGGCTCATGCTAGAAGGCTGGGGTTAATCTCATGCTAACCATCGGCGGCCCGTCCAATAAAAAGGGCCCGCCGGTGGTTCCGGCAGGCCCTCGTCGTCCGCATTGCCCTCGGGGAGGATCGGCATTTGCGGCACTGTGTTCGCCAATTGATCGTGGTGTGCAGCCCGTGCGGTTTTGCGAGTGGGAAGCCTCTGTGGCGGGCCAAGAGGAACACGAGCTGCACGCGACGATCAATTTACGAGGCACGTTTTGGGGGAGCCGGGCGGCGGATGCCGCCGCCCGGAAGCTTGGATTTAGCTGTTGTAGGCGTGCTCGCCATGGCTGGAGATATCCAGACCATCGCTTTCGGCGCTTTCCGCAACCCGCAGGCCACCGAACAGCACCCGCACGATCATCAGGGCGATGAAGGCCACGACGCCGGACCACACCACGGCGATTGCCACGGCGGTGAGCTGGATCATGAACTGGCCGGTCCACGAATAGGCGGCCGCGTCGCCGAGGGCGTAACCGCCCAGCGATGGAGTGGCGACGATGGCAGTGCCCAGGGCACCCACGATACCGCCAACGCCATGGACGCCGAACACGTCGAGGCTATCGTCATACTTGAACATCGCCTTGAGCGACACGACCGCCCAGAAGCAGACCACGCTGGCAACGCCACCGAGGACCATGGCGCCCGCCACACCGGCAAAGCCGGCAGCCGGGGTGATGGCGACGAGACCCGCAACAGCGCCAGTCACGGCACCCAGCGCCGAAGCATGGCCACGGCTGACTTTTTCGCAGAGGATCCACACCAGGGCGGCCACGGCCGGCGCGGTGATGGTGTTGAGCAGGGCCACGGCGGTCAGGCCATTGGCTTCAAGGTTGGAGCCGGCATTGAAGCCGAACCAGCCGAACCACAGCAGGCCGGCGCCGATATAGGTCAGCACCAGATTGTGTGGGGCGATCGGCTCCTTGAGGTAGCCGATGCGCGGCCCCAGAACCAGACAGGCCACGAGGGCGGCCACACCGGAATTGATATGAACCACGGTGCCGCCAGCGAAGTCATAGGCACCCATGCCGAACAGCAGGCCCGGGCCAGCCCAGACCATGTGGGCGATCGGGATATAGGAGAAGGTGAACCAGATCGCCAGGAACGCCAGCACGGCGCCGAACTTCATGCGTTCGGCAATGGCGCCGACGATGAGGGTGGCGGTGATGGCCGCGAAGGTGAGCTGGAAAATCACGAACACCATTTCGGGCAGCAGGAAGCCGGCCGAGAAGGTCGCAGCGGTCGAGTCCGGCGTGATGCCCGCCAGGAAGAATTTCGAGAAGTCGCCGACGAAGGCCGACAGGCCACCCTCGGTCGGGCCGCCAAAGGCCAGCGAATAGCCATAGGCCACCCAGAGCAGGGCGATCATGGCGAAGCCGGCAAACACCTGCGTCAGCACCGACAGCACGTTCTTGGAACGCACGAGGCCACCATAGAACAGCGCCAGGCCCGGCACCGTCATGACGATGACCGCCATGGTGGAGACCAGCATCCAGGCGGTATCGCCCTTGTCGACGATCGGGGTAACGGCGTCAGCGACGGCGGCAGCTGCATCAGCGGCGGGGGCGGCGGCGTCTTGGGCGAAAGCGGCGACGCTCATCGCCAGGGAGGCGAGCAGTGTCCCCCCGAATAGTTTTGACGTCTTGAGACCTGTCATTTCTGTTTCTCTCCGAATGACGCTTAAAGGGCGGCCGCGCCGGTTTCGCCGGTGCGAATGCGGGTGACGGCGAGCAGATCGAGGACGAAGATCTTGCCGTCGCCGATCCGGCCGGTCTGGGCGCTGTCGCGGATGGCCGTGGACACGGCATCGGCAAGCGCATCGTCAACCGCGATCTCGACCTTGAGCTTGGGCAGGAAGTGCACGGCGTATTCGGTGCCGCGGTAGATTTCGGAATGCCCCTTTTGGCGGCCGTACCCCTTCACTTCCGTCACGGTCATGCCGTGGACGTCGAGTGAATTGAGTGCCTGGCGAACCTCTTCGAGGCGTGATGGCTTGATAATCGCTATCACCAGTTTCATGAGAGCCCCTTTGCAATTTGGCGTCAGTCTGGAATGCCCAGATAGACTCAAGAGCCGTGCCAACTCGGGTTGCGTCCAAAATACGCCGCTAAAACAAAGAGTTACCGAATAGCTAACGCAGGCGCTCGGCGTAGCGGCAGAAAGCTGCCTGATTTTTGTGCAGAACTGGGCCAATTTGGGCAATATTGCGGCAGGCGTGCCCGCGACGCTGACGCAACTTGCATCCGCCTGCCCAGGCGGCGACACTGGGATATCAAAGCGAGGCGAATGACCATGCAGAGCGAGCGGTTCGATGTGCTGATCGTGGGTGGCGGGCCGGTGGGCCTGACCCTGGCCTTGGCGCTCGCCCGGTCCGCAAAGGGCATTCGCATTGGCCTGGTCGACCGGCGTCCGCTCGCGGTGCCGCGCGACAATCGTGCATCGGCGGTTGCGGCCGGCGTGCGCCGGGTGTTCGAGGCGCTCGGCGTCTGGTCGTCCATGGCGGAAGCCGCGCAGCCCATCACGGCGATGCGCATCACCGATTCGGGCACCGGCGATCTGTCGCGGCCGCTGTTCCTCAGCTTTGTGGGCAATGTCGCGCCGGGCGAGCCGTTTGCCCATATGGTGCCCAACAGCGTCATGGGGCAGGTGCTGCTCGATGCCGCCGCGCCCAGCATCACCGTAATCGCCCCCGCCGAAATCGAACACTTTGTCGCCGACGGCATGGCCGGCGTCCTAACGCTGGCCGATGGGCGCCTGCTGAGCGCGCCGCTGGTTGTCGGCGCCGACGGCGGCCAGTCAAAACTGCGCACCATGGCGGGCATCACCACGATAGCCCAAGACTACAAGCAGTCCGGCCTCGTCACGACCATCAGCCACGAACTGCCCCATGACGGTGCCGCATACGAGCATTTCCGCCCCGCCGGCCCCTTCGCCAGCCTACCGCTCAAGGGCAACCGATCTTCCCTGGTCTGGACCGAGGCCAGTGCCGACGCGCCGAAGTTCCTCGCCATGGGCCCGGACGAGTTGAATGCGACCATCGAGTCCGTCATGGGCTCGACCCTGGGCGCGGTCACCGCCGAAGAGAAATTGCAGGCCTTCCCGCTAAAGATGCAGATCGCCCGCGACTTCGTCGCTCCCCGCCTCGCGCTGGTAGGCGACGCCGTCCACGTGGTGCACCCCATTGCCGGCCAGGGCCTTAACCTCGGCCTCAAGGACGTCGCCGCTTTGGCCGAAGTCATCGTCGAGGCCCTCCGCCTGGGCCTCGATCACGGCAGCGACGACGTGCTGGCGCGCTACCAAAGCTGGCGCCGGCTCGACACCTCCACCATGGCCATGGTCACCGACACTATGAATCGCCTGTTCTCCAACGAAAATGCCCCCATCCGCGCCCTCCGCGACTTCGGCCTCGGCCTCGTCGACCGCTCCGAACCGGTTAAGGCCGCGATGATTCGGGCAGCGGCGGGGGTAGGGTCCAACGGGCCAAGGTTGCTTTCGGGGCTGCCGATCTAGCCTTTGTGCCCGCCCTCGTGGTTCGAGGCTCGCGAAGGGCTCGCACCTCACCATGAGGACTACTGATAGAGCGCCATCTCCCAGTAGCCCTCATGGTGAGGTGGGAGTTCTTACGACCCTCGAACCACGAGGGCGTGGCACGGTTGCCTGACCGACACTTGAACCCACCGCACCGCTTCCCATATCTTGCGTGGGCGCCGGATGCCACTTTGCTACGGGTCCGGCCCAGACGTTGCTTGCTATCAAGGACGCCCCTGATGTCGCGTATTTCTGTGTTCTCTGCCCCGTTCCTGTTGGGCTTTGATGCGTTCGAAGAGCGGGTCGATCGGCTGGCCAAATCGGCCGATGGCTACCCGCCTTATAATATCGAACGGACCGTGCTGCCCGACGGCACCGAGAAATTCCTGGTCTCGATCGCAGTGGCGGGCTTTGCCGCCAACGAACTCGAAGTCATGGCCGAGGATAACCAGGTCATGGTGCGCGGCCGCCAGAAGGATGAGCCCGGCAAGGAGTATCTGCATCGCGGTATCGCGGCGCGGCAATTCCAGCGCTCGTTCCTCTTGGCCGATGGGATGATCGTCAAAGATGCAACTTTAGGGCATGGTATGCTCGTTGTTGCATTAGAGCGCCCGCAAGCGCCGAAGGTCGCCCGCCGTATCGAAATTCGCTCATTATGAGGAAAGGGCCTGAAAATGTATGAAAAACGCAATGACGAGGCCAATGTCGGTGACGTTATCCATCCGCTGAAGACGCTGACCAGCGCCCAGTTCGCCGCGCTTGGCGGCAATGCCGTGGCCTATGTGCGCCCCATTGGCGGCGATGCGCTGTCTGCAATGATTACCGACGCCGAATTCGACACTGACGGGCTCTACCAGCTGGTCATGTCCGCCGACGGCACCCCGCTGCTGGTCACCGATACCGAAGATGCGGTTACCGACTGGCTCGGCGACAAGAATCTGGGCCTGGCGACGCTGCACTAGGCTGGTGCCTTATAAGGCCCGAAGCCCCACACCCACCGTTCTGCCCGCGGACTTGATCCGCGGGTCTCCAACGACAAACACTAACGCCGTACATGCGGCGAGCGGCCCGCGGATCAAGTCCGCGGGAAGGACAGTGGGTGGGGGAGATCAGCGCGGTATCTCGAGAACAAAAAACCCTCGGGTCTCCCCGAGGGTTTTGTATTTTTAAGATCGAGCGGAACTCAAGCCGCGTAAGTTGATGCCATCGGCGCGGTCAGCACGCCATAGATCGCGTCGCACGACTCAAGCCGGCGCAATTCGTCTAGGGTATGCTCGTTGCGCAGCACCCGCGCCACACGCGACAGGGCCTTGAGGTGATCGGCGCCAGAGCCGGTGGGCGCCAGCAGCATCATCACGATATCGACGGGCAGGTCATCGAGCGCGTCGAATTCGATGGCCTCGTCCAGCCGTGCGAACACGGCGCAGACCCGATTCAGCCCCGCCACCTTGCCATGTGGAATCGCAATGCCATTGCCCAACCCAGTCGAGCCGAGCTCTTCGCGGCTTTCGATAGCCTCGAAGAGTTCCGTCTTGGAGCGACCGGTGAGTTCAGCAGCCTTGTTGGCCAGTTGTTCAAACAGTTGGCGTTTGGTTTTGACGCCCGTGCAAGTCAGCACGGCGCGCTCAGCCAGGATATCGGCCAATTCCATGAATTCAGTCCCGCAATAGTTCTTCTGGTATGTACTGGTGGGGGACCTAGTTTGCCCCCAGAGCCGGATCAATCCAGCCTATATTGCCATCGGAGCGGCGGTAGACCACATTCAGCCCGCCATGTCCAGCATGGCGGAACACCACTACACCGGATTGTGTTAGGTCCAGTTCCATCACCGCTTCCCCCACGCTGAGCGAACGCAGGTTCTTGGTGGTCTCGGCAATCACCGGCGGCGCGTAATCTTCGTCCAACTCGTCCAGCTCGTCGGCAGCGCCCAGCACGGTGTATTGGGCCAGCGTGTCGTCCCCATTGGCCTTGATGCCCTTGCCGTGAGTCTTGAGTTTCCGCTTGTAGCGGCGCAGCCGCTTTTCGATGTTGAGTGCCATCACCTCATAGGCCGATGTCGCGTCCCCGCCCTGGGCGCTCGATTGCAGCATGGCGCCGCTATCGAGATGCACGATGCAATCGGCCCGAAAACCAATGCCATCAGGGGTTAAGGTCAGATGCCCGTCATAGCCGCCATCGAAATATTTGGCGACGACGGCGTCAAAGTGATCCTCCGCCTTGCCACGCAAAGCGTCGCCAACATCCATGTTCTTGCCGGAAACTCGTAAGGTCATGGGTTCCTCTTTCGCTGTTTTTATCGTCGAAAACCGACGCTTGGGTAGCCGAAAGCCGGATTCCCGACCTTCGGGATCACGTCACGCTCATACCTCTTGAATATGGGTGTGCCGTTCCCCCGATGCTAGACCCGCTCGGCCAAGGGAGGCAATGCGCAACACCCCGCAAGAGTTCGTTTAAAAGCGTGACACGCGGCTGGAAGCGCTTTAGCCTTCCGTCCGAAAGCGGACAGAGCCCGTCGCCGCGCTATCTGACGCCCATATTTCAAAAAACGGCGTCATTCCCGCGCAAGCGGGAACCCACTCTTCTTACTCCGCCGCCCGACGAATGGGTTCCCGCTTGCGCGGGAATGACGTCGTGGTTGGGTGAGCTTGCATGAGGAACCGCAAACGCGGTTCCGCCTAGGCCTGTTCCAGATTCTTCTTCTGCCGCCGCCGGATCACCGATGAGGGAATATTCATGCCCTCGCGATATTTCGCCACGGTGCGGCGCGCCACGTCGATCCCCTGCTCGCGCTTGAGCACTTCGGCGATGGTATCGTCGCTCAGCACATCGCTGAGCGCCTCGGCGTCGATCAACTGGCGAATGCGATGCCGCACCGCCTCGGCCGAATGGTCCACCCCGCCATCGCTGGAGGCAATCGCGGTGGTGAAGAAGTATTTCATCTCGAATAGCCCGCGCGGCGTCGACAGGTACTTGTTGGAGGTCACCCGGCTGACCGTCGATTCATGCATCTCGATGGTTTCGGCCACCATTTTCAGCGTCATCGGCCGCAAATGGGCGATGCCGTGCAGCAGGAAGCCATCCTGCTGCCGCACGATTTCAGCCGCCACCTTCAGAATGGTCTGCGCCCGTTGGTCGAGACTCTTGGTCAGCCAGTTCGCCGTCTGCAGGCAGTCGCTGAGAAACGCCTTTTCGGCACTGTCGCGCGTCTTCTTGGTCACCGTCGCATAGTAGACGCGGTTGACCAGCACCTTGGGCAGCACCTCGGTATTCAGCTCGATCTGCCAGTCGCCCGCCGGCCCCGGCCGCACGAACACATCGGGCACCACCGCTTCCACCGGCCCCACGTCGAAAGCGCGTCCGGGCTTGGGATCGAGCTGGCGCAGTTCGGCCAGCATCTCGTTGATGTCCTCGCGGTCGCAGCCCACCGCCCGCATCAGCGCCGGCATATTGTGGTCCGCGAGCATCTCGAGGTTATCCAGCAGCCGCATCATGATCGGATCGAGCCGATCCTTCTCGCGCAACTGGATCGCGAGGCACTCCTTGACCGAGCGCGCGAACACGCCGAGCGGATCGCAGCCCTGCACCGCTTCCAGCACCGCCTCGACATCGGCGAGATCAGCGCCAAGCTGGTCGGCAATCGCCTGCGGCTCGACCGCCAGATACCCGGCCTCGTTGAGATTATCGATCAGGTAGCGCGCGATCAGCCGGTCCGCCGGCGTGCGCAGGATCATATTGGTCTGGTTTTCCAGATGATCGGCCAGCCGCGGCCGAGCCGCCACGAACTGGTCGATATCAGGGGCTTCACCGCCCTCGCTGGCGCCATTGCGGTCCAGCCGGCTCATCGGATTGAGCTGGTCCTGCCCCGGCTGGTCGGGAAACACGTTCTCCACCGAGGTGTCGTAGCCGTCCGCAATGGTATCGGCGCTCTGGATGCGGTCGCCATGCTCGACCGTGTCTTCGTAGGATTGGCCCTCGGGCGCCCGCTCCGGCGCCTCGGGCGCGTCAATGTCGGCGTCGCCGCCATCCTCGCGCTCCAGCAGCGGGTTGCGCAGCAGCTCGGCATCGACGAAATCGTTGAGTTCGAGATGGCTCAGTTGCAGCAGCCGGATCGACTGCATCAACTGTGGAGTGAGCGTCAGGCTTTGGGCCTGGCGAAACTCCAGCCGCGGCGAAAGCGCCATGAATATCAGGTCCCTGAGGCAAAACTTTTTGGCCGTTGCCAGCCACTTCCCGGGCGGACCATGACTCAATTTTGCGCAGGGAGCAAGCGCAAGGGCAAGTTCCGTGCCAAGTGTGGTGGCGCAAGGCCGGCCGCGCTAGCCGCGATGTTTCCCACCCGTCGCAGTTGGTGCGACGCTACGCAGCGTCAGCCGGCACAATCCCTCCTACCCCCTGCAGTTGGTGCAACGCTGCACACTACCAGTCGGCACGATCCCTCCCACCCACCGTCCTTCCCGCGGACTTGATCCGCGGGCCTCTCGTCGCGCACGCCGTGTTGAGGGTGTCCCGCGGATCAAGTCCGCGGGAAGGCGGAGGGTGGGGCGGTATTAGGGAGCGGCAGCGAGATCGCAGAGGAGGGCGGTATCGCGGTGATGGGCGAGATGCCGCCCCACCACCGCTCCCTCAGATCTCGAAATTCTCGCCCAGATAAACCCGTCTTGCATCCGGATCGGCGCTGATGGTTTCGGGCTTGCCCTGGATCATCACCTTGCCACCATGGATCACATAGGCCCGGTCCACCAGCCCCAGCGTTTCGCGCACCGCATGGTCGGTGACCAGCACGCCGATGCCGCGCCGCGTCAACTGCTTGACCAGCCCCTTGACCTCGGCCACCGCGATAGGATCGACGCCCGCAAAGGGCTCGTCCAGCAGCATGAAGACCGGGTCGGCCGCCAACGCCCGGGCGATTTCCACGCGCCGCCGCTCGCCGCCCGACAGTGCCAACGCATTGGCGCTAGCCAGGTGGCCGATGGAAAATTCCTCCAGCAGCGATTCCAGCCGCACCTTGCGGTCGGCCTTGTTCCGCACATGGCTTTCCAGCACCGCCATGATATTGCCGCGCACCGTCATCCCACGAAAGATCGAGGGTTCCTGCGGCAGGTAGCCGATGCCCAGCCGCCCGCGCTGGAACAGCGGCAAATGCGTTATCGCCCGCCCATCGAGGTTGATACTGCCGCTATCGGGCTTTACCAGCCCCATGATCATGGTGAACACCGTCGTCTTGCCGGCCCCGTTGGGACCCAAAAGCCCCACCGCCTCGCCGCGCCGCACCGCGATCGACACGTCGCGCACCACGGTGCGCTTGCCAAAACTCTTGGCCAGGCTATGCGCCACCAGCCACCCGGTCTGGTCGATCCTGGCCTTGCCTGCGCTATCGGTCATTGCGAGGTGAACACCCCGGTCACCCGCTTGCCGCTGCTGCCGCCCGTAAACGTCGACACATTGGTCTGCAAATTCACCACCAGTTCGCCCGAACCCACCGTGCCGCCCGAATTGGTCACCAGCACATTCCCGGTCAGCCGCAGCAATTGGTCGCTCGGCGTGAACACCGCGCGTTCTCCGGTGGCGTTCTGTTCGCTGGTCTTCAGCTCCACATGGCCGGTGGCCACGAAGGTCTTGATATCGGTGGTGCCGCCCTCCCCATAGGTGGCCACCACCTTGTCGGCATGCACCAAAACGGTGGGATGGTTGACCACCACATTGCCGGTGAACACCGCCTCATGGGCGGTCTCGGTCACTGTGAAGGTATCGGCGGTGATCTGCACCTTGTCGGCCGCCATGGCGGTGCCCGCCAGCAACAGGCCCAATCCCACTCCGAACACTTTTGCTAACAGGCTCATGGTGTCGCGGCTCCGGGCGTATTGGGCAGGGTGACTGTCGCGTCGGTGAAAGTCCAGACCGCCGTCTTGGCATTATAGACCAGCCCCTTGGCCACCAGATGGGTGCCGTCGGCATAGTCCACAACCACCGGCCCCTTGCCGGTCAGCTCCTGCTTCTGCCAGTCGAAGACAGAATTGGCGAATGTGCTGGTGGTTCCCGTGCTTTCCACCACATGCGTGTCGCCGGCGATGGTCACCAACTCCCGCGTCGTGTCCAGCCGCGCCATATTGGCCGTCAGGTCCATGGTCACGCCGTTGCTGCGCACCACGCTCAGGCTCGCCGTGCTCAGGTCCATCACGTCGGTAGCGTCGAGCGCCGCTTCGGCCGATGTAGCCGAAACGCGGTAGACCGAGCCATCGTCGAGCACGCCCGAATATTGCGGCGCATCGATGCTGACCCGCTCGCGTGTCACCGAGATTTGCCCGACGCCGAACCGGCTGCCCAGGCTCGACAGGTAAATCTGCCCCACCAAAAGCACCAGCACCACAATGCCCAGCAGGGGCACCGCCAGCCGCAACACGCCCACGACCCGGTTGCGCAGCGTCAGGCGCTGATAGGTCCGCAGGCGGTTGGCGGTATCGGGCTGCGCGCTCATGGGCTCTCAGCTATGGGCAAAAATATCGATCTCGTCCCAACCCAGCAGGTCGAGTTCGCACCGCGTCTTGAGGAAACCAAAGCATTCCTGTGCGATTTCCATGCGGTTCTCGCGCTTCAGCATGCGGTCGAGATGACGCTTCAGATCATGCAGGTACAGCACGTCGGACGCCGCATATTCGAGCTGCGCGTCAGATATTTTCTCGGCGCCCCAGTCCGAACTCTGCTGCTGCTTGGAGAGGTCGATATTGAGTAATTCGCGCACAATATCCTTGAGCCCGTGCCGGTCCGTATAGGTGCGCACCAGCTTGCTGGCGATCTTGGTGCAATAGACCGGCCCCGTCACCACGCCAAAACGGTTCTTCAGCGCCGCTACGTCGAAGCGCGCATAATGGAAAATCTTCGTCATGTCGGGATCGGTCAGCAACTTGACCAGGTTCGGCGCCTCGTTGATGCCCTGCGGCAATTGCACCACGTCGGCGCTGCCATCGCCCGGCGACAACTGGATCACGCACAGCCGATCGCGATGCGGATGCAGCCCCATGGTTTCGGTATCGATCGCCACTTCCCGACCGGTGTAATTATTCAGGTTCGGCAAGTCCCCACGATGCAGTCTGATAGCCATGTCGGTCTCGGTGTTGCGTTTGAGACGTGATGGCACAGCATGAAGGCGTTGGAAAGGCGCGAGCACGCTTGTGTGACGCCAGGCGGCCGGCCGGTCATGGTCCGAAAACCAGAACGCCGACCGGGCGAGTTGCGCGGTCGGCGTACTGAATGAACCTTGCGGTTCAAGATATTGGTGCCCAGAAGAGGACTCGAACCTCCACACCTTGCGGTACACGGACCTGAACCGTGCGCGTCTACCAATTCCGCCATCTGGGCAAGCGCGGTGTAACTAGGTTGCCCCGGCGCCGATGTCAACACGCTTTCGCGCGCTATATGTCAGGGCGGTGACGCGAGCCCGCTCAGGCATTGGCGCCGTCCCAGTGAATGATGGCGTTGCGCTCGATCGGCGGCGCGTCCTCGAGGCAATTGACGTTGATCATGACCAAATTATTGCCCTGTCGGTCCTGCCCGCGCGCAAATGATTCGACCCCACAGGCACCGCAGAACAGGTGCTCGATCTTGTCGGTGTTGAAGCGATATTCGGTCAATTTGTCCGCCCCGCTCAGCAGGGTGAACTCCGCAGCCGGCACCGATTGCAGAATCCAGCCCAGCCGCTTGCAGCGCGAACAATTGCAATCCATCAGTCCGCCCAGGTCGGTATGGGCGGTGTAGCGCACCGCGCCGCAATGGCATTGTCCGTGATAAAGTCTTGCTTCGGCCATGGCCCACTCCTGCGTTGTTCGAACAAAACAAGAACAAACGAGCCAATGAGTCAAGGCCAATTCCGCCGCGGCCCTCGACAGCGCGCCCGCCCTTGCGCTAGAAGCAGACCAACCCCTTGCGCCTGCCGGAGCCTCGTCATGGATCGTTTTGAACCGCAACTCGTCACCATTTTTGGCGGCGCCGGGTTCGTGGGCACTCAGGTGATCCAATTGCTGGCGCGTCAGGGCCACCGCATTCGCGTCGCCACCCGCCGGCCCGATCTCGCCGGCCACACCAGGACGCTGGGCACGGTCGGCCAGATCCTGCCGATCCAGGCCAATGTGCGCAATCTTGCCTCGGTGCAGCGCGCCGTCAAAGGCGCCGATATCGTCATCAACCTGGTGGCCATCGGCTTCGAGCGCGGTGCGCAGAAGTTTTCGGCGATCAACACCCAGGGCGCGGCTAATGTCGCCGCCGCGGCGCGCGACGCCAAGGTCAAGTCTTTGGTGCACATGTCGGCGCTCGGCGTCGATATCGCTACAAGCAGCCTTTACGCCCAGTCCAAGCTGGCCGGCGAAGCTGCTGTGCTCGCCGCCTTCCCGCAGGCCGTGATCCTGCGCCCCTCCCTCATGTTCGGCCGCGACGACGGCTTCTTCAACATGATGGGTGGCCTCGCCCGCATGCTGCCGATCATGCCACTGATTTCCGGCGCTACGCGCTTCCAGCCGGTCTATGTGGGCGACGTCGCCGAAGCGATCGCCATGGCGGCGCATGGCCAGGTCAAGACCGGCCGCATCTATGAGCTGGGCGGGCCAGAAGTCGAAACCCACAAGGACCTGCTGACCCGCATCCTGCGCGAAGCCGGCCGCACCCCCCCGCTGCTGCCATTGCCGTCTGCGGTCGCCCGCCTGCTGGCGCTGCCTTTCGCCATCCTACCCTTCAAGCCGCTGATCACGGCCGATCAGGTCGAACTGCTCGGCACCGACAACGTTGTTTCCGAAGCCGCGATGCGCGACAAGCGCAGCTTCGTGGCCTTCGGCATTACGCCCACCGCGATGGACACCATCCTGCCCACCTATATGTGGCGCTTCCGCCAGCACGGCCAATTCGACCGCGCCGAAGCCAGCCACAGCGAGATCTAGGCGGCTCTGGCTCTACTGATCGGCACTCTGCATCAACCCCCGGCCTTGCCCGGGGGTTTTTTGCGGCTGCGCGTCATCTAAAACAATCGTAAGATATATCTTGAAATCGCCAAATCAGGCGCCCACCTTGAGCGTCAACGCAACCAAGATATATCGGAGACCCATCATGGGACAATATTTCAGGGACGGCGAACCCAATTGGCGCCGGCTTGAAGCCATGGCCCGTCGTGGCTGGGGCCGCTTTGCTCAAAGTGGGGAAGGCGAGGGCTTTGGCAATATGGGCGGCAATTTCCGCATCGGCCGCATGCTCGCCTCGGGCGACCTGCGCCTCGTCGCGCTCTACCTGATCGAACAGCAGCCGCGCCACGGCTATGACTTGATCAAGGCGATCGAGGAACAGTCGGTGGGCTTCTATTCGCCCAGCCCCGGCATTGTCTATCCGGCGCTGACCTATCTGGAAGAAGCCGGCTACGTCACCAGCCAGGTCGATGGCAACAAAAAGCTCTATACCATCACCGACGAGGGCCGCGCCCACCTGGCCGACAATCGCGAAGCCATCGAATCGACCTTGAGCTTCTTGGCCAAGGCCGGTGAACAGATGAACCGCTTCCGCGATTTCGCCAAAAGCGACTGGCCGTTTAACCGCGGCGAAGGCGAGCCCGGCGGACCCGACCGTGGTCGTGGCCCCGGCCACCGCCATGGTCCCGGACCCGGCTGGCCCTTCGGCCCCGATCGCGACATGGCCGACGTCCTCCCCGAGGTCAACGACGCCCGTCGTGACCTGAAAGCCGCCATCAAGACCGCCAGCGGCAAAAGCGAAGACGTGCAACGCCGGTTGGCCGAAATTTTGCGCAAGGCCGCGGTGGAGATCGACGGGCTCAACGATACGCCGCGCGAAGACGACGTGGATATCTGAGGGAGTGCGCGCCAGGCTGTCCGGCTTGGCGCAGCCGCCCCCCAACCACGGTGTCACCCCGGCCTGCGCCGGGGTGACATCGCGTTTGGTGATGTTTCCGAGGTCCCCCTCCCGCATTGCCACCCCTCAAAATTCCCGCCATGCTCCCTTCCTCGCCACTGGCAACTCGTTGAGGGAGAATCCGCATGAGCCTTTCGGATCGCGCCAAGGCGCTGGGCATGGATCGCCCCATTACTCGCCGCGATTTTCTCAACGGCGTCGCCCTCACCGTCGCCGGCGCGGCCGCTACCACGCTGATGCCCGGCATCGCCCACGCCATCACCCCGGTACCCTATCCACCAGCGCTGACCGGCCTGCGCGGCCATAGCCCCAAGGCCATGGACATCATGCACGCCGTGCGCGACGGCACCTTCTGGGCCACCGCCCCCAAGCCCGAAGATTCTGGCGAGCACTACGATCTCGTCGTGGTCGGCGGCGGCATTTCCGGGCTCGCCGCGGCTGTGCTGTGGCGCCAGCAGCAGCCGAACGCAAAAATCCTCGTCCTCGAAAACAACGACGATTTCGGCGGCCACGCCCGCCGCAACGAATTCGTCGCCAGCAATGGCAAAAAGCTGATCGGCTATGGCGGCTCTGAATCGCTGCAGACGCCGAGCTATTTCTCCCCGCTGGTCAAACAATTGCTGGTCGACATCGGCATCAAAACCGAAAAGTTCAGCGACTATTACGATCAGGCCTGGTCCGAGGATCGCGATCTTGGCGAATCGGTGTTCTTCCGCAAGGAAGTGTTCGGCACCGATACCCTGGTGAAAACCACCGAACTGGCCGCCGATTGGGTGCCCCAGACCCCGCTCAACGACACCGCCAAGGCCAACCTCGTCGAGCTGATCGATTCCCCGCCTGATTACCTCCCTGGCAAATCGCGCCAGGAAAAATTCGAAATCCTGTCCAAGACCATCTATGCGGATTTCCTGACCAAGACCTGCGGCTACGATTCCCAACTGATCGCCTATTTCCAGGCCAGTACCGGCGCCTATTTCGGCGTCGGCGTCGAAGCCACCACGGCGCTCGATGCCTGGGGCAATGGCAATCCGGGTTTCGACGGCATGGACCTTGGGGAAATTCCCTACAAGACCATGAGCCCCTCCGGCCGCCTCGTGCTGACCGATCCAGACGACTACATCTACCATTTCCCCGACGGCAATGCCGGCGTGGTCCGTGCTTTGGTCCGCGCGCTAATTCCCGATGCTGTGCCCGGCACGACCATGGAAGATCTCGTCACCGCCCAGGTCAATTATGGCATCCTCGACCTGCCGGAAAACGCCACCCGCTTGCGCCTGAACGCCTCGGTGGTCCGCGTCGCCCATGATGGCCCGCCGACGGACGCCACCAATGTCATCCTGACCTATGTTGACAACGGCGGGCTCAAAACCGTCACCGGCGCCAATGTGGTGCTGGCCTGCTGGCACCGCGTCATACCCCACATAACCAGCGAGTTGCCGCCCGCACAGGTCGAAGCGCTGAACGACCAGGTCAAGGTGCCGCTGATCTACACCAATGTGCAGCTCAAGAACTGGCAGGCCTTCGCCAAGCTGGGCATCGACAGCTTCGAATGCCCGTCGGGCTTCTGGGATGGCGCCAATATCGACATGCCGGTGACCATGGGCGATTACGCTTTCGCCGATAAGCCCGATGACCCGGTGCTGCTGCACATCTCCAAGGTCGTCGTCACGCCCGATCCGAGTATGGGCGCCCGCGACCAGGCCACCGCGGGCCGCTATTCCCTGATGGACCTCACCTTCGAGCAGATGGAATTCGAAATCCGCGACATGCTGGATCGCGCCCTCAAGGCCGGCGGTTTCGACGCCGCCACCGATATCGAGGCCATCACCTGCAATCGCTGGAGCCACGGCTACGCGCTCGAATATATGCGCCCTTGGGATCAATATTGGCCCGATGGCCCGCTCCCGATCGAGGCCTCCCGCAAAGGCTGGGGCCGCATTGCCATCGCCAATTCCGATGCCGGTGCCTACGCCTATGCCCACTCCGCCATGGACCAGGCCGCTCGCGCCGTCAGCGAACTTTTGGGCGATAAGGCCAAGCTGGCCGAATTCTCCAAATTCCCCGGCCCGCCGTTGGATATGATCGGTCTTTAGGGCGCGGTCTGTAATCGATTATTCGGGAGCCCCGACGAACTCCCCTTTGAGGCAGGATTGGGGTAGTCCTTGAACGCCCCCACCCACCGCGTTCCCGCGGGCTTGACCCGCGGGCCTCTTGCCACCTCACCGAATTCAGTGCGACCGGCTAACGCCCCGCGGGTCAAGCCCGCGGGAAGACCGAGTGTGGGATGCCCATGGTGATGAAGCGATCGCACCAGAATCGCACGCTCCCCAGGGGCAACCCGCCCCTTCACCATGAACCGCACTCCCCAAATATAAAAATTCCACAAAGCCATTTCGCTACCCGGCACTAACATGTTAGTCTCGACGTCATGCAAAAACTGATCGATCCTTCCGAAGTCGCCACCGCGCAGCCCATCGACCGCCAGGCCGCCGGCGAGCGCCTCGTCGCCCGGCTCAAGGGCACTATCGCCGCCAACAAGATGATGACAGACCCGCTGATGACCTATGCGTGGTCTGGCGACGCGTCGTCCTATCGGCTGATTCCAGCCGCGGTGGTGTTCATCAACTCCGAGGACGACGTGCGCGCCGTCATGGCTGCCGCCCGCGCCGAAAAGCTGCCGATCACCTTCCGTGCAGCCGGTACGTCCTTGTCGGGCCAGGCCGTCACCGATGGCGTCCTCGCGGTGCTGGGCGATGGCTGGCGCACCATGCGCATCCATCCCGGCGCCGACCAGATCACGCTGGGGCCAGCCATCATCGTCGCCAATGCCAATGCGGCGCTGAAAAAATTTGACCGCAAGATCGGGCCCGATCCCGCCAGCCAGGCCACCTGCAAGATCGGCGGCGTGGTCAACAACAATTCGTCCGGCATGTGCTGCGGCGTCGCCCAGAACACCTATCACACCATGGCCCGCCTGCGGATCGTCCTGACCGACGGCACTATGCTGGACAGTGGCGACGAAGAATCGCGAAAATCGTTCCGCGCGACGCATGCTGCAATGCTCGGCGGTCTCCATGTCCTCCATCACGAGGTGATGGCCGATCCCGACCTCGTCGCGCTCATCCGCAAAAAATACAAGATCAAGAATACCGTCGGCTATTCGCTCAACGCGCTGGTCGATTATCACGACCCGCTCGATATCCTGATCCACCTGATGGTCGGCTCCGAGGGCACGCTCGGCTTCGTCTCCGAGGTCACCTACAATACCGTCCCCGAGCACCCCTTCAAGTCGACGGCTTTGGTGCCATTCCCCGATCCGCAATCGGCCGGTCGCGCCATCATCAAGCTGGCCAATAACGGCGTTCACGTCACCACCGGCGTCACCGCCGCCGAATATATCGAGCGCCGCGCCCTGGCCACGGTGGAACACCTCGAACCGCTCGCGCCGCTGCGCCCCTACCTCACCGACAATTCCCCCGCCGTGCTCATCGACGTCACCGCGCCCGACGCCACGACGCTCGATGCCGAAGTCGCCAAGGCTGTTGCGCTCCTGGCCTCCGAAGGCGCCACCCACATCGATTTTTCTACCGACGAGCACCGCTCCCACGCGCTATGGGACGTTCGCAAAGGCTTCTTCGCCTCCGGCGGCGCCGCCCGTCCCAAGGGCACCTCGATGCTCACCGAAGACGTCGCCGCGCCGATCGAGCGCCTGGCCGAATTCGTGCTCGACATGCGCGCTCTGCTCGATGACCACGGTTATGACGACGCCATCATTTTCGGCCATGCCTTGGCCGGAAACCTGCATTTCCAGATGAGCGACGATTTTTCCCAACCCGACGCCGCCCACAAATTCGATATGTTCTCCAAGGCCCTGTCGGAGCTGGTCTCGATCCGATACGGCGGCAGTCTCAAGGCCGAACATGGCACCGGCCGCGCCATCGCCCCCTTCGTCGAAGCCGAGTGGGGGAGCAAGGCCTACGGACTGATGCACCGCATCAAGGCCCTGTTCGATCCCGAAAACCTGCTCAATCCCGGCGTGCTGCTCAACGCCGACGACAAAGTCCACATCAAGCATCTCAAGGTCATGCCGCTGGCCGATGACCTGGTCGACATGTGCATCGAATGCGGTTTTTGCGAGCCGGCCTGCCCCAGCCACCAGATGACCCTCTCGCCCCGCCAGCGCATCGCCGTCACCCGCGAACGCGCCCGCCTCCGCCGCAGCGGCGAGGACCCGGTCCGGCTCAAGCGGCTCGACGATGACTTTCAGTATGCCGGCCTCGACACCTGCGCGGCGTGTAATCTGTGTTCCCTGCGTTGCCCGGTCGGCATCGAAACCGGCACCATGATCATCGCCCAGCGCACCGAGCGCCGCGGCGACTTCGCGCGGAGCGTCGCCGGCTTCGCCGCTAAACATACAGTCAGTATCGAAAGCGCCATGCGCGGCGGTGTCGGCCTGGGTGATTTCGGCAAGGCCGTCATCTCCGCTCCGGCGATCGAAGCCATCACCGAAACCGCCCGCCGCCTCACCGGCAAGCGTGTTCCGCGCATCTATAAGGCGCTCAAGCCCGGTCCTGGTGCGCCCGACAACAAGAAATCCAGCATGCTGGTTCAGAGTGCGCCTTCCGAGCGCCCGCAGGTGGTCTATTTCCCTTCCTGCGCTACCCGCATGTTCGGCGCCCCCAAGACCGAGTATGACCTGCTCCCGGTCCCCGACGCCATGCTGGCCTTGCTGCAGCGCGCCGGCTTCGACGTCGCCATGCCCGATCACCTGAACGGCCAATGCTGCGGCCAACCCTTCCAGTCCAAGGGTTTCCCCGAGCAGGCCGCCAGTGTCGGCGGCGCGCTCAAGACCCAACTTGATGACCTTTCTGGCGGTGGCAGTGTCCCCGTCATCACCGATGCCTCGACCTGCGCCAAGCACCTGCGCGAATTCCCCGGCACCGCGCCAGTGCTGGATTCAGCCGAGTTCCTCGTCACCCATATCCTGCCGCGCCTGACCATCACCCAGGCCCTGCCGGTGGTTGCCGTGCACCACAATTGCTCCGCCCAGCGCCTCAAGGAACAGCCCGCCACCGAAGCCATCGCCCGCGCCTGCGCCACCGAGATTGCCGTGCTCTCGTCCGTCACCTGCTGCGGTTACGCCGGTGACAAGGGCCTGTTCATCCCGGAGTTGAATGAACACGCGACGCGGTTCGTGCGCCAGGACATACCTGCAGGCTGTACGCTTGGCGTATCGACGGTATCGACCTGCGCGTCGGGGCTCAGCGAACAGGCCGGCATTCCCTTTGTAGGGCTGGCGAGCCTCCTGGAATATGTGAGTCGGCCCAGGGTGTAGGACCTTCGGCGCTTTTCTCGTTGACCAGCCCACGGAGTCATTCCCGCAGGCGCGAACCTCCGTTTTCTTTCTGCGCCCTTTAACGGAGGTTCCCGCCTGCGCGGGAATGACTTGGTGGGTGGGACGAGAGCCTATAACCCCTGCGCCCTTGCCCCACCGGTCTCATCCGGCTACTGAACGCGTTCAGCAAGCCCCGGATGCCCATGACCTTCACCGCCACCATCACCAGTCTCGGCCAAAAGGGCGAAGGCGTCGCCGAGATTGACGGCCGCAAGGTCTATGTGCCGCTGACCCTGCCCGGTGAAGTCATCGAGCTCGACGCCGAGGGTGATCGCGGCACGCTCGTCTCCATCGCCACCGCCGCCCCCAATCGCATTGCGCCGTTCTGCCCGCATTTCGGTTCTTGCGGCGGCTGCCAGTTGCAACATCTCGATCGGCCCAGCTACGAGGCGTTCAAGACCGCGCTGGTCGAAACGCCGCTGCACTTTGCCGGCGTCGACGCCAAGATCGAGCGCTTCATCGATGCCTCTGGCGCTGGCCGCCGCCGCGCCACCATGCATGCCCGCAAGGAAGGCTCGGGCTATATGCGGCTGCGCAGCCATCAGGTGCATGATCTCGATACCTGCCCCATCCTGGTTCCGGGCCTGGCGCGTGCCCCCGAAATCGCCCGGGCCGTCATGCTGGCCATCGGCGAGGCCGATATCGCCTTCACCGCCACCTTGACCGGGCTCGACGTGGCCGTGCGCACCGAAAAGAAGCAGGCCCGCGCCGAACGGCTGATGCCGCTCATGGGCCGTTTCAAGCTGGCCCGGTTGGCCCTCAATGGCGAGATGGTGCTGCAGGCACAGCCGCCGATCATCGAGATGGGCCGCGCCCGGGTCGAGCTGCCCCTCGGCAGCTTTTTGCAGGCCACCGCCGCCGCCGAAGCCATCCTGGCCGACTACGTCGCCGAAGCTGCCGGCAAGTCAAAATCCGTGGCCGACCTGTTCTGCGGCGTCGGTCCGTTCGCGCTGCGGCTCGCCGAAACCCGGCCGGTCTACGCCGCCGATAATGACAAGCCCGGCATTCTGGCGCTCGACAAGGCCCGCCGCTTCACCAAGAACCTGCGCGAAATCACCGCCAAGCCCCGCGACCTGTTCCGCGAACCGCTGACCCGTTACGAACTGGACGCTTTCGACGCCGTTGTGCTCGATCCGCCCCGGGCCGGCGCCCAAGCCCAGGTCGAACAGCTCTCGATGTCCAAGGTCAAGACCATCATCATGGTCGCCTGCGACGCCAAGACTTTTGCGCGCGATGCCGCAATCTTGATCGGCGGCGGCTATGGGATGGAAAACCTCGTTGCGGTGGACCAATTTGTCCATTCCACGCATATCGAGATCGCCGCCACGTTCCGCCGCTGACGACAGTTTGTCGCGGCGACGCAACCGCATCGGGCGAAGGCGCGTTTGGCTCCGTCAATCATCAAACGGCTGCGTGGGGCGGGCGTTGTTACAATGGAGCATCCCATGCATATCCTCACCAAGACCTTGTCCATCGGCCTGCTGTTTGCGGCCACTGCCCTGCCCACCTACGCTCAGGACGCCGCAGCCCCGGCTCCGGAGGCGCCCGCTGCCGAGGCTCCGGCCGACGCCACGGCGCCCGCGCCGGGCATTGATCCAACCGGCACATTTGTCGATGAATTTGGAACTTCGTTTCAATTCACCCTGTGCGGCGATAGCGGCACCGACCTTTGCGGCGTGCTGACCACGCTCAAGGGCGAATCGGCTACGCCGGAAAACCTGGCCTTTGTGGGCAAGCAGGTGATGCAGGCGGCGCAGACCGCTCCCAACGAGTGGAAGGGATCGCTGACCGCTGGCGGCATCAGCGCGGATGCGACCGTTACCCAGACCGGGCCCGACACTATCGACATCCAAGGGTGTCGTGCGGCACTCCTCTGCCAGACGCTGACCTACAACCGCGCCTCCTAGACGTAGGCTGCCATGCTAAAAAGCACCCTCGGGCTTGCCCCTGGGTGCTTTTTCGTAGTCGCCTAATATGACTTGCGCCGTTCAGCACACGCTCGCGACGCGCTCCTTGATGACGGCCAAAACCTCGTCACCCGGCCGCTTCCACCAATTATTCTTGGAGAAAATCTCTACTTCTTGTGGTCCCGAATAGCCGGCCGCCTCGATCATGGCGCGGATGGCCTTCAGGTCGATGACGCCATCGCCCATCATGCCGCGATCCAGCAGCATATCGGTGGTGGGCACCAGCCAGTCGCAGATGTGATGCGCGAAAATCCGGTTCAACCTTCCGGCTCGGGCAATAGCGGCGGCGAGATACGGGTCCCACCACACGTGATAGACGTCGATGGCGACACCCACATTGGGGCCCAGCAATTCGCAGATATCCAGCGCCTGATCGATCGTGTTCACGCAGGCCCGGTCGGCCGCATACATCGGGTGCAGCGGCTCGATGGCGATTTTCACGCCCGATGCCTGTGCATGCGGCAGCATCGCGGCGATCCCATCGGTCACCATCTGCCGCGCTCCGACGATATCCTTGGATGAGCCGGGCAGGCCGCCCACCACCAGCACCAGGCAATCGGCGTTGAGCGCCGCCGCCTCATCGATGGCGCGCAGATTGTCATCGATATTGGCTTGCCGCCCTTCGGCGGTCTCCGCGGGAAACATGCCGCCCCGGCATAGGCCGGTGACGCGCAGATTATTGGCCGCAACGATTCGGGCGGCCTCGTTCAACCCAATCGCCGCCACCTGGTCGCGCCACGGCGAAATCGCCGTGATGCCGGCACGCAGGCACCCATCCACGGCGTCCTTAAAACCCCAGACTTCGCGCGTCGTGGCGAGATTGAGCGAGATTTGCGTCATGCCGACACCCCATGCACAGCCAAAACAGCCTTCATCCGGGCGATGGCCAGGTCCGGATCGGCCAGCACCCGCGCCTTGTCGGCGAGCCGGAACAGTTCGCTCAGGTGTTGCAACGAGCGCGTGCTCTGCTGGCCGCCGATCATCGTAAAGTGGTCCTGCAGGCCATTGAGATAGGCCAGAAACACCACGCCGGTTTTGTAGAATCGCGTCGGCGCCGCGAAAATATGCCGGCTCAGCGGCACGGTGGGTTCGAGCAGGTCGAAGAACTCATTGTTATTGCCGCGCCCCAGCGCCGCCAGACCAGCCGAAGCGGCCGGCGCGATGGCGTCGAAAATGCCGAGCAGGGCGTGGGAATAGCCTTGTTCATCCCCCGCGATCAGTTCGGCATAGTTGAAGTCGTCGCCGGTATACATTTTGACCGAAGCCGGCAGCCGCCGGCGCATGGCGATTTCTTTCTCCGCTGACAGCAGCGAAATCTTGATGCCATCGACCTTGTCGGCATTGGCGGCGATCACGTCGAGGCAAACATCCATGGCCTTGTCGTGATCGGCATGACCCCAATAGCCCGCCAGCGCCGGATCGAACATCTCACCGAGCCAATGCATCACCACCGGCTGCTTCACCTGGCTCAAAATGCGGCCATAGACCTTGGCATAGTCATCGGGCGACTTGGCCGCCGCAGCCAGTGCCCGGCTGGCCATCAGGATGACGCGGCCGCCTTCGCCTTCGACAAACCCGACCTGTTCCTCATAGGCGCGGATGATCTGGTCGATAGTGACATCGGGACCCGGCGCCAGGTGATCGGTGCCCGCCCCATAGGCGATCAGCGCGTCATCGCGGGTGCGGGCTTCGGCCTGGGCGCGGCGGATCAACTCCTGCGCGTCGGTCCAGGTCAGCCCCATGCCGCGCTGGGCGGTATCCATGGCTTCGGCGACGCCGAGGCCCAAATCCCACAGCCGATGGCGGAATTTCAGCGTCGTATCCCAGTCGATCGCCGGGGTCAGCCAGGGATCGTTATTCGCCAGCGGATCGGCCACGACGTGCGCAGCCGCATAGGCGATGCGATTGAAGTCGCTGGCCTTGTGCTTGATGAACGGGATCGGGGTGCCGGTCAGCGCGTAGCTGGAAATGCTCCTGTCGGCATTGGGCAGGTTGAGGCTGGCCATGGATTAAAACTCCAGTTTCGGCACATCCAGCCAGCGCCGCTCGGCCCAGCTCTTGAGGCCAAGTTCAGCCAGCTGCACGCCCTTGGCGCCCGCTTCCAGCCCATAGGGCCAGGGCGCGTCTTCGGCCACGTGCTTGAGGAACATTTCCCATTGCGCCTTGAAGCCGTTCTGCGCCGGCCAATTGTCGGGCACTTCCTCCCAGTCGTTGAAGAAATTCATCGTCTGCGGCTGGTCGGGGTTCCACACCGGCTTGGGGGTGTTGACGCGGTGCTGGGTCCAGCATTTGTGCAGGCCCGCAACGGCCGAGCCATGCGTGCCATCGACATGGAAGGTCACGAGATCATCGCGCCGCACGCGGGTGGTCCAGCTCGAATTGATCTGCGCGATCACGCCGCCTTCAAGCTCGAACGTCGCATAGGCCGCGTCATCGGTATCGGCCTGGAACCGTTGGCCTTTTTCATCGACGCGTTCGGGAATGTGGGTGGCGCCCAGGCAGGACACGGCCTTGACCTCGCCGAACAGGTTATCGAGCACATAGCGCCAGTGGCACAGCATATCGAGGATGATGCCGCCGCCGTCGCCCTTGCGATAGTTCCAGCTCGGGCGCTGCGACGCCTGCCAATCGCCCTCGAATACCCAATAGCCGAACTCGCCGCGCACCGACAAAATCTTGCCGAAGAAGCCGCTATCGGCCAGCATCTTGATCTTGAGCAGGCCGGGCAGGAACAGCTTGTCCTGCACCACGCCATGCTTGAGGCCTGAATTTCGGGCCTTTTTCGCCAGCGCCACGGCGACTTCGAGATCGTCGGAAATCGGCTTTTCGCAATAGACATGCTTGCCGGCGTCCAGTGCCTTTTCCAAGAGCGACGCGCGCATCAGCGTGGTGCCGGCGTCGAAGAACACGGTGTCATCCGGATTGGCCAGAGCAGCATCGATATCGGTGCCCCAGCGGGCGATATTGTGCTTTTTCGCCAGCCGTTCGATCTTGTCGCCATCGCGCCCGACGATGATTGGGTCGATCACCAGGCGATCGCCATTGGAGAGCGCGATGCCGCCCTGGTCGCGGATCGCCAGGATCGAGCGCACCAGATGCTGGTTGTAGCCCATGCGGCCGGTCACACCATGCATGATCAGGCCTAGCCGTTTGTCCGCCATTGCGTGTCTCCCTTCTTGTAACTAGTTAGTTACTTAGATACACTCGACACGAGCAGAGCGTCAAGACCCGTGCTTAACCCAACGTCCGGGATTGCCGTCACCCCAGTTGGATTGGTAGGGGATTAGGGATTTGCTGCGCGAGCAGGGGACACCGTATCGCCATGGACGAGCGCGACAATGTGAGCTTACCGGAGCCCGACGCGGGGGGGATAAGTGCGCCGCGCGGTCCTGAGGTAGTAGTGCGGCCCCGCGATCCGGAGCGCACCAAGGCGACGATTCTGAAGGCGGCGCGCGATGAATTCTGCGCCGAGGGCTTTAACGGCGCCCGGGTCGATGCCATCGCGGCGCGGGCCAAGGCCAATAAACGGCTGCTCTATCACTATTGGGGCAACAAGGAAGCGCTCTACTCGGCTGTGCTGTTCGATGCCTATAGCGAAATCCGCCGCGGCGAGCGCGAGCTGTCGCTGGGGCAACTCGATCCGGTCGAAGCGGTGGGGCGCATGGTGCGGTTCACCTTCCGCCACTACCTGGCAAACCCTTGGTTTCCGCGGCTTTTGGCGGTTGAGAACCTGCAGAATGCGCGCTTCCTCAAGCAGTTGAAGGACATTCCGCAGCTCCATTCGCCGCTGGTGGCGGAACTGCAGGCCATTGTCGAGCGTGGCAGTGCGGCGGGGATTTTCCGCTCCGACGTCGATCCGGTGCAGCTCTATATCTCCATCGCCGGCCTCGGATATTTCTATGTTTCCAACATGAATACGCTGTCGGTTATCTTCGAGCGCGACCTATCCGGGTTCGCCATGGTGCAGGAGCGCGAGGCCCAGGCGGTGCAGATGGTGCTGGACTATCTGCGCACAAAACCGGCCTGAATTCGCCGCAGTTCGGTTAGCATATCGTTAGCATAGGAGGTCACCGCAGCGCCGTTAACGTGCCTGATAACAGGTGTCTTTACCTCGTCACCGGAACCGCGCTACACTTCCATACAAGATTGCGTCAGGATGGATTGACATATAAGGTCACCTGACCCAAAGTTGTAACCAGTTGGTTATTTAGCGACGGGGAGGTCGCTGACCAGCTTACCGATCCGGCAAGCCGGACGGCGAAATTCACCGGGAGGACACTATATGAGCATCTCTATCGACCGCCGCCAATTCCTGATGGGCAGCACCGCGCTGCTCGCTGCCGCCGCTGCCGGCGTCGGCCCTGCAATGTCGCAGGAAACCCGCATGCGGCTGATCTTCTGGGGCGGCCAGGCCCGCGCCGATCGCACCTATGGGGTGACCGATCTCTATACCAAGGCCAATCCAGGCACCACCTTCGACGGCGAATTCCTCGCCTTTGCCGATTACTGGCCCAAGCTGGCCACCCAGACCGCCGGTGGCAACTCCCCCGACGTGATCCAGATGGATTACCGCTATATCGTCGAATACGCCAATCGTGGAGCCATCGCTCCGCTCGACGAATTCGTCGGCAATGGCCTCAACCTCGATGATTTCGACAAGGATCAGCTCGACGGCGGCAAGGTCGGCGGCAAGCTCTATGGCATCAGCCTGGGCGCCAATTCGGTGGCCATCGTGGTCAACCAGACCGCATTCGAAGAAGCCGGCATCGAAATCCCGAACCGCGATTTCTCCTATGCCGACCTGCCGGCTCTGGCCGAACAGTGGAAATCCAAGAACAAGCGCGCCGGCATGGCGCTGTGGAGCGACTATTCGGGCGGCGAGCCCGGCCTCGACAACTGGCTGCGCCAGCGCGGCAAGCCGCTTTACACCGCTGACGGCAAGGCCGGCTTCACCGCCGACGACATCACCGAATGGTTCCAGATGTGGGCCGATCTGCGTGCTGCCGGTTGCCTCGTCTCGCCGGACGACCAGGCGCTCGACGCTACCGACGCTATCGAAAACACCATGATCACTTTGGGCAAGGCACCGATGACCTATGCCAATTCCAACCAGCTGATCGCGTTCCAGGCAGTCAACCAGGACACCTTGACCATGATCAACTATCCGCGCGCCAAGCCGGGTTCGGGTGGCGGTCATTATCGCAAACCCTCGATGTTCTTCTCGCTCGGCGCCGGCTCCAAGCAGTTGCCTGAAGGCGCCAAGTTCATCGACTTCTTCATCCGCGATCCCGAGGCCGGCAAGATTCTGGGCGTCGAGCGCGGTATTCCCTGCTCCAAGGCGCAGCGTGAGGCGATTGCTCCCACGCTCGATCCGCAGAGCCAGATCGCGCTCGATTATGTGTCCAATCTCGGCGACCTGCTTGGGCCTCTGCCCCCATCCCCGCCGGCTGCCGCCGGTGAAGTGGGCGTGGCCTTCAAGACCAAGAGCCAGGAAGTCGCGTTCGGCCAGCAGTCCCCGCAGGACGCCGGCCCGGCCTTCTTCCAGCAGGCCACCGAAATCCTCGCGCGCGCAGCGGGCTAGACCATATGACCGCGCGCTCCATGCAAGACGCCAATCGCGCTCCACCCATGGGGCGCGCGGTCTCTCCTTCGTTCTGGTCCCAACTCTGGAGCCGCAATGCGGGGGGCTATCTGTTCCTCCTGCCGTGGTTCCTCGGCTTTTTCGGGCTGACGCTCGGGCCGATGATTTCCTCGCTCTATCTCAGCTTCACCAATTTCGACCTGCTGACCGCGCCCGATTGGGTGGGGCCGGCCAATTATGTGCGTATCTTCACCTCCGATCCGAAATTCTCGGCCTCGATGCGGGTCACCCTGTTCTTCGTGGTGTTCTCGGTGCCGCTCAAGCTGGCCTTCGCGCTGGGCGTGGCGCTGCTGCTCAATCGCGGCATGAAGGGCCTGCCGCTTTATCGCGCCGTGTTCTACCTGCCATCGCTGCTTGGAGCGTCCGTCGCCATCGCGGTGCTGTGGCGGCAATTGTTCGCCGGCGACGGCGTGGTCAATGACGCACTGGCAATCTTCGGCATCAAGGGTCCGGCCTGGATTTCCAATCCCAACTATTCGCTGTGGACGCTGGTGGTGCTGTCGATCTGGCAGTTCGGCTCGCCAATGATCATTTTCCTGGCTGGCTTGCGCCAGATTCCCGTCGATATGTATGAGGCCGCCAGCCTGGACGGCGCCAGCAAATGGCGCCAGTTCTGGAAGATCACCCTGCCGCTGCTGACGCCGGTCGTGTTCTTCAACTTCATCATCCAGACCATCGAGGCCTTCAAGAGCTTCACGCCGGCCTTCATTATCTCTGGCGGCACCGGAAATCCGATCAATTCGACGCTGTTCTATACGCTCTATCTCTATCAGGAGGCGTTCAGCTTCTTCCGCATGGGCTATGCGTCAGCCCTGGCCTGGATCCTGTTGGCGATCGTCGGTTTCTTCACCGCCTTCTCCTTCCTCACCTCCAAATACTGGGTGCACTATGACGACTGATGTTCAGCGTCTGACAGTGGTCACCGAAAGGCAGACCGCCGGGGTCAAGACCCGCAAGCGCCTGTTGTCGATCCTGGCCCATGTATTGCTGGTCGGCGCCTCGATCCTGATGCTCTATCCATTGCTGTGGATGCTCTCGTCATCGCTGCGGCCGGAAAACGAGATTTTCACCTCGACCTCGCTTTGGCCCAGCGCCATCAGCCTCGATTCCTATTTCCGCGGCTGGAACGGATTGCGGCTGAGCTTTGGCACCTTCTTCGTCAATTCCTTCACCATCGCGGTGCTGGCGATCATCGGCAATCTGGCGACCTGTTCGCTGGCCGCCTTCGCCTTTGCGCGGCTGGAATTCTGGGGCCGTGGCTTCTGGTTCGCCATGATGCTGGCGACCCTGATGTTGCCCTATCAGGTCACGCTAATCCCCCAATATGTGCTGTTCCACAACCTGGGCTGGGTGAACACGTTCTTACCGCTCGTGGTGCCGAAGTTTTTAGCTGCCGATGGCTTCTTCATCTTCCTGATGGTGCAGTTCTTCCGCGGCATTCCCAAGGAACTGGATGAAGCCGCGATGATGGACGGCTGCTCGCCCTGGCGCATCTATTGGAAGATCCTGCTGCCGCTCTCGACCCCGGTGCTGGCGACCGCCGCCATCTTCACCTTCATCTGGACCTGGGACGATTTCTTCGGGCCACTGATCTACCTGAGCGATATCCGCACCTATACGGTGATGCTGGGCCTGCGCACCTTCGTCGACTCCAGCGCCCAATCGGATTGGGGTGGCCTGTTCGCCATGTCCATCCTGTCGCTGCTGCCCATCTTCCTGTTCTTCCTCTTCTTCCAGCGGTTGTTGATCGAGGGGATTGCGACGACGGGGATGAAGCGGTGATTTTTGCCGTCAGCGAAGGCCCCCTCATTCGCCCTTCGGGCACCTTCTCCCACGAGGGGAGAAGGGGGGCTCGGTGGCCAGACAAAACTCAATGCCACCCCTCGCCCCTTGTGGGAGAGGGTGGATCGGCCGCAGGCCGAGACGGGTGAGGGGTTCTTTCCCTCGAACGAAATTTTGCAAGGCTCTCTTATGACCGCTCTAAAATTCGCCGCCATTGGCATCAACCACAGCCATATCTATGGCCAGGTCGATTGCCTCAAGACTGCCGGTGCGCAGTTCGTCTCCTTCTATGCACTCGAGGATGATCTCGCCGCTGCCTTCGGGGCGAAATTCCCCGAGGCCAAGCGCGTCGCCGATCCCAAGGTGATCCTTGAGGACGCCTCGATCGCCATCGTGGTGACGGCGGCCATCCCTGCTGACCGCGCCGCGATTTCCATCGCCGCCATGAAGCATGGCAAGGACGTGCTCTCCGACAAGCCGGGCATGACCACGTTTGCGCAGCTCGAAGAGATCAAGCAGGTCCAAAAAGAGACCGGCCGCATCTTTAGCGTGATGTATTCCGAGCATTTCGAAGTGCGCGCCACGGTCGAAGCCGGCAACCTGATCGCGCAGGGCGCCATCGGCAAGGTGATCAACACCGTCGGCCTTGGCCCGCATGCCATTCGCAACAATCAGCGGCCGGACTGGTTCTTCGAGCGCGCTCGCTACGGCGGCATTCTCACCGATATCGGCAGCCACCAGTTCGAACAGTATCTGTTCTTCTCGGGTGCCATGGATGCCGAGGTTGTTTCGGCCAGCGTGGCCAACCGCGCCAATCCGGACAGACCGGGCCTGCAGGATGTCGGCGACGTGCATTTGAAAACCCCAAATACCTCGGGCTATATCCGCGTCGACTGGTTCACGCCCAGCGGCCTGCCCACCTGGGGCGATGGCCGCCTGACCATTCTGGGCACCGAAGGCTATATCGAGCTGCGCAAGTATATCGACATCGCCGGCCAGCCCGGACAGGACCACCTGTTCATCGTCAATGCCGAAGGCCCGCGCCATATCGATTGCAGCAAGACCGTGCTGCCTTATGGCCCGGCATTCCTCGATGACGTGCGCAACCGCACCGAAACCGCGATGCCGCAGGAGCGGTGCTTTAATGCCATGAAGCTGGCTCTGACTGCGCAGGCCTTGGCCGAACGCGGCACGGAGTGGGCGCAATGAGCGATATCAAGACGGTTGCGATCATCGGCGTCGGCATCGGCAAGAGCCACATCACCGAGGGCTATGTCACCAATCCGGACAAATTCAAGGTCGTCGCCCTGTGCGATCTCAATGTCGAGCGCATGACCCCGATCGCTGACGAATTCGGCATCGAACGCCGGGTAACCAGCTTCGACGACGTGCTGGCGATGGACGATGTCGACATCATCGATATCTGCACCCCGCCCATGCTGCATTACCCCATGGTGATGGCAGCGCTGCAGGCCGGCAAGCACGTGATCTGCGAGAAGCCGCTGGTCGGCTCGCTGGAGCAGGTCGATGCGGTTATCGCCCAGGAGAAGATTTCCAAGGGCAAGCTGATGCCGGTGTTCCAGTACCGCTTCGGCGACGGCATCGAGCAGGCCAAGGCCATCATCGATGCCGGCATTGCGGGCATGCCCTATGTGGGCACGGTGGAAACCCTGTGGACGCGCGGGCCCGACTATTACGCCGTGCCGTGGCGTGGCAAGTGGGCGACCGAGCTGGGCGGCGTGCTGATGACGCATGCGATCCACCAGCATGACCTGTTCACCTACCTGATGGGCGACATCAAGCGTCTGTTCGGCCGCGTCGCGACGCGCGTCAACGATATCGAAGTCGAGGATTGCGTCACCGCATCGCTCGAACTCGAAAGCGGCGCGCTGGGCAGTTTTACCGCCACGCTCGGCTCGGCCGACGAAATCACCCGCCTGCGCTTTGCCTTCGAGAACGTCACTTTCGAAAGCGATCACGCCGCCTATAATCCGGGCGACAAGCTGTGGAAGATCTTGCCGCGCAATCCCGAGACGGCGGCCAAGATCGAGGCGCTGCTCAAGGATTGGGTGCATGTGCCGTCGCGCTTCCAGACGCAGATGGCCCGGTTCCATGACGCGCTGACCGGCAAGGCCGAGCTACCTGTTACCAGCGCCGACTCGCGTCGGGCGCTGGAACTGGTCACCGCCTTCTATCAGTCCTCGACGACCCATCAGGACGTCGAACTGCCTCTCGCCCCCGATCATCCGAAGTATAAATCTTGGGTGCCCGCCGAATTTTCGGCCCGCACCTAAAGGAGACCGCCATGGCGACCAGCGTTACGCTCAACAAGATCGTCAAGGCCTATGGTGACATCGAGGTCATCCACGGCATCGACCTGACCATCGAGCCGGGTGAATTCACCGTCTTCGTCGGCCCTTCGGGCTGCGGCAAGTCCACCCTGCTGCGGATGATCGCCGGCCTTGAGCCGATCACCGGCGGCGATCTGGTCATCGACAACCAGCGCATGAACGACATCCCGGCGGCCAAGCGGGGCATCGCCATGGTGTTCCAGAGCTATGCGCTCTATCCGCACAAGACAGTTGCCGAGAACATGGCCTTCTCCCTGCTGATGCAGGGCATGCCGAAAGCCGAGCGTGACAAGAGGGTCGCTGCCGTCGCCGACACGCTTCAGCTTGGCCCGTTGCTGGGCCGGCTTCCCAAGGAGCTTTCCGGAGGACAGCGCCAGCGCGTGGCGATCGGCCGGGCGATCGTGCGCGAACCCGAAGTGTTCCTGTTTGACGAACCATTGTCGAACCTTGACGCCGAACTGCGTGTCCAGATGCGGCTCGAACTCGCCAAGCTGCACAGAAGCCTGGGCGCCACGATGATCTATGTCACGCACGATCAGACCGAGGCGATGACGCTGGCCGACCGGATCGTGGTGTTGCGCGATGGCGTGATCGAGCAGTTCGGAACGCCGGCGCAAATTTACGACGCGCCCTGCAACCGTTTCGTCGCCGGCTTCATGGGTTCGCCCAAGATGAGTTTCCACGAGGCCTCGGTCGAGGGGCAGGACGGCACGCGCCTGACGCTGCAGATTCCGGGAACGACCGGCGGCAGCGTGGAACTGAACTTGGCGCAGCCGATGGCGCTCTCCGGCAGCGTGACCGTTGGTATCAGGCCGGAGCATTTCAACACGCACCGGACTGCCGG
Source organism: Devosia sp. (assembly GCF_028290625.1). Taxonomy (GTDB): domain Bacteria; phylum Pseudomonadota; class Alphaproteobacteria; order Rhizobiales; family Devosiaceae; genus Devosia. Next base: position 91,423 of record NZ_JAQGJM010000036.1, read on the forward strand.
CCCGCGGCTGCAGGCAGATGTCGAGTTCATCGAACGGCT
>NZ_JAQGJM010000045.1 GCF_028290625.1 Devosia sp.
CAATTACTGACTGCAGACGATGCACCGACTGCGTTGAAGGTGCCTGCACCGACCGCATTGAGTATAGCGGTTGTGGTAACTCCCCCTACCGAAGGCAGGGTGGTGATTGGAACCTGCGAAAGGGCCGCTAGACCGAGCATGATGGCCCCCTCAGTTGGCTATCGGTGGGCCGATCTTTAGCCGTACTGGCCGCCTGTTGAAGTTCCACCAGCCGAGTTGCCGGGGACAAAATTTGCGCCGCCGCCGCCAGCGTCGATAATGCCGTTAGTTTGGGCATTGTATCGCTGTCCGGATATGGCGGTGCCGGCAAAGACGCAGCTTGCTACGAAGATTTGCCCGCCAAGCTGTGCGAGCAGAAATATCGTAAACGTCAGCGCGCCAGGCGTTGTTACCGTTTGTCCATGGATTGCGATCTGCCCGGCCGTTTGGGTGATCAAGTGGAACTGTGCATTCCCCGTGACGCGGTAACCGCCAGTCGCGATGATAAACGCAGAATGTCCAGCAAAGATATGATAGCCAGCCGAGACACCAAACACCACGTTTTCGAACTGCAGGTAGCAGGCTCCTCCAAAGATGTTGAGGCAGTTACCGCCTGTTGCCGTCTGCATCTTCAGGTAGCGGACCTTCGCCTGGAAGTTTCCGCCAACACCGCCGCCTATCTCAAAGCATGCAGCATTATTAGTAGATATGACCACAGCATCGTCGTAGGTCGTATTGCCCTCGAAAATGACGCTGTTTGGACCACTGCCACCGACGACTGCTTTGCTGCTCGAAACCCCACCGGCATAAACCCCGTCAGCCATTTTAACGGTGGCGACTTTTCCCCCCAAGTCCACGGAATCGCAGATAAAATCCCACGCGCGTTGGATCGTGAGCACCGGGCCAGAAACCCCGTCGTTGGCATCGTTGCCCGTGTAGGCGCCATAGACCGGCGAACCCGTGACAGAGCCGCTGGTATTGACGGCAGCCCCACCGATGCTCGTCGAGAACTGGAAGGCGTTGCTGGTGAGGCCTGACGACAGGACATAGTACGTGGTTCCAGCAGTTACCCCGGTGGGAAGGCTGCCGGCGCGTGACAGATAGTGCGTGCCGGCCTGGAGCACCGTCTGTGTGCCAGACCCAGCGGACCCGGCTACTATCGCACTCCCGCCATTGGTTGCTGACACTGTGATCAGGGTGCTGGAAGCCGTCAGAACGAAATAGTCTGTCCCCGTCGCGAAGTTCGTCGGCAGCGAGCCGCTGGTAGCGAACCGTACGCGCTTGCCAACCGAAAGATATGTGTTCGCGGTTGTAATGCCGATATTCGCGGAGCCGTTGGTGAACGTCGCAGTCGGGGCGCTCGTATTGATCGCGGCGCCGCCGACCGTGGCGGAAATCTGAAAGGAACTACCGGACAGACCAGCCGCAATGACATAGTAGGTCGTGTTGTCTATCATGGGGATCGGCAGCGACCCGGTCGATGCAAGAGTCACAGGTTGGCCGGCCGCGAAACTGTTCGTCATTGTGACTACGGCTGGATTGGCAGCCGAGACTGTTGCCGTCACAGTGTTCAGCGGGACATTGAAGACAACCGGACTGTTAGCGCTTAAGCCGTGCGCGGTAGATGTGACAACGGCTGGCGTGGCTATCGAGATGGACGGCGTCGGTATGTTGGCGCCAACAGAGTAGATCTGATCGGCGGACAGCTTTTGCCGGCCGGGATGAACATGATCCTGCCGGGCATAAAGCAGCGACGTGCCAACTGCCGCTGTTGGGTTGCTGCCCAGCGGGGCCACGGTTGCCGGCTGGGCCAGTGCGGCCGCGGGCACGTCGACCCAGATATTCTTGGTAGCACCAGACCAGTTGACCGCAGCGTTTGCATTCGACGACGCAAGGATGGTTGTACGCGCCAGCGTCGTTCCGGCTGCGGTGTAGGTCCCGAGGCCTACTTCCCAGTCCACACCGTCTGTCGCAGCATAGTAACAGGTGTTGCCGTTCCCGACAGCGGCAAACGACTGAAACCCCGCCACAGCGCCGGCAAGCGTATAGGCGCCCGTACCCGAGGTGGTCGTGGTCTCCTGGGCTCTGTCGAAATACAGCGGGCCAGCCATTTACGACGCCAGCACCTTGTCGCGGGCCTCGATCTGGGCGTGGCGGATCGCCTCAGGGTCAGTGATACCTGCGGCTTGGGCTTTCTTCACCGCTTCCACCATGGCGTCGATGATCCGCGCGTTGACGTTCACGTCCTCGCCAAGAATGCCGTGCGAGGTCATGGATGCGACTGCTGTTACGGTCTCGCCCATCGTCAGGACTCGGTGATCGTGCTGGCGGTCGTGAGTTGGGGCGTGATGCCCGAACCGGTGACGATATTCGGCGTGATGGGGCCGCTGTAGAGGATGATGCCCGCCCCAGACGCCAGCATGCCCACCGAGGCGTACGTCGCCGTACCGGAGCCACCTGTGCCCGCCGGGAAGGTGACAGCCGCTACAGGCGACGTGGAGGCCGTGGTCGATGCCGTCCAGCCACCGGTCGTGCGGGCGACTGCAACGCGGGCGTACGAGGTGTAGGTCACCTCGCTTGTCGATTGCGTGCCGCCAGTGCCCGGATCGGCAGTGTGGAGAGCCACATAGAGATTGGTGTTCGGAGACGTGACGGTGTTGTCAGCGATGTTCGCCCACGCCGTGGCGTTGAAGACCAGCTTGAGCAAATTATTGCTGGTAGTTTGCGACTTGCCCATCGGTTAGTCCTCAACAAAAAGCCGCCCTGAGGCGGCGTGCACGGCGTGGGTTGGTAGTTTGGCTACGGTCAGTAGACCGAAGCGATCGGCCCAAGATTGGCCGTGTAGGTCGTCGGCGGGGTGATCGCAGCACCGGTTCCGAGCGTACCGGTCGCAGAGCCGGTCAGCAGCGGCAGGCCGGGCGAGGCGTAGGTGCCAAGCTTGGCCGTGGTGCCGTTGGACTGTGCGACGAGGAAGTAGGTCCCCGCAGCGGCCTGGTAGGTCGCAGTGAAGGCGAGCCGCTGGAACGTGTTGGCGGTGCCGGCCGTGGTGCCTGTGGCGAGCGAGGTCGCAACGAGGGCGCCGGTCGAGTCATGCAGCTCGAAGGTCCAGAGGTCGGTGCCGCCGGTGGAACCGACGAGAACCTGGATACCCGTCAGCAGTGCGGCAGTGCCGAGGCTGTAGTTGACGTAGTAGCGGGTACCGGCGACCATCGTCTTGTCGAGAGCGTTACCGAGGTACTTGAGGGCCGATGCCAACTGGATCAGCGTCGACATGGCGCTCTGGGGCGCCTGGCCGGCGGAGAGCTGGGTGTCGAGGTTGAGCTGTTCCGAGCCGGTGAACACCGACTGCTGGGGAAGGCCATTGTTGATCAAACCGGACATTGGTCAGGTTCCTTTCGTGAGATAGCGATGGATGGAAGGGGGTCAGGTGCTCGTCGCGCCGAGCTTGGAGGACTTCCACTTGAGGGTGGTCGTCAGGTAGAATTCGCACCGAAGCGCGTTGGTCAGGGTGACGCCGGTTGAGCCCGCCGTTCCGTCGATCGTTTCCGAGCCGGTCGCATAGACCTTGGCGGGGTTGGCACCATCGTTGAACACGATGACCGACCCACCTACCCCGACTGCTGTAGCCGATGGCAGGATGACGCCAGTGCCGGAGGCTACGGTGGACAGCACGTTTTCCTGTGCGGCGAGCTGCAGGGCGTCGGCTCGAGTTGTGCCGGCGGCGGTGAGCGCATCGGCAACGCTCTCGTTGATGTAGGTGAAATCACCTGCAGCCGGGGTTGTGCCGCCGACGACGCCGTTGAACGTACCGGTATAGACACCAGCCGTAGTTCCGGCGAAGGCGGCATTGATCTGCGCGAAGGCAGCGTTGAGCAGGCTTCCATCGATAAGGCGGGAGCCCGCGGTGAATAGCTTAGTCACGACATTGGCCATTGCGGGCCTCCTTATTTAGCCAGTCACGAGCGCAAGTTCATCCGGCGGCGGTAGGCCAGCCCCGCCGGGCGCAAGAGAGTCGGTGATGTTGGGTTGTCCGCGCCTTACCAGCCGAAGGCGGCGATCTTGGCGTGCTCGCGGGGCGCCGCCCTTGGCGCCACTTGCCAGTTCGACCGGCATGTCGATGGCTATAGCACCGACGCAAAAGCCGAGTGAAATACTGGCAGCGTACCCAGAGCTGTATTGCGAAAATGTTCCACCGTCACGAACTGGCCATTGTAGGCCAAGATGTCGGCGTGCGATACCGCCCCCTCTGTGCCATCCCAAAGCGAATAACTCATTTCGTCGCCATCCACTTCGTAGATGTTCTGGTAGATCGTCCCGTCCTTCTGCATCTGTTGGGCGAAACTGATGGTACGGAGGACATTCAGCGACCCTGCATAGATACCGATATCGATCTTGGCCGGGGTGATGATGACGTGCAGCGAACCCGTCGTAATGTCGGTGATTAGCCCAAGCCCATGAGGATTGGTGATCATTCCAAGTGAGCCAGTATTGTCGCCAGCCGACCATGCCGCAGTGGTTTCGAACCTCTTGCAGACACTTGGCAGCGCGACCCCGCTATAGGCCGCGGTGGTGGCGATTCCGCTAGCGGGAGCGACCAGTGCGTTGCCGCTGATAGTCGCAAGCACGACTTGAGGCCCGATCGAAGTGGGCACTTGCTCCCACACCTGACCACTGTCGGCCACACCGATCGCACCATCGGCGCGTCGAAAGCTATCTTCCAGAGCCGATGGGAAAACCCCGCCTCGGCCAACCGATAGAAATGCCCCACTTCCCACGCTCATCGATAGCTGACCGTGCACCCGACATTGGCTAGCGTGGCATCGAACCCGACAAAGATACCAGCGGAACACGCCACGTCGAGGGTGACGCTGAACGGAGTGAACGTCGTGACCGGCAGCGAGAAACTGGCCACCACCGTGCCGGTCTCGGTCGTGCTGTTGTAGACGGTCAGCACGCCGGCAGTCACGGCGCCAGTCGGCGTGATGGTGATGGTGTGGATGAACCCGGCGGAGCCCTTGATCTGGCCATCAGCGGTGACACGGCCGAATACGTAGGGGCCATTCTCGACTAAAAGACCAAGCAGCGGGCCGGCAAGGCGGACACGGTCCCAATCAGTCCCGTTGAAGCCCATGGGCAAGACACGCAATGACTGCGACGTTGTGCCGGCAGTCGTTGTAATGCCCAACGGTTGAGCAGCCGTGTTACTGAATGTGTCCGTTAGGGCGGCCGATGAGACTCGCGGGTTGCCGATCAACTCGCCGCCAGTAGAGAACTGCTGCTGCGTCCTATCGCCATTAGAATACGTTGGGTAGGTTGTACTCACTCGCCCGCCTACGGGGACCGGCACCGTAGTGCCTGCCGCAGCATCGTCCACCGCTAGAACGTTCCCGCCGGTTTGCGTGATATTGCTGGCCACGGCGCTTTGGTTGCTGGCAATGACCACAGGTGAACTGCTGGCCATGGTCGCCTGGCCATTGGCGTTGTAGGTCAGAGGATTCCCCAGACTATCGAGGATTTCGACCTGAGCGATACCACCGGGGCCGCTACCTGAGGCATTCGTGTCGATCGAACCGTCCGAATTGACCTTAATCCGGTAGTCACCGGACTCGTCGCTTACGGTCACATTTTGCGAAATCGGCTTTTTGACCATTACGGACGGTCCTTTCGTTCAAGACGAAAAGGCCCGCTCAAATGGCGGGCTGTGCTTGTCGGATTCTGGCGGAAATGCTAGGTTTGGGCTGTTGAGCCGGTTACTTCTTCAGCGGCAGTTTCGACCGGCCGCGCTCACGATCCTTCGCGGCGCTGAACGACATTTTTTGCTCTGCAGCATCAATAGCGTTCCGAGCCCAGTCAGTGCCCATAGGCTGGCCTTTGGCCTTCGCGAGGGCTTTCATGCCGGCTGCTGCTACTGCCTTCGACTGCTTCGTTTCCGAGGTCTGTCGAGTTGAACCCGAGCCTCTGCCGCGTATGGCCATGGTGAGTTCTCCGAGGTTCGGAACAAGCGGAAACCCGCCACAGCGAACCGGGCGGGTCAAATTGGAACTAATAGCGGATGCGGAGCCCGTTACTGCGGTGACGCAAATGCGATGCCTTAGCCACCGAGAAGGCCTCATGCGCATAGGAAACCAGCTTCGGCAGTTCGTGCTCGGGCGCTTCCGGCGCGCCGCGCTGCGCATTGATCTCCACCGGAGACGACGCCACAACCTTTGACACGAAGCCAGGGATATCGCTCTCAGCGATAGCGAACCATTCCCTCTTTACGCCCTCGAAGCCTGATGCGCGCGCTACAGAAATCGCATGCTTCTCCAGCACGGCAGCATCTTCGCGACTATGCACCAAAAGCTGGGCAACGTACCGGCAAGTCTGGCCGGTTTCGTGGGCATGCCCCTGAGAACGCTTCGAGATGTTCTTGGTCATCCCGACCTTCACCAACCCACTGTTGCCGACCATGGCAAAGTAGACCATGAGTTCGTCGGGTAGCGACCATCTCGCAGTCCGCTGCGGCTTACGACGAGCATCGTAGGCCGTAATGGGTTGAACCATCGGCATCGGGAAGGGCCAGCAATGTGTGGAAGGGCGCCGCGCAAATCACGATTGCATGCAGCGTTTCACACATGCCGGATTTTTACGCCAAATGTCAAGTGCGGTTGAGGTTCGCGACGATATCCCAAACGTTGATTTCGCCCGGCGGCGTGCGCTCAAGCTCCGGCATGCGTGGGATAAGGTGGCGTCCAACTTCGCTGGTTATCGGCTCGCACCGCCGAAAGCCATTGCCGCGAAACTGCTGACCATCCTCGTCAACGACATAGTGCCTACCGCCTTCGAAGCGATCGTAGAAGCCGATGGACCATTGGTCGCCTGGATCTCCATCTGCGTACTTCGTGGCTAGCACGTATGCCCCCTTGTCGATCACGCTGCCCTCCTGTTCTGCAGCCGCTCCACAATCGCCACCTCTTCCAGCACGCCGCGGATTTCCACCATGCCATCGGCTACGATGCGGGCATTGGGCTTGTTGTTCCGATACCGCCACCTAGCATATGCGGTTGGCCCATGTTCGCCAATGACGACGAACTCGAGGCAGCGCATTTTCGGCAGTCCAAGCGCTGTGAACAGCCGATTGTACGATGCCCGCGCATCTGCCCCAATCTCAATGACGCTCTCGGGATTGATGCCGCCACCGTCGACTGCCTCGCGGGATGGATCCACGGCCTTTGCCCCACCGACCTGGCTGCGCTCGTAGATGGCCCGGAAGCGAGCTGCAGCCTCTTCCTGCGATGGAGTGCAGTGGAAGCGGCAGGCACCACCCATGAGCGTCTTGCGGTCCACCATGGCCCGTTCCCGGCCGGGGTTGGGTGCATTGGTGTCTAGCTGGTGGAGGAAGCCTGCCCATGTCTGAAGGGCGGCTGGCACGAACGCTTCCCGGATGTCTGGCCCGGTTTCGATTGTCGCGGTTTTCATTTGCTTACGCCCCATGATGATATCGCCCGGCTGGTGTGGAAATACAGTGCGTTAGGTGGTGAGAGAGGCGCGGAGCATCGACTGATAGATGCCCTTGGCGATGGCGTTGTTGTGCTCGGTTTCTAGCATGCTGGTAATGTAGCCAAGCTCGGCCTCAGCCAGCATCTCGTCGGTTGGGTCCAACATCGCTTCGATAGAGGCACGGGCGAGGACTTCGCCAGATACATCCCCCCACGATCCGCGCTGGACTTCGAATATGGCTTTGGCAACCCGCTCCACCATCGTACTCGTCGTCATGGCTTATCCTTGGCTTGGAAGTAGTCAGATGGGGTTAGCCCAAGTTGATCGGTTTCTTCTGCAAGAAATGCCTCCATCTTGCGCGCGGCCTCTTCCGTGATATACTCGCCGGGAGTAGCGTCGATGGCGTCCCACACTTCGCTAGAACGTCGCCAATATTCGCCAGCCGTCTCTAGCATGGACGTTGCCTGCTTCAAAGCTCGTTGCGAATACCACAGAGCACAAAGGCTCGCGAAGCCCACCACCAGCACAGCTGCGAAAGCGAAATCGGTCTGGCTCATGTCCTAGCTCCTGAACGAATGGAGGAGGCGATATTGCGGGAACAGGCCTGCCCGATCGGCTCGTTAGAAACCGTTGCGCCGTGTTCCTCAGCGACTTTGGCGCATCGCTCGCGTTCGGCTAGGATGGCTCGTGCGACGTGCTCAAGAAATGCTGCGCCGGTATCACCCACCATCCCGAAGCGCACCGAGACGCCGCACCTGTCATCGCGCAGCGCCGCGCTCACCGCCAACGAGGCGACTGCATATGCGTCCTCCGGTATTGCCTTCACGTCCTCTGCAATATCCATGGTTCTAGACTCCTTGGGGCTGACCGGCCTTGAACAGCGCAATCTCGCCAGCGATGGCGAAGTAGGTCGCGCCGTCCACGTAGGTATCCCGCTTCGGGTCCATGCCGGTGGCAACTCGCCCTAGCTTCGTGAGCACGTTGTCGATAGCCTCAAGCTCGGCGGCGGAAATATCGCGGCGAAGATGCCGGCGGAACACCAGCTTGAGTTCGCCAGCAGCAGCGAGGTTGAGTGCCGGCGGCCCGTATTCCTTGTCGCGGTTGCCGTGGGTGAGCCCAGCGCCATCCTGAAGGATGCGCACCCTCTCGGGGACAATAGCGGCCACCATGGCGTCGATGCGACGTTCGTCATGCGCCTTCATCGCTGCAATGGTTTCGGCGGTGATGCGATCTTCCAAGGTGATCTTGCTCATTCCTTCGTTCCTCACTGTAGGGGGTTAAGCTGCCATAGACTTGACGATGCCGAGGAAATCCCAGGCCTGCCGGTTCCACTGCGCGTCTTGCATGGCGTTGTGTTCGGTGCCCGTCTGTTGCGGAAGCCGCGGATTTCCCATAGAATCGCAGAGTTGCTTGATATCGCGGCAGTACATCGGCCAGCCCTTCGGCAGGTCCATCATCGTGCCGTAGAGTTGGCACAGCGCGACCCAATCGTAGTCGGCGTAGTAGGCCCAGAACTCGGGCTTCTCTCCGACGAAGGCGACGATGTCCGCGGCGATGTGGGCGCGGGGCTTCAGATAATCGCCGGCAACAAGCATGGACAGCACGTTGGCCTTCACCCACTCGCCAGCCCGGCTGTGGTCACACTCGGCACTCTCGGCGTAATAGGTGCGCCCATCCTCAGCCACAATCCCAATCGAGATCAGGTCGATCGTCTTGCCGTCCTCGATGAACTCAGTGTCGAACCAGAATTTCATGCTGCAAATCCCTCTTCCGGGCTTCCGATGTCGTAGCCCTGTCGGTCTCGATTAAGGTTCAGGCGCATCGCGTTAACCTTTCGTTAGGCAATACCGGTCAAGCGCTGCCGCGTTACCTTGGTCGTGGCTTCGTCCAGGGGGAGGCCGCGGCGCTCAAGGCGGTGGATATGCTGGTGGCAGTCGCGGCAAACCAGGATCAGATCGCTAAGCTGCTCGTTGCCAAGGCGGGCGTAGGTCCAGTGGTGCAAGGATAGCTCGCCCTTGCCGTCACAACCCAGCGAGTGGCACACCCAGCCCTTGAACAGGTTCCCGGCCTTCCAGCGCGCCCTCACGTCCAGCCAATGCGGGCTTGCGAGGTAGTCGGCATAGACGCGGTAGCCGAGCACGTAGAGCCGCGCCTGAAGCGATGACGTGCCCTCGGCTTCGATCCTCGCCAGCTTGGCCCGTTTCTTCTTCGACTTCGGAGGCTTCACGCGCTGAACGATCGGCTTGGGGCTATTCCCCAGCCCTTGGATTTTCCTCCGATGCTGCGCTGGCGTCCGGAAGGTTTCGATCTCGGTCCACTGGCGGCCCATCAGTGCACCTCGTCCGAGGTCGGTTGCGCTGCGATGGCGGCTTGGGCCTGCGTCACGAGGCTCAGGGGGAATAGCTTGTGGTCTAGGAACTTCGGCACCTTCTCCGGGCTCAGGGCAACGCAGGCGGCGTAGAGTTGGGTATCGACGTACTTGTTCACATCCACCAGCGGTTCGGTTGCCGGTTCTTCCAAACCATTTTCGGCCTTCTCTAAGACTGAATCTTGATATTGAAGTTGAGTGGCGCGCGCATGCTGCACCGGGGCTGCGCCTAAGCTATTGGTTTTGCTTGATGCGGTGCGATTTTCAGCGGTTTTATTTCCACCTTTCGCGCCGTTTTCAGCCAATTCTCGCGCATCTTTCGCGGCGTTTTCGAGCTCTTTTTCTGCGCGAGCGTTCATCAGGCACCCGTCAACGACCGTGATTTTGCCTACCTGAATGAGCCGCGCACGGATGGCATTCCACTTCCGAACGGAGCAGTTGCACACCCCCGCGATATAGCGCGGCTCGTCTGGTATCGGGCCGCCGCGGACGTACATCAGATCCAGAACAAGGCTATAGGCCCCCTTCTCTTCGAGAGTGAGGCCTGCCGTTCCAGCTATGAAGTTGTCGGGGAAGCGACGATACCAGGGGCGTGTCACGCTAGCTCCGTTTCGATGAGGGAGCTGAGGACTTCCGCCGCGAGGATCGGTACAATCGCATTGCCGCCAACGCGCCAAAGGTCCACTCGTCCGGGAAGCCCATCAACCAAAAGGCGAACTCCGGGTTTGGTGCGCCGCGCCTTGCCGTCGTGGCAATCAATCCAGTCGGCTCCCGCCCATGCGCTGCCGTTTCGGTATGAATGAGCGTTGCTGACAGCCCGTTCGATTGCTGGCTGTCCCCCTGCAGGCGGTACTTGTCGTCTGAAGCCAGCACTGTCGGCCAAATCGCCTTGGCCATCTGCATGGTCAGCGGGTTGCCACCCTGAGCGTACCGGTTCTCCCGCGCAGCGCAGTCGGTCGCTGACACGGTTGTCCAGTGGGCCTGGTGCATCTGAGCCGGGAGCGGTTGCCCGCCCGCCCCGAACGACATGTTCGGGCCGCCCTTCTCCCCATCGCTCGCTCTCGGCGTCGACCACTGCGACCCAATAGAGCCGGTTCCGTTGGTGTGGCGCGTCGACGGCGCAAGCCGGGATATCGACGCCCCGGCTGGCGTAACCTTCTCCCGCCAGATCAGAGCGGACTCCGTCGAGCCAACCGTACCCAGCCTTTCCCGCAACCTGCTCTCCCACGACGACAGGGGGCCGGCAGGCACTGATGAGCCGATGAAAGTCCGGCCACAGATGCCTTGGGTCATCTGCTCCGAGCCCTTTTCCAGCCGCGCTGAATGGCTGGCATGGGCAGCTTCCGCTCCAAAGAGGTCGAGTGTCATCCCATCCCGCCAAGCGGGCGGCGACCGACCAGAGGCCGCCCCCAGCGAAGAAATGGCACTGCGTGAAGCCGGCGAGGTCATCAGGTTGCACGTCCTTTATTGATCGAGTGTCCACCACCCCAGGCGCGACGACGCCATCGGCTATGAGGTGCGTGAGCACCGCGGCGGCAGCTGGGTCGATTTCGTTGTAGTAGGCTGGCCCCATGCCTATGCCCCTGATTTGTAGGCGATTGACGTTTGTAACCGAATACGTTAACCCTAGTCAAGTAAGAGAATACGTTACGGAGGATGAATTGACGCTTTTGATGGAAACGGGCACAACGCGGCGAATGGGTCGCCCGCCGCTCAAGCTGAACACCGAAACCGTGGTCACGACGATCCGCATCACAGCGGACGTGGCGGCGCGGATTGACGCCCTAGTCGGCCCGAACAAGCGCGGCGAGTTCATCCGCGAAGCCATCGAACGCGAGCTACTGGCACGCGCCACGGCCAAGGCTCGCCAGCGACAGGCCGAAGCCCGCCTCAAGTGACTAGCTACCGGCGCAGGCTCATCAAACAGGCGGTGGACGTTAGAGGTCATGCCGCGGCCCTCCGCTCGGCACGTACCCGCATCACCTCACGCCGCACGACCGAATGGACAGTGTTGCGGGTGATATCGAGGGCTTGGCTGATAGCGGTCGGTGTCTCCTCCTCATCGAAGTAGAGGCGGATCACCTCGTCCTCGAGCACGTGCCGCAATGCCTGCTCATCCTCGGCCTTCTGCTCAATGATGGGCTGCAAAGCCGGGTGCGTTTCGATGTGCCGCCGGACGGCGTAGATCGTAGTGCTGTGGTCTCGGTTGATGCGCCGGCCCGTCGCCGGGTAGCTCATGCCGAGTTCCATCACCATGCGGTAGGCCGCCTCGTTGCGGGCGGCTACGAGCTTCTTCGACCGGCCGACGCCCACCAGTACGGCTATCGGCAGCCCGTATTTGTTGGAGGTCTGCACCAGGATAGACTTCCATGCCGGGATCGGCGCCGGCGGGTGCGATTCAATGGCTCTGGCAATTTCCTCGGCTATACGGCGCGGGTCGAACGGCGACAACGGCGGTGCCAAGTGGATGATCTGCTTCGGGGGCGGCAAGTTGCCCCGGTATAGCCGGCGCCGCGCATCGACAGCCTTGGCGCGCATCGAAGCCTCTACAGGGCCGGGCTCAAAATCGAGGCTCATTTACCAGCCCTCTTGGCCACGTTCAGGAGCTTCTGCTTATTGGACTGGTGCCGCTTGTTGATCGCGACGACGACCTTTCGATCCAGCTTGATCGGTCCCGACTGTCCCATTACCGCTTCTCCGATTTGTTCAGTGTGTGGGGTCATGCGACAGCACCGAACATGTCGTCTGTTCGCGCCTTAGCGAGGTCAGCAAGGTTGCGCTTGGCCTGGGCGAAGTAGGACGGCTTGAGCTCGAAACCGACGCCCTTACGACCCATTTCCACGGCCGCGAATACCTCGCTGCCGATGCCGAGGAATGGCGTAAGTACGGTCTCGCCAGGGAGTGACCACAGGTCGATGCAGCGCTCGATTACGTCGAGTTGCAGGGGCGAGATATGTACCTCGTCCTTTTCATCCCGGCCGCCGCGATACTGCAGGGTGCGGGTCGGGTTGATATCCATCCACACCGGCGAGGCGTAGCGCTGCCAGACGAGGATCGACTTCCACTTGTCGTAGGGCCACGGCTCGCGACCATCGGCGGCGAACGCGGCGCACTCCTTGGCGTAAGCTTCCTCGCTCACGTCCACGCCGGTGCCGATGAACTGCTGGAACGGACCATCGACAGGATCGGCGTTGTCGCCAGGCTTGCGGAAGGTCACGATGTAGTCAGCGAGCCCCTGCCCGCTGATCGTGCTGTCCTTCATGATCTGCGCGTGAAGCAGGCGGATCGACTTGGTGCGCTGCTGGGCAACGACGGGGTCTTTCCAAATGCAAACCTCGGAATGGAAAATCCAGCCGGCATCCTCGTAGGCCCGGATAATCTCGCCTCGAAAGTCTCGCATGCCGATATGGCCGTGCCTGATTTTCGAGGTCGGCAACTGCATGCAGTGGACGCTATGCAGTCGGCCGGGCTTGGTGACGCGCATCAGCTCGGAAATCAGGAAGGCATAATGCTCCCAAAACTGCGGTCCATCATTGTTCGATATGTCGCGGTCGTAATTCGAGAACTTGTAGAGCCCCTCGAACGGTGGCGAGTGGACGCCAAAGTCGACGCTCTCGGCAGGGATGGCGCGGATCAGTTCGCACGCATCGCCCTGGTAAATGGCATAGTCAGGCGTCACCACCTGATCGACGGCTTGGATTGTCATGCTGCCCTCAGGAAATCCGGCAGCACAACCGGCTGCGCTGGGTTGTAGTCAGGTACGGTTCGAGTGACGCCGCGGACTTCCATGCTCGACAGGTCGGCCATGTGCATCACCATCGACGCGGCCATGCGCTCGGCATCGGCCTCTTTGCGGCGAAGATTGGCGACAACGGCGCCCTCGGTTTCGGCGGCGATAAAGTGGGCGGTGACGGGCTTGGTCTGCCCGAAGCGCCAGAACCGGCGCACGGCCTGAAACACCTGCTCGAAGCTGTCATTGAGCCCGACAAACCCGGTGTCAGCGCAGTGCTGGAAATTCAGGCCAAAGCCGGCGATAGATGACTTGGTGACGAGGACGCGAATGCCGCCATCGAGGAACGCCGCGATCTTCTGCTCTTTGGCGTCGTCGGAGTCCGACCCACGCAGTTCAACGGCGCCGGGAATGGCCTTTGCCAGTGCTTCGCTTTCGCCGTTGAGGTTGCACCACCAGACGAACGGTCGGTCTGCCGGCGTGATCGACGCTGCCAGCGCCACACGCTCGTCTACGGTGTCACGGCGGGCGCCAAGCCGTTCCTGCATGGTCCGCGCTTCCATCGGGAACAGCAGACCTGTATCCATGCTTGGCGAGTAGTCAGCCGCAACAAGGTGCTGAATTTGGCGCAGCGGCGGGAGGTCGTAGCCGGCGTCTGGATAGCCGAGGTCGGATGGCTTGCGCAGCATCACCGCCCACGATGCCATCCACTTCCAGAACTCATCCTCGGCATGGCCTTTCAGCCGCCACTTCTGCGTCTCGCCGCCATCGTGCGTGAAGAAGGTTGCGAGCATGTCGGTGTAGGACATGGCGCCGATGAACTCGGCATGGTTGCCAAGCTCCATGAAATCGTTCGGCGCCGGGGTTGCCGTAGCTGCCATGCGGAACGGGACGCCGGCGCATTGCTCGATCAGCCGCGTCCGATATTTACCGTCCGTGCTCTTGAGAATGGAGCTTTCGTCTAGGACGATGCCGCCAAATGCGGTAAGGTCGAAGTGCTCAATCTTCTGGTAATTGGTGACATTGATGCCGTGGCGAACGTCTGCTTGTTCCCGTACCAGCCGAGCCTGGATCTGGAACTTGCCCGCCTCACGAATATGCTGCGCGGCGACAGCTAGCGGCGCGAACACCAGCACCGGCTTATCGGTGTGCGCGGCCACTGCGTCAGCCCAGGACAGCTCCATAGCCGTCTTGCCGAGGCCAGTGCCGGCGAACACAGCCGACCGGCCCCGGCGTAGCGCCCACGAGACGATATCGGCCTGGTGCGGGAACAGGAACGCCGGCAGGGCTGGCACGGTCACCATGCCAGTCGATGGGTCCACCATTCGCTTGCGAGCGAGAAAGGCGTCGTAGCTCACTTCCCCATCTCCCTCTCAGCCCGCTTGCGAGCGATGTAGGCTTCAGTCTCGGTGCGGCGCTGCTCTGCCGTGGTGACAGCGCTGTAGACCGCGAGCTGCGCATTGATGCTGGCGCGGCGGTTGGCCTCGCGGCGTTGAGCTTCGGTCTGCTCGTGACGAGTGGGCACCACGTAGCGCACTGCGGTGTGAGCGGGCTTGGGACGGCGGAATGGCCAGTGGAAGTTCATCGCGCCCCCCGCTTGATGTCATCAGCAACGGTGCCGCAGAAGCAGGCGAACCCGCCGTTGACGATGCCCAGCAAGAAGCACCAGCCGGGCTCCAGCGAAGGCACCCAGAGGATCGAGGGCACGAACAACGCCCACGGCAGCAATCGACAAATCCAGATCGCCATTCTCTCTTCCTCTTGTTTCAGTCGTTGCCGTCAGGGGATGGGGTTAGGCTGCGAGCCGCATTGCTTCGATGTGAGCGATCGCAGCGCGCCCGATGAACTCTGAGAATGCGGGAGGGATGGCCTCGCCCAAGTCGTGACGGTTGGCGTGCCAATCGATGCCCATGTCCGCCGCTCGCTTCTCGTTGCTGTCCCTGTGGGGAAGCCCGCGCCTCTTGCGAGCAGCGCGCACATGCGAGCTGTTGTCGCCGTCCGTGACCGAACTCCAGCCCTCAGCCACTAGGTTGCGGCTGGGGAACCCGAGCAGAAAGGGGGCTGGGAAATTCAGTTCAAAGTGGCGGCGGCGGATAACCCGCAAGCCAGGGAACATGGTCCCGTCCAACACCAGGTCCGCACGCACCGGAGCGCCAGGGACATTCTCAATGCAGGTGACGGCACTAGTCTCGGCAAGCCGCGCGCGGATCGGCGGGATGAGGTTGAGGTGTTTCCCCTTGGCGTCCATATTGTTCGCGTAGGTGAATGCCTGGCATGGCGGTGACGCCCATATGAAATCGAACCCATCCAGAGGGAAGGTCAGCGCGTCGGCCTGGTGAAACTCAAAAGGATACCGGGTCTTGTTCTCGATATCGACGCCGACGACCTCGAACCCGGCTTTCCACAGCCCCATGCTGGCGCCACCAGCGCAGCAGAACAGGTCAAGGGCGCGGAGTTTCCTCTGGCTCACTTGCCGTCTCCCGAAGCTCTGGAGCGATCAAGAGCGCTAGCCAGCGCGCGGAGGCCAGCAGCGAACGCGCCGTAGAAATCCTTGTCCTGGTGGCCCACGACAAGCGCGTCTGCTCGGCTGATGAGTAGGTCGATTTCGGTGAGTTCTTGCCGCCCATATTGGAGACCTGTGTACCTTTCGATGTCGCGCAATTCGCGGGGCCGCACCGCCACGCGCTCGTCAGCATACCAGATGGATTTCGCGCGCTCGTATTCCCATCCGAGGGCGCGGGCCGCAGTACGAATGCGGGCCTTTACCTGTTGCGCGCTACCAACCGGCGCAACGTGGTTCCTGAGCGTGTCCGACGCCCAAGTGAGATCAGACATGTTGGATTTCTCCGTTCGATTTTCGGGCACCTGCGAAGCCTCCGCACATAGTTTCGGGGTCGCAGGTACGGAGGTTCTGGAAATGGCTGTGACCCTTGGCGAGGCTTTGATGAGCGCGTGCGCGAAGGGAATGATTGGTGGCTACGGGGCGGTTGGCGCCGCACCCGATGCCGGGAAAAATGCCGAGGCCGAAGCCCCGGCGAGTTATCAGGGAGGCGTCGATGAGGCAGAAGCTCCGGGAGGCGGAACCTCGGCCAACCGCGACCATGGGATCGCGGCCCTGCTGGTGAGCAGGAATATGGATCGAGCAACCCCCACGCGCAGCCCCAGCGCGGCTCGGTCCATTTTTCTGGTCATCGATAATGAGGGTGGCGGCCGACGCCAGGGTGGGAGAACGTCGGCCGCCGATCGCTCTACCGCGGAGAGGGGCCGCAGGAGCAAACTGGTTGTGATCGAGGGCGGGCATCAGTGCACCGCCTCGGCTTGATGACGCTGTGCATCACGGCGGCGCATGCACGTGCTACACATGTGGTTCCAGCTCGCCTCAACACCGCAGTCGTCGGGATCGACGCACCAGGGGTTAGGCTTGCTGAGGTCGGGTTTGGTTGCCGGGCTTTCGACGGACGCCTGCCCGGCGGAGGCGATTGCGACCGGCATCGTGGCCGTGACCGTCTGCGGAAGCATCGCGGCTTCCGGTTCGGAATGGGGTGCGACGCGTTCCACGTCGCTGGCAGGTACATCCGAGCTGCCTCCCGCGCTGGAACCGGCTCCAGCAGCCATGTCGTCGTTTTCAATTACCGCCGCTGGCACATCGGCCGCGGCTACCGTCGAGCTATTGGGTTCTGTTATCGCGGATCGACCATGTTCGCCTCCATGGTTGGTTTCGGATTCGATGATGACGCCATCAGCGTCATGTTCTGGGATGCTCGAGTGGGGGCTCGAGTTGCCAAATTGTTCAATGTTTTCTCGTGTGCGCCTGGCGCGCGGCGCGCTAAGCACCGCCATGATGCGCTCGGCTTCGGCATCAACCTCGTCGGCGGCAGCTCGCTTGTCCGCATCCTGGCGCGAGCGCTTTACGGCCAGCTTCAGCGAGTCCGCGAACTTCTTGCCGTGAGCTTCCCGAATATGGGACCATGCGTCCTTGAGGTCCGTTTGCGCGGTTTCGCGTTCATCCTCAAGGTCGAAGATGTTCGCGGCATAAGCGCGGATGGCATCGTCGGAGAGGCCGCTCATTCCGCATCCCCCGACAGGACCACGAGCCCAATGGTAGCGGCTACTAGGATGAGGATGATGCCGGATATAGTTCCAGCAGCGAAGGTGAGGGCCATGATGATCATGCGGCCCTCGCCCGATCTAGAACGTCACGGCAGCGTCGGCATTCCCATTGGCCAGCCATGGCAATACGGTCGCAATGATCGCAGAGACGCAGCCTATGATCGCATGCTCTGCGCCAACCGCTGGCGGCCTTGAAGAGGCTCCGAGCGGTGACGCGCCCCATCGGGTAGGGCGTGCGCGCCCATACGATGAAGTGGATGACCTCATCATCGGCATCGGGGACGGCGGCGCGAATGACTGCTGCGAAGCTCGTCATGCCGCCACCCGGCGCTTGGCGCGCTCGATAGCCATGAAGTCGCGTATCTGGCGCTCGGTTTCCGGCCACAGCCGCCCGGGCTTGCCCCGCTTGCCAACCGTCCGCAGCCGCTCAATCAAGCGACCGTTTCCGGTGGCACGGCAGAAGGTCGCCTCCGTCATGCCGGTTTCGTTCAGGAAGGCTTCGATGTCGGAAAGCAGCGAGTTCATGCCGCCAATATGCACGCTATAGCGGGTAGGTCAAGTGCCCGCTAAGACGTGCAAGCGCATTTCGCTAAAACTGGTAACTCTTGTGGCCATGGATTCCGATTGGCTCACTAGGTTCAAAGAGGCGTTGGCAGCGGACGGCAGATCGCCCCGCGCGCTTAGCCTCGACGCCAGCCTCGGCCCCAACTATGTCTCGGAAATGCTCAACCGAGGCAAAGAGCCCGGCGTAGACAAATTGTTGCGCCTGTGCGTCGAGTTAAAGGTCAGCGCGACTTACATACTCACGGGTTCCGAGGTCTCGCCGCAGAGCGAAGAAATGCTCGGCTTGCTCTCGGATATGAAGACAGAGCACCTGACGACTTTGCTTGATTTGGCCCGACAGCTGAAAACCGCCTCGCGATAACCAGCAGCGCCCATTGGGCTTCTGTATCTAGCGAAGACCACGCCCGCCAGGCGCACTCCGCTTTCCCCTTCGCCATTTCGCACTTCTCCCCAGGTCGCCTGTAGGACATCGATCCTCTAATGGGAGGATGTTCCTATTTTGTTCTCATCCCGTCAAGCGATACCAGACCCTACGCTAACCGGAGATTGTCCCCGGCGCAAATCTACGTGTGCATGTTTTTGCGTGCAACACTGTTGACGTGCCCGCTATAGCGTGCATAATGGACCCATCGAACAACGCCACCGGACTACCGGGGCAGATGGGGAAAAGCCGATGAACAAGGAAAACATCCTCAAGGTCGCAGACGCGATTGAGCAGCACTCGATCCCGGACCTCGGTTTCAACATGCACAACTGGACTTATGCGGCCGACAGTGTGGTCACAGACCACTCTGGGCACAACTGCAGAACTGTCGCCTGCATCGCAGGCTGGGCGGCGCGGGTCGCCACCGGACATATGATCAGGGACAGTTATTCGGAAGAAGTTGCGGCCGAATTTTTCGGCATGGACGGGGAGAACGATGACCCTGCGGCGCTCTTTTCCCCGCGCAACATCGACTCCGACCTGTGGAGGTCAATCGATCAGCAGCAGGCCGTCCTGACCCTTCGCCACCTCGCTGAAACCGGCGAAGTCGATTGGTCGGTTGGCGCTCCGGTTGAGGCCGCGTGACCGCCATGACCACCTACAATTTTCAGGGCTACAAGGGCCGCGCCCGCATGGCTTTCACCTGCGAGCATTGTAGCAAGCCGAACCGCACGCGCACGTTCGTTGCGGAACACACCGTCAACCCGTTCAACAAGAACGCTGACGGCTCGATCAAGCAGGCTTCACAGGTGATGCGCGAGGCATCCGCCGAGGCGAAGCGCCAGCGTGACGAGTTCGCCGTCGAGCCGTGGTGCGCCGCCTGTGAGGACGCACTGAGCTACGATGAGCGCAAGGCACTCCGCGCCCGCCGTTCTACCGCCAAGCCGGCCGCGTGACCGCCATGTCAGCCCATACCTCAAAAGCCGGGTTTGTTCCCCAGCCGACCGATCTTGCCGGTAAGCCGTACACGCCAGCCCGCAGCTATTCGTGGCTCACGGATGCATGGCGGGCTGACTATGCCGCCCAGTTCGAGGTCGATCCCTCACAGGTCGAAGCTGTCCTCGATAACCGGGATGCGCAGTTGGCGTGGATCGCTGAGCGGCTTGAGTACGAAGACCCGTTCACGCATCACCGGCAGGGCGCTCGTCCGCTCTCCTACGCTGAGAAGGTGTTCTGATGGCAACTGCACCAAACCCCGCCGACTTTTCGGTGAATGAGCGCGCTAACGAATACGAGGTGCGGTTCTCTGTGCGCGGCGAAATTCGCCTCACCATCAACGCCGAAAGCCCGGAAGACGCAAGGTCAAAAGCCGAGGCTATGACCGAGGACGAAGAGTTCGGTCTTGAGCTTGACGACACGGACGAGGTTCGCGTCGATCACGTCTGGAAGACCCGCCCAATGTTCCTCGTCACTCGCGAGGGCAAGAAGATGCAGGTGTCTCGCCTCGATGCAGGCGACCTGCCCCGCGAACCTGATGACCGGGGGTTCTGATGGACGCGCACTCTCCCGACTTCGTCGCCCTCGCCCGCGACCGTGACGAGCGCCTAGCCCGTCTTGACGCCTATCTCGACACCCTCGCGAGCAACCCAATCCTCCGTGATCCTGACCTTGAGCTAATAGCCACAGCCCCGGCTGCGACATGCGCGGGGGCGGTGAATTTGATCGAGGCAGTTCGTGCGGCTGAGGTGGCAGCATGAGCTCCCCGAAGGAAGGCGATATCATCGCCGTGTGGTTCTCGTGCGGCGCCGCCAGCGCCGTTGCGGCGAAGCTGACGCTGGAGCGCTACGGCAACCTCTGCGAGGTGCGGGTGGTCAATAACCCCGTCATGGAAGAGGACGAGGACAACCGCCGCTTTCTCGCTGACGTTCAGGATTGGCTTGGCGTCACCATCGAGGACGCCCGCAACTCGAAGTACCCGAACGCCTCAGCAGAGGAAGTATGGGACATTCGTGGCGGGATGTCATTCCCCCATGGCGCTCCATGCACAGTCAGCCTCAAGAAAGAGGCTCGGCAGCAGTGGGAAGCGGCGAACATTTCCGGCAGCCCGATGGGTCCTGGGTGCTGGCACGTCATGGGCTTTGGTGCGGAAGAGCAGGACCGCGCCAGGATGTTTGCGCTCACTGAACGGAGCAACACGCTTCCCGTTCTCATCGAAGCCGGCATGACGCGGCAGGCTTGCTACGAGTACATCGTTAACGCTGGCCTAAAGCCGCCACGCATCTACGAACTCAAATACCCGAATGCGAATTGTGTCGGCTGCGTCAAGGCGACCTCGCCAACCTACTGGAACCATGTCCGTAAGGTTCATCCCGAGGTGTTCGCCAGCCGGGCTGAACAGTCGCGCCGCCTCGGCTCCAAACTGGTCCGCGTCAATAACGAACGCATCTACCTCGATGAGCTAGACCCCGCCGCAAAGGGCCGCCCGTTGGCGTCGTTGCAGATGCCGGAATGCGGACTGTTCTGCGAGGAAAAGCCGATCGCGAGGGCAACATGAACCCCTCTCCCACCATCAACAAGACCATCTTGTCCGAAGCCATAGCTGAAACACGGTCGCTGTTCTTCCGCGCGGGTGATCTTTCCGAGTTCAGCCTGTTCGTTGCCGGGATGGCAGCTTTCGTCGGGCTGGTAGCACGCATGATTGGAGTGTGGACGCCATGACCGACTGGAACTTCGATATCAGCGCCGCGCCGCGTGGCCACACCGAAACGCGCACTGCCAAGGGGCAGCCGTACGAAGCTTTCGTGGGAGATCCCATCATCGTCGCCACCGAGGACGGCACCGTCACGCTGAGCCAGTGGCTGCCGAAGACTGAGCGCTGGGAAATGCTCGGCAAGGACGAAGCGCCAATCGCGTGGCAGCCGTGGCCGAAGCATCCGAGGGACGCATCGTGAGCAACCCCCGTCTCTTAGCCCTCATCCTCTCCCTGTCCGCCCTTACGGCGACGATAGACCTTACCCGAAGTGGAGCGAAGCCGTGAACGCGCACGTCACCACCGATAGCCAGCCGCTCCGCAACATCACGCCGTTCGATGAAGTCGCGCTGGAAATCGAAGACCTCTTTGAGGAAGCCGCGCATTGGGCGGACGGTTCGCCCGTCGAGAACCAGGCGCAGTGCGATGCCCTCGACGTACTCGACAAGAACCTACTCGACGCCAGCAAGCGCCTCGACGCTTTGCGGGTGGAAGAGAAGCGCCCGCTGGACGAACAGGTACAGGCAATTCAGGACCGGTACAACCCGTTCATCCAGCCCAAGAAGGGCAAGGTCGATATCGCCCGCGCCGCCCTGAACCCGCTCCGCGCGGCGTGGAAAGAGAAGGAACGCCAGCGCAAGGAAGCCGAGGCGCAGAAGGCCCGCGAAGAAGCGGAAGCGGCGCGCATCGAAGCCGAGAGGCTGATCCGCGAGAGCGCCGGGAACCTCACCGCCCGCGTCGATGCAGAGCACATGCTGAGCGGCGCCAAGATTGCCGAGCGAGACGCCAAGAAGGCCGTCAAGGCGGCGACCACCGGGCTTGGGCTGCGCAAGTCCTACCAGGTGGAAGTGTCCGACCTCAACGAGGCCGTGAAGTACTACTGGCGCACGAGCCGAGCCGAGTTCTCAACGCTGATCGCCGGGCTCGCCATGACCGAAGTCCAGCGCGGCGCCCGGATGATCCCCGGCATCACCATCACCGAAATCAGGAAGGCACTCTGATGAACGCCATTGCCACTATCGAGCCGCGCGGCGTCGTCACGTTCGACGCGGAATCCATCGACCTGATCAAGCGCACTATCGCCAAGGGTTCGACCGACGATGAACTGGCGCTGTTCCTCAACCAGTGCAAGCGCACCGGCCTCGATCCGTTCGCCCGCCAGATTTACGCGGTGAAGCGTTGGGACGGGCAACAGCGCCGGGAAGTCATGTCGGTGCAGACCAGCATCGACGGCTTCCGGCTCATTGCGGAGCGCAGCGGCAAATACGCCGGACAGGTTGGCCCGTTCTGGTGCGGGGAAGATGGCCGCTGGGTGGACGTGTGGCTGTCCAATGAGCCGCCCGTGGCCGCCCGTGTCGGCGTCCTACGCTCCGACTTCTCCGAACCCTGCTACGGCGTGGCTCGTTTCGACGGCTACGCCCAGCGGAAGAAGGAAGGCGACCTGACGCGCATGTGGCAGGTTATGGGCGACGTGATGATCGCCAAGTGCGCGGAAGCGCTGGCGTTGCGCAAGGCGTTCCCGCAGGAACTTTCCGGGCTCTACACCGCCGACGAAATGGCGCAGGCCAGCAATGGCGCTGACACCGAGCAGCGCGTGGCTGTTGAGCACAAGCCGTCGCCGGAGGACAGCCAGGCTACCTACGACCGGCTGAGCACTGGCAACGCCGGCCTCGCCAGCATCGAAGCGTTCGATGACTTCTGGACCAATGCTGAGAACCATAGCGCCGCAGTGGCCCTGCCCCGCAACCTGAAGCTCATGCTGAAGCAGGAGAAGGACGCCAAGCAGGATGAACTGTCGCCCCCGGCTGACGCCGCGCCAGTCGATGATGACGCCTTCCCCGGCGACATGCCGGCGGCGCGTACCCTTGGCGACCACCTCGACAATCTTGAGCGGCAGGAACGGGCCGGGCAGGAGGCGCGGTGACCGACGCAGCGATCATCCAGGCGACCTACTCCGAGTGGAAGATGGTCAAGACCCGCAAGGTTCTCGTGCTGAGCTTCGAAGTGCCATTGGAGGCGCAAGCCGCCGTTCAGGCCGCGCTTGGCACTCCCATGCCGGATGCCGAGACGTGGGTTGCCATCGCGCGGCTACGTCCTGAAGCAACTGTTGCAGAAATTGCAACGGTTGAGCCGCCCGCAATCGAGCATCAGCCCGAGCCGCCGCTTCGCAAGCCCGCCAAGCTGGCACAACTCGCCGGCATCATGTGCAACGAGGGGGCGTTCCTCCGCTTCAGCGGATCGAAGAATGCTGACGAAGCTGCGAACTGGCTACGTGGCCACTGCAACGTCGTATCGCGTGCTGACCTCGATACCAACGAGGACGCTGCGATCACCTTCCGTCGCATCAAGGCCGAATACGATTTCTGGATGCGTGGTGAGGAGCAAGCGGCATGAACACTGACGAAAAGGCGCTTGCCAAGTATCGCTACGCGCAGTCAGTCGGCGTGAGCGAGGCGGTGTTGCGCGAGAAAATCAAACTGCTCGAAACCGCGCTACTCAACACTCAGCACGTTGGCTTCTCATACTACATGGGCGGCCCTGGATTGACGCACGGGCAGGCCGCTCACCGGGCCACAACGGCGCTGAAAGAGGCGCTGAAGAAGCACGCTTGGGCTGCTATCCAGCGCGTTCGCGGGATGGGGGAATAGATGGCGCTTGAGTTCATCGCCCCCACCAAGCGCCGCGGCATGACCAAGGCCCGCGCGGCCCGCATCTTTCTCGACGCCAACGGCATCTGCTGCAACTGCGCCACGCAAATCCGTCAGGGTGAGAAGTGGTTCGTTGAACACGTCGAAAGCCTAGCTCAGGGCGGGGCTGACGACGACAAGAACGCTCGCCCGGCTCATACCCGCTGCAAGGCCGCCAAGGACGCTACGGACGCAGCCAGCAAGGCAAAGCGCGACCGTCTGGTGACGGCAGGCTGGGACCGTGGCGACAAGCCAAAGATGCAGGGCGCCGGGTTCCGCAAGGCTGCAAAGCAAAAGCGCGCATCCACCCCCGTAAAGCCGAAGTACGAAGGCGACCGCTTTGGTGTTCGCAGCGGCTTCGGAAGCATCGTTTTCATCGATGAGGATTCCACACTGTGACCGAAGCTAGAGCTATATCGGACGGACGGCTCGGAGAGATCGACTGGCAGGCATCGCCGCCGTTCATCACCAGCACCTCGGGGTTTGGCGACTACTACGTGACCGTGAAGGTGCATTCGATCGAAGAGCTTCACGCCGCCTATGACCTCGTGCTGAAGGCGTTCAGCGATGCCCATTCCGACCTGCTGACAAAGAGGTGGCGCGATGCGAACCAGGGTTAGGCAGTCGTCCTTCGACTGGCGCGTCGATCGGCTCGTGCTCGGCTTCCTTTGGGTGCCGATGGGCCGTTGGATCGCCGCAGACTGGTGGAGCCCCTATCAGTTCGACACTGCGTCGGACGCTCTTCATTTCGCCAATGTCGCCCGCGCTCGCGCCTCCCTCCAGGATTAATCCCCATGTCAGAGCATGAAGTGAAGCTGCTACCGTGGAACTTGATCGTTGCCGAGCGGCAGCGGCAAATCTCGGTGGAGGGCTGGACGCCGGCCCACGATGATGAGCACGACGACGGGGCAATGCTTCGAGCGGCTGTGCTCTACATCTGGCACGGAACCGATAGGCAGGCCAACCAGGTCTTCATCCTTTCCGCCGACTACAACGTCCCTCAGGGTTGGCCGTGGGACGCGCAGTGGTGGAAGCCAAAGGACCGACGCTCCAACCTTATCCGAGCCGGAGCGCTATGCCTAGCGGAGCATGATCGTCTCGTCCGCGCCAACAAGCCGACCGGGCCGGCCGACCACAAACTTGGCATCGCATTGCGCGAGCTCTCCGCCCTTTCAGGTATCCCGGCACCGGGAAGCGGGGAGACGGAGCGCTGCGATGTGTCGGTAGTGGGGACCGTGGACGGCATGGACAACCCGACGCGCGACCCGTCTATGTGGGCAACTGTTGTCGAGAGCGACTACGACGGCTCGCTGCGCTGGGACTGCCACACCGAAGGCGACCGAGGTGATGGCGATAGCCTCACCACAATCGAGTTGTCGGCAGACACGTTCCCGGCTGGAACAAAGCTCGAAATCACTGAGCCCGCCGTCCGCTCCCTCTCCAACCCCGGTGGTGGTCTATGACGAAGCTGACGATACTCCCCGCCCCTATGCGCCGCTATCCGTGGCTCGGTAAGCGAACCGACGATCAAATCGTTGCGGAGGCTCTCGCGAAGTTGTCCGTTCGCCTTGCTGCCCTCCTCTCCCTCGAACAGGGGGAGAGGCCGTGAGCAATCCGGAACTCAAGGCAAAAAGCCTCGCCTTCATCCTGCTCGATGACAAGGAGAAAGCATCGTTCGACGCGCTCACCTTTGCGCAGAAAGGGTACTTTCTTCACTGGTTCAGGTCGAACCGCGACAAGGCTGCGCCCACATGGCCGGCAATGATTCGGCGGGCCAAGGAGCAGCGCCCATGACCCAGGGCTCAACCACTACCGGCGAACTGGTGGAGCGCTTGGCTCCGAGTTGGAAGGCCGACGAGCTTCTGAGCATCATCGGTTCCACACTTCGGAAGATGGGCGCTAACGACAGCGCCGATATCCTGAGCCGGGAAATCGTTGCCAATAACGCTCTGAAGCGCGAAGCCGTCGTCGCCCTCACAACCCTTGAGCGTGAACTGGAGGAAAACGCCAATGCGAACGCCCGCCTGACTGAGCAGATGGAGCGCGTAACCTCCGCCCTCACAGCCTCCCAAGCAGAAGTCGAGAGACTGAAGGCCGAACTTGGTCAGCGCGGACCGTTGCTGCAGGCGAACCCTGTGAACACCGAACCGGAGGCAGCGGCCAGTAGGTGGATGAAAGTCGCTGACCATGACGCCCAACCGGCCGCTCTTCAGGTAGAGGAGCGCAAGCCATGAGCCGCGTCCTCAACAAGCGCCGTGACCCTATCGCGCCCGGCGCTGACATCTACATCGGCCGCGGTTCGCCTTGGGGCAATCCGTTCAAGATCGGAACGCACGGCAACCGAGACGAGGTCTGCGACCGCTTCGAACGCGAAGTGCTGCCGACGCTGGACGTTGAACCGCTGCGTGGCAGGAACCTCGTGTGTTGGTGCGCGCCCCAACGATGCCACGGTGACGCCATCCTTCGCAAGCTCGCTGAAACCGAGGCCATGCCATGAACCCCAAGGCAGCTATCATCAGACTGTTGGGCCTCGGTGTAATGGTGCTGGCTTCGGCTCTCGTGGTAAATGTACTCACGGGCGGCGGGGTGCGAGTTGATGGCAGTCGCGCCGATTGCGAGGCGAAGTTTCCGGGCCTGCGCTGCATGATCGTCTGGGTGCCGGAGATGAAGCCATGACTCCCCGTCGCGTACCCACCAAGGCCCTGCTTATAGCTCTGGCTGTTCTCGTTGCATGGGCTGTGTGGGCATATCGGGATTTGATCGGGGGGTGGCTTTGATCAGCGATCGCCCATTTTCCAGCGAGGAACTGGCGGAACGTTGGGGCGTCTCAGCGCAGCACGTTCGCGACCTCATCCGGCTCGGCACCTTGCGCCATTTCCGCGTTGGGCGCTTGATCCGCATCCCCGCAAAAGCCGTCAACGAGTTCGAAGAATGCCAGTCTACAGGGTCAAGCTCTTCCGAGGCAAGTTCTACGCCGTCTGGAGCGACGAGCAGGGAGAGACACAAAGAGCGTCCCTTCGTACCACAGACCGCGAAGAGGCGGAACGCCGCATAGTCGATTTCCGCCGCGAAATGGCGGCGCCGGTCGGATCTACAGTGGGTGATTACGTGCAGGCTTACCTCGACTACAAAGACGGACGAATCCGCGACCACGTGCGCCTCATCGGTGCATGGGCGAACGCCAAGGGCACCTTCGGCGCGTTGCGCCCCGACCAGATCACGCCAGAGCTATGCGAGGAATATGCCACGCATCGGCGGGCGATGGGGCGGAGCGACGGGACCATCCTGAAAGAGATCAACGTCATCCGGCAAGGGCTCAACTGGAACAAGGTCGCCACGGCCCGCTTTGAGGCCCCAGCGGCCCCACCGCCGCGCGACCGCTACCTGACCAAGGATGGGGCCCGGCGCTTGCTGGAGGGCTGTGTGCAACCGCACGTGAAGCTATTTGTGCGGCTGGCATTGCAGACCGCTGGCCGCAAGTCCGCGGTGCTAGGGCTGACCTGGGACCGCGTGGACTTCGAACACAAGCGGATCAACCTCACCGTGGTCGGTGAGAAGAACCGCAAGAAGCGTGCGACCGTGCCATTCGGGGAACAGCTCGAGGCCGAGTTGCGCGCCGCGCACGAGGCTGCCCAGACGCCATACGTGATCGAATACGCTGGCGAGAAGGTGGGGAATATCAAGAAGGGGTTTGGCGCCGCTGCGGTTCGCGCGGGGCTGGGCGACCTCACGCCGCACGACCTGCGACACACGGCCGCAGTGTGGATGGCGGAGGACGGCGTGCCGTTCGAAGAAATCGCGCAGTACCTCGGCCACAGCTCGTCTGCCGTGACGTTCAAGGTCTATGCACGGTTCAGCCCGACTCACCTGAGAAGGGCATCCAAGAGCCTCGAATTTTGAGGCTCTTGGATCGATTGCACGGGGTGAGCACCGCTTTTATTCGGTGCAAACCCCTGATAGGATGGTGGGTGCGACAGGGATTGAACCTGTGACCCCCGCCGTGTGAAGGCGCGAGGCCTATGCAAAACTGGCGGTTTCCGGGCGTTTACGGGAGTCAGCAATGCCAATATGTGCTAGCTTCGTTCCGTGCATGTTCCCCGAGATTTGTTCGACTGCACGGGGCGGTCACTGTCTGAGGAAAGGTGACCATGTTCCAAACGAAAGAAGAGTTAGAGCACTACCTCGGGCAGCCTCGGATTGAATGTCTGGAATGCGGGCGTCGGCTCAAGAAGCTCGGCGTCCATTTGCGAGCGATACACGGGGTCGATCCAGACGACTACCGCGAGAAGCATGGCATCCCCTACACGGTTGGGCTCGCGTGCCCAGAGTTGCGGGACAAGGTGCGGGAGCAGGTGGCTGCAGCAGCAACACCTGAGAGAATGAAGGAGCTACAGCTTCGGAGCGTAGCTAAGCGCCAACAGGTGCCCAACCGGCACATGGCTGACGCCCCGATCATTAGGAAAGGGCACGCAACCACGACGGCGAAGATGCGCAGCGTCATGCGAGAAAACGAACGAAAGCACGGCCAGAGCCCGGCAAAAAAGGCAGCCGTGATGAGGAACCTTCAGAAGGCTGCTGCAAAGATTGCGGAGTTCGGCCCATCTGACAAACAGAGGGCTGCAGGGTCGCACTATGGCAAGATATACGGCCCCAAGTTTGTTGACCTTGCGCTGACCGCCCTCGGGCGCGAGCGCCGCAATGATTCACCTAAGATAGTCGCTGCTGTTCGTGCGGACCGTGCCACCGGGCTCTCATGGCGAAAGCTCGAGGCGAAGCATGGCATCCCAGCAACTTCAATTCAACGCATGTGCGAGGGCGTTACGCCAGAAGGAGTGAGGCACTGATGACTGACATACCCAATGACGTGATGAAGGCAGCTCAGGCAGTATGGGTTGAATTGGCCTCAGGTCTGCTGCCGCTCAAAGACATGGAGGAGGCGGAGGTCGGCATTATCGCGCGAGCCATTCTGGCCGAGCGAGTCCGAACCGCTGGCGGTCTAGGCTATACCTACACGAGAGGATATAGCCTCATCCGAAACCCGGGGGCGGTGCCACCCAACCGTCTCAAAACACCAGAGGACGGCTGAAAAGTTAGCCGTCCGAAAAGGCAGAATAGATCACGGGATTTTCCCGTGAAGTCTGTAGCCGCCTAGCCCCAACGGAGAACGAGATGACGGTCACCGAAGCAGACGACGAGTTCCTGAAGCGGATAGCGCATATCCTCGGAAGCGAAACAGCCGCGTCTCGAGCTATGGCCGAACGCGACCGGCGCAAGGCCGCTGGCGAGGATGCCGTGATCTACTGGAACCGAGATAACGGCTCGCTGATCGTTGGCCCGCGCCTCCCCGCTTAACCCCTATGTTCTGAGGAGAAGGAAATGACGACCTGGAAGAAGATCGAAAGCGCCCCCGAAGGCATCAAAGTCGACGTGTGGGTCTGGAATGTCGCGGACGACGAGGGCGGCTTAGACGACGGGTTCAGGTGGCCCGACGTTGAGGTGATCGGCGGCGGCGAACCGCACGGGCTTCGCGTCTATCGCGGCGAGCCTGACTTCGGTGGCGAGTGGGAGGACTACTGGCCGCACGAAAACGGGCAAGTGGTGACGCACTGGTCGGAAGTTCCTGACGCCCCGCCGAAGGCCTAACCCCCATACCCACCCGGCGGGTTCATGATGATGCTGATCTTCCGAGGGAGTAGTGGACGGGCATGGGCTTTGGAAGATGAAGCTGGCGGGCAGTCGGCTTTGTAACGTTGGCCGCAAGCGGTCCGTATCCGACACCGATCGGGGGCACGCGGTTTGTCCCCCGCGCTACTCGCCAGCCCGTTTCTTATAGACGATTTGGCCCGGAAATGATAGGTTTTTGAGATGAGCGAAGCACCTGAACCAGTCGAAGTTTTCAGCCTTGCGCAGTACCTCGGAGAGGAAATGGACGAGCGCGGATGGACGTCCTGGGATGTGGCCGCCCGGATGGGCGGCAAAGACCTGTCGCTCGACGCTCTGACGGTGGATATCCTGTTGGCCGTTCAGGGTGTCCCGAGAGAGAAAGTCGTGATCGGCGCCGACATGTATCGGCAGCTTGAGCGCGCCTTTGGCGTATCCGAGGGCTTCTTAGAAGCATTGAACGCCGCTTGGGAACGATACCCCGACCGCCGCGCCGCGTTCGAAGCTCCCGAGGACTTGTTTAGCGGCGGGTTCGTAGCCACCCCGTAGCCCTGAGAGAGGCGAGATGAGCGAAACTGCCGAAAACTTTGTCCGCCGCGTCACCTCTGAGGTATTCGGACAACGCCTCACTGAACAGCAAATTGCCGTGGTGGCCGCAAAGCTGCGCCGGGCTGTGCCCCCCCTCCCCACCACTAACCCTAAGGCGTCCCCTTCCAAGCATTCAGCCCAAGGGGGAATAGCTACGGTAACGGATCAGTCGTGGCCCACGCCGCCGGCTTAGGCTCTGCCCTGCCCGCGATCTGCGACACGATCCCCTCAATCTTCGCCAGCGAGTAGTTCGCGGAGTCGACCTTATCCTCGAGCCGATCAACCCGCATGGTAATGCCGGTCTGAAAATCATCGCCCTTGTCGGCTCGCTGATCCTGCACGACCTCGACGCGGGAGACGGCAGCTACGGCCGCGGCGGATTGCGCCTTGGTATCGAGCACAGCCCAGGTGACGAAGCCGCCACCCATCGTCACCGCTGTACCGCCCACTATAGCCATGGTGCGAGCTGCAGCGATGAACCATTTTGACCGAACGAACTGCTCTAGCGTCATTTCGTGCGCCTCGTTCATTTGCCGGCGAAGTCCTATAGATAGAGGTAACGGGGAGACGCGGTACTAGTTCAGTCCTGCCCGGTGGTTCGCTTGAACCAGTCGGACACGGTTTCGCGGTGCGCGGGCCGGGGCTTCACGCGGCGGATGGGCTTTGGGTCTTCGTGTTCGAACACCTCGGGTTCAGCCGGCTTGTTCCGCGATAGCGCCAGAATGGCCACCAGCACGCCCACAGCGGCCCCGACGCCCCAGCGACCGAGGATAGCCCCGAGGATCATTCCGGCCACTACGGCGGCGCCTAGCAGCCACAGCAGGGGTATCGAGTGGAACCAAGAGGACAGGCCCTCGGTGAAGCAACCAATCGGATCTAGGAGGCACGTCACTTTGTGGCCTCGACTTCGGCCTTGGTGCCAACGGGCGGGGCGGGCTCATTGGGTGCGGCGCGGAGATACCAGGTGGCGATGTTGACGAAGGCCGTGAGCCCTAGCGTCCACCAGAGCATCGGGCGGGCATCGAGGCCAAGGCCCGGGAGCTGCGTCAGGGCGATATTGCCCAGAGTGATGACGAGGCCGACGATCTGCAGCCAAATGGTCTTACTGGCGAACCAGCGGATAGGAGTCATGGTGAGTGTTTCCAGTTCTTCCGGGTGGCGATCAGTGAAATCGTCGATGCGGCAACGCCGTATTTTGCGGCGAGGTTTTTCTGCGGGATCACGCCTATGGCTGCCCGGATGGCCCGTACGTCATCTGCCGACAGTTTCGCGCGGTGGTTCGCAACGCCGCGTTGGCGGTGACCGTCCCGCAAAACGTCATCGGCGTTATCCTGAGCGGTGCCCCAACGCAGGTGCATTGGGTTGACGCAGCCTCTCTTGCCGTTCGTGCATGAATGCAGGGCTTGGTGGGAAGGCGTCGGCGGGGCGCCATGGGCCTCGATGCAAACATAGCGGTGCGCCGAAGTCCCAGAGACCGACCCGTAGCCATTCGGTTTTGTTGCGAAAGGCCAGATGATGCATGCGTCACTGTCGGTATTTAGTATGCTGGCAACGAACCGAGCGGGTTCGCCTTCAGCGGTTCGCCCGGCCAGCGGATCGCCGTGGGCGCGCCATCGCTGATAGTGGGCCTGGCATAGTCCTCTCCCGCGCGCGGGCTTGCCGCATCCGTCAACAGTGCATATGGATTTTGCAGCCATCGCGACCTCCTTACAGGTTGGGCTGGTTAGGGCTGAGGCGGTGTTGGAAGCACCAAATCAGCCCGCTTTTTTCATAGCACAAATCGCGAACTGAAGCTATTTGCGCGGCCCTTTCTTGAACAGCGAGAGGATGAGTTCGATGATGAGACCGAGCAGCGATTGCTTCGGCTTCGGGAGCTTGATCGGGGTGGGGTCGGGTTTCGCTGCGGTTGCGTTGCCGGCGTTCAGTGCCCGCAGGAAGCCTTCAGCGATCATGGCAATGTCGTCGGCGCGATCCAGGCCGTTGACCACCCGTCGCATGTCGTGGAACGTGGCGTAGTCACCGAGCTTCTTGCCGGTGAACCATCCCTCGGTGCAGCCGCGAATGAGCACGCAGGCCGCAACATGCGGCTCGAGCGCGAGGTCGGGGCTGCCGAGCAGGTTGGTGTTCATCTTCTCGCCAGCGCGCCGGTAATTGTCGCGGCCAGTGAGCTGAACGAATCCGCGGCCGCGATACCGGTAGCCGTCGCCGGGTTCGACGTTGCCTAGCGCTTTGCCCTTGTCGGTCGTTGACGCATATTTGTTGAAGTAGGACTTGGCGCCGCGCTCGTAGATCGGCTGCATGGTGTGCGCCGTCTCGTGCTTGGCAGTGGCGAGCAAATAGGCCAGGTGCCGAATGTCGCCGTCGCCATGCTGCTCGAAACCGTCGAGGATGGCTTGTGTGCCGTCTACCTGTTCCTGCGTGAGAGCGCCGCCGAATAGCGGGCGCACCTCCGCGAAGAACTTCGCAAGGTCCATTGTCTATCTCCGATTTTGGTAGTCAGTTAGCCGCGGTTCGCAGCTTGTTCCTTAGGCGTGGCCCACCGACAGTTGCCAGGCGCGTAATCGCCATCATTGTCGATACGGTCGATCGTCTTGCCTACGGGGCGCTCGCCCATGTCGGACAGAAACGCCTCGAAGCTGTCGCGCCAGCGTTCACAAACCTTGATGCCGCGACCGCCATAGCGGTGGAAGTGCTCTCCGCCGATCTCTTCGCAGCGCTTTATCATCGCCTGCCACGAATTGTAGGTGCGGGTTCTCGTGCGGTTTCGAAAATGCCCATGCACCAACCTTAGCGCGCCCATTCGCTTGGACCTGTGGCACCCGCAACTTGTGTTCCTGCTTATGTTGG
Organism: Devosia sp.; assembly: GCF_028290625.1. Classification (GTDB taxonomy): domain Bacteria; phylum Pseudomonadota; class Alphaproteobacteria; order Rhizobiales; family Devosiaceae; genus Devosia. The sequence continues at coordinate 33,187 of NZ_JAQGJM010000045.1, forward strand.
CCGATTGGTCTACTATCGAACCACCGCAATCACACCGTGCCAACCACCGAGGGCGACCGGCACTATCTCGTCCGATTGGCCCGATGACGGTCAACATGCCAAACCGTTGGCCGGTCAGGTCTCTGGCCCTTCTGGTAAGGGAAATGAATTTCGGATCACTCACGCATAAACTGTAGAACAGACCATGAATCTCCGCAAGCGCCCGGTGGGACGTTTGGGTTCATGGCAGCCTCAGATGTTGATCCAGTGGAAGGTCAGCGGCAGCCCGCCAGCCAGCCCCACAAGGCCGATAGCGAGCAGCCAAAAGCCGGGAGGATCAACCACCCCGCCTGTGGTGTTGTGGGCGTAGCTCACAACGGCGAGGTCGATGAGGTACCAGCCGGTAAAGGCAATGCCGACGACAAGCGCCAGCACGCCCAGGATGGTTTGGGACATGGGGGACTCCGGGGATTGATGGGGAGGGGAATTGGGGCTACGTTGCCCGGCATGCTTAAGAAGATAGATCTGATCGTAGCGATCGGTTGCACCGTTGGGGCGGTGCTATTCTTGGCGGTCGGTTGGTCGGCTGGATGGGCGAGCCATTTTGGCGGTGTGGGCGAGTTCGTCGCCTCTGCCACCCTTCAACGATAGTTCTAGGTCACGACCGGCCGCGGTCATCGATCCAGCCAAACGTCACCGCCGACACGTTCACATTGCCATCCGAGTAATCCACTCGGTAGCGGACTTGTGACGACGTATTGGTCATCACTTGCAACTGCCCGGACGCTGAACCGTCATCGCCGCTGTTATCCAAAAACCGAAGTGAAAACACTGTGGATGACGGCGCCGTGTCGGCTTGGGCCAGCGCAGTTACCAACAGAGACTCGCCAATATCGGCATTGGTATCCTGGTATCTCCACGACGATATCGCTGTATAGACAACCCCAGTAGGGACACTCAACGTTGCCGTTACGGCAGAAGTCCCAGGATTTGTCGTGCTGAAGCTGGAAAGCGGGATCGATAGCCAGAAATAGTTGCCATTCTGGCTGAATGCCCGGATGCTCGCTGAAGCCCGGACAATCGACCCCACCCGACGATAATAGGTATAGGACGCCGGACGGTTGGCCGCGTTAGGGTCGGTGTCAAAGCCAGCATCAACTACTCCGGTGTCCGGCCGTTGGATGATGAAGCAATGATACGTCGTGTTCGCGATCGCACCCGAGAACAAGCCGCCTTGGTTGTTGCCGACCGCCCACGTTGCATCAAGGCGCTTCGTGATCGTCGAGCCCAGCGTCATGTAGAACGCTGCGGTGCTGTCCGATACCGTGCCGGCGGCGAAGTCGATATCGTTGGTGGCGTCTGCCACATTGTTGGCAATCGTGCAGCCCGTGATCGCACCTGGTGCCGCGCCAGCCCAGAACCGCTTGGTGACGCCGTTGCCCCCGATCTTGAGGTTGTCGAACAGCGTCGACCACTGCATATCCGCTTCGTCAGTTGGCGTTGGGTCCGTCGCCTGCTTCAGCGTAATGGTGGTCGTGGAAATCGTAGAGCCGGTGATCGTCGAATTGCTGATCGTCGCGCCAGTAAAGCTGCCGGGCGTTGGGTTCACCACATGGAAGGCGCCCCGCGATGCCTCGTAGAGCAGCAACACCGCATTTGCCGCAACGATTTCACCGCCAGCGAGAGGCGTCGGGCCGGCCGACGTGTCGACTAGGACTGGAATGCCCGAGCCGCCACCCGGGGCGACCGTCATTGGCCCTGAGTTGGAGAACCCCGCGATGAACTCTAGCGCCTGCCCGTCCTGCTGGCTGAAGCTCGAGGCGGCCACGATCTGCGCATTTGCAGAGCCGGTCGATGTTCCGCCAGTGGCAATGCCGCCTGACGAAGTGTCGCTGGTCAACTGGTCGTAAACCAGATTCCCGGCACTGTCGCGGATGATCCACCTGTACGAGCCGCTGCCGTAGATGATGGCACGGCCTGCCGAGTCCAGAACGATCGGGTTCGAATTCAGAATGAGTTGATCTGCGTCCTGATAGGTCGCCTTGGATGTATTCGTGCCCGGAATCAGGGTGGTGATCGTGCCACTTTCCAGCGGGTTGCCGTTGGCGTCACAGATGAAAATCTCAGGTGTCGGAAGCAGGGTTGCCAATGTGGGCTCCAATACAAAAGGCCCCCGAGATGGGAGCCTTGACGTTCGGTTTGGTTGTGTGCGGTGATCGGTGGGTAATAGGAGGGCTAAGAAGTGCGCGACTTCGACGGTTCAGACCCGCTGCTGCCCAAGCCGTTCAATCCGGATTTGCACTTGGGGGTGGAGTACCCCGTGCGGTTGTTCGGCAGCAGTTACCGGCTTGTCTCGCTTGAGCCGTTAACCGCGTACTTGGAGCTCGAAACAGAGTTCGAGGGGTTCATTGCCCTCGGCATCAACCGGGGGGTTGCCGAGCAGCTTCAGGAAGTGCTGGCGATGTTCTTGGCGGAGAAACCGGACTAAAACGGTAGACCATCGACGTGGTCGTAGCGGCGATCCATGGCCCAATCGCTCGCCTTTGAAACGAGGCGGGTGAGATCGGCTATCTCCTTCTTTGACCGTTCGCGCTCGGCTAGGATGGCGAGGGCCACGGTCATGATCGCCTCGCCCTCGTCGTAAGCGGTACAAACCGCTTCTGTCGCCGCCTTCATCACGTCTTCAGGTATGTCGGTCACTCTGCCGAGTCCTCGAAGGAGATGAACGTGTTCTTGAGAGACACCAATTCATAGTCCAGCGCCAAGGCGCGGCAGGAGCCACACCCGAACAGGGGGTGCTCTTTGCAGTCCTCCGATATCCAGTCAGATGCCAAATACTCTCGGACTAGATCGATGGCGACAGCCAGGCGGTCGTACTTGTCGAGAGCCTTGTCGATGGCATCCGCCTCAGGCACGCCGGTGATTTCCAGCGCTCGGCTGGAGTTACTCGCGTTTGAATCCATGTTCTGACCAATTCCTTCCGGGTATGGGTCCGCCGGCAGCCTGTTGAAGAACGGGCTCCCAAGCTCCGCCATGCTCTTCTTATCGGTCATTGCGCAGCAACCTTCCGCCACTCCAACGTCAAGTCTCGAAGAACGGCCTTCGACATGACGCGCTTGGCGTGGTTTTCAGCGTGGAGCGGCGTCCATTCCTTCGCGAGCGCCTTGGCCTTTTCAGTCTCAAGGACAACGCCATAGGGCCCCGGTGCCTTCTTGATTTCGCCGGTTTCCTTGTCGATCCAGGTCCGCTGGTGCTTGGCCATAGAGTCCGCCATCACCCAAACGACGGAACGCCGCTCCGCCGAATACCCATGCTCAAGCGCGGCCTCGGCATTGGCTACCCTGCGCTGCCGGCCGCCATCGATTACCGCCAGCCCTAGGCGTTTCCATACCCCGCTGACGGTCGGGTAGGCGGACAGGTCGCCTGCCTCGCCAACGATAGCTGCGACCGAAGCCCAGCCGAGTCCGCGCACGTCATTCACCCACCGCGCTATCGGCAGCTTCTTCGCCAGCTTGACCATCTGGTTTTCGATCATGGTCAGTTCGGCGTCGAACTTCTGGATGGCTGGGATGAAGGGCATGAGTGCCATTTCCACGAAAGCATCCGCTTCAGTCGGCTTCCCGTCCATCACGCGAGCGAATGCTTTCGATCCCGCGACCTTGTCCCCCGCTGCGAAGGACCGGCATATAGCCTTACCCTGCAACACGAGGGAATTGCGGGCCTTGAGCCATCGGCGGCGAAGGCGGTGCAGTTGAACAATCTGCATTACCTGCGGGTCAATGAACCGTCTGTCAGCCCCTCCTCGCGAATGGGTATCTGCCGCACAATGGGGGCTGACAGACGAATTGTCGGCAGCGACGGTCGATTTGAGGGTTTCGTCTCGATTGTGGTCACTGCCGTCCGGTTGCCCGGAATGAGATAGCCCGGCGCTTTCTGTTTGGACATCTGGGGAGCAATGGCCGGGCTCCGCCGAAGCGGAATTGTCGAGAGCGGCGGGGACTGGTTGGGCTACATGGCAACCTTGGCCGCTCTCGTCCTCTTGCGAGGAAATTTCGTGACCGGCTATATCGATATGGGTCACGTAAGAAGAATGGCCGGTCACACCCCCCTGTGGGGGAAATACGAGGCCGGCACTCTCGTTTTGGGTCGCAACATTCAAATGGCCGGCCTCACCCACTGAGTGGGTATCGTGAAAATCGTTCATTTGAGCGCCCCGCTCTTGAGCGTGCGCAGTTCATCCTCGCTCAGCACATCCCGCACCTTCACAGCGGGGCCGGTGAGCTTGTCGGCAACCGCCAGCATGAACCGGCGCTTGACGGAAATGTCCTGAATGACCGTGCCGTAGCTATTCGCCTGCGCCAAGACCTGATCCTTGGTCGCGTCCCCAAGCTTCACGCCGCCCGCCAGCGGGAAGTCGTACATCGAATTGAAGATGCCATTGGCGAGGGCGATGACCGATGCCGGTCCATTGGCCTCCGAGCGCCAAATCCTCCGCCTCAGGCCGATGTTCTTGCTGTCGAGCACCTTGCTGACTGCAACCTGGATTACATCTTCAAGCACCGAACTCAGCAAGTCAGCATCGGAAAGCAAGCGATCACCGAGGCGCTTAGCTGCTGCACGCACATCGCCGCTCTCGGCTTCAAGACTTTCGAGCGCCAGATCATAGATCGTCGCCGTTTCGGTGATCGTTTCGGCCGCTGCGTTCATCGGCTGATTACCCCATCTTGCCAATCAAGCTATCATCCGATATTACACACCATAGCACGACACGCAAGAGACTGTTAAGGATGCCCGTGGCGATTCAGACCGGAACGACAATGCCGCCCCGACTTGATGATAACTCCCCCACCGAACGGGTTCAGGTCGTTGCGCCTGCAAGCTGGGTACAGCGCATTGAGGAATGGCGCCGAAAACAGCAGCGCATCCCAAGCAAGTCAGAGGCGATACGCATCCTCGTTGACAAGGCGCTCGCTACCGAAGTTTCTTCCGCCGAATAACAGCGGAGGCAGGGATCATCATGCCGCCGTAGGTGTGGCTGTTGTCCGGATGGGCAGTGTCCCCAATGGTAGGGACGACAACTAGCCCGTGTTCGTTCTCAGAAAATAGGAAGCCAACCGAAACGCACTTGTGCTGATACGGCTCAGGCACTTCCGAAACGTCGATCCAGCTATTGTTGAGCCGACAGGCATCTACCCACTCGACAAGCACCAGATCATAAGGAAAAGCGGATGCGGCCATTGCATCTCTCCTCTAGCGAACTGAAGGCTGCTGCTCTATCTTGCCGCGCATGCCCGATCTTGACCTTGGTCCCGACGACTACAAAATCCGCGACCCGAGAACCGGACGCTGGCACGTCCCGGCCAATCCGAAACTGGCGGGCGCCTTGGGCATCGTCCTCATCGGCGTGTTGATCTTCTTGTTCATCCGCCGCGACGAGATGACTTCCGAAACCCTGTTCGGGGTCGTCGCCATGTTTTCTTTGTTCGCGGGCGGACTGCTAGGGCTTTCGGCCCGCAAGAGCTACTGACTGAGCAATGGATTTCCGCCATTGACGGTGATTTCCACTGGCGCACGAGGTGCAGTCGCGCCTGCAACGCTACGGAGCAGCAAATTCCCGCCAGTCATGGTCGCCGGGTTTGCCGCCCGACCAAGCGAATTGCCGATCAGCTTATTGCCAAGCGCCGCAGAGCGTAGCAGTGCCCCCCCGCCCTTGGCTGCCAAGAGGTAGGCTCCCGCCGCCGGCAGACCGACCGCCGCCATCATGGGAATCGACCCAGGGTTCATCGCTGCGGTGGCCGCCAAGCCACCTGCCCCACCGACCTTGGTCAGCATGTTCATCACGGCCAGCCGTTCCGCTGTGCCGCTTGAGGGAGGCGACTTGAGGAACTGCTGCCCGATGCGCGCCAATTCGGCAAGATCGCCACCCGCCCCATACGCCATGTTGTCGTAAGAGCTGCGAACAGCGCCCATCAAGAGCGCGGGGTTGATATCTCCGGCCGGAGATTTCTCCACGAGGTCTTCGACGGTCTTCATCGCCTTCCACTGCGATCGGGCGTTCTTGAGCCCATCCAGCACGTCCGGAGCGGCCGAGCGCTCGAATGCATCGTCCAGGGCTTCGCGCGCCTGCCGGGCGAATGCCCGAATGCCGGGATCGGCAGAATGCAGCGCAACGTCCAGCGGAGCCCCCTTCTTCGTAAGCTCCTGGTAGGCTCGACCGGTGATCGAACCGCTGCCCTGCTGGAACTTGCCGACAATGTTGTCGAACTGCTTCAGGATGGGGCCCATCTGCTGTTCAGTGAGGTTCATCTGAGCATTGGTGACGGCATCCAGCATGGCCTGGTCGAATGCGGTATCGGCCGCGATGGCAGGCGTTTTTGCAGCGGCATCTTCGAACGCCGTACCGATCCGGTCCCGAGCCCGAGCCATCACGTCGGGCGTGATCTTTTCCGCCGTTTCGCCAAAGGTATTGGCAACAGCCTTATTGAAGGCCGCAGCCTGTTGCCCGTTCGAGACCGTGCCGCCACTGAACGGCATCTTGTTGACGACCGAGTCCGCGAACTTGACCATCGGACTTTCGGTAATCTGGCCGGGCCCAATCGGGATACCGTATTTGTTCACAGCGGCTTCTGCGAGTTGCGCAACGGCCGGCGTTGTCTTGCCAAGAAACTGATTGCCGAGTTGGCCCACCGCATCACCTACGGCGGGGAGCGCCACGCCGAGCGCCCCGCCGATCAGCGCGTTCTTTCCAGCCTGTTCCAGATCCCCGCCTCGAGCGAGTGTATCGGCACCCGAGATAAGCGCATTGCTGGCGCCGCCCATCAGCACGCGCTGTGCGATCGGGCCGGTTACGCCAAGGAGATTGCCGCCCGCAGTCGTTGCGCCGGCCGCCAGCATCGGCAGTACAGTACCGGCCACACCAGCGGCATTGGATGTCATCGGATTAGCCTCCCGCGCGGCGGCCGTCTCCTCCTTCACTGTGTCCAGCGGCATGCCTTGGACGGAGGCGCGGGCCTTCTCAGCCAGGTCTAGCCATGCTGGCCCGACGACCGGCATGGCATCCATGTAGGAGGCAGCCGCGGCGTGCGCCTTGTCTAGCAAACCGGTAGGCGCCCCGGCCTGGTCCTCTGGTATTTCACTGACCTGTGGCAACCTCTTGCCAGCACGCGCCTGTTCAACGGCCCAATCGGCGTATTCCTTCGAACCGGGCACCAGTCCGGCCGGCGGCGTGGCGATATCGCCTTCACCCGGCGTGGCGGGGAGAAAGGACCGAAGCAGATCTTCATCCGCAGCATCGCCGCCAGTCGTAGCCGGGGCAGCCGCACCGGGCATAAACGAGTTCAGCAGATCGTCGTCGCTCTGCCCGCCAGGTTGAGCCGTAGGAGCCGCGAACTGATTGAGCAGCGCATCATCATTCGCAGGTGCGTCCGTGGCAGGCGCGGCAACTGGCGAGGCGGACGGCCATGCAGCAGGTGCGGGCATCTCTGCTCCGCCGAACGACGGGTTGACGAACAGAGGATTACCACCACCGGCCGGAGCGTTACTAGCCATCAGGGCATTGCCACCGCCAGTGCTCGGCTGCCCCATATAGGACAGCGCGTTGTTGAGCCGGGCGTTCTCGGAATTGTCGCCGTATCGGATGAACTTCTTCAGCGACTTGTTGGCCGTCAACGGGTCTTGAGCGGCAAGGAACTCAGCCGCGTTGGCCGCCTCGTTGCCGGTCATCTCCTTGACGACGTAGTCCATTTGCAGATCGGGGTCGTTGACCTTGCGGCCGGTATCCTTGGCGTACTGCTCGAGCCCGGTCTTGCGGTCTAGCCGCCACTGGATACCGCCGTACGCATCCTCCTTGGGATTGTAGGCGTCCGTGTTGAACCCGCTCTCCTGAGCGAAGTTTCCCGCCAGCACGGCTGCCTGCACGGGCGAGAAGCCGCGCGCAACGAAGCCGTCGATATACGTCTTTGCCGGATTACTGGCCATTCGCGACTCGCGGCGCGGTCACGAGACCAAGATCGATCGCTTTGCGCAGCGACTTGGCGAACTTGGCCCGTTCTTCGCCCTTCAAGTCCCCGAGCAGTTTAGCCCGCGCCTTGTCATCCATCATGTCGATGGCGTAGGCGCGGGGGTCTTGCTCGGCATTGAATTGGGCTGCGAACTTGGTGAACTGGCTTTCCGGCAGGCCCGACGCTTCGAATGCCTTGAGCTGGGCATTCTGCAATTTGCGTAGGGCGAGCGCGGTCTTGGCCACATCAACGGCCGCCGCGTTGGAAACACCGACACTCGGATTCGCCGCGAACGCCGCGGCCAATTTGTCGTTCGTGCTCGGATCGCCGGCTTGGGCGTACTGGCTCAGGTACTTGCGCACCTCATCGAAATTCTTGACCTTCGTCGCGTCGATGCCCGGAACGCCCATGGACTGCAGGAACGAGGCGATTTCGTTGATCTGTTCCGTGCCGGGACCGGTGCCGGTGGTGCCGAGAGCCTCCAAGGCGGGGATAGCCTTGCTGAGCGGCAGGATATCGCGCTGGAAGTTGGTCTCACGAAGCCGGGCTGCCGCGAGGTCTTCACCGGATGCGCCGCCAACCTTTTCCATGGCCGCCACGTCACCGACCGGAAGGGTCGTCACCACGCCGGCCTCGGCTGGAGCCACTGGCATCAGCGGATTATTCGGATCGAGCGCAGGCGGGTTCGGCATGGCGGTGAGCGGGTTGACGCCGGCCTTTTCGAGCAACTGGCCCGTGGTTCCGGTAATGGGCTGGCCTTCCGGCGTCGTGCCAATGGTCGCAGGCGTCGCAAGCTCCGAAGGCGACAGCGTCTTGGGGATCGGCGCTCCGATCGGGTGAATGCCGGTCATTGGCGAGGTCGTGACTGGCAGAAGCGCGTTGCCCTGATCAATCGTCCCGGCGGTGCCGTACTGTGCGCTGAAGCGCTGGCCGGCATCGAGGGCCCGAAGGCTGTAGTTGCCAGCCAGGGCCCGAAGCGCATCAGGATTGCCCTGTGCGGCTTGAACCTGCTTCATTTCGGCAGCGTAGATTTCCGGGCTGATAATGCCTTCCTGCACCATGCGCTGGCCGAAGTCTGCGAAGTGGTCGGCACTGAGGTCGGGGACTGCCGCCAGCGTCGAAAAGCCGTTGACCAACGTGCCGACCTGGTTGTTCACGAGGTCGAGTTGGGTCTGCTTGTTCTGGGTCTGGAGGAGCTTGTTCTGCTCGCCCGCGTTCGCCAGTCCGACATAGCCGGCTGCCGTGTTCAGGAAGGCGCCGGGTTCAGGGGCGCGCGGGTAAAACGACGTATCGACTTCAGCCATTGCCCTTACCCCACCCGTCCAGTGTAACCGCCAGTGCCGCTATTGACGCCCCAGAGGTTCTTCGTGGGGTTGCCGAGCTGCTGCATGCCTAGATTGTAGCCGAGATAGTTCTGCGCACCGCCCATCAGGGCATTGCCGGCCCCGACGAGTCCCGCGGCCTGCGCCGTACCGCCGGCAATGGTGTTCTGACCAATGCTCTGGGCGGTCTGTGTCCCAAAATTGCCCGTCTGTGCAGCAGCGTTCTGGCCGAGGCTGGATACGCCCATCAGCCTGTTATACCGAGCGTCTCGCTGTGCCATTTCATTGCCGAATTGGGTCTGATACGTGGAGTCAGCGAGGCCTGTAGCATACCCCGCCGCCCCCTTGAGGGCAGCGCCAGAAGTGCCAAGGCCCCGAGCCGCAGCGCTGTTCTGGACAGCTTTGAGCCCCTGAGCCTTGTTGAACTGGTAGCCTGGGGTCTGTTCAAGCCATGCCTGATCAAGGTTGATCTTGCTGTTGAGGTCGGGAAGCGCCGCCATGAGCGCGTTCGTACCTTGTTCGCCAGCCGTCCGATAAGGCGCAAGGTCGCCCCTCGTCTTTTCGTACATTTCGGACTGGACCTTGGAGGCATCCTTCGTGGCTTTCGCCTGCATCCCCGAGCCGACGAGGGACGCGCCCGCGCCGAGAACGCCTCCGACTACCGCGCCTACCGGCATAGCAACACCTCGAAATCTTGGTCTTTGATGGCTAGAAGCGCGTCCCCGATGTCGAGAACGACTGGATACTCAGCGATGATCGAAATCGGCCCGTAGCCGGCGAACACTGCCCACTGGCGATAGAAACCCATCGCCTTGGCCAGTTGCCCGGCCATGATCATCTCTGCGGTGGCGCCGACGAACCGGTCATGGATTAGATCGTCATCGTGGATGGGTGACGTTGCGCCAGCGGCGTGCTTGGCGGCCTCGAGTTTCTCGTGAAACCAATGCCCGGTCGCCTCTACGCCTTCGCAGCGGTTGGCCCATTGGTTCAGGGTGCGGGCGAAGTACTTGACCGCCACAGGGCCGTTGTCCGTTGGCCAGGCGGTGGCCCGCTCGTACTGAAGCTCGTAGTGCATGGCCCGGGCGAACCCGATGGCGCCCTTGTTATGCTCCGGCACCTTGGAGCGGATTTCGAGGCAGTCGGTGCGGGTGAACATGAACCGCTCAGCATCGGCCGCAGCCTGAAGGACGTTGGCGCCGCGATGCTCGGGGAGGAATTGCGTGTGGACTTCGTAGATCCCCGGCAAGAGCTGGTGGAAGAAAAAGCCACCGCCCTGCCCCATCAGGAGGACATTGCGGAGGTCTGCCACCATCGGGGTCAGGTCGATGTAGCCCTGCTGTGGCATGCCGACCCAAGGGCGAACCTCGGGGTGAGCGATGATCGCGTTGATGCGCTCCGCCGAGAACTCTCGGCAGACTGAAAGATTTGGCAGGGGCAAGGTGGCTCCAATAGAAAAGGCCCCGGTGAAGGGGCCTTGGAAATCGGACGGAGGCTACGACTGGTTATGCCTTCTTGAGCGCGTGAAGTCCGACGAACAACATGGCAGGAACCGACGCCAAGATCACCGACTGCGGTGGGAAATCGGAGAACGGCTCAACGCCGAAGCCGCGCAAAAGCAAATAGCCAGGAACCAGCAAGAGGAGGGTCAACGCGATTGCTAGGTTTCCCCATTGAGGTCGGTTCAATTCCACTCTCCGATTCAGATCGGGATAAAGCTCACAGTCGGCGCGACCGTGTAAGTGATGGAAACCACATCCCCGTTCGCCACCGGGAACGTCCCCGAGGTCGCGCCAGTCGGTACTGCCGTGGTGCCCCGAGTGATGGTTATTGCGCTCACCGTGCCACCGCTGATGGCGAGATTGCCGCCAGAGCCGGCACGATAGGCGAAAGGCGAGCCAGTGAGCGTTACCGGCTGGATTGGGGCCGCCGCGCTCACGATGGCGTTGAAGAACCGCTGCCATGGCGTCGTGACGAAGCCGCGTGCATCAGCGATGGGCTGGGCGGAGCTTGGGACGATGGCAGCGTTGTTGACGTTAGGCATTTAGCCGAACGACTTTCTGGCTTCTGCCTCGGTCTGGAACAGGCGGCACGCATAGAAGGCCCAGCTTCCGTCGTTGCGCTTGCCCCAGTAGTCCACTTCGGTGGGATGCTCCAGTTTGTGCTTTTCAACCACGATCTCGACGGCAGCCGCAAAGTCATCCGCCTCCACACCTGATGCGAGAAGCGTAGCATCAGCACTATCGCCACTTGCCGCGTAGCCTTCCATCCAAACGTCGAATGTCTTGCTCATTTGCTGCGCTCCGGCAGCATGGCGTCGACTCCATCTGGCAACCGCATGTACCCCAGATGACGCTTATTCCACCCGACCACCGCTTCTAGCGTGTCGTTTGCCCACACCGGGCCTATCACTCCACACTGGGTGCATCTGACATGGCCGCCGTTATGGGAATCTTCGAACCCGGTCTCAGCCTCGCCGTCGCAGAACGGGCACGGCAGAAGCTTGTACGGGTCGGCTTCGGGGGCTACGTTCTCATTAGGCATTTTGATCACCTTTCGATCGATTTGCTCAGGGGTGCGCGGCAGTCTTCGACCACTGCTTCGCACCCGTTTTCTATAGCAAATCCGCCAGATTCCGTCACTACGAAATCGCCGGCCTGACCTTGACCCAACACCCCTGAAGCGCGGTATCGGTATTGGCGGACCAGCTCAGCTCAAACACCCGATCACGGGCATAGCCAAGCCGGTTCCACTGCATCGAAACGTCGTACTGCCCCGGCCCGCCCATCGACTGGCTGACATAGTTGCCAAAGCTGAAGCCCCGATTATCGCTCCACCGCAGGTACACTTTCGGCGGATCGTCCGTCGTTCCCGAGGTAATCTGCCCCGTTGCCATGTCAGCCTGGAACCCGTCATAGACGACGCGCTTGCCGTCTTCGATCAGGTGCGGAAACCTCCGGATGCGCGGGATATCTACTCCGTTGTCGGTGAAGGCCTCGTTGGTCAGGTTGTAGAGGTTGCCGTTCTGGTAGTCCCCAACGAGGTTGAGCCCGTAGGCGAAGGCGAAACAACTCGACCTGTGCCGATGTAGAACCCCGTTGCCATCGATCGATGCCCGGCGGTGCCACTGGTTTTCCGACAGGTCGTAGCAGTAGGTCGTGTCCGCAGTCGGGAACGTCAGGACGTAGAAGGCATGCCCTTCGATCTGGTGCACGTAGCCGATGGCATCCGCGATGGTCTCGTAGGCCTGCCACTCTGCCTCGAGCGCATGCACTGAGACGCGCTTGACCGAGTAGCCTTCCGTCATCAGGACGATGCAGTTGCCCTGCCGATCCTGAGACAGCCACAGCAGCGAAATATCGACCGAGGCGATAGAGTACGGCGCGGCGCACCCGTGGTCCACAAACGCGCCCTGGATGCGCTGATAGGCGAAGTCCGCGGCGCCGGCATCATACCACACTTCCGTGGTCAATTCCCCGATCAACCACAGCTCGCCATGCACCGTAGGAGCGGCAACGATGTTGTCGGCCGAGCCGGTCTTGGCTGCGATGTCGAGTGGATCGAACGCCGACCCATGAATGCCGTCGACCGAGTATGCAAACCCCGAACCCGACCCGCCAAGGTTCGTGTTGCTGGCGCTGAGCACATCGCCAATGGTGTAGTCCTGGCCGTCGTCGGTGATCGTGACAGCGGTAACTGCCCCGCCCAATACGGTGATCGTCGCCAGCGCTCCCGAGCCAGTCCCGCCTGTCAGAGGAACGCTGGTATAGGTCGCATCGACGTAGCCGGAACCGGGTGTCGTGATCGACCCAACGTAGACCCCGCCCGGCGTGCCGGTCAGCATATCGTAGCTGACATTGCTCAGCGAGATATAGAACTGGTCCGTCCCCGGCCGGTTGAAGATGAAGAACGTGTCCTGGTAGGACGCCGAAGTCCCACCATAGAACGCCGGGTCGGTGATCGTCCCGAACGCATCCGTCGTCATGTCGATGGCGTAGCCGACCGCCGACCCATCGACGAGCACGATCGCCTGCCCATTATCCGCAAACCACACCGGGGAGGTATCGTTCGGAATGGTCCCCAGCAGCGTGTAGTCATAGGTGTTCGAGATGGCATAGACCGTGGGGCCGATGACGCCGTAGAGGCTGCCATTCGAGGCCCGGTAGAGCGTCCGCATGTTGGACGGATAGGGCGGCGCCGTGACGAGTGCGAGCCCCGGCGTGGGATAGGACGTTGCGGGGGTTGTGGGTTGCCCGTCCTCGGCATTGCGCTCGCTGTACAGATTCACGGCCTCGGAGGCGGATGCGATCAGCGAGCGGCTCTGATAGGCGCCGCCAAGGAGGGGAACGCGAGTCATCAGTACGTGCCCGGGCCGGCCTGATCACTGAAGATATTCCAACGAACGTCGTTGCGCAGGATGCTTGGCATTGACATCGTCGGAATTTGAGCGTTGACCGAACGCATCGTTTCAAGCGCTGCTTTGGCCAAGCCAGCAACGTTCGGACTCAGCGGAACCCCGTAATTGGCCGAAAGCCGAATGGCCAAGTTGTACACAAGAGCCTCTCGGTACTCCCCCGGCAGGGTGATCTCATCGGTCAATGCTAGCGCGGTCTGAAGCTGCTGGCGGAAGATGACATGCAGTTCGAACTGGTTCGAAATCACTGGGTAGACGTAGAGTTTCCCCAACGGGGTGCCGGCGTCATACCAGCACCACTGCGGAAAGCTCTGCAGCGACTTCATCGCGATTTGCGAGTAGGTCTCCCGAGACGGCAGGACCGTGATCGGGTAGTCGATCTGGTTGGGGCTGTCGCTGATGGTCTGGCGCGCGAAGGCGGCGTTGATCGCCGCGGGGCGCTCGGCCACCGAGATATCGCCACCGGGTCCGATCTCGTAATACTGCTGCCCATTGCAGGGCACCGACTGCTCCACCAGCCGATAAACCAGATACCGGCGCTGCTGCCATTGCGCGATCATGTCGTTGAGCGCGGCGCAAGCCTGGTTCATGTCCTCGGAAGTCGCTGTCTGACCAAGACCGACAATGCCGGTGTTGCGCAGCGCCGCGAGAACGATATCGCCAAACGTGGAGTTGGTGAGGCCGCTCATCAGTCAGCCGCCATGCGCTTGGTGATCTCGGCAGCGTCCCAGCCGGGGAAAGCTCGCTTGCCGAACTTCGCTTTGTAGGCGAGGCGAAGGGCTGGTAGATCAGCGCCAGCCGGTTTCAGCGAGCCGCCTGGCTTGCCGTTGCCATCGTGGTCGAATGGCTCGCTTGCCGGCGGGGCGGGAATGAGAGGGTTGACGACCAAGGGGGCCGGCTCGTCTGCAACGCCCCACGCCGCGAGCTGGGCGGCTTCGGCCTCGGAACTGTTCACCAGTGCCGACTTCTTGCCGGGGATCGTGCCGGGGCAATGTACCCACCGGGGATATTCGCGCTCTTCGGTCATGGAATGTCTCCAAGGGAATTCGGGCCGCAATTGCTCGCGGCCCGTGGGTTCAAAAAGTGGACGGTTACGGCGTCACGTCCGGGACACGAACGCCCCACTCCGGACGGGTCAGGAGAGCCCCATACAAAGTGTCCAAGCGCGTTACTTCCTGGTCGGTGCCGACCTGCCACTGGGTGGCCATGCGCATCGACACGTTGGAGTACTTGGCTCGGGCTGCGTCGACGTTCTTGGGCAGCGGAAGTTCGCCACTCACCATCGTCAGGCATTCCGGCGCATACGCCACGTTGTTGCGGTAGGTCACGCCCGGCGCGATGATCATGGTGATCGCCGCGGAAGTCGCCGGGGAGGCGGTCACGGTCTGGTACTGAACCGCGTTGCCGTTCACCGGAGGCACGATCGCCGGGTAGATCGGGATCGAGGTCGCGCCGCTGGCCACATTGGCCGTCACCACGAAAGTGCGCAGTTCGCCGGTGGTCTGCTTGGTCACGCGGTTGACACCATTGACGCCCGCGATGGTGATGATGTCACCAACATTGAGGGTGCCGGTGATGGCGTTTGTGGTCAGCGTGTAGCCGGTCTGGCTGCCGCCGTTCACCGTGCCGGCGGTAAAGGTGCCGGTGGTGTGCTTGATAGCAGTCTGGTCTTCGAAGATGGCTGCATAGCCGAGGCCGCTCATCATCTGGCCGGACTCGTACTGCGACGAGAGCTTGGTCGCAGGGTTGAGCAGGCCAGTCAGCGAGTTGACGACGCGAGCATTGGTGCGCGGATCGAAAACCAGCTTGCGGGAACCACTCGGAGCCGAGTTATTGGCGAGGATGGCGCGGGCATCGAGCAGCGTGCCGCTCGAGGGGGAGATCAGCGTCGTGCCATCGGCCGCGTAGTTCGGCGCGATGTTGCAGATGCCGCCGGTCGTGGCGGTCAGCGGCGCAGCGATAGGCGAAGAGCCGTTGACGTTGGGCAGCGGGATATACCCGTATTCCATCGTCGCCATCACGTCGACCGCGACCTGGCCCGCCAGGTTGTTCATCATCGGCTTGAGGATGATTTCGCGGAAGTCGTCGACGCTCAGGAGCAGATCGGCGGTGCTGAACGACACGTCGACGTGCGCCTGGGTGGCGAGCGTCAGGACGGTCTGCTGTTCCGTGGTGTCCTGGATGGACGCCGCCGGGCCCTTGACCGGAACGTAGTCGTTGGGCAGCCGGATACGGAGCTGCGAGCCGATCTTTTCGCCGGCCTTGCCGAAGTCACTATCGAACTGACGATCGACATTGGCCAGAAGGGCGTTGGAGTTGACGAACAGCATCACGGCTTCGCGGGTGATGCGGCTCGTAGTGAGCAGAGAGTTAGCCATGGGGGATGTCCTCGATTGGCCGAGTTGCTTTCGAGGCACGCGCGAAGGCGTCCGCAGGGATGCGGATGGGTTAGGCCTAGGTTGTGCCGGTGACGTTCTCGCTGCCCGTAAGCGAGGTGAAAGCGGGCCGTCTCGGGGCTATCGTGCCGGGTACGATGCGCTGCTCGTAGGGCGCATGGTTTGTGCGAGCGGTATCAGCGGCCGATGTCCGGGTCGCGTTCGGATCAGAGCAGTCTCAGGCGGCGTTGCGGGCGCGGAGCTGGGCTTCGCGCTTGGCAAAGAACACTTCGTCGCTGTCGTTGTCGCTGGGCTCCGCACTGGTGCGGGCGCTGCCATCGATGGGGGTGACGGGACGAGGTGCATTGGAGAGCGGCGTCGGCACCTTCTTGGCGGCCGGCACCACGGATAGCTTAGCAATCTCCACCGCGCGCTTGGCCGGCGGCAGAGCGAGGATGGCAGACGCCTTGTCGGGGTCGCTGCCGAGTTCGTAGAGCACCTTGGCCGGGTCGTCGGTGGCAACGATCAGATCGAGCATATCGCGGGTCATGATGCCCACCGACTGCAGGTTGGCAACGGCGCCGTCGAAATCTTCCCCGAAGGTCGACTTTCCGGCGGTGTAGGCGGTGTTGCACGCCGCATCAAATTCGGCCTGCTGCTGCTGGGCGCGGGCCGTTGCCTCACGCTGTGCCGCTGCAGCTTCAACCGCGGCGTTGAATTCGGCGTCGGTCTTATAGCCGCCGGGAGGCGCGGTGTTCTGCGCAGCGGCGGCGTCGGCCTGGGTAGCGACGGGAGGAGTGGTCTTCGGTGCCTTGAGGGCGGCCACTTCATCAGCCAGGCGCTTGGCCTCACGTTCGGCAATCCGCTTTTCGGCGGCCATGTTGTTGAGCTGCGCCTGCGCCCAATCGGGGAGCTTCGGCGGCTTCTTGCGTTCGGCGTCGGAGCCGCCAGAGTCGGCGGCAGCAGTGGCAGCGCTTGCGTCAGTTTCGCCGGCATCCGCACCGGTTGCCGCGTCATCGGCTGCCGGCTCTTTGGCAACGACCAGCGGTTCGCGGGTGGAAGTCTCGACGGGAATATCATCAGAGGCGTGGGCAACAGCCACATTCGCATCGGCAACGGGGGCTACGACTTCATCAGCCATTCGATTTTCACCTTTTCAGGGTTGGATATCGGAGGAACCGCCTCCGTTCGGGTTTTATGCCGGGACGGAGCTTCCGTTCTCGGCTTCCCACGCGGCCCAAATCTCGCTTTTGGTGCGTTCGGCCAGAAGAAGCTGAACCGGTTCCGTCATCAAATGACGACTGCGAGCGCTTAGCGGGATGTCATTCATCTTGGGCACAAATATATCTGTCCAACTGTCGACCACATACCCACGACCTTGACAGTATCGGCACTTGGACGGGCGGCCGGCCGGGCGGAAGGCTGTTGCCGGTGAACTGATGTAGCCATCTCCACTGCATGTCGTGCACGGCACTCCGTGGCCGCCTTCCTGCATCAAGACAACACCGTTACCCAGCTCTGCGACAACAACTTCATCTACGTCTGGCCTCATTGTTTTCCGCTCCGCGTCATCGGCGAAGTCTCACACTTGATCGCCGCAAGCGCCTTCATCTTCTCCTTGCGCATCTTCTCGACCTCTTTCATCAGCTTGGCGTCGGCGCGGTGCTCTTCAGCCCGGGTCAGGTCGCGAAGGGCATCCTCTGCCCGCCACTTGGTCTGTTCCGCCACTTCAACGACGGGCTCGGATACGGACTTGCTCTTGGCCATGGTGCGGCCCTTTCAGTTGAGTTGGATGATGCTGGGGGCGGCCAGTTGTTCGTCGGTGTAAGCGCCGCGCTCCTCGAGCAGGGCGTCGTAGATCGCATCCTTGTCCGCTTGCGACCGTCCGGGATCGTTGAGCATCTGCGCCAGAGTGCCGCGCGCCAGCACGACGAAGTCTTTCCAGTAGGTGGCGACGAACTGCGACTGCGACCCCGCCTTGATGCGAAAACGCTCCGTGCGCGTCATCCGCCCATCGCGGAACATGTCCTGCCCATCATAGAAAGCGCCGGCCAGCTCCTTGGCGGTGTGCTTGACGAGCTTTGTGGTGCGCCCCGGCATCAGGCTTCTCCAATGTCAGAAATGGGTATGCGCCAGCCGCCGGCCCGCTTGCGGACCTCAGTCGCGGGGAGGTAGCTGGCCACGATGTTGTCAGGCCATACCTGACCATCGGAAGTGTCCAGGTAGTGCTGTGTCGCGCCGATCATCTTCTGGGCCAGCGGCGCGGGATAAGTGGCGATGAACTCGTTGAACTCTTCGGACGAGACGGAGCGGAGGTTGCGCATTACTCGCCCATCCTTCCTTCGTCGGCAGCCTTGCGCCGGGCATCGCCTTCGATCACCACGCCCCGATAGGCTTCAACCGCAACCGCGCTCCACGGTGCGAGCGCTAGATAGGCACGCTGGCGGTTGGCTTCCTCTACCTGACGGATGTGCGCCTGCTGGGCTGCCATCTGAGCAAGAATCGCAGGATCGATGTTCCAGTTCATCAGCCGTTCCACTTCATGGTGCGAGGCACGGCCGAACGGATCGTAATCCTGGCAAATGGCGTGTCCTCAAGCAGGTCAAACCCGCGATAAACGACGGGCTCGCCTGGCATTTCGTTCTCGGCTTCCCACGCGGCCCACATCTCGAGCTTGGTGTTCCGGATGAGCTTGGCCGATGCTCGCTTCAGCACCACGACTGCCGGTTCGCCGTTCACTGCGGCATGCCCATCGGCGGCGGAGCCAATTGTTGCTGATCGGGCATGGGCGGCTGCATTTGCGGCGGTTGCTGCATCTGCTCAATCTGCGGAGACGGCACCGAGGCCGGCGTCGGCTGCATCTGCATGCTCCCCAGCGTTGACTGGATGATCGGCTGCTCCTGTTCCGGCGTAACGATGGGGCCGGCATTGCCGATGACCTGGAGCCGCTTCGACATGGCCTCGAAGGCCTTGACCGACGCTTCAAAGGCCCGAATGTTGGCGTCGGCGTCCTTGTTGGCGAGCTTCTGGTTCAGTTCCGCCACCAGCTGCGTGAGCTGGCCGACATGGGCCTGCATCTCTGCGTCCTGAGGCGAGGGATCGTCGCCAAGGGCCTGCGGTGGCGTCATGCGGCGGAGACGCACGGCAATCTCGTCGGCGCCGGGGAAGTCCGCGTTCTGGAAGAGCAGATCGCCCACAATCGGGATGAGCTGCGGCGACTGCGTGAGGATCTGAACGATGGCGTTCCATGCTTCCTGACGACGAGTCGCAAAGCTCGGGCCAACATCGACTTCAACCGCATACTCACCGACGTTCGGGTTAAAGATGATGTCGACTTCCTGCTTCTGGATATCCTTCTGTTCCTGCACGGCCTGCTGGGCTTGCGGGTCGATGGTGATGTTCTTCATCATGCCGTCATCGCCGCGGATGCGCAGGATGCGGGTCGTGTCGTAAATCTTCGGGATCAGGTCCACGACTATGCGGCCGATCTGTCGGACCATGATCGCGTGGTTGTCCACGAAATGGTACGTGGCGTTGTCGCCCTGCCGCTGGCGCTCGGCAATCGCCTTGCCCGACTTGGCGTTCTCCTGCTCGCCCATCTGCGACTGATATTGGCCGGAAGCCATCATCAATTCCTGCTGGGCGATTTCCATGCCCTTGAGGAAAACGTTGGACATCATCGGCGGCTCTACCCGCTTCGGCGCCGGGATTTCCTGCCCCTGATCGTCGCGATGCTTGTATGGCAGGAAGCCGAGGTTCTGCAGGTTGGCGCTGGCGTAATACTCTTCGTAGCCTTCGAACGCATCGGCCGGGCCGAGGAACGGAATCTTGGTCTGCAGCGCGCCGAACTCCACCTCTGCCGAGGTGTTGTAGTTGTACATGCGCTGGGCATCCTTGAGGTAGCGAACGTGCCCCTTCAGGTCCAACTGCCCGTCGAGAATGACTTCCTCGCCAATGCACGGCACCAGCGGAATCCACTTGCCGAGCCAGTCATAACGATCGATCACGGTGCTGCCGGCGAACTTGATGCACTCGACCGTCACCACGTCGCTGTCGCGTTCGCGGTAGTCCCAGTTCTTGTCCTGCTTGATCAGCTTGATCAGGTCCGGACTGATGGTCTTTTTCGGCACGGTGCGGCGCTCGCCGGTGTTCGGGTCAACCACTGAGACCAGCACGACCTTCTCATGCTTTTTGCGCCAGTAGTTGGCGACGCGGACATGCTCCTTGGTCAGCCAGCCGTCGAACGACGTGTTATTCAGGGTTGCCGCGTTGACTGCCTCGGGGTGCCCAGGGAAATCCCGCTTGAACTTCTCCACCGACATGTCGTCGAATTCGAAGCCGTACTCGGCATCGGACTTGTCAGCCTCTTTGGCATCCGGGTCCATGTAGATGGACAGCGGATCACGGACGCCGCCGATACGGATTTCCTGATCAAAGCCGTTGGGGCTGGCATATTCCGTGGTGACCCGGCAAAATCCGAGGCCGCCGAATACCTGGTTCTCGCTGGCCTTGTCGTAGGCCTGCTGGGCTCGGGAGCGGTATTCGATATGCCGAACCACGTCCTCATAGATTTCAGCGGCTTTGTAGGTCGCCTCGTTGGTCGTGGGGTGAACCACGATGCCCGGCTTGTTCTGCTTCGCGTCATTGACGATTTGCAGGCAATGAATGCGGGTCTTGTTGACCGTCAGTGTCGGCTTCTGCGCAATCTCGCGAGTGGTCAAAAGCGCGTCCGGCCATTGAGCCATATTGTCGGAGTCGGCATGGCCGAAGCGGAAGTCCTCGCGCCACATCGAATAGGCGTGCGAGTAGTAGCCTTCGCAGATGGCAAAGCGGTCGCGGGCCTCCTTGACGATCTTCTCATCGTCCTTGAGGTCGCGGTCGTTGGTTTCTTCAGCCACGGACAGCCTCGTCTATAATAGCGGTCATCGGGCCATCCATCCTTGAGCGCCAAGGCCATTTGGCCCCTGTAGCTTGGGCCGCGTCAGGGGCGATTTTTTCTCAGCCACCATCGACGGGAACAGGTCGCTCATTGCCCAAACATGAGCATCAAGCCGATCCGGCGAACTGTTGCCGCGGTCGAAATCCGGCGTGTACGAACACATCTGGTCCTCGAGCGCTTCGAACTGCCCAACATGGTCGACCAGCCCCCTCGCATAGAGCGCGCTGATTGGTTCGGCCCGGACGTACTTGCCTCGGCTGGCCCGAACCGCCTTGAACGGCACATGAGTGTCGACGGAGCGAATAACCTGCTCCACCATCTCGCCGCCCTGGTTGACTTCGGCCACGATGCGATCGGCTTCAAACTCTCGAAAAGCGGTGACTGCTGCCACTGCCCATTCGCGGGGCGTCATCACCCCGGAGCGGTCTGCCAGCACATAGGCCCTGCCGTCCTCACCGAGCCCATCGACGATGATGCCAGCTTCGTTGCTGCTCTCGCCTGAGGTCGCGGGCGGGTCGATCGCCACTACGATGCGTTTCATTGGCGGAAGGGCCGAGGCAGGCAGATGCGTGATCATCTCACGCGTCCACAGTGCGCCCGGCACGTCCTCGAGGATTTCGGCGTTTAGTTCCTGCCGGCCCAGACGAGTGCCTTCGTACCGCTTGACGATTTCTTCAAAAAACGTCGGGGCAAGGTTCGCCCGGTTGTCGTAGGTCGTCCCCCTGGTGACGATGGTTGCCCGATCCTTCACCAGATCCTTAATGTTCTTCACCGGCCGCGGCGTCGTGGTGATCACGGCTCGCGGGTGAGGCCCGAGACGCAGCCCGAACTTAGCTTGGTCCCAAGCCTCGCCGTACCGCCATGAGGCCATCTCGTCGGCCCACAGCCGCATATGCTGTTTGCCGCGAAGCCGCTCCGGGGCATCCGCGGTAAAGACCAGCGAAACCGCGCCATTCGGCCAGAGCAACTTGCTCTCGTTCTTCCGATAGACCGGGCGTTCATCGTTGGGGCAAATGGCGAGAATGCCGCTCTCCCCTTCGATCATGATATCGCGGGCATCGTCGACCGTCGCGCCGATCAGATTGACCATCTCACAGGTCTTGACCCATTGACGGACGGTTTCCGCTCCGGTGCGGGTCTTGCCGAATCCACGGCCGGCGAGGATCAGCCAATAGACCCAATCGTCTCCTTCAGGCTCACGCTGGTTCTGGCGAGCCCAGAACGGCCAGTGATGAGCAAGCTGCGCCTTAGTTTCGAGCGACAGGCTTTCAATCGCCTTCTGTCTCTCCGCTGTGGGCAGTGAGGCCAGCAGTTCGGCCGGCGAGGCATGGATGCCGGCCAACCCTATTTGCTCTCTTCTGCGTCAGCACGCGCCACGAGCGACTGCAGCGATTTGACGAAGCGATCGGCGTCCAATTCATGGCGCAGGCTGATCGGATCTTCGTTGTCGTCGCCAACCACCGCCTGAGGCACTTTACCATCAAGCCGGTCCGCGATTTCCTTGATCGCCGGGACATCGCCAGTGATCGCTTTCGTCACTAGTGCATCGGCTACGGCGCGGAGCTTGGTGCCGCCTTCTGCATGGGCCTCGCTGATGGCAATGCGGAGCATGTTGGCGAAGGTCTTGTCGCTAGGCGGGCGCCCCATTTAACTCACCTAAGCCTTTGAACCGAAACAATCCGGCCTCTGCGCAAAACTATTCCTTCGGCGCGGTGGCGCCGGAAGACCGAACGATATGTTTTTGCTAATCAGTTGCTCAAAATTCGAATGTTGACCGACTGCTGATACGTTCGTCCGCCAGCCGTCTCGATCGTGTTGGTCACGGTGTAGCTCTGGTTGAGCGCGCCATCCTCGAGCCAGATCACGGTTGCCGTTGAGGTGTTGGTGCTGTGGTTCTCGACGAGGGCGCTGTCGCTGATTGCCCAATCGCTGGTGACGATAGTGTCGCCGGAAAGGGCTTGCGACCAGTTGAGGCTGTAGTCGAGCAATTCATCGGGGTCTTTGCTAGCCCAGGAAAGTGGCATGTCGATCCTCGGGTATTTTGGGACGAGAACTGTTCGGCTGATCGGGTAGACCCGGGCTTCGCGGCTATAGGCGGGTACGTTCTGTTCCCGGCTTTCGCGCTTGAGCAGCAGCGAGCGGGAGATGAACGGCACCGTCGCAACCCGGGCGATGGGCGTTGGCGATACCGAGTAGAAATTGAGCAGCCCTCGCCCAGCGAAGGCGAAGCGGGCTGTGACTGTCGAAGCTCCACGCCCGGTTAGGACGCCTGCCCCAGCTGCCGCCCATGCCGCACTAGCGAGAGCAGAGTTCGTGG
The DNA here is from genome assembly GCF_028290625.1 of Devosia sp. Lineage (GTDB taxonomy): Bacteria > Pseudomonadota > Alphaproteobacteria > Rhizobiales > Devosiaceae > Devosia. Next base: position 56,530 of record NZ_JAQGJM010000045.1, read on the forward strand.
CGTGGAATACGCCTGCACCCGCCGCGTTGAGCACGGAGGTCGCCGTCGAAAGTGCTGTCCATGCCGCAGAGCTGGAACCGGCCGCTGACCATGCAGACTCCGCCGTAGCACTGCCGATAGCCGTAAAGGCTCCCGAGGCTGAAACGGTCCACGTTGCAAGCGCGGTTGCTGAACCTGCCCACGATGGCGTGCCGGCCCCAGATGCACTCCATGTTCCAATGAAGAGGGCTTGGCCAGTGCTCGCGAACGCTCCGGAGCCCGATGCACTCCAATTACTGACTGCAGACGATGCACCGACTGCGTTGAAGGTGCCTGCACCGACCGCATTGAGTATAGCGGTTGTGGTAACTCCCCCTACCGAAGGCAGGGTGGTGATTGGAACCTGCGAAAGGGCCG
>NZ_JAQGJM010000033.1 GCF_028290625.1 Devosia sp.
CCACGCCGATTTCGCTGACGCCCCGATTGAAGGTCGCCACCAGGTTATTGACGCTGGAGGCCAGCGCATTGAGCTCTGGATCGGGAAATTCGACCTCCACCTGGCGAGAGAAATCGCCGGCGATCGCTGCATCCACCACCACGCCGAAGGCATTCTGCAATTCGCTCATCATCGCCTGGCGATTGGTCTGGTCGGCGATGATGCGGGCGGCTTCCGCCTCGGTCATCTGGCTGACCCGCAACCCGTTCTCGCGGAACACTTCCACGGCCCGGGCCATAGCGCCAATTTCATTGCGGCGCTGGCGATAAGGCACCTCAGCGTCGAGGGCGCCATCGGCGATGCGCTGCATCGCGCCGGCTATACGTGGGATCGGTGCAGTCAGGCGCCGCGACAGCATCAGGCTTATCCCGCCCAGAACCACCAGCAGGCCCGCGCCGATCGTCGCCATCATCGGCACCGAGCGGTTGGCCTGCGCTTGATCAAGCCCGGCATCATCGCCGACAAAGAAGGCACCGAGCAGATCGCCATTCAGGCTGGTGAATGGCTCGAACGCACCATGGAAATTAGTGCCCAGCAGGTCTGCATCGCCATAATAGGCGGTCGACGCACTCAGCGCCGCATAGGCCGGCGTCGCGGCATCGATTTCGAAATTGATCTCCCGCTTTCCATCCGCCGCGGCGAAGCTGGTGGATTTGGCGGTGAAGGTCTTGGCAGCTGCGTCGTACGCGAAGATGGCCACCGCACCGCCGGTTACCCGGCTGACCGAATCGACCGCCTTTGTGTCATGGAAGAACGGAAGGGCGTAGCCTTGGATCGCCGTCAACGCGCCATCGTCAGCCCAGGTTACGGCGGTGCCCGGCAAGCGCTGCTCCAGCACAGTGGCCGCGACCTTCATGGCCGAACGCTGCTGCGCTATCCCCCGCTCGACAGATTGTTGTCGCAGGGCAAGATAATTGCTGGCCGAGTACGCCAGCACGGTGATGAGAATACTCATCACCACCAGACCGGCAATCCCCGTGGTCAGTTTGATATTGCCCAACCCGTTTCCGATCCGTGCCAGCATAGCCTCGTCCCCTCGCTGTTCGATGTCCGTCCGACGCCGAAGCTCCCATTACGAAGCCAACATAAGCTGAGGGGTTTAACGTAGCGTTGATCTTGTATGGAAGTTCGACCCTGGGACTAGGCCGGAAGGCTCACCAAGCGTATGATCGTGTCATTGAACCTTCAGGCAACGCTGCCGAGACTGCCTCTCTCATTCGCAGCGATCAGCTGGGGGTTGAAAATTGCGCCCGAGTTCATCGCCACTTATTGAGCGGGCAAGGGGCTCTTGCGCCGATAATGGCATCATGCCAACAACCCCTTGAGGCCATGAAATGTCAGAGCATAAGCGTTACATCGCGACGCCTACGGGTTTTCTCATGGTGTTGCGCCAGGGTGACGACGTCTTCGTCTGGCTTGAAAGCCTGATGAGGGACGAGGCGATCCCCTCAGCGACAATTGTTGGCTTCGGCTTCGTTCACAAAGCGACTTTTGGCTTCTTCGACTTCGATAAAAAGCAGTATAGCCCGAAAACGATGGAAGACCTCGAGTTGACCAACTTCACCGGGACTTTGGCGTGGAAGGGCGGCACGCCGGCAATCCACGCTCATGGTGTTGCCGGCGACGACAGCTTTCGCACCTTCGGCGGTCACTTGCTGGCACTCGAGGTGGGACGCGGCTCTGTTGAGATCAGTGTGACGGTGCACCCGACCCGCCTGGAACGGATTGTTGATCCCACAATCGGCGCAAACGTGCTCCAACTGTAAACGGCAGCGTTCGTCGGGTCGGTCGCACTGGCTTGCAAAGTCCGGCTCAAGCGGGGCTGATAGGTGGCAACGATGGCTGCCCTCGTCGAGCGCGACTTTTGCACGTCTTCGGCTAATCCAGGCCGGAGGAGCCCAGGAAGCGTCAGGCGCAAAGGCGAGGGTCGGCACAGGAATTAGTGTCGCGTGCCGGGGCAGCGGAACGCCACCGCCGGCGATATCCGCTCCTGCCGGATGAGCTTCCGTCCCTCGGCCGGGCAGTGATGACGGGGGCTACGGCGTCGTCGCCTTCGCCGGCTACGACGGTGAAAGTCGTTGATCCGGAAATCCTGCATACCACTCCGCCGACATAGCCAAGGCGTTAGAGTGGGCGTGCACCGATCCCGAGCGAAAGATACCGGCAAACTCCCTACCGGTCGGGTTGCTCAGCGTCTCATATACCCGCAGCTTGTACAGGCGAGCGCCGCATTCGAGATGGAAGTTATGCAGCATGTCGAAGATGACGTTGCCCGTAGTAGTGATAAAGTCATTGTTCCATGACGCAGATGCCATGAGAAGCGGCGCTCTCAAAATTCCGTTGGGCATGGCGAATATTTAGTCGCCGTAAGACTTTAGGAGCCGCGTTGGCAGACAAGACCAGGGACAGACCGCCGGCGACCGAGTTCGCAAGCTTTATGGCCGAGCTGACCGAGCGTGAGAACCAGCTCAGCCGCCGCCTGCAGCAGGTGGCGCACTTCTTCGTCAACAATCCCGAGGACGTAGCGATCCACACCATCGTCGAACTGGCGCGCCAGGCCGGGGTGCAGCCCTCCACCATCACCCGCTTCGCCAAGGAAATGGGATTCGTCGGCTTCAACGGCCTGCAGAGCGTGTTCCGGCAGCGCCTGCTCGGACCGCGAATGACCTACGACCAGCGCATGAAGTCCTTCGCCGACGCGCCGCGGCCCACCAAATCCAAGGTGTTGCATCTGGACGAGCCGAGCCTGGTCTTCGACACCTTCGTGCAGGCCGCCATGGATACGCTGATCCGGCTGCGCGAAGACGTGGACCGGATCGAACTGCAGGGCTTTGTCGATGTGTTGGCGAAATCCGGCGCGGTGCACATTCTCGGGGCGCGCGGCGCCTACGGGGTCGCCACCTACTGCTATTACAGCCTGTCGCGCGTCGGCAAACGCGCCCACCTGATCGACAATGTCGGCTCGATGCGCGAGCAGCAGCTCGCCGCCGTCGATGCGAATGACGTGCTGTTGGTGCTGACATTCGACGACTACACCCCAGAAACCATCGAGATCGCCCAGGCGGCGCACCAGAAGGGCCGCACGCTCCTGGTGATCACCGACAACGAGCTCAGCCCGGTGGCCAGGCTGGGGACGCACACGCTGTTCGTCAAGGAAGCCCGGCTCGGTCACTTCCGCTCGCAGGTGCCCGCCATGGTGCTGTGCCAGTCGATCATCATCAGCCTGGGAAAGCTGATCGAGCGCGCCTAAAGCCTGGTCCAGGCGGAGCCCGCCAGGCTCGAATTCACCGCAGCCTCGATGAACCGCATGCCCAAGAGGCCATCCTCGACGCTCGGCACATGCCCGCTACTGCTGGCCCCCTCTCCGCGCCGCCGCCGCACGATCGCGTCGACCGTATCGCGGTAAAGATTGGCAAAGCCCTCGATATAGCCCTCGGGATGCTCAGACGGCATGCGCGACACGTTGGTCGAGGCTGGGCCGAGGCCGGGACCGCCCCGGACGAGAATGCGGGTCGGCTCGCCGAACGGGGTGAAGCGCATGATCTCGGGCTCGTGGCCCAGCCATTCGAGGCCCCCTTTGTCACCATAAAGCTTGAGCGCCAGGCGGTTGCCGCTTCCGGGCGAGACCTGGCTGGCGATCAGCACGCCGCGCGCGCCATCGGCGTAGCGCAGCAGCACATGGGCATTGTCATCCAGCCGGCGGCCGGGAACAAAGGTGGTGAGATCGGCCGCGACAGCCTCCGGCGCCATGCCGGTGACGAACTGCGCCAGGTTGAAGGCGTGCACGCCGATATCGGCAAGGCAGGCCGAGCGGCCGGCGCGCTTGGGATCGGTACGCCACTCCGCCTGCTTTTGGCCGTCGGCGTCAATCGGCTGGGTCAGCCAATCCTGGATGTATTCGACGCGGACCACGCGCAGTGTGCCGAGCTGGCCGGCCGCCACCATGGCCCGCGCCTCGCGGACCATGGCATAGCCGGTATTGTTGAAGGTCACGGCAAACACCAGGCCGGAGGCCTTGGCGAGGATGGCAAGCTCCTCGGCCTCCGCCAGCGTCGCCGATAGCGGCTTGTCGCAGATCACGTCGATGCCGGCGGCAAGGAACGCCTTGGCGACCGGCGCGTGCAGATGGTTAGGCGTCACGATGATCACGGCTTCGATGCCGTCAGGGCGCCCGGCCTCGCGCTCGGCCATTTCGGCAAAGCTCGAATAGGCGCGGTCCACGGCAATGCCGATATCGGCCGCGGAGAGGCGCGTGCGGTCCGGATCCGACGACAGGGCGCCGGCCACCAGTTCGGTGCGATCGTCGAGCCGTGCCGCCATGCGGTGCACGGCGCCGATGAAGGCGTCGCGGCCACCGCCGACCATGCCGATCCTCAGGCGCCGCGTGGCGCGGGCATCGCTGCGTGCATCAACCATTTTTGCCACTCCCTCGGCAGACAGCCTAGTCTAGATCAGCGCCGCAACGACTTCGATGGCTGGCGCGGCGCGCAACTGCCGGACGAAGTGGGCGAGCCTGGCTTTGACCGGCTCTTTGTCCACCAGGTCGGTGCCGAAAATATCCGCAAGCTTCAGCATTTCAACGACGAAACCCGCCGGATCGCTGCCATAGCGGCGACCGATCTCTGTGGTCACTGGAGCCTTGGGGTCGCGCACGTCGATGGGTTTGTGCTGCCAATGCAGGCCGCCGGCGTAGCACATCCACCCGGCCACGCCGAGCAGCAGGCCATCGGCTGGGCGACCGGAAGCGAGGCAGGCGCGGAGCGGCTCTAGCAGGCGCTGCCTGATCTTTTGCGACCCGTCGGTCGAAATCTGCAGCGTGCCGTGCTTGAGGTCGCCGTTTTTTAGGCGGCGGATCGATTGCTCGACATAGGCTGCCACGTCAATGCCGGAAACCTGGGGCAGTCCCGGCACGACTTCGTCCATGATGGTGCGGCGCGCGAACGTCTCGAATATCTCGCTGCCCATGACATCGAACATGAATTGCAAATCCGACAGCAGGCCGAGCTGGCACACATTGGATTGGATGCCGTTCAGAACCCGCATCTTGAGGATTTCGTACGGCCGCACGTCATCGACGATGAGCGCCCCGACCCGGTCCCAGGCCGGCATGGCGCAGCGATGCGTGTCCTCGATCACCCACATGCGGAACGGCTCGCCGACGACAAGGCCGAAATCGGCAATGCCGGTTTGCGCCGCAAAACGCTCGATATCGCCCGGCTGCGTCGCCGGCACGATGCGGTCGACCATGGTGTTGAGGAAATGCACGTCCCGGGCAATGCGGTCGCCAATCGCGGCGTCGACGCGCTGGGCCAGTCCGAGAACGGCTCGCCGCAGCGTCGCGCCATTGTCGGGCACGTTGTCGCAGCTCATGATCGCCGGCAGCTCGGCCCCGCGCTGCAACCGCAGCGTCAAGGCTTCGAGGATGAAACCGGGGACGGAGCGCGGCAGGCGCGGCTCGGCGATGTCGTGCACGATATCGGGATGATCGAGGTCAAGCTCGCCGGTTGCGGGGATGTGGCAATAGCCCTTCTCCGTCACCGTCATGGTGATCAGCCGGATGGCAGGATCGGCCGCGGCCTCAAGCGCCCCGCGTAGCGACAATCGATAGGGATCGTAGCTCTCGTCCAGCACCGAGATATGCGCGATTTCCGAGCCGACCAGGCGGCGATCAACGGCGCCGTCCTCGCGCAGTTCGCGGCAGAACAGGCCCGACTGGGCGCCGAGCGCGTTGGCGATATCGGGCGCGCGCAGATTGATGCCGACGATCCCCCAGTCGCCGAATGCTGCCTGCAGCGCATCGTCGGTCCACTCGGCCTGGTGGCAGCGGTGGAAAGCGCCGTCGCCAAGATGGACAATGCCCGGCTTGAGTTTCGTGCGGTCGTAGGCGGGGCGCTGCACCGATGCGGGCAGTTGCGCCGCCGTGGCGGGCGTCAGGCGCTCGGCACCCGAAAGCGACAAAATGCTCACGGGCCGCGTCGGGTCGGTGCGCCGACCACGCTCTGCTCAAGATCGACCAGGGCGCCGGTCATCAGGCCAGCGCTGTCGCTCAGCATGAACAAGGCGAGTTGGGCGACCTCGTCGTCCGCAAGCATGCGCCCGAGCGGCATGTTGGCCGCGGCCCGCGCGGCCCAGTCGGCACCCTTGCCGAGCGTAGCGCTCTGCATCTGGTTCTCGCCGGGGGTTGCGGCCCAGCCCATCATGATGCCGTTGACGCGGATCCGGTCGGCCAGATGCGCATTGGCGGCGTTGCGTGTCAGGGTTGTCAGGGCCCCCTTGGTGGCCGAATAGATGGCGAGCTCCGGCGCGCCGCAATAGGCGTTCATCGACAGGATATTGACGATCGCGCCGGGTGCTTTGCGGCCAAGCATGTCTCGGATGGCGGCCTGCATCAGGAAGTAGGGTGCCTTGGCGTTGACCGCGAAGAGCTTGTCCCACAGCTCGGCCGATCCATCGAGGAATGAGGCCCGGTCGGTGCGGCCCGCCGCATTGACCAGCGCGTCGATGCGACCGAACCACTTGATCGTCGCGGCAGCGACCGTTTCGGCGGCCTCTGCCTCTCCCAAATCGGCGGCAATGAAATCGACCGGGCATTGCTGGGTGCCGAGCTCTCGCGCCAGCGCCCTGCCTCGCTCGCCGTCACGACCGGTCAACATCACGCCGGCAGCGCCGCCGGCGACGGCCAGCCCGGCAACCTTGGCGCCGACGCCCTGCGTCGATCCCGTCACCAGCACAACCTTGCCGTCCAACCGAACGTCCATCTCATCCAACAAGAATTTCAAACGTCACAATATGGAATTACATTTCCAACGGACACTGTCAAACGCTGGCCGAACTCGGTCGGAAGCGGCCAACGGCCCGGAAGCGTTGGACTTTTCAGCCTAGCGTGCAAACGGGAAAAATAGAATATGCTCGATTGACGTGCTAAAAACCGCCATCCATATTGGCAGAAATGGAAATCCTATTCCGAAAGAGAAGGCCATAAGGCCTGGTGGAACAAGGAGCCAGGGAGGCAATGATGCAGCTCGGCATTCTGACCGCGCCTTTTGCGGAAACGTCGCTTGACGACGTGGCCGATTGGGCTGCGTCGGTGGGTTTTGAAGCGCTGGAGATTGCCTGCTGGCCGCGATCATCGGGCACCACCCGCCGCTATGCCGGCACTAGCCATATCGACGTCGCCAACCTGGGCGCCTCGGAAGCGAGGGACATCGTCGCCGCGCTGCAGGCCAGGAAGCTCGCCATTTCGGCGCTCGCCTACTATCCCAACCCGCTGCATCCCGACCTCGGCATCCGCCAGGCGGCGATCGAGCACCTCAAATCCGTCGTCACCGCCGCCAGCCTGATGGGCCTGCCCCTGGTCAATACTTTTGTCGGCGGCGATGCTGCGCAGAGCATCGAGGCCAACTGGAAAGAGGCCGAAAAGGTCTGGCCGGACATCATCGCCTTTGCCCGCGACAAGGGCGTGACCCTGGCATTCGAGAATTGCCCGATGCTGTTCAGCGCCAGCGAATGGCCGGGCGGTCACAATATCGCCTATTCGCCGCTGATCTGGCGGCGCATTTTCGAGGCCTGGGGGAGCGACGTGGGGATGAATTACGACCCGTCGCACCTGGTCTGGCAGATGATCGACGGCGCCCGCTTTATCCGGGAGTTCGGCGCGCGCATGCTGCATGTGCATGCCAAGGACCTGTTGATCGACCGCGATGGTCTCTACGAGCGCGGCATTATGTCGGCCGGCATCGGCTGGCAGGTTCCGCGCATGCCGGGGCTTGGCGAGGTGAACTGGACTGTGTTCTTCTCGGAGCTCTACCGGGCCGGCTATGACGGGTCGGTCATCATCGAGCACGAGGATCGGCAATTCGAAGGCAGCGACGACAAGGTCAAGCGGGGCTTCCTGCTCGCCCGCGACGTGCTGCGTCCACTGGTAAAATGAAATTCTGCAACGAGAGTCCATAAGGACCGCAGACAACAAGGGCCGGAAGGCCACAAAGGGAGAGGAAACCCCATGCGACTTGCAAAGACTTCAATCATCTCACTGCTCGCCGGCGCGGCCATTCTGGCGTCGTCCGGCATGGCTTTCGCCGCCGGCCCCTACACGATCGGTGTCTCCAACACCGTGCAGGGCAATGGCTGGCGCGAGGAAATGATCTGCGCCATCAAGGCCCAGGCCCTGGCCTCGGGCGACGTTGCCTCGCTCAACATCGCCCACCGCAACACCGATGCCGCTGGCCAGCTGGAAGACATCCGCAACCTGATCAGCGCCAAGGTCAACGCCATCATCGTCAATCCGTCGGATCCGGCGGGCATCGCGCCAGCCCTACAGGAAGCCGAGGCGGCCGGCATCACCATCGTGGTCGTCGACCAGTCGGTCACCGATCCCAATATCTACACCATCCAGAACAACCAGTCGGATTACGCCTATCTGGGCGCCAAGTGGCTGTTCACCCAAATGGGCGGCAAGGGCGGCGTGGTCTATATGCGCGGCGCTGCCGGCGCTTCGGCCGATACCGACCGCGACGCGGGCTTCAAGAAGGCGCTTGCCGAGTTCCCCGACGTCAAGGTGGTGAGCGAGACCTTCACCGGCTGGCAGCAGGACCAGGGCAAGCAGCAGATCCTCGACTTCATCGCCTCGGGCGTGCCGTTCGACGGCATCTGGACCTCGGGCATCGACAACGTCATCGTCGATGCGCTCACTGAATCGGGTGCCAAGCTCGTCCCCGTCGTCGGTGCCGACAATGCCGGCTTCGTCGAGCAGCTCAACACTGTTGCCGGCCTTTCCGGCGCTGCGGTGACCAATCCTGGCTCCGTCGGCGGCGCGGGCGTGACGCTGGCGCTGCAGGTGCTGGACGGCAAGCCCCCTGCCGAAAAGAGCAACTTCGTCACCCCAGTGCTGTGGGAAAACGTCACCCCGGAGGGCAAGGCCAATCTCCTGGCCGCCGCCGATCCGTCACTGAACAAGGAATGGCCGGTGTCGATCTCGATCCCGGACTGGACCACCTACACCAAGGAACAGATCGTCGCCTGCAAGGGCCCAGGCGAATAGACTCGATCCGCTCACACTCGTTGAGCGGGGACGCCGGTCAGGCACTGGCGTCCCCGTTCGCTCCCACGGATTTTTCCTCGCCATGCCGATGACGACGAGCCCACTCCTTGAAGCCAACGGCCTGGTGAAAACCTATGGCGCGGTGCGCGCGCTGCGCAATGCCTCCCTGTCCTTGCTGCCCGGCGAAGTGCATGCGCTGATGGGCGCGAATGGCGCCGGAAAATCCACCATGGTCAAGATCCTGACCGGCGCCCTGCGTCCGACCACCGGCAGGATTGCCATCCGCGGCGTGGAGCAGAAGGTCCGCTCGCCCGCCGATGCGCGGCGTGCCGGCCTGGTCTCGGTGTATCAGGAGCCGTCGCTGATCCCCGATCTCGACGTGCTGTCCAACCTGCGGCTGACCCGCACGCCGGTGGACGCGTTCCGCCACTGGGTTCACGAATTGGGCGTGCCCGATCTCGACCTGGGCGAGATGGCGCGCGACGTGCCACTGGCGATACTGCGCGTCCTCGATCTCGCGCGTGCTCTAGCCATCGAACCCGATGTCCTGCTGCTCGATGAAATGACCGCAGCCCTGCCGGCCAATCTTGCCGAAAAAGTGCTGGAAGTGGTGCGCAGGCAAACCCAGACCGGCCGCTCGGTGATCTTCATCTCGCACCGGTTCCTGGAAATTTCGGCGCTCTGCGACCGGGCCACTATCCTGCGCGACGGTGAGACCGTCGGCGTCGTCGATATCGGGCCCGATGTCGAAGACCGCATTGTGGAGCTGATGCTGGGCGAGCGCATCCTGCGCAAGCACGGCGCGGCCGTCGCCGCCGAGGCCCGGCCGCATGCTCAGGGCAAAACGCGCCTCAGCGTGAAGAACCTGCGCGTCGGCACCAAGCTCAACGACGTGTCGTTCGACCTGCATGACGGCGAGGTCGTTGGTGTGGTCGCCCTCGAAGGACAAGGGCAGGACGAGCTGTTCGCCGCGCTGGCCGGCTCGATCCGCCCGAGCGCCGGCGTCATCGAGGTCGAGGGCGAGGCGGTGAAATTCGGCAAGCCGCGCGACGCCATCGACCGGGGCATCGCCTACGTGCCGGGCGACCGCAGCGACGCCCTGCTGATGCACCGTTCGGTGCGCGAGAACATCGCCCTGCCCTTCAGCACCGGTGTGCGGCGCTGGGGCCCGATCAATATGAGCAACGAGCGCACCACCGTGCTGCGCGCCATCGAGCGGCTGCAGATCGACACCCGCGCCCAGGGCGAGGTGCGGCGGCTCTCCGGCGGCAACCAGCAGAAGGTGACGATCGCCCGCTGGATCGCCGCCGACGCCAAGACCATTCTGTGCTTCGACCCGACACGCGGCATCGACGTGCGCACCAAGACGCAGATCTATGCGCTGGTTCGCGAGTTGGCGGCACAGGGCAAGTCCGTCCTCTATTACACCTCCGAACTCGAGGAAATTCAGCTGGTTTGCGACCGGGCGGTGGCCATCTTCGGCGGCCGAGTCGTCGATGTACTGCCGGTCGAGATCGCCGACGAGCTGGCCTTGACGCGGGCCGCCTATGGCTTGCCGCGCGACGCCGCCGCCGCCGATCTCGGCATCCTGGCCGACCCGACCCGTCCGGGGGCCGCGCCATGATCGCCTTTTCGCTGCGGCAAAGCTGGGTGATCGGGCTGTTCGTACTGTTCGTCGCGCTGTTCGTCATCACCCGCTTCATCCAGCCTAGCTATGGTGCGAGGGACTTCGCCTCGCTGACGCAGGCCGCGCTGCCTTACGCGTTCGCGGTGGCGGCGCAGACCGTCGTCGTGCTGGCCGGCGGCATCGACCTGTCGATTGCCGCGATGATGGCCGTGACCAGCGTCACGGCGGCCCTGCTGATGAAAGACCAGAGCGCGGCATCGGCACTCTACGCCGTGCCGCTGGTCATCGCCTTTGGCTTCGCGCTGGGCGCGCTCAACGGCATTCTCATCACCATCAGCCGGGTGCCCGACATCGTCGTCACCCTGGCGATGATGTTCGTGCTGCAAGGCCTGGCCCTGCTCATCCTGCCATCGCCGGGCGGTGGCGCCGCCGATTGGCTGAAGGCGATGGTCGTGGGCTCACTGTCAGTGCCGGGCCTGCCCGAGGGCATATCGGCCTGGATACCGCACGCGCTGCTTCTGGTGGTCATTGCCGTGTGCTTGGTGTGGATTCCTCTCAAGCGTTCGCAACTCGGCCTCAGCATTTACGCGATCGGCAGCAGCGAGCTCGCCGCGTTCCGCAGCGGCGTTCCCGTGGCGCGCACCCGCATCCTCGCCTATGGCATCGGCGGCATCTTCGCCGCGCTGGGCGGGTTGACACTGACCATGAGCACCGGCATCGGCGCGCCGATACCCGGGCCCTACCTGCTGGCCAGCGTCGCAGCGGTCGTGCTCGGCGGGGTGGCGCTGACCGGGGGGCGCGGCGGACTGGTCGGCCCCATCGTTGCCGTGTTCGTCTTGCGCCTCGTGCGCACCGACCTGACCTTGCTGTCGGTCGATCCCAACGTTACCACCATCATCGAGGGGGTGATCATGGTCACCGTCGTCATGTTCGGCGCCTTGTTGGCCATGCGGGCGCGATCGACATGAGCGAGATCGCCGACACATCGCCGCAACCGCACCTGGGCCGACGCCTGCGCCGCCTCATGGCGGATCAGCCGATCATTCCGCTGATGGTGCTGCTGATCCTGCTTTGCGCGGTGCTGCAACTGCTCAGCCCCGGCATCATCAACCCCCTATGGGTTGCCAATACGATAAAGTTCGCCATTCCCTTGGCATTACTAGCGGGCGCCCAGACCTTGACCATGCTCACCGGCGGCCTCGACCTGTCGGTTGGCACCGTGGGGACCATGGCCGCCTTCATCATGGCGACGCAGATCGGCCACCACGACCCGGCAACGACGCTGGCGCTATCACTGCTGCCCGCAGTCTTGATCGGGCTTGCCAACGGCGTCGGCGTCGGCATTTTCCGGGTGCACCCCCTGATCATGACCCTCGGCACGGGCCTCGTCGGCTCAGGCATCCTGCAGGTCTATCAGCGCACCGTCATCGCCTCCGGCTCGGAAATCCCACCCTTCATCGTCTGGCTCGGCACCGGCCTCACCTACGGCGTGCCCAATGCGCTTCTGCTCTTCGTGCCGATCGCGGCGCTGATCATTTTCGTGCTGCGCCGCACAGGATTCGGCCGGCAGGTCTATGCCATCGGCGACAACGAGAAGGCGTCGCGTCTGTCGGGCTCGACCTATTGGCAAGTTATCCTGGCGCTCTACGTCGCCTCCTCGCTGCTCGCCGCCATTGCTGGCCTGCTCTATGTGGGCGTGATCCGCACCCCCTCGCTGACGCTGCTCGAGCCGCTGGTGCTGCCCTCGGTGGCGGCGACCATCATCGGCGGCACCTCGATCTTCGGCGGCCGCGGCAGCTACGCCACCGCCATCCTCGGCGCCCTCATCCTGCGCGTGCTCACGACGCTGCTGACCGTGCTGCAAATGCCCGAAGGATTGCGCCAGGGGCTGTTTGGCCTCGTGATCCTGCTCGTCACGGCCATCTACCTGAGGATAATCGAAGACAGTTAGCCGGTCGGACGCGTGGTGCTAACGGGTTGTCACGGCGCGGGATCGATAAATGCAGATTAGCCCGTCATCATTTCAGCAAGCAGGCATTGACGCCATGGGCGGTGGTGACGCCCGCTTGTGCGGGCCGCCTAGGCCAACCTGGCAGCAGCGTCCAGTCGATCGATCAACGTTGTGCTTGCTGCATTGAGTCCGTGTACCTGGACGGCGACCTTGTGGGTACGAAAGCGCTTAACGACCTTATCCAGTGCAGCAACGGCCGTGATGTCCCAGAAATGGGCATGAGTCACATCAATCTCGACGGACATACCATCGGCGGCCACAATGTCGAATGCGTCGATGAAGGCATCGGCCGAGGCGAAGAACACCTGCCCAGTGATCCGGTAAATGACGCGGGCATTCTCGTCGTCACGCTGGATTTCGACGTCGAGCAGTCGAGCCACCTTGAAGGCAAAGAAGACGCCGCTCAGCACGACGCCGACCGCAACGCCAAGAGCCAGATTGGAAGTCACCACGGTGACCAGCACCGTCAGCGACATCACGACACTGGAGGTTTTCGGGTGCACCACGACGGTGCGCAGGGATGACCAATCAAAGGTATCGATAGACACCATGACCATGATGGCCACGAGCGCAGCCACAGGAACCTCAGATACCCAGGGCTTCAGCACCACCATGAGCAACAGCAGAAACGCGCCAGCGAAAAGCGTGGAAAGGCGCCCGCGCCCCCCATATTTCACGTTGCTGACGGTCTGACCGATCATGCCGCAGCCGGCAATGCCGCCAAACAAGCTAGAGGCAACATTAGCAATGCCTAGGCCCGAACATTCGCGATTCTTCGAACTGGTCGTATCGGTCAAATCATCGACGACGCTGGCCGTCATCATGGATTCCAACAGGCCGACAATGGCGATGGCAATGGCAGGGCCGGCGATGATGATTAGCGTGTCGAGCGTCATCGGGACCGCAGGCCAGCTGAAGAAGGGCATACCATCCGGCAACCGTCCCAGCTCCGCGACAGTCTCGACAGGCAGATTCAGCACAGTGCAGACCACCGTCAGCACTAGTATGCACACCAGCGGCGAGGGTATGGCCGTAGTGATGCGGGGCAGCAGATAGATGATTGCCAGCCCAGCCGCCATCACCGCATAAGTCGGCCACGAGCCACCCAGGATGTGAGGCATCTGCGCCCAGAAGATCAGGATGGCCAGCGCGTTGACGAAGCCGGTGCGGACCGACTTGGAAACGAAGCGCATCAACACGCCCAGCCGCAGTATGCCGAACAGGATCTGGATCATGCCTGCAAGCACGCCGGCGGCGAGCAGGTAAGGCAGGCCGTGACTATGGACGAGCGGTGCGGCAACGAGGGCGACCGATCCGGCGGCCGCGGAAATCATCGCCGGGCGTCCGCCGGCAAAGGCGATCACGATGCCGATGATGAAGGAGGCAAAGAGGCCCACCTGAGGATCCACGCCGGCAACGAAGGAAAAGGCGATGACCTCGGGGATCAGCGCGAAAGTTGCGACAGCGCCGGCCAGCAGTTCACGCGTTGGGTTGGCGGCCCAATCGCGTCGGATGGATGAGAATTGCATAGGTGAAAATCTCGCAATGCACGGTGTGCCTGACGAAGAGGTCACATGATCCCGTACAGCATTTGCGCGGTCCGGCGGATTGGCGGCCGGAATAGCCACCCGGAGTTTCACCGGGTCCTGTCGAATGCGCTTCGTATAGAACAACGAGAGCGAACGCATCAATGGGCAAAATGGATCTTCATTTGATCAGGGCGACGTGCGTACAGGCCTCGGCAAACCGCCTGATACAATGACCTGGCTCGCGCCCCAAGTCGGACATTGAAACTGGAAGTTTCAGCCATTTGCCCAATGTGGTCACTCCTCCGAAGAAGCAGTAAATGTGCATTCTCCCACGCTTTCAGTGCTCGGTGACTCGCTCAAGGAACGGCCTTACCCAATAGGTCGGGGCCCCCCTCGTGCGGCGAACGAAAGTTGGGTGCCCGCCGTGGTAAAGTGAAACGCATTTGCCACTTTGCACCCTCCAGATTTAGCAACGCTACCTTTCGGGAACCGTCTCCGGCGGCGCGGCGTTTAGCGATAGGTGGCGGTCTGCCGTCAGGGATCGATCAACATGGTAGAGCGCGGAAACGAGGGCGATCGATATCGCCTCCTCGTCGACAGCATTGTCGATTATGCCATCTATATGCTCGACCCGACCGGCACGGTGGTAAGTTGGAACGCCGGCGCTCAACGTTTCAAAGGGTACGAGGCGTCCGAAATTGTGGGGCAGCATTTCTCCAAATTTTATACCGAAGACGACCGACGCTCAGGCCTTCCCCAACGCGCACTCCAGACAGCAATGGACGAAGGCAAATTCGAGCAAGAAGGCTGGCGTGTGCGCAAAGACGGCTCGCATATGTGGGCACACGTCGTCATTGATCCCATCCGGGACTCATCCGGCGTACTGATAGGTTTTGCTAAGGTCACTCGTGATCTATCCGAGCGCAAGGCCGCGGAAAAAGCGCTGCTTCAGAGTCAGGACCAGTTCCGCTTGCTCGTTCAGAGCGTAACCGATTATGCGCTCTACATGCTTACGCCGGAAGGCAACGTGTCGAGCTGGAACATCGGTGCGCAGCGCATTAAGGG
The DNA here is from genome assembly GCF_028290625.1 of Devosia sp. Lineage (GTDB taxonomy): Bacteria > Pseudomonadota > Alphaproteobacteria > Rhizobiales > Devosiaceae > Devosia. The sequence continues at coordinate 15,312 of NZ_JAQGJM010000033.1, forward strand.
GTATTCGGCTGAGGAGATAATCGGGCACCATTTTTCGCAATTCTACACCCCCGAAGACCGAGCCCAAGGCCTGCCGGAAAGGGCGCTCCAACTCGCACGTGAGGAGGGACGATTCGAGAGGGAAGGTTGGCGTGTCCGCAAGGATGGAAGTCGTTTTTGGGCGAATGTGATTATCGACCCCGTTCGTGATGCAAATGGCGTGTTAGTCGGGTTTGCGAAGGTCACACGCGACATCACTGAGAGGCAACAGACCCAGCAAGCGCTTGAACAAGCTCGAGAGGCGGCCTTTCAGTCACAGAAGACCGAAGCGCTTGGGCAACTGACTGGTGGCATCGCCCACGATTTCAATAATCTGTTGATGGTTATTCTCAGCAGTCTCGAGCTGGCGCAAAAGCGATTGCCAGACGATCCGAAGCTCAAGCGGCTCCTTGCCAACGCTCGGCAAGGCGCCCAACGCGGCGCCTCGCTGACACAGCGAATGCTCGCTTTTGCGCGAAAGCAGGAACTGAAGGCCGAACCCACAAACGTACCCCTGTTGGTTGGAGGTATGCTCGACCTGCTGGAGCGGTCCCTTGGTCCTTCTGTTGAAATTACCACAGAGTTTCCTCAAGACTTGCCTCTCGCACTAGCGGATGCCAACCAGCTAGAACTGGCAATTCTCAATCTGGCCGTGAACGCCCGAGATGCCATGGTCCGCGCCGGCAGAATAGCGATCGGCGGCAAGGCGGCCATCGTATCCCCTGGTGACGGCTCGGCGATGCTCCCGGGTTCATATGTGTGCGTGTCGGTGGAAGACAATGGCGCCGGCATGGACTCGCGAACACTGGCCCGAGCCGCGGAACCATTTTTCACCACCAAAGGCGTCGGGAAGGGTACGGGCCTGGGCCTGTCGATGGTCAAAGGAATGGTCGAGCAGTCCGGAGGACAGTTGCTTATTCGCAGCGTGGAAGGTAGCGGCACGACGGTGGAAATTTGGCTGCCTATTGCCAACCGCGATCCGACGTCTATGTCCGCCCAACGAAAAGACGATGTGGAAGAAGAAGGTCAGAGATCGGCAGTCATCCTTGCAGTCGATGACGATCCACTCGTTCTTGAGAATGTGGCTGACATGCTGGAAGACCTCGGATACCGCGTTCTCAAGGCCGCGTCAGGTCCAGAAGCTCTGAAGATACTCGCCGGGGATGCACAGGTCGATCTGGTTCTAACCGATCACGTCATGCCCATTATGACTGGTCTCCAGCTCGTTGATCAGATGCGAGATTTTCGACCGCGCCTGCCCGCTCTCCTGGCGAGCGGCTACGCCGATATGAGCCCCAGCGCACCTTCCACGATTGCACGCCTGACCAAGCCATTCCGCCAGGCCGAACTCGCCCGCGCGGTCTCTACTGCACTGGCGTAAATGCGACTTTGATCAACCGCGTTCCGAGATCAAGCACCTCCGACGCCTGCCGAAACCCCAACCTCGGGCAGAGGTTGGGGCTGGGCTGGGGCTACTCTCTGCGTGGGACCATAGCACCGCAGGCAGCGGTGCGTCCGACAGCGGTCTTGCGTTCGGCAGAGCGATCGGCACCAGATTTTCAATGAACGCCCCATCCGCTGGCGCAGTCTGGGGCGCGCCGCAGGAAGGGTGTGATAACAACCAAACGGCATAAAAACAACGATCTAGCAGTTCTTTAGGTTCCTTCACGTTTCATTTCATCTCCGCCGCCAAGCCCTGCAAAGCGACTGCTCCGGCGCACGACCGTGGCTGATCTCGCCATGAGGTCAGACGTCTCAGCAAACGTGGTCGGCCGTCTCGAACGTGGAGATACCGGTGTTGCCCTTGCCACCAAGCGAATACCAAAGCGCGGCCGGACCCTAACCACTCGAGTACGCAAAGGCGAAGCGACGGAACCCCGGCGGCATCGGAATCTAAATTTGACATCGACCCAGACGGGATGGCGTTCTGATCCACGGCGGCCGCACAGCGGTTTCAAAGGCCTTGCTTCCCGAGCAATCAGGAGTCCGTTTTGTGCCCAGCTGTTGCGACATCCGTAGGCAGACGCGAACGTTGCTGACGGCACGGCGCGTGGAAAACCGTGGCACGCCAAGATATTCCTCGCTGACCCGGTTAAAGAGGGAATTTGGGCGAAACGATATGCTTTTTGGGAGAAATTGTGCAATTGGATCAAGGAGGTTTAAGGTGGTTGGGCGAAACTAATCGTTCGCCGAAAGTAGGAGAGAATTGGTTTCGGCTAACCCCGTTATTTTCTACCCACAATTTGAAATAAGCGATTGAAATTTCGGCGTATTTTTCGGGGCCTTGTGCTGCACCGCGGTGTTCCCCGGCTGTTGTTCGGGATAGACTGAGCGCCAACCGAATAATCGAGGATGTCGCCAATGGGATGGGAAGCACTTGGACATTGGGGTAAGGACGTCTGGCGTATTGAGCCACTCCTTGGCGGCTCTGTTAACGATGTGTGGAGTGTGCATGTCGATGGCCATCTCGCGGTTGCTCGTCTTGGCACGAGGAGCAACGCCGATCTCGCCTGGGAAGCCGAACTCCTGCAGCATCTCGACCGTGAAGGCCTGACAGTACCAGTCCCGATTCCCACAATGGATGGCCGACTGTTCGTCGACGGTCTGATGGTAATCAAATATATGAAGGGCGGGCCTCCTGAGACGGAAAGCGACTGGCGCCGCGTGGCCGATACGCTGCGTGAACTGCACAGGTTGACGCAAGGATGGGCGCAGCGCCCAGGCTGGCGGTCCTCGAGCGACCTTCTCCAGGCCCAGACCGGAACGAAGATCGACCTCGCCGCGATGCCACAGGAAGCCGTTGTTCGGTGTCGAGCGGCGTGGGCACGACTTGCTGGACGTTCGACTTGCGTTGTCCATGGCAATCCCGACAATCCCGGCAATGTCCGCATCACCGCAGACGGGGTTGCATTGATCGACTGGGATGAGTCGCACGTCGATGTCCCTGACCTCGACCTGGTGCTGCCCCATAACGCCGCCGGTCTCGAAGGCATTGCATACGATATTGCTTCCCAAGCATCGGCCGCTTGGGAAGCTGCGGTTTGCTGGAAAGATGAATATGCCGTCAGACGGCTCTCCGAAGTTCGTGCAGCACCCGCGGAAGGGAAATTCTAACGACTGGAAGGTACCCCCAAAGCGGCGGCCCGGCGAACTGTTAGTGACCCGCAATGACGGACGTCGCCGTACAGGCAGGCGACTGTCAATCGCTGGACACCTCGGGCCATATCAGGATCAGTTCGTCAATTTCCAGATCAAATGACGCGAGGCGTGGGTCGTCCGACTGGATCTTCTTCAGACCATAGAGCGGGTGATCGGTGCGCATACCTTGAGGCGCAAACATGACAATAGTCACCTTGCAATCGCCCCTGGGCAGCCAACCGAGCATTGAAAACGTGGTTCCCGTTTCCTGCCAGAAGCCGGTCAGGGTCACCGGCCCGCCGTTTATCTCGGTCAGCTCGTTTAGGCGCGTGCCAATTTTCAGGCCCCCGACCGTCCAAAGGCTGTTTCGCCCTTTCACGGTCAGCGCGGTTATGCGTCCCGTACCGTTGCCATGTGCATCCCCTGTTTCGATGCGTGCATTCGGATCGTCGGGATAGAGCACCAGACTATCACCGGACTCCCCGGAGAGATCGGCGACTTCCATAATCCTCGCCTGGGACTGGTACCGCGTCAGCAGGCTCTCGCCTGTATCGTTGCTGGAATACGGCCCTTGGCAGGTCAGGTCGCCGCCAGCCGGCAAGCTTTGGGCAAGCGACGGGCCGGTACCCCACAGGACGGTAGCCAGCACCATCCCAACCAGAAGCACCGGTGAAAGTCGCATACATAATTCCTTCGTGTTCCGCGTGGAGCGGACAGCCTTGGTCCGACGGTAGCGTGCCGGTAATCAGCATTGCGCTCGTATAGCTTTGCCGCTGAACCGCATCTGAATGGAGGCTCCACCATGAACGTGCGGCGTGTTCGCAGTTCCGTGGGTTGGCGACACCCACGGGCGTAGTGTTGTGGTAGCACTGCCTCGGCCACATGTTGAGCACAGAAGGGAAATGTTGAAGAACGCGGCTTGATGGGCGATAAGCCCAATTCTGTGGGTCGGCGCTCACTCCCCTTGATCGCCAATTTCGCCGGCCGTGCGACCCGCGGCATATAGGAGAGCCGTTTTGGACATGAAAACCATCACCGTGGGCTACGGAGATGTGACCAAGGTGCAGATCGGCCCCGGCCTTCCGCTGGTTTTTCTCGGCGGGCCCTGTGCCATCGAGAGCCGCGACCATGCGTTCAAGATGGCGGAAGCCATCGCCGAAATCACGCAGCGCGTCGGCATACCCTGGATCTACAAGTCCTGTTACGACAAGGATTGCCGCTCTTCACCCGACAGCTTCCATGGCCTGGGCATGGACGAGGGCCTGACGATCCTGTCCGATGTTCGCAAGGAATTCGGCGTTCCGGTGGTGTCCGATTTCTCCGACCCGTCATGGGGCCCGGCCACTGGCGAAGTCTGCGACCTGGTGCAGATCCCGGCCTATCTCTGCCGCCAGACCTCGATCCTGCGTGCGGCTGCTCTGACCGGCCGGCCGGTGCATATCAAGAAGGGCCAGTTCATGAGCCCGTGGAACATGAAGAACTCGGTGCGCAAGCTCGAATCCTTCGGTTGCCACGACATCATGCTGGCCGATCGCGGCACGTTCCTCGGCTACAATATGCTGGTCAACGACATGACCAGCTTCCCCATCATGGCGCGCACCGGCTATCCGGTGTGCTTCGATGCGACCCACTCCATCCAGATGCCGACATCCATGGGCGATATCTCGGGCGGCCAGCGCGAATTCATCCCCTATCTGGTCCGCGCCGCGGTCGCCTGCGGTATCAATGCGCTGTTCATGGAAACCCATGATGATCCCGACAATGCATTGTCGGACGCCAATACCGTTCTCGACATAAAGTATCTCGAGAACGTTTTGCGCCAGGCCAAGATCATGCATCAGGCGCGCTTGGACATTCTTGCCGAATTCGGCGAGGACAAGGTCCACCCAAACGGCTGAAACTTCGCATACGGACCCGAGTTCACGACAGGAGCAGACGATGCAGGACGCCCGCAATCTTCGTGTCAAGGATGTTGCCTTGCCACTGGACCGCTGTCCGGTTCTGGCGCCGACCGCGTTCTTCAAGACCGCCCTTGAGGCCATGGGGCGCAGCCGCCTCGGTATCGTTTGCGTGGTCGATGCGGAGGGTATTCTGCGGGGCATTGTCACCGACGGCGACATTCGCCGCCAACTGCTCAAGATGCAGAAGCCGTTTTCGGCCTTTTTTGGCGATGACGTCATCGAGCATACCATCCCCCATCCGACAACTGTCGGACCAGATGTACCCCTGCTTGATGCCGTGAACTTGATGGAAGAAAAGCTGGTCTGGGATTTACCGGTCGTTGATGCCGGCGGCAAGCTGGTCGGCCTGCTGCATCTTCATCCCATCGTGAGGCTGTTGGTCAACCAGCAGGACGGGTAGCGTTTCCCATCGGAGGGCGTCGCCTTGACGCTCCGGCGCGACCAATTGCGACTTGTACGGCCCGGGTCAAATTGCTAGGCACACCCATCTTAACCATCTCGGTCACAGGATATTTCCATGTCGTATCAATTGGCCTTGGAGCGGCGCAAGGCGCTCAAGAGCAAGCTGCGCAATCGCGAGCGCGTGTTCGGCGGCTGGGTGTCCTATCCCGATCCGGGCATTACCGAGACCTTTGCGAAGGCGGGTTTCGATTTCATCGCCATCGACATGGAACACACCACCATTTCGCTGGCGGAGGCCAGGCAGATCATCACCTCGTGCCATGCCGAGGGCGTGACCTGCCTGCCGCGCCCGGTGTCGCACAACAATGATATCATCAAGCCGCTGCTGGAAGCGGGCGCCGATGGCATGATCATCCAGATGGTCGAGACCGCCGAGGAAGTGCGTCGCCTGATCGACATCACCAAGTTCCCGCCGAATGGCAAGCGCAGCTATGGCGTCAACCGTGCCCATGGCTATGGCTTCGATTTTGACGACTACATCACCGATTGGAACGACAGCTCGTCGCTGATCCTGCAGGTGGAATCGATCAAGGGCGTCGACAATATCGACTCGCTGGTCGCCTTCGACGAGGTCGATGGCGTCATGGTCGGACCGTACGACATTTCCGGCTCGCTCGGCGTACCCGGCCAGACCAACCATCCGTTGGTCCGCGAGGCCGCGCGCAAGGTGGTCGAGGCCTGCGCGCGCGCCGGCAAGAGCGTCTGCACGCAGATCGCCAATGTCACGCCCGAGGCGGTCGATGACGCGTTCGCCCAGGGCTACACATACGTCATCCTGGGTTCGGACCTGTTCGTGCTGACCAATTGGGCGCGGCAGACCGCCGCAGTCGTCAATCAGTTCAGGAAGGCCTGACCCATGAACCAGTTCACGTCCGACCTGTTCAGTGTCGAGGGCCGTGTTGCCGGGGTCACCGGCGGTGGCGGGCATTTGTGCGGCGAGATGGCACGCGGCCTTGGCAAGGCCGGCGCCAAGGTCGTGGTCATGGATCTGCGGCTGGAAAAGGCCGAGGCCGTCGCCCAGCAGATCAACGATGCCGGCGGTCAGGCCATTGGCGTTGAACTCGACGCAACCAAGAAAGACAGCTTCAAGGCGGCCCTGGATCAGGCCGTTGCGGCGTTCGGACCCATCGACATCTTTGTCAATGGCGCCGGCATCAACAGTTCCACCCCGTTTTTCCAGATGGAACTGTCCGAGTGGAATGCGGTGATGGATTCGCAGATCACCAGCACCTTCCTCGGCTGCCAGGTGATTGGCGAGCACATGGTCGGCAATGGTCGCGGCTCGATCATCAATATCTCCTCGGCCTCGGCCGGCCCGCCGCTGTCCAAGGCCTTCCCCTATTCGGTCGCTAAGGCCGGCATCAAGAATTTGACGCAGAACCTGGGGCGCGAATGGGCGCTGCAGGGCGTTCGCGTCAACGCCATCCGCCCGGGGTTCTTCCCCACCGACTGGAACCGCAAGAACTTCATCACGCCCGAGCGGGAAGCCGCGATCCTGGGCCACACGCCGATGAAGCGTTATGGCGAAGTCTCCGAACTGATCGGCGCGCTAATCTGGCTCGCCTCGGATGCTTCGGGCTTCGTGACCGGCGCCGAAATTGCCGTCGATGGCGGCTATTCCGCGATGACCATTTAGGTCGCCCATGTCCAGAACAGTTATCATCACCGGCGGCAGCAAGGGCATCGGACGGTCGCTGACCGAAGGCTTTGTGGCCGCTGGCTACAGGGTTGTCGTGGGTGCGCGCAACGACAGCGGCATATCGCAACTCGATCCGGACAATATCCGCTTCGTGCCATGCGACGTGCAGAACGAGGCCGACCATCGCCGGCTGCTCGATGCAGCCCTGGAGTGGACCGGCCAACTCGACGTTTACATCAACAATGCCGGCTTTTCCGCCTGGCGGCCGATTGGCGAGATCGACGGCGATTTCTTCGATGACATGATGGCGGTCAACCTCAAGGGCGCCTTCTTCGGCTGCAAGATTGCTTCCGAAGGCCTGGGCAAGGGTGGCGTCATCATCAATATCTCGAGTCTCGCCGGCAAGCGCGGCACGGCCAATAACTCGATGTATGTCGCCACCAAGTTTGGCATGAACGGCATGACCCAGGCCCTGGCCAAGGAGCTGGGGCCGCGGGGCATTCGGGTGAACGCCCTGTGCCCGGTGCTGATCCGGACGCCGGGCCTGATGGACGCGCTGGCCGTCGAAGGCTCGCCGGCCAAGGGCGATCCAGAAGCGTTTCTAGCCGGTTTCGCCGCGCGCGACGCGGCGCTGGGCTTTTTGCCGAGTGGAGCCGATGTTGCCGCCATGGCGCTGTTCCTTGCCTCCGAACAGGCCGGTGCCATTACCGGCCAGTGCATCAATGTCGACAGCGGCGTCTTGCCAGGGTGATCCAAGTGACCAAGATCGTTGCCGTTATTCCATCGCACCTCTCTTCGGTCCGGTTCCCGGGCAAAATCCTGTTCCCGTTCCACGGCATGCCGATGATCGAGCATGTGCGGCGCCGGGCGCTCCTGGCCCAAGGCCTGCACAGCGTCGCCGTGGCCACCTGCGATGTCGAGATTGCCGATGCCGTCAGGGCTGGCGGCGGCGATGTGATCATGACCGCCGATACCCATAGCAACGGCACCACGCGCGTCGCCGAAGCCGTGGCCGCGCTCGATTGCACCCATGTCCTGCTGCTACAGGGCGATGAGCCGCTGCTGCTGCCCCGCCATGTCGAGGCGATGATTGCCGCCATCAATGCCAATCCCGGCAACGACGCCTGGAACGCCACGGCCCCGATCAGCGAGCCCGAAGAACTCGACCGCCACTCGTTCGTCAAATGCGCGGTCAACGCCGATGGAAGGGTGATCTACGCCTTCCGTCGGTCGCCCTCGACCGCCGCCTTTGCCGATCAGCAGCGCTATATCCGCAAGGTGCTGGGCATCATCGCCTATCGTCGCGATTTCCTGCTCGACATTGCCGCCGCCCCCCAATCGCTGGTCGAGCGCTACGAGTCCATCGAGCAGATGCGCATCGTGGAGGCCGGCCATTCGCTGCTCTCTGTCCCGGTCCAGGAAAGCCTGCCATCCGTCAATGAGCCACGCGAGGCCGACATCGTGCTTGAGCACATTCGAAATGACCCAGAACAGGCTCAGTTGCTAGCGCGCATCCTGCCGTGACGCCCCGGCCGCTAACCGCCGGCCCCGAGCTTGTCGGGATCAAGCTGCTCTGCTGCGACATCGACGGCGTGCTCACTGATGGCAGCCTTTACTACGACGCCAGCGGGCATGCGCTCGTGCGCTTCCACGTTCTGGACGGCACGGGCCTGAAACTAGCCATGCGCCACGGCATCAGGACCTGCTTCATCAGCCAGAGCCACACGCCGATCATCATCGAACGTGCCCGTGTGCTCGGCATCGACTACTGCAAGGTCGGCGTCGAAGACAAGCTGACGCCGGTCTTGGCGATAGCCGCAGAACTGGGCATCGGCATGCATCAGGTCTGCCACATTGCCGACGATATCAACGACCTGACCTTGCTCGAAGCCGTCGGCGTGTCCGTGACAGTGCCGGCCGGCGTGGCCGCCGTCAAAGCCGTATGCACTTTCGTGACGACAACCCCTGGCGGCCAAGGCGCCGTGCGCGAACTCTGCGACGCCCTGATCGCCTCGCAAACGAGCGCCTGAAAGCCGTTCCGCGCTCGACCAAGGCCGGATAGCCCGCCACTGCAGCCTCAGGGCTCAAAGCTTCTTGCAGGAATTGCCGGGGACGAATTTGGGCGACAGCACGAAGTCCTGGGCCGGGTCGGCGGCGCCTTCGGGGCTCATGATGCGGTGCAGGATGCGGCGGGCGATGATGCCGCCGAGCTTCAACGTGTCCTGGATGACCATAGTGATGCGCGGCGTGATCACGCTGCTCCACTGCACATCGTCGATCATCGCCAGCGAGATATCGTCGGGACAATTGAAGCCCAGTTCCTGCATGGCTTGCAGGGCTGCAAGGGCAACTGCGTTGTTGGCGCCGATAATGGCGGTGGGGCGTTCGGGCTGGACCAGCAGGCGCATGGCCGCTTCGTAGCCCGCGCTGCGCGTGAACTGGCCGTCGACAATGAAATTGGGGTTCACCTCGACCCCAGCGCTGCCCATGGTCTCCATGAAACCACGCAGACGCTCGGAGGCGGTGTGCATATGCTTGGGGCCGGCGATGAAGGCGATGCGGCGGTGGCCCAGTTGCAGCAGGTGCTCGGTGAGCATCGCGCCGGCCAGCCGATTGTCGGAGCCGACGAAGTCGCGGTCGATGCCGGCGACTTTCTGATCGAAGCACACCGTCGGCATTTTGATATTTTGCACGAAATCCACATAGGCCTGACCGTGCCCGGATGGCGCCAGCGCCAGCCCTGCCACCTTGAGGCCGGACAGGTGCTCGACCAGCGCGCGTTCGCGTTCCGGCTTGCCCGATGAGTCGGTGATCAGCACGAAGTGGTCGTGCTCGATGGCGTAATTTTCCAGCTCGCGGCGGATGTCGCCAAAGAACGGATTGCCCACATTGCCGACCACAAACCCGATCATGCGACTGCGCCCGCGCGCCAGGCTTTGTGCCAGTGGGTCAACCACATAGCCCACGGTCTGTACCGCCTCGCGGATGCGCTCCAGCGTCTTCTGGCTGACGCGACCGGGATTGCTCAAAGCCAGCGACACAGTCGACACCGAAACGTCGGCGAGTTTGGCAACATCTCGGATGGTAGCCATTACTGTGTCGAACCGCTTCTATAACTTTTGGCGTCGGCGAATATATGCACCTTGCCTGTTGGTAGGTGCCGAATGATGAGCATTCGAGCGGATTTCTGCAAGGCAATTCTCGAAATGATCACAACTCTCGAAACCGTCTTGACTCGGAGCGCATCCTAAATCAGTTTGATATCGAACCGGTTCGATTATGACGATGCGAAACCGGCAGATGGAGGAAAGAATGGATAGCGCTGTGGGAAACGCCGGCCGTATCGACGGTTCGAGTGGCAAGGCTTGGTTCACCGAAGACCGTTTCGGCATGTTCATCCACTTCGGTCTTTATGCGCAGGGTGCGCGCCATGAATGGCTGCAGAACCGCGAGGAGATCTCGGGCGAGGACTACGCCAAGTATTTCGAGAACTTCAATCCCGACCTCTATGACCCGCGCGAATGGGCGCGCCGCGCCAGGGAAGCGGGCATGAAATATGTGGTGCTGACCGCCAAGCACCATGAGGGCTTTTGTCTCTGGGACAGCAAGTTCACCGACTACAAGGCGACCAACACGCCCTATGGCAAGGACCTGCTCAAGACCTATGTTGAGGCGTTCCGCGCCGAGGGGCTGAGGGTTGGATTCTACTATTCGCTGATCGATTGGCATCACGAGGACTTCCCCATCGATGCGATCCATCCGCTGCGCAATCATGCGGACGCGATCGAGATCAACAAGTCCCGCGACGTGCGCAAATATGCGGCCTATATGCGCAATCAGGTCACCGAACTGCTGACCAATTTCGGCGACATCTCCGTCATCTGGTTCGATTTCAGTTACCCCAACCGCGAATATCGCGGCCTGCCCGGCAAGGGCCGCAATGATTGGGAAAGCGAAGAGCTGATCGCGATGGTGCGCCAGTTGCAGCCCAATATTATTGTGGGCGACCGTCTCGACCTGCCCACCGATGGCAATCACCCCAAGGATCTGGCGACCCCGGAGCAATATACGCCGCGCGTGGCGCCGACCTCACAAGGCAAGCCGGTTCGCTGGGAAGTCTGCCACACCTTCAGCGGCTCATGGGGCTATTATCGCGACGAGACGAGCTGGAAGAATGCCGGCCAACTGATCAACCTGTTGATCGACACGGTCTCGCTGGGCGGCAACCTGTTGATGAATGTCGGCCCGACCGGTCGCGGCACGTTCGACGTGCGGGCCGAGGATGCGCTGGGCGTCTATCGCGACTGGATGCATGTCAACCAGCGCGCCATCTATGGAGCCGGTGCATCGAATTTTGTCGCCCCCAATGGCTGCAAGTTCACGCAGGTGGGCAATCGCCTTTACCTGCATGTGCAGACCTGGCCGTTCCGCCATATCCATATCGATGGACTGGGCGGCAAGGTGAAGTACGCGCAGTTCCTGCATGATGCGAGCGAGATCCACTGGCTCGATCCAGAGGCCGAAGTCGACTCCAATATCGGCGTCGCGGTCGGCAGCGGTATTCTCACGCTCGAGCTGCCGGTGATCAAGCCGAACGTGGTCGTGCCAGTTATCGAGCTGTTCCTCAAAGACTGATCGGTCAGCGATGAGCATCGAGCAAGACCTGTTTGCCAGCATGACCCCCCTCATCGCCAATCTGGCCGAGGAGGGGAATGGCGCGGTGTCGCTTGGCGGCTCGCGCGCCAAGCAGCGCTCGGACGCGCAGTCGGATTTCGATTTTCGCGTCTATAGCGACCGCTACAAGGGGCCGGTTTTGCAGCAAACCAGCGCGTGGCGTCAGTTCGACGCCGCACTGCAAAGCTGGGAAGCCAAGGGGTTGCGCCTCGATGGTGTGTGGGCGCGGAGCTATGCGGGCGTGCAGGCCGACCTCGATGCGTGGATTGCCGGCAAGGGACAGACCAAGACCTATGAGTGGACGATCTGGGGTTATCATCTGCCCACCGATCTCTCCGACCAGCAGATCATCGTTGATCCCCGGGGCATTCTAGCCCGCTGGAAGGAGCAGTTGGCCGTCTACCCGGACGCCTTGCGGACATCGCTGATCAGCCAACACCTCGAGGTGCTGCGCTACTGGGCGAGTGACTATCACTATGCCAGCAAGGTGATGCGGCGCGATCTGGTGTTTCTGGTCGGGCTGACTGGCAAGCTGGCGAACGCGATCCTGCAGGTCGTGTTCGCCGTCAACCGGACCTACTACCCGGGCGACGGCTGGAACCTGGCGATTGCCAAGGATCTTGCTCTGCTGCCGCCCGATTTCATTGGGCGCATGACCGCCATTTTGGAACCCGGCCATGACACCGAATGCTGGCAGCGACAGCGCCATGCGCTGATCGAAGTGATCGCCGATCTGGAGGTTCTGACAGCCGAGTAATCCGTGCCAGTCGTCGTCGTCATGTTGAGGAGCATGAGGGCCCGGCGGGCAAAGGAGCAGACGTTTACACCGTGCCTAAGCAAAACATCGACACCATCATAGTCACTGAGGAGGAACTATCGTGAAACTGTCTCTTATTCTGGCAACCGCCGCTTTGGTGGGAACCTCTGCCTTCGCCATGCAGGTGCAGGCACAGGATGCCCCAGTCAATCTCACCTGGCAGATGTGGGGCGACCAAACTGATCAGGCGCTGTGGCAGAGCCTGGCCGATCTGGTCACCGAGCAATATCCCAACATCAAGGTGACCCCGCAGATCTCGGGCTGGACCGACTACTGGACGCGCCTGCCGGTGCTGGCGTCGTCCGGCGAGATTGGCGACATCGTCGCCATGCAGTCCATGCGCATGCCGAGCTTTTATTCCATTCTGGAACCGCTCGACGCCCATTTCGCTACGGACTCGTTTGACGTCAAAGTCTTCGAGCCATCCATCGTCAGCGGGCTGTCCCATGACGGCGCCGTCTACGGCCTGCCCTATGACGTTGGTCCGTGGCTGGTGTTCTACAACCGCGACATGTTCAAGGCCGCGGGCCTTGCGGAACCGGCGATGGACTGGACCTTCGACGACTTCAAGGCCGCGGCTGACAAGCTCACCGCGGGCGGCAATTTCGGCTACGCCACCCAGGCGTTCGACTACATCGCCGGCCCGGTTGCCCTGGGCGCTGAATACTTCAACGATGCCAACCAGTTCGACCTGACCAATGCCGGTTATGCCGCCGCTGTTGGCAAGTATGTCGACCTCACGGCCGTCGACAAAGCCTCGCCGGTCTTTGCTTCGGGCGCCAGTGCGGTGCAGGCCAGCGGCCGCTTCGCATCGGGTAATGCGGCGATGTATATTGACGGTCCATGGTCGATGATCTCGGCCGCCAAGGGCGCCAACTTCGAAATGGGCATTGCGCCCCTGCCGCGCGGCGATGGTCCGTCCCGCTTCATCACCGCCGGTTCCGGCTTCGGCATCGCCGCTGCCGGCCAGCATAAGGAGGAAGCCTATAAGGCGCTCCAGGTTCTGACCGGTCCGAAGGCCGCTGAAATCCTTGCCTCTGCCGGCCGTGCGCTGCCCGGTCGCCTGGCCGAGCAGCATTTCTGGTATGATGTGGCTGCCAAGGACGTGAAGGGCACCCGCGAAACGCTGGAATACTCGTTCGAGCACGCTACCCCGTTCCGCCTGAACGAGACCTGGAACGAGTTCGAAAACCTGATGACCCAGTACATGCCGCTGGCTCTGAACGGTGACAACACCACTGAAGGCGTGCTGGCCGACATCCAGAGCCAACTCCCCTAGCCTTTAGCGCGCTTGGCCGGGCTACCGGCCAGGCGTCATCCAGAAGGGAAAGTCTGATGGCTGTCGTCGAACGAATTGCCGCCACTAGGGCGGTGACCAGGAAGCGTAAAAGCCGGCCGGAACGGGGCGAGGGAAGAACGGCGTTCTTCTTCCTGCTACCAAGCCTGATCGGCGTCACGCTGTTCCTGGTCGTGCCCATCATCGCATCGGTGGTTCTCAGTTTCACCAATTGGAAGCTGCTGGGACAGCCTCAATTCGTCGGCTTCGCCAACTATATTCGCCTGTTCACCGCCGACCCGCAGTTCTGGCCGGTGGTGCGCAATACGCTGTTCTTCACCTTCGAATATCTGGTGCTGAACATCATTATCTCATTGGGGCTGGCAGTTTGGATATCCAGCCTCAAGATGGGACAGCGATGGTTCCGGGTGATTTTTTTCCTCCCAACCTTCACCCCGGGCATCGCTGTCGCCATCGTCTGGATGCTGATCTTTGCCCCCGGCGGCTTCTTCGACTTCGTCATGGGGGCGCTTTCCATCCACCTGCCAAATCTGCTCACCGACCAGAAGCTGGCTATGCAGGCGGTGATCATCGTCTCGCTCTGGGCCGGGGTCGGCTACAATACGGTGCTGTTCAACGCCGCGCTCGACATGGTGCCGGCAAACTATCTGGAAGCCGCCCGTATCGATGGCGCTTCGGCCTGGGACCGGTTCTGGAAAATCCGGCTGCCGCTGATCTCGCCGACGCTGTTCTTCGGCACGGTGATGACGGCGATTACCTCGCTGCAGGTGTTCGACCAGATCTACGTCATGACACGCGGCGGACCGGGCTCGGCTACGGCGACGCTGGGTTATTCGATCTTCCAGAAGGGTTTTCAGAATTTCCAGATGGGCTACGCCTCGTCCATTGCCTGGGTCATGTTCGCCATGATCATGGCACTCACCGCGTTCCAGTTCTGGCTCCAGCGCAAGTGGGTGCATTATGACAACTAGAACCAAGGCAAAGGCTAATGCCCGCCGCACGCTGGCGCTCGATATTCTCAATCACGGCGCGCTGGCGCTGGTGGCGCTACTGTTCCTGTTCCCGTTCTTCTGGATGGTGTCCAACGCGGTGCGCAGCAATGCCGAAGTGCTGGCGATTCCGGTTCGTATCCTCCCCAACGTGTTCGAGTGGGATAACTTCGCCAAAGCCTGGACGACGCTGCCGTTCGGCCGGTTCTTCATCAACAGCGTGGTCATTTCGGTCAGCGTGACGGTGATTACCGTGCTGGTATCGTGCCTGTCGGGCTACGCCTTTGCGCGGCTGAAGTTTCCCGGTCGCGATAAACTGCTGATGGCGTATCTTGCCACGTTGATGGTGCCGAGCATCATGCTGATTATCCCGTTGTTCCTGATCGTCAACAAGTTGGGGATGATCAACACCTTCCAGGGCGTCATCTTGCCGGTGGCGTTCGGCACGTTTGGTTCGTTCCTGCTGCGCCAGTTCTTCCTGTCCATCCCGCTGGAGCTGGAAGAGGCGGCGAGGATCGACGGGGCATCGCGGCTGCGCATCCTGGTCAGCATCATCATCCCGCTATCCATGCCGGCCATTGGCCTCTTGTCGCTGTTCACCTTTATCGCGCAGTGGAACAACTTCCTGTGGCCGCTGATCGTCATGACCGGCGCCGACAATGCGACGCTGCCGGTTGGCCTGACCCTGTTCCAGACGCAGCAGACCACGGCCTGGAACTACATCATGGCCGGCGCGACGCTCTCGATGATCCCGGGCGTCATCCTCGCCGTCGTGCTGCAAAAGCTCATCTACAACAGCATTTCGCTGAACGCCGGCATGGGCGGTCGCTAGGCGATCGTCCGACAAAAACCTCGCAGGGGACCCGAAATGGCCAATGTAACAATCACCGATGTCGTCAAGAACTACGGCCAGCTCGAAGTTCTGCACGGCGTTTCCGCAACCGTCGCGGATGGCGAATTCGTCGTCCTGGTCGGCCCGTCCGGCTGCGGCAAGTCCACGCTGCTGCGCATGATCGCCGGCCTTGAAAGCATCAGCGACGGCGACATCGAAATCGGAGATCGGGTGGTCAACGACCTCGAACCCAAGGAGCGCGACATCGCCATGGTGTTCCAGAGCTACGCGCTTTATCCGCACATGACGGTGCGCGCCAATATGGCGTTTTCGCTCAAGCTGGCGCGGCGCAGCAAGGACGAGATCGAGCAGATGGTCAATCGCGCTGCCGAGATTCTCGATCTGTCGGCGCTTCTCGATCGCTATCCGCGCCAGCTCTCCGGCGGGCAGCGCCAGCGTGTTGCCATGGGCCGCGCCATCGTGCGCAATCCGGCGGTGTTCCTGTTCGACGAGCCGCTCAGCAATCTCGACGCCAAGCTGCGCGTGCAGATGCGCGGCGAGATCAAGGCGCTGCACCAGCGGCTCGGCGCGACGATGATCTATGTGACCCATGACCAGATGGAAGCCATGACCATGGGCGACCGGATCGTCGTGATGCGCGCCGGGGTAATCGAACAAATGGGCACGCCGCTCGAAATCTACGACACGCCGGCCAACAGCTTCGTCGCCTCGTTCATCGGCTCGCCTTCGATGAACCTTATCGATGGCGTCGTGCAAACCCAGAACAATCAGCTCGTGCTGCAAGCCGATGATGGGGCCATTTGGCCACTGCCGTCGAACGTCAATGTGAAAGCCGGAACACCAGTTCAACTCGGTATTCGCCCCGAACACATCTATCTCGATCCCGCCGGGCTACCCGCCGAGGCAATCATTATCGAGCCCACTGGTGCCGACACCCACGTCCAGCTGCGCGTCGGCAAACAATTGCTCACTGGCGTCTTCCGCGATCGTCCCGACATTACCCTCAATGGCACGTTCCATGTCCGCCCGGACGTCAGCCGTGCGCACGTCTTCGACAAAACCTCGGGAAAGCGCATCGGCGCGTAAAGCGGTGTAGGTCATCAAAGCGCCAACTGAGCCTTTCTGGCCATGACTGCCTGGTAGCCAGCCTGCAACTGGGCCCGGACAGACGGTCCCTGCCCCGGCGGCAGCAATGCGCCGAGCTGTTCGGCGCGCAACTCGGACATGAACTGCACCCACATGGGCGGGCCGCCCTCTTCGAGCAGGATGGCGCGGATGCTGAGCTCCTCGCTGACCGGCAGCCACTTGCTGCCCCAGGCGCCAAGGTGGGCCATGATCGGCACCAGCTCGATAGCCATTTCAGTGAGACTGTAGATACCCTTCTGCTTGTGCGTAGGGTCATCGGCCCGCGTCAGCATGTCGAGCGCCATCAGTGATTTTAGCCGGTCCGCCAGGATGTTGGAGGAGATGCCCTCCTGCGATCCGAGCAGCAGTTCGCGGAAATGGCGGCGGCCACCAAAGATCATGTCGCGCAAGATGAGCAGGCTCCATTTGTCGCCGAACACCTCAAGCGAGAGATTGATCGGGCAGCCCGAGCGGTGATCATCAGTCATTTGGCGGCTCCAAAAACTGGTTGCATTATGGCACCAGTGATCCTAACCTGCAACTGGTTGCATAATGCAATCAGTGTTGGAGGATGAGATGAATGCCAATAATCCAAGAGGCACTTTCGTCGTCGCTCACGGCGCCTGGACCGGCGGTTGGTCGTGGCAGCGTGTCGTCGATCGGCTGCAGGCGCATGGGCACCGGATGCTGGTCCCAACCCTCACCGGCCTGTGCGAGCGATCGCACCTTGCCGGGTCGGAGGTGAACCTCGACACGCACATCGCCGATATCGTCAACGAGATCACCTGGAAGGACCTGCACGGCATCGTCCTCGTCGGCCATTCCTATGGCGGGATCGTCGCCATGGGCGTCGCCGAGCAGGTGGCGGACCGGATCGCCTCGTTCGTTTTCATCGAGGCCCTGGTCCTCGCCGATGGCCAGTCGTTCGCCGATCTGGCACCCGGCTGGGAACTGGAGGGATTGCTGACAGAGGCGCCGCCGAGCGCGCCGGGCGAGTACAAAAACGACGCGGATCGGCTCTGGGTGGACAGCAAGTCGACACCGCAGCCGACGGCGACGATCACGCAGAAGCTGCGGATCACCGATGCCTTTCAGCGGATCGCCAACAAGACTTTCATCGTGGCCAAGCATGGAGGTTTTGAGGAGACGGCGAACCGGTTCAGGTCCGATCCGACATGGACCGTCAGGGAGATCGCGTCGGGCCACGACGTGCCGATCGACGCGCCGGACGAGCTTACCGCCATGCTCGAAGACGCAATTCCAAACTGATCAAGGGAGAGAAAAATGGGCAAGCTGACATATGGAATGATGATGTCGCTCGACGGCTACCTCGCCGATGCGTCGAGCTATTTCGAAGAGGAAGTCCTTGCGTTCATCAACGATGAGAGCCGCAAGCTCGGCACCGAGATCTACGGCCGGCGCATGTACGAAGAAATGGTCTACTGGGAGACCTACGAGGAGCAAAAGGATGGATCATCCGAACGCGCGGATGAATTTGCCCGTATCTGGAAGGGGTACGACAAGCTGGTGATCTCCTCGACGCTGGAACGGGTGTCGAGCGGCAACACGCAGCTCGTACGCGAGTTCCGGCCGGAGGAAATCCGGCAGCTCAAGGCGGCATCGACCAAGGACATCTCGGTCGCCGGTCCGACGCTGGCTGCGCACGCCATCAAGGCGGGGTTGGTAGACGAATACGCGCTCTACTCCGTGCCGGTGGTCCTCGGCGCGGGCAATCCAGTGTTCAAGGATTTAGCTGCGCGGCTGGACCTCGATCTCATGGAAGAACGCAGGTTCCCCTCAGGCATGATCTTCCTGCGCTATGTACCCCGCGACAAAGGGCGATAGCTGACGCAGCATCGAATTTCGCAACTGAGTCTCGCCGCAAATTTGAGTTTGGCGCGACCGCTTGCCAACGCAGCGGATGGGATGCCACACTCCGGCATGACCATGAATTCGTTGAACGAACCGACGCGCGCCTTCACCAAGCTCAGCCTCAAATGGAGCATGATCGAGGAACCGACGCTGTCGATTCTCGACAAGTTCCTGCTGCTGGCCGATCTGGGTTTCGATGGTGTGGAACTCGATGCGCCCAATGAGCTGCCGCTGGGTGAAGTGGTGGCGGCGCGGGACCGCAGCGGGCTCGCTATTCCGGGCGTAATCAACTCGATGCATTGGAAGGCGCCGCTGACCGATCCGGATGCGTCTGTGCGCCAGATTGGCGTCGAAGCGATCCGCACTGCACTCGATAATGCGCGCGAATATGGAGCCAGCACGGTGCTGGTGGTGCCGGGGGTGGTCAACGCCCAGACCAGTTACAGCCAGGCCTATGCGTTGGCCCAAGCGGAGCTGCGCAAGGTGCTGGACCACGCCGAGACCACGGGCGTGTCCATCGCCATAGAAAATGTCTGGAACGACTTTCTGCTCAGCCCGCTCGAAGCCGCCCGGTTTGTCGACGAGTTGGGCGGCGCCCGCGTCGGCTGGTATTTCGACGTCGGCAATGTGCTGCGCTATGGCCGGCCGGCCCATTGGACCGAGGCGCTCGGCAAGCGCATTCTCAAGGTCGACATCAAGGAATTCAGCCTGACCCGCATGAATGCCGAGGGTCCCTGGAAAGGCTTCGAGGTCGAACTGGGCGAAGGCGACTGCGACTGGGCGACAGTCAACAGCGCGCTGCTCACCTCGGGTTATTCCGGCTGGGGTTCGATCGAAATGCCCGGCGGCGATCGCCACCGGCTCAAGGCCCTCAAGGACGGCGCCGACCGGATTGCAGCGCTCTAAGCGCCGCGGATTTCCGAGAACATGCGCCGGATATTGCCAAGCCCGGTTTCACAGCCAAACAAGGTCGGCTCGTTGCCCTCATATTCGAGCGAGACGAAGCCGTCATAGCCGGACGCGACCACCGCCTCGAGGATCATTTTGGTTTCGAGATCGCCGAAGCCGAACACCGATCCGCGGATGAACTGGCCGCCGAGCGTTTCGAGCCAGCCCGGACCCGGCGCGGTGCGGCGAACGTAGAAATCCTTGAGGTGGACGAAGCTGGCGTCGCCCAAGCTGGCTTTCGTCGCCACCACGGCGTCTTCATCGACGCAGAGGAAATTGCCCACATCCAGGGTGAACTTGAAATTGGGCAGGTTGACGGCGTGCAGAAGGCGCTTGATGCGGTCGCTGCCGTTCACGAAGTAGCCGTGATCCTCGACGCTGGTGATCACGCCCTGGGTGGCGGCGAAACTGGCAATCTCGTGGCAGGCATCGGCGATTGCCGGCAAGGCATTTTCGAACTCGGCGGTTTGGGTCTGCCGGTGCGCCCACAGCACGACATCATGTCGCAGCAGGCCGATTTCCATGCGATTGCACATCTCGACATGGCGTTTCACCATCTCGATTTGTGCCCGCCGCTCAGTATCATCGACAAAGACGAACTTGGCGCCCAGGCAGATGCCGGAGATTGGAATGCCGGTGTTATTTGAAGCCGCCGTGATGCGCTGCAAAATTTCCGTTTCACTTGTCAAATCATAGCCAGCTTCGGTGCCCGGCTTGGCAAACGAGAACGTCGAGATTTCCAGATGTTCGGCCTCGTTGGCGTTCAGCCAAGCGAACATATCTTCGATCTGCATAGCACCATTGGCCAGCAGTGGGCGGAAGCTATAGGACGACAGGCCGAGTTTCATGAAGGCGCTCCGGTGGGGCTTAACGTCCGCTGCTCGCATGGCGTTAATTGTGCACTTTACGTACCAATAAAGTACCATTAATACCATTTCCATACCAGTTCAAAAACGGGATGAGGGCCGGCCGATGCGTCAAGAATCCACAGATGTCGTCATCGTGGGGAGCGGCCCGACCGGTTCCGCCTATGCGCGGATTATCCGGCGCGATTGGCCCGAGGCGCGCATCCTGATGGTTGAGGCCGGCCCGCAAATCCTACCGCAGACCGGCGCACATCTGGACAATATTGCGGACCTTAAGGAGCGCGCCGCGCTCGAAATGCAGGCCCAGGGCGGCGATCGTACGCCGCGCACCCCGATGAGCAAGGAGGAGTGGGAAGCACGCCGCTCCGGCGGCTTCGATGCGTCCTATTTGCGCCGCTCCGGCCTGTTCATCGCCAATGAGGCGGACCCGGTCGAGAACCTGTTTGCCGGCTTTTCGGCGGCCAATGTGGGCGGCATGGGCACCAAATGGTCCACCGGAACCCCGACCCCGTCGCAGGTGGAGCGCGTGCCGTTTATCCCGGCGGCCGAGCTGGCCGCTGCCATCATCGTCGCCCAGGGCCTGCTGGGCACCAACACGAACCCGCACCCCAACGATCAGACCGCCATTGCCATGCGGGAAAAGCTGGGCGCGACGTTCAACCTGGGCCGTTCGCCTGACCGCTTCGTGCAACCCATGCCGCTGGCGGCAACGCCCGGTCCCAATGGGCTGCGCTACCACGGCACGGACGTGGTGCTGGGGCCAATGGTCGACGAACCGGCCGATAGTTTCCAGATTTTGGCGGAAACCGCCTGCCGCCGCATTGTCTATGAAGGCAGCAAGGTTACCGGCGTCGAACTCTGCAAGCCGGGTGAGGACGAAACCTGGTTCGTTACTGCCGGCACCGTCATCGTCGCCTGCGACGCGCTGCATTCTCCGCAGCTCCTGCATGCCTCCGGTATCCGCCCGGCGGCGCTGGGCCGCTACCTGAACGACCACTTCATCATCTCGCAAATGGCCGAGATGCAGAACGAGGTGCCAATGCGGGCAATGAGCTGGATTCCGCCGACCAACGATTTCCCCTTCACCGTCACCATCCACCCGACGAACCTCACCAGCATGACCCGCCCCGACGGCCTGACCGGCCAGGCTGTAGGCATGGGGGTTTTCTGTCCGTCCGATCTCAACCCCGACAATCGCGTGCTGTTCGACGACACCAAGCGCGACTGGATGGGCCTGCCGTCGATTTCCATCCAGTGGCGCGCCTCCGAGGACGACAAGGCGCGCCAGGAATATGCCAAGGCCACGGCGCGCAGCATCGCCGAGATCATCGGTCGCCCGGCGCCGGGCTTTGCCACCATCGTGCAGCCGGTCGGCAGCTCGCTGCACTACCAGGGCACCATGCGCATGGGCGAAACCGACGACGGCACCAGCGTCTGCGACCGCAATAGCCGCGTCTGGGGGTTCGACAACCTCTACGTCGCCGGCAATGGCGTCATTCCGACAATGACAGCGACCAATCCGACGCTGTACTCGGTGGCACTCGCCACCTTCGGCGCCCGCCAGATAGCCAGCGAAAAGCGCGTAGCGGCCTAAGGGCCGCTCACCTCCCCTCAAATAGCCGGGACCTGCAAATGTCGGATCAAAAGTTGAAAGTGCTCGTCGTCGGCCTTGGCCAGATGGGGCGCAGCCATGCGATTGCCTATCACACCCATCCGGGCTTCGAGATCGTCGGGCTGGTCAACCGTTCGGCACGGCCCCTGCCCGATGAGCTGACCGGTTATCCGCTCCGGCAGGATTATGCGGCGGCGCTGGCGGAGTTTTCGCCCGACGTGGTGTCGATCGCCACCCATACCGATACCCATGCCGATTATGCGGTCGCGGCGTTGGAGAGTGGCGCGCATGTGTTCGTGGAAAAGCCGCTGGCGGCCAATGTGCACGATGCCGAGCGCGTCGTTGCCGCCGCCAAGGCCAATGGGCGCAAGCTGGTAGTCGGCTATATCCTACGCCACCATCCATCCTGGATGCGGCTGATCGCCGAAGCGCGCGGGCTGGGTGGCCCTTACGTGTTCCGCATGAACCTCAACCAGCAGTCCAGCGGGGCGGCCTGGGACATTCATCGCCAGATCATGCAGACGACCTCGCCAATCGTCGATTGCGGCGTGCACTATGTCGACGTGATGTGCCAGATCACGGACGCCAAGCCCGTCGAAGTGCGCGGCATGGGCCTGAACATGGCCAAGGGGCTACCCACGGGCATGTACAATTACGGCCACTTCCAGGTGCTGTTCGATGATGGCAGCCTGGGCTGGTATGAGGCTGGCTGGGGTCCGATGATGTCGGAGACTGCCTATTTCGTGAAGGACGTGATGTCGCCGGGCGGCTCGGTTTCCATCGTGATGGACGGCGGGACGGGCTCGGCCGACATCAATGCGCATACCCAGACGTCACGCCTGCTGGTGCATCACGCCGAAACCGACGCAGAGGGCAAGCTGACGCGGCAAGATGAGTGGCTCGATATGCATGACGAGCCAGGCCACCAGCAATTGTGCGACCGCGAGCAGGATTTCGTCTATCAAGCGGTGACGCAGGATTACGACCTCACCCGCCACATGGACGACGCCGTGGCGTCCCTGCGCATCTGCCTTGCCGCCGACGAAAGCATCCGCACGGGCCAAGCCGTTCGCCTTTGATGCGGCTCTACGGCGCGCGAATCAGCCTCTGATTTTGCCTTGAACGCAAACAGGGCTAGAACCTGTTGGGCACAATGATTCCGCCAGCACGGGGGCAAGCCATGACGATCAGGACCGGAACGGCCGGATGGGTGTTCGAGCCTTGGCGCGGCACCTTCTATCCCGATGGCCTGGTGCAGAAAAAAGAGCTGGCTTACTCCAGCTCCCGCCTCGGCAGCATCGAGATTAACGCCACCTTCCGCGCCAACCAGAAGCCCGAGAGCTTTGCCAAATGGGCTGGCGAAGCGCGGGATGGTTTCGTGTTCTCGATCAAGGGCCCGCAACTGGTCACCCATATCAAGCGGCTCAAGAACTGCGAAATCGAACTCGCCAATTTCTTCGCCTCGGGACCCCTGGCGCTCGGCGCCAAGCTTGGCCCCTTTGTCTGGCAATTGCCGCCCAATGTCAGCTATGACCGGGCCGTGCTGGAAACGTTCCTCGGCCTGTTGCCCAAATCGGTCGCCGCCTATCTGGCGCTCGCCGGCAAGGCCGATGCGCGACTGAAATCGCCGCCGTTCCTAACCGCCGACAATGTCGGGCCGATCCGCCACGCCATCGAACTGCGCAATGCCAGCTTCGATCTGCCCGAAGTACGCGACCTGCTGACCGCCCACAATGTCGCCTCGGTCATTGCCGATACGGTCGAGCAGCCATCGCGCGTCCTCACCGCCGATTTCGCCTATTGCCGCCTGCAGGGTCCGGCTCGTCCCGACGCCGCCGGATATACCCAAGCCGATATCGCCGATTGGTCCAGCCAGGCTGGTCAATGGGACAGAGCGGGTCGGGACGTGTTCGCCTATTTCGTCCACGAGGACAAACTGCACGCGCCTCAAAATGCCATCGCCTTGCGCCAGGCTTTGGGCATCGCGCTGCCGGGCGATTGATCACATCGCCGTAGCCATCTGGATATTGCCATCGTCTGCCGCTATCCAGCCTCAGTCCCAGCGTCATCCGGATATTCATTCATGGCCTCAGCTTTCTACGCTCCCCTCGACAAGAAGGCCGCGGGTCTCGCCTTCGTGCTGGCCCTTCTCGCTATTGCGGGGGCCTGGGGCTCGCAATTGTTTGGCGGCCTGGTGCCTTGCGAACTCTGCCTCGAACAGCGCATGGCCTATTACTGGGGGCTGCCGGTCCTCCTAGTCATCCTGATCACCTGGAACCGCCTGCCGCTGGTAGTCTGGTATCTGGCCATGGCCATAGCCACCGCGATCTTCGCTTGGGGCGCCTATATGGGCGCCTATCACGCAGGCGTCGAATGGGGCTTCTGGCCCGGCCCCACCGCCTGCACCGGCACCGGCATCGGCGAGATCAGCTTCGATGCCCTCAGCGACCTGAATTCCGCCCGCGTCGTCCCTTGCGACGTCGTGCAGTTCCGCTTCCTCGGCATTTCACTGGCCGGCTACAACGCCCTGGTGATGGTCGCGACAGTCGCGCTGCTGCTGCTCTCGATCGGAGCCCAAGCCAGCCGCAAGGGTCGGCGCGCCCGCGCGTAAACTAGTCCTAGAGCGTGAGGTCATCCACGTCTCTGGCACTGTGGAGCACGCGGACGATTTGCACCGCATTGTCCAGCACACGATAGAGCACGAGATAGTTCCCGACCGGCATTCGCCGAATGCCGTGCCATCGCTCCTGAAGCGGGTAGCGCTGGCTGTCCGATAGCAACGAGCGGCATGAGGTGCGCAACTCCGCGACGAAGCTTTTTGCGCGCTTGCTGTTGTCGCGAGCGATGAAGTCACCGATCGACTTCAGATCACGCAGCGAGGCCGGCGTATAAAGGACGCGCATTAATCGCTGCCATCAGCGTAGCGCGCCTCAAGTTCCGCAAAGACCTCTTCCTCGGACAACCAGCCGTTGGCGTCGGCCTCCGCGATAGCCAGCATGATGCTCGTGTCCAGATCGCGTAGCCGTGCCTCGCGTTCCTGCACGAGACGAACGCCTTCGCGCAGAACCTCACTCTTGGAATTGTAGCGACCGTTTTCCACCAGGTCACTCACGACCTTTTCGAGATTTTCGCCCAGCTCAGCACTGATCGCCATGACATAGCTCCACTTTGCACCGACCAATAATAGTTATTGGTCGGTCCATCAGCAAGCTATTCCTCAAGCTCGATATCCCAGTACAGATAATCCAGCCAACTCTGGTGCAGATGGTTGGGGGGGAAGGCGCGGCCGTTATTGTGCAGGTCATGCACCGTCGGGTGATACGGCGCCTGTCGTGGGAACATCTTGATTTCCCAAGGCATGCGGTTGGCCTTGCGCAGATTGCACGGCGCGCAGGCGGCCACCACGTTTTCCCAGGTCGTCCGCCCGCCCTTGGAGCGCGGAATAACAT
This sequence comes from Devosia sp., assembly GCF_028290625.1. Lineage (GTDB taxonomy): Bacteria > Pseudomonadota > Alphaproteobacteria > Rhizobiales > Devosiaceae > Devosia. Next base: position 41,032 of record NZ_JAQGJM010000033.1, read on the forward strand.
GGTCGAACGTCAGGTCGTCCTTGGCGCCGCAATATTGGCAGACGAAGCGATCGCGCAGGAACACGTTGAAGCGGGTGAAGGCGGGATGACGCGCCGGCTTCACATAATCCTTGAGCGACACCACGCTGGGCAGTCGCATTTCGAAGCTGGGGCTGTGGATCACCGTGTCATATTGCGACACGATATTCACCCGATCCAGGCACACTGCCTTGATCGCGTCCTGCCAAGACCAGAGCGATAACGGATAATAGCTGAGCGGCCGAAAATCGGCGTTCAACACAAGCGCGGGACAGGCCTCAGGCGACACGTGGATGGTCACTTGAGTCTCCCGGAACGGGAATCGAGTAAGTCCATAGCCCCTTATACTAGGCCCATTGTGTCAGGCCTGTGAAGCGGGGATGTTAACGATTATGAATATCTAGCTGGGTGCTGCGACGGCGGCCAGGAAATCGCTGGCAAAGCCCAACCCGTCTGGCGAAATGCCGTGCCCGACACCGCGCGACACATGGTAGCGCACGTCATAGCCCGCCGCGACCAGCGCCGCATTGGCCTCATCCCCGAGCGCCGGATCGACCACCTGGTCCATGTCGCCATGCACGATGCAGACCGGCGGCTTGGGCAAATCTGGCCCGCCAAATCCCGGCGGCGGCACGAACGCGCCCGAAAAGGCGACGACGCCCATCAGCGGCTCGGGCAGCGACAGCCCGACATGCAGCGCCATCATCGCGCCCTGGCTGAACCCAGCCAGGACTGTGTCCCTGGCTCCAAGTCCGGTCTGCGCCCATGCATCCTGCAGGAATTGCACCAGCACGGGCGCCGCGGCTTCAAGGCCCCGTTGCCGGCCCGAAACCCGGTCGCTGTCAAAATCGATGGCGAACCACTGAAACCCGGCCGGATAGCCCGGCAGACCTTCATGCGCATTGGGCGAGACAAACAGCGCGTCCGGCAGGATCGGCTGCCAGCTTGGCGCCAGCCCGATCAGGTCGTCGCCATTGGAGCCATAGCCATGCAGCAGCACGACGAGTTGCTTGGGGGCGCTCCCCGACAGAGGCGCCAGCATGGGGCCGGACAATCTTGGGATCACGGCAGAATTCCTTCCTTGTCGCGCATCACCGCGAAGAGCCGCCAGAACAGCAGGGCCGCCGCGGAGCGGTGTGGCGCCCAGAGCCTGGCCAGTTCCACCATCTGCTTGATCGTCGGTCGTTCGTCCAGTCCCAAACCACTCTGCACGGCCTTGAGCAGCGCCAGGTCCCCGGCGGGGAACACGTCGGGGTGCCCCGCGCAAAACATCAGGTATACCTCCGCCGTCCACGGCCCGATGCCCTTATGGGCCACCAGATAAGCGACGGCCGCCTCGGCCGGCAACGTCTCCAGATGATCAAAGTCCAGCTCGCCCGCCACCATAGCCTCAGCGATCACCCGCAAGGTACGGAACTTTCCCGCGGAAAATCCAACGGCCCGGACCTGGGCCTCCTCCAGGCCGAGGTAACGAACCGGATCCAACGCGCCGTCCAACAGTTCGAACCGACCCCAGATCGCCCGCGCGCTGGCCACCGAAACCTGCTGGCCGACGACGATCTTGGCGATCCCCGGAAATCCCACAGGGTTGATCCGGGGCTCCGGCGTGCCAGTGAGGGCGCGGACGGCGGCCAATCGCGGGTCGAGCGCGACCAGCCGATCCAGATGCCAATCGATCGCCTCGGCACTATCGAGGCGCGGTGACGGCGGCAGATTGTTCATGCTAGCAATGCCCAAAGGATCATCGAGTGTCGGTTAAACCCATTCTGCGCTTTGCACCAAGCCCCAACGGCCTGCTGCATCTGGGCCACGCCTTTTCGGCGCTGTTCACCTGGCAGGCGGCAGCCCAGCTCGGTGGCAAAGCTTTATTGCGCATCGAAGACATCGACCTCGCGCGAAGTAAACCCGAATTTACCCAAGCCGTTTTCGATGACCTGCATTGGCTGGGCCTGCACTGGCCCGAACCGGTCTGGCGCCAATCGGAGCGCTTCCCTGCCTATGCGGAGGCAGCCGACAAACTTCGGGCCATGGGCCTGCTTTATCCCTGCTTCTGCTCCCGCACCGAGATTGCCCTCCACGCCACTGGCACCGACCCGGATGGCGCGCCGCTTTATGCCGGCACTTGTCGCCATTTGAGCGCCGCCGACATCGCGGCCCGGCTCGACCGCGGCGAGCCCGTGCAATATCGGCTCGACCTGCAACGCGCCCTGGCACTGACGGGTCCGCTGACCTTCACCCTTGTCGGGCCCACCATGCGCGACCGCCCGCAAATCCGCTACACGAGGCCCGAGCGGTGGGGCGATGTGGTGCTGCAACGCAAGGATACGCCCACCAGCTATCACCTCAGTGTCGTGGTCGACGATGCGGCGCAGGGCATCACCCACGTCACCCGCGGCCGCGACATGGAGGCGGCGACCGACATCCACGTGCTATTGCAATTCCTGCTCGGCCTGCCCTCGCCGATCTATGCCTTCCATCGGCTCCTGCTGGGCGAGGACGGCAAGAAGCTCAGCAAATCCAGGGGATCGCCGAGCTTGCTGGATTTGCGCGAGGCCGGCCGGACGCCACAGGACATCCGGCGCGACCTGGGTTTTTAGGCGGCCGCCTTCTTGCTCACGAAAAACTGCTGCGCCGCTGCCGCCACGGCATCCTCGAACGGCGTTCCGAAGTCGGGGCCCAGGATGGCGTCCAGCCGCGGATCGACCAGTTCCATCGGATTGTTCCACAGGTAGCGCATCTTCAGCACCTCGCGGATTACTGGCATGGCCAGCCCCATCGCCTGCATGATCAGCCATGGCACCGGGGTAATCTTGAGCGGAATAGGGGCAGCATGCTGGATTGCTGCCATCAACTGGCCATGGGTGACGTAATTACCGGCGAAGTGGAAATTCTCGAATGCGCCCAGACTATTGCGGATATCCCCCACCTTCGCAAAAGCCTCGCCCAGATCCGGCAGATAGGCCCAGGCATGCGCCATATTCAGCTCGGCCATGTGGTGGATCTTGCCCTTGCCGATATCCAGCATCAAGGCCTGGTCGAACCAGTCGCCGCTATTATTCGGGCCATAAAAATCCCCCGCACGGATGATGATGACCTGGAATTTGCCCGCCTTGGCGGCATCGGACAGCATGGTCTCCTGCCGCACCCGAATTTCGCCACGCGGTGTCTGGGGGCGCTGCGGCGTCGAGGGCGCCATGCGCCGGTCAGTAGCGGCGAAATTGTAGACATTGCCGGGATACATCATGGTCTTGCCACTGCTCCCCATGGCCTCGATCACCGTAGCAAGCTGCGCTTCGGCCCGGCCCTTGTCCCATTTGTCATAGGGCAGGTTCAGCGCATTGACGACGATATCGGCATCGGCAACCACCGCCTTGAGCGCGCCGAGATCGGCGGCGTCACCGGCGACGAACTTTATCCCCGCTATCGGCTTGCGATTGGTGCGGCCGAAAGCTGTCACTTCCCAGCCAGCTTGCTGGAAAGCCTGCGCCGCGTGATGGCCGATATGGCCGTTGATCCCCAGAACCGTAACCTTGCCCTTGCTCATCTTGATCTCCTGTGTTGATGGACGAGAGATAGGGCATGCATTAATGTCGAACCATTCGCTGTTTTCGTTTGATCGGCCTTCAAAAATGAATAGAGAGCCCGACTGGTCGCTGTGGCGCAGCTTCTCCGCCGTGGTCAAGCATGGCTCCCTCTCCGCTGCCGCCCGCGAACTAGGCCTGTCGCAACCGACGCTGGGCCGCCATATCGAAGCGCTGGAGCAAGCGCTCGACCTTTCCCTGTTCGAACGCACCCTGAGCGGCCTCAAGGCCAACCCGGCCGCCTTGCGCCTTTACGAACCTGTCGCCGCTGCCGAAACCGCTTTGGCGCAGGCGGCAATCCTGGCCGAAAGCGCCCAGGCCGAATTCTCCGGCACCGTGCGCATCACCGCCAGCACCGTGGTGTCAAATTACGTGCTGCCGACGCTGCTGCTGCCGATCCGCGAGCGCTATCCGGCAATCGCCGTGGAGACGGTGCCCTCGGACGCCGCCGAAAACCTGCTACTGCGCGAAGCCGATATCGCCATCCGCATGTTCCGCCCGACGCAATTGGAACTGGTGGCCAAAAAGCTCGGCGAAATTCCGGTGCTCACCTGCGCCCATGAGAACTACCTGGCCCGGCGCGGCATACCGACCAAACCGAGCGAGCTTTATGACCACGACATGATCGGCTTCGATCGCTCCGACCTGATCATTTCCCACGCCAACCACATCGGCCTCCCATTGCGGCGCGACCAGTTCGTGCTGCGCACCGATAGCCAGACCCAGATGTGGGAACTGCTGCGCGCCGGGCTGGGCATTGGCTTCGCCCAGAAATCCCTGATCGACCGTACGCCCGGCATGGTGGCCCTGGGCTTCGATCTTGCCATCCCGCCGCTTCAAGTCTGGTTGACGACCCATAAGGAACTGTTCACCAGCCACCGGATTCGTGCCATTTATGACGCATTGGCGGAGGGGCTGATTGGCTATATCAACGCGCCAATCGACTAGGGCCTTAGCCCGCACCCAGGCAGGACATCATGGAAACCGCAGTCAATATCCTAATCGCCATCGTGCTACTCTTCGTCGTGGGCGTTTTGGGCATGGGACTGTGGAACATGGCCAAGGGCGGCTCCAGCAATACCAGCCAGCGCCTGATGCGCCTGCGCGTTATCGCCCAGGCCGTGGCCCTCGTGCTGCTGCTTGGCGCATTGTTCTTCTTTGGCGGACCAAAACACTAAAAGCATGATCCCAAAAAGTGGGACACGGTTTTTGGATCAGATCATGCTCAAACAGACAGCTAGATCGGCGTTGCCGATGAAATCGGCAAGGACGCTCTAGATGGTAAAACTCAATCGGATTTACACCCGCACCGGCGACGACGGCACCACCGGCCTGGTCCGTGGGCCGCGCCGCCAAAAGTTCGATCTGCGCGTCGAGGCTTATGGCACCGTGGACGAGGCCAACGCCTGCATCGGCCAGGCCCGGCTCGGTACCGGCTCGATGCCCAAGATCGACATGATGCTGGGCCGTATCCAGAACGACCTGTTCGATGTCGGCTCCGACCTTGCCACGCCCGGCGAGGACGATCCAGATGCCCCCAAGTCACTCCGGGTCACCGCCGTCCAGACGCTGTGGATCGAAACCCAGATCGATCATTTCAACGAGGCCCTGACCCCCCTCAAGAGCTTCGTGCTGCCCGGCGGCACGCCCCTGGCGTCGGCGCTGCATGTGGCGCGCACCGTCACCCGCCGCGCCGAGCGCATCGTGGTGGAACTGGCCAGCGTCGAACCCGATGTCAGCCCCGAGGCGATCCGCTACCTCAATCGCCTGTCGGACCTGCTGTTCGTGCTCGGGCGCGTCGCCAATAACAATGGCGAAAAGGATGTGCTCTGGGTGCCCGGTAACTATGGCGACCTAAAAAAAGGCGATTGATTGCAATTGCATCTATCGCCGAAGCCTTTGTTTACGCGCCATCATTAGGTTAGGGCCATGAAGTTCCCAAAGGGAGGCATCAATGGATTCCGATCTCAGCACGCAATTGTCCACGTCACGGGCCGCAGTCGGGCCGGGCAACGTACAAACTGCGGTGCTCAAGAAGGCCGTTGAGGCCGAGGCGAGTGTGGCAAACCTGGTCGCCGACGCCGTCCAGTCGGCACCGCCGCCGACCGGCCAGGGCACCCGGGTCGACAAGCACGCCTGATCGCCATGAGTAACGCACTCGGCATCAGCCCGCCCGTGATGATCAACCGCATCGTCGATCGGCTGGCCACTCCGCCCGGCGCCGAACTTGCCAAGGTCGCATTGCTGCGTGCCAAGCTGGAAACCGCCGTGCAGGAGCAGATCGCGCAAAGCGCCGCTGTGAGCCCCGATGGCAAGGGCGAAGCACCGGTGGTGGATAGCGGTGCGGCTGTGGATCGGCTGATTTAAGTTTCTGCGGAGGGGCCGCTCGGTCGATTGAGCACCCTGGCTTTCTTCCCGCGGGCTTGACCCGCGGGCCACTCTCAACACGGCACAAGCGGCGAGAGGCCCGCGGATCAAGTCCGCGGGAAGGGCCGGTGGTTGCTTATGCTGTGCCCCAAACGTAGGCGCCGCCGCCCTTACCCCTTCACCAACTTCACCAACGCATCGATCACCGCATAACCATCCGGCGTATTCCACTCCGCCGGCCCTTGCAGCACTGCCAGCTCGCACCCGCTCGCATCTAGGATCAAACTCGCCGGCAATCCCACAGTCACCGCCTCCTGCTTCAGCCGGTCGAACGCCGCAAAAGTGTTGTCGGCATAAAGCGGCAAATGGGCGAACTTGTTATCCTCAAGGAATGCCTTGGCCTTGCCCAGCCCGTCCTCGCCGATATCCAGATTAATCGGCAGCACCATAAAGTCGTCCGAATTGTACTTAGCGGCCAACTCGTCCAGCGCCGGCATTTCCTCGCGGCAGGGTACGCACCAGCTTGCCCAGAAATTGACCAGCAGCCCTTTGCCCTTGAAATCGGCGATATCCATCGGCTTGCCGGTCGCGTCCTTGAACGCCAGCGTTGAATAGCCGCGCCCTTCGCCGGTCGGGTTGAGCCCGGCCAATTCGCCCACCGAGGCGAAGTCGATATCCAGCGCCGCGTCCTTCTGCACCGGGCATTCCTTGGCCGCCGCGCCATTGCCTAGCAAAACCCACGCCGCTATAGCTACCGCCAACACGGCAACCCCCAGCACGATCAGCAGCCTGATGCGGTTGGAAGCTCCGGGGCGGGGCGCGTTTATATCGGTCATTTCAAGTCCCAAGGATCAGATGATGAGCAACAAGATGTGGGGCGGACGGTTCAGCACCGGCCCCGATGCCATCATGGAAGAAATCAATTCGTCGATCGGTTTCGACCAGCGCTTGTACCGCCAGGATATCGCCGGGTCGATTGCCCATGCCACCATGTTGGCGCAAACGGGCATTCTGACGCAGGAAGATCGCGACGCCATCATAGCGGGTCTAACCGAGGTGCTCGACGAGATCGAGACCGGCGCCTTCACGTTCTCGCGTGCGCTTGAGGACATTCACATGAATGTCGAAAGCCGCCTGCGCGAAAAGATCGGCGATGCCGCCGGGCGCCTCCACACCGCGCGCTCGCGCAACGATCAGGTGGCGACCGATTTCAAGCTCTATGTCCGCGACACCATCGATACGCTGCTGGTGCAGGTCAAAGACCTGCAACTGGCTTTGGTCAGCCGCGCCGAAGACGAAGCCGAAACCATCATGCCGGGCTTCACCCATCTGCAAAGCGCCCAGCCGGTGACCTTTGGCCACCATCTGCTGGCCTATGTGGAAATGCTCGGCCGTGACGCCGGTCGGTTGCAGGACGCCCGTGCGCGGCTCAATGAAAGCCCGCTCGGCTCGGCGGCCTTGGCCGGCACCCCCTACCCCATTGACCGGCATATGACGGCCGAAAAGCTCGGCTTCGACCGGCCGACCGCCAATTCGCTTGACGCCGTCTCCGACCGCGATTTCATCCTCGAAACCCTGGCCGCCGCCTCGATCTGCTCCATGCATCTGAGCCGGTTCGCCGAGGAAATGGTGATCTGGTCCTCGGCCCAGTTCGGCTTCATCAAGCTCAGCGACAAGTTCACCACCGGCTCCTCGATCATGCCGCAGAAGCGCAATCCGGACGCCGCCGAACTGGTGCGCGCCAAGGTCGGCCGCATCGTCGGCGCGCTGACATCGCTGCTGATCGTCATGAAGGGCCTGCCGCTGGCCTATTCCAAGGACATGCAGGAAGACAAGGAGGTCGCCTTCGACGCGCTGGATTCTTTGTCGCTAGCACTGGCCGCCATGACCGGCATGGTCAAGGACCTGACCGCCAACCGCGAGCGGATGCGCACCTCCGCCAGCGCCGGTTTTTCCACCGCCACCGATATCGCCGATTGGCTGGTGCGCGAGGTCAATATGCCGTTCCGCGACGCCCATCACGTCACCGGCCAGATCGTTGCGCTCGCCGAGCAGAAGGGCTGCGGGCTGGAAGGCCTCACCATCGAGGACTTCAAGTTCGTCGACCAGCGCATCGATTCGCGCATCCACAAAGTGCTGACGGTTGAGGCCTCGGTCGCGGCGCGCCAGAGCTATGGCGGCACAGCACCAGCCAATGTGCTGATCCAGGCGGCACGCTGGAAGACGCTGCTGACCGGCACGCCGCATGAACCGCGTCCGCTCGGCAAAAAGAAGCATGGCGGCCATGGCGATGGCGGGGTTGAATAATTTCCTGCTCGGCCTGATGTTGGGTGCATGCAAACTCGCCTGCGTCTGACCCCGGACCACATTGCCCATGTGCATCGCGATATCCCCGATCCGGGGCCGTCGCTATTGGAGGGGTTTCGCCCCGCCCAAGACGCCGATTACGACGCCGAGATCGACCGGCTGCTGGCCATTGCGCCGACGCCGGGCGACCTCTGGGTGTTCGGCTATGGCTCGCTGATCTGGAACCCCTGCTACCCCTTCACCGAACAGCGCACCGCTTTGGCGCATGGCTGGCACCGTTCGTTCACGCTGGGCTGGGATTTCCGCTTTCGCGGCAACCAGCAGACGCCCGGACTGATGATGGCGATCGATCGCGGCGGCCAGTGCAAGGGCGTGGTGCATCGCCTCGCGCCCGACACCGCCCGAGCACATCTCGACGTGCTGATCCGCCGCGAGATGAGCATGGTACCCACGGCCTTTCCGGGCCGCTGGATCACGGTGAAAACCGAAGCCGGTCCGGTTTGCGCGCTAACCTTCGCCATGGACCGCAACAGCCCGCGCTATATCGGCGGCCTCACGCCCGAAGCCACCGCCGATGTGCTCGCAAAAGCCTGCGGCTTCAAGGGCTCGATGGCCGAATATCTGCATGCCACTGTGCTCAAGCTGGAAGAACTGGGGATCCACGACAGCTATTTGTGGCGCCTGCAGGGGCTGGTTGCCGACCGTATCGATGCGGCGCGGCTGGGAGTGCGTCCCGATGCCTAAGCCCGGCCGCCCGATGGCGCTGACCGAACGTCACGTCGCGTTCCTGCAACCGCCGGCCATCGCCGACGAAATGCCCCCGCCGCCCGCCGGCATGATCCAGGCGACGCGGGAGGATCACCTCGCCACCATTGCCAGCCTGATGACGGAGGAACCCGAAACCAGCGAAGTCTGGTTCTTCGCCTATGGATCGCTGATCTGGAAGCCGGCCTGCGACTTCGTGGAATTGCGCACGGGCCTGGTGCGCGGCTGGCACCGCGCGTTCTGCCTGGGTTGGAACAATCGCTTCCGCGGCAGCGACGAAAATCCCGGCCTGATGCTGGCGCTGGATCGCGGCGGCGCCTGCAAGGGCGTGCTTTACCGCATCCCCGCCAATGCGGTGGAAGACAATCTGGTCAAGCTACTGGAACGCGAAATGGGCTGGCGGCCCTCGCCATTTCCGCCGCGTTGGGTCACCGTGCAAAGCGGCGAACGCAGCATCCGCGCGCTGACGTTTTGCATTGATCGCAATAGCGGTCGCTATGTCTCGGGGCTTTCGGTGGAGCAGATCGCCGACGTGCTCGCCACCGCCGTGGGTTCGCGCGGCTCGATGGCCGAATACCTGTTCGCCACCGTTCGCCATCTGGAAGACCTGGGCATCCACGATCCGCACCTGTGGCAATTGCAGGACCTCGTCGCCAAGCGGATCGACGCGGTTTATGGCACTGGCTAACCTAAGGCTTCCGTTTCTCCAACCTCTGCATTAGAGGTCTTGCTCGAAACATCCAACACTCTCGGTGTCATTCCGGCGCAGGCCGGAACCCATCCTGAGATGACGCCAATCCCACGATCTCAGGATGGGCCCCGGCCTGCACCGGGGTCACATCGTGGGTGGGGAAATTCCTGAGGAAACGCCTTGGTCCACCATTTCCAGCATCGCGACGGCACGCTGTTCGCCGAAGACGTCAACCTGAACGAATTGGCCGCCGAAGTCGGCACTCCGTTCTACGTCTATTCCAGCGCCACGCTGCGCCGCCATGTCCGCGTCGTCAAAGCCGCGTTCGAGGGCATCCCGACTCTGCTGGCTTATGCGATGAAGGCCAATTCCAACCAGGCCGTGCTCAAGCTGATGGCCAGCGAAGGCGCCGGTGCGGATGTGGTGTCGGGCGGGGAACTCGAACGCGCTTTGGCCGCCGGCATCAAGCCGGACATGATCGTGTTTTCCGGCGTCGCCAAGACTGTCGCCGAAATGCGCCGGGGCCTTGAAGTCGGCATCCACTGCTTCAACGTCGAAAGCGAGCCTGAGCTCGAACGCCTCGACATGATCGCCGGCTCGATGGGCAAGGTCGCCCGCGTCTCGGTCCGCATCAATCCCGATGTCGATGCCAAGACCCATGCCAAGATTTCCACCGGCAAGGCCGAGAACAAGTTCGGCATTCCCTATGCCCGTGCCCGCGAGGTCTATAATCGCATTGCGGGCCTCGCCAATGTGAAGGCCGTTGGCGTCGATATGCATATCGGCAGCCAGATCACCGATCTGGGCCCGTTCGGCGATGCATTCCAATTGATGGCCGAACTGGTCGGCCAGCTTCGCGGCGATGGCCATGCGATCGAGCATGTCGATGTCGGCGGTGGGCTCGGCATTCCCTATGACGAGAACGATGCCGCGCCGCCCTCGCCGGAATCCTATGCGCAGGTGATCCGCGACAAGGTTGGCTCGCTGGGCTGCAAGCTGGTGATCGAGCCCGGCCGGCTATTGGTCGGCAATGCCGGCATCCTCGTCACCAAGGTCGAATATGTGAAGGAGGGCGGCACCAATTTCGTCATCGTCGATGCGGCGATGAACGATTTGATCCGGCCCACGCTCTACGAGGCCTATCACGATATCCAGCCGGTCAACCATTCCAACCTCTCGCCGATCACTGCCGATATCGTTGGCCCGGTCTGCGAGACGGGCGACTATCTCGCCAAGGCCCGCACCATTCCGGGCGTCAAGGAGGGCGACCTGCTCGCCGTGATGAGCGCTGGCGCCTATGGAGCGGTGATGGCCTCGACCTACAATTCGCGCGCCCTGATCCCCGAAGTGCTGGTCGACGGCCCGCGCTACCACGTCATCCGCCCACGCAAGTCGATTGCCGACCTGTTGGCGCTCGATAGCGTGCCCGATTGGATTTAGTGGCACGCCCTCGTGGTTCGAGGCTCGTAAGAACTCGCACCTCACCATGAGGGCTACTGAGGAATGCGGTTTACCAGTAGTCCTCATGGTGAGGCGGGAGCATAGCGACCCTCGAACCACGAGGGCGTGGCTGGATGCTGCCACACCTTGTCGCCTGCCGCACCATAGTCTCTGATTCGAGGAGGCACCATGACCATCAAACCCATCACCGACCGCGAACTCAATCGTGCCACCCTGGCCCGGCAGATGATGCTGGAGCGGGTGGATATGCCGATCCCTGATGCGGTGGCTTTCCTCCTCGGCCTCCAGGCACAGACCACCAATGGCCCCTATCAGGCCCTGTGGAACCGCTTGTCCGACCTCACCCCTTCGGCGCTGACTGCCCTCATCGCCGACAAGACCCTCCTGCGTGCCACCACCATGCGCACGACGCTGCACCTGCACACCGTGGAGGATATGCGCCTCCTCCGCCCGCTGCTGCAGCCGGTGCTGGACCGCACTTTTGGTTCCGTCGCCAAGGCCCGTGCCATCAAGGCCGACCGCGCCGCCGTGCGTGCCCTTGGGATCGAGCTTTTGAACCAGCAACCGATGACTGCCGGCGACTTGGGAAAGCGCCTGCTGGAACAGTTTCCCGAGAGCGATCCCTATGTGCTGGCCCAGGTCGTGCAAGGCGCCGAGACGCTGGTGCAGATTCCGCCCACCCGAATCTGGGGCCATGGTGGTCCGCCGCTGCTGACCCGCATCGAAAACTGGATCGGCCAGGGCCTCGCCGAGCCCATCGCCCTGCCGGCGCTGGTGCTGCGCTATCTCGGTGCCTTCGGCCCGGCCAGCGTCAACGACATGCAGCACTGGTGCGGGCTGACCCGGCTGGCACCGGCCTTCGAGACGGTTCGCGAGCAACTCATCACCCTCACCGCCGAAGATGGCCGCATGCTCTACGATCTGCCGAACGCACCGCGCCCTGATGCCGACACTCCGGCTCCGCCCCGTTTCCTGCCCGAGTATGACAACGTCTATCTGGGCTTTGCCGATCGCCGCCGCATCCAGTCCGATCTGGCGCGTGCCCGCATGCCGCTGGTCAACGGCTATCCGTCGACCTTCACGGTGGATGGCTTCATCGCGGGCAAATGGTCATTGGCGCGGCGCAAGGATTCAGCGCAACTGACCCTAACGCCGTTCCGCAAACTGCTGAAACGCGACCTGGCGGAAATCGAAAAGGAAGGCCACGCCATGGCCGGGTTCCTGACCGAAGGGGCGGCTGCGATCACCATCACAGTCCTGCCCGTCGCGGACTAAGTCGGATCCTGCGCCTGCCGGCCCTGCGACACGATCTCGATCGGGCGCCCCGCCAAGGCGTCATCCACCTTGCTCAACAGGTCGGCCAGCGTGAATGGCTTGACGATCACGTCGTAGATCAATTCGTGCAGGCCGTGCGCCTGTTCGCGCTGGTCGGCAAAGCCGGTCATCAGCACGATGATCACCTGCGGAAAACTGGCCGCCACCGTCAACGCCAGCGCAATCCCGTCCATGATCGGCATCTTGATATCGGATAGCAGCAGGTCGAACCGGCCCTGCTCCGCATCCATGATTTCGGCCGCCAGCCCACCGTCTTCGGCGGCCACCACTTCGTGCCCCTTCATCTTGAGGGCACTGATCACAAAGGCGCGCACCGAGTCATCGTCTTCGGCAACCAGAATTCGGGCCATCAATGTCCCCCCGTACCGGCAGGCTGGACTGGCGCCGCACTGCGCGTCGATTCACCGCCGGTAAAGCTGAGCCGCACGCTCACCGCATCGACTGGTGGCAGCGGCAACTGGGTTTCAAATGTAGCACGTTCTCCGGCCATCATGTCACGCACGTCGGGCGTGACGCTCCATTCATAGATGCCGTTGCCCGCCCCGTCGATCAGCGTCACCACCACGGCAGGCACCACCACCGGAGCCTTTTGCAGCCCCACGATCTGCGCCGAAACCACGAGGACTTCCTTGCCTTCACGCAGGGTCCGCAGGGTGCTCAAACGATCGAATTCCAGACCGATCACATTGACCGGGAGCCCAACGGCCGCATAAACGCCGGCCATGGCGGGAAATTGCTCGACCACCTGCACGCGCCCGAAATAGCCGCCGGCGAGCAGGCCCACCAGCACGACAGCGCCCGCGACGCGCGCGACCCGGCGCAGCCGCGCCATCGGCAGTTTCGCCACCATGGCATTCTGCCGGCGCAAGAACGCCCGCTGGCGCTTACGGATCAGGGCCGGATCGAGTTTGGGCGCGTCCTTGGTCTCGGCCTCGTCGTCGGCGTCGAGCGGCGCTTCGATCCGGGCCGCTTGCGCGGCCAATTCGGCTGCTACCCGGCGTTCTTCGGTGGCCATGGCGTCGTCCAGCGCATCCTCAGCGACATTGCGCACCAGCGGGTCGCCATCGTCAAAGGCATCGGGATCGAGCGGCTTCTGCGACCAGGCCTGCTGGCAATGCGCGCATTGCACCTTGCGGCCCGTCGACCCGATCGCCTCATAGGTGACCTGGTAGCGCGTCTGGCAATGTGGACAGGTAATGATCATGGGTCAGACGAGTTGGGAAAAAGACGCTGCAACGAGCCTAGCGCGATGGGGTTAAAACTCTTGAAATCAACGGCATCTTCCTGCTGCCGAACCATATTTGCACCGTATTCGCGCGCCATTGGCCTGGGCCTGCGGCATCAGGCGCCAACGCCTGTTATGATGGCGCCGACGATTGATTCGCCCTCACGGCCGATCGCGTCGCAAGGGGGCAAGCGTGGAGCCTGACGGATTGATCGAGTTTTCCGATGTCGGGCTGCGCTATGGCAATGGCCCCGAAATTCTCCGGGACCTCAGCTTTTCCATTGAGCCCGGCTCGTTCCATTTCCTGACCGGTCCCTCGGGCGCCGGCAAGACCAGCCTGCTGCGCCTGCTGCTGCTGTCGCTCAAGCCGTCGCGCGGCCGCGTCACCATGTTCGGCGAGGACGTGACCCATCTCGACCAGGACCGCTTGCTGCAGATGCGCCGCCATATCGGCATCGTGTTCCAGGAATTCCGCCTGCTCGACCATCTGACCACGTTCGAAAACGTGGCTCTACCGCTGCGCGTGCTCGGCCAGCCCGAAGCCGAATACCGCCCCAATGTCACCGAACTGCTCGAATGGGTTGGCCTGGGCGAGCGCATGAATGCGCTGCCCTCGCTGCTATCGGGTGGTGAAAAACAACGCGCCGCCATTGCGCGCGCCGTCATCGCCCGCCCAAAAGTGCTGTTGGCCGACGAGCCCACCGGCAATGTCGATCCCGACCTGTCGAGCCGCCTCGTGCACCTGTTCGCCGAGCTCAACCGCACGCTGGGCATGACCATAATCCTCGCTACGCACGAATTGCCGTTGCTCGACCAGTTCTCCTATCCGCGCATGCTGCTGTCCAAGGGCGAGCTGGTGATCCATGCTTGAGATTTTGCGGCTGCTCAAAGCCATCCTGCCGCGCCGTGGCGGCGCCGCCCCGATCGTGCCCGAGCGCAGCGTCGCCGGCCGAACGCTGCTGCTGATGATCACCATCATGAGCTTCCTCTCAGCCGTTACGCTGGGCGGCGTGGTGCTGGTGCAAAAGTCCGCAATCGCCTGGTCCGCCGATGTGGGCCGCGAAGTCACCATCCAGATCCGGCCGGTCGAGGGCGAGGTGATGGAAAGCAATCTGCGCACCGCCGTGGCCTTGGCCGAAGCGACGCCCGGCGTCGCCTCGGCGCGTCCGCTAACCGTCGAGGAAAGTCAGAAGCTGATCGAGCCCTGGCTCGGCGCGGGCCTCGACCTCAGCGCCATCGAAATTCCGCGACTGGTGGTGGTCCAACTGGGCGATCCGGTCGATGCCGATATCGCCAAGCTCACGCGCGACCTGACCGCCGTCAAAGGCGCGTCGCTGGACACCCACGCCGCCTGGCGCCAGCAGCTCAACACCATGGCCGGCGCCATCGTGCTCTCCGGCCTGATGGTGCTGGGGCTGATCGGGGTCGCCACCGTCTTGGCGATCATCTTCGCCACTCGGGGCGCCATGGCATCAAACCGCGAAATTGTCGACGTGCTGCACTATATCGGCGCGTCCAACAAATTCATTGCCGGGGAGTTCCAGGGGCGCTTTTTGTCCATCGGCCTGCAAGGCGGGTTGTTGGGTGCACTGGCGGCGACCCTGTTCTTCTTCATCGTCGGCACCGGCGCGGGCAATATGCTGTCGAGCGAGGCCAGTGCGCAGGTCGGCGTGCTATTCGGGCGCTTCGCGCTGGGCATTGATGGCATTATCGGCATCGCCGCCGTCATTCCGGTGATTGCGGCGCTGACGGCGATCACGTCCCGCCTGACGGTGCGGCGCTTCCTCGCCCAGACCTCCTAGCACCGAGCGCCTGTCACGTACGTTCTGTACATTCAGGTGCAAACAGCAGAAAACTGGTGTTTAGCGCCGGCATCACATTGAGCTGCGCTTCTAGCCAAGCCGGTATTGTTTGATTATGAGCAGGCAACGGCGCCCAGCCGCGAGAGAGACGTAACCCATGATCGTCCAGGCTATCCGTTCGGCGCTGTTCTATGTCCTGTTTATCGGGCAGACCATTTTGGTCGCCGTCACCATCGGCACCATCGCGCTGTTCGCCGGGCGCACCACATTCGGCTGGGAGCTCGCCAAATACTGGTGTCGCTCGAATTTGGCCATGCTGCATGGCTTGGTCGGCATGCGCACAAAAGTGTCGGGGCTGGAAAACATCCCCCCCGGTGGCTGCATCATCGCCGCCAAGCATCAGAGCGACTGGGACGTGTTCGCCATTTTCCCGCATGCCGTGCGCCCCGCCTATATCGTCAAGAAGGAATTGATGCGTATTCCCTTCTTCGGCTGGGCCGCCCGCTCGCTCGATTGCATCGAAGTGGACCGCCGCAAGGGCGCCCAGGCAGTGCCCGAAATGATGCGCCAGGCCCACGCCGCGGTCGAACGCGGCTGCCGCATAGTGATTTTCCCAGAAGGCACCCGCAAGGCGCCCCTGGCGCCAGCCGATTACAAGTATGGCATTGCGCGCCTTTACGCCGAACTCAAGGTGCCGGTGGTGCCGGTAGCGCTCAATTCCGGTCTGTTCTGGGGCCGCAACAGCCTCGTCATCTGGCCGGGCCTGGGCGAAGTGGAATTCCTGCCCGCTATCGAAGCGGGTCTCGCCCCCGACGTGTTTCTCGAACGGCTCAAGGGCGCGATCGAGACCGAATCGGACAAGCTCATTCTGGGCGCGATTGACAAGGGCCTCGACCGGCCCATCGACGCCAAGCTGGGCGCCGCCATCAATGCCCGCAAGCAGGCCCGCACCGCGACCGCCTGACACTATATATTGACGCCGAAGCCGAACGCCGCCATAGATATAGATACCAATTGAAATACCGCTTGACGGTCATTGCGATCTGTTCTAGTTTTGTTCTTCTTCTGGGACGGAAGGGGATGGGAAATGATGGCATTCAGCGAACTGCGGCTTAAGCAATCCGGCTTTGCCCGCGTCGTCACCTGGATGGGCCGGTCCGGCCGCTCCTATGGGCTGGCGGGCGAAAGCCTCGATCGTTTCGCCATGACGGAGAACGATCTTTATCTCATCGCCAAGGGCGGCAATGCGCTCTGGGTCGGCTCGACCCATGATCTCGTTGGCGATCCGCTAAGCCGGTCGCGCTTCCGCCTGGCGCTCGACTGCGCCGATCGCGTCTTCCGCCTCGTCACCCCCAGCGCCGACAGCGAACGGCTGAGCACTATCTGGGACCTCGAAGGCGCCGAACCGGTGCAGGAGCGCTCGGCGGCGTAGAGCCGTTTCTAAGCTTCATTCCCTGTCTCCCCTTCCCGCGGGCTCGACCCGCGGGCCTCTCACAACCCGGCACGTGTTGAGGGTGACCCGCGGGTCAAGCCCGCGGGCAGACGGTGGGTGGGGATGGTTGGCGGATGGAAGATGATGGATGGGTGGATTTGATAACTCCAGCGACTAAGCCGCCGCCACATCCCGCGCCAACAATTTGGCCAGCGCCATGATCTGCCGATCCTCGATGCCCAATTGTGCCAACCCCCGCGCGGTGTTCAGCACATAATCCACATTATTGCCTGACTCGCCGACGCCGCCGCGCACGATGGCCAATTGATGCTCAAGGCTGAGATTGCGCGCATATTGCACATGCCGCTCGTCGACCATGAAGGTCAGCGCGAGCACCGCGCGCCCATCCGCCAGCCGTACCGGCCGCGTGGCTTCGCGATAGACGCCATTGCCCTTTTCGCGCGCCAGCAGATAGGCCCGCACGCGCCCCCAATCGGCATCGGCGACTTCGAACATCATGCCCCGGCATGAGCCGCCTCGCGTCAGCCCGAACACCAGCCCCGGCCGCTGCGGCGTGCCGCGATGGTCCTGCGAATAGACCGACAAGCTCCGATGGGCCCCATAGAGCAGCCCCTGCTGGGCCGAAATATGGGCAAAGCCGGGATTCCAGATCAGTGATCCGTACCCGAAAACCCAATGGGTGATTGTGGCGTTCATTGTTTCAAGCATGGTCATCAACCCAACAGAATCTACGGACATTGCTGCCTTCCGGCAATCACCCGTCTGCATTAGCGACCCCGCCTCAGCATCACGACCCGGTTTTCCCGCCGCCCACTCTTTAGCCCAAGCCCTCGCGAGGATAGAACAAAGCCATGAAACGAATCATCTGGTTGTTTGTCGCTATCGTCGTCGTGGTCGCCCTGTGGTCGGGCGCCTGGCTGTTCCTGTCCGGCGAGGTACGCAAGAATGTCGTGGCCCTGGCCGATGCCGATGGCGTCACCACGCCGCGCCTCACCTGCGATACGCTCAATGTCTCGGGCTTCCCGTTCCGCTTCGACGTCGATTGCGCCAAGGCGCAGGTGCTCGATGGCGACCTGGTCGTCGATATCGCCGGACTGCGCGCCAGCGTGCTGGTCTATCGCCCCACGCACCTGCTGGCCTCGGCGCTGGCTCCCGTCAAGATCGAAGACACCTTCACCGGCTCCCAGAGCACGCTCAATTTCGCCACGCTCGAAGCCAGCGCCCGCACCAATGGCTGGCAGATCGCCCGCATCGCGCTCAACGGCACTGAGGTGAACTGGAGCGACACGCTGATGGGCGACAACCTCATCGCCAAAAGCGCCATGATCGACCTGCAATTGGGTGACATTCCCGAGCAACACGATACCGCCAAAGGCCTCGCGGCTTTGGCCGGCTATCTCCAGGCCAGGGACCTCGTGGCGCCCGGCTTCACCATCGCCAATGGCAATGCCGAAATCGAGGTCGAGGTGAATGGCCTGCCCGACGACGTGCGGCTGCTGGCCGAACCCGACGCGCTGGTCAACTGGCGCGCCGCCGGCGGCCAGCTCAAACTGGTCTCCGCCCACGCCACCGATGGCGATAGCGACCTCAAGGCCAACGGCAACTTGGCGCTCGACCCCCAGGGCCTGCTGGACGGGCAGATCGACATCAATTCTACCAAGGTGGCCGAGCGCCTCGAACCCTATCTGATGGAGCCCTATCGCGCGCTGGTGCTGGGCAATCCGGCCCCGGACGGCACGCATGCCAACGTGCTCAATTTCCGTGGCGGCAATATCTATTCGGGTCTGCTGCCGATCGCCTCGGTACCGCCGCTGTTCTAGGCGTCGTCCCCGCCACCATGTTCGCGCACGAAGACCGGTGCGGTCGGCGTGGGCGTGGCCTCATGCGGCCGTCCGAAGTCGGCGGCAGCGGTTTCCTGCCCGGCACTGATGATCGAGCGACGGATGGCGCGGGTGCGGGTGAACATGGCTTCGAGCGCCGGGCCATCGCCCATGCGGACGGAGCGCTGTAGCGCCGACAGGTCCTCGGAGAACCGGCCCAGCATTTCCAACACGGCATCGCGATTGGTCAGGAAGATATCGCGCCACATCACCGGATCTGAGGCGGCGATGCGGGTGAAATCGCGGAAGCCGGAGGCCGAGAATTTGATGACTTCCGACTGGGTCGCCGCTTCCAGATCGGCGACGGTGCCGACAATGTTGTAGGCCACGAGATGGGGGATATGGCTGGTAATGGCCAGCACCATATCGTGGTGGCTGGCCTCCATGGTCTCGACATGGCTGCCCATGGCTTCCCAGAATTGCACCAGCTTATCGACCTGAGTGCTCGCAACTTCGGGCCCCGGCGTCAGCACGCACCAGCGCCCGGCGAACAATTCGGCAAAGCCTGCCGATGGCCCCGAATGCTCGGTGCCGGCAATCGGGTGGCCCGGAATGAGGCTGACGCCAGCCGGCACCAGTGGCGCCAGCACGTTGACCACGTGCTGCTTGACCGAGCCGACATCGGACAAGATCGCGCCCGGCGCCAAAGAGGAGGCGATGGCCTGCATCACGCTCTCATAGGCGCCCACCGGCGTACAGAGGATGACCAGATCCGCGCCGCGCACGGCCTCGGCGGCGTCGAGCGTATAAAGATCGCCCAGCCCCAGTTCGCGTGCTTCCTCCAGCGTCTCCGCCTTGCGGGTGGAAATAGCGATGACATCCGCCAGCCCCTGCCGTCGGGCGGCGAGAGCGATGGACGAGCCGATCAGGCCGATGCCGATCAGCGCGAGTTTGCGAAATTTGACGCTCATGCCACAACCCGATTTTTGAGAACTTCGACCACGCCGCGCATGGCGGCCTCGCTGCCGATGGAAATGCGCAAGCCATCCGCAATGCCATAGGACGTGCCGACCTGCCGCACGATCAGGCCCTTGTCCCACAGGGCCTGGAACGCAGCGTCAGCCTCGGCGGGGCTCGGAAACAGCACCAGGATGAAATTGGCCTGGCTCTGCACCACGCGCAACTGGTTGGAGCTTAGTTGCCCGGTGATCCACTCGCGCCAGCGCGCATTGTGCTGCCGCAGCCGCTCGGTAAATTCCACATCGCGCGTTGCTGCGGCGCCCGCCAGTTGCGCCGGCAGGTTGACGTTGAACGGCCCACGAATGCGGTTGATGGCATCCACTACATGGTCGGGGCCGTACATCCAGCCGATCCGCGCCGCCGCCAGCCCCATTTTGGAGAAGGTGCGCACCATGACAACATTGTCGGCAGCATCGACCAGGTCGATCCCCACCGAATAGTCCGCCGCCGTCACATATTCCGCATAGGCGCTGTCGATCACCAGCATGATATCCGGGCGCAGACCGGCATGCAGCCGCGCCACTTCGGTCGAGGACAGATAGGTGCCGGTCGGATTGTTGGGGTTGGCGAGGAACACCATCTTGGTGTGCTCGGTCACCGCCGCCAGCAGCGTATCGACGTTGGCGGTATAGTCCACCTCCGGCGCCATGACGATCTTGGCGCCCGTCGCCAGCGTGATGATCGGATAGACCGAGAACCCGTACTGGTTCATCACCGCTTCGTCGCCGTGCCCCAGATAGGTCTGGGCCAACAGGTGCAACAGGTCGTCCGAGCCATTGCCGCACACGATGCGCTCCGGATCGAGCCCATGCACTTCGCCCAAAGCCGTGCGCAGGATCTTTGAAGAACCCTCGGGGTAGATATCCAGGTGATCGGCCACTGAGGCAAACGCCGCGATCGCCTTGGGCGAAGCGCCGAGCGGGCTTTCATTGGACGACAATTTGATCGCCTTGCTCCCCGGCGCGCCGGCTTTGCCGGGCACATAGGGGGCGATATCGAGAATGCCGGGCTGCGGCGTCGGACGGTTCGACATGGATGTTCTGGGGTCTCTAAAAGCCGCGCGGACCATAGTCAAAGTGCGGCCGGATGGCAAAGGGGGAGTTACGTTGGAGGCGAGCCCAATGATCTCGCCAACCACCGGTCAACTCCTCCCCCTTGACGGGGAGGTTGGGTGGGGGTGTTCGGAGCCACGATGTAGGATCGGGGCCAAACCTCCCCCCACCCTTGATCCCTCCCCGCAAGGGGGGAGGGTGTCGACTGAGAATCCGGATTACGATGACCGCGCGGTCGCCGCGCTCAGGCCCGGCACCCGCACGAAGCGTTCCTCGCGCTTGCGGCGGGGAACGGCCGGGAAGGCCTCCTTGCGCGCCACGACGCAAATTACGCCCGACATGGCCGGACCCAGCAGCCGCCCGGCGCCTTCGAAGAAGCGCGTCGATTTGAGCACCAGCGACGACTGGAACGGCGGCAGGAACAGCCCGTCACGCCAGCCTTCGGGCACAAAACTATGATCGCGCAACAGGCGCTCCAATTGCCCCGCCGAATAAGGATTGCCGGTGCCGAACGGGGTATTGTCGCGCTGTGCCCAGATGCCGCGCCGCCGGGGCACGACGATGATCAGCCGCCCGTTGGGCGCCGTCACCCGCCACAGTTCGCGCATCAGCTCTTCGGCATCGGCGATATGTTCGAGCGCATGCACAGCGATGGTCAGATCGATCGCCGCATCGGTGAGCGGCATTTCCATCGGGTCGCACAATACCGTGCGCGACGGCCCCTCGCGCGGCCAGGACGACGCCCCTTGTCGCGCCGGCATGAAGGCCAGCACCCGCTCGGCGCGATCCAGCGTGAAGCGCAGATAGGGCGTGGCGAAGCCCAGCCCCATGACGCGCTGGCCGCGCACGTCGCCGGCCAGGCCCATGATCTGTTCGCGCACCAGCGCACGCGAAATCCGCCCCAACGGGGATTTGTAATAGTCGATCAGGCGCACGACATCTTCGCTCATGAAATCGACTGTGCCAAAGGCCCGCCCACTTGTCTAATGCGCCATTGCCATGTCAGGTCCGCCTGCGTGGCTTTCAAGGCACGCGAACAGCATAGGAGCATAAACATGGCATTGATCGTCGACGTGTTCGAGGCGCGCAGCGATAATTACGGCTATCTGGCGCACGACACCGCCACCGGCCGCACCGCCGCCATCGACGCGCCCGAAGCGGGCCCGATCAAGACCGCCCTGCTGCATCGCGGCTGGACGCTAAGCGATATCTTCATCACCCATCACCACCTCGACCATGTCGAGGCCATTCCCGAGCTGAAGGCCGAGTTTGGCGTCACGGTGACTGGCCCCCGCGCCGAAGCCGACAAGATCGCCGATCTCGACGTGCTGGTGGCTGCCGGCGACACGCTGATGCTGGGCGAGACCAAGTTCGACATTTTTCACTCGCCCGGCCACACGCTGGGTCACATCGTGTTTTACGACGCGGCGGGCGGGCATCTGTTCACTGGCGACGCGCTGTTCTCGCTCGGCGTCGGCCGCATGTTCGAGGGCACGCCCGGCCCGATGTGGGAGGGCGTCAAGGCCCTGCGTGAGCTGCCAGATGCGACGCTGATCTATTGCGGCCACGAATATAGCGCCAGCAATGCCAAGTTCGCCCTCTCCATCGATCCCGACAACGCGGCGCTACAGAAACGCGCCGCCGAGATCACCGAACTACGCAAGGCTGGCCGCTTCACCATCCCGGCGGAGCTGGGAACCGAGAAACTGGCCAATCCGTTCCTCCGCGCGGATGACGTTGCTCTGGCGCGCCACTATGGCCTTGAAGGCGCTTCCCCTGCCGAGGTCTTCGCCGCCATCCGCAAGGGCAAGGACAACTTCTGAGGATTTGGCCATGGTGATGAAGCTGACCTTCAAGCCCGTCACCAAGGCCAACCACCAGGATTTCGAAACGCTGTTCGGCATGCCAAGCGCGCCGAAATATTGCTGGTGCATGGCCTATCGGGCGACGCCAGAAGAGGTCAAGGAATCCAAGAGTTCGGACCGGCGAAGGCATATGTTCGGGCGCATCAAGGACGACGTTCCTGTTGGGCTGGTTGGCTATGTCGAGGGTCAGCCGGTCGCCTGGGTGTCGATCGCGCCGCGCGACACCTATCACCGCCTCCACGTGCCGACGACAGACACGCTCAACGTCTGGTCGCTGGTCTGCATGTACGCCCGGCGCGAAGTGCGCGGACAGGGTGTAGCCCACCAATTGATCAAAGCCGCGATCGCTCAAGCGAAAAAGCACAAGGCCGACGTGGTCGAGGCTTATCCGGTCGATCGGGCATCGCCGAGCTATCGCTTCGGCGGCTTCGTTCCGGCCTTTGAAAAGGCCGGCTTCCATGAAGTCGGCATGTCCGGCACCCGCCGCCACGTCATGCGCTTGGACCTTTAATCCACAGCCGCATTGGCCAAATCATTAACAAATCGTTTACGTCTGGCACGCCGCTTGCCACTTATTGGTCAGTAGCGCGTTGAATTGTCCAACAATGGCACAGTTCGACCCATTTCGGGACAGGCAGGCCAATATGAGCGATTTTGACACCCAGAACCGTCCCGCTTCGGCACCGGGCCTGCCCATGGTGATCGAAGCCTCCGCCCCGCGCCCGTCCTTGCGCCGTAGCCAGACCACTGCCGCCTTTGTCAGCCAGCTTTTGGCGGCACGCGAAAATCTCGCTCCGCAGCGCCAACGCCGCCGCGGCACAGTCGAGGGCGCACTCGGCGCGTACAGCGCCGGAGCGAGGATCACGATGGTGCGGATGCCCGTCGGTTATCGGAAAACGGTTGTCGTCTGAGCGAGCGTGCGGCGCGGCATTGAGCGTGAACTATCCCCATCGCTCCTTCCCGCGGACTTGATCCGCGGGCCTGCAGCAACATCGCACAGGCGGCCAATGGCCCGCGGGTCAAGCCCGCGGGAAGAAAGGGTGGGGTGAATGAAGAGCTAGTGCCCCCAGCAAAGCGCGGGGGCTCTAAATGCCAGCGGCGGCTTAGGCGTTAGCTGCCCATCGTCACATCGCGGCCGGCGCCGGTGATCGACACCGCAAAGCCCGCGACCACGTCGATCAGGCTCATCACCATCAGCAGGAAGAACACCGAGCTGGCGGCCGCGCCGACCAGCAGGAATTCGATCAGGAACAGCACGAAGACCACCATCGACAGCATGTGCTCGACAATCGATGACGTACCGGTGCGGGTGGATTTCAGGATTTCGACGAACAGGCAGACCAGCGCCACCACCAGCAACAGGTCACCGGCCGTCACCGCCCAGGGCGTACCCGAAACCATCGGGATCGAAACCAGCCCACTATGCCACGCCTCGGGCCTGCCACCGAAGAACGGCAGGAAAGCAAAGATATTGTAGAGCACGAAGGGCACGATCAGCAGCGGGGGAATGAATGGCCCCTTGCGCTGCTGTACGCGGCCGCCATTGGGCGCAACATAAACGGTCTCGGTCATCGTAATTCTCCCTACAATTGGCGCACCATGCCAGAGCCGGGGACGGGCGGGAAGAGGATTAGCAGGAGCAATCATCCATCAGTCGTCACCCCTCTCCCCTCGTGGGAGAGGGTGCCCGAAGAGCCTGCCCCCGCGAAAGCGGGGGGCGGGTGAGGGGTTTCTTCGGCGATAGCAGCCCCCTCATCCGGCGCTTCGCGCCACCTTCTCCCACAAGGGGAGAAGGGAGAAAGAGGCGAACTACTTCTTCAACTTGAGCGGGCCCACCATCTGCTCGGGTTTTACTTCGGCGTCGAATTCCTCGCCGGTCAGCAGGCCCAGCGCGATGGCCTCCTCGCGCAGCGTCGTACCATGCTTGTGCGCCGTCTTGGCGATCTTGGCGGCGTTGTCGTAGCCGATCTTGCGATTGAGCGCGGTCACCAGCATCAGCGATTTGTCGACCAGTTCCTTGATGCGGGCGCGGTCGGGCTCGATGCCGATGGCGCAATTGTCGTTGAAGCTGCGCGCCGAATCGGCCAGCAGCCGCACCGACTGCAGGAAATTGTAGGCGATCACCGGCTTGAACACGTTGAGCTCGAAATTGCCCTGGCTGGCCGCAAAGCCAATCGCCGCGTCATTGCCCATCACCTGCACGGCCACCATGGTCATGGCTTCCGACTGGGTCGGATTGACCTTTCCGGGCATGATCGAGGAGCCGGGCTCGTTCTCGGGAATGGTCAGCTCTCCCAGGCCCGAGCGGGGGCCAGAGGCCAGCCAGCGCACGTCATTGGCGATTTTCATCAGCGCGGCGGCAAGCTGCTTGAGCGCGCCCGACGTGCCCACGAAGGCGTCATGGCCAGCCATCACCGCATATTTGTTCGGTGCGGTGACGAAATCCTGGCCGGTCAGCTTGGCGATCTCAGCGGCGACGGTCACGCCGTAATCGGGATGGGCATTGAGCCCGGTGCCGACCGCGGTGCCGCCCAGCGCCAGTTCCTTGAGCTGCGGCAGGGTCGCCTTGATGGCTTTGACAGCCAGCTCGATCTGCGCGACCCAGCCGCTCATTTCCTGGCCCAGCGTCAGGGGCGTCGCGTCCTGCAAATGGGTGCGGCCGATCTTGACCACATCCATGAATTCCTCGGACTTGGATTCCAGCGTCGCGCGCAGCTTTTCAACGCGCGGGAACAGGTAGTTCTCCAGCGCCTCGACCGCCGCGATGTGCATCGCGGTCGGATAGGTGTCGTTGGACGACTGGCTCATATTGACGTGGTCGTTGGGATGCACGGGCTTCTTGGAGCCCATCGTGCCGCCGGCCAACTCGATGGCGCGGTTCGAGATGACCTCGTTGACATTCATGTTGGACTGCGTGCCCGAACCGGTCTGCCATACCACCAGCGGGAAATGCTCTTCCAGCTTGCCGGCGATCACTTCGTCGGCCGCCGCCACGATCAGGTCGCGGGTTTTTTCGTCGAGCAGGCCCAGCTTGTGGTTGGCCAGGGCCGCGGCCTTCTTGAGAATGCCGAACGCGGTGATGATCTCTTTGGGCATCTTTTCGCCGCCAATGTCGAAATTGGCCAGGCTTCGAGCCGTCTGCGCGCCATAATACTTGGCCGACGGCACATTAATGGTGCCCATCGAGTCCGATTCAACGCGCATGCTCATGGAAAATCTCCGAGTTCTGAGAGCCTGGCCGGGCTTAGGCCGACATCAGGAATATGGCAAGTCTCAGCCGCCCCCGCGGCACAGCAAAACGGCCGATCCCTGGTGGGACCGGCCGCATGCAAATCTTCAAACCGGGCGCAAACGCGCCGGCTTATTTCTTGACGTCGAGGATCTGCCGGCCGCGATACATGCCGGTCTTGAGATCGACGTGATGCGGGCGACGCAGCTCGCCAGAATCCTTGTCTTCGACATAGGATGCAGTGGCGAGGGCATCGTGCGAGCGGCGGAAGCCGCGCTTCATCGGCGAGGTCTTTCGTTTTGGAACTGCCATGGTCGGTACTCCGAATTCAATATCGTTGCGCCGCCGAAAGCGGCCCAGAGACGTTAAGCTCTGTAGGGATTGGCGCCGTCTATAGAGGAGAATGGGGGGCTTGGCTAGAGCCTTTTGCAGGCTGCGTCACAGCGCCAGCCTGCCGTTTTCGCCGACGCAATCGGCACGCTCGCCATACTGGTTGACCCGGTCCTCGATGACCGCCGCAATGCGCCGCTGATTGGCCGATGGCCGGCCCGGCAGCCGCAGCATCGGATTTGGCAGCGCGGTGGTCAACAGCGCCGCAGCCGACCGGCTCAGGGCATCGGGTTCGACGCCGAATGCCGCCTGCGCACCGGCCTCGATCCCGAACTGTCCACTGGGTCCCCATTCGGCGATATTGAGATAGATTTCCATGATCCGTCGCTTCGGCAGCACCAGGTCGACATAGAGCGCCAGCGGGATTTCCAGCCCCTTGCGAATATAGCTTTCGCCATTCCACAGGAACAGGTTGCGCGCCACCTGCATGGTGATGGTGGAGGCGCCGCGCACCGGTTTTCCGGAAAACAGGTCAGTGACTTCATCGCGCAATGCGGCGATATCCACGCCCCAGTGACGGCAGAACTGGCCGTCTTCAGAAAGGATCACCGAGGCCTTGAGCCGATCAGAGATCTGACCAATATCGCGCCATTGGCGGATCACCGGCTGACCGGTGACATAGCGCTGCAGCATGGGCACGGAAATGGGATCGACGAACAGATAAACCGGCGTCAGCACCACCGGGATGGCGACGAGCACGACCATGAGCCGCGCGAACCAGCGCACCGCCCCCCACATGCCCCTGGATTTCCGTCTCCGCGCCATGGCTTTGCAATAGCTGGCGGTTCCTTTGAAATCCAGTGCCCGCCCTCGTGGTTCGAGGCTCTTGAAGAACTCGCACCTCACCATGAGGGCTGCTTGGCTTCGGCGCCTCTGCAATCCGCACTCCCAGTAGCCCTCATGGTGAGCGGGAGCCCTTGCGACCCTCGAACCACGAGGCCGTACCACCATCTTGCCGCCGCGCATCCAACCCGCTAGCAACGTCACATGTACGATTTTACCGCCGACATTGCCGACTGCGCCCTTGCCGTCGAAACGGCGCTGGAAAAATTCCTGACCGCCGAGCGCCTCTCAGGCCCCGGTCCGGCCGCCGAGCGGCTGGTCGCGGCCATGCGCCATGGCAGCCTCAATGGCGGCAAGCGGCTGCGTCCGCTGCTGGTACGCCAGGCTGGCGCCATCTTCGGCGTCCCCGCGAGCCAATCGCTGATCGCCGGCCTCGCGATCGAGGCGGTGCACTGCTATTCGCTGATTCACGACGACCTGCCGGCCATGGACGACGACGACCTGCGCCGCGGCCAGCCGACCGTGCACAAGGCCTATGACGACGCCACCGCGATCCTGGCCGGCGATGCGCTGCTGACACACGCCTTTGGCCTGCTGGCCAATCCCGAGTGCCATCCCGATCCCGCCATTCGCATCGCGCTGGTTGCCGAACTGGTGGCTGGCAGCGGCGCCGGCGGCATGGCGGGCGGGCAGATGCGCGATATCGAGGGCGAGCGCGGCGGCTTTTCGGGCGACGACATCGCCATTATGCAGGCGATGAAGACCGGCGCCCTGATCCGCGCCAGCGTCCGCATCGGTGCCATCCTCGGCGGCGCCGACGCCCGCGCGCTCTCGGCGCTGACCGCTTATGCGGAGGCTGCCGGTCGCGCGTTCCAGCTCGCCGACGACCTGCTCGACGTGACCGCCACCCCCGAAGCCATGGGCAAGGCCACCGGCAAGGACGCCGCGGCGGGCAAGCAGACGCTCGTCGCCCGCATCGGCGTCGATGAGGCGCGCCAACACTTGGCAGCCATCATCAACGACGCCGTCTCGGCCTTGCGCACCTTCGGTCCCAAGGCCGATGGGTTGCGCGCCACTGCCCGCTATTTCGCCAGCCGGCAGAGTTGAACATGGCAAGCCTGCTCAGCGTCAATATTGGCAAGCCCCAGCCCATTCCCGGCCACAAGGCGCCGACCGGCATTTTCAAGCAGCCGGTCACCGGCCCCGTCGCCATCACCCCGCTCGAGGTAGCGGGGGACGCCATCATCGATCGCCGCCACCACGGTGGTCGCGACCAGGCGGTCTATCTCTACTTCGCCCAGGACTATGACTGGTGGAGCCAACAGCTCGGCCAAACCATCGCGCCCGGCACCTTTGGCGAAAACCTCACCATTGCTAGCGTCGATGGACAGGCGGTCGCCATTGGTGATCGCTTTGCCATTGGCGATGTGGTGCTGGAAGTCACCTATCACCGCACGCCCTGCATGACGCTGGCCGCGCGCATGGGCGACAATGGCTTCGTCAAGCGCTTCGCCAGCGCACTTCGCCCCGGCGCCTATTGCCGCGTCATCACGCCCGGCAATGTCGAAGGCGGGATGAGCGTCACCTACACGCCGTTTGCCGGCGAACGCGTCACCGTCACCGAACTGATGGCGCTCGATGGGGTGCGCGAGCTGGACCCCGCCTTCATGCGGCGGGCGCTCGCCACGCCAATCCGCGACAAGACGCGCGTCAAATACGAAGCGCGCCTCAACCAACTGTTCTGAGAAAAACCCATGAGTCTCGCTAGCGTCAAAGCCGACCTCGCCGCCCGTGCGCCGGACCTGTCGGTGCTCGAAACCGAAGGCTCGACCGCCACGGTGCAGTCGGCGGCAGAAGTGCACGGCGTCGAACCCGGCCAGATCGCCAAGACCCTGTGCATTCGCGTCAGTGGCGAGGTTTTCCTCTTGGTCACCCGTGGCGATGCGCGGCTGGACAATCAGAAATCCAAAGCCGCTTTTGGCGGCCGCCCGCGCATGCTGGGCGCCGAGGAGGTCGAGCAATTGACCAGCCACAAGGTCGGCGGCGTTTGCCCCTTCGGCCTGCCCGCGCCGCTGCCGATCCATCTGGATACATCGCTCAAGGTCTATGACATTGTCATTCCAGCCGGTGGCTCCACCCACGCCTCGGTGCGGCTGACGGTGGATCGGCTGGCGCAATTGTGCGGCGGCAAATGGGTGGATGCGTGCCAACCGCCCGCTAACGAGGAATACGTTTCATGATCTTGGCGCTGCTGATCGTCGTCACCCTCATCAACGTACTGGTCGCGGCAGGTTTCTCCCTCGCCGGGGTGTTCTTTCCCGGCTTCATCGTCAGGGACGGCGAGGGCTCGCACACCGCAAAAGTTTTTGCGCTCTACGGCGTCGCACGCTCGATCCCGCTGCTATTGGCGGTGCTGTGGGCGGCGTTCCGCGCCGATCTGCCGGCCCTGATCTGGCTGGGCCTGCTGGCTGGCGTGATCCAACTCGCAGATGCGGCAGTGGGCACCCAGACCGGCGACAAGCTCAAGGTCTGGGGACCGCTGGGGCTGGGGATCATTCAGCTCGTGGGCGTGCTCCTGGCATTCTGGTTCGGCGCGTAGTCGCGCTCGACAAAAGCCGACGGCGCGGTCCGCGCTGTCCATGCCGCAATCACCCGGGCGACATTGTCCTCGACATCCGCTTCCGACTGAACCTCGAAATCGTAGCGCAGGCCATGGTGGATGGTGTGGTAGTCGCGTTCGGCGCTGCCGATCTCGCGGTCGCCACGCGCGGCCTCGCGCCGGTTGAGTTCGGCCACCGAGCAATGCACGCCGACGAAGAACACATCGAACGGCGCCAGCAGCGTGATCAAATCTTCATGCCAGCCGGGCGTATCGACGATGTGCTCGACAATCAGATTGTTTCCAGCCTCGGCATAGGCGGCCAGCGACTGGTGAAACCCATCGAAGAACTGGCCGCGCATGTCGCGCCATTTGAACTCACCGCTCTTGATACGCGCCGATGGCAGCACGCCCGCATCGCGCAGGTGATCGATGGAAATATGCCAGAACGGTTGATCGATTTTCGCCTGCACGCCCCGCGCCAGCGTCGATTTTCCGCTGCTGGACGCACCGTGGATGAAAATGATGCTGGCAGGACGCTCCATGCGGCTAGGCCGCCGGGGCTGGGGCTGGGACGTCGGGCATGCACATGGCAACAGCTTCGTCGATATTCTCGGGCGATTCCGTACACCGCGGCAGACTGGCGCTGAGCACAAATACCGCGACGAACGACGCCACCGCCACCACACCGCCGGCAGTGATCAGGGTCCGCGCAATGCGGAACCGGGGATCGGCAAAGGCGCCCTGAACGCGGGACAGGAAGTTTTTCGGCCGCTCCTCACGCGCGGAGGAGCGACCCACCAGGATCAGCAGCATCACGGCGCCGACGGCGAAACAGACGACGCTGGCCAGCATGACGCCGTTCAGAAGGTTGACAATGAGCATGCTATTCCGCCGCCACCTTGTCGCCGGTTCCGAATTTCTTCTCGATATAGTCCGCCACCATCACCTTGAACTGACCGGCCACATCCGCCCCGCGCAGGGTGGCGACCTTCTGGCCATCGACAAACACCGGTGCGGCCGGGGTTTCGCCGGTGCCGGGCAGGGAAATGCCGATATTGGCGTGCTTGCTTTCGCCCGGCCCGTTGACGATGCAACCCATCACCGCGACCGACAGCGTTTCGACGCCCGGATAGCGTTCCTTCCATTCGGGCATCGAGGACGACAGGTGATCTTGGATGTCCTTGGCCAGATGCTGGAACGTATTGGACGTGGTGCGCCCGCAGCCGGGGCAGGCCGCGACCACCGGCAGGAACTGCCGGAAGCCCATGGTCTGCAACAGTTCCTGCGCCACCTTGACCTCGGTGGTGCGATCGCCACCCGGCTCGGGCGTCAGCGAAATGCGGATGGTGTCGCCAATGCCCTGCTGCAGCAGAATACCCATGGCGGCCGAGGAGGCAACGACGCCCTTGGTGCCCATGCCAGCCTCGGTCAGCCCCAGATGCAGCGCATAATCGCAACGCGCCGACAGGTCCTGATAGACCGCGATCAGATGCTGCACGTCCGAGACCTTGGTCGAGAGGATGATCTTGTCGCGCCCCATGCCCAGCGCTTCGGCGCGCTGCGCCGAGAGCAATGCCGACTGGATGATCGCCTCGCGCTGCACTGCCGCAGCCGAAATCGGCGTGGCGGAGGTGGCGTTTTCGTCCATCAGCTTGGTCAGAAGTTCCTCGTCGAGCGAGCCCCAGTTCACCCCGATGCGAACCGGCTTGTTGTACCGGTTGGCGATCTCGATCAGCGTCGAAAACTGCGTATCGCGCTTGGCCTTGAAGCCCACATTGCCCGGATTGATGCGATATTTCGCCAGCGCCTCGGCGCATGCCGGATGGTCGGTCAGCAGCTTGTGGCCGATATAATGGAAGTCGCCGACCAGAGGCACGTCATAACCCATGAAGGCCAGGCGATCGCGAATGATCGGCACGGCAGCGGCGCTTTCGTCACGGTCGACCGTGATACGCACGATTTCCGAGCCAGCCCGCGCCAGTTGCATGACCTGCTTCACCGTCGCGTCGATATCGGCCGTATCGGTATTGGTCATCGATTGGACGACCACGGGCGCGCCGCCGCCGACCATGACGCCGCCGACATCCACACCTATCGATTGCCTGCGTTGCGCGGGACCAGACATGCAAAACCTCTGCCTTCTCTGAGGGGAGAAATAAGCCTAGGACGCTAGCAACGCAATGTTTCTGAATGATGTCGAACCGACGCACCCTGCCTCGTCGTGTGGTATGAACCCTGACCACGGAACGTTTCCATGTCCTTCCAAGCCTATCTCGACAATATCGAAAAGCAGACCGGCATTTCGCCGGACCAATTCATTGAGCTGGCAAAGACCAAGGGGTTCACCAAGCCCGGCACCAAGGCGACCCCGATAACCGATTGGCTGAAGGCCGACTACAGCCTGGGGCACGGCCACGCCATGGCCATCGTCAAGCTGCTGCGCGAGCGGGGCGGGCTGAGCTGAATGCGCTATCTCGGCCTGATCGCCTTGTTGCTATTCGCTGCGCCGGCCGAGGCCAGCACCATCGTGGCGCAAAGCTACGACCTGCCCGCAATGGCCGCTCCGATGGCGGTCAATGTCTACCGGCCCGATGGCAATCCGCCGCCGCAAGGCTGGCCTGCAGTCTATCTGCTGCATGGCCTGGGCGGCAATCAGGGCGATTGGCTGGTGGCCGGCAACCTGCAGCCAACGCTGGACGGCCTGATCGCCGACGGCACCGTGCAGCCCATGGTCGTGGTCATGCCGGCTGCCGGCAATAACTGGTATGTCGATACGCGCCCGGCCGGCGGCAAGGACGATGTCGAAACCGCCATCACCAGCCAGTTGCGCGAGAAAATCGAAGCCGATTTTCCGGTCCGCAAGGACGCGGGCGGACGCGCCATTGCGGGCCTGTCGATGGGCGGCGCAGGTGCGTTGCGGCTGGGGATCGGGCATCCGGACCTCTATGTCGCCATCGCGGCGCTGTCCCCCGCCATCTGGGAAAACGTGCCGATCGAAGACCTCGACAAGGCGCCCGCCGATATCGACCTGATCATCGATAGCGCCTATTTCCACTGGGCCGATCCCGATACCCTGACCAGCGGGGTCGACCTGCCGCCCGCCGGGCCGCATTTTTCCGGGGCATTCGGTGATCCGTTCGATGCGCGCCGCTACAATAGCGAAAACGTGTTCACGCTCTTGGCCGGCGCGGTCCGCCACGACACGCCGCTCCCCGCCATCTTCATGCTGGTCGGCGATCACGACAGCCACAAGTTGTGGCGCGGCGCCATCGCGCTCTACGAAACGCTGCTGGCCGACGACCGGACGGTCGCCTTCCGCATCTATGACGGCGACCACTCCTGGGAGCTGTGGCGCGCCCATATCGGGGAAGCGCTCACCTTCATCAATGCCAATCTCAAGCCGCCGCCCACGGCGCCGTAGATTTTGCAGCGACGGTCTTGAACCAATTCGGCCCAGGACCATTTATAGGTCATGTTCAAGCTCATGACCTCGACCCTGATCCCCCGCATCGTCCTGTTCCGCAAGGAAGTCGTCGTGTTGTGGAAGGCGTTTTTCGCGCCCGAGACGCCGATCTACCTCAAGGTCGCGACGGCTTTCGTGGCGTTCTATCTGGTCAATCCGTTCGATATCGTGCCAGATTTCATCCCGATGCTCGGCTGGGTCGACGACATCGTACTGGTGCCGCTGATGGTGAGCTGGATCGTCTCGCGCCTGCCCATCAAGGTGCGTGCCGACCACCGCGACCGCAATGATCGCACAATCAATGGGCGGGCGCGGCGGCTCTAAACGCAGAGTTATCCCAGCGCCGAACTATTGCAGCATCTATCCCACCCACCGGGCCTTCCCGCGGGCTTGACCCGCGGGCCAGTCGCCCCTTGCGCAATGCTGAAAGAGGCCCGCGGATCAAGTCCGCGGGAAGAACGGTGGGTGCGGGATTACCTGGGGCTGCACAAACCTTAGGTTACCTTGGCAATATGATTGCTCTCAACAACAAGGCCCGGATCGCTCCGGGCCTTTTGCTTATTCAAACCTTACCAACAAGTCCTTGGCGTCGATCTGATCGCCGGGCTTGACCAGCACTTCAGCAATCACGCCGCTGGCTTCGGCGTGGATGGCGGTTTCCATTTTCATGGCTTCGATCGAACACAGCACGTCGCCGGCGGTGACGGTCTGGCCGGCCTTGACGGCGAGGCCCGAAATCACACCCGGCATCGGCGCGCCGACCTGCTTGGGATCGCCAATCGCAGCCTTGGCGCGCAGCTTGACCTCGCCGACCTTGAGGCGATCCGGCACCAAAATGGTGCGCGGTTGCCCGTTGAGGTCGAAGAACACCCGCACTTCGCCCTTTTCATTGGTGGGGGCGCGGCCGAGATATTGCAGGACCAGCGTCTTGCCCTTCTCGATATCGACGAACAGCTCCTGCCCTTCATGGAGACCATAGAAATAGACCGGCGTCGGCAGCACGGCGGTGGGGCCGTAGCGGTCCTGGGTCTTTTCGAAGTCCGAATAGACTTTTGGATACATCAGGAACGAGGCCAGGCGATAATCGTCGACCTCGTGGCCGACTTCCTCGGCGATCCTGGCGCGCTCGGCTTCCAGGTCCACGTCCTTGAGATAGGAGCCCGGCCGTTCGGTGATCGGCTCGCGGCCCTTGAGCACTTTCTTCTGCAGCGCCTGCGGGAAGCCACCGGGCGGCTGACCCAGGTCGCCGGCAAAGAAGCCCACGACGGAATCGGGGAAGGCGATATCGCGCGCGGGGTCTTCGACATCAGCACGCGTCAGGCCGGCCGAAACCATGGCCAGCGCCATGTCGCCAACCACCTTGGATGATGGCGTCACCTTGACGATATCGCCGAACATCTGGTTGACGTCCGCATAGGTCTGGGCGACCTCGTGCCAGCGGGTTTCGAGACCCAAGGAACGCGCCTGCTCCTTGAGATTGGTAAACTGCCCGCCGGGCATTTCGTGCAGGTACACTTCCGAAGCGCCACTGCGCAGGTCGCTTTCGAAGGCGCGATATTGCGTGCGCACGGCTTCCCAATAGAACGAAATCTGGCGGATCGATTTGGCATCGAGGCCCGGATCGCGGTCGCCGTCCTGCAAGGCCGCAACCAGCGAGCCGAGCGTCGGCTGGCTAGTCGTGCCCGACAGCGCATCCATCGCCGCATCGACCGCATCGACGCCAGCATCCACCGCAGCCAGCACCGTCGCCGCCGCAGCGCCCGAAGTGTCGTGGGTATGCAGGTGGATCGGTAAGCCGATTTCCTGCTTGAGCGTCTCGATCAGCTTCTTGGCGGCGGCCGGACGCAGCAGGCCGGCCATGTCCTTGAGGCCCAGCACGTGAGCGCCGGCGGCCTCCAGCTCCTTGGCGAGGGCCACATAATATTTGAGGTCATACTTGGCCCGGTTGGGGTCCAGCACGTCGCCCGTATAGCAGATGACGCCCTCGGCCACCTTGTCGGCTTCCAGCACGGCGTCGATCGAGACGCGCATGTTCTCGACCCAGTTGAGGCAATCGAAGACGCGGAAAATATCGACGCCGCCCTTGGCCGCCTGGGCGACAAAGAACTTGACCACATTATCGGGATAATTGGTGTAGCCGACGCCATTGGAGCCGCGCAGCAGCATCTGGGTGAGGATGTTGGGCGCGCCCTCGCGCACCTGCGCCAGCCGTTCCCACGGATCCTCGTTGAGGAAGCGCATGGCCACGTCGAAGGTTGCCCCGCCCCAGCATTCGAGGCTAAACAGGTTCGGCAATCCGCGCGAATAGGCTTGCGCAATACGGGTGATATCGAACGAACGCATCCGTGTGGCGAGCAAGCTCTGGTGCGCATCGCGCATCGTGGTGTCGGTGAACAGCACGCGCTTTTGCGCCTTCATCCAGCTCGCCAGGCCCTTGGGCCCCTGCCGTTCCAGAATTTGCCGGCTGCCTTCGTTGACGATCAGCGGCTCGAACACCGGCACCACCGGCGCCGCGGCTTCGGCTGGCGGCATCGGCCGGTCGCGCACTTCGGGATGGCCGTTGACGGTGACGTCGGCGATGTAGCTGAGCAGCTTGGTCGCACGATCCTTGCGCGGCTTGAAGTTGAACAGCTCCGGCGTCGTATCGATGAAGCGCGTCGTGTAACGGTTCTGCACGAAATCGGGATGCGTGATGATGTTTTCAAGGAACGCCAGATTGGTCGACACGCCCCGGATGCGGAACTCGCGCAGGGCGCGGTGCATGCGGGCGATCGCCTCTTCGGCGGTCGGGGCCCAGCAGGTGACCTTTTCCAGCAGCGGATCGTAGAAGCGGGTGATGACCGCGCCCGCATAGGCGGTGCCGCCATCGAGCCGCACGCCAAACCCGGTCGCGCCGCGATAGGCGGTGATGCGGCCATAATCGGGAATGAAGTTCTGTTCGGGATCTTCGGTGGTCACCCGGCACTGGATGGCATTGCCGTTGAGATGGATGTCCTGCTGCAGCGGCACGCCCGACTCTGGCGTGCCGATCACCGCGCCGTCGAGGAGATGAATCTGCGCCTTGACGATATCGATGCCGGTCACTTCCTCGGTGACGGTATGCTCCACCTGGATGCGCGGATTGACTTCGATGAAGTAGAATTTGTCGGTATCGGCATCCATCAGGAATTCGACGGTGCCGGCGCCACGATAATTGGCGGCATTGCCGAGGCGGACCGCAGCATCGGTCAACTGCTTGCGCACGTCATCGCTGAGATACGGCGCTGGAGCGCGCTCGACCACCTTCTGGTTGCGGCGCTGCACCGAGCAATCGCGCTCGAACAGATGCACCAGATTGCCGTGATCGTCGCCGATCAACTGCACTTCGACATGGCGCGCGCGCTCGACCAGCTTTTCGAGATACATCTCGTCCTTGCCGAACGCCGCCTTGGCCTCGCGCTTGCCTTCGGAAACTTCCGACAACAGGGAAGACTCGTCCATGATGCGGCGCATGCCACGGCCACCGCCGCCCCAACTCGCCTTGAGCATCAGCGGATAGCCGACTTCGGCCGCGAGCTTCTTGATTGCCTCGGGATCGTCCGGCAGCGCCTCGGTGGCGGGCACCACGGGCACATTGCTGGCCATCGCCATGTTGCGCGCCGCGACCTTGTTGCCGAGGTCGCGCATGGTCTGGGCGCGCGGGCCGATGAAGATGATCCCGGCATCCTCGCAGGCGTCCACGAACTCCGGCGACTCCGACAGCAGACCATAACCGGGATGGATCGCATCGGCGCCCGACAGGCGGGCGATGCGGATATACTCGTCGATCTGTAGATACGCCTCGACCGGGCCCTTGCCCTTGCCGATCAGATAGGCCTCGTCGGCCTTGAAGCGGTGCAGCGCCAGCTTGTCTTCTTCGGCAAAGGCCGCGACGGTCTTGAGCCCCAGCTCATTGGCGGCCCGGAACACGCGAATGGCGATTTCGGAGCGGTTGGCGACGAGGATTTTCTTGATTGGCATCGATATAAATCCGAGCAAGAGGGGTGCTGGGGCTGTTGAGGGCCCGGCTCAAATCATCTGCATCGGCCGGAACGGTTGCCCGCCCAACCGTTGCGTCGTGTCTATTTCTGGTTGAGATGCCCGGCGAGATGGCTCATGTCGTAGCCGGCCGCGGCCGCTTCCGAAATGATCTCGCCCGCATCCATTTCGCCGGCCTGGGACAGGGCCCACAGCGTTGTCGAGCGGGTGCCCGAACGGCAAAATGCGAAAACCGGGCCAGTGCTCCCCTCGAGCGCCGACTTGGTTTTCTCGACCATATCGGGGGAAACCCCATCGCGACCCAAGGGGATCGCATAGTAGCCAAGGCCCGCGGCCTT
This sequence comes from Devosia sp., assembly GCF_028290625.1. Classification (GTDB taxonomy): domain Bacteria; phylum Pseudomonadota; class Alphaproteobacteria; order Rhizobiales; family Devosiaceae; genus Devosia. The sequence continues at coordinate 78,616 of NZ_JAQGJM010000033.1, forward strand.
GGCTGCAGCCTCGATTTCGGCGCCCGCGGGCTGGTCCGGCGATTCATCATCGGGGCGGTTATTGATGATGGTGGTGAACCCGGCGGCTTTGAGCGACGCGATATCTTCGGGCAGGATCTGCCCCGATACGGTGATGCGATCGTTGATCCGCTTCAAATCCAAAGTCACTGCTCCCGCTGTCGCCCGCTCATCAGCAGGCTGCCCGCCCCTTTATATCCATCGTGCGGGCGCGGAAGCAACTGTGACGATAGGGTAACGCCTATGCGGCGTCCGCGACCCTGGCCAACGCACGTCCGGCGATGAGCTTGGACAGCGGTTTCGGGCGGCCCAGCAGGAACCCTTGCAGACCCGTGCAACCGGCCAGTTGCAGCACCGCCAACTGTTCGGCGGTCTCGACGCCCTCGGCAATCACCTCGACCGGCAGTGACCGGGCGATATCGCAGATCGCCGACACGATCATCGAATCGATGCGGTTGCCCACGATATTGCTCACATAGGTGCGGTCGATCTTGATGATGTCGAAGGCAAAGCCGCGCAGATATTGCAGGCTGGCATGCCCCGCCCCGAAATCATCGATGGCGATGCGCACGCCCATCTGGCGCAACGCCTCGAGATTTTCCTGCTCTTGCCCCTTGCCGGTCATTGGCACCGTCTCGGTGACCTCGACAATCAACTGACGCGGATCGGTTCCGGTTTCGGCCACGATGGCGACGAAGCGCTTGGCGAATTCGGCCCGACGCAACTGCGCCGGCGACACATTGACCGCCACCGCAACGCCCAGGGCCGGCAGGTCGATACAGGCGCGGCGCAACACCCACTCGCCCAGCTTGTCGATCAGCTCGCTCTGCTCGGCAATATGGATGAACTCACCCGGCGCGATCATGCCGCGCACCTTATGCTGCCAGCGCACCAGCGCCTCGTAGGATTTGATGGTCTTGCCATCGGCGTTGAAGACCGGCTGGTAATGCAGTTCCAGCTCGTCCATCAGCAAGGCCGCCCGCAGCTCACGCTCGACAAAACGCCGATGGCGCTCGTCGCCCAGCATGTCGGCATCGAATTCGACAACGGTGTGCCGGCCCGCGCGCTTGCCCTTGTAGAGAGCCAGATCGGCCTTGGAGATCAGGTCGCCCGCGTCGCTGGCATCGGCCGGCGCCAGCGCAATGCCCACCGTCGCCGATAGCCGCACCGGCCGTCCGCCGATATTGATCGGCCGGTCCAGCTCGCGCAGCAATTGCTCGCCCAGCCGGCGCAGTGCCGGCTTGTTATCGTGCGCCGGAATGGCGATGCCGAATTCGTCGCCACCCAGCCGGCCGACTATGGCGGTGGGCACCAGGGTATTGATGGTCTTGACCAGATGGCTCAGCGCCGCGTCACCCGCATTGTGGCCGTGGCTGTCGTTGAGCACTTTGAGATTGTCCATGTCGAGCTGCATATAGCCCAGGGCCTCATCGGAGCCGTGATAGACATGGCTGCGCAACTGCTCGATGAAGTAGGAGCGCGAAAAAGCGCCGGTCAGCGCATCGCGATTGACCGAGGCCAGCACGGCGCGATTGGCCTTGTCGGCGCTGTCGATGCCCTGCGCCAGCGCGCGGTAGCCGAGGCGCAGCCCGACCAGCATGAATACCATGATGGCGATGATGCCGGCATAAACCAGCGAGACTTCGCCGGTCCGCAGCAATTTTGGCAGCAATCCCACCACCGACAGGCCAGTCGCCGTCAGCATCGCGGCCGCCGCCAGCAGCGAGAAGCGGCGATAGCCTTCGAGGATTTTGAACAACGTCGGTATTTTGCGCATGGGTCCACCGGATAGATCAGGGCGCGCTGCCCCTTTGCCGGACTATGCAGCCAATCCGTGAACGCCGCCTAAACATTCAAAAATAAATGTTTGCTATCAGCATGTTACTGCATTCGCAGGAATAGTCCCCGATGCTAGCGGGGCCATGTGACGGTTTGATATCAGTGGCCAATGCGCCTGCGGCCAAGCTTAACACGGCGTAAATGCAGGGTTTGGGCAGCTATGGCGCCCCCGGGCCCACCCAGGCTTTCCACACATCGCTGCGTTCGATAACAAACCGATCCGCCACGCTTTCCACCGTTGCGCCGGGCTCGTTGAGCTGCGCCAACAGGGCGTTCATCTCCTTGAGCGGCATGGTGGTGCGTCCGAAATAGGCCGCGACGGCGGGAATGTCGGTATAGACCCATTCGGCCAGCGCAATCACCACGCTCTCGGGCGCGAACGAAGTCGCGACCGGCGTGGCGCAGGCCTGTTGCGCCAGGCATTGCAGCGCCTTTTCATCATAGGCGCCAAGATCGAGGCTGACGAAATTGAACTGCGCCAGCACCGCATTGGGCTGCCAGTAATAGAACACCACCGGCTCCTGCCGCCCCACCGCCTCCGCGATCAGCGTATCCATTTCGAAGCGATTGGCCGGCTCGACCACCTGCAGCACATCGCCCAGCCCAAGCGCCCGGATCAGGTTGCGGTTGATCACCGAGCAGCCCCAATCGGCCGGGCACGACACGAAGCGGATTCTCGCCCCATTATTGAGCGTCGGCGCCGCGTCCTTGAGGGTCGCCGCGCCGGTCAGTTCGGGATGCGCCGCTGCCAGGTAATCCGGCACGAACCAGCCCTCGAAGGTGGTCTCCGCATAGGTGGGAGCGGCCGGGCGCAGCATCTGTGCCTTGACCGCCGGGTTCCACACTTCGGCAATGCGCGTCACCCACATTTCGGGCGCCACGGCGGGCTGCCCCGTCGTGCCCATGGAGGAGCCAGTAGCCGCCAGATCGCCCGGCGCCACCCTCGTCTGGCAACCGAACTGCGTGGTCAGCAGCCGCGCATGAATTTCCGCCAGGATCGCGGCCGACGGCCAGCTCATCCGCGCAATGCCGATCGGCCGGGTGCCGCAGATTGGCGGCGGCGCGGCGGGATCGGCACTATCCTGCGCCTCGTCGAGCACGGTGACCTGCGCCAGCGCCGGCTGCCACAGGGCCAAAACGGCCAGCATGGCGATCCCCCAAATCCTGACAGTCATCGGGGCCTCCTCGCCGCTCGCCGCCGTCACTCTATGCTCAAACCAGGCCCGTTAAGCAACTGCGAGAAGGCCTTCCAAACCGCTTCAATTGCCCGTGACTCCGCCTTAACAAATGTGCAACAGTCCCCGCCAGCGAGGCGCATTTAGCGCCTCCTAGATCGCGTTGTTCCGCTCAGAAGACAGGACCGTTAAGGCCGCTCGGCGAAGCAACCCATAACGAGGGACATCTATGCTCAATCTGAAAACTCTCCTGACCATGGCCGTGGCGGCCACGACCCTGTCGATCGCCGCCCCCGCGCTGGCCGAGGACGTCAAGCTCGGCATTCTCGCCGACCTGACCGGCCCGATCGAAAGCCTGGCTCCCCCCATCGTCGCCGGCGCTCAGCTCGCCTTCGACGAAGTCAATGCCCAGGGCGGCATTCTGGGTGGCGGCAAGATCATTCCCGTCGTCGGCGATAGCGCCTGCGATGCGACTGCTGCCTCCGCTGCGGCCGACAAGCTGGTCAACACCGACCAGGTCACCGGCATCATGGGCGCCTTCTGCACCGGCGCCACCATCGGCGGCGCCAATTCGGCTGCCATTCCGGGCGGCGTCGTGATGATCTCCCCCGCTGCCAGCGCTCCCGCGCTGACCACCCTGGCCGACAATGATCTGGTCTATCGCACCACCCCGGCCGACTCGCTGCAGGGCGTTAAGATGGCCGACCTGCTGCTGGCTCGCGGCGTCAAGGACGTTGCCGTCACCTACGTCAACAATGACTACGGCAAAGGCCTGGCCGACGTATTCGCCGCTACCTTCACCGCCGGCGGCGGCACCATTGCTGCCAATATCGCGCACGAAGACGGCAAGGCCGACTATCGCGCCGAGCTGGGCAACCTCGTTGGTTCGCAGAACCTGGTGATCCTGGCCTACGCTTCGGGCTCGGGCCAGACCATGCTGCGCCAGGCCGTCGAATCGGGCAACTTCACCACTTACGTTGGTGGTGACGGCATGGTCGGCGACGACCTGCTGACCGGTATCGACGCTGCTGCCGTCGAAGGCCTGACCGCAACCCGCGCCGGCGCCTATGCGGGCGATTCGGCCACCGTCTATGCCAAGCTGGCAACCGATGCCGGCCAGGACCCGACCGCGACCTATGCCCCCCAGGCTTATGACGCTGCGTTCCTGCTGGCTCTCGCGGTCGAAAAGAACGGCTCGGCCAAGCGCGAAGGCCTCTCGGCTGCCCTGCGTGATGTCGCTTCCGCTCCTGGCGAAAAGATCCTGCCCGGCGAATGGACCAAGGCTGTCGAGCTGATCAAGGCCGGCACCGACATCGACTATGAAGGCGCCGGCGGCCCGCTGGACTTCGACGCTGCTGGCGACGTCCCCGGCACCATCGTCTATCTCGAAGTCGAAGGCGGCAAGTTCGTGGAAAAGGGCGCGATCGAATAACTCGATCGACCTAGAAAGAACACGAAGGCCCGGGAGAAATCCCGGGCCTTTTTTCTTGCGGGAGCAATTATGCCTGACAACGAGACCCTGCGCTTTTACGCCGAAAACGCCGCCACCTATGTGGCTCACCCGCGCCAACTGCCTCAACATCAGCTCGACGCTTTTCTGGCCGCGTTGCCGCCCAGTGGCGATATTCTGGAATTGGGCACCGGGGGCGGGCAGGACGCGGCGCACATGCTGGCACGCGGTTTTGCCGTGACCCCGACCGACGCCTCGCCCGAACTGGCAGCCAATGCGGAGGCACTGCTGGGCCGCAAGGTCACCATCATGGCGTTCAATCAGTTGGCCGCCGTCGCCGAGTTTGACGGCGTATGGGCCTGCGCGGCCTTGCTGCATGCACCGGCCTCCGAACTGACCGACAACATCGCCCGCATCCACCGCGCGCTGCGCCCTGGCGGCCACCTTACCGCCAGCTTCAAGGCCGGCACCGGCGAAGGCCGCGACGCTCTGGGCCGGTATTACAACTATCCCAGCGCCGAGACCCTGCTTACCCATTTCCGCGCCGCCGCCGACTGGGCCGCGCTCGACCTGACCGAGAGCGACGGCGGCGGCTACGACGGCAAGCCCACCCGCTGGCTCTGGGTGCAGACAAGCAAAGCGCCCGCCTAGCCCTTGACATGTCCAACGGCAAACCCATTTAGAGACCACTGGTCCTTTATTTGAAAATGACCGGCCCGCACCAAGGACACCCTCCATGACCGCCTTCACGATCCAGGACATTCCCGACCAGGCCGGCAAGACCGCCGTAGTCACCGGCGCCACCGGCGGGCTGGGCTACGAAACCGCCTGCATGCTGGCGGGCGCCGGCGCCAGCGTCATCCTCGCCGGCCGTAATGCCGAAAAAGGCGCCGATGCCCTGCGCCGCATCCGCGCCCTGCATCCCCGGGCCGATATCGCCTTTGAAAACGTCGATCTCGGCAATCTCGCCTCCATCGCCGCCTTCGGAGCGCGCATGAACGAGCAATTCGCCAAACTCGACCTGCTGGTCAACAATGCCGGCGTCATGACCCCACCAACGCGCAAAATCACCTCCGACGGTTTCGAGCTGCAATTCGGCACCAATCACCTCGGACATTTCGCGCTGACCGGGCATGTGCTGCCCCTGCTGGCTGCTGCCGGCCATTCCCGCGTGGTGACCATTTCAAGCTTCATGGCCCATATGGGCCGGATGGACTTCGACAATCTGCAATCCGAACGATCCTACCGACCGAACCAGGCCTATGGCACGACCAAGCTGGAAAACCTGCTGTTCGCCCATGAGCTGCAACGGCGTGGCGACGCCGCCGGCTGGGGCATCACCAGTGTCAACGCCCACCCCGGCTTCGCACGCACCGACTTGATCGCCAATGGTCCGGGCGAAATGAAGGGCCTTGCGGCAATCGGCACCAGCCTACTGCAGCAACTGGTCTCCCAGGACGCCACGGCCGGCGCCATGCCAACCATGAAGGCCGCGACCGGCCTCGACGTCCGCCCACTCGATTATTTCGGGCCCGACGGCTTTTTGGAAATGAGCGGCTCACCCAAGTTGGCGCGACTGCCCCGCCGCGCCAAGGACGATGCGGTGGCCAAGCGGCTGTGGGACGTTTCCGAGCGCTTGACCGGCGTCCACTACGCCGCAGAAGCCGTCCCCGCTTGACAGCTCCCGCGAACGCCGACACCTCTGCTTACAAGTTTGCGGAGACTTGTCGTGACTGACTTCCAGCGTGCCCGCCAGCCCGAACAGAAAACACTCCGCCGCGAGGCTCTCATCGCGGCGGCCACGGCCCTGTTCGACGAAGAAGGCCCCACCGGCACCGGCCTCAACGCCATCGCGGCCCGCGCCGGCTTCACCAAATCCAATATCTACCGCTATTTCGAGAGCCGCGAAGAGGTGCTGCTGACCCTGCTGCTGCAGGAGCAGGAAGCCTTCGTCGCGGCGCTCATCACACGCCTCGACAGCCTGACGCCGGGCTTCGTGGGCGCGGCCGCCGCCGCCATCTCGTCCGAATTCCTGGCGCGTCAGCGCTATTGCAAGCTGATCAGCATGTTTTCCAGCGTTCTGGAGCAGAACGTCTCCGAGGACAGCATTGCCACCTACAAGCGCGCCATCAGCACCCAGATCGAGCCAATCGCCCCCGCGCTGATGCGCGCCCTGCCCAGCCTGTCACTCTCCGATGCGCAATGGCTGTTCCGCGTCATCGCCACCCTGATCGCCGGCATGTGGCCCGCCGCCTACCCCTCCGCCGCCGCCCAGCGCGTCCTCGACCGCGACGAATTCCGCGGCTTCAAGCCGGTGCCGGAGCAGGATTTGCCGCGGGCCATTTTGGCGTTATTGCGGGGGATTGGGGCCTAGCTTGCTTCACCTCTCCCTTTGGGAGAGAGGTCGGCGCGCAGCGACGGGTGAGGGGGCCTTCCCCACGCACCTCACCCAGTAAAGGCCCCCTCACCCGACCCAAATGGGTCGACCTCTCCCCCGAAGGGAGAGGTGAGGAGCCCCAAACACCGGCCCGCACTCAGCTCAGGCTGAGCCGAAAATGTCGGTTTTCGAGAACCGGACCGGAGCGTACCTTGGTACGTGAGGACCGGAAGCGCAGAGAACTGGCATTTGCAGGCCAGCCTCAGCTGAATGCTACCCCTCGCGCCGCACCACTTCGGGGATCAAGCCCCTCGGCGCGAACCGAAGCGCAATCGTAATCACCGCCCCCAGCACAAAAATACGCATCTGCGATGCTCTCGACTGGATATCCGGAATCTCGCCCCAGCCGATCTGGCCGGACCAGTGGCTGATGGTGCCAAACAGCAATTGCGCCAGCGGGTCGGAGATGATCCAGACCAGCCAGATCAACACCGCACCGAATACCGCGCCCCAATTGTTGCCGGCGCCACCGACGATCACCATCACCCAGATCAGGAAGGTGTGGTTGATCGGCTGATAGCTCGATGGATCGTTGATCTGCACGAAGCTGACCAGGATCGCCCCGCCAATGCCCATCAGCACCGAGCCGAAGACGAAGATTTCCAGCTGCCGCGCGGTGACGTTCTTGCCCATCGAGGCAGAGGAGATGTGGTTGTCGCGGATCGCCCGCATCATGCGGCCCCAGGGTCCCGCATAGGCCCGCGAAATCAGGAACATGGCGACAGCAAAAATCACCAGCACCAACAGCAGGAACCCGCCACGGGCGGCGAGCAGCGCGGTTTGCGCGTCCATGCCGCCGGCCTGGTAATCGCCCGGCAACGGCGTCGGCCACGGAATCGGCGACACCGTCAGCGTGCCGCGCGTCAGCCAGTCCATGTTCTTGACCAGCGCGCGGATGATCTCGGAAATGCCGATCGTGGCGATGGCCAGGTAATCGGTGCGCAGGCCGAGGGTGATCTTGCCCACGATATAGGCCGCGCCAGCCGCCAGCACGCCGCCGAAAATCCAGCCCAGCACCGGATGCCCGCCCAGCCCGCCGACCCAGCCCGCATTGGCCTCGATATAGGCGGCCGCCGGATCGATTTGGCTGCGATAGACGCAATAACCGATGAACCAGGCCAAAGCCGTCAGCGCCATCTTCCAGCCGCCGCGCACGCCGACCCGATGGCTCTGCTGCGCCGCGATCACCAGCAAGGCGCCAGCGCCAAAGGCGATCAATGCCCGGCCCAGCATCCACGGGCCATCCGAGCCCCAGAATTGCGGGTTCACCGGATAGGAGATGAACGTCACCGCCACCCCGCCCAGCATCATGAAGCCCATGATGCCGAAATTGAACAGCCCGCCATAGCCCCATTGGATATTGAGCCCCATGGCGATCAGCGAATAGGCCGCCGCCTCGACCAGCCGGCTCGAGGTAAACGGCACGCCCATGAACCAGCCGATCACGAGGATCAGCACGAACAGCCCGGCAAACAGGGTCAGAGACCGCCGGATCATGACGAGGCTCCCTTGAAGATACCAGTCGGGCGCACCAGCAAGGTGACCACGAGGATCACGAAGGCCACGGTCAGCTTATATTCGGTGGGCACCAGCGCCAGCGTCTGCGGCAATTGCATCCATTCGGGCAACACGGCATTGAGCGGTTTCAGCACCATCGACCAGTTGAACACCGCCAGCGTTTCGGCAAAACCGATCAGCAAGCCACCAGCGATGGCGCCATAGGCCTGCCCCAGGCCACCAACGATAGCTGCGGCGAAAATCGGCAGGATGATGTTGAACGCCAGGTCCGGCTTCAGCGTCACGTCCAGCGCCAGCATGGTGCCGGCCATACAGGCCAGAGCGCCCGCGATAACCCAGGTCACCCGCACCACCAGCGCGGTGTTGATGCCCGAAACCTGGGCCAGATCGGCATTATCCGCCATGGCGCGCATCGCCTTGCCCAGCCGCGAGCGCGTCAGGAACAAGTGCAGCGCGATCACCGCAATCGCCGTCACCGCAATCATCAGGATTTGCGGCTCGGTGATCACCAGGGGGCGGGTCGAGCCCAGCGCGCTCATATCAACGCGGAACACGTCCTTGGGCTCGTTCTCGAAGAACGAATAGCTGCCCGAGCCGAAGAACAGGCGGATCAGCCCCTGGATCATCAGCGTCACGCCGATCGAGGCGATCAGCAGCGTCACCGGCTTGGCGCCGCGCTTGCGCAGCGGGGCGTAAAAACCCTTGTCGATGCCCAGCGCAAAGACTGCGCCCAGCACCATGGCCAGCGGCAACACCACAAACCCCATCGGGATCGGTGCGGTAACGCCCCAGGCGGCAAACAGCGTGGCCAAGAGAAAGGCGATGAACGCGCCGCCGGTCATCAGCTCGGAATGAGCGAAATGGGCAAACCGAAGAATGCCGAAAATCAGCGTGATGCCGATGGCCCCCAGGGCATAGATCGAGCCCAGCACGGCGCCGGCGATCACCACCTGGTTGATAAAGAAAATCAGTTCGGTCACAGCCTCAACCCCCGAGGAAACTTTTGGCGACTTCGGGATCGGCGATCAGTTCGGCGCCGGTGCCGGTGAAGCGGTTCTGCCCGCCCGCGAGCACAAACCCCTTGGAGGCGAAGGCCAGCGCCTGGCGGGCATTCTGCTCCACCATCAATATGCCGACGCCCTCCTTGTTGACGCGCACGATGGTCTCGAAAATCTCGATCACATAGCGCGGCGACAGCCCTGCCGATGGCTCGTCCAGCATCAACAGCTTGGGCTTGCTCATCAGCGCGCGACCCATCGCCACCATCTGGCGCTGCCCGCCCGACAGTTCGCCGGCCGGCTGGCGCCGCTTTTCGGCGAGCACCGGGAACATTTCGTAGACCCAGGTCATGGTGTCGGAAAAATCGTCCTTGCGGGTGAACGCCCCCATTTCGAGGTTTTCCTCGACGCTCATCGAGGTGAAGACGTTCTTCTCCTGCGGCACGAAGCTCAGCCCCTTGGGCACCAGCTTGTCCGGCAGGGAATTGGCGACGCTCTCGCCATTGAAGGTGATCGTGCCGCCGGTGACTTTCAGCAGCCCGAAAATCGCCTTGAGGGTGGTCGACTTGCCGGCCCCGTTCGGCCCGACGATGACCCCGATATCGGACTGCTCGATGGCGATATCGACGCCATTGAGGATCGGTGCGCCGCCATAGCCGCCCACGACATGTTTCAGTTCAATCAACGCCATTACGCCACCGCCACGGGTGAGCCGAAATAGGCCTCGACGATGGCCGCATTGGCGCGGATTTCGCTCATCGGGCCTTCGGCGATCTTTTCGCCCTGCGCCATGACGATCACCGGATCGCAGAGCCGGCCGATCAGATCCATGTCGTGCTCGATGACGAAGAACGTGTAGCCCAATTCCTTGTTCATGCGCTCGATATTGCTGGCGAGGTCCTGCAGCAGCGTCTTGTTGACGCCGGCGGCAACCTCGTCGAGCAGCACCACCTTGGCATCCACCATCATGGTGCGGCCAAGTTCCAGCAGCTTCTTCTGCCCGCCGCTGAGATTGCCCGCCAGCTCATTGCGGACATGGCCGAGCTTGAGAAAATCAATGACGTCCAACGCCTTTTTGCGCACATCGCGCTCGCGCGACTTGACCAGGCCCGGCCGGAACCACGCATTGGCCAGATATTCGCCCGGCTGGTCGCCCGGCACCATCATCAGGTTTTCCAGCGCCGTCATGTTGGAGAATTCGTGCGCGATCTGGAAGGTGCGCAACATGCCGGTGCGGAACAGTTGATGGGGCTTGAGCCCGGTCACGTCCGCGCCGTCAAAAATCACTTGGCCGGAATCCGGCGCGATATTGCCGGCGACCATGTTGAACAGCGTGGATTTGCCGGCCCCGTTCGGGCCGATCAGCCCGGTGATCGAGCCGCGCCGCACCTGCAGCGAACAATCATTGACGGCGAGAAGGCCGCCAAAGCGTTTGGAGACGTTGCGAACGTCGATAACTGCGTCGAAGGACACCAAATTCCGTCCCGATCCCTGAATGCCAAATTGGCCCTGCTTTGCTGCGGGCCATTAGGGGGCATCTGCACACAAGAGTGGCGACGGGTCAATCTTTACCGATCGGTCAAACCACAGCCAAAACCGCGTCAGCCGTGGGTTTATTGAAGGCGCAGAGCACATCGTAGAGCGTCGCCAGCCGGGTCAGCGCCTTGACGTCGACATCATGAGGCTGCGCCGAAAGCGGATCGATGAAGAACACCAGCACGTCCAGCCGCTCCTCGGCGATCATCGCGCCCAGCTGCTGGTCGCCGCCCAGGGGGCCGCTTTTGAGCAGGGTCACCGGCAGGCCCGTCGCTGCCATCACCCGGCCGCCCGTGGTGCCGGTGCCCCACAATTCGTGCAGCTTCAGCTTTTCGAAATTGGCCTGCGCCCAGGCGACCATTTCGTCTTTTTTGTCGTCATGTGCCACAAGGCCAATGCGCGCCATGTCGGGTCTCCGCTATACCCCCGCTTTCAAGCACGCTTCACGCGGCCAGGGCAATGGCCTCGGAAACCAGAATGCCGATGCTGTCGATGGGGATTTCGCCGTCCGGCCGCAGCGTCATGTAGCGGCCGCGTTTGAGCTCGCTGCCCTGCAGCAAACCTTCCTCCGCCGACAGCATCCGCCCATGCTCGAAATACAGCGCCACCCGCTCGGCATTGGGAAACACGGCGCACACATAGCCGGCCTGCCGGTGGCGGAAATTGACCGATTTCCAGCCGTCCATCACCTTGCCTTCGAGCCCGGGATGCGCGGCCAGCATCGTTACCAGCCGGCGGGTAAGATCGCCAATCGGTGTCGGCAGAGGCTTCAGCAAAGTCGCAAGATTTTCCATCGGTCGCTCCTCAAACAGCAAAGGCCGCGTGTGCGGCCCTCACCATTCCAGAGCGTGCTGACAGCCAGTGTCAGCAGCCGATCAGAATTCGTTCCAGTCCTTGGCCACAGCCGCAGTCCCAAACGTCCGCATTTGCACCACGGGCTTGCGTTGCGCACGCATCGCCGGGGCAAAAGACCCGCCATCCAGCTTGAACACCTCCACAATGCTATCGAGCTCATTGGCCTGCGCCTCGGTCTGCTCGATCGCCGCATTGGTCTGCTCGACTAGCGCCGCATTATGCTGGGTCATCTCGTCCATCTGCCGCACCGCGACCGAGACTTCCTCCAGCGCCGAGGATTGCTCCTTATTGGCCTGGGCGATGGAGTCGATCAGGCTCGAGCTTTCCTGCGCGCCGACCAGGATATCCAGCAGCTTTTCCGAGGCCTGCCCCACCAGCCGCGAGCCATTGCGAACCTCGGTGGCGCTGGCCTCGATCAGCACCTTGACCTCGGACGATGCTTGAGCGGCCGATTGCGCCAGCCGCCGCACTTCCACCGCCACCACCGCAAAGCCCTTGCCGGCATCGCCAGCGCGGGCGGCTTCCACCGAGGCGTTCAGCGCCAACAGATTGGTCTGGAACGCGATGTCGTCGATCAGCCCGATGATGTTGGAGATTTTGGCCGACGAGGTTTCGATCGCCCCCATGGCCTCATTGGCCTGCTTCATCACCGCGCCGCCATCGGTGGCATTGGCGGAAACCGCCTTTGCCTTGCTGCTGGCAGTGGCGGCCCGCTTGGCATTCTCCAGCACGGCGCCACTCAATTGCTCGACCGACGCCGCGGTCTCCTCGATAGTCGCCGCCTGTCGCGTGGTGCGTTCCGCCAGATCGTTGGCGCCCGACAGGATTTCCCCGGTCGCGGTCTTGAGCGAACGCGAGGTACCGCGCAGCCCGGTGACGATGTCGAAGAGGCGTTCCAGCGAGCCGTTGAAGGCCAGCCGCAATTGCTCGTATTGCCCGGTGAATTGGGTATCCACTCGCCCGGTCAGGTCGCCCTCGGCCATCTTGGCGAGGCTTGAGGTCAATTGCGCGATAATGCCCTCGGCGCGCTTGCGCTCGGTGATGTCGGTGGCGAACTTGATCACCTTGACCGGCTTGCCGCTGGAATCCAGGATCGGGTTGTAGGAGGCCTGGATCCAAACTTCCTTGCCGCCCTTGCCGAAGCGCTGGAACTCGGCCGCCTGATATTCGCCGGCCCGCAGCCGCTCCCAGAACTGCGCATAGGCGGGGCTGGCGGCAAAAACCGGATCGCAGAACATGCGGTGATGCTTGCCGACGATCTCGCTCGCGGCGTAGCCGACCACGGACAGGAAATTCCCGTTGGCCTGGCGCACCGTGCCGTCCAGATTGAACTCGATCACTGCCTGCGCCCGCGAGATCGCCTCGATCTGCGCCGCATCGTCGGCGGCGCGGTTTTTCTGCGCGGTGATATCACTGGCAAACTTGATGACCTTGACCGGCTTGCCCGCCTTGTTCAGCACCGGATTATAGGTGGCCTGGATCCAGACCTCCTTACCACCCTTGCCGATGCGCTTGTATTCGCCTGACTGGAATTTGCCCTGCCCCAGCTCCTGCCAGAAGCGGTGATAGTCCGCGCTCGCGGCGAATTCCGGCTCGACGAACATGCGGTGATGTTTGCCGGCGATTTCGTCCAGCGCATAGCCGAGCACAGAAAGGAAATTGTCGTTGGCGGTAATGACCGTGCCGTCCAGATTGAATTCGATCACCGCCTGCGAGCGCATGATCGCCTCCACCTTGGAGCGGTCGTCGAGCCGTGCGGCGCGCGAGAATAAGTTAAACCCAGTCATCGATCAGGCCCTCCAGCCTTGGCCGCTGCCGACTTCTTCGGCGCGCCGTATACGATAAGAACAACGCGGTTAATGACGATCTCGGGATGTGCCTCAGGAAACTGCGTAGCCCGCCAGGCTTGAACGGGCAGGTCCGGGGCATGTAACTGCAGTAATAGAGGCATCCTGGATGGGAAATTCTATTTGGAAATATCGGGAATGTACTTGGAACAAGGACACACTGAAAATCCTCAACAAAATGCCAGCCAGATCGTACTGGTGGTTTCGAAATTTCCTGCGTCCATGGCACAATCTATCGGCCCGGCGTTAAGACCTGGTAAAGCATGGTACGGGCGGTACAAAAAAAGGGCGCCCAAGGCGCCCTTTTGCAGTCGGTAAAAGCTTGAGACCAATCGAAATTCAGCTCAGGACAGCATCAGCTGAAGATCGATGGTCCTAGAACTCGCTCCAGTCCTTAGCGATCGCCGCATTGCCCTGGGTCAAATAGGAGCGCGCCGCCGAGCGCACCTTGTCCACCGGACGACTTGGCGCGACCGGGCGACTTGGTGCCGCCTGGCGGGAACGGGCCGCGGGAGCCTCATCGGTCAGCGTAAAGATATCCACCACGCGGTCGAGTTCGCTGGCCTGCGCCTCGGTCTGCTCGATTGCCGCATTGGTTTGTTCCACCAGGGCGGCGTTGTGCTGGGTCATCTCGTCCATGGTGCGCACCGCCACCGACACTTCGTCGATCGCCGCCGCCTGTTCGCGGCTGGCCCGGGCAATGTGCTGCATCAGCGCCGAGTTCTCCTCGACCGCCTGCTGCATCGCCGCCAATTGCTCGGCCGCGCTCGACACCAGCTTGGAGCCGCCCGCGACCTCGACCGCCGATTGTTCGATCAGCGCCTTGACGTCCGACGAGGCACTAGCCGCCGATTGCGCCAGCCGCCGCACCTCGACCGCCACCACCGCAAAGCCCTTGCCGGCGTCGCCAGCCCGGGCCGCTTCCACCGAGGCGTTCAGTGCCAACAAGTTGGTCTGGAACGCGATATCGTCGATCAGCCCGATAATGTTGGAGATCTTGGACGATGACGAGGTGATGCGCTCCATGGCCGCATTGGCCTGGTTCATCACCGCGCCACTCTGGGTGGCGCTTTGCGACATCAACTGCACCTTCTGGTTGGCATCCTCGGCCATGCGGGCATTCTCGCTGACCGTCGACGCCAACTGCTCCATCGCCGCCGAGGTCTCCTCGATGGTCGCCGCCTGCTTGGTGGTGCGCTCGCTCAGATCGTTGGCACCCGACAGGATTTCGCTGGTCGCGGTCTTGAGAGCCCGCGACGTGGCGCGCAATTGCGTCACCACATGGGTCAGCTTGTCGCCCACCGCATTGGTATCGGCCTTGAGCTTGGCGAACGAGCCCGAATACTGGCCATGCATGCGCTTGGTCAGGTCGGTATCGGCCAGGGCCGCCAGCACATCGCCGGTTTCGGCCAGGCCGCCATCGACGGTCTCGACCAGTTGGTTGATGCTACCTGCGAGCGAATTGAGCTCGGCATCGGGAAATTGGGCATGGACGCGCTTGGTGAAATCGCCCGCAATTGCCGCGTCCACCACTTCGCCGAACGCCGCCTGCAGCGCCACCATCATGTCGCCGCGCTCCTGGACGCGACGCACTGCGGCGACCTTTTCTTCCTCGGTCATCTGGCCGACCTTGATGCCGCTTTCACGGAACACCTCGACCGCCCGTGCCATGGCGCCCACTTCGTCCTTGCGGCCGGCGCCCTCGATGGTGACGCTCAAGTCGCCACCGGCGAGCAGGTCCATGGTCTTGGTCAGCCGGGTGATCGGCTTGACCACCGACGAGCCGACGAACCAGAAGGCCGCGAGCCCGAGCAGCAGCAGCACGCCGCCGCCAATGATGAGAATGTTGCGCTGCTGCACCGAGGCGCCCAGCAGCGTCGCCTCCGGCACGGCAATCATCACCGTCCATTGCTTGCCCACCTCGGTGAGGTCGAGCGGGATGGCGGTGATCCGCCAGTCGCCGCCCTCGGTCGGGGCTACCGCATAATACTCGCCCTTGGCCGCGCCGTCGCGCGCCGCCACTGATGAGGCATCGGTGGCTGGGGTGCCCAGCAGCGTGGGGTCGGAATGAACCACCCAGTCGCCTTCCTGGTTGATGACGCCGATCCAGCCCGTGCCCATCGGCTTTTGCTGGCCGATCAGGTCGGCGAACACGCCACCGTTGAAATCGACGCCCACAAGGCCGACGCCCTTGCCCGATGCATCGCGCACGATAGCGGTCGAGGAGGTGTAGAGCTTCTTTTCATAGAGATAAGGCCCGATCAGGCCCGGCTTGTCGCTAGCCAGCGGATCGGAGAACCAGCCCGAAAAGCCTTCCGCCTCCGATGTGCTCAGCGAACCGAAAGTCGACGTGCCGGTCGCAAGGTCGCGGGTGATCGAAACGCCGAAATAGCCATCCGGCATGGCATACTTCGAGGCCGCCAAAGCTGGATTGGCCGCAATGGGAGAGTCTTTGGTCAGCAGGGCCCAAACGCCGATTGCATTGGGCGTAACCCCGATCTGGCTCTGGAACAGATTGGTGATGGTGGCTTCGGTCGTCGCCGGGTCGACCATCAGCGTGCTCAGGGTCTGCGCCACCGATGCGGCTTCCGTGGCGTGCTCCTTGAGCACCACGCGGATGTTCTGCGCTTGGGTCTGGGCGATACTGACCAGCAATTGATTGGCGCTGTCGATATCGCCCTTCTGGGTCGAGCTGACCACATAGCTAAGGCTAGCCACGATCGCGACGATGAAGACCAGCGCCGCAGCACCGACGATCTTTCCGCGCAGCTTGAGAGCAGGCATTTGGGCAGGTCCTTGCAGGAGTGAATACACTTATTCGTATTCATGCCTAAGGGCCGTTAAGCATCCCTCAACGTTAACGACGCCCGTAAAATAAAGTGGGGGCGCCCCGGGGGCGCCCCACTTCAAAAATCAAAGTAGCAGCCGAACTAAAACTCGGCCCAATCCTTGTCGACCGCCGCATTGCCATGGGTCACGTAGCTCTTGGCCGCCACCCGCAGGCGATCCTGCAGACCCCGCGCGCCCGTTGCCGCTACTGGCGTGGGTGCTGCGACACGGCGCACCGGCGCCTCGTGTTCAT
>NZ_JAQGJM010000001.1 GCF_028290625.1 Devosia sp.
GTGGCCATCCTTTGAGTGGGATGACGAACGTCGCGCTGGCCCAGGGATCGCGCGACCGCATTCCCCTCCCACCAAACTCCCCACGGCCGTTCGTCGCGAACCCGCAGCCATTGTGGAGATATCGGGGGTGATTATGGGGGAGGTTTTGAGGGTGGGGAGAAGGGGGATAGATTGGGGCATGCCCTCGTGGTTCGAGGCTCGCGAAGGGCTCGCACCTCACCATGAGGGCTACTGAGGGAATTGCGGTGTTTCATCGGGTATCGCTGGCTCGATAGATTTCATTGCCCCAGTAGTCCTCATGGTGAGGCGGGAGCGCAGCGAGCCTCGAACCACGAGGACGTGGCATGATGGTGGTTTCGCGATGATCTTGCGGCTGCGGCAATATCTGGGGCTGGGCCCGGCCTGCGCCGGGGTGACACCGTGGGTGGGTAGGTGTTGTGCCAAGCAAGGCGAGAAGCGCGATAGTTTTGCGCTAACGATACCCCCACCCGGCCTCCCCTGGAAGGGGGAGGAGATCGCGCCACTCTTGGAACTCGATCCAGTTTAACTCACCGGTAGACTCCTCCCCTCGAGGGGGAGGTTGGGTGGGGGTGATCGGAGCCGCGATGTCGCACTATGCGGCGACCTTGCGGCTGGGATCTCGGGATGGGCTCCGGCCTACGCCGGGTGACACCGGGGGTGGGGAGGTGAGCGATGCGCACTCCACACTCGGTCTTCCGGTCGCACTAAATTCGGTGGAGCGGCGAGCGGCCCGCGGGTCAAGCCCGCGGGAAGACCGAGTGGGTGGAGGTATGTGCCCCGATGTCCGAAGGTGCCACAGCTCTCGGACAGGGAGCTGATTCTCACTCCGCCGCTTGAGCCAATCTCGGCCCGGCCGAGGCATCAGCCTCGCCGCCGAATTTCTCGAAATTCTTGCGGAACAATCCGGCGAGATAGATCGCCTTGGCGTCATAGGCGTCACCATCGGCCCAGGTGGCCCGTGGCGTTAGCAACTTGCTATCAACCCCCTCAACCGCCAGTGGCACCTCAAACCCGAACAGCTCATCAACCCGCATCGGGGCCGTCTCCAGCGCGCCGCCAAGGGCGCCGTTGAGCAGGCGGCGGGTGGAGGCGATGTCGATGCGCTTACCCACGCCGTAGCCGCCGCCGGTCCAGCCGGTATTGATCAGCCAGGCGGCGGCGCCGCTGGAGCGCAGTTTCTCGGCCAGCATCTCGCCATAGACGCCGGGATGCAGCGGCATGAAGGGGGCGCCGAAGCAGGCCGAAAACGTTGCCTGCGGCTCGGTGACGCCGCGCTCGGTGCCGGCCACCTTGGCGGTGTAGCCGGAGAGGAAGTGATAAACCGCCTGCTCGGGCGTCAGCCGGGCAATCGGCGGCAGCACGCCAAAGGCGTCGGCGGTCAGGAACACCACGGTGCGCGGCGTGCCGCCGACGCTGCCCTTGGCGATCGAGGGCAGTACGCTGAGCGGATAGGCGGCGCGGGTGTTTTCGGTCAGCGAGATATCGTCGAATTCGGGAACCTGACCGGCGTCGAGCACGACGTTTTCCAGCACGGTGCCGAAGCGGCGCGTGGCCGCGAAGATTTCGGGCTCCGCGCTGGCGCTGAGCTTGACGGTCTTGGCGTAGCAGCCGCCTTCGAGGTTGAACACGCCGTCCGCACTCCAGCCATGCTCGTCATCGCCGATCAGGGGGCGGCTCGGATCATTGCTGAGCGTGGTCTTGCCGGTGCCCGACAGGCCGAAGAACAGGGCGGTTTCGCCGTTGGCGCTCAGATTGGCCGAGCAATGCATCGGCAGCACGCCTTGGCGCGGGGCATGGAAATTGAACAGCGAAAATACCGACTTCTTGATTTCCCCGGCATAGAGCGTGCCGGCGATGACCACAATGTTGCGGCTCATGTCGAGCGCGATCACCGTATCGGTGCGGCTGCCATGGCGGGCCGGATTGGCCTTGAAGTGCGGCACATGCACGATGGTGACCTGCGTGGCATTCGGGCCGGTCTCGACCTCGCCGGGGCGAATAAGCAGGTTGCGGATGAACAGCGCATGCCAGGCGCTCGGCGTCAGCACCGTCACGCCATATTGGTGGCGTGGATCGGCCCCGGCCAGGAGGTCCTGGCGGTGCAGGTCCTGCCCGGTCAGCGACGCGATGGCATCGGCCAGCAGCACGTCGAAATGATGCGGGCTCATGGCGCCCGAATTGTCCCACCAGACGCTATTCTCGGTCAGCCCGTCGCGGACGATGAACTTGTCCTTGGGCGAGCGCCCGGTGAAATGGCCGGTGCGCACCGAAACGGCGCCGTCCGCCGTCAGCTCGGCCTCGTGCCGCTCCACGGCTCTTGCCACCAGCACCGGGGCGATGGCGTTAACCGAAATCGCGTCGGCGCCATCTGTTATGGTCTGGCGCAAGGCCTGATGATCGAACATGCTCATCTTGTCGCTCCCAATGTTCGGCACGAAAAGACTTTGCGTGCCGGCCAACTGGGCGCAAACTACTGTGCATGATGGGACGCCAACCATCCCCAAATCGGTCTTAAGACTGAAGTTGCATCGGCTTTTGTAGGGGTTGCCAGGTTCCATTACCCTTGGCCGCGCCATATTTAACGCGTATTTGTCGCTTGCAACGACGCAGCCTAAAAGCGTCCAGGCCGTTGCGCCTGTCTACAAACAAGAGAAAGGCAGCTCATGCCAAAGATCGCCCTGGTGGACGACGACCGCAATATTCTCACTTCCGTGTCGCTGACGCTGGAAGCCGAAGGATATCAGGTCGCCACTTATACCGACGGCGCCTCGGGCCTCGAGGGTCTGACCACCGACAAGCCGGACCTGGCCATTTTGGATATCAAGATGCCGCGCATGGACGGCATGGAGCTGCTGCGCCGACTGCGCCAGAAATCGGACGTACCGGTGATTTTTCTCACCAGCAAGGACGAGGAAATCGACGAGCTGTTCGGCCTCAAGATGGGCGCCGACGATTTCATCACCAAGCCGTTCTCCCAGCGCCTGCTGGTCGAGCGCGTCAAGGCGATCCTGCGCCGCGCGGCCCCGCGCGATCCCTCGGCGCCGGCCGGCGTGCCGGGCGAACCGGGTTCGGGCAAGGCGCTGATCGAGCGTGGCTCGCTGGTGATGGACGAGGAGCGCCATACCTGCACCTGGAAGGGCCAGCGCGTCACGCTGACCGTGACTGAATTTTTGATCCTGCAGGCCTTGGCGCTGCGGCCGGGCGTGGTCAAGTCGCGCAATGCCTTGATGGACGCCGCCTATGACGACCAGGTCTATGTCGACGATCGCACCATCGACAGCCACATCAAGCGGCTGCGCAAGAAGTTCAAGGCCACCGACGACGACTTCGAGATGATCGAAACGTTGTATGGCGTCGGCTACCGCTTCAAGGAGCAATAAGAAGCCTTTGGCTATTCTGGATCACGAGCGTGAAGAGGACACCGGCGCTGCGGCGCCGGTCGAGCATACGGCTGCGCCGCCTCCCAAGGAGCCCAAGCGCCGCCGCCACCTTTGGCGCACGCTGATCACGCCATTCTACAAGCTGGCCTATGGCATCGGGAAGTTCCTCGATTTCACCATTTTCTCCAGCCTGACGCGCCGCATCATGGTGCTGAACCTGGCGGGCCTGCTGGTTCTGGTGGTGGGCATTCTGTACCTCAACCAGTGGCGCGCCGGGCTGATCGATGCCCGCGTGCAGTCGCTGCGGGTGCAGGGCGAAATCATCGCCGCCGCCGTCGCCGCCTCGGCCACGGTCGATAGCGACGTGATTTCGATCAATCCCGATCGCCTGCTCGAGCTGCAAAGCGGCTCCTCGGTGTCGCCGCTGAGCTATTTCGATCCGAGCCTGGAATTTCCCATCAATCCTGAACGCGTCGCGCCGCTACTGCGCAACCTGATCACGCCCACCCGCACCCGCGCTCGCATCTACGATCAGGGCGGGTTGATGATTCTCGACAGCGACAATATCTATGCCCGCGGCGAGGTGATCCGGCAGGCGATCACCACCGAGCCACCGTTCTTCCTGTGGGATTGGTGGAATGCCGTCCTGGCCTGGGTGCCGGGCGACAATTATCCAAAGTACCAGGAATACGACATCGACGAGGGCCGCCGCTATCCCGAGGTGGATTCGGCGCTACAGGGCGCGCCGGCCGATTTCGTGCGCGTCGATGCGCATAATCAACTGGTGGTTTCGGTCGCGGTGCCGGTGCAGCGGCTGCGTGCCGTCGTGGGCGTTATCCTGCTGTCGACGGCGCCGGGCGATATCGACCAGATCGTCACCCAGGAGCGCTGGGGCATTCTGCGTATCGCGCTGATCGCAGCGGCCGTGCAGATCGCGCTGTCATTGCTGCTGGCCGGCACCATCGCGGGGCCAATGCGGCGGCTATCGGCGGCGGCCGAGCGGGTGCAGACCGCCGGCAATGCGCGCGCCGAAATTCCCGATTTTACCGACCGTACGGACGAGATCGGCCATCTATCGGGCGCGCTGCGCTCGATGACCGACGCGCTCTACAACCGTATCGAGGCTATCGAGCGCTTTGCCGCCGACGTGGCTCATGAGCTGAAGAACCCGTTGACCTCGCTGCGATCAGCCGTCGAAACCCTGCCGCGCGCCAAGCGGCCCGAGGATCTCGAACGACTCAACGCCATCATCCAGCATGATGTGCGGCGCCTCGATCGGCTGATTTCCGATATTTCCAATGCCAGCCGGCTCGACGCCGAACTGGCCCGCGAAGGCGCCGAGCGCGTCGATATCGAAAAGCTAGCCGAAGCCATGGTGTCGATGCACAACGATATGGCGTCGCAGCGCAATGTCCATGTCGAAATGGCCAAGCGCGTCGGGCGCGGCGCGGCCATCGTCAATGGCCACGAAAGCCGGCTGGCGCAGGTGTTTTCCAACCTGATCGACAATGCCGTCTCGTTCTCGCCCGATGGCGGCGTGGTGCGCGTGGCGCTCGCCACCGATGCCGACGACATCAGCGTGACCATCACCGACGAAGGCCGCGGCATTACGGGCGACGCCACCCGCATCTTCCAGCGCTTTTATACCGATCGTCCCGATACCGAGAGCTTTGGCGACCATTCGGGGCTGGGCCTGTCGATCTCCAAGCAGATCGTGGAGGCCCATAAGGGAACCATCAAGGCGCATAATCGCACTGACCGCTCCGGCGCTGTGTTCTCTGTTGTATTGCCCAAGGCGCGCAAATAGATTGGCCGCATGAGCAAACCGAAGAACGTGCATGGTACTGGGCTGGTATTGGGCGAAATCGGCGTTTTGTTGCGCGGTCCTTCGGGAGCCGGAAAGTCCGTTCTGGCGCTGAGCCTGCTCGATCGCTGGACCGATCGGGGGCAGCCATCATTCCTCGTCTCCGATGATCGGGTCGATCTGAGCGTCAAGGACGATATCGTCACCATGCAGGCGCCGCCCAATCTGGGCGGGCTGGTCGAGTTGCGCGGACGCGGCCTGGTGCGGCGGCCGCAGCAGTCCGAGGCGCGCGTGCATCTGGTGATCGACCTGGTCGAGGATTTCGCCCGCATGCTGGAGGAGGAAGAGTTTTCCACCGACCTGCTCGGCGCTGCCGTGGCGCGGGCCCCGGTGCCCAAGGCCGGCGTTGTCGGGCTGGGCCACCAGATGCTGCTGGTCAAGGAAGCCATCGCGGCGCTGAGCCCGCGCTCGGCGCTGGCGTGACAAAATACCACTTGAATCCGTGCCACACCGGGGCAAGACTGAGTTCCCATGGCACTTTAGGCTGGGATATATCGGGCTTTTGATGACGCGTGGCGCGCGGCGGGATATACTGGCATGCCTTTAGCGTCGTACACTGACGTTCCGGGGCAGTCTGGGGAAATTGCATGATCGGTATGGTTCTGGTGACGCATGGCGCGCTTGCCCATGAATTCAAGTCGGCGCTTGAGCATGTCGTCGGACCGCAGGATCACTGCGAGACCATCGCCATTGGTCCGGACGACAATATGGAAGAGCGCCGCAACGACATCCTCAAGGCCATCGACGATGCCGAGGACGGCGACGGCGTCATCATCCTGACCGACATGTTCGGCGGCACCCCGTCCAACCTGGCCATTTCGGTGATGCAGAACCGCCAGGTCGAGGTGATCGCCGGCGTTAACCTGCCCATGCTGGTCAAGCTGGCGCGCATCCGCGGCGACATGCCGATCAAGGAAGCCGTCAACATGGCCCAGGAGGCGGGCCGCAAATATATCAACGTCGCCAATTCGATCCTCGGGGCCAACTAATGGAGACCGCGGCCGGCGACCGCGCGGTTGCGCAGCAATTGACCATCGTCAACCGCAAGGGCCTGCATGCCCGTGCCTCGGCGCGCTTCGTGCGCACCGCCGAGTGTTTCGACGCCACCATCAATGTCATCAAGGACGGCACCTCGGTGGCTGGCAATTCCATCATGGGCCTGATGATGCTGGGGGCCGGGCCTGGTTCGACCATCCTGGTGCAGGCCAGTGGCAAGCAGGCGCGCGAGGCGCTGGAAGCCATCGTCGAGCTGGTCAATAACGGCTTTGACGAGGACAGCGACGGGGCCGCGGGGTGAGCGAGGCGATCGAACTGCATGCTGCCGATCCGGGCTGGCCTGCAGCTTTCGAAGCCGAGCGTGCGCTGATCCTGCCGTGCTTTATCACTCCGCCGCGCCTGCTGGAGCATATGGGCTCGACCGCGATCCCCGGTCTGCCGGCCAAGCCCGTCATCGACATCATTGCGCTGGTTGACGATCTCGATACAGCGCGCGCCGCCATCCTGGCGCTTGAGGCCACGGGCTATTCCTATTGGGCCGCTAATCCCGACACCACCAAGCTCTATCTGGCCAAGGGCCTGCCGCCGGCGCCACGTCGCACGCATCACCTGCACATCCACGATGATGCCGACGAGGTGAGGCGGCACCTGATGTTCCGCGATCACCTGCGCGCCAATCCTCAGGTTCGCGATGCCTATTTTGACCTCAAGCGGGATTTGGCCAGTCGCTTTCGCGATGACCGCGAGGCATATTCCAAGCTTAAGACGGACTTCATTGACGCGCTCGTACTGTCGCTGGGCGGGCCGGCGCGCAAGGTTCCCTGGAACCGCTGACAGACGCTGCCGTTGACCCGGCCATGAGCCAAGCAAGCCGAGCGCAAGGAGAGCCGTTTCATGCGTCGAGTGGTAGCCGGTATTGGTGGTGTGGCTCTGGCCGTCGCGCTCAGCCAGTTTCCCGAATATGCCCAGCAATACACCCAACGCCTGGGCGGCGCGGTGGATGAGTTGCGCATTGTCACCGAGAAGTTCGACCACGATGCTCAGGAGGCCGGGCTGGATCGGCAACAGGCGCTGACGCGGTTCGAGGCGTCTTCGGATGAGTTCCTCGCGGGACGCGGCACCAGCGAGGCGGCTAATTTTGCCCGCTACGAGCAATTGAGCGCGACGCTCGCCCGCATCCAGAACGCCAATGCGGTGCAGCGCTTCCAGATGCTGCCGGCCTATTTCGATACCGATATCGGCGCCCGCACGCTGGAAAACTACCAGCCGGCTGTGCCGGTGACGGTGGAGGGGATTTTGTATGCCGGTGGGGGATTGCTGGTGGGTTATCTGGTGCTGTCGGGACTGTGGCGGTTCGTAACCATGCCGTTCCGGAGACGGTATCCGGCGTATCGGTAAAATCTCCGCGTGTTTTCCACACTCGGTGTCACCCCGGCGCAGGCCGGGCCTATCCTGAGATTTCACCACAATCCGCTAGATCGCTCTGACTGCTCCACCTTGCGGCAAGCGACGCCATCTCGAAATGGGCCCCGGCCTTTGCCGGGGTGACACCGAGGGTGTGGGTGATCCGGCGGTTGAAATTGTCACCTCGTTACCGGGATATAAACTTATCTTTATATCCCCGGTTGATCCGCACCTGCCCTCCGCGTATAAGCCCCTCAATCGTCCCTGATCATGCCCGGAGCATCCTCATGAGCCTCAAG
This sequence comes from Devosia sp., assembly GCF_028290625.1. Lineage (GTDB taxonomy): Bacteria > Pseudomonadota > Alphaproteobacteria > Rhizobiales > Devosiaceae > Devosia. The sequence goes on from NZ_JAQGJM010000001.1 coordinate 7,965, forward strand.
CCGACCGACTATGCGGTCAAAGACATCGCCCTCGCTGATTTCGGCCGCAAGGAAATCACAATCGCCGAAATCGAAATGCCCGGCCTGATGTCGATCCGCGAGGAATACGCCGCGGCCCAGCCGCTCAAGGGCGCGCGCATTGCCGGCTCGCTGCACATGACCATCCAGACCGCGGTCCTCATCGAAACTCTGGTCGCGCTCGGCGCCGAAGTGCGCTGGGTGTCGTGCAACATCTTCTCAACCCAGGACCACGCTGCCGCGGCCATCGCTGCCGCCGGCATCCCGGTGTTCGCGCACAAGGGCGAAAGCCTTGAGGAATACTGGCAGTTCACCGACCGCATGATGGATTGGGGCAATGGCCTCACCCCCAACATGATCCTCGACGATGGCGGCGACGCCACCATGTATATCCTCAACGGCGCCAAGGCCGAAAAGGACATCTCCGTTCTCGACAAGCCGGGTAGCGAGGAAGAGGAAATCTTCTTCGCCACTATCAAGAAGCGCCTGGCTTCCAGCCCCGGCTTCTTCACCAAGATCCGCGACGCCATCCGCGGCGTGTCGGAAGAAACCACCACGGGCGTGATGCGCCTCTATCAGCTGCACGCCAAGGGCGAGCTGCCGTTCCCCGCCATCAACGTCAATGACTCGGTGACCAAGTCCAAGTTCGACAACAAGTACGGCACCCGCGAATCGCTGGTCGACGCCATCCGCCGCGGTACCGACGTGATGTTGGCCGGCAAGGTCGCCATCGTCTGCGGCTTCGGCGACGTGGGCAAAGGCTCGGCTGAATCGCTGCGTGGCGCTGGCGCCCGCGTGCTGGTGACCGAAGTCGACCCGATCTGCGCCCTGCAGGCCGCCATGGAAGGTTTTGAGGTCGTCACCCTCGAGGATGCCGCCCATCGTGCGGATATCGTCGTCACCGCCACGGGCAACCGCGACGTGCTGATGGTCGACGACATGCGCAACCTCAAGGACATGGCCATCGTCTGCAATATCGGCCATTTCGATAACGAGATCGACGTGCTCGGCCTGCGCAACTTCAAGTGGACCAACATCAAGCCGCAGGTCGACGTGATCGAGCAGCCCAATGGCAAGCGCCTGATCTTGCTGTCCGAAGGCCGCCTGGTGAACCTGGGCAATGCCACCGGCCACCCTAGCTTCGTGATGTCGGCGAGCTTCGCCAACCAGACTTTGGCGCAGATCGAACTGTGGACCAATGGGGTGAACCTGGAGAAGAAAGTCCATGTTCTGCCCAAGCATCTCGATGAGAAAGTGGCCGAACTTCACTTGGCCAAGCTCGGCGCCAAGCTGACTAAACTGACCAAGACCCAAGCCGACTATATTGGTGTTTCGCAGAACGGGCCATTCAAGTCGGGCGAATACCGGTACTGATTTATCCCTATTGCTGTTATGCTCAAGGTCAGCCGGTTCGTCCGGCTGGCCTTTTTGTTTGCCGCTGTTTGTTTCTGCTTCGTTCCCCGTCAAGTGGGCATATCAATGATTTGCCCGCTATGCACAGCCATTAAGACTCTTTTAGCCGATTCACGCGACCGGTATGGTGAAGTGATTCGGCGGTCAGGGGCGTAAGGCCGGCGAATGGGGCGGCAGGATCAATCGATTCGGCGTACGTCGCTCCGCTTTGAGTGCATGCGTTCCGGACCCGGAAAACGGGCCGGCCCTGGCATCGACAACAGTTTAAAGAGGCAGCGCATGGCGCCGGATCGTTTCCGGAGACGTTGGGGATTCGCGGTACTAGGTGCCGCACCCCTGACCCTGATATCGGCTGTGCCCGCCCTCGCACAATCGAGCTCTGGCAATACTATCGGTGGCGCCGCGCCGCTGGCCATCGCCGTCGGTGCCGGAGGTTTCGCACTGGTCGCCATGGCCATCGTGCGCAACATGCTGGCTGACAGCAAGGCCGCAAGGCAACGCGCCGCTGAGCAGATCGCCAGCTTGCGCGCCCTGGTCGACGAATATGAAGTGCTGCTGTCGGGCACCCGGGAAGTCACCGTGTTCTGGACCGAAAATGGCACTGGCGGCGTCAAGTTTCTCGGGCAGGTGGCCTCGGTGTTGCCGCCCGGGCGGCAACCCGAAAGCGTGTTGAATTTCTCCTCGTGGCTCATTGGCGACGATGCCGACCGGCTGGCTCGCCTGCTTGAAGCCCTGCGCGTCGATGGCCATGCCTTCGCCGTCAGCCTCAAGGCGCTCGACGGGCGCGTGGTGCGGGCCAATGGCTGGGTACTGGGTGGCGGCGCGGCCCTGCGTCTGCGTCCGGCCTTCCTGCAGCCCGAACCCATGCCCGAGCTTGCCGTAACGTCCGCCACCGGCGATCTGGCCAGCGCCCGCGCCGTGCTGGCGATGATGGACAAGCCCGCTTTCGCCCGTGACACCTCTGGCCGGCTGGTGTTCGCCAATGCGGCCTATCTCAAGCTCGCCAAGGACCTGGGCAAGGCCGGCAGCGAGACTGCGCCGGCCGAACTGCTCGACGCGCCGCTGCTCAAGAGACACATGGCCGCCTGCGCCAACGGGCAAAAGGCGACGCTGCCGGTCGCCTGGCCGGAGCAGGGTGCATTCGAGCTGGTGGAATTTCCGCTCGAAAACGGCCGCGCCGGCTATTTCCGGCCTGCCGACGTGGCGGCCAAACCGGCCGATGGCACGCTGGCTCACATCACCGGCATTATCGGCGCGCTGGCCACCCCGATCGCCATTTTCAATGCCAATCGCGAGCTGGTGCAGTTCAACCAGGCCTATGCCAATCTCTGGCATCTCGATCCCAAATTCCTGGTGCTCGGCCTCGACGAACGCGCCATTTTGGACAAGCTGCGCACCGAGGGCATGTTGCCCGCCGAAGTCGATTACCAGACCTGGCGCGCCCAGCACCTGACCTCCTATAGCCTCAAGGCGCCGCGCGAGAACGAGCCCTGGCACCTGCCCGATGGCCGCACCATCAAGGTGATTGCGGCCCCAGCCGGCGCCAAGGGCGGCGTCATCTATGTGTTCGAGGACATTACCGAGCGCCTGAAACTGGAAAGCACCAACAAGGCCTTCACCAATGTGCAGCGCGAAACCATCAATGCGCTCAGCGAAGCGGTGGCGGTGTTCGGCACCAATGGCCGCCTGACCATTTCCAATCCACGCCTGTCGGGGCTGTGGAAACTGCCGATGAACGAGCTGGGCCAAAGCCCCCATATCGACCAGATCGCCGAGGCCTCGGGCCGCGCCATGCCGGACGATGGCGCCAGCATCTGGCGCGACCTCAAGCGTGGCATCATTGATCTCAACCCGACCCGCTCGGACACGACCGGCCGTATCAATCGCGCCGATGGGCGGCTGCTGGATTATGCCATCACCCGCCTGCCCGACGGGCAGACCATGATGACCTTCCTCGATGTCACCGAAAGCGCCAGCTATTCCAAGGTGCTCAAGGAGCGCAACGATGCGCTAGTCGCCGCCGACCTGCTCAAGGATGCTTTCGTCGAGAACGTCTCCTACGAACTGCGCTCGCCGCTGACCAATATCATAGGCTTCGCCGACCTGCTCGCCTCCAGCGAAGGCGGCGGGCTCACCGAGCGGCAGCGTTCCTACACCGATTATATCCGCGCCTCCTCGGTGACGCTGGGCGTGCTGATCGACAATATTCTGGACCTCGCCTCGGTCGATGCCGGCATTGCCGAGTTGCGGCCGGAACTGCAGGACGTCACTAGCCTTGTCGACAAGGCCCGCGCTGGCCTCTCGGCGACGTTCCCGGAAATCTCCGGCGAAAAGCCCATCAACCTCACGGTCGAAGTCGACGACCACTTGCCGCCCTTTATCGCCGACGGTACCCGCATCGTGCAGGTACTGTACAACCTGCTCTCCAACGCCGCGCGCTTCTCCCCGCCCGGCGGCGAGATCAAGCTGAGCGTCAGCGCCCGCAGCGAGCGCATGCTGTTCGTCATCGAGGACGAGGGCCCGGGCCTGACCGACGAAATGAAGAACGCCATCCTGACCCGCATCGATGCACCGGCCGGCCGCCAGCGCGGCGCCGGCCTGGGGCTGGCCATCGTCAAGACCTTCGTCAACCTGCATGGCGGCACCATCACCGCCGAGCGCCGCGAACCGCGCGGCAGCCGCATCACCGTCAACCTGCCACGCGACAGCGCCATGGCGGGCGTCGCCGAATAATGGAGCGGCTCCTCGCCGATGCCGAGGCGACCGACGCGTTGGGCGCCGAACTCGCGGCCAGCCTCAAGGCCGGCGACCTCGTGCTCCTGCTGGGCGATCTGGGCGCAGGCAAGACTGCCTTGGCCCGCGCCATCATCCGCACCCTGGCGGGTGATGCCGAACTCGACGTGCCCTCGCCGACCTTCGCTCTGGTGCAGCCCTATGACACGCCCAAGGGCGCGGTGCTGCATGCCGATCTCTATCGCCTGGGCGATCCACGCGAAATTGACGAACTCGGCCTGCTCGATAATCCCGCCGCTATCGTGCTGGTGGAATGGCCGGAGCGCGCGCCCGAACTGTTCGACGCTGCCACGCTGATCGTGTCGCTGGCCATCCCGCCGAATGGCGAGGGGCGGACCGCGACGCTTGAGCGCCGCTAGGCCCACCCCTCTAACCCGTCCCAGCGCAGGGGCCGCTGGAGGGAATGGACCCATAATGCCGCCACCCCGAACGGCGGGGATAAGTTTGCGCGGAACCGCTCACCCGTCTGGCAGTTGCTCTCGCTTGCGAAGGAGGCAGCCGTGCAAATCCCGCCATTCGAACCCGACGAGCCCAATCCCGGCCCGGTGCCGCCTGATCCCGACCCCCATCCGCTGACCGATCCACCCGAGCCTGGCGCGCCGCCGGCGCTACCGCCCGATAGCGATCCGCCGCCCGATCCGGGCGAGCCGCCGGACCCGAGCCCGCTCAGAGCCGCTTGATGGTTTCGATATCCTCGACGCTGTCGAAAAACGCCACCAGCGCGCGACGGAACAACGGTTCATGCGGCGCCGCGCGCGAGAACAAGGTCATCGAGGAATGAAACTTGAGATCGTCGGGCGTACCGAAGATTTCGAAAATGCTCGGCCCCGGCTCACTGGGAACGCCGGCCTTGTGCAGCACGGCGCGCGTGCATTGGCGCAACCGCTCGCCCAGGATGGGATGGTCAAAATACTCCCGCGCCTCGCCCAGGCTGTGCAAAGCAAATCGCCGGGCGGTGGCGCTGTGGCCAAGCCCGGCAATCTGCGGAAAGATGAACCACATCCAGTGGCTGCGCTTTTCCCCGGCGCGCAATTCGGCGAGCGCCTGGGGATAAACGCCTTCCTGGGCGATGAGGAACTGGTCGAACATCGCCCGCAATAAGCCGATCAGGCCTGACCGCCGTCCTGTTCTTCCTCGTAGAGCACGGCATTTGCCGCTGTAGCCGAGAGGCGGACCTTATCGCCCTCGATTTCTGCGACGAGCTGGCCTTCGATAAAATGGTGATGGCCTTTATGGCTGCCTTCGCCGCTATCGGCCTTGGTCAGCTTGATGCGGCCGCCTTCGACCTTGTCGACCGTGCCGATATGCACGCCGTCGGCGCCGATGACTTCCATATGTTCCTTGATGCCGTCGAGATTGCTCATGCTAACGCTCCTGCTGAGTTGGATAGGGAAACGTCGGGCAGGGCGGATGGATGCATCGGCCCGAAGCGATGTCGCACTATCTTTTTGACGCTGGTGCCGGACGGATCCGGCACCCAGATGTGGGCCTTTGGCGTGTCGGAGGCAAGACGGCTCAGGCCTCGGCCGGCACCAATTGCTCCAGCGGATCCATGGCGATGGTAGCCCGGCGCGTGCCCGGCACGAGGAATGCCACCGCGATTGCCAGCGTCGCGAGCCCCGCCATGGCGAGAAATCCGGCGACGAAGCCGATCTCGGCCGGCTGGCCATTGGCCTGCAGATTGCCGGTGACCAGCGCACTCATCAGTGCCGCCCCGATCGCCCCGCCGATGGTGCGCAGGTTTGAGTTCATGCCGCTGGCGACCCCGGTCTGCCCGGCCGGCGCCGTCTGCACGATCAGGCTGGCCATGGCGGCGATGCCGAAACCCAACCCCAGGCCGAACACCGTGCCGGCCACCGACACCTGCCACGGCGCGGCATGGAACAGCGCCAGGGCGGCACTGGACAGGGCCGTGAATGCCGCGCCCATTGCCAATTGGTACTTGAAGCCAACCGCATGCACGATCGGCCCGCTGGCAAAGCCGGCCACCGCCATCGCCACCAGCATGGGCAGCATGAGGAGGCCCGATTGCGTAACGCTGGCGCCGAAGCCGAAGCCCGCCGAGGCCGGCAATTGCGCCAGTTGCGGCAGGAAGGCGAAGACGCCGAACATCGAGGCGCCGAACAGCAGGGCGGTCAGATTATTGGTCCAGATGCCGGGCAGGCGCATCAGCTTCATGTCGATCAGCGGATTGGCCGAGCGGATTTCCACTGCGATCCAGGCGGCGAATAGTGCGGCTGCCGCAATGAACAGGCCAATGACATTGCTGGACGCCCAGCCCCAGCGGGTGCCGAAGCTCAGCGGCAGCAGCAGGCTCACCAGCCAGCCAGCGAGCAGCACTGCGGCCAACCAGTTGATCTTGCCGCCAGTGCGCAGCGGAGACTCGGGAATGATAAACCGTGTCGCCGTGGCGCTGGCCACGAACAGCACCATGGGTATCCAGAACAGTCCGCGCCAGCCGAAGGCGCCTTCGATGGGACCGGCGAGGATTGTCCCCAGCCCCGAGCCGATGCCGATAATGGCCGACAGAGCGCCGATGATCGACGGCATGCGGGCGCTGGGGAATTCATCGCGCGCAATGCCATAGGTCAGCGGGAACACCGCGGCGCCGAACCCCTGGATGACGCGACCGGCAATGACCAGTTCGATACTGGGGGCAAACGTGGCGACAAGACTGCCAAGCGCTGCGGCGCCCAGCGCGATGACGAGGGTGCGGCGTTTGCCGATCATGTCGCCGACCTTGCCCAGGATGGGCGTCGATACGGCCGCGGTGAGCAGCCACGCCGTCAGCGTCCAGGTGACGACGGCGGGCGTGGTGCCCAGATCGGCCTGGATGATGGGCAGCACCGGCACCAGCAGCGATTGCAGCATGGAGAAGATGGCGACATTGATCGCCAGAATAGGAAAGATAGCGGCGGCGGGGCCGCGCGTGGTGGAAGTCATGGCTAACGTCCTTGTAACTTGACTATCCGGAGGCAGGCTCCGATATAGAACAGGCAAGACCTCAATGCGGAGGATGCCTCCGGTTCTATATAGCGGAGGGGCCCTCCGCTTGCAAGGTCATTTCGGGAGACCAGCCATGTCCGCAGCGGTGGACACCACATCTATTGCCGTCCAGCGCCCGCATCGTGCCGATGCGCGGCGCAATTTCGATGCACTGCTGACCGCGGCGCGCACCGCCTTTGGCGAAAACGGCACCGATGCCTCGCTGGAGGATATCGCGCGCCGCGCCGAGGTCGGCATCGGCACGCTCTACCGCAATTTCCCCACCCGCGCGGCGCTGATCGAGGCCGTCTATATCGATGGTGTCGAGGACCTGGTCCGGGCCGCCGCCGAGGTAGCAAGCCTGCCGCCCTGGGAGGCGCTGGAGCGCTGGCTCTGGCGCTTCGTCGACTACACCGCCACCAAGAAGGTGCTGATCGAGGCGCTTAACCGCGAATCCGCCATGATCAAATCCTGCCGCGACGCGTTCTTTCACGCCGGCGAACCACTGCTGCTGCGCGCCCAGGCCAGCGGCGACGCGCGGCCCGATACCAGCATCGATGATGTGATGCGCCTCATCGCCGGGGTCGCCGGGGTGAGTTTCCCCAACGCCGAACAGCGCCAGCGTGTGCTGGCCATGGCGATCGACGGGCTGCGGGTGCCGCGTTAGCGGCTGGGGCCAATCGAGATTCAGCTCAGGATGAGCCGAAAATGCCGGTTTTCGAGAACCGGACCGGAGCGTCCGTTGGCACGTGAGGACCGGAAGCGCAGACCCGAAGGGCCGCGCCGCGAATACTGGCATTTGCAGGCCAGCATCAGTTGAATGTCGATCGGTCCTAGGCCGCGATGCGGTCGCTGCGTTCGAGATAGAGCGCATAGACCGTGGTGTCGCCGACCCGGGTTTCCACCCCCCAGGCATCGTAGTCATGGCCATTCTTGCTCATCACCCCGATCGGGGTGACAGCGACGACCAGCGCCTTGGGGGCGATCGCCATGCAGAACGGCTCGCCGATCTGGTTGGCGGTGAGGTAATAGGCGGCATACATGTCATCTGGCGCGTCGGCCTTGGCGATGGCCTCGACGGCGTCCAGCGTGTCGCAGAAAATGGTGCCACGAAACACCGGATCGGTGAAATCGTGCATTTCGCCTGCTGCCGGCGGCGCCGCCAACGTCCCCTGCGATCCGCCAATCATCACTGTGGCGGCCAGCGCCACGCTCCAGAACCAACCTTGCCGCATCACCGCGCTCCTGGGCGGCCTGTCGGGCCACCGTTCATGACACAATGATGACACTATGAGCGCAGTTGCGGGGTAGCGCACAGAATTTCGCCGGTTTTGCACCGGAACGGCGGTGCGAAAGCGCTACACGGAGTGTGTTGTGGCGTTGGTGACAAAGCGCAATCGCCGTGTCTCCATCGACTCATGGGGAACACGTACTTCGTCTACATCATGGCGAGCCGCAAACACGGCACGATCTATGTCGGCGTGACCAACGATCTTGTGCGGCGTGCCTACGAGCACCGCGAAGGCCTGGTTCCGGGCTTCACCAAAATCCATGGCTGCAAGGACCTCGTCTGGTTCGAGACCCACGAGGATATCAGCGAAGCGATTCTGCGCGAAAAGCGCATCAAGAAATGGCGCCGCGAGTGGAAGGATCGGTTGATCGCGGAAAGCAATGCCGACTGGTTTGATCTCTGGTGGGACATAACCGGCCAGCGGGCCTGATCACCGATCCCTGCCATCCACTCGACACCGTGGGTGGGATGGTCTCGTGGCCCCGCGGGATTGACTTCGCACCACCCGTTCCCCAGCCCCGATGTCACCCCGGCGCAGGCCGGGGCCCATCCCGATATGGTGCCCCAGCCGGAAGGTGGGTGGCGCTGACGGGACGACCTAGCGGTGCATGACGCGAACTCAGGATAGGCCCCACCTGGGTGCGCTGAGACGGCCAGATGCCAGCCGTCCTATCTTTACTACGAAGTTGCTTGGACAACCCCATCTATCAGGCGGCGACTGAGGGCCACTAATTCTATTAAGCGTTTAAGGCCAACGGAAGAGGTGCCGCCATGCGAGACCGAATTTCTAACCGCGTAACAAGAGGCAATAGCCTCCTTCACGTCGGGATTCGTCTCCACAAACTTCACAAAGTGACCATACCAATCAGTGTCAAATCGTACCAACAATTGGCCTATAGCCGCGCAGTCAAAGTTGTTGCCGCGTTGAAAATGAGACTTAACGAAATTCAGAACTCGAGGGTGAGCGCGAGAATTTAACCTATTTAATAAGATGACTTCGACACAACGCTCGACGTTGCCGCAAACCAAAACTGCGCCGAAGCGACATAACTGACTCTGAATTTGTTCAGAGACGTCTTTGCCCTGGCACTGTTTAATAAAAGTTTCCAATGCTAAAAATCGACTATCCAACTGTGCTTGCATTCAAATCCCGTTAAATGCATTTATCGCAGCAGACATGCGCGCCTTGACATTCTCCTCGTCCGCCGTAGCTCTCTCCCAAGCCCTACGAAACTCTGGCTGCTGAATTAGTTCGTCGTAAGCCTTTGCTACCGCTTCAGGGCTTGGCTCGGCTTCATTTGGCTTCTGCAAACGTGTGGCAACGCCAACCATAACGGCGTCAAAAACCGCAGCATTAAGCGACCGCACTGGCCTAAATGCTCTTCCATTTAGTGATTTGTTGATCAAATCAACAGTCTGACGAAATACTGCTTCCAATTTTGCTAATCGTTCTGCAGGTGCCTTGTTCATTTTGTCGGAAAATGTATTCAAGAATTTATCCATTGGGCGAGAATAAATGTCTTTATCAAGGAGCATTCCAAAGAATCTAACGATTAATTCCTCATCTTTGGCTCGCTTATTTTCTGGACCAAAGACTTTCCTCCAACTTTCATTTCTATTTAAACTGTGAACAATCTTGGTAAAATCACCTGCGCTAATGCAGTTTCTGATCTCTTGGGGAGACAACCTTATTCCGCCGGAGTTTATCCTCTCAAATACAAAATATATGCTGTCTAATACATCGGACGGCTCGTCTTGTGTGAAAATGGTGGCATGAACGATTGAATCGTCGAGCTTCAATTGATCAGAAGGGTCGAGCTCTTCATATGTTCTGTTTGCCCAAGGTTCTCGAATCCCGAGTAATCTGAACTTCTTTTCAGAAAAAAGGCCAGAGTAGAACGCTTGCAAAGTTCGCAGTCTTTGCTGACCATCTATAACAAGATGCTTGTTAGTTGCTGTTTCCTTGTAAAGGAAAATTCCAGGAACGGGCAAACCCATGAGCAAAGACTCAATGAATTTTGAAGCATGCTTTTGTGACCAAATATAACGACGTTGAAACTCCGGTATGGTGAAGGCGCCGCCCTTCATTCTTTTAACAAGCGAGTCGACGGTATAATCCGCACCATAGCTAGTTATAGAAAATTTCTTGGTGTCTACCTCGTCTAGTAAAGCCTCATCTTCAATACCTTCCGCCAAGGCGATGTCATATTCGTCGCTTGAGGCTACTTGGTCATCTGAGGTTGTAGTGGCGGCTATTTCTGACACTAGGCTAACTCCAATTTTCCAGCAGCATATTGCCACACAACCTAATGCGCCTCATCCCAATTATGCGCCGCGTGTGCATCGACCCTAATCGGCACTGACAGCCGCACTGCCGGTTCCGCTGCCCCTTCCATCACCTTGGTGATCGCCGGCATGGCCGTGGCCTCGCTCCCCAGCGGCACTTCGAAGATCAGTTCGTCGTGCACTTGCAGAAGCATGTCGGCTTCGATGCCGGCCGTCTTCAAGGCCGGCTCCATGCGGATCATGGCGCGGCGGATGATGTCGGCGGCGGTGCCCTGGATGGGGGCGTTGATGCTGGCGCGTTCGACGAAGCTGCGCTCGGACGGATTGGCGGAATTGGCGTTGGGGAACTGGATCTTGCGGCCGAACAGGGTGGTGACGTGGCCATCGATTTTCACGCGGCGGCGCTGCTCGTCCATATAGTCCTTGATGCCCGGGAAACGCTCGAAATAGGTCTTGATATAGTCGCCCGCCTCGCCGCGCGGAATGCCGAGCTGGTTGGCGAGGCCGAAGGCGGAAATGCCGTAGATGATGCCGAAATTGATCGCCTTGGCGCGGCGGCGCACGTCTGACGGCATGCCCTCGACCGGGACGCCGAACATTTCGGACGCCGTCATGGCGTGAATATCGAGGCCTTCCTCGAAGGCGTCCTTGAGCGCCTGGATATCGGCGATGTGGGCGAGGACGCGCAGCTCGATCTGCGAATAGTCGGCCGAGATCAAAATCTTGCCGGGGGCGGCGACGAAGGCGGAGCGGATCTTGCGGCCGTCCTCGGTGCGCACCGGGATGTTCTGCAGGTTGGGCTCGTTGGACGACAGGCGGCCTGTGAGCACGGAGGCTTGGCTGTATGAGGTGTGCACGCGGCCGGTGCGCGCATTGATATGGGCGGGCAGGGCGTCCGTATAGGTGCCCTTGAGCTTGGTGAGCTGGCGCCAGTCCACAATGGTGCGGGCCAGCGGAATGCCCTTGAGCGCCAGGTCCTCGAGCACATCGGCGCCGGTGGCCCAGGCGCCGGTCTTGGTCTTGGAGCCGCCGGGGAGTTGCATCTTGTCGAAGAGGATTTCGCCCAACTGCTTGGGCGAGCCCAGGTTGAAGGTGGCGCCTGCGAGCTCATGCGCCTCGGCTTCCAGCGCGGCAGCGCGCTGGGAGAAATCCCCCGACAGGCGCGAGAGAATGGCGCGATCGACCGAAATGCCGCGCGATTCCATGCGGGAAAGCACGGGAGCCAGCGGCCGTTCGAGGGTTTCGTAGAGCGTGGTGGCGTTTTCGGCGGCGAGGCGGGGTTTCAGCACATGCCAGAGCCGTAGGGTGAGATCGGCGTCCTCGGCGGCATAGCGGGCGGCGGCGGGGATTTCGAGCTGGTCAAAGGTCTTTTGCGCCTTGCCGGTGCCAGCGAGGTCCGCGAACGAAATGCCGGTATGGCCCAGCCAGTTATCGGCGAGCACGTTGAGGCCGTTATACTGCACGCCATCGAGCGCATAGGACAGCAGCATGGTGTCGTCGATCGGCGCCATGGTGATGCCGTAGCGCGCGAAGATCGAGGTGTCGTATTTGGTGTTCTGGCCGATCTTGAGGATCGATTTGTTTTCGAGCAGTGGCCTCAGCGTGTCGAGCACTTCGCGGATCGGCAACTGGCCTTCGACCAGCCCACCCTCGTCCAGCAGGCTCGCGGCGCCGCGCGAATGGCCGACCGGAATATAGCAGCCATTGCCCGGCTCGGTGGAGAGGCACACACCCACCAGGTCCGCCGATTGCGGATCGAGGCCGGTGGTCTCGGTGTCGATGGCGACATGGCCCTTGTCGATGATGCGCGCCATCCAGGCGGTGAGCTGGTCCAGCGTGGTGACGGTTTCGTAGGCCTCGTAGTTGACCGGGATGGCCTTGATGCGCGCGTGCTCTTCCTGGGCATGCAGCGTCGGGCCGGTGCCGGGCACCTGCGGCGCGGCCAGCTTGGCGCGGGCGACCGACAGGTCCTGCGATTTGCGTGGATCGCGGCCGCTGGCGGCGATGGCCGGATCGGCCTCCCAGGCATCGGGATCGGCATCGAGCAGGCCGGCGAGGCGCTTGGTGATGGTGGCGAATTCCATCGCCTTGAGGAACGGGAACAATGCCCCCGGCGCCATCGGCACGCGGATCAGCGCATCGAGCGAGAGTTCCACCGGAACCTCCTGCGACAGCGTCACCAGGCGCTTGGAAATGATGGCGCTTTCGGCATTCTCGCGCAGCTTTTCGCGGCGGGCGTTCTGCTTGATGTCGTCGACATGGGCGAGCAGGTTCTCGACGCTCCCATACTGGTTGATCAGCTCGGCCGCGGTCTTGACGCCGATGCCGGGCACGCCGGGCACGTTGTCGACGCTGTCGCCGCACAGGGCCTGCACGTCGATGACCTTGTCGGGGGTAACGCCGAACTTGGTGAACACCTCGTCCATGCCGATCCAGCGCAGCGGCGGCTGGCCGGGGCGCGGGATGGTGTCGAGCAGGCGGATCGAGCCATCGGGCTCGACCAATTGCATCAGGTCCTTGTCGGAGGACACGATGGTGACCTTGTAGCCCTCGCGGCGGGCATTGCACGCATAGGTGGCTATGATGTCATCGGCCTCCCAGCCCTCCATCTCGATCGAGGGGATCGAAAAGGCGCGGGTGGCGGCGCGGGTCAGCGGGAATTGCGGAACCAGTTCCTCGGGAGCAGGTGGCCGCTGGGCTTTGTATTGCGGATAGATGTCGTCGCGAAAAGTCTTGCCGGAATGATCGAAGATCACCGCCATGTGGGTGGGCGCGTCATCGCCCTTCATGTCCTCGGTGAGCTTGAACAGCATGTTGCAAAAGCCCTGCACGCAGCCGACGGGCAGGCCATCGGACTTGCGATTGAGCTGGGGCAGGGCATGGAAAGCGCGAAAGATATAACCCGAGCCGTCGACGAGCAGCAGATGCATGAGAACCGATTCCTGAGACTGGACGCGTGGCGACTTTACGGGAAGCGGACGCGGCGTCAAAGAGCGGCGAAGTTTTTAGCCCATTGTTCGCTTTGTACGGGAACCGTCGGGCGGCATGCCCGTTCTGAAAAATTCAAGGCATAGAGCGGCCGGTCGCCGCCAAACAATGTGGTTGGTTTTCAGCGTATGTCGGACATTTCAAACACCAAAGCCAGGCTCGGCGTTGCGGGGCTCGACAATATCCTGGTGGGCGGGCTGGCGCGTGGGCACCTTTATCTGCTCGAAGGCAGCCCCGGCACCGGCAAGACCACGATCGCGCTGCAATTCCTGCTCGACGGCGCGGCGCAGGGCGAAACCGGGCTCTATGTGACCTTGTCCGAGACTGAGGACGAGTTGCGCATGACGGCCACTTCGCATGGCTGGGAAATCCAGGACAAATTCAACATTTTCGAACTCGCGCCGCCCGAGAGCCTGCTCGATGGCGAACAGCAGCAGACGCTGCTCTATTCGTCCGATCTGGAACTGGGCGAAACCACCAAGGCGATGTTCGAGGCGGTGGAAGCCATCAAGCCTGATCGCATCGTGCTCGATAGCCTGTCGGAAATCCGGCTTCTCGCGCAGAGTTCGCTGCGCTATCGGCGGCAAATCCTGCTGCTCAAGCACTACTTCGCCCGCAATGGCGCCACGGTGCTGATGCTCGACGATTTGACCACCGAATCCAACGACAAGACGGTCCATTCGGTTGCCCATGGTGTGGTGCGGCTGGAGGAACTGGCGCCCGATTATGGCGCCGAACGGCGGCGGCTTCGGGTGATCAAATACCGCGGCCAGTCCTATCGTGGCGGCTTCCACGATTTCACCATCCAGCGCGGCGGCGTCAACGTGTTCCCGCGGCTGGTGGCGGGCGAGCACAAGACCGAGTTCGAGCGCAGCGTGCTGACCAGCCGGATCGGCGCGCTCGACGCCCTGCTCGGCGGCGGGCTGGAGCGCGGCTCAAGCGCCCTGGTGCTGGGACCTGCGGGCTCGGGCAAGTCGCTGCTGACCATGCACTTCGCCAAGGCCGCGGTGGAGCGCGGCGAGAAGGTCGCGCTATTCATCTTCGATGAGGAACTGGGCCTGCTGTTCGCCCGCGCCAAGGCGATGTCGATCGATCTGGCGGCCATGCAGGCGACCGGCAACCTGTTCATCGACCAGGTCGACGCGGCCGAATTGTCGCCCGGCGAATTTGCCCACCGGGTGCGTGCCCGCGTCGATGCCTCCCAGGTCAAGACCGTGGTGATCGACAGCCTCAACGGCTATCAGGCGGCCATGCCGGCCGAACAGGCGTTGCTGTTGCATATGCACGAACTGCTGCAATATCTGAACCGGCAGGGTGCCACCACGTTCGTCACAGTGGCCCAGCATGGCCTCGTCGGTGACATGAAATCGCCGGTCGATATCACTTACCTGGCCGATAGCGTCATCCTGCTGCGCTATTTCGAGGCGCTGGGGCGGGTGCGGCGCGCCATCTCGATCATCAAGAAGCGCAGCGGCGATCACGAAGACACCATCCGTGAATACCGCATCGGTCGCAACGGGCTGTCGATCGGCGAGCCGCTGGAGGATTTCCAAGGTGTGTTGCGCGGCGTTCCAACCTATACTGGCGCCAGTAAACCGCTGCTGGGGCGCGAAGAAGTTGTCCAGGCGGACAACGAACGCGACTTTCTGTCGGCCGGAGACGAACGGGTGTGATCAACTCGGAGCGTGCATTGGTGCTAGCCCCGGCCGGACGCGATGGTCCGCTGGCGGTATCGCTATTGCAGGGCGTTGGCCGGCAAGCAGAGAACCGTGACGGGATCGCCGAACTGGTCGCTGGCCTGCAGGAGGGCGCAGGGCTTGCCATCATTGCCGACGAGGCGCTGCAATATGCCGATCTGGGTGCGTTGACGCGCTGGATCGAGGACCAGCAGCCCTGGTCCGATTTCCCGTTTATCGTGCTGACCAAGCGCTTGGGCGGGCCCGAACAAAACCCGCTGCTGGCGGACCTGCAGACCGCGCTGGGCAACGTGATCTTTCTGGAGCGGCCCTTCCACACCACGACGCTGGTCAATGTGGTCGACAACGCGCTGCGCGGCCGCCGCCGGCAATATCAGGCGCGGCGCTATCTTGAAGATTTGCGCGAGGGCGAACGAAACCTGGCGACGGCACTGTTGGCTGGTCGCATGGGCAGTTGGGAGCTCGACATCGCCGAGCAGCGCTTGAGCGGTTCGGACCAGTTCAAGGCCTGCTACGGAAGGGCCCCCGACGACGCGTTCCTGTTTGCCGACCTGATTGAATCCATCGGCTGGTCCGACCAGAGCCGCGTGCAACGGGCGATGGACGATGCCATCGGGACCGGTTCGGACCTGGTCATCGAATACCGGGTTAACTGGCCCGATGGCAGCGAGCATTGGGTCGATGCGCGGGCCCGTGTGCTGACCGACCGTTCCGGCAGGCCGGCGACGGTTATCGGGGTGACCTCCGACATCACCGAGCGCAAGCAGGCCGAAGCCTTCCGCGACGAGATGGTGCAGGAACTGGCGGTCGAACGCGAACGCACCCAGGAGGCCTTGCGCGGCGAACGCGCGCTGTCGGGCCTGCTGATGACCAGCGTGCCGGCTGGCATCGTTGCCTACGATCCCGATCTCAACGTCACCATCTGGAACCCGGTGATGGAGCGCCTGTTCGGCGTCAGCGCCGCCGAGGCCAAGGGCCGGCCGCTGGCCGAACTGATCGGGGCCGGCCAAAGCGAGGCGATCACGCCACGCCTGCACGATGCACTGGCCGGGGTCTCCGGCCCGATCGAGGAGATCGAGCTGACCACCGAGGCCGCCGGCCAGATCGCGCTGGAAAGCCAGCACGCGCCCCTGCGCGGCGGCGACGGGCAGATCGTGGGCGGGGCCGCATTTTTCCGCGAAATGACCGACCGGCGCCGGGCTGAGGAACAATTGCGCCAGGCCCAGAAGATGGAAACCATCGGCCAGCTTACTGGCGGGGTGGCGCATGATTTCAACAACCTGCTGGCCGCCATACAGGGCAATCTCGAACTGCTGCGCAAGCGCCTGCCCGACGATCCACAATTGCATCGCTTCATCGACGGCGCCTTGCAGGGCGCCCAGCGTGGCGCGTCGCTGACCTCGCGGCTGCTGGCCTTCGCGCGGCGCCAGGACCTGCGGCCCCTGCCGACCGACCTGGCGCAATTGCTGGAAGGCATGCGCGCCTTATTGGAGCGTTCGATCGGCCCGCGGATCGCGGTGGAGTTCGATCTGGCGCCTGATCTGCCGCCCGCCAAGGTCGATCCCAACCAGCTCGAACTGGCCATCCTGAACCTCGCCGTCAACGCCCGCGACGCCATGCCCGACGGCGGCACATTGCGCATTGCGCTGATCCAGCGCGAGGGCGCCTGGCGCGGGCTGGGGCTCGATGGCAGTTTCCTGCGCCTGAGCGTAACCGATACCGGTTTCGGCATGGATGCCGCGACGCTCAAAAGCGCAATCGAGCCGTTTTTCTCCACCAAGGAACTGGGCAAGGGCACCGGCCTGGGCCTGTCCATGGTGCATGGCCTGGCCGTGCAACTGGGCGGCGCGCTCAACCTGGTCAGCCAGCCCGGCAAGGGCACCACCGCCGAATTGTGGCTCCCCGTATCAACCGCACCCGTCAAAGAGGTTTTGGAAATGGAACCCGTCAAAGCCGAAGCGCCAGCCTCCACCATCCTGGTGGTCGATGACGATGCGCTGATCAATATGAACACCGTCGATATGGTCGAAGACCTCGGCCACACCGTGCTGGAAGCCTATTCGGGCAAGCAGGCGCTGGAAATCCTGGGCAGCGGCAAGCGCATCGACGCGCTGATTACCGATTATGCCATGCCGGGCATGACTGGCGTCGAACTGGCCACCAGGGCGCGCGAATTGTATCCGGAACTGCCGATCCTGCTGGCCACCGGCTATGCCGACCTGCCCAGCGGCACCACCACCGACCTGCCGCGCCTGTCCAAGCCCTATCAACAGGCCGAACTCGCCGCACACCTGTCGCGGCTGCTGACCAGCGGAATGGCGCAGGGGTCATGATTTCGGACTGAGAGTGTTGGCGGGGCGACCCTCGCGCTCTTCACCTCTCCCTTGGGGGAGAGGTCGGCGCGTAGCGACGGGTGAGGAGGCCTCAAACGCGCATCCTACCCAGTAAAGGCCCCCCTCATCCGCCCTTCGGGCACCTTCTCCCACGAGGGGAGAAGGGAGTTCCGTGGGTGGGTTGAACTCTGAGCCAACCCTCGCCCCTTGCGGGAGAGGGTGGATCGGCCGCAGGTCGAGACGGGTGAGGGATTTGCTTCAGCACGCACCAAGACGTCAGCGGAAGCCGGCTTCTTCCAGCAAACCGGCGCGCTTGGCGTCGTAATAATAGCCGCTGGCGTAGAATCGCATCGCCTGGTCTTCATTACCACGCGCCGTCACATAGGCGCCGGCGAGATATTTGGCGGCATAGCGCAAGTTGGTATCGGCATCGAGCAGCCCGCCCGGGCTGCCGCCATAGCCCATGCCACGCGCAGTGGCGTGACTGATCTGCATCAAACCGAAATAGGGCCCGTTGCGGGCACCCGGATTATAGCCGCTCTCGCGCACGATGACGCGGCGGATCAGCCGTTCGGGCACATTATAGGCCGAGGCATATTTGGCGATCAGCGGATCGAGCGCCGGACGGCTCGGCCCTGATGGCGCAAACGAGGCTTCCACCACCGGAGCCGCATTTGGCGAGGCGAAAGCCAAGAGGCCCGCCAGCGGATTGCTGTCATGTTCTTCGGCCGCGGCGGCCTGTTGGGCGGCTTCGGGCTGTGGCGCGGGCTTGGGAGCCGCCAGCGCCGCCGTTGGACCGGGGGCCATCTTGAACGAGCTCATCGAGCAGCCGGAGACTAGGAGGCTCAGAAGGGCCACGCCCGCTACCATGATTGCCGTTTGTCGCATGCAGTGTCCCGTAATCTGACGCACTACCTTAACCGATTTGTCCCAATCCGGCGATAGGGCTCAAACACGGCCCTATCATGGCAGAAAACGGGCGCAAAACCTGGGGAGCCGCAATCGCGAACACAATTGCCCAATTGCCATCCGGGACTGGATGGCTATGAGTAAAAATTGAAGGACCCTCTGGCAGTGCCTTCGCATCTGGATGGGGCTTTGATGGCTAAGCGCAATTCCTTGGGCGCCCGACTGCGCTACGAGTTCGATAAGTCGATGTCGGCAGGCCCGGTCGCGCTGATCGGCTGGCTGGCGATCCTGTCGCTGCTGGTAATCCTGGTTGCCGGCGCCATCATCACCCTGCTGCGCATTGCCCCCGAGGGCGGCGAAGTGCCCGGCTTCATCGAGGCCTCCTGGGAGGCCCTGATGCGCACGCTCGATAGCGGCACCATGGGCGGCGACGCCGGCTGGGGCTTCCGCATCGTCATGCTGGCCGTCACCATCGGCGGCATCTTCATCGTCTCCACCCTGATCGGCGTACTCTCCACCGGCATCGAGTCCAAGCTCGATGAGCTTCGCAAGGGCCGCAGCCAGGTGCTGGAAAACGACCACACCATCATTCTCAACTGGAGCCCGTCGATCTTCGACATCATCGGCGAACTGGTGGTGGCCAATAAAAGCCGCAAGAAGCCGCGCATCGTCATCATGTCCACCCGCGACAAGGTCGAGATGGAAGACGAGATCGCCGCCAAGGTGCCCAACCTCGGCAATACCCGCATCATCTGTCGCCATGGCGATCCCACCGATCTCTATGACCTGACCCTGACCTCGCCGCAGACCGCCCGCTCCATCATCGTGCTGTCGCCCGAACAGGGCGAGGACGAGACCGACGATGTAGATAGCCGCGTCATCAAGACCATCCTGGCTTTGGTCAACGATCCGCGCCGCCGCGCCGCGCCCTACCGGATCGCTGCGGAAATCCGCCATGCCGCCAACGCCGACGTCGCCCGCGTAGTCGGCGGCAAGGAAGTCCAACTGGTGCTGGCCGACGATCTGATCGCCCGCATCGTCGTCCATTCCTCCCGCCAATCCGGCCTTTCGGCCGTCTATTCCGAGCTTTTGGACTTCGACGGCTGCGAAATCTACACGCTGGAACAACCAGACCTCGCCGGCAATGTCTTTGGCGACAGCCTGATGGCCTATGAGAGCTCCACCCTGATCGGCCTCTGCGCCCCCGACGGCAGCGTCACCCTCAATCCGCCCATGGACACCGTGATCCTGCCCGGCACCAAGGCGATCATCATTGCCGAGGACGACGCAGCAGTCCGTATTGCCACCAACAATATCAGCGTCGACATCGCGGCGATCCGCGCTGCTGAACACCGGCCCGCTTTGCCCGAGCGCACCCTTATCCTGGGCTGGAACCGCCGCGCCAAGATCATCGCCTATGAGCTGTCGCGCTATGTGGCGCCCGGCTCGGTGCTCGCCATCGCCGCCGACACGCCCGACCTCGACGCCGAGGTCGCGGCGCTCAGCATCGCCAGCGATAATCTCTCGGTCGCTTATGGCAAGGTCGATACCACCAGCCGCACCGCGCTCGAGGGACTCGATATCCCCAGCTACGACCACGTGCTGGTGCTGGGCTATTCCGACCACATGGCCGCCCAACCCACCGATACTCGCACCCTGGTGACCCTGCTGCACCTGCGCAAGATCGCCGACGCCGCCGGCATCCACATCAATGTGGTGTCCGAGATGATCGACGTGCGCAATCGCGAGTTGGCCGAAGTCACCCGCGCCGACGATTTCGTGGTCAGCAACAAGCTGGTCAGCCTGATGCTCGCCCAAGCCTCGGAAAACGACTCGCTGGCCGCCATCTTCGATGACCTCCTCGACGAGGAAGGCTCTGAAATCTACATGCGGCCGGCCGAGGACTATGTGGCGCTCGGCGCGCCGGTCAATTTCTACACCATCACCCAGGCCGCCCGCGACCGCGGCGAAGTCGCCATGGGTTACCACCGCCCCCGTCCCGGCGCCGTTGCCGGCGGCATCGTTGTCAATCCAATCAAGTCGAAAGCCATGGACTATGTCGCCGGCGATCGCCTGATCGTCCTGGCGCGCGATTGACAAACCAAACTGGCACGGATCGCAGGGTGGGGCTCCTGGCTCGCAAGAATCCAGCATGCTGCAAGAATTCACACCCGAAAATGACGCGATTTAGCCCTTCATCCCCTGTTGCGCCGCCGCCCGGCTTTGGCTAGGTTGCGCCCATTCAGCCGGAGCCCCGCTCCGCCTCACGGATGCACCCGTAGCTCAGCTGGATAGAGCGCTGCCCTCCGAAGGCAGAGGTCGGGGGTTCGAATCTCTCCGGGTGCACCAAAAATCTCCAATATTATCAGTATGATATGGCCCGACGTCCATACCGATTATCGGGGCGAAAGGAAATTGCAACCACATTGCAACCAGCCCATTTCGTAGCTCGGCGTGCCCACTCGTCTGATCGGCGGAAACTCCCCTACCAACCTAGAAATACAGACCGTGTCCGACCTCGCGGGCGTTTCTCTTGGCAATCTTCTGAAGACACAAAACTTCGGTCGGAAATCCGTTGCGAACCTCATGGCCGGGCTGGAAGCACCCTTGCCGAAGGGCCGCCCGTTCCCTGGCCAGCCTGACAGCCTCAAGCTTGAACTCCCGGCTGAACTTGCGTCTCTCCATCAAACTCTCCAGTTTCCAAAAGCACCTTAACTCGGTGTCCTCAAAACCGGCAGCAGCTCAGCCGCTTGTCTGTTGGTTTACGCTTTGGTGCGGCCTAGTCTGGCTCGCAGGGACCGCGCGGGCTTTTCAACCTCCAGCCATACGCTCCAGGTCTCCCCGGCGATCGAGTTAGGCGGCGTCATGCCTTTTTGCCGCTCCATTCGAGCTTGGCGCCAGCACCTGTCAGCACTGCCGCCACAAGCAGTGGCAGGTAGCACAAGCCGACAAATGCCCATTCCAGCGTCGGTTGAAATTGGGCCCCGAAGGCGCATGAGCCGGCCCATACCAACGTAAGCCCGCCATAGAGCGTGGTGACTGGTTTATGCCCCCATAGGCGCGATAGCTGTTGGTATGCATGGCGGCGATGTGCCCGCCAAGGTCGCTCGCCATGCCGGATACGGCGCAGCAAGGTCACGGTTGCGTCGCTGAAGAAGATCGAAACGAGGCTCAGCCACGTCGAGTACCGCAGAGCACCATCTGCGACCGTCAGCAATACTGCCCCAAAAATGAGCAGCGCCAGAAAATTGGAGCCGACATCGCCCATGAAGATATTGGCGGGCGGCCAGTTGCGGACAAGGAAGCCGGCGGTGGCGGCGGCAGTCGCGATCATCACCCAGAACAGCGGGGCGGATGGCGCTGACTTGTCGCCGAGCAACCAAATCAAGCAGGCCAAAAGCAGGATCAAAATGGCCTGGCTGGCCGCGATGCCATCAATTCCGTCCATGAAGTTGAACAGGTTAACCCACCAAAGACCGGTCAAAACGAGAAATACAGCCAGAATAGCACCACTCAGAACCAGACCGAATGGCAGGGCCAATGGCGTCACGGGCCAGGCCAGCCACACCAGGAGGCTGACCACGACAATCTGGACCGGAAACCGCACAGCCGGTGGCAGGTCACGCAGATCGTCGACAAAACCCAAGGCGGCGATTGTGGCGCAGAGAACGGCAAGCGACGTGAGCATGGGCAGGTTACCGGCAATTCCCATAACGATAGCGGCCAGGACACCGGCCACGGCGATCGCGATGCCGCCGCCACGCGGGGTGGGCGTGGTGTGCGACGAACGCTCATTCGGCGCCTTGATTAATCCGGACGACGCCGCGCTGGCTTCGGTGATCCGGGTGATTGCCCATGCCAAGCCAAAAGCGATAATGGTTGTCAGTCCGGCGACTATGAGATTCAATTATGCCTCGCGGTTTCGCTCAATGTGGATAGCGCAAACCTCAAATCGCAGCAAACCGGGCCACACTCCGGCCTGTGCTATCAATTTTCCGCAGCGAACATAAAAATATTGTTGGTTGTCGGTCGTGACTGGGTAGTCGCGTCCGAATAAAAACAGCGAATACGGTTGCTTCGGCTGAGTTGCTTTGAGCGCGAGTGAGGCGCGGTGGCACATGAAAAGTTATATTTCTGCGGTGCGCGAGTAATTGATACTATGATAGAGAAATTATATGACTGAACAAGAGATTGAGCCGGAGCCGGCAGGTGTCGGCATATTGGATATATTGCTGGCGGCGATCCAGGCGTGGAAGGCGATCCTGGTGTCCGGCCTGCTTTTCGGCGTTGCGGGTTGGGGACTGACCACGGCCCTGTTCAGTGCGTCATACGAGAGTGCGGTCGAGGTGGGGCTGTTGCAAAAGGAGGTCGACGCGGCGCTGGATGGCGCGTCGAATGAGGGTCTGCAGCAACTGCCACTCAAACCTTCGGCCAACGTGTCGATCGCGACAGTGATCGAGGCCACCGAGGGCGAGTTTTTTACAAGGCCGGGCGACAAGTGCTCAACAGTTGCCGGTATCACGACCTGCAATAGCCTGCTCGGCGTTCGTGCCACTACGACCGAGCGGGCAGACGCCTTGCTGAGGCAAGCGCTGGCCCAAGTCGAAATACGCTATCCCAGCGGCGGTGCGGGGTTGCAGGCAGCGCAACGCGAAGTCGATAACTACAAAAAGAAACTGACTTCCCTGCACAACGTAGTCTCTCAACTGCAGTCGGCGTTCGGTACCGACGCTGCATCGCCCGGCGGCCTGGCCGCGACCGACTACGCTGGCGGCATTGTCGCCCTGCAGCAGAACATTGATGAAGTCGAGCGAGCATCTTACGCCGCCGAACAGCGCCTGCTGACGGCCCGGGGCGCCTTGTACAAAACCCCCGGCCCGGCCGTCTTCGCAGGGCCGCGGCCCGAATTGATTGGCATGGCCGCCGCAATCATAGCGATGCTGTTGGTCCTGAACGTGGCGTTGATACGGATTTACGTGCTTCGACAGGAGCCAAATTCAGACACGCGCCTTCGGCTGCGTCAGATTCGTGCCGCGCTCAACTGGTCCAGGCGTAAGTAATCTGGCCGTCGGCGATGGGCGGATGAGATATTATTGTGTTTGGTTGAGAGGGGCGCCGCGGTGGACGTTGGCGGCAAGCTGCAAACCTCGTAGAAGGCACCCAGATTCGTGGACCCGTTCTGAGCCAATCCAAGGAAGAGCATGCTTCGCCTCCAAGACTTACGAGTAGCAGTCATCGGGCTTGGCTACGTTGGTCTGCCTCTCGCCGTCGAATTCGGCAAACGGCGGTCGGTGATCGGCTTCGATATCGATGCCGACCGCGTTGCCGAACTCCGGGGCGGTTCTGACCACACGCGCGAGACCACAGCCGAAGAACTGGCAGCGGCTCACCACCTCACTTTCACCATCGATGCCGAAGACCTCAAGTCGGCCACATGCTACATCGTCACCGTGCCAACGCCGGTCGATGAGTTCAAGCGCCCGGATCTGAGGCCGCTGCTGGCGGCCAGTGCCAGCGTCGGGCGCGCGCTCAAGCCGGGCGACCTGGTAATCTATGAATCGACAGTCTATCCGGGCGCTACAGAAGAAGATTGTGTGCCGGTGCTGGAAGCCAATTCGGGCTTGGTCTTCAATCGCGATTTTTTCGTCGGCTACTCCCCTGAGCGGGTCAATCCGGGCGACAAGCAGCATCGCCTCACAAATATTCTCAAGGTAACGTCCGGCTCGACGGCCGAAGCATGCGACCTGGTGGATGAGCTTTATCGGGAAATCGTGGTCGCCGGCACTCACAAGGCTCCCAGCATCCGGGTCGCGGAGGCCGCCAAGGTGATCGAAAATACGCAACGTGACCTCAATATCGCGTTGATCAACGAGCTGGCGATCATCTTCAGCCATCTGCAGATCGACACCGAAGCCGTACTGCAGGCCGCCGGCACGAAGTGGAACTTCCTGCCGTTTCGTCCTGGCCTGGTCGGTGGACATTGCATCGGGGTCGACCCCTATTACTTGACACACAAGGCCGAAACCGTCGGCTATCATCCCCAGATCATCATGGCGGGGCGCAGGGTCAACGATTCCATGGGCCGCCACGTCGTATCCCAACTTGTCAAAGCCATGATTCGCAAGCGGATCCAGGTCGAGGATGCGCGGGTGCTGGTGCTGGGGCTGACATTCAAGGAGAACTGTACCGATCTGCGCAATACGCGCGTGGTGGACATCGTCAGCGAACTGCAGGACTATAATTGCCGGGTCGATGTCTACGATCCATGGGTCGAGCCTGGACGGGCGAAGGCCGGGCTTGGCATCGAGCTGATTCATGAATTGAAGCCGAACAGCTACGACGCCATTGTGCTGGCCGTCGGGCATCGTCAGTTCCAGGCGATGGGGGCCGCCGCCATTCGCGCTCTGGGCAAGTCCGAGCACATCCTGTACGACCTCAAATATGTGCTGCCCGCAGATGCCTCGGATATAAGACTGTGAAGACCCTCTGCCTGTACGAGGTGCCGCAGCCATGAGTACATTCCGCACCATCATCAGCATGCTGTCGCCGCGGCAACGCTGGTCGGCCCTCGCGCTGTTCGGCTTGATGTTGATCGGCATGGTGCTCGAGACGCTGGGCGTTGGCTCGGTCATTCCGGCTGTCGCCTCGCTGAACGGCAGCGGCGGTTCGGGGCCTCTTCCCGCCTGGTTGCCGATGCATGACAGGCTGGCGGCGTTGACTGCCAACCAGTTGGTGATAGTGGCGCTCAGCGCCCTGGTCGCGCTTTTTGCAGTCAAAGCCGTGTTCATGGGCTTTCTCGCCTGGCGCCAGGCCAATTTCTTGTTCGATGCCCAGGCTGACATCTCCCATCGTCTGTTTTCTGGCTACCTGCGGCAAAGCTATGCGTTTCATTTGCGACGCAATTCGGCGGAACTGATCCGCAATGTAATGAACGAAGCCTCCGCTTTCACCATGGGCGCGCTGCAGTCAACCATGCTGCTTGCGACCGAAGGCATGGTATCGATCGGCCTGATCATGCTGCTGATCGTGCTCGAACCGGTCGGGGCGATTACCGTAATGCTCGTCCTGGGGGCCGCGGGATACCTGTTCTTGGTAGTCACGCGCAGTCGGCTCAAACGCTGGGGCGAGCAGCGCCAGTTCCATGAAGGCCAGCGCATCCAGCATTTGCAGCAGGGGCTGGGCGGGGCCAAGGACGTCAAGCTATTGGGGCGCGAAAGCCATTTTCTCGCACAATATCAGGCGCATAATGATGCTGTGGCGCGCGTCGGCAAGCGTGAAATGACCGTGCAGGCCTTGCCGCGCCTATGGCTGGAACTGTTGGCGGTCATTGGGTTGGCGGGGTTGGTCTTGACGCTGTTGTCGCAAGGTAAGCCACTGAGCGCCATCGTTCCGACCCTGGGTGTATTTGCGGCGGCGGCATATCGGCTGGTGCCCAGTTCGAACAGAATTCTGAACGGCATACAGAGCCTGCGCTACTATTTACCCGTGGTGCAGACGCTTCGCGAGGAAATGCGCCAGATGGAGGAGGGCGCCGATACGCATGGCGGTGAAAAGCGCCAATTGCGCGAAGCCATTCGCTTCCGCAACGTCAGCTATTCCTATCCGGAAGCGTCCGGCAAGGCACTGGACGATATAGATTTCAGTGTCCCCAAAGGGATTTCGCTCGGGATTATCGGGGGCAGCGGCGCTGGTAAGTCAACGCTGATCGACGTGTTGATGGGGTTGTTGCGCTCCGACGAAGGCACGATTGAAGCCGACGGCGAGGATGTACAGAACCATTTGCGCCAGTGGCAGGATCAGTTCGGCTATGTGCCGCAGTCGATTTTCCTGACCGACGATACGCTGCGCCGCAACGTGGCCTTCGGTATCGCCGAAGACAAGATCGACGAAGCGGCAGTGACTCGGGCCGTCGCAGCGGCACAATTGAGCGAGTTTGCCGCCAGTTTGCCCCAGGGACTGGAAACGCCGGTGGGCGAACGTGGCGTCCGGCTTTCGGGCGGTCAGCGCCAACGCATCGGCATTGCCCGCGCACTCTATCACGACCCGGGCATCTTGGTGTTGGATGAGGCGACCAGCGCACTGGACACCCAGACCGAACTAGAGGTAATGCGTGGCGTCAAGTTGCTGCGGGACAAGACCATCATCATCATCGCTCACCGCCACTCGACCGTCGAACATTGCCAACACATCATCCGCATCGATAAGGGTCGTATCGTTACCCAGGGAACTGCCGCCGAAATGCTGGCACTACCCGAACCCGTCCAAGACACTGGAACCGCAAGTGCTGAACAATAAGTCGATACTGATTACCGGAGGCACCGGCTCGTTCGGTCAGGCATTCACGCGGCGAGTGCTGGCGCGTTTCCCGCAGGTCAAGCGCCTGGTGATCTTTTCGCGCGACGAGCTCAAGCAATACGAGATGGCGCAGAAGTTCGACCCCTCGGACCATCCCGCACTGCGCTATTTCATCGGTGACATCCGCGACGAATCCAGGCTGCGCAGAGCGCTCGAAGGTATCGATATCGTGGTACATGCGGCGGCGTTGAAGCAGGTGCCGGCGGCGGAATACAATCCGTTCGAATGCATCAAGACCAATGTGATTGGCTCGCAGAACCTGATCGAGACATGTCTGGATTCCGGTGTGCAACGCGTGGTGGCGCTCTCCACCGACAAGGCCGCGGCGCCCATCAATCTCTATGGTGCGACCAAGCTCTGCTCGGACAAGTTGTTCATTGCCGCCAACAACATGAAGGGCAGCCGCGACATTCGCTTTTCAGCGGTGCGCTATGGCAATGTCATGGGCAGCCGTGGTTCGGTCATTCCATTTTTCCTCGAACGGCGCAGCACTGGCAGCCTGCCGATCACTGATCCGAAGATGACACGGTTCAACATCTCGCTGGACGAAGGCGTGGACATGGTCCTGTGGGCGATCGAGAACGCCCTCGGCGGCGAAATCTTCGTGCCCAAGCTGCCGTCCTACCGTATCCTGGACGTCGCCCAGGCGATCGGCCCCGATTGCGCGCACCCGGTCGTCGGCATTCGTCCGGGCGAGAAAGTGCATGAAGAAATGATCACCACTTCCGATAGTTTCAACACGCTGGACCTGGGCAAGTACTTCGCTATCCTGCCCTCCGATGCGCTGGTCCTGCGCAATACCTATCTCGCGGCCGGCGCGACGCCGGTCCCCGAGGGATTTTCCTATAATTCGGGGGACAATGACGATTTCTTGGGCGTGGATGATATCCGCGTCCTGGTGACGCAGCATGTCGCTCCCGATTTTGCGGCCTAAGCGATGATTCCATATGGCCGCCAGTCGATCAGCGAAGAGGACATCGAAGCGGTTGTCGCCGTCCTGAAGTCGGATTTCCTGACGCAGGGCCCGATGGTGCCCCGGTTCGAGCAAGCGGTCGCCGGCATGGTCGGTGCGCAGCATGGCGTTGCGGTCAACAGCGCCACTTCGGCTTTGCATATTGCCTGCCTGGCGCTCGGCGTCGGGCCGGGGGACTTGGTCTGGACCACGCCCAACACCTTCGTGGCCAGCGCCAATTGCGCCCGCTATTGCGGAGCCAGCGTGGATTTTGTGGATATCGACGCCCATAGCTGGAACATGTCGATCCCGGCGCTGCAGGCCAAGTTGGTGCAGGCCGAGGCCAAAGGCAATTTACCCAAGGTTTTGATCCCGGTACATTTTTCCGGTCAACCTTGCGATATGGCCGCGATCGGAGCGCTGGCAAGGCAATATGGCTTCAAGGTCATAGAGGACGCTTCGCATGCCATCGGCGCGACCTACCGCGACACCAAGATTGGTGATTGCCGCCATAGCGATGTGGTGGTTTTCAGCTTTCACCCAGTCAAGATCATCACCACCGGCGAAGGCGGGATGGCGATGACCAATGACGGGGAACTGGCTTGGCGCATGGCCGCCTTGCGCAGCCACGGCATCACCCGCGAGCCGTCCCGGTTGCAGGCGGAGAACCCCGCCCCATGGTACTATGAGCAGCAAATGCTCGGCTATAATTACCGGATGATTGACATCGAAGCGGCGCTCGGCCTGAGCCAGTTGGAGCGTCTCGACGCCTTCGTCGCGCGTCGCAACGATTTGGCCCAGCGCTATGATCGACTCCTTGCCAATTTCGCCCTGATACTGCCCACCGTTGATCAGGAATGCCGATCCAGCTTTCATCTTTATGTGGTGCGCCTGCCTCGATGCGATCCTGCGCGCCACCGGCAAGTATTCGAAGCGTTGAGGGCTGGCGGTATCGGGGTAAATCTGCATTACATGCCGGTGCATCTGCAGCCCGATTTCCGTCCACTCGGCTTTGCACCCGGCATGTTCTCGGAGGCCGAGGCCTATGGTGAGAGCGCCATAACGCTGCCGCTCTATCCGGCAATGACCGAAGACGATCAGGACCGCGTGGTGGACGCGCTCGACCATGCCCTTCGGCTCTAGCACCGTATCACGGCTGGCGCTGGGAACGGTCCAGTTCGGGCTGCCCTATGGCATAGCCAATCGAACCGGGCAGGTGACCTCGGCAGCAGCATCGCAGATATTGGCGTCGGGCAATGTCGCCGGCATTGATACGCTCGACACCGCCATTGGCTATGGCGAGAGCGAAAGCGTGCTCGGAGGCATTGGCGTCGCGGATTGGCGCATTATCTCGAAATTGCCGCCGATACCAACTGACTGTGCCGATATACAGCAATGGCTGGACGCCGCAGTGGCCGGTTCGCTGAGCCGGCTTGGCGTGCCACGCCTGACCGGCCTGCTTCTGCATGCACCGGCCGACCTGCTTGGTCCACATGGATCTGCTCTCGTGCGGGGGCTGGGCCGGGTCAAGGCGGCGGGGCAATCGGAAAAGCTCGGAGTGTCCATTTATGACCCCACCGAGCTGGACGGGATCCTCACGGTGTTTCAACCCGACATCGTCCAGTGCCCCTACAATGTGTTCGATCGGCGCCTGCTGACGAGCGGCTGGCTTACCCGGCTGCATGGGGCGGGTACCGAAATCCACGTTCGCTCGATTTTCCTGCAGGGATTGTTGCTGATGGATGACGCCGCGGCTCTGCCGAAATTCGCTCCATGGCGGGCCTTGCTTCAACGCTGGCAAGACTGGCTGGCCGAAGAACAAGTATCCGCCGTCGCGGCGGCATTGAACTTTGCCGCGCAACGACCTGAAATCAGCCGCCTCGTCGTCGGCGTCGATGGACCGGCGCAGTTGAACCAGATCATCGAAGCTGCGAAGCTTGCGGTGCCCGCCGTGCCGGAAGACCTGCAAAGCCACGATCTGAAATTGCTCAATCCATCCAATTGGAGTGCCCTGTGAAAACCATAGCCATCGTTCAGGCCCGCATGGCATCGTCGCGTTTGCCTGGTAAGGTGTTGCGCGACCTGGGCGGCAGGCCGATGATCGATTTTCTGCTCGCCCGGCTTGCAGCAGCCCGCCAGCTTGATGCCATCGTGCTGGCGACCTCGACCGATCCCCGTGATGATGAGCTGGCCGCGCATGTCGCGGGCCTGGGCCATCATGTGGCGCGTGGCAGTCAGGATGATGTATTGGACCGCTATTATCAGGCCGCACGGAACCAGCAGGCAGATATCGTCGTGCGCGTAACTGGCGACTGCCCCCTGATGGATTCTGCTGTGGTAGACCGGGCTGTTGCCGCCTTCAAGGCCGGCGATGTTGACTATGCCAGCAACGTGGCGCCGCCTACCTTTCCGGACGGAATCGACATCGAGGTATTCAGCTTTGGGGCGCTGGAACGCGCTTGGAACGAGACACGCGACACCCATGACCGAGAGCATGTGACGCCATATATCCGTGGGTCCGGTAAATTTCGAACGCTGAATGTCGCTCATGACAGCGACGAGTCGGCGCAGCGCTGGACCGTGGACGAGTTCGAGGATCTAGAGGTTGTTCGTGCCGTTGTCGCTCACTTTGCCCCGCGCACGGATTTCGGTTGGGAAGACGTGCTGGC
The DNA here is from genome assembly GCF_028290625.1 of Devosia sp. Classification (GTDB taxonomy): domain Bacteria; phylum Pseudomonadota; class Alphaproteobacteria; order Rhizobiales; family Devosiaceae; genus Devosia. The sequence continues at coordinate 38,654 of NZ_JAQGJM010000001.1, forward strand.
CCTGTCGCGCCAGCAACCCGAATTATTCGCGGCTAATCGGCATTTGATCCGCAACGAGGGATCGGCGATGGGTAGCGGGCAGAAGCTGTGGAAGCGGGCCAAGCGCGCCATCCCGGGTGGCAATATGTTGTTGTCCAAGCGCGCCGAGATGTTTTTGCCCGACCAGTGGCCCGCTTATTTTTCGAAGACCAAGGGGTGCCGGGTCTGGGATATGGACGGCCGCGAACTGATCGACATGTCGATCATGGGTGTGGGCACCAATACTCTGGGCTACGGTCATCCAGAGGTGGATGCCGCGGTCATGGACGTGATTGCCAAAGGCAATATGTCAACGCTCAATGCACCCGAGGAAGTCTATCTCGCGGAGCGCCTGATTGAGTTGCACCCGTGGGCCGACATGGTGCGCTTTGCGCGGTCGGGCGGCGAAGCCAACGCAATCGCCATTAGAATCGCCCGGGCCGCCAGCGGACGAGACAAGGTGGCGATCTGCGGCTATCACGGCTGGCACGACTGGTATCTAGCAGCCAATCTGGGCGATGACGAAACGCTCGCGGGCCACTTGTTGCCGGGCCTGGCCCCCAATGGCGTGCCACAGCACTTGCGTGGTTCGGTGCTGCCTTTCAACTACAACAGATTTGACGAACTGCTGGCCCTGGTTGACGCGCACGATATTGGCGTCATCAAAATGGAAGTGTCGCGCAACCGCGGGCCGGAAAACGGCTTTCTCGATAAAATCCGCAAGCTTGCGACCGAACGCAACATTGTCCTGATCTTTGACGAGTGCACTTCCGGTTTTCGCCAGACCTTTGGCGGGCTGCACAAGCTTTATGGTGTTGAACCGGACATGGCGATCTTCGGTAAGACGCTCGGCAATGGCTACGCGATCACTGCCACCATCGGGCGTCGCGAAGTCATGCAGGCGGCGCAGTCGACGTTCATATCAAGCACGTTCTGGACCGAACGCATTGGCTCAGCCGCGGGCCTGGCGACGCTTGAAGTGATGGCTCGAACACGCTCGTGGGAGACGATTACTGCAATTGGCTCTGACATTCGTGGCCGTTGGCAGAGCCTGGCCGACAAGCACGGCCTGAAGATCAATCACTGGGGGTTGCCAGCGCTGTGCGGCTTCACCTTCGTGTCCGATCGCGCCAACGAGTATAAGACTCTGATTACCCAGGAGATGCTGGCCAAGGGCTATCTCGCGGGCGACGCGGTCTATGCCTGTATCGACCATACGCCTGACGTGATCGAAGGCTTTTTCGATGCGCTCGATCCGATATTTGCAACCATTGCCAGTTGCGAGGATGGTCGCGACGTGACGACGCTGCTGCATGGGCCGGTGGCCCATGAGCGGTTCAAACGGCTGAATTGAGGGTAGAGCGATGACCTATCGATCGGCCCTAGTGGTCGCCGCCCATCCCGATGACGAAGTGCTGGGCTGTGGCGGGCTGATGGCCAAGCTGGCAGATGCAGGCACGACAGTGCAGGTGGCCTTCCTGGCTGACGGCGTCGGCGCCCGCGAGGTGGGGCAGCCCGATCGCGATCAGTTGGTCGAGCGTCGCGCTGCCGCCAATGCGGCGTGCCGGATTCTGGGCGCCCAGGCGCCGAGCTTCGGCGACTTCCCGGACAATCGGATGGACAGCGTGGCCCTGCTCGACATCGTCAAGGCCGTCGAAGCGCTGATTGATCAGCACCGGCCTGATCTTTTGCTGACCCATCATGCCGGGGACGTCAATATCGACCACCGCCGGCTGCATGAAGCGGTGCAGTCGGCCTGCCGACCGCAGACCGGGCACCCGGTCAGGACCCTCCTGTTTTTTGAGGTTGCTTCCAGCACGGAATGGCATACGCCCGGTTCGTCGCCGGTTTTTGCGCCAAACTGGTTCGAGGATATCTCGCGGCAACTGGACCGCAAGCTCGAAGCGCTGGCGGCCTATGAGCGCGAATTGCGGGCCTGGCCACATCCACGTTCGCTCAAGGGTGTCACCAGCTTGGCCCATTGGCGAGGCGCGACAGTGGGTTCGGAGGCAGCCGAGGCGTTTATTCTCGGGCGGCGCCTGGCGTGAGGGTCGCAATTCGGGTCGACGGATCCTCGGCCATGGGCAGCGGGCATTTGATGCGCTGCCTGACCCTGGCCAATGGGATGCGCCAAGGGGGTGATCTGGTAACCTTCATCAGTCGCGCGCACGATGGCAACATGATCGATTTCCTGCGCGAGCAGGGGCACGTGGTCATCGCCCTGCCCGGGCCGCCCCCCGGGAGACTGGAGGGTTACGCGGCCTGGCTGGGCGTTTCGCCTTCACAGGACGCCGACGAGACCATCGCGGCATTGTCCGGTCCGGTCGATGTCCTGGTCGTGGACCACTACGGGATCGACGCGATTTGGGAGCAAGCGCTCAGCGCCCACGCCAAGGCAGTCATGGTGATCGACGATTTGGCCGAACGCCGGCATGATTGTGACTTGCTGCTAGACCAGAACTTGGTGGCCGATCTTGAGAATCGCTACCATGGTCTGTTGCCGCCGCGGGCGCATACCCTGCTGGGACCGGCCTATGGGCTGGTGCGGCCTGAATTTGCCGGCCTCAGATCGGCAAGCTTGGCTCGACGGCAGTCATTCGGCTTGGCCAGCCTTCTGATTTTCATGGGCGGTGGCGATCCGGACGACGATACAAGCAAGGCGCTCGAGGGGGCTTTGCTGTCCGGCATCCGCTGGGAACAAATCGACGTGGTGGTGGGTCTGAGTTATGCCGGTCGCGACGCATTGGCGCAACGCATCGCGGGGAACCCTGAAGTTGCCCTGCATGTTCAAACCCCGCACATGGCGCGCCTGATGGCTGATGCTGATCTGGCCATCACCACCGGCGGCAGCATCAGCTGGGAAAAATGCGTCCTGGGACTGCCTAGCCTGGTTGCGGTGCAGGCCGACAATCAGACCGCGATTGCAGCCGCGTTGGGCGAAGCGGGCGCGCAGATCAACCTGGGGCGGTCCAGCGCGCTGATGCCCGGCGATTATGCCACGGGGCTTCGAAGCCTATGGCCCGGCAAGCTGCGCGCCACGTCACAGGCAGCGTCAGCAATCTGCCACGGCGACGGCGTGAAACGCGTCCTTGCGGCAATTTACGAAATCCTTCAGTCATAGCCGCACCGTCGCGGGCCAAGGCAACAGAAGTATCATGAACACGCAGAATATTGATCCGGTGTGGGAGGAAAAGTATGCGGCAGGTCACGCCGAGCGCTATCCTTGGGACGTGATCGTCAGCTTCATCTATCGCAATGCGCCCCGCGACCGCCCACGCAGCCAGGTTCGCGTACTCGAAGTCGGTTGCGGGACCGGAAGCAATTTGTGGTTTGCTGCCCGGGAAGGATTTTCGGTTGCCGGCATCGATGGTGCGGCCAGTGCCATCGAATATGCCCGCCAACGCTTTGCCGCGGAGGGGCTGGGCGGCGATCTGCAAGTGGCAGACTTCACTGCGCTACCATTTGATGATGCCAGTTTCGACCTGGTCATCGATCGCGCTGCGTTGACCTGCGTCGGGCGATCGGTGCTGGAGGCCTCAGTCGCTGAAATCGCGCGGGTGCTGCGGCCAGGCGGGAAGTTCTTCTTCAATCCCTACAGCGACCGGCACTCCAGCAGCGCAGCCGGAACCGCGGGTGCGGATGGAACGCGCATTGATATCGATGGCGGGACGCTGCAGGGCGTGGGGCAAATTTATTTCTGTTCCAAACGCGATGTGGAGCAGGTGCTCAGCGGCACCTGGGCTATTCGCTCCCTCGAACATAAGGAGTTGATCCAGATGGTCGAACCCGGTTACTCCGTGCATGCCGAGTGGTGGGTAATCGTCGAGAAGGTCTAAGATGAATTTTCGTATCGGTGAGCGCCTGATCGGGCCGGACCAGCCGCCCTTCGTTGTGCTGGAGGCGGGCATCAACCACAATGGCGAGCTCGACAAGGCGCGTGAAATGATCCGTGTCGCCAAGGCGGCCGGCGCGGACGCTATCAAGTTCCAGACCTTCAAGGCAGATGAGTTCGTTGGGGATCCCAACCAGATGTTCACCTACCGCTCGCAGGGCAAGGAGGTGGCCGAGTCCATGCTGGAAATGTTCCGGCGCTACGAATTCAGTCGTGACGAATGGTTCGCGGTGAAGGCCACGTGCGATGCCGAGGGCATGCTGTTCCTGTCGACCCCGCAGAACGTATCTGATCTGGAGCTGTTGCTGGAAATTGGCGTGCCGATGGTCAAGGTCGGCTCGGACGACTTTACCAATCTGCCATTGCTGCGCCGCTATGCGATGGCCAAGCTGCCGATGATGATCTCCTGCGGCATGGCCGATATGGGCGAAGTCTATGACGCGCTGGAAGCAACCGGGGCGCTGCATGGCAACCCGGTCCTGTTGATGCTATGCACTTCGCAATATCCAACGCCCCCCAAGGACGTGAACCTGACGAAGCTGACTACGCTGGCCGGTGCTTTTCCGGGATTGCCGCTGGGTTTTTCCGATCATAGCCAAGGCTATTGGGCGGCGAGTGTGGCGGTGGGGCTGGGCGCCGTGGCCTTCGAGAAACACTTTACTCTTGATCGCGACTTGCCGGGTCCCGACCACTGGTTTTCTGAGGATCCCCGAAGCGCTGCCGCATGGGTCGACGCCATCCGAACCGCCAAGACCATGCTGGGATCGCCGTTCCTCGCGCCGACTGCTGAAGAGCGCGCGATGCGGGTTTTGGCGCGCCGCAGCGTGACAGCCCTGCGCGATATCGCGGAGGGCGAGCCGCTGTCGGCCGACAATGTGGGATTGCGGCGGCCAGGGAACGGTCTGGCGCCGAAATTCATCGACCTGGCTTTGGGCCACAAGTCGCGTCATGCGCTCAAGAAGGGTGAGCAATTGACGCTGGGGAGCATAGATTGATGGAGCAAGATGAGTTTGCCGGCCAGTTCACGGAGCTGACCAGCTTCAGGGCCAACAGGTTTCACCCGTTGGTGTGGATCACCGGTGAGCCGGAATTTGGCGAAGACGTATTTATCGGCGCGATGTCGGAGGTCAATGCCAAGGGCGCCAAGGTCACGATTGGCGCCAATTGCGATATCGCTTCGTTCGTCGCCATCAATTGTGCCGATTCGCATCGCCGTTGCATTGGGCTGAGCGAGGAGATCGAGCGCCGCGACATCACACTGGAAGAGAATGTGTTTGTTGGCTCCCATAGCGTAATTAAAGGTGGTGCCCATATCGGTCATCACTCGGTCATCGGGGCAGGCACGATCGTGGATGCGGGCTATGTGCCCCCCTATTCGCTAGTCGTGGGCAATCCGATGAAAGTCAAGCCGGGCTACTACCTGGCCCAGGCAGGAACCTCGTCTTGATCGTAGCCATCCACCAGCCGGCCTATCTGCCGTGGCTTGGTTATCTGGCACGCATCGCCGAGGCGGATGTGTTTGTCTTTCTTGACACTGTGCAGTTCGAAAAAAACAGCTTTACCAACCGCAATCGGATCAAATCGGCCAACGGTCCGGTTTGGCTGACCGTCCCGGTGCGGCAGAAGGGGCATATCGGCAAGCCGCTGAGCGCCCTGGAAATCGACGACGCCACCGACTGGCGGACCAAGCATCTGCGCTCCATTGAGCAGAATTACCGCAAGGCACCGCGATTCTCCCGGTGCGAGCCAGATCTCGCGACATTGCTGCAACCGGGCGAAGCCCTGCTTACCGAACTCTGCTACCGGCAGCTCAAATTCTGGGCTGGCGTTCTCGATATCGGCACCAGGATCGTGCGGGCCTCCGAATTGCCTGTTGGCGGGCTGAAGTCCGATCTGGTGCTCAATATCTGCCGACATCTTCGAGCCGATCGCTATCTGTCGGGCCCGCTGGGACGTGACTATCTGGCGGAAGACACTTTCGCCGCCGCCGGTATCGAAATAGACTATCACTCCTATATCCACCCGGTTTATTCTCAACTCTATGGGCCTTTTGTTCCTGCGATGTCGGTAGTCGACTACTGGATGAATACAGCCGACACCAAACTGTTCAGAGGTCACCAATGAGTTTTTCGGCCGAATGGGATGAACTGTATCGCGCCGGTACCCATCTGAGCGTCTGGCCGTGGAGCGATCTGGTCTCCTATGTTTACCGCTATGCGCGGGCCGGCCGAGGCTACGATCGTGTGCTGGAACTGGGCTGCGGGGCGGGGGCCAATATCCCGTTGTTCCTCAAGCTCGGTGCCGATTATAGCGCCTTGGAGGGCAGCCCGACGATCGTTCAAAGCGTGCTGGAAACCTATCCCATGCTGCAGGGCAAAATCATTGCCACCGATTTCACGCGCGATATCCCCTTCACCGGGCCATTCGATCTGGTGTTCGACAGAGCTTCGCTGATCCACAACCCGACCACGGCAATTGCGAATGCGCTGAATCTGGTGTTTGACCGGTTGCGCCCGGGCGGGAAGTTCATCGGTGTCGACTGGTTCTCCGACCAGCATTCCTCGGTCCGTCTTGGGCGCGAAGTCGATGCGCATACACGGGCCGATTTACCACCAGGAGGTGCATTTGCCGGTACCGGCAACGTACATTTCTGCGACAAAGCTCATTTGATCGGCCTGCTTGAAGGCGCGGGCTTCCGCGTCGAACGATTGGAACACAAGCGTTACGACCCAGCTATTCCGGAGGGAGAGGAAACGATCGCTGTATGGAATTTCGTGGCGGCTAAACCATAGTGATCGCGAATGGCGACATCGCCGAGTTACTGACGAGCGCTGGCCTGCAGGCCCGGTCGCGGGAGGATGACCTCGACGGGTGGGATGGCTTCCTGAAGCGGCAAGTCTATGCGCCAATACTCTATAGCGCCGGTCAGATAGCCTATCAGCTTGCCTATCTCGGCGGCTCGACAGAGGATTGTCGCGACCTATCGCTGGTCTTGCTACAAGATCAAAGGCCGGCCGGGATCTGGCCGCTGACGCTGACCCGGACCGGGGAGCAGATCGCGTTGACCACGCAGGGTCTGCCGGTGCAGCCACCATTGCTGGCGCCGCACCTGTCGGATAGGACCGGCAAGGTGTTGATGAAGAATTGCGTGACATTTGCCGACCTGCTGGCCGCTCGCCTCGATATTCCGGCTTGGCTCGCCGCCGGCCCCTTCCAGGGCAGCATCGCTCCTGGCCTTGGCGTCTGGCACCAGCAGATGATGGCCCGGGGCGCTCATGTCGCACTGCGCCATGAACTCTATGTCGATCTCGCGCAGGATATTGAGACGATCCGGCTGCAGTTCCGCAAGAGCTACAAGCCGTTGATCACGATGGCGGCGCGGACCTGGGATGTGCAGGTAATGCAGAACGCCGATCCTGCGATTTGGGCGGCGTTTCGGGACCTGCATCTCAAGGCCGCGGGCCGGCAGACCCGCTCGGATCTGACCTGGGATTTGCAGCTGTCGAGTATTCGCAACGGCGAGGCATTCCTCGTCTGCCTGCGCGACGGCGAAGGCACGATGGTGGGCGCGGGATATTTCGACCACACCGCGACGGAGGGCGTCTATGCGTCGGCTGCCTATGATCGCAGCCTGTTCGACAAGCCGGTCGGCCATTTGGTGCAATATCGGGCGATCGAGGTGATGAAAGCCATGGGATTGCGTTGGTATCGCATTGGCGAGCGCCCCTTTCCCGGCGATAGTCCGACGCTCAAGGAACTCTCGATCGCCGAGTTCAAGCAGGGTTTCGCAACCCATCTGTTTCCGCTATTCGAGTATCGATTAACCATCTGACGGCCTGGCCGGCATAGGCGCAAAGCGAAGACAGCGATGACAGCAAGCGATACCGGGCTGCTTGATTTCTACGAAGGAACCTATCTCGCACAGGGGTTCGGCGCGCAACGCCGCTACCCCAATGAAGAGCTTTGCCGCTTTATGGGGCGGCGGTTTTTTTCTGTGCCCTCCGCCCAGCGCAAGACAATCCGCGTGCTCGATGCGGGTTGCGGCAGCGGGGCTAACCTCTGGATGATCGCGCGCGAGGGCTTTGACGCCGTTGGCATCGATCTGAGCCCGGCAGCGATCGAACTCAGCCGCGAGATGCTGGCCAGCTATGGCACGAAAGCGGAACTCCGCGCCGGCGATATGACCAGCCTGCCATTTGCCGATGGCTCGTTCGATGCGGTTGTCGATGTATTCTCAAGCAATTGCCTGGACATGGCCGCGGGCCGCAGATTTCTCGGCGACATGACCCGGGTGCTGAAGCCGGGCGGGCGGTTCTTCTCGTATTTTCCATCCAAGCGGTCCGACACCTGGACAGACGCCACCGCCGTGGACGGGGATCCCGAAGCGCTGATCGATGCGTCGACGCTCAATGGTGTTCGGCGAAAGAGCAGTCCCTATTTCGGCAATGACTATGCGTTTCGCTTCCTGCATCCGCGCGAATATACGCGACTTCTCCAAGGGTTTGGCTTCAAGGTGGTCTATTGCGAAACCCTGCGGCGCACGTATGAAGAAGGCCGTGAGGAATTCGAGTTTGTCGTGATCGAAGGGATCAAGTCATAGCAGGCTCGTACCGCGCGACCATGGCCGAGGGGCCGGACGCGGTGCTGGGGACCAGCCCGCTGATGATCATACTAGCCGATCATCTGGCCCGATCCCGACCGGTCACTATTTTCGAGGAGCGTCCTGTTGTGGGCGGCGCCTGGTCGCAGCTTGCTGTCGGCAACCGCCGGATCAGCAGCAAGACGAATATTCTGGTTCCTCTCGGACTCGACGAGGAGCCTGTGATGGCGCGAATCAATGCGCTGCTGCTCGATCGTTTTGGGATCGAGGCGATCCCAAGCCCCGATCAGATTCGCATGCTCTCCAGCTACTCGCCGCAGAACCGGTTCCACTATGATCTGCAGCCGTTGTTCGCAAGCCTTGTCGATATGGACCGGCTTGTCACCATGCATGTCAGCCATGTGATCGCCGATATGGGCAGCGTTGAGGTCGGTGGCCATCGATTTGCACGGATGTATCTGCCCTATTTTGCCGGAGTCGAGGGCATTGCGGTCGATGGAAAACTACTGCCGACGCCGTTTTCGGAGGTCGTCAGCGAGCATTTGCTCCTGATCTTGGATGGCGAGATCGCGGACGGCGCGCTCTATTGCGAGGATTTCAACGAGGTCTTCGATCGCGTGCAGATCAAAAACCGGCCGGGCGAGATCATCTTCACCGGCCGGGTCGCGCGGGCGCATAAGGGGCGGGCATTAGAATGGCTGACTGCGCAGGCAGTTGGGCTCTTCCCCGGCGCCAGCGTGCTGCATGCGACGATCGACAAATATCGCAACTTCCATCGCAATGAGGAGCAATTGGCTACACTGCAAGCGGCGGTCGACGCGGCGCCTCAACTGTATCTGGTCAATACCGGCCAGTTCGTGGCAGGGTTCAAATCCCTATTGCCGCTGTTGCAGGATGAGGTAGTGCATGGCTGAAACGCCCCGCTTTCTGATCACCACAGCGGACCAGCGCACCTGGGCTTTCGACCGCCCGGCGGTCTTTCTGGGTCAGTGGTGCCGCTGGTACGAATGCCGCGATGTCTGGGGCGCAATGGACGCGATCGTTGCCAGGCCTTACAGCATATCCAGCGCGCAGCTTCATCGAGACCTGGACCACGTGCGGGCTTTTGAAGCTATCCTTTGGCCGCGCCTCGTATCCATCCTCAATGACTTTCACAAAACCCGTCATAAGGAGCGTTACTGGCGAATTCTTCTCGGCAACTGGCTAACGATGGTCGTCCGGGTTCTGCACAATCGCGTCGGCACGCTTGAACAATGCCTTGCCGAGCATCGTATCGATGGCACCGCCACGCTTGTGTCGTCTGGATACCACCTGGCGACCCTCACCAGCGATGCATTTGTTTGGGCCTGTAATGATCCGGCCTGGAACAATATTCTCTCGGGGCGGCTCTTGGATCGCCGATCTGGCGGAGGCCCGGACCAGGAAAAAATCCATGTCGAAGCCGAGCCCGGCTTTCGCCGTCCTTCTGCCCCGGCCGTCAGGACCGATCCCGTCGTTCGTCTGATGCAAAGCCTTCGCAAGATCGGCGTCCGTGCGACCGATGTGATGATCGACAATACATATCTTCCGCGCGAACATGTGGTGAAGCTGCATCTGGCGCTTGGTCAAATGCCGCAGGTCTGGCGCCGCGAGCCGGTCGGGATAGTTACGCAGCCGAGCCCGGCAATCCGCCAGATCTTATCCGACCGCTTGGAAACACAAGCCGATGGCGCCGTGGAGCGCGAGATATCTGCGCTTGTCTTCGAGTTGATGCCGGTTTGCTACCTGGAAGGATACCCGGAGCTTCTGACGCACGCCGCGAGCGCCGGATTTCCGAAGCGTCCCAAAGCCATTTTCACTAGCAACAATTTCGATTCCGACGAGGTTTTCAAAATCTGGGCGGCGGAGCAGACCGAGCGTGGAGCGACCTATATCATCGGTCAGCATGGTAACGTCTATGGCACGCATCACCAGTACGCTCCCTCGGCGGAAGAGGAATTCGCCGATCGTTTCGTCTCGTGGGGTTGGGCGAACAGACCGAATGTCGTACCCGCGTTCAACCTGAAGCATCCGGTTGCTGCGCCTGCGGTCTACGATCCACTTGGCAGGGTATTGCTGGTGGAACTGAGCCCGGCGCACCAAACATATATCGACGACAAGGTCGCACGATTTGAGGAGTACTTCTCGGACCAAGTGAACTTCGTGCAGGGACTGGGCGATAAGGTCAGGTCGCAGGTCACGGTGCGCCTTTCAGGCGGCAGTCGAACCCATCATGAAGGTGAACATGCTCGCTGGCCCAAAGCGGTTCCAGGCATCACCGTCGACACCTTTGACAAGACAATGCGCGAACTCGTGGCGAGCAGTCGTCTCGTTGTCCATAGTTACGATTCCACCGGTCTGCTCGAAACGCTGACGCAGAATGTGCCTACCATGGCTTTCTGGCAGGAAGGGCTGGACCACCTGCTCGAATCCGTGACGCCTGACTACCAGGTGCTGATTGATGCCGGAATTGTCCATCTCAGCCCTCAAAGTGCAGCGCAGGCTGTCAATGAAAGGTTCGACACGATCGAGCAGTGGTGGGGGAGCGAAAAGGTTCAGGCAGCCCGACGGCACTTCATCAGCAAATACTCTCGCCAGGTCGACGATCCTGCCAAGGTGCTCCGATTCATCATTCTGAACGCGATATCTGAGGTCGGCCAGTCTGACAGGGCAACTACCGCATCCTAATCAGCGACAGCACCGATCTTGCCACAGTCCCATAGAACGGAAGCGTCCCCACGCGGTGGACTAGCTTAGCGATCCATGAAGCTGTCCGACTCTCGTTCGACACCGGAAAGGGCGTGGTGGGCAAGGGCTTGCCAAGGAACAGGCAAAGCTGCTCGTAATTTGGCGGGGCACTGCTGAGATCGAAGTGCAACAGATCCTGCGGGCGGTCCTTGAAGTATTCAGTGACCTCAGCATTATGGGCACGATATGCCTTCAGCATGAGATCGGGGTCGTATGTCATCGTTCCATACGTCTGGTATTTGAGTTCGTCGTCGAGCACGCCGTGCTTCCACAGCACGCTGCCTTCCTCATACATCCATTTCATGCTTTTGAGCCAGCGTGCTTCGTCCCGCACAGTATGGATGAACTTGGAGCCTGGAAATTTTCTGTCGAGTTCACGGTAAAATAGCGGGATAGGCACGTCACCCATTGCATCGTACTTGTCGAAAATGTCCGGATCCACGCGTGCGCGGATGATATTGACCACATTCTGCCGCTCCCATCGCCAGCTCGCTCCCAAGGGCGCCATGGGCTCGTAGTGCAGCTCAGGCGAAATCAGTTCCGGCTGGACGAAGAGTTCCATCGAGAAATGCAAAGTGCGATAACCCAGCACTTCCAGCGCTTGGCAGATCGAGGTTGTACCGGTGCGGGACAATCCAATGCAGTAGACCTTTGCACCTGTTGATGCGGGCTCTTCGGAAGCCGGGGTGCTCATGAACGGTCGCTTTCTTGGGGCAATATTTAGAGCACAATACCGATTAGACCGGAAGCGGCGCAAGACCGGCGCTGCCGAAATGACCCACCTGCAGTTGCACCCTTTCCAATTCCCGACTAGGGGTGGCCACATGCGGCTCACGATATGCATTCCGACCTACAATCGCGCCGGCCATCTGGCCGATTGCCTGGCATCTATTGCCAAAAATCGGCGCGAGAGCGGCATCGACTTCGAGGTCTGCGTCTCGGATAATGGTTCATCCGACGATACCGAGGCAGTGGTGCGGGCGGCGCAGCGGGACATGCCGATCTCCTATCATCGCAACACTGAAAACCTGGGCATTCCGCGGAATTTTCTCAAGGTCGTGAGCATGGCGACCGGCGAGTTCGCCTGGCTCCTGGGCGATGACGATCTTTTGATGCCCGGCGCGGTCGAAACGCTGGATCGACTGATTGATGAGCATCAAGGCGTAGACCTGTTCTTCGTCAATGCCAATCATTTGCGCACGGACTACGTGGCGCGATTTCCCCGGCCATTCGATACTGCCAACCTGCCAGCCGGGATGACGCCGTTCTCCAGTTGGACCCGAGACGGCGAATTGCCGTATCTCGATCTGGTCGATCCGCGCATTTCCTTCGATTTCATGGGCGGCATGTTTCTGTCGGTGTTCAGGCGCCAGATGTGGGCCGACCATGCTGGCGTGCTGGATGCGGCGGCGATTGTGGACAAGCGTACATTTTCGCATTTCGACAATACGTTTCCGCACCTGGCGATCTTCAGCCGCGCCTTCGCCCGCTCGAGGGCATTTTTCCATAGCCGCCCCCTCAGTGTCTGCCTCACGGGCGCACGCGAATGGGCGCCAATGTACCCACTCGTGCACTCGGTGCGGCTGGTCGAGGCGCTGGAACGCTATCGCGCCAACGGCCTACCGCTCTGGCGCTATCTGTGGTGCCGCAATTTCGCACTCAACAATTTCGTGTCCGAGGTGGCGTTCATGGCGCTCAATCGTTCGGTTTCTGGCTATTCCTACATCAATCCACGGCGCCTGTTTGTCAGCAACGCGCTCTATCCCAATACTTATTTGTCGTTGGTCTATTTTGTCTGGCGCCGCCTCAAGCGCCTCCTGGCCCGCCAATAGCTATGAGCGTCGCTCGCCGCGGCCTGCAATATCGCCCGGAAATCGACGGTCTTCGCGCCCTGGCCATTATCCCAGTGATGCTGTTTCATGCCGGCCTACCCGGTTTTGCCGGTGGCTTTGTTGGGGTCGACGTCTTTTTCGTCATCTCGGGCTATCTGATCAGCTCGCTGCTGATGGCAGAGCACGATGTCGGGGTATTTAGCCTCGCGACCTTCTATGAGCGACGCGCCCGCCGCATCCTGCCGGCACTGTTCTTCATGGTAATCTGCCTGCTGCCGTTCGCCTGGCTGTGGATGGTGCCGTCCGAGCTCAAGGAGTTCGGTGACAACCTGATGGCGTTGCCGCTGTTCGTGTCCAACTTCCTGTTGTCGGGCCAGGCGGGATATTTCGCCACCGAGGCAGAGGTCAAACCGCTGCTCCATATCTGGAGCCTGGCGGTCGAGGAGCAGTTCTACATCATCTATCCACTAATGCTGATGTTGCTTTGGAGGAGCGGCCGACGAGCCATTATCACCGGCTGCATGGTGCTGGCCGTCTTGAGCTTTGTTGCCGCCGAGAGGGGGGTGTGGTCGTCCTACCTGCTGCCGGCCGGGCGCATCTGGGAATTGCTGGCAGGCGTGTTCTGCGCGCTATGGTTACGCGGGCGGGCGGACAAAACCGACCCCGGCGTGCACTGGCCGGGCCTAGTCGGCATCGCCATGATCGCCGCCTCGATCGCATTCTATGGCAAATCGACGCCGTTCCCCAGCTACTACACATTGCTGCCGGTGCTTGGCACCGCCTTGGTCATTGTGAATGCCGGGGCCGGCAATGCGGTGGGGCGCCTGCTGGCGCACCCGATCCTGGTTGGTGTAGGCCTGATTTCCTATAGCGCCTATCTGTGGCACCAGCCACTGTTTGCCTTTGCGCGCATTAGATTGATCGATGCACCTTCCAATATTCTGCTGGTTGCACTAGTGGGGATCTCCCTTGGCCTGGGCTGGCTGAGCTGGCGCTTTATCGAGCGGCCTTTTCGCGGCCGAGCCCGGTTCACGCAACAGCAGATTTTCGTAATGGCGGCTGTCGCCGGATTAGCAATTGCCGCAGTGGGCCTGACCGTCCACCTCGCCGATGGCTTTCCCGCTCGCGTCAAGCCGGGCTACGAGGCCGCAACGCAACCAACCAGATCCGATCCGCAGTCATGCGCCTGGATCAGTCCGCTGGCCGGCGCGGCCTTGATTCAACTATGCCCGATGGGCGCGAGCGGCGGCTCGCCGCTTTTGTTATTCGGCGATTCGCATGCCGACGCGCTTTATGCCGGTTTTGATCAACGTCTCAAGGAACGGAACAGGTCCGGCTATCTGGTGAAAAACCCGTATTGTCCGCCGGTCAAAGGCCTTTACGACTGGGCCAATATGAGCTCGGCCTTCGTACAGGGATGCGAGGATACCAATCGGGAATTGTTCGCCTATCTGGCCGGCCTCAAGCCCTCGACAATTGTTCTGGCTGACCGCTGGACCTACCGCGCTTTTCCCATTGCCGGGCTGATCGATCGGCAGACCTATGATAATGGTGAGGGCGGGGTCGAGCCTGAATATTATACGGAATCGTTTGCGGTCACCCCTTCGGGCGTGCGGTCGCAGGCGGTCGGGGATAAGGCGGCCGCGCTGACGGCGGGCATTGAGCAGTATTTTGCCTTCGGTGTTCCGGTCGTCTTGGTCTATCCCGTACCGGAAACTGGCTGGAACATTCCCAAGCGCAATGCCAAGAAATTGCTGTTCAGCGGCTCGGTAGAGACGCTGATTTCCACCAGCCAAGCTCGTTTCAAGCTCCGCAACCGGTTCATCGACGACACGCTGGATGCCATTCAGTCCCCGCAGCTGCTTCGGGTAAAGCCCGAGCAATTGTTGTGCGGCAGTTTCATCCCCGGCCGGTGTGCCGCCCAACTTGACGGGATACCGCTCTACTACGATGACGATCACCTGAGCCTGGACGGCGCTGCGCTGGTCGTCGATGAAATCTTCAGGGTATTAGCCGCGAAGCAATAGCGCGCGGCGGCTTGCCGTCCCGCATTGCATGCCCTATACGGCCAGCTTCAAGAGCTTAGAGGTCAAGATGCCAGCTGGATTGAGCACGATCACGTCTTGCGAGGTCTGCGGCAACGAGCACCTCACCCCGGTGCTCGATCTGGGGCTGCACCCGATGTGCGATGACCTGGTCCCGGTCGGAGATCCCCGCATCTGCCGCGAATATCCCATCGATATCCTCTATTGCGACAATTGCCGCACGGCGCATCAGCGCTTCCAGGTGCCCAAGGACGAACTGTTTCCCACCAGCTATCACTATCGCTCCCGGTTCACCGCCGATGTGCTGAACGGGATGAAAGGCCTGGTTGCCACCTGCGCCGAGCGGTTCGGCGCTCTCGATGGCAAGACCGTGCTGGATATCGGTTGCAACGATGGCAGCCTGCTGGATTTCTTCCGGGCGGCCGGAGCGGCCACGGTGGGCATCGAGCCAACCGGCGCGGCAGCCGATGCCGAGGGCAAGGGTCACACCATCTATGAAGCGTTCCTGGACGAGGCCATTGCCACCAAGGTCGCCGGCGCGCATGGCAATCCCGATTTCATCACCTTTACCAATGTGTTTGCCCACATCGAGGACCTGCGCGGCGTCATCGCCTCGCTGAAGGCGCTGATCGGCCCGAACACCGTGATTGCCATCGAAAACCACTATCTGGGAGCGGTGCTGGACGGTAATCAGTTCGATACATTCTATCATGAGCACCCGCGCACCTATAGCTTCACCTCTTTCGTGCATATGGCGCGCTCGCTCGGGCTCGAGCTGCTCGAGGTCGAGTTCCCCAAGCGCTACGGCGGCAATATCCGCGTTTTCATGGGCAATGCCAGCCATGGCAGCGGCCGACTCGGCGACCAGCAGGCGCTCGATGCGCGCGAGGCCGAATTCGGCAGCCGCTTTGCCACGCTGGCGCAGAACGTCGCCAATTGGCGCGCCAACAAGCGCCAACAGCTCGACGACCTCGTGGCCCAGCATGGTCCACTGCGGGCCAAGGCCTTTCCGGGCCGGGCCGCTATCCTGGTGAAGCTGCTGGGACTGGACACCTCGATTATTTCGGTGGTGCACGAAAAGCCCGGCTCGCTCAAGATCGGCAATTACCTACCGGGTACCCGCATCCCGATCCGCTCGGATGACGAGTTGTTTGCCCTTGCGGACAAGAGCGCCCCGCTGATCAATCTGGCCTGGCACATCCCCACCGAAATTCACGGCTATCTGATCAAGGTCGGCTATAGCGGCCCCATCATCGATATTCTGAGCCCGGATGACTTGGCTGCGCGTTGAGGCCATGCCGTGACCGTCTCGCCCGCATCCGCGCCAAGCCATGTCGTCGTGATCGGGGGAGGGCGCTGGGCCCGGGTCATTGCCACGGTCCTGCTCGAGCTGCTGCCCGCCCATGTGCCGATCACGATCCAGACCGTGCGCGGTCGGGCCGGCATGCTTGAATGGGCGCAGCGGCAAGGCCTGTCTGGTCGGATTTCCGTCGTGACCGAGCGCCCAGCACCGGCCGACCGCATGGCGGTCATTGTCGCCAATGCCGCTGCCGATCACGCCGAGGCGGCTCGCTGGGCGCTTGCGCACAGGCTGCCCGTGCTGGTTGAAAAGCCGGTGACCACCCGCGCCGACGACACGGCGGCGCTGATGGCCTTAGCGCAGGCCAATGACACATTGCTCTGTGCCGGCCACGTCTTTTTGTTTGCTGGCTATTTTCGCGAGTTCGTCGAGCGACTGCAGACCGGCGGGTCGGTCACTGCGTTGCACCTGCGCTGGAGCGATGCCGCGACGGAAACGCGCCATGGCGAAGCCAAGAGCTATGACGCGAGCGTGAGCATTCATGCCGATTGGTTGCCCCATATTCTGTCCATGCTAGGCACCGTGCTGGCCGGGACCACGGCCATAACCGGGCTTGCCGTGGCGCGCGGCGGCGCCAGCGAGGCACTGGCGCTGCGCTTCGACAATGTGCCGGCCACCATCGAATTGGAGCGCAATGCGTGCGAGCGTGTGCGCCGGCTCGAAGTCATGACCGAGCGCGGCCCGTTCGTGCTGGACTTCTCCAGCGAGCCCGGCACGACCATCGCGCCGGACGGCAGCCGGTCGATCCCGGCGCAGTGGTCGTCCGCCGACCGGCCGCTCGCCACCATGTTGCGGGCCTTCCTCGCGGCGGCGGCCGGCGGACCGCAAGATGCCCGGCTCGCAGTGGCCATCGGATACCAGGCGAACCTGGTGATCGATTCGATGTCGGGACTTTATCAACAGGCAGTCTTGCCTTGGACGGCGGAGAAATTGCGTGTATCTGGGGATTTGAACGACGCCGATCTGCGCTATCGGCTGGCAGAACAATTGCAGGCCGACGGGCGGCTGGATCCAGCCGAACTGGACGCTGAAATGGCGCGGTTCATCGGCCAGAATAGCGGCGAATCGGCATCGCGCGCCTGGCTCAGGCGGCGCCTGGAGGAGATATAGGTGAAGGTAGTCATTTTGGCCGGCGGCTACGGGACTCGTATCCGCGACGTTCAGGACGATATCCCCAAGCCGATGATACCCATCGGGCCCTATCCCATTCTGTTCCACATCATGCGGCACTACGCCCGGTTCGGGCACAAGGAATTCGTGGTCTGCCTCGGCTATAAGGGCCAGGTGATCAAGGATTTCTTTCTCGGGCTCGAAGCGCATACGCGCGACATGACCATCAGCTTCGGCAATGGCGGCGGCATCGAGTTCCACGGCGACCATTTTGAATCCGACTGGAAGATCACCTTGGCCGATACCGGGCTCAAGACCATGACTGGCGGCCGCATTTCACGCATTCGCAAATATGTCGGCGATGAAGAGTTCATGCTGACCTATGGCGACGGGGTCAGCGATATCGACCTGGACAAGTTGCTGGCGTTCCATCGGGCCCACGGCAAGGTGCTGACCGTGACGGGCGTGCGGCCCCCGGCCCGCTTCGGCGAAATGGTCGGCAATGAGGACGGCACGATCGCAGCGTTCAACGAAAAGCCACAGGCAACCGGTGGACGGATTTCCGGGGGCTTTTTCGTCGCCGGCCCGCGCCTGTTCGACTATGTGTCGGACGATGTCGACCTGGTCTTCGAGCAGCAGCCGATCCGCGAAGTGGTCGCGGCCGGCGAACTGGTGATGTACCCGCATGACGGGTTCTGGCAGCCGATGGATACCAGCCGCGAGTACCAGCTGCTCAATGGCCTCTACGATGCCGGGAATGCCCCATGGCTTCAATGACCTACGCGGAGGCGTTCGCCGCCTATGCCGGAAAGCGGGTCTTCGTTACCGGCCACACTGGCTTCAAGGGTACTTGGCTGGTGATGCTGCTGCGCGAGATCGGCGCCGAAGTAATGGGTTATGCCCTGCCGCCGCCGCCTGGCCTCAGCCATTATGAGGCGCTTGGGATCAACGGGCAGATCGCCGAAGTGATCGGCGACGTCCGCGATGCGGGGGCGCTAGCCAAGGCCATGGGCGATTTTGCCCCTGAATTCGTGTTTCATCTCGCCGCCCAGGCACTGGTGCGCCAGTCCTATGCCGAGCCTGCCGATACATTCGCCACCAATGTGATGGGTGCCGCCAACCTGCTCGACGCCGTGCGCGCTACGCCCTCGGTCCGCTCCCTGGTGTTCATCACCTCGGACAAGGCCTACGAAAACCTGGAATGGGTCTGGGGCTATCGCGAAAACGATCGCCTGGGTGGCCACGATCCCTATAGCGCCTCCAAGGCGGCGGCGGAAATCGTGTTCTCGGCCTATGCGCGGTCGTATTTTGCCGCAAGGGCCGATTTTGGCGCGGCAACCACGCGGGCGGGCAATGTCATCGGCGGCGGCGACTGGGCTGCCGACCGCATCGTGCCCGACTGCATTCGCGCCGTAGAAGCGGGAAAGCCGGTCGAGTTGCGCAATCCACAATCGACCCGCCCCTGGCAACATGTGCTGGAGCCGATATCGGGCTATGTGCTGCTGGGTGCCCGCCTCCATGCCGATCCGGCCCGTTATGGCGGAAGCTGGAATTTTGGGCCGTCCTCGGTCGAGGTGCGCACCGTGCACGACGTGGCCGGCGCCATCATCGAGCATCTGGGGCATGGCTCGATTGTCATTACTGGCGATCCGAGTGCGCGTCACGAAGCCAATCTGCTGCAGCTCAATTGCGATCGGGCGCATCAGTTGCTGGCCTGGCATCCGCGCTGGGACGTCGACAAGACCCTGTCGGCAACGGCAAGCTGGTACGCGGCGGTGCTCGGCGGGCAAGACGCGGCCGCCGTCACGAGAAGCCAATTGCAAGATTATTTCCCGGAGCTGGCATGATCGAAGGCGTTGTCATCACCCCCCTGCGGCAGATTTTCGACGAGCGCGGCAAGGTCATGCACATGCTGCGCGAAGACTCGCCGGTATTCTCGCGGTTTGGGGAAATCTATTTTTCCTGCACCCATCCTGGCGCCGTCAAGGCCTGGCACATGCACAAGAGGATGACGCTGAACTACGCCGTCATCCATGGCGAGATCAAATTCGTGCTCTATGACGACCGGCCGGGCAGTTCGACGCGGGGGGAGCTGCAGGAATTCTTCATTTCGCCCGAGAACTACAGCCTGGTCACCGTGCCACCCGAAATCTGGAACGGTTTCAAGGGTGTGGGTCAGAAGGACGCAATCGTCGCCAATTGCGCCACCCTGTCGCACGATCCCGATGAGATCGAGCGCAAGCCACCTCACGATTCCAGCATTCCCTACGATTGGCAAATCCAGCACCGATAGGCGACCAGTTGCGATGCGGCTCCTGCTGACTGGAGGTTTTGGCTATCTGGGCGGGCGGCTGGCCCAGCATCTCGCCGGCCAGGGCGCCGAGATCGTGCTGGGCTCCCGACGCGCCTTGCGCGCCCCCGCCTGGCTGCCTGATGCGCAGACCGTATCCCTCGACTGGGAGTCCTTGAACGGGCTGGCTGATTGCTGCCGCGATATCGATACGGTGTTTCACCTGGCCGGCATGAACGCTGCCGACTGCGCACGCGATCCGGTCGGTGCGCTGGCATTCAATGGCCTGGCGACCGCGCGGCTGGTGGAAGCCGCTGCGTCGCAAGGAGTGCGCCGTCTGATCCATGTGTCGACGGCGCATGTCTATGCCAGCCCCCTCGCCGGGGTCATCGACGAGGCAACACCGCCGGTAAACCTGCATCCTTATGCGACCAGTCATCGCGCCGGCGAGGATGCCGTTCGCGCCGCTCACACAGCGGGGCGCATTGAGGGCGTGGTGATCAGACTCTCCAACGCATTTGGCGCCCCGGCCGATGCCAGTGCCGATTGCTGGACCCTGCTGGTCAACGACTTGGCCCGGCAGGCAGCGCGGAGCGGCCGGCTGGTGCTGAAAAGCGGTGGCTGTCAGCAGCGCGACTTCATCGCCATCAGCGATTTCTGCCGCATGACGAGCGCGCTGCTGGACCTGCCGGACGACGGCCTCGCGGCGGGCGTGTTCAATATCGGCGGCGGGCAGAGCCTGACCGTTCTGGAAATGGCCGAACGTGTGGCCGCCCGCTTTGCCGCATTGACCGCAATTGCCTGTCCGATCGTTCGGCCGGAGGATGCGGTCATTGGTCAATCGGACGAACTACAGTACAAGATGGCTCGAATCGACGCGGCCGGAATTACCCTTCCCCGGGCCGCCAGTATCGATGCGGAAATCGATGCCCTGCTGCAGTTTTGTCTGGCGGAAACGAGATAGATGGCGCCTCTCGTGTCGATTGTCATACCGACCTTCAACCGGGCACGGGACCTGGAACGCGCCCTTAACTCGGTTCGCGCCCAGAGCTACGCCGACTGGGAAGCGCTGGTGGTCGACAATCATTCCACCGATGGCACCGCCGCACTGATCGAAGCCATGGCCGAGCCGCGGATATCGCTTTCCCTGATACACAATGACGGCGTCATCGCGGCGTCGCGGAACCAGGGTGTCCGGCAGGCCAGCGGGGTCTATCTGGCATTCCTGGACTCAGACGATTGGTGGGAGCCCAAAAAGCTGGCCCGCTCGGTCGCGGCACTCGAGGCGGGAGCCGATATCGTCTATCACGACCTCTATTTGGCGCGCCGCCCCGATCAACGACAGTTCAGACCGAGCGGCACTGTTCGTCCGGTGACTGCACCGGTCTTTGCCGACCTGCTGAGAAGCGGTAACGCGTTGTCGAATTCCAGCGTCGTGGTTCGGTTAGAATGTCTGGCCAGGGTCGGGCCGATCAGCGAGAACCGCGATTTGATCGGCATGGAAGACTTCGACACCTGGCTTAAAATTGCGCGGGAAACCGATCGTTTCGTCATGCTTCCGGAAACGCTGGGTTACTACTGGGCCGGGGGTGGAAACATGACCAATCCGGACCGGACGCTGCGCGCCCTGAAAGCGTTCGAAATAGCCTATGGCGGCGAACCTGAATTTCGTTCGCACAGTACCGGCTGGTTCGGATATGCCAGGAGCAGGGCGCTGTTTCGGCTCGGCCACTACCGCCAGGCACGCGCAGAGCTTCGCAAGCTGCCGATATTCCGTCTTCCTCTGGGGTTGGCGCTTAAGAGCGGATACATGTGGCTGCGTGCGAGCGCGGCACGGTGAGCAGGATGTCCAGATCAATCGAGGTAGAGCAAAAGCATCGGCAGTGGAATTTTGCCAATATGTCAATAGATCGGGACAGCGCCCTGGCCTGGTTAGGCTATGCCAGCCTCGTTGCAGCGGTAATCTTCCAGCTGACGGTCTTGCCAGAGACGTTAAACGTGAAATTTCTAGGGCGTTTAGTCAATGCTGCATTGCTTCTGGTATTTTCCGGTCTTTTTTTATTCGGTGCAATGCAGGTTCGTGTAAAAATACGAGTCATGTTGCTTTATATAATGCCTATATTTGTTATTATTATTGGATTTGTAATTAACCTGTCAAGGGGCATAGGTTTTGAAAACGTCGGTTACGTCAGTATATTGCTTCCATATCTGGCGGGAATATCCTTACCATTTCTAAAAAGATTTGATATATCTCGGGCTTGGGAGATATATTATTGGATAATGATTGTATTGTGTGGAATTTCTGTAATTGAATACGTCATGGTGTTTTCTGGGTGGTTGCCGCTCAGCGTCCACCTCAATGACCGAAATAATTTTCTACGGGGAATTGTCACGATTTTCTACGATCTCGGCGGATCGACGCCGCATTACCGGCTTTACGGCGTATTCTTCGAGCCAGGTACGGCGGCCATGTTGGCGCTACCCGCATTGGCCTACAGTTTGATCCGACGTCGGCTAATTGGCATCGCGGTATTCATTGCGATCTTCGCGCTCACCGATTCGTTGGGCGGCTATATGGCCCTAGCCGTTACCTTTGCCGCTTACCTGTATATCTGCCTTGATCGCCTACGGTATGCGGGCGTTATTCGTTTTTTTGCCTGGACGCTGGCTTTGCCGATCGGGGCAATCCTTTTGTTTTTCGCACTTGCGCCGGTCTATGAGCATAAGGCCGGGTCAGCATTGGTGCGCGAGCAGAATATCATCGGCTTCTTCTCCAATTTCTTCGGGCTGATCCTGCAGAGGCCTTTCGGATTTTCACTATCGGGTAGTTCGCTGACCAGTGTTGGCGACCAGGGGGGATATCTGGGCTCCAATTTCATGTTCTACGTGGCATATGTCGAGGGTGGGGTATTGGCAATGATAGGCTATCTCGTCCTATCTGGCTCAGCTGCAATCCTGGCATTCCGCGTCATATTGATGCCCAAGGGGCAAAGCCCGGCGGCGCTTGCCGCCTTCATCTCGCTACCAGCCATGTTGCTTTTCTCATTTCAGCGCGGTTCTATATTCGAGACTGTGCTGCTGGCCTTCCTTTATGCAATTCCGATGATTGAGGCGCTGGGAGGAGGGCCGGCGCGATATATTCAACGCAATTCCGCCAAGCTTGCGACTAGGGATGCGGCATGACAAAAATCCTGGTGACCGGCGCCGACGGTTTCATCGGTTCGCACCTGGTCGAGACGCTGGTTCGCGCCGGCCATGACGTGCGCGCCTTCGTGCTCTACAACTCCTTCAATTCCCTGGGCTGGCTGGATGACAGTCCCGCCGACATTCGCGGTCATTTCGAAGTGTTCGCCGGCGATGTGCGCGATCCCTACGGGGTCAAGACGGCGATGCGGGGCTGCGACGCGGTGCTGCATCTGGCGGCGCTTATCGCCATTCCCTATTCGTACCACTCGCCCGACAGCTACGTGGACACCAACATCAAGGGCACGCTCAATATCGTGCAGGCGGCGCGCGAACTGGGCGTGTCCCGGGTCATTCATACCTCGACCAGCGAAGTGTACGGTACGGCCCGTTTCGTGCCCATCACCGAAGAGCATCCGCTACAGGGGCAGTCGCCCTATTCGGCCACCAAGATCGGCGCGGACCAGATCGCCCTGTCGTTCCATGCCGCTTTCGGCACGCCGGTGGCGGTAATTCGCCCTTTCAACACCTATGGCCCGCGCCAGTCGACCCGGGCGGTTATCCCCACGATCATCACCCAGATCGCCGCTGGCGAGCGCCGAATCAAGCTGGGCGCATTGACGCCGACGCGCGATTTTTCCTTCGTCGCCGATACCGTGGCCGGCTTCATCGCTGCACTGGGTTCGGATGCCGTGGTCGGCACGGTCACCAATCTGGGCAGCGGCTTTGAGATCTCGGTCGGCGATACGGTCAAGCTGATCGCCGAAGTGATGGGTGTCGATATCGAAATCGAGTCGGATGCTGCCCGCTTGCGGCCGCAGCGGAGCGAGGTGGAGCGCCTGTTCGCCAGCAACGCCAAGGCTGCGCAACTGATGGGTTGGAAACCCGCCTATGGTGGGTTAAACGGGTTTCGGCGTGGTCTGGCCGAAACCATTGCGTGGTTCACCCAGCCGGAAAACCTTGGCCGCTACAAGGCCGGTCAATATACCATCTAGGGTCGTCGGATGACCCGCTCTGGAGACGGCCAATGGGCAAGCGTGCAATCATTCTCGCGGGCGGGCGGGGAACCCGCCTCAGGCCCTATACGGTGGTTTTGCCCAAGCCGCTGATGCCGATCGGCGAATATCCGATCCTCGAAGTGGTGATCCGGCAACTGGCGCGCTGCGGCTTCGATCACATCACGCTGGCCGTCAATCACCAGGCCGAACTGATCAAGGCGTTTTTCGATGACGGCCGCAAATGGCGCGTGCGCATCGACTATTCGCTGGAAGACCGCCCGCTTGCCACGATGGGGCCACTGCGCCTGGTTCGTGACCTGCCGGAGAATTTCCTGGTGATGAACGGCGACATCCTGACCGATCTTGATTTCGGTGCCTTTCACGACGAACACGTCGCCAAGGCCAGCCTGTTCACCATTTCGGCACATCGGCGCGAACAGCGCATCGACTACGGCGTGCTCGAGTCCAATGGCGAGGGCGAACTGGTGGCGTTTCGCGAAAAGCCGCGGACGCAATATGAGGTCAGTATGGGGGTTTACATGGCCAGTCGAGCTATCCTCGACTTCATCCCGCCGGAGCAGGCCTATGGCTTCGATAACCTGATGCTGGATTTGATTGCCGCCGGGCGCAAGGTCGCCGTCCGGAACTATCCAGGCTATTGGCTTGATATTGGCCGTCCCGACGACTATGCCGAGGCCATCGAGCAATTCGATGCCATGCAGTCGAAATTTCTCGATGGTTGAGGTCCTGCTCACCGGCGCCACGGGTTTCGTTGGAACCCACCTCGCCGCGGCATTGGCCCCATCACACGGTGTGCGGACGCTCAGCCATGCCGATGGCGACGTCGCCGACGCACAGACTTGGGCGACTTTGCCCCGCGCCGAAGTGGTGATCCATCTGGCCGCCAGGAGCTTCGTGCCGACAAGCTGGGACCGGCCGGCAGACTATATGCGGGTCAATCTGCTCGGTACCATGCAGGCGCTGGACTATTGCCACCGGCACGAGGCACGACTGATTTTTGCCAGCTCCTATCTCTATGGCAATCCGCAAACACTGCCGATCCCGGAAACCGCGCCGCTGCACGCGATCAATCCCTATGCGCAGTCCAAGCTGATGGCTGAACAGACCTGCCGGTTTTACGCCGAGAACCTCGGCGTGCAGGTTCTAGTGCTGCGGCCGTTCAACATCTACGGCCCCGGTCAGGGAAGTGATTTTCTGGTGCCAAGCATCGTGCGCCAGGTTTTGCAAAGCGACCAGGTGCGCGTGAAGGATCTGCTGCCGCGCCGCGACTACATCTACATCGCCGACTTCATCGCGGCCATCCTCGCCGGACTGCGGACCGACTGGACATTTGATACCGTCAATATTGGGAGTGGTATCAGTCACTCGGTGGCCGAATTGATCGAGATCGTCATGACGGCGGCGGGTCGGACCCTGCCGATCCAATCGGATGGCGTGCGCAGGCAGAACGAGGTGATGGACGTGAGAGCCGATATTTCCCATGCCGGACATCTGCTGGGCTGGGCGCCACAATGGACGCTGGCGCAGGGCTGTGCGGCCGTGCTGGCTGCGGCCAAAACGCACGAAAAGACCTGACGCATGGCAAAGTATCTGCTTGTCGGCGCCGACCCGGCCAAAGCCGCGTCGCTTCACCCAGGGGGTGTGGTGACTCTGTCCGCTGGGCTGCTCTGCTATGCGCAACGGCATGGCCACACCGTCGAAATCGTCAACACCGCGCGCTCCAGCTTTGCCCATGAGCCGTTCCGGCAGATTCTGTGGAGCGGGCTGAAGCGGATCGGCGAATTGATCGGGCATCTGCGGCGCGAGCGGTTCGCGGGCGTGTTCATCTTCGTCGGCGCTGGCTTCAGCTTCTACGAACGGACGCTGATGTCCCTGATCTGCCGGCTGTTCGGCGTCCGGGATGCCTTCGTCATTGTCGATGGTAACTTTTTCGCCGTCCGCCAGGCAGGGCGTTTCAGGCAGTCAGTCACCCGGTTTCTGCTGCGCATTCCGCATCGCTTGGCGGCGACGGGCCAGAAATGGGACGAGCTGTTCGCCGAACTCGGCGTGGAGGCGCGCCGGCGGGTTCGGGTGTCTTATTGGCTAACGGCTGATTTCCCTATGGCTACGCAGCCCAAGCAAGTGCCCCGCGATCGGCCGGTTCACATGCTTTACCTCGGCTGGATGACCCAGGCCAAAGGGGTCGTCGAACTGCTCGGGGCAATCGCGCAATTGCGCGAGGATCATGAATTCACCTTCACTTTCGTGGGGGGCGGAACGCTGCTGGACACAGCGCGGGACATGATTGAGGCGCATGGTTGGGAGGGCCGGGTTTCGGCGCTGGGCTGGATTTCGGCGGCTAATCTGCACGCACTGCTCCGGCAGGCAGACGTCTTCGTACTGCCCAGCCACGCCGAAGGGTTTCCGATGTCGCTGATCGAGGCGCTGTCTTCGGCCATGCCGGCCATTGTCTCCGACGTCGGCGGCGTCTCCGATTCGCTCAAGGACGGCATCAACGGCTACCTTGTCACGCCGGGGTCGGTCCCATCGCTCGTTGCGGCCATGCGACACTATCTCGAACAACCCGAGCTCATAGCCCCCCATTCCCGCGCTGCCCTTGCTGCGGCGCTCGAAAACCACTACCCCGATACCAATTGTGGCATCCTGTTCGACGCCGTGGCGGAGTGACTGGTCGGATTTTCTTCTGCGCGAGACCCGTTGCGTACGGCCGACACAATTGAGCGATAGCAACGGGCAGCGGACATAGCGAGGGTTTCATGTGCGGGATCGCGGCCTTTTCCGGGCGCTTCGACAGAACTGCCCTGGAGCAGGCAACTCTCGCCATTGCCCATCGCGGACCCGATGCCAGCGGCACTTATCTCAGCGCCGATGCCCAGGTGGGCCTGGGCCATACCAGATTGTCGATCGTCGATCTGTCGGCATTGGGCGCTCAGCCCATGGCCAGCGATGATGGCACCGTCGTGCTCACCTATAATGGCGAAATCTATAATCATTACCAGCTGCGCGCCGATCTTGAAGCGCGCGGCCACCGCTTCCACGGCCACTCCGACACCGAAACCCTGCTGCATCTCTATCTTGAATTCGGCGAGGCCATGCTGCCCCGTCTCAACGGCATCTTTGCCTTCGCCCTCTGGGATGCCCGCGACAATGGGCTGCTCGTGGCCCGCGACGGGCTCGGCGTCAAACCGCTGTATTTCGCGACCGGCGCGCGGGGCGTGGCGGTGTCCAGCGAGATCAAGGCGCTCCTGCAGTTGGTGCCCGAGGCCCGCGAACTCGACATTGCGGCGCTGCATCGCTATCTGACATTCCTGTGGTGCCCAGGCGACGGCACCCCGCTCAAGGGGGTCAAGAAGCTCAATCCCGGCGAGGCCTTGATGGTGCGTGGCGGGCGCATCGAACGGCGTTGGCGCTGGTACCAGCTGCCGGCATTCCGAGCTGAAGCCACTGCCATGTCGGAAGGCGATGCCATCGCCGGAACGGCCAGCCATTTGCGCGAGGCAGTGCGGCG
This sequence comes from Devosia sp., assembly GCF_028290625.1. Lineage (GTDB taxonomy): Bacteria > Pseudomonadota > Alphaproteobacteria > Rhizobiales > Devosiaceae > Devosia. Next base: position 66,277 of record NZ_JAQGJM010000001.1, read on the forward strand.
GCAGATGATGGCGGATGTACCGGTAGGCGCCTTCCTGTCGGGCGGGCTGGATTCCAGCGCCATTGTCGCCTTTGCCCGTGAGGATCAACCAGGCCTGCATTGTTTCACCATCGAGATGGTCAACGGCCAGGACGAGGGGCAGACCGACGACCTGCCTTATGCGCGTCGCGTCGCCGAGCATCTTGACGTCAAGCTCGACGTGGTCCGCGTCGATGCTGCCGATATGGCCGCAGACTTTGAGTATATGATCGGCCAGCTCGACGAGCCGCTGGCCGATCCGGCCCCGCTCAATGTGCTGCATATCAGCCGGCTGGCCCGCGCCAGTGGGATCAAGGTCTTGCTGTCGGGGGCAGGGGGCGACGATCTGTTTACCGGCTATCGCCGCCATCGGGCCGTTGGCCTCGACCCGGTGATGCAATGGCTGCCGGCCGGCATCCGGCGCGGATTGGAAGACGTGAGTTCGGGTCTGGACCAGCGCCGGCCTCTCAACAGGCGTGCCACCAAATTTTTCAATGGTGCCGGCGAAAGCGGCAATGCGCGGCTGGCCAGCTATTTCCGCTGGGCGCGCGAAGACACGCTGATGCAGCTTTATTCCCCAGCCTTCCGGGCGGAGCTTGGCGTGACCAAGGCAGCGCAGCCAATGCTGGATTTTCTTGACGACCTGCCGGCATCGACCGGGCCGCTGGAGAAAATGCTGACCCTGGAACAGCGGTTTTTTCTGGCCGATCACAATCTGCTTTATACCGACAAGATGTCGATGGCGGCTGGTGTCGAGGCGCGGGTGCCGTTTCTCGATCCCGACCTGATGGACTTCGCCAATTCCATCCCGATTGGCATGAAGCAGCGCGGCCGCGAAGGCAAATGGGTACTGAAGAAAGCCATGGAGCCGCTGCTGCCGCCCGAGGTGATCTACCGGCCCAAAGCCGGGTTTGGCGCGCCCTTGCGACGCTGGATGCGCCACGAACTCAAGGGACTGGTGAGCGACCTGCTGTCGCGGCCGAGCCTCGCCAGCCGGGGTCTGTTCGATCCGGAAGCCGTGCAGCGCCTGATCGCGGCCAATGATGCCGGCCGGGTGGATGCCAGCTATACCCTGCTGGCCCTGCTCAGCATCGAAATCTGGTGCCGAACCTACCTCAAGGACACCGGGTTCCGGCAGGCCGCCTGATGATGGGCCCATTGCGGCTGTGTACAGGGCACGCCTTTCGCTCTAATCAGGTCTTGCGCGGCGCGCGGCTGCATCAACCCAGGCAGCGCGTGAACATAATGATGGACGGCACACATTCATGAAGCAGGTCTTGCAATCGCTCCGCACTGGCGCCACCGACGTGGCCGACGTGCCCAGCCCGGACGCCGGGCCGGGACAGGTGCTGATCCGTACCTCGAGCACCCTTGTTTCGGCTGGCACCGAGCGCATGCTGGTCGCATTCGGGCGTGCCAATCTGCTTGATAAGGCGCGCCAGCAGCCCGAGCGCGTGCGCCAGGTGCTGGACAAGATGCGCACCGACGGCGTGCTGCCAACCATCGAGACCGTCTTCAACAAGCTGGATCAGCCGCTGCCGCTTGGTTATTGCAATGTCGGCGTAGTGCTGGAGGCCGGGACCGGCGTGAACGGGCTCGTTCCCGGCGATCGCGTCGTTTCCAATGGCAAGCATGCCGAAGTCGTGGCTGCGCCACGCAATCTCTGCGCGCTCGTCCCCGCTTCGGTTTCGGACGACGAGGCCGCGTTCACCGTGCTCGGCGCCATTGCCCTGCAGGGTATTCGCCTGATCAATCCAGGGCTGGGCGAATGCGTGGTCGTCACCGGCCTCGGGCTGGTGGGGCTGATGGCGGTCCAACTGCTGGTGGCCAATGGCTGCCGCGTGCTGGGCATCGATTTCGACAGCGACAAGCTGGCGCTGGCACGCCAGTTCGGGGCCGAGACGGTCGATCTGTCGGCGGGCGGCGATCCGATCGCTGCCGCGGCGCAATTTTCACGCGGTCGCGGTGTCGACGCCGTCCTGATCACCGCCTCCACCAAATCCAGCGAGCCGGTGCATCAGGCCGCACAGATGTCGCGCCAGCGCGGGCGGATCGTCCTCGTAGGGGTGACCGGGCTCGAATTGCTGCGATCCGACTTCTACGAAAAGGAGCTGACCTTCCAGGTCTCCTGCTCCTACGGACCGGGTCGTTACGATTCAAGTTATGAGGAAGGCGGCGTCGATTACCCCATCGGCTTCGTCCGCTGGACCGAACAGCGCAATTTCGAGGCCGTTCTCGACATGCTGGCCAATCGCCGGCTCGATGTGCGGCCCCTGATCTCGCATCGCTTCGCCATAGAGGACGCAGCCGCAGCCTATGACGTGGTCGACAGCACCGAGTCTTCGCTGGGTATACTGCTGGATTATCCCGCCGAGGCCGCCCCGGCGCTACGGGCCCGCACTGTAACCCTGGACACGGCGGTCGCGGCATCGACCAAGCCGGGCCTGGCCTTCATCGGTGCTGGCAATTATGCCGGAGCGGTGCTGATCCCGGCCTTCAAGGCCACCAGTGGCCAGTTGCGGACCGTGGCATCGAGTGGCGGGGTCAACGGGCTGCATCTCGCCCGCAAATTCGGCTTCCGCTCGACCACGACCGATACGCAGTCGATTTTCGCCGATGCCAATGTCGATGCGGTGGTGATCGCTACCCGCCACGACAGTCACGCCCGCTTGGCGGTCGCGGCGCTGCAGGCCGGCAAGCATGTCTATGTCGAAAAGCCGGTAGCCATGACATTGGACGAACTGACGCAGATCGAGGCGGCCCATAAGGCGGCGCCCGATCGGCTGCTGATGGTCGGCTTCAACCGGCGGTTCGCACCCCAGATCGTCAGGGTCAAGCAATTGCTCAGGGGAACGCCCGGGGCCAAGGCTTTCACGATGACGGTCAATGCGGGCCATATTCCGACGGGTCACTGGACGCAGGACCAGAGCGAGGGCGGCGGACGCATCATTGGCGAGGCCTGCCATTTCATCGACCTGTTGCGCCATCTGGCCGGTGTGCCGATCACCAGCCATTCCATTGCCGGCATGGCATCGACGAGCGGTGACACGGTGACGATCGGGCTCAGGTTCGAGGACGGCTCGATCGGCACCATTCATTATTTCGCCAACGGGCCAAAATCCCTGCCCAAGGAACGGCTCGAGGTCTTCGTCGACGGCCGGGTCTTGCAACTGGATAATTTCCGACGGCTCAAGGGCTTTGGCTGGCCCGGCTTCAAGGCCCTCAACCTGTGGAAGCAGGACAAGGGCCAGCGGGCGGCAGCCGCGGCATTCATAGCGGCGATCGAAACCGGCGGCGCCCCACCAATTGCCACGGATGAATTGCTTGAAGTGGGTCGCGTCACCATCGAAATCGCAAGTTCGCTCTGATGGCGCCGCTCATCGACATCATTGCCGGGGCGCGGCCCAATTTCATGAAGATAGCCTCCATCATCAAGGCGCTCGAGCGTGATGCCGCCGATGTCCTGGCCTATCGGCTGATCCATACCGGGCAGCATTACGATGCGCGGATGTCCGATGACTTTTTCAGGCAATTGGGGATCCCGGCGCCACACATCAATTTCGACGTGGGCTCGGGCAGCCAGGCGGCGCAGACCGCCGCGATCATGATCCGCTACGAAGCTTTGCTGCAGGAAGCGCCGAGCCAACTTTGCCTCGTGGTGGGCGACGTTACCTCCACCATGGCCTGTGCCATCACCGCGCAGAAACTCGGTGTGCCGGTGGCTCATGTGGAAGCGGGAATTCGCTCGGGCGACTGGACCATGCCTGAGGAAATCAATCGCATGGTCACCGATTCGATCACCAACTGGTTCTTTACCACCAGTGACGGCGCCAATGCCAATCTGGCGCGGGCGGGCGTGACCGACGACCGCATTTTCTTTGTCGGCAACACCATGATCGACACCCTGGTCGCCAATCTCGACCGCCTGGCTCCGCCTGCGTTCTGGGACGACCTGGCCCTGGTGCCGCAGAACTATTTCGTGCTGACGCTGCATCGCCCGACCAATGTGGATTCAAACGCCTCGTTAGCCGCGATGCTCGCGGCAGTTGCCGCTGCAACGCGCGGCCTGCCGGTCATCTTCCCGGTCCATCCCCGTACCGCCAAGACCATTCGGGAACTCGGTGAACTGCCGACCAGCCTGCATCTGGTCGAGCCGCAGGCCTACCTGGAATTCAACTATCTGGTGCGCAACGCCAAGGCCGTGATCACGGACTCGGGTGGCGTCACTGAGGAGGCAACGGTCATGGGCGTACCCTGCATGACGCTGCGCAATTCCACCGAACGCCCCGAAACGGTCAGCATCGGCACCAATGAGCTGCTCGGTACCGACCCGGCGGCATTGGCGGGCGCGCTGGACCGGCTGTTTTCGGGCGCCTGGAGGAAGGGCGGCATTCCCCCGCTTTGGGATGGCCGGGCCGCCGGACGGATCGTGGCCGCCCTCAAGCCACTGCTTTGCGCCTGATGGCCCTGGGCTCGCGGATGTCGCTTTACTGGCACACCTTGCGCTATCTTAAGTTCGGACAGCTCTGGGGGCGTGTCCGCTCCAAGGTCGCCCGCCCACGCCCCGATCTTTCGCCTCCGCCACCCTTGCGCGAGCACGCCGGTCCGTGGGTATCGCCGCCACGGCGACAGGCCTCGATGCTGTCTCTCACGCGCTGGCGCTTCCTCAACGAGACCCGCGAAATCCTCCGCTGGGACGACCCGGCGGCCGAGCGGTTGTGGCTCTATAACCTGCATTATTTCGAGGATCTCAATGCCGAGGACGCTGCAGACCGGCGGGCCTGGCACGAAGCGATCATCGCGCGCTGGATTGTCGAGAACCCTCCGGGTTCGGCGCCTGGCTGGGAGCCCTATCCCACATCGCTGCGCATCGTGAACTGGATCAAGTTCGCTCTTGCCGGCAATGCGCTCTCGCCCGAGGCACGCCACAGTTTGGCAATTCAGGTCCGCTGGCTGACCGGTCGCCTCGAATGGCACCTGCTGGGCAATCATCTGTTCGCCAATGCCAAGGCGCTGGTCTTTGCCGGCCTGTTCTTCGATGGCGAAGAGGCCGAAGCCTGGCGATTGCGCGGGCAACGCATCCTCGACCGGGAACTCCCAGAGCAGATCCTGGCCGATGGCGGGCAGTTCGAGCGAAGCACCATGTATCACGCGCTGGCGCTCGAAGACGGGTTGGACCTGCTTAACCTGGCGCGGGCGTTCTGTCGCCCCGCATGGGCGGCACTGGACCCTGCCATTGCGCGCATGCGCCATTGGCTCGCGGTCATGTCGCATCCCGATGGAGAAATCACCTTCTTCAACGATGCCGCCATCGGCATCGCGCCCAGCCCGGCGGAGCTGGAACACTATGCCGGGCGGCTCGACCTGCCGCCGCTGGTCGACCCGGAGCGGCCGATCGCCGAATTGCCTGCCAGTGGCTATGTGCGCGTAGCGGTGGGTCCGGTGGTCGCCCTGCTCGACATGGCGCCGCTCGGACCGGATTATCTGCCGGGCCACGGCCATGCCGATACCCTGTCATTGGAGCTATCGTTCAACGGGCGCCGGGTCGTGGTGAATTCGGGCACCGGCGTTTATGGCGGCAGCCCCGAGCGGCTGCGCCAGCGCGGGACGAGGGCGCACAATACCGTCGTGCTGAATGGCCTCAATTCGTCCCAGGTGTGGGGCGGGTTCCGCGTGGCGCGCCGAGCCCGACCAATCGATATCGTCGTGCAAAGGAATGACGATGCCACGCTCGTCGCCGCTGCGCATGACGGCTATCGGCATCTTGCCGGCAATCCGGTTCATCGGCGGCAATGGCGTTTCACGGCGGATGAAGTCCGCATCGAAGATACCATTTCGGGGGCGTTCCGAACCGCGACCGCGCATCTGCATTTTCATCCAGACATCGACATTTCGCCAAGGGCCGATGGCTATCAACTGGCTCTGGCGGATGGCACCCTGCTCACGCTGACCACAGCCGGCGGAAATGGCCGGATCGCCCAAACCACCTGGCATCCCCAGTTCGGTCTTGTCGTCGCCAATAAGAGCCTGGTCATCGAGTTTTCTGGCGCCACGCTGACCACAATATTGTCCTGGTAGGCCATGAAGCTTCTCATTCTCAGCCTCTATTACGCCCCCGACCTGTCTGCCGGCAGTTTCCGCACCACGGCACTGGTCGCGGCTTTACGGCAAGCGTGTCCGGACCTCGAAGTCACGGTCGTGACGACGCTGCCCAATCGGTACAAGAGTTTTTCGCGCCAGGCGCCGGCGCTGGAACAGGACGAGCGCCTCACCGTCCACCGGGTGCAATTGCCGTCCCACCAAAGCGGCATGCGGGATCAGGCGCGCTCCTTCCTCACCTTTGCCCGCGCCGCGAGACGCCTGACGGCCGGACAGCATTACGACCTGGTCTACGCGACCTCCTCGCGCCTGATGACCGCAGCGCTCGGTGCTCACTTATCGCGCCACCTCAAGACGCCGCTTTATCTCGATCTTCGCGATATCTTCGTCGATACGATCAAGGATCTGCTGCCGCGCTGGGCACCTATTGCGGAGCCGGTATTCGGTCTGGCGGAGCGTTGGACCGTGCAGCGCGCGCGGTCGGTCAATCTGGTATCGGCAGGCTTCAAGCCCTATTTCGAGCCTCGCTATCCGGGCCGCCGCTTTACTTACTTCACCAATGGGGTGGACGACGAATTTGTCAGCCTGCCGGTGCCGAGCGTCGCGCCCGCATCGGGCCGCCCGCTCAGCGTGCTCTATGCTGGTAACATCGGCGAGGGGCAGGGGCTGCATGCGATCCTGCCGGAATTGGCGGCGAGCATGAGCGGCGTGGTGCAGTTCCGCGTGCTCGGTGATGGCGGTCGTCGTGCCGCCCTTGAGAACGCCCTCAGCAATGCCGGCGTGACCAATGTGGAAATTTTGCCGCCGGTAGCGCGTGAACAGCTGATTGCCGAATATCAGGCGGCCGATATCCTGTTCCTGCACCTCAACGACCATGCCGCGTTTCATAAGGTGCTGCCGTCCAAATTGTTCGAATATGCCGCCACCGGCAAGCCGATCTGGGCCGGCATTGCAGGATATTCCGCGCAATTCGCTGCCAGTGAAATCGACAATGTGGCTTTGTTCGCGCCATGCGATGCCCCTGCGGCGAGGGGGGCATTTGCCGGCCTGCGGATTGAGCCGACCGATCGGTCCGGGTTTGTGGACAAATTTGCCCGCTCGACGATCATGAAGGCCATGGCGAGCGATATCCTGGCACAGATGGACGATTGAACATGCGCGTCATGGTAACCGGTGGCAGCGGATTTGTGGGCCGGGCTCTGATCGCCCACATGCATGCCGGCCGACAATTCGACATCGTTGCGGCGCTGCGACAGGCAGGGGAATTGCCCGGCGCGACTGTGAGGCCGGTGGGCGAGATCGGGCCGGACACCGACTGGCATGCGGCGCTCGAGGGGATCGAGACGGTCATCCATTGTGCCGGCCGCGCCCACCGTCGTGAAGACAGCGCGGCCGACCCCCTGGCAGCCTTTCGCAGTGTCAATGTCGCCGGCACGGTTCGACTGGCCGAGCAGGCGGCCGCGGCCGGCGTCAGGCGGCTAGTCTTCCTGAGTTCGGTGAAAGTGCATGGCGAGGCTACTCCGGGCCAGCCATTCCGCGAGACTGATACTTTGGCGCCGGTCGATCCCTATGGCGTGTCCAAAGCCGAGGCCGAGCTTGCCCTGCGGCAGGTGGAGAAGCAGACGGGCCTGGAGGTCGTCATTATCCGGCCGCCGCTCATCTACGGGCCCAATCCCAAGGCCAATATGCTGCGGCTGATGCGGTGGGTCTCCAGTGGCCTGCCGTTGCCGTTCGGCGCGATCCACAACAGGCGCAGTCTGGTCAGCCTAAAAAATCTGATTTCGGCCATCCTCGCCGCATTGACCCACACGGCGGCAGCCGGGCGCACCTATCTCGTTTCGGACCAGACCGATATTTCGACCCCGGACCTCGTCCGTTTGATGGCAGAGGCCCTCGCCAGTCCGGCCAGGCTATGGCCAATTCCTGCCGGATTTCTGAAACTGGCTGGCGGATTGACTGGCCGCAGTGAGGAAATCCAGCGGTTGGTGGGTTCGCTCGTCGTCGATAGCGGGCTGATCAGCCGAGAGCTGGACTGGCGTCCTCCACAGGCCTTGCGTGCTGGCATTGCCGAAATGGCGGCGCAGTACCGGACTCGATAATCCACGTCAGTCGATGACGCTAAACAGGACGCGGCGGCAGTCCTGTTCGTTCTGCTGCTGGAAAGCCGCCAGCAATTTGGGCAGGGCTTCCTCCAACTCGTTGTGGCTGACTTCTCCGGTAGCGGCGCGCATGATCTTGGGGTGCCTGGTACCGCTGGCGCTGCTATCGTCGTAGAACAGTTCTTCGTACAATTTCTCGCCGGGGCGCCGGCCGGTAACGGCAATTTCAATATCGCCATCGGGATTGTTGCCGTCGCGAACCGAGAGGCCCGCGAGCTTGACCATGTTTTCCGCCAGATCCTTGATGAGCATCGGCTCGCCCATATCGAGCAGAAACACGTCGCCACCATCCGACAGCGCCCCGGCCTGTACGATCAGCTCGGCTGCCTCATGGATCGACATGAAATACCGGGTCATGGCCGTGTCGGTCAGGGTGAGCGGTCCCCCTTGGGCAATCTGTTCCTTGAACAGCGGGACGACCGAGCCGTTGGAACCCAGCACATTGCCGAACCGGACCGTGCAATACCGCTGCGCGCTGCCCAGGCTGGCGGCCTCGGTCGCCTTCTGCCGGACGATCAGTTCCGCCCAGCGCTTGGTCGCTCCCATGACGTTGGTCGGACGCACGGCCTTGTCCGAGGAGATCAGCACGAAGTTCTGCACGCCCAACTCGAAAGCGATATCGGCGACGGTCCGTGTACCGAGCACATTGTTGCGGATACCTTCCAGCGCATTGGCCTCCACGAGCGGCACATGCTTGTGCGCCGCGGCGTGAAACAGCACTTGCACCCCATGGTGCTCGATCGCCCGGCGTATCGTCGCCGGGTCGGTAATGGAGCCGAGCACCGGCACGATCGCGTGGTCGGTGGCGCCGGCCAGTTCGCGCTCGATCTGGTAGAGCGCGAACTCATTGGCTTCGAACAGGACCAGGCGCTGGGGCGCCCATTTAATGATCAGGCGGCACAGTTCCGAACCGATCGAGCCGCCAGCGCCGGTCACCATGATGGTGCGGCCCTCGATCATGGCTCGCAACAGCATCGGATCGGCCGGCACCGAGGATCGGCCGAGCAGTTCGTCGATGTCGATTTCCCGGATCTGGCTGACCAGGTATTTGCCGCTGACCAGATCGCTGATCGCTGGTAGCGTGCGAATTTTCGCGCCGTGGCCGCCGATCGCCGCCACGATCTCCTGCCGGCGCTTGGTGGCGAGCGAGGGAATCGACAGGATCACCTCCTCAACGCCATATTGATCGACCAGCATTTTGAAGCTCGACGGCGCGTGGACGCGGATGCCGGCAATATCCCGCCCGTGCAGGGCCGGATTGTCGTCGAGGAAGGCCGCGATATATTCGGTGCCCTGGCGCCGCAGCGCATCGGCAAGCTGGGCTCCCGAATCGCCAGCGCCGTAGATGGCGATCGGGCGGTCCTGGGTGCGACTGCCGCCCGTCGACCAGAGCATCTTCTTAGCCAGGAACCGGCTGCCACCGACCAGCACAGTAGACATCGCCCAGAACAGGATCGGCACCGAGCGCGGCACCACGGTGCGGCCGGTGAGCTGCGACAGGAAAACCACCAGTACCCAGCACAGGGTGGCGAATGTCGTGGCCCGGAAAATAGTCCACAGCGCGCGCTCCGGCAGATAGCGGATCACAGCGCGATAGAGCCCCATGCGGACGAAGATCGGGATCGACACGATGGGGGCGGTGAAGATTATCAAAAATTGATCGAGCGTATTGGGCGGCGTCCAGTTGCCGAACCGCAGGCCGAAGCTCGCCCACAGCGCGAACGACAGCGCGAAGATGTCGAACGTGATCAGGATCGCACGTTTCCAGTTTCGTGGAACATTACCAATGCGGGCAACGATGCCGATAGGCGTGAGAGCAGGAATAATTGTCGCCTTCGATGCAGGACGCGGCCGCCGCGATTGTTACGCTAGCTGGTGCTACCACCGCCCAATGTCGGAGTAAACTCGGCGTTGCATTCTCGTTTGCCACCGTGCCATGACCGCGTGCGCAACCCATTGGTTGCCCCGCCTCCATTTGCCGCCGCCGCCATGCCAGCAGTGGCGGCACTCTACAGCCGCCTGGTTCGGGTCAGCATCACTTGCCAGTTCTCCGACACCTGCTGTGAGAGAGAGAGCCTGCCGAAGTAAATCTTGGTTAGCTGACTTGATCATCATATCTGCCCCTCGCGTGCTCAGCGCAACCGGCAGTGGAGCGCCGCTCAACATCAATGGACACTCCCCGCGCTCTCGAAACCTGGGGCCTTCTTTGCGCACGTCTGTGCTGAGCCGTTCGGGAACTAAACATCGGCCAAATCGCCGGAATCTGCGCCATTCTCGGCGCCTGGACCAAGGCCATCGGCATCAAGATGGGTCACGCAAAGCATCCAGGATATAGTGGAGCGATGATCCTGGCCCACCGCCCAGACGCACTCGGCATCTTGAACAGTTCCGTTATCCTAAGCATGGCGACGAGGTGAATGTTCCGAGGGGACTCTGGATCGCGACAATGTACGTGAGTTGCGACAGTGAACTTGACGCCATTGCGTTCACCGCTGGCCGTGAATTCCAGCCTGCGACGATCGTGTGAATAGCGGGCGAATGTGACCGTGAATTGCATGAATTAGGGCTTAGTTACGGCGCATGGGTGCGAACAAGGGTCCAACGGGCTGGGCAGGCGGACCAAGCATCTAGCAAGTATGCCTCATTAATACCCTGCATCGAGCTTGGCGAATATGTGCCAACGCCTTGCCGTGGTGTGCTGTGACCACTAGTATTTCCAATGGTTAGTGGTGGCATAAAATGGCACACAAACCGCAATCCCCCGAAGCCGAATTTGTCGCAATTTGCTATTCATGCTGAGGAGTTTGCTAGAGGCCACGTCCCGATAGAACCGGAGTGCGTGGCTTTCCAATCCGGCCTGACGTCAAGTCAGGCGCGGGTTTTATAGGATTTGTTGCGCCTATCTTGCGTTGGCGTCGTCATCCGAGGCTTCGTAATGCCATTCGTACAGTTGTGGCCGTGACCCTCCGGGAATCTGTTGAAAGAAGATTTCGTCGAGGAACGATCTTTTCCAGACCCGTCCAAGAGCCATCTCCAGTGCGTCTTGGGAGCTCCACGCCTGCCTGCATAAATTCCCAATAACCACGGATCATTCAGATCTGAATCCGTCGAGTTGCCAGCTCAAGACGTCTATCTCGGGAATTTCTCCGAGGGCTGGTCATTTTTTGGCTGTATCTTCCGGTCGCAAGTCCAGAATTATGGCGCTGGGAACAAATTCTACGGCAAACACCGGAAAGGCGGATGCGTGACTAAACGTGCCGCCGATCGCGCCAATTGGTTGACTCGAAGCCGAATTTGCTCGAGCGATTGCGCTCTATCGATGAGGGGGCGGTGTGATCGATGTTCTTTACTGAGTTCACATTTATTGCCGTATTCCTCCCCATTACGTTAGCAGTCTTTTGCGCCTCGCAGTCGTCACGTCGGTCAATCCTGGCTTTGACCGCTGCGTCGGTGGTCTTCTATGCAGCTTGGCACTTGGAGGTCTTTCCTCTCCTCGCTCTCTCTGTGGTTGCCAACTTTTTCGTGGCCAGGAAGATTGCCAGTAGGCCTCAGAGCTTGTGGTTCTGGGTTGGAGTGGCGGTATGTCTAGCGCCGCTCTTCTATTTCAAATACAGCGGTTTTCTTGCTTCAATCTTGCATCTACCCGTCACAACGGGACTATTTGGTGAGCGCCTTGGAGCTCTGCTTCCTCTCGGCATTTCTTTCTACACGTTCGTTCAATTCACCTACTTGGCTGATGTGCGAGCAGGAACGGTCAAACCGGACAGCCTGCTCCACTACCTCTTTTTCGTCCTGTTCTTTCCGCATCTTATTGCCGGGCCGATCATCCACTATCGGCCGCTGATCTCTCAGATCGACGAGACCGTTGATCGGCGGCGCCTATTTGTCGAAGGTGCGGCGTATTTCGCCATTGGCTTCGTCAAGAAGGTATTCATCGCAGACACGTTTGGCGGCTTTGCCGAGCCTGTATTTTCCGCTAGCTCGGCAGTCGACACGCAGGCCGCCGTGCTGGTGACGCTGAGCTACACGCTCCAACTTTACTTCGATTTCTCGGGATATTCTGACATGGCGATGGGCCTCGCCAGGATGTTTGGATTTCAATTCCCGTGGAATTTCGATAGCCCATACAAGTCACGCTCTGTCGTGGAGTTTTGGCGCCGCTGGCACATGACGTTGTCGCGCTTTTTGCGCGATTACATCTACATTCCATTGGGGGGTAACAGGCACGGCGCACTATGGCGCTACCGCAATTTGATGCTGACAATGCTCGTTGGCGGGTTGTGGCATGGTGCGGCTTGGCAGTTCGTATTGTGGGGCGGGCTCCATGGTGCCGGATTGGTCGCCAACCACCTATGGTCTGAGAAAGTACAGCGTCCGCTCGGACGACTAAACTGGCCGATCACTTTCGGCTTCGTGGCGCTGTTGTGGGTGATGTTCGGTGCCCCAAACTTGCACAGAGCTGCAGACATCTACCTGGGCTTTTTCCGCTTCGCCGGCTTCACCTGGGGATCCTGGATCATCTGGTGCGGTGCAGGGCTACTGATAGTATTTTTGGGACCTTCATCTCATCGAATGGTGGCCGGGATGAGCGGCGTTTCGCAGTATCTACCTCCCCGCAGCTTCAGACCATTGCTGAAGAAGGTCGGGGCCTATTCGTTCATCTCGGCCGCCCTGCTATGCGTTCTGAGCTTTGGTTTCTACAACAGCCCCATGGATCGCTGGGTGTACAGCCACATACCCGCGAATATCGAACCACTGGGTGTTAGCAACGAGCATGGAGACCTCAGAAATAACCTGTTCTCCCGGTTGACCATCTATGACGGCGCGCCGAGCCGCATCGCAATAGTCGGCTCATCATTTACGCAGCATTTTGGCGTGTTCGACGTGACCGACCAGGATGGCAAGACAATCGCAGTGTCTCAGTCCTTTGGTATCGGCGGCAACGGTATCATGAACGGCGCCAGGTCCGCCGCGACACTAGCTGCTACCCGCGAGGCTGACGTCATTGTGCTGGGCGTGTCTCCTCTCAATTTTGGCAATATGATCCCAAGCATGCCGTTTGAAGGGCAGTGTTTGGAGGAGTTTTCAGATCTGCAGGAGGAGGGCGCTCCGGCCTTCGCGCAGTCTCCGATGGCCGAATGCATCCAGCAGGGCCCATCTGCATCACAGGCCTTGCGAGTGCTGGACCGATTTCGGAACGAAGGGGCATTCCAATTCAAGAACTTCGTGCGCAATTTGACGACCGCCTGGGGAACAATAATGCCCGGCCACCAACGGTTTTCCTTGGCAGATGGCGATGTCGATCATGAGTTGCGGCAGATAGCTGGCGAGATTGAGAAACTCAGAGCGGACCCTTCCCCGGTTTCAAATCCCGCAAATGGACGCGACGAAACATTCGCCTGGAACAGCAGGGGCGTTGCTGCATCGCTGGAACGCGGAGCTCTGGGCTACCAGGTGCTGGAAAGGATCAAGCGAGAAGCCGATGAAAATGGTGTCAGGTTGCTGATGTACGAGACCCCGACGCCAAATTCTGGACAGGCACCTGATATCTACCCGCCAGGATTCTATGCGGGCTACAAGTCGGCGATGCTGACGGCGACTACCGAGCTGGGCATTCCATATCTAGACCTTTCAGGATTGCTACCTTGGTCGGGGGGCGGCATGGCTGACTTCGTTCACCCGGTAGGAGACGTGCGCCCGCTCTTGCATAAAATACTGTTGTCGTGGATATTTTCCCCTCTATCGCTTGAGCGTGAGGGGTTCACTCGATGACTAAATTGCTGAGACTGGGAATTGAAACGGGCATATTTTTCGCCGTCTTTCTGGCGGTCTATGCCCTATACCAACTCCCCGACACGCCCACCAAGTTTATCTACTTCAACTTCTAAGGCGGGGCCCTGCGGGTTCAGAAGGCCTCCCTGCCGCTTGTCAAAATGTCGCCTCGTCTCCGCGACAGCTATCCGGACATGAAGCGGCAGCCTCGCACCAAGCGGCGGCTCTCGGCTCCAGCTTTGGAGCGAGCCGGAGAGCAACAGGGTCAGTTTTGGGGAAGATCCAGAATAAATAGCTGGTGCGACTGCCTTATGTCCCTCTTCAGAGCGTTAAAGGCATTGAGCAGGCGCATTCGTTGGTGCCCCTCTAGCAGAAAGGGGACGTCGACCGCAGTTTGCTCAGGGACGCTGCGCCGACGCGGCCCGCTGACTTTGGCCGGTGGCGAAAGCTCAGTGGACGCAGGCTCGCCCAGTCTGCGGGCCGCACAGTGCTTCGCGTCCGTCGCGGTTGCTAACTTCGTCGCGGCGGCCGGAACGGACCAATTCCTAGTCTTTCAGGAGCCCCGCAATCTCACCGGCCCGGGTTTGTCGACATCAGCGATTTGATGAAGCCGGCCGTGCTCAAGCAGATATTGGAGGGCGCGGTTTCGGTTCGGCGATTTGAGCAGAAAATGTTGATTACCGCATCGTAGTCGTGACGGAGCTTGGTCACGAGCGGGTCAACGCCCTGAGCGAGCAAGGCCCCCAGCCATTCGCGATCGCTGAAATTCGACAAACCGAATTTGAAGCGAGCATCCGCCGTCAAGTGCCCCAGAGCTTTCGCTAAAAGTCCACCGAATGGCCACGGCAATAGCTGCAAAAATGGTTGGTGGCCAAGCGAGTGAAGCAATTCTCCTGCCTGGCTTTTTCAGCCCGTTAGCACGGCGGAGCAAAAGAAGACGTGGGATGGTCATCTAGTTCAGCGCAGCGCAGGTGGTTGCCGAGTTGGGAGCCGCGCCGCTTCATTCCGCGCGGCAGCAGTTGGAAAAGGTAGGGCGCGAACTTAAGCCGACCGCGACAACAGGCGACTTGCTTCGACCCGGCAACGTCGCCATGCCAAAGCACGCAACTGTTTCTAAGCAAACGGCTATATTGTCTCCGACGGAGACTATGGACAGGTCAAGCAAATTTGACTCTGCCTGTCCACTAGGAGTCCTTTTGACGAATGGGGCCCTAAGATTAGTGTATGTCCATCAGGCCACATTTGGATGGGGCCAGTGGGGCGTCCAGGCTTGGGTGCGCGATGGCCAGCAACTCAATTCGCCAGGCAGCCTCAATCTGGACTTGTTCGACGTATTGGCTCATTAGCGTTTTCGCATAGGCTCCGGTAGAGACACAAAGAGGACGCGATGCGGAAATACTTCATAGCACTGGCGCTGACCGTCACCATTTCAAGCTGCTCCGGCTACAATATCAATCGAATGCAATTCTCGAACGATGCTGTCCCTTTTCCCGACAACTATCAGGTAGAAGCGGCGCGCGCGGTGGCGGCAGGTCACGGCAATCTATCACTAGCGCAAGTTTCTCGTCCGCAAGCGGTTGTCGGTGAAAATGCCTTTGGACCAAAGAGATGGTATTCCTGCGTCAGCGGCCTACCGGCGCCATCCAGAAATCCGAAGAGTCTGCCCAATATCGAGGACGCGGTAGGAGGTCTGACTGGTTCAACGCCCGGCGTGTACTACGCAGTTCTGTTCTTCTCGGCGGAAGGCCGCCGCCCATCGGTGAAAACCGGCTTTGATAGCCAACTCTGCCAGGGCGCTGCATACGAACCTATCACCACCGCCGTTCCCGTTACGCAAGGATGACGCCCTCCCGCCCGATGCGCGTTGGGTTAGGGCGAAATACGCCGTTGCCGGTCTATCGTCTGGTGCACGTTCCGGCTCGGTTCAACTGGTCGATCCGCGGGAGGCCGTATCGTGACGACATTGGAAACGTACCAGACCCCCAAACGCCTCTAGTACTCCAGCGAGGAATAACCGAATGCCTGATAGCGCGCTGGCGCTGGTGGAGTGTATGGGAGCTTTGTAGGAAGTTACTCCAGTCGTAAATGCATACAACGGCGGAGCATCTTCCAATATACTCTTTGGTGATTGGCCGGTTGAGGACCCACTTAATGGTGCCGGTTGCTCGATTGCGGTTGTCCCGGTGCGTGGTGAAGTACCTTGGATCTCACTCTGATGCAGACTGGTTCGAGGTTGATGTGGGAGACGTCTTGAAAAAGAAGATCGCTGTTTCCGAGCCGCTCGCGGCACGCATCCAGGACGAAATCCGTAGCGGTGCTCTCGGCCCAGGAGCTCATTTGACGGCTCAAGGACTAGCGGACCGTTTTGCCGTGCAATCACTCTTCCCAGCTCTGGGAGGAGTTTACTTTGACGGCGTATCGCCACGTTTGGCGGACAGGGCGCCGCCCGCGGCCTTTTGTTGGGCGGCCAAACCATCATAACGCACGGAGGTCGACGAAGTTCGAAAAGTTGCGCCCGTCATGGCCTAAGGCTGCGGCCTGAGCAGGTTGATGAAATTGTAAGCCGCCAGCGCGATGACCACCAGGGCGACGATGCCTATCAGAACCCGCTGTGGAAGCACTCGGGCGAGAAGGCCAGCGAACGGGGCTGCCACAGCGCCACCGATGATCAGCCCAAGCATGATTTTTCCGTAACGACTGAAGTCGAGCGTGGCAATGAAGGTCATTGAAACCGCCAATGTCACAAAAAACTCCGACGCGCTGACCGACCCTATCGAATGGCGCGGTTCGTCGCCGCGGGCGATGAGGGTGGATGTGACCATGGGCCCAGCCTCCGCCACCGAGCGCGTCGAAAAATCCCCCACCGATGCCGATCGGAATGGAGCCGCCGATCGATTTCTGGTGGCAGGCCGTTCGAATTAGCCGATGCAGGATGAGCAATGCCATGACCGTGAGGTAGATGACGACGAAGTATTTCACGGCAACTCGGGCAGCCTGGTCAGCAGATAGGCGCCGATAACGCCTCCAATAATACCGGCAGGCGCCAGTCGCCGGAACAAGCGCCAGGCCACATTTTTATTCCAGACATGGGAGCCAGCAGCCAGGCCGGTGGTGACCATTTCGGCGGCATGGACGCTACCGCTGGCGATTGCCGGCGACGCACCGGTTGCTAGCAGCGCCGAGGTTGAAATCAGCCCATAGGCCATGCCTAACGCACCATCGATGAGCTGCGCCACAAAACCCAAAACGATGTAGATGCTCAGTTCCTCGAAATCCAAAACTGGCACCATGCGAAGTGATGGCTGTGAGCCCCGCCATCGTCGAGGCTAAGCCGACTAGGTCATCTGACTGCGCCAGAATGGGCCAACCGGGGCAAACGCGAGGGCCCATAATGCCATGAGTTGAAGGATTGCACCCGCCGCGTGGGGAGTACTCCCATGGTCCTGAGTTGCTGATAGTTTTCGGGCATGATCGTCCCCAAACGCCTCCGGCGGCGATGGGTTCCGGGACGCTCGAGCGTCGGTAGCAGGTGTCACTATCGAGGAAAATGGGTGGACTGCCTTGCCCAACTCTGGTCGTGGCTAGGCTTTCAGCCGATATCCGGTGCGGAATATCCAAGCGATGATGACGAGGCAGGCCGCCAGGAAGGCAAGGGTTATGCCCAGGCTGATGGCGATGTTGACGTCGGCGATGCCATAAAAGCTCCAGCGAAAACCGCTGATCAGATAGACCACCGGGTTGAAGTACGAAACCGTCTGCCAGAACGGCGGCAGCACGCTGAGCGAATAGAATGTGCCACCCAGGAAGGTGAGCGGCGTGATGATCAGCAGCGGCACGGTCTGCAATTGCTCCATACCCTTGGCCAGGATGCCGATGATGAAGCCGACCAGGCTGAAGGTAACGGCCGTCAACACGAGAAACAGCAGCATCCACACGGGATGATCGATGCGCAGCGGTACGAAGAACCCAGCTGTGGCGAGGACTAGCACGCCCAGGATCAGGGACTTGGTCGCAGCCGCTCCCACATAGCCGATGACGATCTCGAGATAGGAAACCGGCGCCGACAGCAATTCGTAGATAGTTCCCAAAAACTTGGGAAAGAAGATCCCGAACGAGCCGTTGGACACGCTCTGCGTCAGGATCATCAGCATGATCAGCCCGGGCACGATGAAGGCGCCGTAGCTGACCCCTTCGATCTCGGTGATGCGCGAACCGATGGCGGCTCCGAAGACGATGAAATACAGCGAGGTGGAGATCACCGGAGAAATGATCGACTGCAACGGCGTGCGGAAGGTGCGCGCCATTTCGAACTTGTAGATCGCCTTGATCGCCTCGAAATTCATCGCCCGTCCCTCACCAAATCGACGAAAATCTCTTCCAGCGAACTCTGCGTGGTCTGCAGGTCCTTGAACTGGATGCCGGTTCTGGCTAGGTCCGCCAGCAGCGTGCTGATGCCGAATCGCTCGCCCTGCGCATCATAGGTGTAAGTCATGGCTGTCCCGTCCCCGGACAGCGCCAGCTGGTAGTCGGTAAGATCTGCGGGAATCGCGTCCAGCCGGTCCTGCAACTGCAGGATCAGTTGCTTGCTGCCCAGCTTGCGCATCAGCTCGGATTTTTCTTCCACCAGGATCAGTTCGCCCTTGTGGATCACCCCGATGCGGTCGGCCATTTCCTCCGCCTCGGCGATGTAATGAGTGGTCAGGATAATGGTGACGCCCGAGCCGCGCAGGCGCCGCACCATGGCCCACATGTCCTTGCGCAGTTCGACGTCCACGCCCGCCGTGGGCTCGTCCAGGAACAGGATTTGGGGCTGGTGGCTGAGCGCCTTGGCAATCATGACACGCCGCTTCATGCCGCCCGAAAGCTGCATGATCTTGTTGTCTTTCTTGTCCCACAGCGTCAGGTCCCGAAGCACCTTCTCGATATGGGCCGGGTTTGGCTTCAGGCCAAACAGGCCACGGCTGTGCGAGACCGTTGCCCAGACCGTCTCGAAGGCATCGGTGGTCAGCTCCTGCGGCACAAGGCCGATCATCGAACGGGCGACGCGATAATCCTTGACGATATTGTGGCCATCGACCGTAACGCTGCCCGAGGACGGGTTGACGATGCCGCAGACAATGCTGATAAGCGTGGTCTTGCCCGCGCCGTTCGGACCCAGCAATGCCAGGATTTCGCCACGCCGGATGTCGAGGTCCAAATTCTTGAGCGCGACGAAATTGGGGCTGTAGGTCTTGGAAAGCCCGGATATGGAAATGATCGGCTGCATCCAGCGTTCTCCTCAGGCGCGGCCGACGGCTATGCGTCGCTCGTGATCACTGCGCCGTGATCATGTGAGGTGGAAGTCTTGAAAAACAAGGCGCGGATAGCCCATGACGTGAGCTATTTGTGCCCCACCGACAGAGAACTGCTCGACCACCCCGTTGCCCAGGCGTGTATCGTAGGATGCGATAGGCTTTGTGCAGGCGCACCAGAAAACGCAGTGTTTTCAGGCTCGTAGCTAATCTTGAAGGGGTGGATATGGAGCGGGTGTGAAGGGAATGATACCTGTCAGTTTATGCAGCAAAATCAGTATATTGTCTGGTTTTTTCATCCTCAGGGACAGCGGCATCCCATTAGCGGACAACCGGATGGCCGCGTGAAGCGGCATAGCTGCGCCAATGGCGGCCTTGCGCATTATTTGCGGCGGACAAGTGCCTGCTTGTCGCCAGGTGTCATGCCAAAGGCGTTGCGGAAGGCACGATAGAATGTCGCAAGGCTGTCGATCCCGTAGGAATGAGCGACCTCGATGATAGATAGCCGCGGTTCGGTTTCAAACAGGCGGAACGCTTGCACCATTCGCAGGTCTGTCAACGTTCGCGAGAATGACCGGCCGCTCGGTTCGAACAGCAGGTGAAGTTGGCGCAGCGAAACGCCCAGTTCGTTCGCCACGCTGCCAGGCGACAGTCCGTATCTGGGCAAGTCGCGGGCCATGATTTCGCGGGCGACGCGAAACAGACCTGATCGCAGGGCGGCGCGGCTTTCCGGTAGACCCAGCTCGAGCCGACCGCGCGAGCAATGACAACCAGGCGAGGTGCGTGACGGCGGTGTCAGCGTCTCCGAGGTCCTCGTGTGGATTGGTCACTGCATTGAACAGCGCCGCGATTGGCCTAGAGAAGCGGCCCAGCGCCGGGGAAGTCGTCGCCAGCATATTGTCCAGCTTCGCTTCAAGACCAATGTCGACGGTCAAGGGGATGCGCAGCATGCGATAATCGAAGCCATCCGCGCGTTCCGGATAGCAGGCATAGGGCGTGTCGGAATGGCTGAAGACCATGTCGCCGTCAACCACCCTTCGGGTGGCGCCGTCCTGAATTGAGCAGACTCCGGCGTTTCCCGGAAGCTGACCAAAACATGGCTTGATCATTTGGCCTGGGTGGTTAAAATCGATACCATGGTCCGGAAAAATTGGCCAGACATTTGCTGCAATCGCTACTCTTGCGGCTTCAACTCGTTCCGAGATGTGAAAAGGGTATCGATGAGACCCACGATACGGATGTGGCACGCGTCGCCGGGGTGGGAACCAGCACGGTGACCCGGGTTGTACAGGGCCAAGGCTACGTGGCGGCCCCAACGCGCGCCGCAGTTTTTGCCGCCATCGAGCAGACCGGCTACCAGGTCAATTCGGTTGCCCGCAGCCTCAGCAGCGCAGTTTCGTCATCGGGCACTTGTTGCGATCGACAGTTCCCAATCCATTTTATCTGATGGTTGCCCGCGGCGTTGAGGATTTGGCCCAGACGCGCGGCTATACGGCACTGACCTACAATGTACAGGGCGAGGCTGAGGCAGAGCGCCGCGGAATCGAGACGTTCCTGAATTGGCGCGCCGATGCGTATCGACATCACTCCGGCCTCCGGGCCCCGCAGCGAGTTTGTCGAGCCGGACAGAGGTCTCGTCTTTGTTGACGATCAGGCCGAAACGATAGCGCAGCTGCGAGAAATCCGAGCTGCCGGCTACGATGGATATGTTTCCTTCGAACCATTCAGTCCCGGCGTGCAGACCGATCCCGATCTGCCGGCCAGACTTCGCGCAAGCCTGGACTTCGTCTCGGGTGCGGCGTGAAGCGGGAGCCGCCCAGGCCTTTGGCCTACTCGGCGGTGGTAAGCGCTCGCTCTGCCCAGTTCGAACCTTGCCACCGCGGAGTAGGCCATGCCGCCAGTCCGAATTGATGTCGTTAGGGCGCGCAGTCAGGCTGAACTCGCCCAACTCACGCGGACGTTGCATGAAGCCATGATCGCCGCATTCGATGTGCAGGTGCGGAACCGATTTCGTATATGTGACATATACACGAAAGTTGGAAATTTGATGTGCCGGCACCTGGGCCTTTGGCCCAAAGCGGGCGTTGCCATGACGTGGCGCAACTGAGACAGTGTGGTAGTAGGCCCCAGGAAATGAAGCATGCGTCTGACGTGGAGTGGAACCTACCGCGACTGATCTCTATGTTGGCGTTTATGTCCGCAACTGCGCCATCGCGACGGCATGGTACAGTAGCCTGCTCGGTGAACCGTCTTATGTGGCGTCCGAAACTGAGGTGGTGTGGGAGTTCCCTGAGCATCGTATCTCGCGATGGAAGAGGACGCCGAGCACGCCGGTCACTCCGTGGTGACGGTTTTTATGGACGATTTCGACGATCGGATGGCGACGATCGCCTCGCAAGGGTTGGAGCCATCCATCCGGGGGACGTACCGCAACGGAATTCGCAAGGCGCTCTTTCACGATCCCGATGCCAATGAAATCGGCTTTGGTGGTCCACCGATCCCGACCGGCGCTCCTCCATTTCTATGACTTGCTATCTACTCCCGTGGCGCCTTTTCATGGGCCGCATCTGGCGCAAAGCCGACATCGCCTAACGACAAGGGATGGCCGCTTTTGGAAATCCGCTAGTGGTCCCTGAACGTTGGCCATGGGGTCGGGAGTTGTCAGTCTACAAAGCGCCGATTGCGACCGTTCCTTGGCCCGGTGCGACGTCCCAAAGCTGCCGGTCCGCCAATTTGCTGGCAAAGTCTGCAATGGGGTGAAAACGGACCGTCCGCTTCTAGGCAGCAGTTCCGGTGAGCGGACGCTTGGAGGATCGACAGCGCCGGAGCCGATAGCGGACGAACAAACCGCCTTACATAAGCATCCGCTTTCGGCATGGGCCGGCGCGACCGAAACGCCTGGTCGCGCCCTTCGCTGCCTCTTACGCCGCCCGTGAGGGTGAAGCGGTAGTGCGGTCCTGGAGACCGCCGATCATCTCCGCTACCGTTAGCACCTTCGCGGTCGAACAGGCCAATACGACGAGCGTCGCATGATGGACCTCGGCATTGGGCATCGCGCCATAGCCTCGATCCGGATAGTCGTAAGTTGCCGTCGCGTCCGACAGGAACAGTACGTCATAGTTGCGGAACAGCGCATCACGAGCGGTCGACAGGCAGCAGTTCTCCGTGGTGGTGCCCGAGATGATCACCGTATCGATCTGCCACTCGCGAAGAATGATATCCAGATCCGTACCGAAGAACGCGCTGTAGCGATGCTTCTTGATGATATGCTCACCGGGGGCGGGCATCACATCGGGGTAGATATCAACGCCGGCCGTGCCATCGACGAGTGCGTTGTGGGTCGCAATACGCGCGTCGAGCTCCTTGAAATTGCCGAGGTCGGACCCGTCCGGCCGGTGGACATGGGCCGTATATATCACACGAATACCGGCGCCACGGCAGGCGTCCAGCGAAGCGGCAAGCGTGGGCACCATTGCGCGCGCTGCCGGGGTTTCCATCGGCGCTCCCTCAGCGACGAAGTCGTTCTGCATATCGACAACGATCATGACGGTGCGGGCAGGGTCGATCTGTTCAAGCTTCACAATTTCCTCCTCAGTTCTGCAGCGGCCCAATGGCCTACCGAAGTCTGAGACTAAGCTGATCCATGGCCGAAGACCTTGAGAGCGTCTTGATTTACTCTTGAGAAGCACGTGATATTGCGCCGGGCGCATCGGGGCGTTGAAAATGCAGTATCGCTTTGGCGCCTATGAGCTGCACGTCGGGCGCCGCGAACTCACCAGGTCGGGGGAGCCCGTGGCCGTCGAGCCTCAGGTCTTCGATCTGCTGGTTCACCTGGTCCGCAACCATGATCGCGTGCTCAGCAAGGATGACCTGATCGATGGTGTCTGGGGCGGGCGGATCGTTTCGGACTCGACGCTGGCAAGCCGGATCACTGCGGCCCGGAAGGCGATCGGTGACAGTGGGGAAGCCCAGAGCCTGATCCGCACCTATCCGCGCAAGGGGATCCGCTTCGTCGGTGAGATCTTGGAGGGGCCAGCATTGGCCGCAACACCTTCGGCAGGTACTCGCGGCCGGCCATCGATTGCAGTTCTGCCGTTCGAGAATCTGAGCAACGACAGGGAGCAAGACTACTTCACGGATGGGATGGTCGCCGAAATCATCACCGGACTCAGCCGGATCAAGTGGCTATTTGTGATCTCGCGAAATTCCACCTCGATCTACCGGGGGCGTCCCGTCGACATCCGTGCGGTCGGCCGCGACCTAGGGGTGCGCTATGTGCTGGAAGGAAGCGTCCAGCGATCGGGCGATCATGTGCGGGTCACGGGCCAGCTCGTCGACACCGAAACGGCGGTGCAGGTCTGGGCCGAGCGCTACGAGGGCACGCTCGAGAGCATTTTTGCGCTCCAAGACGAAATGACAATGCATGTCATCGGTGCGCTAGAGCCAACGCTGCGCAAGGCGGAACTAGAGCGAGCGCGTCGCCGTCGCCCCGACAGTCTCGACGCCTACGATCTCTACCTGCGTGCCTTGCCGTTCGCGGCCACGGCGATGCCTGAGGACGCCGAGCAGGCCCTCCCGCTGCTGGAACAAGCGATCGGCCTAGAACCAGAATATGCGGCAGCACATGGATTTATCGCGTGGTGCCACGAACAGCGCTATCTGCGCGGCGGACTTCAGTCCGACGTGCGGGACGTCGCGAGGCATCACGCCCATATCGCTATCAAAGTGGGCTCCGACGACGCCACGGCCCTTGCGCTTGGAGGCTTTGTGGTGGGGGCCCTGGAACTCGACTACGAGACCGCCCTCCAAGCGATCGATCGGTCGCTTTCGCTCAGCCCGTCACTGTCCCTGGCTTTCGGATTCAGCTCCATTATTCGTGCCTGGCGGGGCGACACGAGGCTGGCGGTTGAGCACGGCCGGATGGCCATACGGCTCAGTCCCTGCGATCCTCTCATCTACCTCCCCTATGTGGGACTTGCTTACGCTCATTTCTTTGCCGGTGAATTCGCCGAGGCCGCTTCCGCCGCAACGCACGCCGCGGCTGCCAACCCGAATTTCAGCGTGCCGCGCTATCTCCATGCCGCGGCGGCGTTTCGGCTTGGCAAGGTCACGGAGGCGCAGGCCTCTGCTGCCGTACTGTTGCGCCTGCAGCCAGGGTTCACGGTCAGCGGCCTGGTCGCCGGCAACATAACCGCGCCCGGGCAAATGGACCCGCTGGCTAACGCGCTACTGAGCGTGGGCCTCCCCGCGTGATCTGTTGCCGTGTGGCAGAGCCTGTCCATTATGTGGTGCGAAGCTGATGTTGCTCCGGCGGGACGGCAGCTTGTTGCGATTTGGATCTTTGCGCGGGAACGACCGAAATGGAGTCGGCATCTGCCCCATATCGGTTGTCCGGCGTCGCTTGGCGGTCGCCAAATTGCGGACCTTTAACAGCACGACTTGTCTGGCCCTGCGTTCCTGTCAGACACCCTGCCTGGCGGCGGGGCCAATTGATTCCGAGCCCGGATCGAGCTCGTTAGCATCGTCGATCATTGGAGGTTCTGCCTCGGCCTCGTGTTTTGGCTCCACCATCAAAAGACCGACGAATACCAAGGCCAGAGCCCCCCAAGTCAGCGTCGGGACTGCCTCGCCGAGCAGCAGCATGCTCCAGCCAATGCCAGCGGCAGTGCCAGCATACGCCGTTTGACTTCCGAAAAGGGCGCCGGTTGTCTTGATCAGCAGCATAAAGAGCAGCATCGCGAGGTTGGAGGCCGCAGCCATCACCAAAACAATGACGCCAGTTTGACCCGCCAGCAGGTCAAGCGAAACGAAGCCGCTGGATACTGCAGCTATCGGGATCAACATGATCACTGAGGTGAGCTGAACTAACCCGAACAGTGCAATTGTGTCGATCTTCGACGGCCGGCGCTCGGCGAGAAACAAATCCTCGACCGCATAGGTGACGGGAATTAGCAGGGCGAGGACCACCCATGTCCAGTTGGCCGCAATGTTGACGGGCATACCGAAGATCAGGATTGCGATGATACCGGCGAGGCCAAGACCCAGGCCGATGAACCGCTTCACGCTGGGTAATTCGGTGCGCATCAGCGCAGCGAACAGGAAGACAATAAATCCCTCAAGCACAATTACGATCGAGACGATAAAGGCCGGCAGCTGGCTGGCCGTCCAATAGACCAGGACCTGGTTAAGGACAGCGCTCACCAGCGCAAACAGAACGATGAACGAGATATCGCCACGTCCGAGCGTGCTGAGCCTCGGTAGCGTGCCTCGCTTGAGGCTAATGCCGATGCAGATCACCGCACCGATCGAGTCGATGAGAATAGCGAGGCCCACGGGATGCGCTTCGATCTCCGATGCCATCTTGGCAAGCGGCACAACGAGCCCCCACAGCACCCCGCAGGCGATAAGCAACAGCGCACCACGAAAGGTGCGAATACTTTGGCGCAGCTTGCGTTCGCGCTCGTAGACGCTTTGCGCCATCGCCGAGAACACCTTGGCGAGCGTCCCCAGGCTATCGCCACGAACCGCCAGATCCTGGAGGCCGAGCTTGGAGGGGTTGAACTTCCCCAGCTCCAGCGTCGTCGCAGCCCGGGTCAGCTTGGCGACCTGGCGCAGATATTCCTTTTCATTGTCGCGCAGTCGCTTCTTCTCGATGCACGTCGAAAGCCTTGCTCTGAGAAGGGCCAGTTCGAAGTCCTTCGGCAGAAAATCCTCGGCGCCAAGCTCAATCGCCTTGACGACGCTGGTCATCTCCTCATCGAGGGCAGAAATAACAATGACCGGCAGATCTCTGGTCCCGCTCGAGGATTTCAGGGCCTTCAGCACCTCGAAGCCGTCCATTTCCGGCATCACGATATCGAGCAGGGCAATATCGAACGAGGCGCCGTTCAGAACTTCTAGTGCCTCTGCGCCGCTGCCAACCGCTTCGGCTGCATAGCCCAGCGCCTCTATGGCCTTCCTGAGCTTGGTTCGAATCATGGCTGAGTCATCAATGATCAGAACGCGGCCGCTCTCGGTCATCGGCTGTTCACGGGATAGAGGTTCCGTAGTTCGGCGACTGCTTCGGTGAACGCCAGGTTTGCTGCATCGACATCCGACGTCCCGGGACGTTCTCCGGCCGCGCAGCGCGCTTCAAGCTTGGCACAGAGTGCGGACAGCTCGATAGCGCCCATATCTCTGGCATTCGACTTGAGCGAATGCGCCGCCCTGCGCATCGTTAGAAGGTCGGCCGAGCACTGTGATAAGGTGATCGCTTCAATAAGCCCGGGACCTTCTTCAAGAAAAGACTCGACTAGCTCTACGAGATCGACTTCGTCGCCACCGACGATATCGCGCAATTTGTCCAGCGCCTGTCTGTCGATTGCCAATTTGCCCCCCCGCTGCATGAAATCGACGACACCTAATACTGATTTAGTATCGGCGTGAATGTTGACGGCCACCCAACATCATTGTCAATGGGGACAGTCTAACTATCCAGTACGACGCGGGCGCCATTCGCCCCGGCCTGAATAACGCACAATCTAGATTTGGGTAGAAGCGGTGAAAGCGCGTCTCAGTGAGGCGACAATCTTTTCGACGTGCAGCGGTTTGCTGACATAGTCGTCGAGCCCGGCCTCAAGATACCGTTCGCGATCGCCGGACATCGCGTTCGCAGTGAGCGCCACGACGTAGGGCTGCGACCTGCCCTGGACCGACGCGCGGATCAGCCTCGTCGCCTCGATGCCGTCCATGTCGGGCATCTCGATATCCATGAACACGACGTCATGGGCACCCAGGGCATAAGATGCAATTGCCGAGCGGCCGTCGGCGGCCAGATCTGGCGTGTAGCCGAGGCGCTCGAGCACCTTGATAGCGAGCTTGCGGTTGGTGGCGTTGTCGTCCACCAGCAAGATGTTGAGAGGGTACTTGCTGGCCGTTTCGGCAACAGCGAAATCGCCAGCTTGGTCCGTCTTGTAAGTGCGTAGCGCGACGCCGGCAAAGATGGCCATGAAGGCGTTGAGCAGCGGCGAAGCTTTGATCGGCCGGTTGAGAACGACCGCGACCTTGACGCGTTCCATGTCGCGCTTCTGCTGCTCCGAGATCGGGAGCATCGCACTCAGGAGCACGATCGGCATATTGCCGCGCTCGCCCAATGCGCGAATCCGTCTAGCCAGGACAATACCGCCTGTTCCGGGCAAGTCCAGGTCGAGCACTAGGACGTCCGGGGGCCCGCTGCCCAAAACCACTGCCATTGCCTCGGACGCCGAGGCAATGGCAGTGGCCTCCATCCCCCACGATTGTGCTAACTGCGAGACGATCCGCTGGTTCGTGGTATTGTCGTCTACGACAAGCACCCGCCTTCCGGCGAGTTCGGGCGCAGGCGGCGGGCCCGGCAGGTTGCCCGCTGGGGCGCTCCGGGTGCTCAACGTAAAGCTGAAGGTAGCGCCGCTCCCCTCGACGCTGTCGACCCATACCTCACCACCCATGAGGTCAATAAGGCGCTTGCTGATGGCAAGGCCGAGGCCGGTGCCGCCATAGCGACGCGTCGTCGATGCGTCGATCTGACTGAACGACTTGAACAGTCGGTCCATCCGATCCTTCGGGATTCCGATGCCGGTGTCACTTATGGCAAACCGCAGCACCACTCCGGTAGGGTCCTGGTCGGTTTGCGGCACCGGCGTCACCGAGAGGATGATCTCGCCTCTGTCGGTGAACTTGACCGCGTTGTTGAGCAAATTGAGTAGAATCTGGCGCAGGCGATCGTTGTCGGCAACTATGGTCTCCGGAGTGCCTGGTTCGATGATGTAGCCCAGATCGAGCCGCTTTTCGGCGGCCCTCGTCGCAACGAGATCGATCGCGCCTTCGATGCAATCCCTGAGGACGAACGGGCGGAGATCGAGATCGAGTTTGCCGGCCTCGACCTTGGAGAAATCGAGGATGTCGTTGATGATCGTCAGCAGCGCCTCGGCGCTGTCGTTGACGGTCTGGCCAAGGTCGCGCTGCTCGTTATTGAGCCTGGTGCCCAGCAGCAGGTTCATCATGCCGATGATGCCGTTCATCGGCGTGCGAATCTCGTGGCTCATCGTGGCAAGGAACGTGCTCTTTGCCTCGTTGGCAGCCTCTGCCGCTTCCTTCGCCTGCTGCTGCGACAGCGAAAGCTGCAGGGTCTCGGTGTAGAGCTGCGCGTTGTGAAGCGCCGCGCCGGCATTGGCGGCAATGGTGAACAGCAGGCGGACCGAATTGTCGTCGAACATGCCCTCCCGGGTGGTGCTCTGTACGCTGATGACGCCCATAGTGCCCTGGTTGGTCTTGATCGGTACGCCGAGATAGGACAGCGCATCTTTGCCAACCCGGGTAGCGCCGATCTCGGCGCTGCGCTCGTCCAGGTCCTGATTGATAAGCAGTGGCTCACCGGTCTCGATGATCTTGCTGGTGAGCCCCTCACCCAGCTTCAGCGTGGAGAATGCTTCTCCATACTGGTAGGGGAAGTCGATTAGGCCGGTCTGGGGGTCCAGCAGCGCGACGTAGACAATGTCCGCCGCGAAAATGTCGCGCATTTGGTTGCCGATCAGCTGAATCGTGCTGTCGAAGTCGGCCTCGGCAATCAGCGCCTCGCTGACCTTGCTGATGGCGCCGAATTCGGCGGCGCGCTGCTCGCTTTGCTTCAGCAGGCGCTGGGTCTCATCAAACAGGCGAGCATTTGCGATGGCGACACCCATGCTGGTCGAGAGCCCCTGAAGCAGACCCACATGAGCCTTGTTGAAGGCATTTGGCTCATAGCTTTGGACGCTGACCACACCCAAAACTTCGTCCCCTGCTATGATCGGCACGCCGAGATAGGATTCGGTATTGTCGTCTTCCGTCGGCGCCAGGGCGCCTAGTACAGCCTGTTCTGCTCCCGTGTTCAGCAGCAACGGTTGTCCGGAGAGGATCACCTTCGACGTTAGGCCCTCGCCCATCGCGAATGGTTCCGGCTCGGTGTAGGTGCCGGAAAATGCGTAGGGGACCGAGATCAGACCCGAACTATTGTCAATCAGCAGAATCTCGATGAGCTTGTCGACAAAAATCTCCCTGACTTTGTCGCCCACGATGCGGGTCACCGTCATCACGTTCAACGACTTGGTCATCGCCTCGCCGACGCTGTTGAAAATAGCGATCTCCTTGGCGCGCCGGTCGCTCTCCTGCGCGGTACGCGTCAGGGTACGGGCCAGCGCTGCGATGTCATCGTGGCCTTCTGCAAGCGATGTGAGTTCATTCCAATCGGCGCTGTCTGTTGCAAGGCGTAGTTTGTGCAGCCGTTCGGAAAGAGACCCGGAATTTGAGTAGGTAAGAGTATCGCAGGCTTCGGACATGATCCCTCCGTGGCCCTGGAGTATCTCAGGCGGGCACTTGCCTAGCAGGCTGGTACCGGGTCGGAAGTTCCTTGGTGGTAACCGGCTCGTGAACCAGAGGTTGGCACAGATATGCGCAAGTTGCACCGATGTTGCGAAAGCCGGCTTTGGGCCAGATCTCTGCTCGTCGCATCGGGCAATTCAATGTCGCCTCCTGGGTTACGCATTCCAATATTCGCCGTCGAACTCCGCACTTTCGTCTTACGTGCGCTATTCCGCCCGCTCAACGTCCGCTTATTTGCAACCGCAAAGATGGTCTGAAGGTCCGAAATGGGGTCGCAAGCCGCCGGACTGCGCCCCGTTCCAAGCGATCGCGCAAAGGACTTACCGATGGTCGGATTGGGCGAGAGGAGACTGGTAGCTTCTGGCGTTTGAGAGACACTGGCGGACGTTCCGCACAGCCAAGGTCTTGGACTGGCCCACCACGCACATCCACGTGCGGAAATCATCACTACTCCAGGGAGAGTGGCCGCCTAAGCAGCCGCCATATTCAGCGCTGGTTCGGGTCCGTCGACCACCGGGCTGATGAAGGGGTTCTCGGCCCGGAAACGTCGATGCTCCTCACCCGCCCGTCCCAGCATGGCGGGATCGTGGATCAGGTCGGCAGCGGTGCTGGCCATGGCCTTGGCGGCGAGCACCATGCCTTTGTGTGCCGCCGGCATCTTGCCCTGTGCGACCAACTGCCACGAATGGCCGGGCGTGCCGATCGCGTAGCAGGCGACGCGGCATTGGACAGCGGGGACGACCCAACTGACCGTGCCGACATCGGTCGAGCCCACCGAGGTGTCGTTGCCGGCGCCCAGCGGGTAGATCGCTTCGCTCAGTGTTTCGCCGGCCACCGGGGCGAGGCCGAAGCGCGCATAGGAGGTGACGATATCCTGCCGCGATAGTGTCTGCTGGATTTCCCCGGCAAAGGCGCGGTCGGCCGCGTCGAAGCCGGGACCGCCGAGGCGCAGCAGGTTTGCGTACATGGTGGCTTCGAGCATAGATTGCCGACGAGATTGGCGTCGCCGCTGAGCACATGGGCTATGTGGCGATGGCCATTCGCCAGGAGGTGGTTAACGGCCGCGCTGGCGGCTCGCTCATTATCTATCAACACATGGGGCAGGACTGCCGCCCCCACCAGCTCGCTTATCGCCACGATGGGTGGCAGCTCATCGTAAAACGTTCGGATGTGTCGATACTGGGATTCGGAAAGATCGATGCCGGACAGAATGATAACACCATCCACTTTGCCGCCAAGTAAGTGGTTCAGCACGAATTCATGGGCGTTTTGGTCTGGGCCGGACGCGATGATCACCGCGTATCCAGCTTGTGCGGCACGTTTCTGCAGCCCCCTGAATACCTCGCCATAATAAATGTTGCCGAGGTCGATGGCGATCGCAATGACGGCTGAGGTGCGCTTGACTTTTTGAAGGCTCGCGTCGGCTCGCTCACTACGTAATTCAGTTCCTTGATCGCCTCGCGGACCCGCTCCAATGTCTTCGGTGCAACGCGCTGCGGCATCGCCAAGGCGCGACTTACCGTGCCTACGGATGTTCCCGCATGGCTGGCCACTTCGCGCATCGTCGCTCTTTTCACTTCGCCCGTCCTTTGGAGCTGGTCGCAGCCGACATCATTGCAGACACCGCCGGCGCCCACAGTGTGTACGGGTTCGTTCGAGGCCTTTGGCTTCATGGATGCATTCAACGTTCAGGACATATGCTCCGCCATGAACCGCTCGATGCTTTCGGACGTCCGACGATAGTGAGCCGTCAGCAACGCAACGGCCTCATCCGTGTTCCGCGCAAATGCAGCCTCCATGATTTGTCTGTGCTCGCCGGCGATATTGCGGCTGGTTGCCGGGGTCTTCCCTGTCAAGGTTGGGAGCCGGTAGCGTTGCGTTTCCGCGTATAGTTGATCGGCGAGATCGATGAGGCGTCTCGATCGGCATTTCGCAATGAGGGCCCCGTGAAAGTCCTTGTGGCGAGCTTCCAGCGCGGACAACTCCTCCATGCTGACGGTTTCGCTGTTCGTCATTCGACGCGCTTGGAGATCAAGTGAGTGAAATGTTGATACGATACGCGCTTCCCAGTCGTCATCGCCATATTCGATCGAGCGTCGAAGAGCTTCGCTTTCGATCAGGATGCGTGTTTCCGTCGCGTCCCACATCTCTTCGGTTGAAACCGCTGCAACCGAGAAGCCTCGCAACGCCGCGGAGGCGACAAGTCGCTCGGTTTGCAGACGATTGAGTGCCTCGCGCAGAGGCGAGAAGCTCAACCCGTACCGTTGCCTCAGAAGCTCCAGCCGCAAGGGCTGACCGGGAGCGAAGACGCCGGTGATGATGTCCTGCCGAAGCCTTTGGTACGCTAGGGCGGCTAACGTTTCGGGCGCCTTCACGCCGCCAGCCTCAGTGCTTTTCCCGAGTTCGAGCGTGTTTCGCATGTCCTGCTTAGTCTCCTGATACGCCGCTCTTATATCATAGAATAGGCGAACGTAAAAAACTCTTTCTTTCGAAAATCAGACATGTCATATAAAAACATGCAGGAGGAAATGCTCATGTCAAACCCTAAGGTAAACCACCGTGAGGACGTCGCGGGGCGCGCCAATGTCCAGGACACTCCCGAGTTGCTCGCCTACTACGATCAGTTGGAGGCACTTGACGCAGGTGCCCTGTGGACTGTGGCCAACAAGATCGAGCCTTGGCAGCCGAAGTCTGCCTCGGTGCCCGTCCTGTGGCGCTACCGCGATTTACGCGAGCACGTTTTGCGCTCGACCCAGCTTGTCACGCCGGAGAAGGCTGGGCGCCGCGTCGTCTACTTGAGCAATCCGGGACGGCGCGACGTTTCCGCTGCCGTCGGCTGGCTCTACTCCGGGCTGCAGGTCATGAATCCGGGGGAGGTCGCCTCTGCTCATGCCCACTCTGCGTCGGCCTTGCGCTTCATCATGGAAGGCAAGGGCGCCTACACGATTGTCGACGGTCACAAGATGACGCTTGGAGCCAACGACTTCGTTCTGACTCCAAACGGAACCTGGCACGAGCACGGCGTCTCCGCAGACGGTACCCCTTGCCTCTGGCAGGACGGCCTCGACATTCCCCTGGTGAATGCACTCGAGGCCAATTTCTACGCCGTGCATGAAGATAAGCACCAAGCCGTCGGCTTCCCGGTCGACGACGCGACGGCTACCTGGGGCAATCCTGGCCTGCGCCCCTCCGGAGACAGCTGGCGCCATCCCTACTCTCCACTTTTGAAGTATGAGTGGGGGCCGACCTACGAAGCCCTTCAGCGCTATGCCAAGGTCACCGAAGGCTCGCCCTTCGACGCCATCTTGCTCAATTATGTCAATCCGCTCACCGGCGGTCCGGTCATGCAGACGATCGGCGCCTCGATGCAACTCCTGCGACCGGGTGAGCATACCAAGGCGCATCGTCACACCGGCAGCGTCATCTATCAGGCGGCCAAGGGCAAGGGTTACACCATCATCAACGGCCAGCGTTTTGACTGGCAGGAACGCGACATCTTCTGCGTTCCCTCCTGGGCCTGGCACGAGCACGGCAACGCCTCCGACCGAGAAGACGCCTGCCTGTTCGCCTTTAGCGACCTTCCAGTCATGAACTCGCTAGGCCTCTATCGCGAGGAGGCCTATGGCGAAACCGGCGGCCAGCAACAGGTTATCGCCTGAGGAATTTTAGCATGCGTCTCATAACCTTTCGCAGTGCCGTCGACGCGCCCGCACGTCTTGGTGTGATCGAAGGCGACCTCGTGGTCGACCTCGAGAAGCTTGGCGCCAAGGTGGGCCTCCCCATACCATCCACTATGCTCGATCTGATCGATCTTGGACCGCCAGGATTGTCGACGCTGCGGTCGGTGCTCGACGAGTGGCGGGAACAATGGCCCATGGGCGTCGCTCGCCCCTTGTCAAACGTCAAGCTCCTGGCGCCCATACCGCGTCCACGAAAGAACATCTTCGGCATCGGCCTCAACTACAGCGAGCACGTCGCAGAGTCGGCGCGCACGCTGGACACGTCCAAGGAGTTGCCGAAACAGCCGGTCATCTTCTCCAAGCCGCCCACGAGTGTGATTGGCCCCGGCGACGCGATAGAGCATAACGGGAATATTACCCAGCAACTTGACTGGGAGGTTGAGCTTGCCGTTGTCATAGGACGAACGGCCCGCCGGGTGCCCGAGCAAGACGCGCTCTCGTTCGTGTTCGGATACAGCGTAATCATCGATGTCAGTGCCCGCGACAATCGCCGGGCCGGCCAATGGATCTATTCGAAGGGGCAGGACACCTACGCGCCCTTTGGTCCATGCATCGTGACCGCCGACGAGATTACGGACCCGCACAATCTCGACATCTGGCTGACCGTCAACGGAAAAACCAAGCAAGAGT
Organism: Devosia sp.; assembly: GCF_028290625.1. Classification (GTDB taxonomy): domain Bacteria; phylum Pseudomonadota; class Alphaproteobacteria; order Rhizobiales; family Devosiaceae; genus Devosia. The sequence goes on from NZ_JAQGJM010000001.1 coordinate 100,360, forward strand.
CGAACACGCGCTTCATGCTCTTCAAAGTCCCGGCTCTCATTGCCGACATCAGCGCCGCGATCACGCTTGAGCCCGGCGACATCATTGCATCGGGCACGCCAGACGGCGTCGGCGCAGGTCGCAATCCTCAGGAATGGCTCTGGCCTGGTGATGTCGTCGAAGCGGGCATCAGCACGATTGGGACCATTCGCCACCCCGTGGTGGCCGTCTAGGTCAAACCCTGCATGGATGCCCACCACGAATGGGCGCTCGGCTCCTTCCTGGTGGTGGACGACCAACGACGAGGCTTGGGACGCCAGTTCTCCCGCCATTTTTCGATACTTAGGACAGGAGCCGACCATGCTCGACTTACCCAAGTTCAGGGCTGCTGCCGTACAGGCGGCGCCTGTCTTCCTCGATACTGACGCGACGGTCAACATGGTCTGTGCGCTTATCGAAGAGGCGGCGGGCAATGGGGCGCGCCTGGTCGCGTTTCCGGAGGTTTTTGTCTCGGCCTATCCCTATTGGAATTGGGTGATGACCCCGGTGGAGGGAAGTCCCTGGTTCGAAAAGCTTGTTCGATCCGCGATCGAAATTCCCGGCCCCGAAATCAGCAAAATTGCCCAGTCGGCCGCGCGTCACAAAATCAATGTCGTGGTGGGCGTGAACGAGCGAAGCCGGTACGGAATCGGCACCGTTTACAATACGCTTGTCACTATCGGCGATGATGGCCGCATCCTCGGCTGCCATCGCAAGCTCGTGCCGACCTGGGCGGAGAAGCTGACATGGGCGCCTGGCGATGCGTCGGGACTTCGTGTCCATGGCACAACCGTCGGACCCCTGGGTGCACTGGCCTGTGGCGAGAACACCAATACGCTGGCCCGTTTTGCACTGCTGGCGCAAGGCGAGCTGGTGCACGTTGCCAGCTATATTGCTCTGCCGGTGGCGCCTGCGGACTATGATATGGCCGAAGCCATCAAGCTGCGGGCCGCGGCGCATAGCTTCGAAGGCAAGGTGTTCACGATCGTATCCTGCTCGACGATCTCCGAGGATATGATCACGGCGCTTTCGGCCACCCACCCGGCGGCTCGCGATCTTCTCATGCGCCGCAGCAGCGCATTTTCCGGAATTATTGGCCCCGATGGCCGCGTCATCGGTGAGCCCCTGATCGACGTCGAAGGCATCGTCTATGCCGATATCGACCTGTCGCGATGCATCCAGCCGCGGCAGATGCACGACATCACCGGGCATTACAACCGCTTCGACGTTTTCGATCTGCGCGTCAATCGACGACCTCTCCAGGCGTCCCGCTTCGATGACGCCGACGACGATGGAACCCCGGCGGCGCCACCGGCCCCCTCGCCCAAATTTACGGAATCCGCGAAATGAACACACCCCGCCTCTACCGGATCGGTCAGATCGTCCCGTCATCCAACACGACCATGGAAACCGAAATTCCCGCCATCCTGCGTGCACGCGAGGCGCACGGGGACGAGCGCTTCACCTTCCATTCCAGTCGCATGCGAATGAAGCAAGTGACGAAGGAAGAGCTGGCCGCAATGGATGCGGCGAGCGATCGTTGCGCGACGGAGCTTTCCGATGCTCGCGTTGACGTACTGGGATACGCTTGTCTTGTTGCGATCATGAGCATGGGGCAGGGGTATCACCGCGTGTCCGAAGCTCGGCTCCATCAGCGTACCGTGGAGAACGGCGCACCGGCGCCCGTGGTGACCAGCGCTGGTGCGCTTATCGACAGTCTCAAGGTGCTGGGTGCCAAGAAGGTCTCCCTCCTAGCGCCGTATATGAAGCCCCTGACGGCCTTGGTCATCGACTACATCGAGGGCGAAGGCATCGAGGTGGTTGACAGCATCTCGCTTGAAATTGCGGACAACATCAAGGTCGGGCGCCAGGATCCACTTGCTCCCGCAGAGATTACAAAACGCCTTAACACCAGCGGCGTCGATGCGATCATAGCGTCAGCTTGTGTCCAGATGCCATCGCTGGCGTCGATCCAGCACATCGAGGATCGCACCGGACTCCCGGTCATTTCCTCGTCGGTAGCGACAAGTTACTTCATGCTCAAGCGGCTCGGCCTGAAGGCGAGCATCCCGGGTTTTGGCTCATTGCTGTCGGGAGCCTACTGACGGCGGATGCGGATCACAACCGGGCCAAGATGAACAACGACATCCATAGCTACAGGGTAGCAGAAGGTCATGGGTTACGTCATGACCCCATCCCCTCGATAGTGGGGCCGCGGCCCATTGGCTGGATATCGACGATTGATGAGGCGGGTACCCTAAATCTGGCCCCGTACAGCTTTTTCAACATCGTCAACTATCATCCCCCAATTGTCGCGTTCTCCAGCGTTGGCAGAAAAGACACGGTTCGGAACGCTGCTGCGAGCTTGGAGTTCGTATGCAACCTGGCGACCCGCGCCTTGGCGGAAAAGGTCAATCTTACAAGCCGGTCCGTCCTCCCTGATGCCGACGAGTTCGCACTGGCAGGGCTGACACCAGCGGCGTCCGTGGTCGTCAGGCCACCGCGCGTCGCCGAGAGTCCTGCAGCTCTTGAATGCCGTGTGGTGAAAATTGAACAGCTATGCGGCATCGACGGCATCCTGCTTGACACCTGGCTGGTCCTCGGCGAGGTCGTCGCCGTCACTATCGACAAAGCGTTCCTGAATAACGACCTCTACGACACGGGCGCAGCGCGTCCGATCCTTCGTGCCGGCGGACCCGCGGACTATTTCGAAGTCACGCCCCAAAGCCTCTTCCAGATGCGGCGGCCCGACTAGGTTCGGCGCGGCGGAAACGATACGCCGTTGCCGAGACGCGATCACCCAGTCTGATCCATCAATCCATGACATCTGCTTTTGAGGAGCGATTGCACCGATCGTCGCCTGCATGAGTTCTTTCGTGAGAAACTAGGATTTTCGAAAGAAATGTGTTGCGTGGAGCAAACTGAGCATCGTATAAACTGTTAACTGCTAGGGTGTGCCGCCTGCGAGCGAATGTCGGTCCTGCAAGCGACCACTCTGACTCAATCCAACGAAGAGCGAGGAACCTCTAAATGAATATTCAAGCTCCTGGCCATCCGAACCCTGGCCTCGACCGGTCATATGGGCCTTTCATCGGCGGCGAGTTTTTGGACGCTGGCGAGCGCACCTTTCCGGCCGTGAACCCTGCGACGGGCAGGCACCTTGCCGATATTGCCCGCTGCGGGCCGCGCGAGATTGACCTGGCCGTGAAGGCGGCACGAGGCGCCTTCAAGAGCTGGTCGACCACGGGCTATGAGCACCGGTCGACGCTGCTTCTCAAGCTCGCGGATGCGTTGGAGGCGGATCTGCCACGACTCGCGATGATCGACGCCCTCGACATCGGCCGTCGCGTATCCGAAACGGAAGTCGACTACCGCATCGCGATCGGCCAATACCGCTACTTTGCGGCGGCGATCCTCAACTTCGAAGACTTTGGAAAGCCAATCCCGAACGGCTATTCGATTGCGCGCCGCCAGGCCATCGGCGTCTGCGGTATCATCATTCCCTGGAATGCCCCGTCCATCATGGCGGCTCTCAAGCTCGCGCCGGCACTGGCTGCGGGTAATACAGTCGTTCTCAAGCCGGACGAAAACGCTTCGCTCTCGACGCTCGAGCTCTGCAAGCACATCGCGAACATCTTTCCGCCAGGCGTTGTCAACGTCGTTCCGGGCCTTGGCGAGGAGGCTGGTGGCGCTCTCACGGCCCATCCCGACGTTGCTAAACTGGCCTTCACCGGCAGTTCCGAGGTCGGTCGCATCATCTCCGCCGCCGCTGCTGCCCGTCTGGTTCCAGTGACGCTGGAACTCGGAGGCAAAAGCCCCAACATTGTCTTTCCGGACGTGCAGGATCTTGACGCCGTGGTCGACAATGCGGCTTTCGCCGGCACGTACTGCAACGGACAGTCCTGCCTCGCGGGCACCCGCCTTTTCGTGCACGACCATATCTACAACGCTTTTATGGACAAGCTCGTCGCTGGGCTCTCGTCGCTAAACATCGGTTCGCCGATCGACGCGACCACGAAACTGAGCTGTCTTGTCTCCAAGACGCAGGGCGAGCGCGTGCTCGACTACATCGATATCGGAGGGAAGGAAGGCGCCAATCTCGTCACCGGCGGCCACCGCCAAACCATAGCCGGCAACGAACACGGGTATTTCATTCAGCCGACGGTGTTTGAAGCCAATAACAGCATGCGCATCGCCCAGGAGGAGATTTTCGGTCCGGTGCTGTCGGTCATCCGCTGGAACGATTACGAGACGATGCTCGAGGAAGCTAACGGCGTCCGCTACGGATTGGCTTCGGGTATTTATACGGCGGATTTGGCCAAGGCTCTGAAGACGGCCGAGCGCTTGGAAGTCGGCGCAGTCTGGATCAACCAGTACTTCAACATCCTCAATGGGGCGCCCCTCGGCGGCTGGAAGGATAGTGGTTTCGGCAGTGAATACTGCCGGGAGACACTGAATCTGTACACGCACCTGAAGTCCGTCACGATGGCCTACGACCTGCCGCAGCAGTGGTACCTGAAATAACGCACGCGCGGGCCAGGCGCGTCTGCCGCCATCCGCACCAATGCGAGCTCAATCGCAGGCTGAGCCAGCCTGCACAAAAGGGGGAAAGCTATGTTGACACAAAAGTTCTCGCGTCGGTCGGTACTTCGTGCCGGTGCTGCAGCGGCGATCGCGGCTCCGGCCATTCTTCGCAGCGGCTCAGCCCAGGCGGCTGGCCGTCTCATTAAGATCGGCTTCGTCTCGCCCCGTTCGGGTGCGCTGGCGCAAATCAGCGAGGGCGACGGCTTCGTCCTGAACAAGGTGCTTGAGGCGCTTGGCGGCAAGATTGTCATCGGCGACACGACGCACGACGTCCAGATCATCGAGAAGGACACGCAGTCCGACGCCAACCGCGCCGCGGAGTTGGCGGCAGAGCTGATCTTGAGGGACGAAGTCGATATCATCCTTGCCGGCCTTACCCCCGATACGGTCAACCCGGTGAGCGATCAGGCAGAGGCCAATGGTGTGCCTTGCGTCACGACGGGAGCGCCTTGGGAATCCTGGTACTTTGGTCGTGGTGGCGAGCCCGGGAAGACAGATTTCAAGTGGACCAACCATTTCTTCTGGGGTTCTGCCGATCTTCAGGCGGTCTATCTCGAACTCTGGCAGTCCCAGTCGACCAACAAGGTGGTCGGAGCCCTCTGGCCCAACGACCCTGATGGCATCGCGTTTTCTGATCCTGCCTTTGGGTTCCCGCCAGTGCTGGCTGCGCAAGGCTTCTCTCTGATCGACGCCGGCCGGTTTCAAAATCTCAAGGACGATTTTTCGGCCGAAATTGCGAAATTCAAGAGCGCAGGCGTGGAGATCGTCACGGGCGTGATGCTGTCCCCCGACCTCGCGACCTTCCTCGTGCAATCCAAGCAGCAGGGGTTCCATCCCAAGATCGTGACGGTTGCCAAGGCCGCGCTCACGCCCACTACAGTGGAGTCTTTTCCGGACGGTTTGGGAGAGAATCTCTCCAGCGAAGTCTACTGGGGTCCGCAGTTCCCGTTCCACTCGTCGATTTCCGGTGAGTCCGCCGCCGACCTTGTTGCCGCCTATGAGGCCCAAACGGGTTCCCCATGGCAGCAGCCCATTGGCTTTAGCTACGCGCTGCTCGAAGTGGGCATCGACGCACTTCGCCGCGCCACCGCATTGACGCCGGAGGCTATCGGCGAAGCCGTGCGAAGCACCGACCTTGATACGATGCTGGGCCATGTAAAGTGGGGTGACTTGCAAGGCTTCCCAAATGTGGCTCGGACGCCCCTGGCCATCGGTCAGTGGCAGAGGGATGCGGAACGCCCGGCGGAACACCTTGTCGTGACCCACAATGGTCACTTCCCCTCCGTGGCTATCGACGGACAGTTCAAACCAAAGGTGTGGTAGTGGCGCCCTAGACAGGCGTCAGCGCAGCCAGCATGGGGGCAGCATCGTGTCACTTCTTTCATTGCGCGCGATTGGCCGTCGATACGGCGCGCTTCAGGTCGTCAACAATATTAGCTTTGACGTCGCTGCTGGTGAGGCCGTGGGCGTTCTTGGCCCCAACGGTGCGGGGAAGACGACACTAATGAAGCTCGTCGCTGGGACGGTATCCCTCTCAGCGGGGAGCATTCACTTCGACGGTCGGAAGATCGATGCGCTTCGCAGTGAAGATCGTTGCGGCATCGGCATAAGCCGTACCAGCCAGGTCCCGCAGCCATTCGTGGGCATGACGGTGTGGGAGAACGTTCTCACAGCGGCCTGCCATGGCGGCCACCACGATCTGGCGGCCGCTGAGGAGGTAGCCTACAGCTGCCTTCAGCGGACGGGGCTGCTGGATCGGCACGGGCAACTGGCCGATGCACTGCCGCTTATGGGCAGAAAGCGGCTGGAACTCGCTCGGGCCCTGGCCTGTGCCCCCAAGCTGTTGTTGTTGGATGAAATCGCCGGCGGGCTTTCCGACTTCGAGGTCAAGGACCTTGTGGCGCTGGTGCGTGACATCAACGAGAGCGGCGTGGCGGTCGTCTGGATCGAGCATATCGTACACGCGCTGCTTTCGGTGGTCTCACGCGTCGTTGCGATGGATTTGGGCAACCTGATTGCCGACGGGACGCCGGACGAGGTTATCAACGGCCCGGCGTTCAAGCAGGCATATTTCGGCGACAAGATCGCGACTGTGGGGATGGCGTAGTGGCAGTTCTGGAAGTCGAGGACATTCACGCCCACTATGGGCTCTTCCATGCGCTCAAGGGGGTCTCCCTCGAGGTTGCAAGTGGCGACGTGCTGGCAATCGTCGGCGCCAACGGCGCCGGCAAGTCCACTTTGCTGCGCGCGATTTGCGGGGCGTTGCCCGTCACCGGCGGCAAGGTCGCGATGAATGGGAGCAGCATACAAAACCAGCCGGCATACGAGCTGAATGCCTTGGGCATCGCTCTCGTGCCAGAGGGACGTCGCATATTTCCGAGCCTGTCTGTCGAAGACAATCTTGTGCTGGGCGGCTATCGCGGCCGCAAGGGCCATTGGACACTCCAGCGTGTCTATGAACTGTTTCCCGAACTGGTGAAGCGACGGCACAATGCCGGCCTGGATCTTTCAGGCGGCGAGCAACAGATGGTCGCGATCGGCCGCGCGCTGATGAGCAATCCGGAGCTGATCTTGATGGATGAGATATCGCTCGGTCTGGCGCCGATCGTTGTCGAGCAGATTTATCGCGCGATGGGGGACATCACCGCTCAGGGCGCGACAGTCCTTCTGGTCGAACAAGACCTCTCACGGGCATTCACCGTGGCGCAACATGTCTGCTTCCTGCTCGAGGGACGCGTGAGCCTGCGAGGAGTGCCTTCTGCACTCGGCGATCAGGAAATGATGACCGCTTACTTCGGTGCGTCAGTATGACAATCATCTACACGATCATTAACGGCATTCTGTTGGGCGGGCTCTATACGCTTTTTGGCACCGGGCTTGCCCTGACTTTCGGCATCATGCGCACGGTCAACCTCGCGCATGGCGACATGATCGTGTTCGGGTCCTTCATGTCGCTGTTGATCACGCGATTTCTCGGGCTGCCGCCGTTCATCTCGCTCGTCGTCCTGATTCCGGCAATGTTCCTGGTAGGCCAAGTCTTGCAGCATGCCCTGCTCAACAGAACTCTGCAGCAAGGTGTAATGCCGTCGGTGATCATGACCTTCGGGCTCTCCGTCATCCTGCAAAATGCCATGCTGCTTTCCTTTTCTGCCGACCGCGCCTCTCTGCCGATCGGATCGCTGGCGACCATGAGCCTGCCCCTGTCGGGGGATTTTGCCATCGGCGTTCTGCCGCTGATCAATCTGGCGACGGCGGTCCTGGTGCTCTATCTGCTGCATCTGTTTTTCCGATGCACGATGATGGGTCGGGCCTTCCGTGCGACATCGGACGACCCAACGACCGTCGAACTGATGGGTGTAAGCTCGCGCCAGATGTATGCCCTCGCCATGGGTATCGCGTTCGCGGTCATTGCGGTATCGGCCGTCTTCATGGGTGCGCGCACGAATTTCTCTCCCCTTGATGGGCCGGCCCGTCTCATCTTCGCATTCGAGGTGGTGATCATCGGCGGCATGGGGTCGCTGAAGGGCGTTCTCGCAGGGGGACTCATCCTGGGCATCGCCCAGGCATTGGGCGGCGCGGTAAATCCAGCCTGGTTCCAGCTCGCAGGGCATGTGGCCACGCTTCTGGTCCTTGCCGTTCGCCCGTCGGGCCTTTTCCCTGAAACCATCGACAGAACCTGAGATCAATCCATGACCTACCGACTGCGCTCACATTGGATCGGTCTGGTGCTGCTCGCAGTGAGTATCGCCTTCTTGGTTTCGGTTCCAGCTTGGGGCTCCGGCTATCTGAAGCGTACAATCGTCGAGTTCATCTATCTGCTTGCACTAGCGCAAGCTTGGAACCTCATGGCGGGATATGGCGGCATGCTGTCCATCGGACAGCAGGGTTGGTTGGGCATCGGTGCCTACGCGCTGGTCGTGTTGGCAGAGGATCTCGGCATCAACCCGTTCCTGGCCATTCCGCTGGCCGGCCTGGTCGTCGCCGCTTTGGCCTGGCCCTCGACCTTACTGCTGTTCCGCTTGCGAGGCGCCTATTTTGCCGTCGGGACCTGGGTTCTGGCAGAGGTACTCCGTTTGGCCGTCACCGCCAACATCGATTGGCTTGGGGGGGCGAAGGGCCGGTCGGTCCGCTCGCTCATGAACTACGACCGTTTCATGCGAGAGAACCTGACCTATATCGTTTGCTTGCTGCTGGCGGCCGGAGGCTTGGCGGCGATCTATTTTGCGCTCCGTTCAAAGACCGGCCTCGCGCTCACCGCGATCCGCGACTCCGAGCCAGGGGCGAGCGGCGTCGGCATCAAGGTCCTGCGAACCAAGCGTTTTGTCTACGTCGTTGCCAGCGGATTTACCGGGGCGCTCGGGGCGCTGATCTATGCGAACCTGCTGAGTGTGTCGCCGGACGCCGCGTTTTCGTTGAACTGGACTGCCTACGTCATATTCATCGTCGTCATCGGCGGGGTCGGCACGCTTGAGGGGCCAATCATCGGCACGGCCGTGTTTTTCTTGTTGCGACAGTTTCTCTTCGGCTTCCAGGAATGGTCGCTCATTATTTTCGGCGGTATCGCGGTGACGGTTATGATCGTCGCGCCGCAGGGACTCTGGGGGCTCGTGAAGCAACGTTTCGACTTCGAGTTGCTCCCCGTCCGGCGCCGCCTACCGGCGCGCCTGATCACCGAACCAAGCGCCGTCCGAGCCGCAGACCGTCTGGATCCTGCGTAGAGTCGAGCAAGGTCTCCAAGGTGTCTGTCGCCAGGGCACTTGGCTCGCGCTGATTCTCCACGAACGTCGCAACGTTCGTCCTTTGCTCTCACTTTCGATGCGACCGACAGCTCCCCGGGCCGTCAGTTCGACGTTCTGCATTTTGGCCTTGGCGTGCTGGGCGCCGCGGTGCCATCGCATCGGCCGGATCACCTGGCTGGCGATCCTGATGTTGCTTCAGCAACCCAACCCCCTCGGGTATGAGATCTCGAACATCGCAGGGTCGCAAAGGCCTTAGCCAAGAGGGCTGATGGGTAATTGGGGCGACCTTGCCACCCGGTGGACACTCCACTCCGAGCGCCAGGTCCAGGACACCCCACTTTCACAATCGTTTCCGCCTCAGCTCACCACCGAGTTGCGCGGGAAAAGCTCACTGCATAGCAGGCGTCTGCCATCGTCCGACCCGCAGCCACCTACCTGGCCGGACATTGCTTCAGTCGTTCGATGAACCAGCGGCCAGCAGGGCCCGGCGGCGCGGATGTCGGATAGACCGCGGACATGGGCAGAATGAGGCCACCTGCCGGAACGTCCTCGATCGACAACTCCACCAGCCGTCCTTCGCCGATATCGCCTTGGACAGAATGGAGCGGCATGCCGCCCCAACCCAATCCGTTGAGAAGAAAGGCATGCTTGGCAAAGAGGTCGGCGAGGCGCCAGGTCGAGGGAGACATCACTCCGATCTCGCGGCCCGCTGACAAATTGGACCTATCGGTCAGTACGAGTTGCACATGCTTGGCCAGTTCCGATTTCGGGATACTTCCCTTGAACGACGCCAGCGGATGGTCCCGCGCTGCAACCATAATGAGGGCAATACTGGGCAGCCGCTCCGCCGTGAACGACGCCGGCATGATCGGCAGTGGCCCGACCACACCGAGGCTGGCAGTTCCCGCAAGAACGGGCTGGTAGACGCTACCCAATGCCTCGACGAATAGCTGGAGCGGCGTTCTGGGAAAATGCTCCTGAAACTCCTTGGCCGCCGCAGTGACGGCCTCGATCGGGACGAAGACGTCCACGACGACGGACAGTTGGGCCTCAAGGCCAGAGGCCATACCCTTCGCTCGCGCTTTCATGAAATCGACGCCGTCGACGATGCCCCGCGCGTCGGCGATCAGAACGACTCCCGCCGGCGTTAGCTTCGGATAGCGTCCTGAACGGTCGAACAGTTGCACCCCGATCTGGGCCTCGAGTCCGCTCACCAAATCGCTCACGACCGATTGCGCGCGGCCCAGCTTGCGAGCGGCAGCCGAGAAGCTGCCCTCATCAACGGAGGCGATGAAGGTCCTGAGCTGATCGAGAGAGACGCCGTCCAGCATCACACGTCCTAATCCATCGACCATTCCGATGGTAAGGATCGAGATATAGCGGAAATGCCGCTTCATACCAAGCGTGTGAGGAGTTTGATCCCTGGGATACTGAGCGCCATCCCCTACCCGCCGGATTGGACCGGCAGTCGCTGCGGGCGCCATTGTGGGCAGTCGCCATGGCCCCCGTGGCTGTTGGTCCGCCTGATGATCCATCTGTGCTGGCGATGGATACCGTCGAAATATCACGGATATTCAGGGGGTAATGGGCGTGAGATAGAAAGAGCCATGTTTCTCTCACTCAAAAACTTTCTGTCCCACAAAGCATCCACGCCGTCCAAGCGTGAACCGGAGGCCGTTCCCATGACGATCCTGCACATCGATTCCAGTATTCTCGGCGGTTATTCCGTCAGCCGATCGCTTTCCGCGGACATCGTCGCGCGGCAACAGACGTTGCATCCGGGGTCCAAAATTATCTATCGCGACCTGGTGGTCGATGACGCCCTGCATCTGTCTGATCGGCATATGGCGGTCTTCCAGGGCGGCGCGGTGACCGATCCGGCGCTCGGCGCAGATCTCGCCGCCGGTGGCGCCTATATTGACGAACTTTTCGCCGCCGACACCATCGTCATCGGTGCGCCAATGTACAATTTCTCGGTCCCGTCGCAGCTTAAGGCCTGGATCGATCGGGTCTGCGTTGCGGGCCGGACCTTCCAATACGGCGCGAACGGTGCCGAGGGGCTGTTGCCGAAGGGCAAGAAGGTCTTCATCGCTTCAACGCGAGGGGGCGTCTACACCGGCGACAGCCCGACCGCCCTCCTCGAACACCACGAGACCTACCTCAAGGGCGTGCTCGGCTTCATTGGCCTGACTGATGTGACCATCGTACGGGCCGAAGGTCTCAATCTCGGCGACGAGTCCAAGGCTGCCGCAATTGCCAAGGCGAAGGCCGAGATCGCATTGCTCGCCGCTTGAGCTGGGGCGCCAGCCTGCAATAGGCCGGCGAGTCGAAACTGTGGGAGCCGCAAATGTGGCCCCCACCGCGAAAAACTGCACGCCTTGAGCATCGCTCGGCCCCTCTGATCGAGCCGACCGCATCAACCCAACTGATGGAGTTATCCGTGACGACACGTTTTCTTGCCGCCGGCGCCATGACCGCGCTGCTCGCCCTCTCCGCCTTGGCCCCGCAAGCCATGGCGCAAGAAATCGCCACGAAAGATCCGAACGCGGTCAGGGCCGGCGACTATAAGGTGGAGCCCTACCACACGCAGATCGGCTTCTCGATTTCGCACCTGGGCTTCACGGACCTGTCGGGCTTCTTTTCAGGGGTCTCCGGGACTCTTACCCTCGACCCGGAAAAAATCGGAATTGCCAAGCTGGATGTCTCGTTTCCCGTTCAGTCGCTCCTGACCACGGTGTCGGTCCTCGACGATCAGCTTAAGAGCGACCAGTGGTTCGACACCGCCAAGTTCCCGACGGCGACCTTCGTTTCGACCACTGTCACCATGACCGGCAGCAACACAGCGACCATCGTCGGCAACCTCGAGCTACACGGCGTCACCAAGCCGGTTACGTTGAACGCGCGGCTTATCGGCTCCGGCGACGACCCGTGGCTCAAGCTATACACCGTCGGCTTCGAGGCGACCGGCGAGATCAAGCGCAGCGATTTCAACATTACGCAATTCCTGCCGGCCGTGGGCGACGAGGTCACGTTGACCATCGCAGGCTCCTTCGTTCTCGGGTCCTAAGATCATGCCGATCGATCGTTCTTCGGTCCGCTACACCATGGTTGCCATCATCCTGCACTGGGTGATGGCATTGGGTATCGGTCTGCTCGCGGTCATGGGGTGGGTGATGGTGCATGCGAAGCTGGACCCGCCGCAGCTGTTTCAGCTCTATCAGCTCCACAAGTCGATAGGCATCACCTTGCTGCTGGCTGCTGTGTTTCGGCTCGTCTGGCGGCTGACGCACCGCCCACCGCCCCTGCCGGAGACGATGCCTCCGCTTGAGCGGGCCGCAGCGAAAGGCGGCCATCTGCTGCTCTACCTGTTTCTGTTTGGCTTACCGCTCACTGGCTGGGCGCTGGTATCGAGTTCGGTATTCAACATCCCGACCGTGCTTTATGGCGTTATTAGCTGGCCGGACCTGCCATTTCTGTCAACGCTCGCCGACAAGGCGCCAGTCGAGGCGGTCCTGAAGCTGATGCACGCCTACGGCGCCTATGCGCTGATCGCTCTTGTCGGTCTCCATGCAGCGGCGGCGCTGCGCCACCATTTTATCGTCAAGGACGATGTGCTGCTCGGGATGCTTCCGTCGCTAGTTGCTCGCCGTAGGTCGGCGCCCGAGTCCACCCAATTGGAGGAATCGAAATGACGAAGGCGTTACGCAATTGGTCGCTCGCGCCGATCCTCGCGGCCTTCCTGATCGGCCCCTCTGCCTCGTCCGTCTCAGCGGCCGACGTCGCTGGTTGGACGCTCGATCCGGCGAAGAGTCAGCTCGGCTTCTCCGGCACGCAGATCGGCACGAAATTCGCGGGAAAATTCAACCGTTATGACACGGAGATCATGTTCGATCCCGACCACCTTGACGCTTCACATATTGCCGTCACCGTTGATCTCGGGAGCGTCGTCACAGAGGACACCCAGCGCGATACGGCGCTGCCCGGCAAGGATTGGTTCGATATCGCCGAATTTCCGCAGGCGACGTTCGAGACGACCGCCATCCGCAAGACGGGCACGAGCGACTATGAGGCGGTCGGCACCCTGGCACTCAGGGGCGTGACGAAGCCGCTGACCCTGCCTTTCACGCTTCAGATCGACGGCCCAACAGCCCATGTCACCGGCCAGGTCACACTAGTGCGGACCGATTTCGGTGTCGGCCAGGGGCCTTGGGCGAGCGACCAGTGGGTGGCGTTCGAAGTCGATGTCAACCTCGACATCCTCGCCACACGGGACGACGACTGACCGTGCTCCGGCACAAATCCTCCTGCCCTTGATTGCCGCGTCAGTCTCGGCAATGCTGTTCACAACGGTCGGGCAGGGCTTTGGCCTTGCCACGCGCCGGGCAGCACCGTTCGTGGACCCATGCGGCTATCCGGGACCTGCAGTGTTGAGGAGATGCCCTATGCCTCTCTCTCCCGACTGCCATACCTGGATCACGCCTGCAGGCTCCGTCGTATCTAGCCTGTTTAGGCTATGCTCGGCCTCGGCGCCACGGTCCAGGCTTATTCGCGTCACCACGATCTGGAAGACATCTGGGAGGCCGAGCCACCATGCTCCATTCGTGTCTGGCGCGAGGTTGTCTCCTCGGATTGGCCCTGGGTTGTTCGCTCGCTTCCGTTGCCGTGCGGGCCGACGAAGTCTCCGGCGAATGGTCGGGATATTACACCTGCGCCCAGGGCCAGACCGCGTTCACGCTGACGGTGGACGCCACGGGGTACGGGACTATCGAGTTCGGGCCCCATCAGGACAATCCCAATATTCCGTCCGGTGCCTACCAGGTCACGGTCGGCATCGAAGCCGCGAATGTCCGCCTGGATGCAGGAGAGTGGATCACCCGACCGTCCGGATACGCGACCGTGGGCACGGACGGCGTGCTGTCCGACGACAAGCAGGCGATCACCGGACGCGTGGACAATGCCTCGTGCAGCACTTTTGAGCTCAGCCGCCAGGAGGACGGCAAGGATGAAAAGACCGTGACGGGCAGCGCGTGATACCCGGACGAAAACGGCGAAAGAGGCGAAGTGCGCATCATTCTCTCGGTCATGTGACAGTCGCTTGACAAGAGGCCTTGGATGGTCTTCCTTACTGTAAGGAAAGTTACCAGACGGTCAGGTGGCGATGCAAATTCTTGCCGGTAGTCCCAGGTTGCTCCGCAACCTCAACGAGAAAGCGGTGCTCCAGCGCCTCCTCTCGGAGGGCGCGCTGACCCGCATGGAGCTGGAGGCCTTCACGGGCCTGTCCAAGCCCACGATGTCCGACCTGCTGCGCCGTCTCGAGGCCGTCAACCTCATCCGCCGCGATGGCGAAAAGGCCGGCACTTATGGCCCCAAGGCGGGCCTGTGGACGCTGCATCAGGAAGCCTCCTATGTCGCCGGCATAGACGTCGGCACTCATGGCATCGACGCGGCGATCTCCGATATCGCCGGCAACGTTATCGGCAGCTTCCAGCACGCGGGCAGCCCCGGCGAGCGTTACGACGCGCACGAACGCCTCACCACGGTGCTCGACCGGGTGACGCGGGAAGCCGGCATCGCCATCAAGGACATTGACCAGTTGGTGGTCGGCCTGCCGGGCATTGTCGATATCAGCGCCGGCAATCTGCGGCGAGGTCAGCAGCTTCCCAATTGGGAGGGTTATCATATCCCCGAAGCGCTGCAGGGGGTGTTGGGCCACCGCCATGTGATCATCGAAAATGACGTGAACCTCGTCGCCATCGAGGAGATGGCCTACGGCGCGGCGGTCTCGGTGCAGTCTTTCATCCTGCTCTGGATCAGCGACGGCGTCGGCGCCGGTGCGGTGATCGGCGGGCGCCTGATCCACGGCTCGACCGGTACGGCGGGCGAGCTAGGTGGCGCCATGGTGCCAGATCGTTTCGCCAAACCGGGTGAGACGGTCCAGATGGCGCTGGTCGAAGACCTGCTCAATATCGGGGCGATCGAAGCGCTGGTGAACCGGCACGGCCTCAAGGGCGAGGATGGCATCGATGCCATCCGGCGCGCTGCACTGGGTGACCGGCACGGAGCGTTCTTCGCCGAACTGGGCTATCGCGTGGCGGCGGCGCTGACTGGTGCCATTGGCATCCTCGACCCGGAAATGGTCGTCCTGGGCGGCGGTGTCGGCCGCGCCGGCGGCAAACCACTTTGCGACAGCGTAACCGATGTGCTGCGCCGCCTCCCCATCGCCATTCCACAGATTGTCCCGACCGCCGTCAGCAGCAATGCCGTGCGGGCGGGAGCCGTAGAACTCGCGCTCGAGCATGCTCGGGAACGTGTGTTCACGGGAGGCAGCGCTGCACGCGGCCTCCCGTGAGGAGATTGGACCACCCCTGATGATGAAGCAGCCTTTCCCCGGAGACAGATATGCACATCGACCCCCTGCCTAAGAAGCCCTTATCGGGCTGGTTTGGACGTTTGCACACAAGCCTGCGCGCCGTTGCTTTGGGTGCGCTGGCCACCGTTTCGGCCTTCGCAGTCACTGCCCCGGCTTTGGCCGAGGTGCCGCTCGACCAACTCGTGCGCGTCGTTGCCGAAGGCGGCAACAGTTTTACGCGCACCTTCAATCCGTTCTCGCCGACGGCCCGCTGGGTCAGCACCCGCACCATGTACGAGCCGCTGATGATCCAGAACTACGCCACCGGCAAGCTCGACCCCTGGCTTGCCACCGGCTTCGAATGGTCGGCTGATGCGCTGAGCCTGACCGTCACCCTGCGCGATGACGTCAAATGGTCGGACGGCCAACCGTTCAGCGCCGATGATGTCGTTTTCACCTTTAACCTGATGAAGGCCAATCCCGGGCTGATCGGCCCTGCGTCCGGCGCGTTCGATCAGTATCTGGCGAGCGTGGAGGCGGTTGATGCCAAGACGGTGAAATTCACCTTCTCGACCACCTATACGCCCGGCCTCTATTCGCTCGTCGACCAGTTCATCGTCCCCCAGCATGTCTGGAAGGACGTGACCGACCCGGTGACCTTCGAAAACCCCGATCCGGTCGCTACCGGGCCCTTTACCACTATCGATGCTTTCGGTACCGATCGCTACCAGGTGACGAAAAACCCGAACTACTGGCAGAAGCTGAACATCGAGGGCGTGTTCATCCAGGGCTTCAACGGCAACGACCAGGTCAGCGCCGCGACGCTGTCGGGCAACCTCGACTGGGGCGGGCTGGTGCCCGATCCCGACACCACGTTCGTGGCACTCGACCCCGAGCATTTCGGCTATTGGTGGCCGCGCACATCGGTCGTGATGCTGCAGGCCAATACCACGGTCGGCGCGCTCGCCGACCCGGTGGTTCGCAAGGCCATGAGCCTGGCGCTCGATCGTCAGCGCATGATCAATACTGGCGTCTGGGGCAAGTCCGTGCCCGCCAATGCGACGGGCCTGCCCGAAGGTCCGTTCAAGGACTGGATCGACCCCAAAGTCGTCGAGGAGGGCGCCAGCTGGATCAACATCGATCCCGATGCCGCCAACAAGATGCTCGACGACGCCGGCTACGCCAAGGGCGGCGACGGCATCCGCGTGGGCAAGGACGGCGCGTCGATGAAGTACGACATCATCGTACCCTCGGGCTGGAACGATTGGGTCTCGGCCAGCCAGATCGTTGCGGAAAACCTCAAGGACATCGGCATCGACGTCACCCTGCGCACGACCACGGCCGATAGCTGGACCAATTCGACCTTCACCGGCCAGTTCCAGCTCTCGCTCGGCAGCGCGCAGCGCACCGCCACCCCGTTCGAGTTCTATCGCAACAACATGGCCACCACTTCGGTCAAGCCCGTAGGCACGCCCTCGCCGAACAACCAGCAGCGCTATGGCGATCCAAAGGCCGATGAGCTGCTGGCCAAGTTCGCCGCCTCCACCGATGCGACCGAGCAGAAGTCCATCATCGCCGAGCTCGAAGCCATGTTCTCGGCGGCGGCGCCGGCCATCCCGCTCTACGAGCAGCCCGATTGGGGTCTCTACAACACGCGCCGCTTCACCGGGTTCCCCACCGAGCAGGACCAGTACGCGCCGCTCAGCCTGCAGATGACCAATGGTCCGCTGCTGGTCTGGCCACACCTCGAGCGGCGCGCCGAATAACCCGACCCTGACCTGAAGCCCTCGGGGCTCCCGCAAGCGGGGGCTCCACCTCCCGGAGGCCAAGTGATGCTCTACATTGCGAAGCGATTGGCGTTTTACCTGCTGGCGGCTTTCGTCGCCATCACCGTCAACTTCTTCCTGCCGCGCCTCACCCCGGGCGATCCGGCATCGACCATCGTGGCCACCTATTCGACCACGCTCAACGAAGCTTCGCTGAACGCGCTGAAGGCCGCCTATGGCCTCACCAACGAGCCGCTGTGGAGCCAGTACGTCACCTACCTCGGGAATATCCTGCATGGCGATTTCGGCCGCTCGCTATCCAACTTCCCGGCGCCGGTGACCGCCATCATCTCGGCCGGCTTCGGCTGGTCGATCCTGCTCGGGCTGACCTCAGTCCTCCTGAGTTTCGTCTTGGGATCGGCGCTGGGCGCACTCGCCGCCTGGCGGCGCGGTGGACTGTTCGACAAGCTGGCGCCGCCGGTGCTGCTGTTTCTCGGCTCGTTCCCCTACTTCTTTCTCGCCTTGCTGCTGTTCTACCTGTTCTGCTTCAAGCTGCAGTGGTTCCCGATGGGTAATGCCTATTCGAGCGTCAACCCGCCGCCATTCACCCTCAATGGCATTGGCGATGTCCTTTTCCACCTGATCGCTCCGGCCTTCACCATCGTGCTGGTGTCGCTCGGCCCGTGGACGCTCAACATGCGCAATGCCATGATTGGCGTGCTCAGCGAGGACTACCTGACCCTGGCCGAGGCCAAGGGCCTGAAGCCCCGCCGCGTGCTGTTCTCCCACGCTGTGCGCACTGCGCTATTGCCCAATGTCACCGCGCTCGGCGCCGCCATCGGTGGGGTGTTCTCCGGTCAATTGCTCACCGAGATCGTCTTCACCTATCCGGGCCTGGGCTATTCGCTGATGCGCGCCGTGAGTTCGGTGGATTACCCGCTGATGCAGGCGCTGTTCCTCATCATCACCCTATCGGTGCTGGTCGCCAACTTCGTGGTGGACACCGTCTACGTGCTGCTCGACCCGCGCGTCCGTACCGGGCAGGAGGCCTGACGCCATGGCGCTCTACGACACGCTCGCCAGTGCCCGCCGCAAGGCCTTCGGTTCCATCCCCGTCACCGTCGGCGCGGTGATCCTATTGATCCTCGTCGGCTCATCGGCACTGGCTCAGTGGATCGCCCCCTACAATCCCAAACGCGCCACCGGCGGCATCAACGAGTTTCCCTCGCTCAAGCACCTGTTCGGCACCACCGGGCAGGGCCAGGACGTCCTCAGCCAGTTCCTCTATGGCGGCCAGAACACGCTGTGGATCGCCTTCACCATCGCCGTGCTCACTACGCTATTGGCGCTGATCGTGGCGCTCACCGCCGCTTATTTCCGCGGCTGGGTCGACGACGTGCTGACGCTGGTCACCAATGTGTTCCTCGTCATTCCCAGCCTGCCGCTGATCGTGGTCCTTGCTGCTTTCCTGCCCCCCGGACCGCTGACCATGATCGCGGTCCTGACCATTACCGGCTGGGCCTTTGGCGCCCGCCTGTTCCGCTCGCAGGCCCTCAGCCTGCGCGAACGCGAATTCATCGCCGCGGCCGAGGATGTGGGCGAGCGCCGCTGGCGCATCGTTGCCATCGAGCTGCTGCCCAATATGGGCTCGGTCGTCGCCGCTTATTTCGTCAACCAGGTGATCTTTGCCATCACCGCTCAGGCTTCGCTCGAATTCCTCGGGCTCGGCGATGGCGGCCAGGTGACCTGGGGCTCGATGCTGTTCTGGGCACAAAATACCTCGGCGCTGATTCGAGGCGCGTGGTGGACTTTCGTCGTCCCCGGCATGGCCATCGCGCTCACCGCCTTTTCGCTGGCGCTGATCAACAACGCCGTCGACGAGCTCGGCAATCCGCGCCTCCGCGCCGACCGGCTGCTGCGCCGCGCCGGCGTCCGCAAATCGAGTGCCTCGCTCATGACCCCGGTGAAGCGCAATGCCTGACATCACCCCAGCCCTTGAGATCGTTGACCTCAGCGTCGGTTATGCCGGCGAAACCGGCATGGTTCCGGCCGTCGACGGCGTCTCGTTCAGCATCGCGCCCGGCGAGTTCATGGGCCTGGCCGGAGAATCGGGCTGCGGCAAGTCGACCATCGCCCAATCGATCCTGCGCCTGTTGCGCGCGCCCGGCATCATCACCGGCGGCGATATCCGCATCGCCGGTCACGATATGCTGACCTCCGATGAGGCCAAGGTCCGCGAGCTGCGCTGGCGCACCGCCTCGATCGTGCTGCAGAACTCGCTGACCTCGCTCAATCCGGTCAAGACCATCAAATGGCAGTTGCAGGAAGTGCTGGATCGCGGCGGCGGCAGCAAGAGCCCGGCCGAACTGCTGCAGATGGTCGATATCGACCCCCGGCGGCTCAACGCCTTCCCGCATGAGCTCAGCGGGGGCCAGCGCCAGCGCGTGGTCATCGCCATGGCGCTCGCCCTGTCACCGCAGCTTGTCATTCTTGATGAGCCCACGACCGCCCTCGACGTCATCGTCCAGCAGGAGATCTTCGTCACCGTCAAAGCGCTGCAACAGCAGATGGGCTTTGCCGTGCTGCTCATTACCCACGACCTGCCGCTGCTGTTCGATGTCGCCGACCGCATCGCCGTGATGAAGGATGGCAAGATCGTCGAAACCGCCACCGTCGAGGCCTTCCGCCGGCATCAGGAGCACCCGTATTCCCGCACCCTGCTGTCCGCCACCCCGCGCATCGATTTCGCCACTCCCGATGTCATCCGGCCCAAGGACGTGGCCCATCCGGTGCTCGAAACCGCCCATCTGGTCAAAGCCTATGGCACCAATCCGCTGACCGGCCGCTCCATGCTTATGGCCATCAACGACGTCTCGTTCCGCCTCGCCCCGCGCGAAATCGTCGCCTTGGTGGGCGCATCGGGCAGCGGCAAATCGACCTTCGGCCGCATGGTCACCGGCCTCACGCGGCCGAGTTCCGGCGACATTATTGTCGATGGCCACACCCCGGTCCCCGTCTCGCGCCGCAGGAAGAGCACGCCGCGCGCTGCCCAGATGGTGTTCCAGGATGTCTATGGTTCGCTCAACCCACTCCACACCATCGGTCACCACCTGCGCCGTGCCGTGATCTCTGCCCCGCATGCGCAAAAGGTCGATGTCGAAGCCCGCGTTGCCTCGCTCCTCACCGAAGTCGGCCTGACGCCGCCTGCAAGTTATCTCGACCGGCGCCCCCACGAACTCAGCGGCGGCCAGCGCCAGCGCGTCGGCCTCGCCCGGGCCCTCGCAGCGTCCCCCAAGCTGCTGGTTGCCGACGAGCCGGTGTCGATGCTCGACGTCTCGATCCGCCGCGATATCCTCAACCTCATCGCCCGCCTGCGCGATGAGCAGGGCGTCGCGGTGCTCTACATCACCCACGACATGGTCAGCGCAGGCTATATCGCCGACCGCATCGCGGTCATGCATCGCGGCCAGATCGTCGAGGAAGGCCCCGCCAAGGCCATCCTCATGCACCCCCAGCACGAATACACGCGCCGCCTTATCGCCGCCGTCCCCGGTGGCCTGGGCCTGCCCGACGGCCACACGGACAACCACCTGACAGAAGCCACAACATGACCACCACAATTCCTGAAATCCGTATCGGCATCGATGGCCGCAAATTCCCGCGTGCCGCCGAACTGGGCCCGATCAAGCTGCTCGAACGCTGCGCCGAGCTCGGCCATGCGGGGGTGTTTTTCCGCACAGTCCTCGATGTCTCGCCCGACCTCGATTGCGGGTTTTTGGCTGCCGTCAGGCAGCGCGCCGACGAGCTTGGGCTCTACCTAGAAATGGGGCTGGGCAAGATCAACCCCTACAACACAGCCGAAGCGCCCGAAGTGCGCGATATCGGCAAGGGCGACTACCTGCTCGGCATGACCCGCATGATCGAGGCCACCACCGAAATCGGCTGCACGGCGCTCTGGGGCGACACCGCCAACTACCAGCGCCACGACTGGGGCCTCCACGCCATCGATCGCTACCGCACCGACGTGGACTGGCCTGACCAGCTCGACGCTATCCGCAAGTTCCTGCTCAAGCTCAAGCCAGTGCTGGTTGACCACCACGCCGTCATTGCCGTCGAAACGCATGAGGAAATCACCACCGCTGAGATCGTCCGCCTGATCGAACAGGTTGGTTCCGACACGCTCGGCGTCACCCTTGATCTGGCCAATGTGGTGGTGCGCGGCGAAGATCCGGTGGCCGCCACGCGGCGCCTCGCCCCCTATGTGAAAAAGACACATATGCGCGACATCGTGCTGTTCCCCCGCCCGCATGGGCTGGAGCGGCAGACGCGCGCCTGCGGCGATGGCGTCATCGACTGGCAGGCGGTGCTTGGCGCCCTGTTTGATGCCGGCAGCTATCCCAACTTCACCATCGAGAACGTCTGGGGCTCGGACAAGAACCAGATCCCGTTGTTCGATCCCGATTGGCAGGCCCGCCAGCCCGACGCCGTGCTCGGCGAAATCCTCGAGTTGATCCGCCTCTCCCGCGCCTTCGAGGACGGCGCACGCGCCGGCACGATGATCGCGCCCGACGACTACTTTTCACCCAACCCCAGCCTCAACGAACTCGAAGGCTTTGTTACCCGCAGTGGCACGACCCTCAGGGCCGCAGCCGACGCCCTGCGGTCCCGAATCTCAAAGGAGTAATGCCCACAATGTCTTACCCGCTCAAAGTGCTGGTCGTCGAAGCGCATCCCGACGAGGCGGAAATGTATGCCGGCGGCACCATGCGCCGCCTCGCCGACCGCGGCGTCGCCGTCAAGTTCATGTCGCTCACCAATGGCGATGCCGGCCATTACCAGATGGACCGCGAGCCGCTGAAGCGCCGCCGCGCCCGCGAGGCCTATACCGCCGCCCGCCATCTCGGCGTGCTCGACTACGAGATTCTCGACAATCATGATGGCGAGCTGATGCCCGATCTGGCCGTCCGCACTGCCGTGATCTCGTCGATCCGCCGCTGGCAAGCCGATGTGGTCATCACCTTCCACGACGAATGCCCCGGCCATCTCGACAACCGCGCCGCCGGCCGCATCGTGCGCGAGGCCTCGGGCTTCTGCACCAATGGCAATATTTGCCCCGAAGTGCCCCCGCTGGCCCAGGCGCCGATCTGCCTGAAGATGATCGACTATGGCTCCCTCGACGTGCACCAGCACGACGTCGTCATCGATGTCGGCCCTTCGATCGACGCCAAGCTCAAGGCCTGCGCCGCCCATGCTACGCAGTTCTATGAGTTCGCCCCGTTCGAACGCGGTTTCATCGACGAGGCTCCCACGATCGGTAACTGGGCCGCCGAGCGCGCCTTCATTCTGAAATACTGGCCGGAATTCATGTATGCGCTGCCGGCAATGAGCGGCGGGCATCAGTTTGCCGAAAGCTTCCAGCTTGCCGACTACGGGCGCAAGACCAGCGTGGAGGACGTTCTGAAACTCTTCGCCTTGTGACACCAGGCGCAAGGGCCGCGGACCTTTAAGTCCGCAACGGCCACTGCTGAGCGCGAGTTCAGCGGTGGCTTGGCCATCTGCCCTATGTCACAGGCGCCGCCATTGATGGGCCGACCGGCGACCCGCGCCCGGCACCTCCAGCGTATCTTGATCACCTCACGAAGAACCCGCACTGTTCCGTCCGCTGTTCGGACTACGCCGATTTGGGGACGGCGGGGGTGCTGGTCAACGCGGCGGTGACGCTGCATTGTCAGGGCGTGAGGGAAGACCGGCTTGCGCTACGAATTTTGTATCATCGGCGGCGGGATTGTGGGGCTGGCGACGGCGCGAGCACTGCTGCGGGCACGGCCGGGCGCGAGCCTTGTGGTGCTGGAAAAAGAGGCTGCGCTTGGTCTGCATCAAACCGGACGTAATTCGGGCGTGATCCATTCGGGCATCTATTATGCTCCGGGCAGCTTGAAGGCGCTGCTCTGTGCGGAAGGCATGGTGCGCACCAAACAGTATTGCCACGCCCACGGCATCGCCTTTGAGGAACGCGGCAAGCTGATCGTCGCCACTTCGCCGGTCGAAGTCGAGCGGCTGGCAAAGCTGGAAGCGCGGGCGGCCGCCAACGGAATCGCCATAGAAGTGCTGTCGCCAACCGACATTGCCGTGCGGGAGCCAGATATAGTGGGCCTGCGTGGCGTGCTGGTGCCCAGCGCAGCCATCGTCGACTACAAGCGGGTGCTGGGGGCGCTGGCCCAGGACATCAGGCGGGCCGGGGCGGAGATCCGCTTCGGGGTCGCGCCAACCAGGATTTTTGAGGAAGCAGGCGGCGTCACGATCGACACTATGGACGGCTCGCTACAGGCAGATCAGCTTGTGGCGTGCGCGGGGCTGCAATCGGACCGCGTCGCGCGGCTGGCCGGGCTCGACATTGATTTCGCGATCGTACCGTTCCGGGGCGAATATTATCGCCTGGCGCCACGGCGCGACAACCTGGTGCGGGCCATGATTTACCCCGTGCCTGACCCAAGCCTGCCATTCCTGGGGATTCACCTGACGCCGATGATCGATGGCGGCATCAGCGTCGGCCCCAATGCGGTGCTGGGGTTGGCGCGAGAGGGTTATGCCAAAGGGCAATTTTCGCTTCGTGATATGGCCCAAATGGCCACTTTCCCCGGGTTTTGGCGCACAATGGGCCGCAATCTGCGGTCGGGCGTCGATGAGATGGCTGACAGCCTCTTTCGCCGCCGCTATCTGGCGGCCTGCCGGAAATATTGCCCAGAACTGGAGCTTGAGGACCTGACGCCGATGCCGGCTGGTATCCGCGCGCAGGCCGTCCGC
This sequence comes from Devosia sp., assembly GCF_028290625.1. Lineage (GTDB taxonomy): Bacteria > Pseudomonadota > Alphaproteobacteria > Rhizobiales > Devosiaceae > Devosia. The sequence goes on from NZ_JAQGJM010000001.1 coordinate 124,620, forward strand.
CGGGACGGTACCATGGTGCAGGATTTTCTGTTCATCGAGGCCGGCCGCATGCTGCATGTGTGCAATGCGCCGTCGCCGGCCGCCACTTCGGCCCTGCCGATCGGGGAGCGCATTGCCCAAAGGGTGCTATCGCCCGAACACGCGCACGCCTGAGGCAGGCGCGTGCCCCGGCTAGTTGGCCGGCGCTCGACTGATCAAGCGCTGATAGAGCCGGACAGTCTCCTCGTCGGGGTCAACGCCCAGCTCATTGCGCAAGCGGCGCACGCACTCCTCGTAGAGCAGGCGCAAGGAGGAAAACTGCCCATTGGCCGCAGCGTCATACATCAGGGCCCGATGGGCGCCTTCATGATAGGGATCCACTTGCAGCAGCCGCTTGGCGCAGAATTGGCGATGATGGGCCGTTAGCGGGCTGTCGGGCAATACCGCCCGCGAAATGGCGCTAACGAAATCGTAGCGCAGCGCCGAACGCTTGTAGGACAGCCATTCCTCAAAGCCTTCGCCTGCCGCGCGCAGCGACCCCAGCAGTTCACCATTGTAGATATCGCACATCCGCACCCACGCCCGGGGCGTTGGATTGGCGGCAAGTTCGACGAACTCGGCAAGATCGAAATAGATATGCTCGCTTAAAGTAAGCCAAGCCATGTTCGGATCGGTTGCCAATAGATGCAGGTCGTTCTCGTCCTGGAAGCGACGTATGCGAACGAGAGACTGCCTTATATCGGCGCTAGCCTGCTCCGAACCGCCATCCGACCAGATCAAATCTCCGACGCGCCGGCGCATGACCGGTTTGCCGCGTCCCTCAAGCAGGACGTAGACCAAAAAGCGCAAGAAATTGACCGGCGGATTGACCAAACGTCCTCCCACCGATACGTGGCAATCGCCAAAAGTCAGTATGGATATCTTAGGTGTACTGCTCGTAATCATCTAAAGTGACAATCTGTGCAACGCACTCTTCAACATCAGCCAGTAACGTGGCTCACGCACCGGCCGGGTGGAGAGCCACGCTGCGACTTTAGTTCACAGGCGGAATTTAATGAAAATCTCTGCAAAAAGCGAGCAGAATCAACTAAATCGATGATCAACTCTTTCGGACCGTCGCAATGCATATAAAGCCGTTCACTTTATCGACTTCATATGAACCGCGAACGGTCGTAGCTGGTTGCCGATTTATTTGCCAGGCACCTAAATTTCCCGGGCTGTTACTGGCATGACGCCGGTCGATTGGTTGGGCACATAGCTCGGCCTGCGGTCGAAAGACCTGAACACGGCGGCGGCCTGGGTCCTGTTGTGGACCTTGAGCTTGCGGATGATATTGTGCACGTGCACCTTCACGGTGTGCTCGGACAATTCCATCTTGACCGCGATGATCTTGTTCTGCAGGCCATCCGACATCAACTCGAGCACTTCGGCTTCGCGGCTGGACAGCACGCCGGCCCCGTCGACCTCAGGCTGGTCGCCGCCGGTGTGTTGGCTGCGACGCGTGAGGAACCCCCGAGCGGCAGATCGTGGACTGACGACACTTGGGAAATATTCGCCACCATTGAGCAGGAGCCAAATGGTAGCAAGCCAGACATTGATCTGCAGATTAAACGGCACGAGACCCTGGATAGCCCGCTCGGCCACCACTGCCCGCAGGGCGGGATCTTCGTTCCAGCCGCTCTCCACCATTAACGCTATCGGTGTATTCGGATAGCGTTCGCGGCATTGCCCGATGACATTGGCGACGTTGCGGAACGCGAACGCGTCCAACAGGATTAGGCGTGGCAGATAGACTTCGTCATCGTCATCCGGCAACTGGTTTGACAGTGTAATGCCTACTCGCGGGAAACATTGCTGAGCAGACTTAAGCAGGCTTTGGAAAGTCACGCCTGTATCGGCCAGTATGAGAATGCCGTCGCGGCCGTCGGCATCTTGGGATGGTGTAGTGTGCCAAACGGCATAGATTCCCTGTTCGGTACTAAGGCTGGTTACTTCAGACATTTGCGCCCCCGAATTGTGCGTTTATTTACGTTAAGTAGTTCAGCCGCAATTTAATGGAACATAGTTTGCGTGACTCGCCCGTGACTCTCCGCCCAGATGAATTAGGCTGGTTTAAGGCGTTCGGGTATTGATGAGAGCCTTGTTTGGAGGCTTTTGCTACTTGCCAGAACTGGCGACTTGACAGGTTTCCGCGGCGCGGAAAACGCCGTTATTTTCCATATATATCAGTAGGTTACCTATCAGGAGCTACGCACAATCACCTGCTTTGGCGCGTGAACGGCTGCGCATGGAGGCGGCCAAGTTTCCACGGAGTCCGTACGCTGCCGCACCAATTGTGGTAGCGCTGCGGCGCCGGAAGATTTGTGAATGTTTAGTTAAAGCGGCTCGATCACGCGGAAGTGCATCCGCTTTTGGCCCCGATACTTGAGTTTGACTGTAAGGGGCAGTTTCGATCGATATCGACGATGCTGAGCCGCAATATCCGGTCCCGCGGCAGGACGTCCGGGCGGCGGGTAGTCCATATGGGCGCGTTTTCAACGTTTGCGGCGATGGGCGCTACGGCGCCCGCAGTAATACCTTCGAGTGGAGTAACGCCTGGCAGCCGATCGGCCTACGGCGGACGTCAAGGATCTGGAGGCGGAGGGCTCGCCAGCCCTCCGCTCAATGGAAGTGCCGACTACATAATGAAGTCGCCGCTGCCGAGATGGATTTGCCCGGTGAGCTGGATCTCGAAGTCATGGACCCCGTCACCGTTCATATCACCCTGGACGATCGTCTGATTGTGGGCCGCATCGATGTGCCATGCGACCTGGCCAGCCTTGTGGGTAAAGAGCTGGTCGTCGATAGCAAGGAAGCTGAACGCCTGATCGCCGCTCAGTTTGCCGTTGGCGTCGATCGCCGACAGATCGATCTTGTCCTGGCCCTTGACGAAGTCGGTGATCACATCACGCGACATCGCATTGGTGCCCATGTCCGACACCGCCTTGAACAGGAAGGTATCGTTGCCAGTGCCACCGGTCATGACGTCGCGCCCGGCCCCACCGTAAATGGTGTCATGCCCGGCTTCGCCTTTGAGCACGTCGTTGCCGGCCTTGCCGTCGATGTAGTTGTTACGAGCATCGCCCGTCAGCCGGTCTACGCCCGATGTACCGGTCAGCTTGATCAAGCCGGTGTCTGGCGTCGTCGTGGGGGGCGGGGTCGTCGTGCCACCACTGGGAGGCGTTGGTGTGCTCGGCGTTGTCGCTCCGGCACCGATGAAGTCGCTGGCCTTGAGGTTGAGCAGGCCCTTCAGTTCGATCTCGAAATCGTGGACGCCGTCACCGTTGATATCGCCCTGGATGACGGTCCGGCCCGTTGCGGCCTCGGTGTGCCAGGCCAGTTCACCGGCTGTCTTGGTAAAGCTGGCGTCGTTGCCGGCGATGAAGGTGAAGTCCTGGTTGCCAGCGAGTTTGCTATTGGCGTCGATGGCCGACAGGTCGATCTTGTCCTGGCCCTGGGTAAAGTCGGTAATGACGTCCCGCGCACCGGCACGCGTCCCCATATCGGCGACACTGCCGAACGCGAAGGTATCGTTACCCGCGCCCCCGGTCAGCACGTCATAGCCCGCGCCGCCCGTGATGGTATCGTTGCCAGCCATGCCATTGATCGTATCGTTGCCGGCCTTGCCGCTGATGGCATTGCTCGCGCTATCGCCGGTGAGAGCATCGGCACCGTCGGTGGGCGTGTTCGTTGCTGGCGGCGTGACTGGTGGTGAGACGACCGGCGGTGAGGTGACCGGTGGAATGGGCGTCGAACCACCCGAGCCCTGGTTGCCCAGTTGTGCGGCCAATGCATCGCCGTCGTTGACGTTGCCCGTATACACAGGGTTGGCGGCCGCGAAGTAGGTGTCGCCCCATTGGCCTGAGCCAATATGATTGTTGGTGACTTGCACATTCTCCGTGCCATTGCCATCAAGCCCGGTGACGTAGACCGTGTATCCGCCGCCGGTCAGCAGGTTGTTGTTCACCACCACGTTTGAGGTGTGTCCGAAGAAGTCGTCGATCATCACCGCGGCCGTTTGCCCGTGGTCGTTGATGACCGAGTTGTGCTCGATCCTGATATCGGAGACACCGCCGTCGACCTGGATACCGTCGTAGTGGGAGTCAGAAGTACCGCCGAGGTCGTGGATATAGTTGTCCTGGATCAGGACATGGTCACCGGTGACATTGATACCGTCTGCCACGCCAGAGATGTCGTTGCCGATAAACTTGCCATAGCCGGAAATGCCCTGACCACCGGCATTGAGCCCGTTGATATCGCAGTTCTGGACAATGACTCCGTCGCTGCCATTCCTGATCTGCACCACCGCGAAGCTGCTCGAAGTGATCTTGCAGTTCTGCAAGGTGACGTTGTCGGCATCGATATAGACGCTACCGGTGATGTTGAGACCCGAGAGCACTGTGCCCGCCTTGGTGACGACGATGTCTCCGGAGGGGAGAAGTTTCACGCCGTCAGGGACGCCGGTGGTGGTTGCATCTGGCCATACTGCCATCTGATGTTCCTTTGGTTGTTATCACGAGAGCGTGTTTGACGTCCAAATTGGGCTGTCGAGAGGCCAAGACGGCTTAAAGGGCCCGCAAACTGCCCTATTGCGGCCTCAATTCCGTAAGCGATAAAACGGGGGGCAAACAAGTAACTGAGGAATCAGCAGAAAACAGAGGTCGATTCGTTTTGGATGATTATGGTTAAAATCATCTTAATGTACGAATATTCCGGGCGTCCCCGCAAATGTGATCAATTCGCAACACTTTTATGCAAGTATCCACAAACAAGGTGCCGGATACATCAAAAGGATTACTGCGTTTGATCGCGCATACATCGTTCGGGCTATCTCGTTGGTCGCAGAATACATTTTCGCTGATTGTAGGCGGCCTTACGGTTTGAGAGGCTCAAAGCCGCGCGAAAAAAATCTGAGAGGATTGTGGTGGGCAAGGACACAATTAGGTCGGTGACGCCCGACGCTGGGTCGGCGACCTCTGCCTCGCGATACGGGGACATCATCAAGTCGACCTCGCTGATCGGCGCGTCCTCGATCGTCAATATCGCCATGTCGGTGATCCGGCTCAAAGTGCTGGCCGTCTATCTCGGGCCCGGCGGCATCGCGCTGTTCGGGATCTACAACGTCATTGTCGATCTTGCGGTCGCGCTGGCCGGCCTGGGCGTCCAGTCCAGCGGGGTCAGGCAGGTTGCGGTGTCCGTGTCGAGCGATGACCAGGCCAAGGTGGCGCGGGTCGCGCGCGTGCTGACCCTGACGTCATGGGTGTTGGGTGCGCTGGGTGCGGCGCTGTTGATCGCATTGGCCGGACCGATATCCCAATTGTCTTTCGGCAGCGAGGCGCATGCATGGGGTGTCGTGTTGCTGGGCCTGGCGGTGCTGTTGCGCATCGTGGCCGGTGCACCGGCCGCCCTGATCCAGGGCCACCGGCGCATCGGCGACATGGCGCGAGTGGCGGTGGTGGGCGCCGTGCTCAACACCGCTGCGGCCATTCCATTGGTTTACTTCTTTGGCGAGGCCGGCATCGTGCCCTCGATCATCGCCGTGGCGCTGACCTCGTGGCTGGCCGCCCAATGGTATGGCCGCAAGATCGTGCTGCCCAGGACCAAGCTGTCATGGTCGGACTTTACCGCCGAAACCCGGCTGCTGCTGCAATTGGGCTTCGCCTTCATGGCGAGCGGCCTTCTCGCCGCAGCATCGGCATTCTTGATCCGCATCTTCATCGTCCAGCAGAACGGTGTTGAAGCGGCCGGCAATTACCAGGCGGCCTGGGCGCTGGGCGGCATCTATGTGGGCTTTATCCTCCAGGCCATGGGCGCCGATTTCTATCCGCGCCTGTCGGCTGTGGCCGACGACAATGTGGCATGCACCCGCATGGTCAACGAGCAGTCGCGCATCAGTATCCTCCTGGCCGGTCCGGGACTGTTGGCCACGCTGGCGCTGTCCCCGCTGGTCATGGCCGTGTTCTACTCCACCCAGTTTGCCGATGCGGTGCCGGTGCTGCGCTGGTTCTGCCTGGGCATGTTGCTGCGCGTGATCGCCTGGCCGATGGGGTTCGTCATTCTGGCCAAAGGCAATCAGAAGATGTTCTTCTGGACCGAACTCGCCGCCACCGTGGTGCAGCTTGGACTCGTCTGGGTTCTGCTGCGTGTGGTGGGTCTGGCCGGCGCCGGCATCGCCTTTGTGGGGCTTTATGTCTGGCATGGCGTGCTGATCTATTATCTGGTGCGGCGGATAAGCGGCTTTCGCTGGTCGCACGAGAACCTGTTACTCATCGCCATGTTCGTGGGTCTTACGGGATTAACGCTGATCGCGGTCGAGCTGCTGCCGTTCTGGTCGGGGCTCGGCGTGGCGCTGATCGGCACGGCCATCGGAAGCTGGTTTTCGCTGGCCCAGCTTGTCCGCCTGGTGCCGCGGCAATGGATACCCTCGAGGTTGCAGCCGCTGGTCTATTTTGTACTGCGGCATGAGCCGCAAATGGCAGCGCCCGCGACCGACCGCGTGTAAGGCGCAAAAACTTAGGTCCACGCCCGTGAGGGTGTGGACCTAATAAAAGACGATATCGCTTGGTCTAGAATGCGTGCTCGGGAACCCGAGCCAGGGCCTGGCCTAACTCGCTCGCCACATAGCCCACATCGTCCTCGCTCATCTGGACGAACAGCGGCAGCATGATCGCGGTGCGTTGGGCGGCTTCCGAACGGGCGAGGGAACCGTGGATGCGATAGTTGCCGCGCTCGCCATAGGCCGGCTCCAGATGGGAATTCATCACGCCGCGGCGGGTCGAAATGCCACGATCGAGCATGACCTGCATGACATTTGCCTGGTCCGCTTCGGCTGGCAAGGTCACGCAGTAACTTTGCCAATTGCTACGCGCCCAGTTCGGCTCGGTCGGCGGACGCAGACCATCGATGCGCGACAGCAGGGACGTATAGAGCGCCCCGAGCTTGCGCCGGGCGGCGATGATTTCCGGCAGGCGGGTAAGCTGTACCCGGCCGATGGCGGCCTGCAGATCGGTCATGCGATAGTTGAACCCGACCTCGTCATAGCTCTCGAAGATCACCTGACGGGAACCATGCCGCACGGTATCGGGCACCGTCATGGCATGCTGGCGCAGCAGGCGAAACTTTCGGTCATAATCCGGGTTGGCGGTGGTCAGCATGCCGCCGTCGCCGGTGGTGACGACCTTGCGCGGGTGAAACGAGAAGCACGCAATATCGGCATGCGGCTTGCCGATGCGCTCCCAATTGCCATTCCACAACATCTCGCTGCCGATGGCGCAGGCCGCGTCCTCGATCAACGTGATGCCATGTTGGCGGGCGATCGGCACGATACGCGCCAGGTCGCACGGCATGCCCAACTGGTGCACGACGATGATGGCCTTGGTACGCGCCGTGATGGCTGCGGCGATCTGGTCGGGGTCGATATTAAAGCCGTGGGCCTCGATATCGACGAAGACCGGCGTCGCGCCGCAATAGCGGATGGCATTGGCGGTGGCGATAAAGGAGTGGCTGACGGTGATGACTTCATCGCCCTGCTCAACCCCAGCCGCGATCAGCGCCAGATGCAGTGCCGTCGTGCAGTTGGAGACGGCGCACGCAAACGGGGCGTTCACGTAGGCGGCGAATTCCTGCTCGAACTTGGCGACTTCGGGGCCTTGGGTTACCCAGCCGGAGAGGATCACCCGTCGCGCGGCTTCCACTTCGAGCTCGTCGAGAACGGGCTTGGCGACGGGTATCTGACGCGTGCTCATGCGACATCGCTCCGCTGCGGCATGCGTTCGGCCCGCCACCAGGACACCAGGTCTGCCATGCCCTCCTCGATGGAAATCTCGGCTCGGAAGCCAATCTCGCGTTCGGCCTTTTCGGTCGACGCCAGGCGCCGGGCGACCGGATTGACCTTGCGGGCGGCTTCGTGGATCGGCGTGAGGGAAGAGCCCATGACACCGAGCAGGATGCGCGCGAGGTCGCTGAGGCTGGTCTCGGTTCCGCTCGCCACATTGAACACGGCGTCGGATGCGCTCGACTTTGCCGCGAGCACGTTGGCACGGGCAATATCGCGCACATGCACAAAGTCCATGGTCTGCGTGCCATCGCCCATGATGATCGGGGGCAAGCCTGCGGCGATGCGCTCCATCCAGCGGATCAGCACCTCGGTATAGGCGCCGTAGACATCCATGCGTGGCCCATAGACGTTGAAATAGCGCAACGCCACGTAATCGAGGCCGTACATTTCGTTGAAGCTGCGGAGCAGGGTCTCGTTATAGGTCTTGGCGGCGCCATAGATGGTGCGGTTGTTATAAGGATGGTGCTGTTCGGTGGTGGGGAAGACGTCGGCCGCACCCAGCACCGAGGCCGAAGAGGCAGCCACTAGCCTTTTGACCTTGGCGGCGACGGCCGCTTCCAGCACATTGAAAGTGCCGGTGGCCAGCACGTCATGAGCCAGGCGTGGGTCCTCGGCGCATTGGGTGATGCGGATGGCGGCTTGGTGAAAGACGATATCGATCCCCGCCATGGTCTTGGCCAGCAGGTCGATGTCGCGGATGTCGCCGGTGACAATAGTGATGGGCGCAATGGCCTGGGCCGCGGCAAGGTTTTCCAGCCGGCCGCGCACGAAATTATCGTACACGACAATCTCGGCGGGCGCGTCAGCGGCCACCAGGTCGGCGATGTGCGAGCCGATCAGGCCCGCTCCACCGGTGATGAGTATCCGCTTGCCTTGCATGACATGTGTCCTTTCTTATCGGGTAGGGCGTTACTTGGCGTCCTTGCGGTGACGCAGCACGCGGGCCGGCACTCCGGCCGCTATCGCGTAGGCGGGAATATCGGTGGTCACCACGGCCCCGGCGCCGATAATGGCGCCCTCGCCGATGCTGACGCCGGGCAGGATGGTGGCATTGGTGCCGATATCGGCGCCGGCCCCGATGCGAACCGGCTTGATTTCCAGATCGGTGGTGATGACCGGCTCGCTGACCGGCATGCCGGTGTGTTGCGAACCCAGCACTTTGGCGCCGGGACCCCAGCCCACATAGTCTCCCAGGATGAGGTTGCGGGCGTCGAAATAGGCGTGCGGACCAATCCACACATGATCGCCGATGATGCAGGTGCCATCATGCCGGCCCTGGATATAGGCGCCGGTGCCGATGAACACATTGGCGCCGATCTCGAAGGTTTCGATATTGCGGAAACCAGCCTGGCTACCAACCTGCAGGCCGGAGCCGCAGCTCCTGGCGGCGGTTTTCCAGATCGCCCGGCGCATCAGGGCATCGAGCTTGCCCTCGCCGACGGCAAAGCGGGCATAAACGTCCTGCAGCGAGTCGGTGCCATAATTGCTTGCCAACCAGTCGGCCAGGCCATCCTCGAATTGCGGATCGTCCGCGATGGCGCGGCGCCCGTGGATCGAGGTGGTCCGGCGGCCGGTTTCGATCGATTCAACTGACATAGGCATCCTGCTTTACGAGTTCGGCGACAATCTCCACGTCTCGCAGACTGAGCTCCGGGTAAAGCGGGAGCGAAAGCACGCTGTTGGCGGCAGCCTCCGCGGCGGGGAAATCGCCGGGTCCATGACCCAGATCCGCGTAGGCGGGCTGCAGGTGCACCGGGATGGGGTAGTGCAGGCCGGTCTCGACGCCTTCCGCCAGCAGGAACTTTTGCAACTGGCCGCGGTCACGCGTGCGCACGGCGAAGACGTGCCAGACATGACGGCGACCGTGCGCTTCCCGTGGAACCTCGACGGGTGCATGCGCCAGCAGGCTGGTATAGAGCCGTGCCCGTGTACGGCGGGCTTCGGTCCAGGCCTCAAGATGGCGCAGCTTGACCCGCAGAATGGCGCCCTGGATGGCATCCATGCGGTAATTATAGCCCTGCGTCACATGGTGATAGCGCCGATCCTGGCCCCAATCGCGCAGCATGCGCATCTGCTGGGCCTGTTTGTCGTCGCCGGTGACGATGATGCCACCCTCGCCACACGCCCCCAGGTTCTTGCCCGGATAAAAGCTGAAGCAGCCGGAGATTCCCAAGCTGCCAGCGCGTTGGCCCCCGTAGGTCGCTCCGTGCGCCTGGCACGCATCCTCGATAACCGCCAGGCCATGCTTGGCCGCAATTTGCAGGATCGGGTCCATATCGGCCATCTGGCCATAGAGATGAACGGGAACGATGGCCCGGGTCCGCGGCGTGATGGCCCGCTCGATCTGGTTTGCATCGATGTTGAAAGTCACGGGATCGATATCGACGAAAACCGGCCGTGCCCCGATATAGCTGATGGCGGCTGCAGTTGCCACGAAGGTGAAGGGGGTGGTGATAACCTCATCGCCCGGCCCCACGCCGGCGGCGATCAAGGACAGATGCAGCGCACTGGTGCCGGTATTGACCGCAATGGCATGGCGGGTGCCGCAATAGGCGGCGAACTCTTCTTCGAGCGCGGCCACTTCCTCGCCGAGCACATAGCGGCCGGACCGGAGCACCTTGAGCGCGGCGGCCTCCAGCTCGGGCTGGATCGTGGCATACTGCGCCTTGATATCGAGAAACGGGATCATGCGAGAACGCGCTCCTTGGGGAGTTCAACCAGGTTGCCGCCTTGCGCCATCGAACGACTGGCCGCTTCCAGAATGCGCACCACACGCAGGCCGGCCTCGCCATTGGCGGTGGGCTGAGTGCCCTGCTCGACGCAGCCAATGAATTCGGCGAGTTCGGAGCCGAGCGCCTCGGTTACGTTGAGCTGAGGCGCGTACATGTCGCCGGTGCGATAGCCGATGCGCATCTGGTTCTTCCGCTCGCCCGCCTGAGGCGCCATGGGATCCAGCGTGATGCCGCTGTCGTAGATCTTGATCTTTTCGCTGGGCTCGAGATCGTCATAGACGACCATCTTGTTGCTCCCACCCACCAGGGTACGCCGGATCTTGACCGGAGCGAGCCAGTTGACGTGCACATGGGCGATGAGCTTGCAGTCGAAATGCAGGTTCAGATAGGCAATGTTCTCGGGCGAGCCGGCAACGTGCGACATGCCGATGGCCGAGACGGCGCGCGGACGCTCGTTGAGTACGAAATCCATGATCGACAGGTCGTGTACCGCCAGGTCCCACATCACGCTGACATCGTGCTGGAACAGGCCCAAATTGACCCGGACGGAGTCGTAATAGTAGACGTCGCCTAAATCCTTGCGGATCACGTCGCGCAGTTTCTTGACCGCCCCGGTGTGGATGAAGGTGTGGTCGACGGCCACGGTCAGCCCACGCCGGTCGGCCTCCTCGATCAGGCGTTCCGCCTGTTCTGCAGTGGAGGTGATGGGCTTTTCGACGAACACGCTCTTGCCGGCGCGCAATGCGCGCATGGCCAGGTTGAAATGGGTCGAGACGGGGGTAGCTATCGCCACCGCGTGAACCTTGGGGTCGTTCAGCACCGCCTCGAAGTCTTCGGTGATCTGCACGGCCGGGTAACGGGTGCGCAGCCGGGCCAGCCGCTCGGTCTGCAGGTCGCAGACCCAACGAAGATCGACATTTGGGATGTCCGAGAAGTTGCGGACGAGATTTGGCCCCCAATAGCCGTAGCCGATAACGCCGACGCCGATCATTGATGCAGCCTTTCATGTTGCGGAAGCGAGGAATTGGCGGACGGGAGCACTCGAGCGGGAACGCCCGCCACCACGGCGCCCGCCGGCACGTCGCGCGTGACCACCGCGCCGGCGCCCACCAGGGCGCCCTCGCCGATCGTCAGGCCGGGAAGAATGGTGGCATTACTGCCGATGGAGGCATTGGCCCGCACGATCGTGGGCACGACGGCCCAATCGTCGCTGCCCTGCAGCTCGCCATCGTCGTTGGTTGCCCTTGGATAAATGTCGTTGGTGAACATCACGCCGTGGCCGATGAACACCCCATCCTCGATGGTGACGCCCTCGCAGATAAAGCTGTGGCTGGAAATCTTGCAGTTGCGCCCGATCGAGACGTTCTTTTGAACCTCCACAAAGGCGCCGATCCGGCTGCCTGGGCCGATCGAACAGTCGTACAAGTTGACGAGCTCAGGCTGGTGGATCACCACCCCTTCGCCCAGCGAGACCCGCTTCAACATCGGTTACCCCTGGAATAAGAGCCGGCCTCCGCAAGGCGAAGGTATTGGCCTAGGGTGAAGCTAGCAGGGCCAGTGATCGCGGCAATTTCCCAATCGAGCTATGGAGTTACCTCCCTTTCAGGGGCATGGCGGGAAGTTGCGTGCCAAGAACTATGGGGCAGCCGGCCGGTATAGCTATTTCGATGTATTCAGATCCATCAAACGTTCCATTCTGTTGAGTTAAAACGTCTGGTGAAGCAGTCAGAATGACACGAATTGTGAAAACTCGATTCTGGGGATAACTGTCCTCATTTGGGACAAGTTTTTGGATTTTATGGCGCCCGTTCGGCGCGGCGGCGTCAGCGCTAAAGAGGCCAACTTTGAACACAATGCATCACGGGACCGGCGCCAGGCCGGTGGGCGAGCTGCTTCGCCTGGTACGCGGTCCCATCGGCGTGCTTTTTGCGCTCAGCGTCACCTCCAACCTGCTCATGCTGACCGGCTCGGTCTTCATGCTGCAAGTTTATGACCGGGTGCTGCCAAGCCGTTCAATCCCGACCCTCGTGGCGCTGACCGGCCTGATCGTGATCCTCTATTGCATGTATGCGATGATCGAGTGGATCCGCTCGCGCATGGCCGGCCGGCTTGGCGGGCTGATCCATGATCGGTTCGCCGAAGCGCTGTTTCCCGCGACCGTGCGGATGAAGTTGGCCGGCGGCCATGGTGCGCGAGCCAATCCCATCCACGATCTGGATACGGTGCGGCTGTTCATCGCCGGCCCTGGGGCGATTTCACTGCTCGACGTGCCGTGGGTGCCACTCTATCTGGGGCTGGCATTCATGTTGCACCCGTGGCTGGGCGCCTTTGCGCTCGGCGGCGGTGTCTTGATCGCCGTGCTCCTGATCATCAACGAATTGCATTCACGCCGGCCGGCGCTCGCAACCACGGCGGCCGCAAACGAACGTGCATCGCTGGCCAACGATGCCGAAACCAATGCGGAATCCATCATTGCCATGGGTATGCTGGGCGCCGTTACGCGCCGCTGGGGCAAGGTGGCCGATAACCTCGCCCGCACGCAGCAGCGTTCAGCGGATCGCACGGCGTTTTATGGCTCGATCACCAAGGGCGTCCGCTATCTGCTGCAATCGGCAGTTCTGGCGCTGGGCGCGTACCTCGTTATTCAAGGGCAAGCGACCGGCGGCTTGATGATCGCCGCATCGATCCTCACCTCACGCGCCCTGGCTCCGATCGAGCAAGTGGTCATGCAGTGGCGTGGTTTCGTCAATGCCCGGCAGGCGGCCGCCCGTCTCACGCATGTCTTGGAACTCGCTGAAATGCCCATGCGTCCAACGCAATTGCCGCTGCCCACCAACCGGCTGAACGTGGAAGAATTGGCAACAGGCATCGATCCGCAACGCGGATTGGTCGTGCACGACGTCAGTTTCGAGCTCGTCGCGGGAGACGGGCTTGGGATCATCGGCCTTTCAGGCTCCGGCAAGTCCTCGATCGCCCGGGCGCTGGTGGGCGTCTGGCCGGTTTTGCGCGGCGCCGTACGCCTCGATGGCTCACAAATCTCCCATTTCGACCCCGTCGAGCTTGGCGGGGCCGTTGGCTATCTGCCCCAGGCGGTGGAATTGCTGGATGGCACAATTGCCGAAAATATCGGGCGCTTCAGTCCGCGGCACGATACCGAGGCGATCCTCAAGGCCGCTAAAGCCGCGCGCGTGCACGACTTCATCATCACGCTGCCCAATGGCTATGAAACCCGTATTGGGACAAATGGCTCGGACCTCTCATCAGGGCAGCGGCAGCGCATCGGGCTTGCAAGGGCGCTTTATGGCGATCCGTTCCTGATCGTGCTCGACGAGCCCAATTCCAACCTCGACATGGAAGGCGACCAGGCGTTGACCGAGGCGATTGGCGATGCACGCTCGCGCGGCGCAATCGTGGTGGTGGTGGCTCATCGCCCCAGCGCGATCGCGGCAATCAACAAGCTGCTGTTCATGCGCGATGGTCGCCAGGTGGCCTTCGGCAATAAGGATTCCGTGCTGCACCAGATAGCTATTCCTCAGACGATCGTCAGGACACAGAGTGCTTAAGGCAGTGAACGCGAACGCGCGCCTCGCGGTGATCCCGAAGGGCATTGATGGTAGCATTGGCAGTTTGCGCCGGCATGCCCTGCTCGGCGTAGGCATCATGGTCGCGCTGTTTCTGGGTCTCGGCGGCTGGTCGGCCACCACGTGGGTGGAAGGCGCGGTGATCGCCAATGGCGTGGTGGTTGCCGAGGGCGGCTCGCGCAAGGTGCAGCATTCCGAAGGCGGCATCGTGCGGCAGATCATGGTGCGCAATAACCAGCATGTGGAAGCCGGCCAGGTCCTGTTGACGCTTGATGACGTGTCGGTGCGGGCCGAACTCGAGGTCATCCTGACCCAGTTGCGCGAGGGGCTGGGCACCCAGTCGCGGCTGACCGCGGAGAGCACCGGCGATACGGTCATGTATGTTCCCACTGTTGCTGCCGATTGGCCACGTGATCCCAAGCTATCGGTCGTAATGGGCCAGCAGCAGCGTCTGCGCCAGTCGCGCAAGGTCTCGATGGAAAACGAAGTGGCCCGGCTCAATCAGCTGGTCGAAGAAAAGCACTCGCTCATCGACGGATACAATGCGCAGTTGAAAGCCTACAACGACCAGCTCGTCGTGGTGCGCGATGAGCTGACGCAGCTCACCACGCTGCACACCCAGGAGCTGATTTCCAGCCAGCGTCTCAATGAAATGAAACGCAACGAGGCCGAGCTGGCCGGCCAGGCCGCCAGCATTCAGGCTTCTGTCTCGGCAACGGAAAGCTCGATTTCGGAACTCAAGATGCAGGGTGACCAAGTGGTCAGCGACTTCCGCTCCGAGGCGCTGACGCAACTGCAGACAGTGTCCCAGACGGTCGCGGAGCTCATGCAGCGCATGATCGCAGCGGAGTCCAGATTGAAGCGCCTCGAAATCCTTGCGCCCATTACCGGGACCGTGCACGAGTCGGTGGTGCAAACAGTGGGGGGCGTGGTCGCGCCGGGCGACACGCTGATGTTCATCGTGCCGCAGGAAGACCATCTGCTGGTGGATATGCGCGTGAGCCCCATGGAGATCAGCAAGCTTTCCGTCGGACAGGCGGCCGACGTGCGCCTCCTGAACTACGACGCCAAGACCACATTGGACCTGGTGGGCAGTGTCGAGACGATCTCGCCGGACCTGGTGCAGGACGTGGCGACGGGTACGCAGTACTTTTCGGTCCGCGTGGACATCGCCGATAGCGAGCTTGGCAAGCTGCCCAAAGGGGCCGCGCTGGTGCCCGGCATGCCGGCAGAGAGCTTTTTCCGCACCGGCGAGCGTACCGTGTGGTCCTATATCATCGGGCCAATCGAGCAGCGGTTCAGCCACGCGTTCCGCGAGAACTGAGCGTCATAGCTGGAAGTTGATGTTCTGCTCGGTCTTGTAGCGGCATTTATTGAGCACGACACCCAGCAGCCTGGTGCGCGCTTGCAGTTCGCGCTCGCTGGCGTCGATATCGCTGACCGTGTCGTATTCGGCGCCAACGACCAGCAGGGTGGTGTCCACCAATGGCAGCATGCCCAGGCAGTCGTCGCTTTCGAGCAGCGAAGGCAGATTGTAGATGACGATATCGGCCTTGAGTTCGTCGCGCACGCGCCCCAGCATGTGGGCCGTGTTTTGACTATGCAGCAGTTCGGCCGGATAGCTGCTGGCGTCGGGACTGGCGCCGATCGCCAGATTGTCGCCGAGCCGGACGAAGAAGTCCTGGACGAGGCATTCGCCCTGCAAAAACTGAGCTGTGGTATGGCGCCCGGTATGCGCAAATAGGGAGGCGATGCGCGGGCGGCGCAGGTCGAGATCGACGATGGCGACACGGACCTTGGCGTGCTTGGTCAGGCTGATTGCCAGATTGGCGGCGACGGTTGCCTTGCCGCTGCCGGCCGTCGGCGAGGTGATGCCCAGGGTTGTCCAGTGCTGGTCGAGCGCATCCTTTAGGAGTTTGGTCCGCATGATGTCGAAGGCAAGCGCGGCGGGATGGCGGCGCTGGAACGAGACGATGCGTCGTTTTGCCATCAACCGAGGGTCAACCGGCAGCGCCGTCATGGCTGCCCATATAGCAGGATTTGGGGCGACCTGCTTGATCTGAACGTTGACGGTTTCCCGCGTGGCAGGCTCGGTTACGACGATCATGGCAGGGCCCTAAAGCTTGGAGATATTGCTGGATAGAGTGACGTGTGCGAGGGCCATCAGATCTCTGATGGGGGCGGCCGCGTAAGTCTGGATGACCAGCAGGAGCGCGGGAACGGCGATCAGCATGCCCAACCCCATGGCCAGCCGCCTGCCGCGCCAGGAGTTGCGCTCGACAAACGGCACCGTGATGTAGGGCACGATCTGCAGGCGGCTCGTCAGCTCGGCGGGCCGGCGGATGCGCCGATTGACCAATTCTGGCGCACCGACTGCAGCCAGTGCCAGCAAGAGCGCAGCCACGATGCTGCCCAAAAGCAGCAGCTTCTGTTTTGGACCCAGGGGCACCTGGGGCGGCAATGCGCTTTCGATCAGCGACAGGCGTTCGCCCTTGAGCAGCAGTTCGATCTGCTGGCCGGTAGAGGCCTCGGCGAGCCGAGCGATGGCAGCATCGTATTGTGCCTGCAGGTTCTGATGGTCGCGCTGCATGGAATTGAGAACGGTCTCGTTGCCGGGCGTCTGGTCTATGGACTTGGTGAGATCCGCAATTGTGGTTTCGATCGTTGCACGTTCTTCGGCAATGGCGCCGAGACGGTCCTTGATGTCGGCCAGTTCGACGTCGCGAGAACTCAATGGCACATTGGCGCCAGCCGGCGCGGGCGTGGCCATGGCTGCTTCAAGTGTCGCGATGCGCCGGCGCAAGGTCTCGATGGTCGGGCTATCCTCGGCGAAGACGGACTGCTGCTGGGCCAGCGATTGGCGCAATGACTGCAGGTTCTGTTCTTCGGGGCTCGAAGCCACAGCCGAAACAACGCCGGGAGCGCGGGTATTGATGTCGGTCTGGCGCTTGCGCAAGGACGCTTCTTCCTGGGTCAGCAGCAGCAGACGCTGTTGCTGGGCAATCTGCTGATCGCGGCGGAAATCGATGCTATCGGGGAGGGCGTTGATGTGCTCGTTCTTGAAGGCCAGCACGCGGCCGTCCAGCTCGCGCAGCCGTTTGTCCAGGCTTTCGGTTTCTTCAGTGAAGAATGTGACCGTATCGGTGGCGCGCTCGGTGCGCAGCCGCACGTCCTTGTTGAGGATCATGGTTACGAGGTCGTTGACCAGGTCTGCGGCCAGCTTGGGTTGATCGGCCTTGAAGGAAATGCTGAAGACCGTCGCCGCGGGGCCCCCATCGCCTGACGCGATGGCGGTGGGCACAATGCTCACCCGGCGCGTCATGTCGTCGAACATGTCGGTGCGCGACATTTCGCTGCGTCCCGCATAGACGCCGATACGGTCGGCCAGCGACAACAGGTTATCGCGCGACAAGAGATCCTGCTGGATGATCTGGAACTGCTCGCCGGCACTGGTCGGAACGGTGGATTTTGCCAGATCGGTGGGAATTTGCGGGGATTCCACCAGGATTTTGGCGGTGGCCTGGTATGTGGGTGGCCAAAGCAGGACGGCCATCATGAATGCTGCGCCGGCCAGGACCGCGGTGACCAGGAACAGCGGCAGACGGCGGCGAAACAGCAGCAGATAGAAGCCGAAATCGATTTTGCCTAATGCATCCACAATCGGTCACCCAAGTCTCTGGAGCCTGTCTGCGTTAGCGGGCCTAACGTTTACAGACCGACCATATTGCGGATTAGCGGGTGTCCTCCATCGTCAACACGGGTGAGCGTCGGGGCGCACTACGCCGGTCGAGCTAAGCCGCTGTAGTCGGTTCTTGAGAAGGCAAGATGGGGCTAGGCTGGAGCGGTATTTTCCCAACCGGGCGGACGACGAGAAATGTCTAGTGTACTCAAGGTCAAGAAGATTTCCCGTCACGCCCTGTTGTGTGCGGCTCTGCTGAGCACGGTTTGCTTCTCCTCCCCGGTCTTGGCCGCGCAAATGTCACTGGCGCCATTGACGAAGCTGAGGCTGACCGTGGTGCAATTCACGGCGCTGACCGGTGATTACAAGCGCTGGGACGCGCTTGGTGGCGACATGGATGTGGGGCCCGACGGGACGCTTTCGGTGCCGATTCTGGGCCCCATCGACGTGACGGCGATGAGCGCGGACCAATTGGGCACCGAGATCGCCTCGCGGTTGCAGGCCAAGCTCGGCCTGCTCGAGGCTCCGAACGCGACTGTGCAAATATTGGCCTATCCTCCAGTCTATGTCGTGGGGAGCGTTTCGACACCCGGGCAGTATGCCTTCCAGCCGGGAATGACCGTGGTGCAGGTCCTGGCTCTTGCCGGCGGCGAGCAACGGGCCGACTCCGCGTCCAGCATGTCCGAAACCATCAAGTTGCAATCGGACCTGGATAGCTTTGGCAACGATATCCTGCGCTTGACCACAAGGATCGCACGGCTCAAGACCGAATATGCCCGGGCCACCGACATTGTCTTCCCGCCCGAACTCGACAAGACGGATCCGCTCGTTGCCGAAATCCTGGCGCAGGAGCAGCAGATCTTTCAGGCCCATGTCAACGAGTTCGCACGCCAGCAGACCGGATTGACCCAACTCGCCGAACTCTACGACGCCGAGATCGACGCGTTGCAGCAGAAGGCAGATGCCGTTGACGAGCAAATCACCCAGGCCCAGAAGCAGGTCGATGTCATTACGGGGTTGGTCAGTGCAGGTTCGGCGACTATGTCGCGGCTGAATGATGCGGAGCGCGCGCTGGCCGACCTGCGCTCGCGCAACCTGGACAATGTGATTGCTACCATGACGGCCCGGGAGAACCTCAACAACTCGCAGCGCCAGCTCGCCAAGTTGCAGGATGAACAGCAGTCCGATACGGCCGGACAGTTACAACAGGAACAAGCGTCCCTTGAAAAACTGATGCTGAACCAGACCGCAACGATGCGTATGTTGCGCCAATCGGTCGAGTCCGACCAGAACACCATCCTGGCCCGGACCATGACCACAAGCTTGGCCTATTCCATCGTGCGCCAGAAGGATGGGCAGGCCACGGTGCTGGATGCCGATGAAGCCAGCATTCTACAGCCGGGTGACCTGGTGCGGGTGAAGCTGCAGATGGGCCTGCCCCCGGCCGTGCCTGTCGCGGAGATCAGCGCCAAGCCCTGAAAGGCTTGCTGGCTGCGCTTCAGCAGCCGGTACCCCGAAACACTACGCTCACGGTCTTGACCAATACGGCGAAGTCAACGCCGGCGGACACGCTCTGCGCATAGCGGTTGTCGTAGGCGGCGCGCTCGGCGAAGGTGCAGTTATTGCGCTCGCTGATTTGCCACAGCCCGGTCAGGCCAGGACGCAGATCATAATAAGCCGTACCCGGATAGAGCAGGCGTTGGCTGGGCATCATCGGCCGAGGGCCGACCAGGCTCATATCGCCAATCAGCACATTCCAGAGCTGGGGTAGCTCGTCCAGCGAATAGCGGCGCAAAAAGCCGCCAAGGAGCGTCAGGCGAGGATCATGCCGCAGCTTCTGGGTGGAGTCCCATTCGGCGCGCGCTTCGGGATTACTATCCAGATACTTGGCGAGCGCCGCCTCGGCATTGGGCACCATCGAGCGCAATTTCCACAGCCGGAAGATCCGGCCGTCCCGGCCGATGCGCGGCTGCAGGTAAAACGCGGGACCGCCATCCAGGCGTATCAGAAACACCAGGATCATGATCAGCGGCAGGAAGAACGGTCCGCCGACCGCCACCAGGGCAAGGTCGATCAACCGCTTTCCGACCCCATAGAACCGGAAGCTGCTGCGAACGCGCTGCTTGAAGGGCGCCAAAGTTGTCCGGGCGCCCGGATGTTCGCTGATCGGATGGTCGAGCATTTTTGGCTTCCCTCGCTCAAGAGTTGGACAGCGAGGATACCGGGTCCGCTAAAGGCAAAAAGTGAACCGAGTGAGCTAGAGAGTAGGCGCAGCCGGCGCTTAGGCGGCCTGAAGCATAGCCCCCAGGGGAGGGTTCTAAATTTTTCGGGCATGCGCGGCCGGGAAAAATAGGCTTAACGAAGTATTAACGCGAGCCGCCATAGGCCGCGACAGGGGTAGCGGCACGTTAACCATATCCAAAGAGTTGCGGCGATTTAGGCGCGGCGGCCATGTCATAGGAAAATCTAGGTATTTTCGCCTTAGCGACCCACGCATAACCTCTTCTTGACGTCAGTTCAGGTGTGGGCGGGGGCGGTATCGATGCGCAAGATCCTGGTGGTCTACGGAACGCGGCCGGAGGCGATCAAGGTCGCTCCACTCATCGCGGCCCTTGCAGCTTCGGCCCATTTGAAGCCCGTGATGGCGGTGACCGGACAGCATCGGGAGATGCTCGACCAGGTCAATGCGATGTTTGAGATCGTGCCTCAGTACGATCTCAACATCTTTAGCCAGCGCCAGCCCTTGGAGGGCATCACCTGCCGGGCGCTGGAGGGCGTCTCTGAGGTTATCGCCGAGGAAAAACCGGACGCCGTGCTGGTGCAAGGGGATACCACGACCTGCTTTGCGGCGGCCCTGGCGGCATTTTATCAGAAGGTGCCTGTCATCCACCTTGAGGCGGGTTTGCGTACTGGGGACGCCTATAATCCATTTCCCGAGGAAATGAACCGCAGCATGGTTTCACGCATCGCGGCGCTGCATCTGGCGCCCACCGATACCTCACGGGACAATCTCCTAGCGGAAGGCATTCCTGCCGAGCGCATCGTGGTGACTGGCAATACGGTGATTGATGCACTCCTCGAGGTGGCGTCGCGCCGGTTGCCGCTGACCAATCCGGACCTGCTCACCTTGGGCGATCGGCGGATGGTGCTGATCACGGCGCATCGCCGGGAGTCCTGGGGAGAGCCGATGGCGCGAGCAGCGCGCGCAATGGCGCGGTTGGCCCAGATGTTTCCCGATGTGCTGTTTCTGCTGCCGGCGCATCTCAACCCGGCCGTACGCGAAATCCTGTTGCCACACTTGCAGCACTTGGAAAATGTGCTGATCACCGAGCCGCTTGGCTATAGCGATTTCGTGGGAGCCATGCGGGCCTGCGATATCGTGCTGACCGACAGCGGCGGAGTGCAGGAAGAAGCGCCCAGCCTGGGCAAACCGGTGCTGGTAATGCGCGAAACCACGGAACGGCCCGAAGCCGTGGAGGCCGGAACGGTCAAGCTCGTCGGCACCGACGAGGACCGGATCGTCCACGAAGTCAGCAGGCTGTTAAGGGACCAGTCCGCGTACGATGCGATGGCGAAGGCCGTCAACCCTTACGGTGACGGCCTTGCCTCCGATCGTTGCGTTCAGTCAATCGAGCATTTTTTCGGGCTTTCGGCACGGCCGATAGACTTCGTGCCCAGCCAGGAACACGTTCACGCCCAGGCGCCGCGCGTGTCGTAGATCACCTTGCCATTATGCCGTGTGTGGCGCAGGGCCTTGAACGCATCATGCTCGACAAGGAGCACGATGATGTCGGCCTGATCCACCGCGTCGCCCGCATTGACCAGCCGCAAATTGGCATTGCTCTGCAGCTTGGGCGGCAGTTCCTCCACATAGGGGTCGGCGACCATGATTTCGACCTCGGGCAGGGCATTGGCGATGAGACTGACCACGTCGATGGCCGGGCTCTCGCGAATGTCGTCGACATTGGCCTTGAAGGTCAGGCCCAGACAAGCAATCGAGGGTGACCGGAAGCGGCCGGCCTTGGCGATCACCTGATCGGCGACATGATGGGGCTTGTGGTCGTTGACCTCGCGGGCAGTGCGGATGAGTTTTGCCAGATCCGGAGCTGCCGCCACAATGAACCATGGATCGACCGGAATGCAGTGCCCCCCAACGCCCGGGCCGGGTGACAGCACGTTCACGCGCGGATGCTGGTTGGCGAGGCGGATCACTTCCCAGATGTCGAGCCTGAGGGACTCGGTAATCAGCGACAATTCGTTGGCGAAGGCGATATTGACGTCGCGATAGGCATTTTCGACCAGCTTGGCCATTTCTGCGCTGGCCGCATCGGTCAAGAGGATTTCGCCCTGGGCGAAGACCCGGTAGATGCTGGCCGCCTTGATGGCGCAACTGCTGGTGAGCCCGCCCACGACGCGATTGTTGGTGACCATTTCGATCATAATACGCCCTGGCAGCACGCGCTCGGGACAATGGGCCACGTAGATGTCGGCGCTGGCCCCCACCACATGGGGCATTCGCAGATCAGGGCGCACCGCGCCGATCCAGCGGCTCACCTTTTCGGTGGTGCCCGGCGGGCTGGTGGATTCAAGCACCACAATATTGCCGGGCCTCAGCTTGGTGGCGATGTTCTCGGCCGCCGCCTGCACATAGGACAGATCAGCGGTGTGGTCCGGGTTGAACGGGGTGGGGACGGCGATGATAAAGGCGTCGGCCTCCGGCATGTCGCGCGACATTGAGAGCCTGCCCATGGCCACGGCGCCGCTGACGGCCACAGCCAGGTCCGGCTCGATGAACGGGGTCTCGCCGCGCGAGATGGCCTCGACGATCCGCGGATTGACATCGACGCCGATGACCTGGATGCCGCGGGTGGCAAGCACTGTTGCGGTAGGCAGCCCGATATAGCCCATTCCAACCACGGCAATCGTGCCGCTAAAAACTTCGTTGAGCATGTTGTTTCCTGCGGTGAGAGGTCAAGATTCGGATGGCGGGGAGGCGTCGAGTTGCAGAGCCGGCGCAGGACGCACCGCCTCGCGCACGGTCAGCGCGACAAAAGCGCAGTTGGTAACGAGGTAGCGCTTCCAAAGTCGCCGCGGCTCCTGCAGCAGGCGATAGCCCCATTCGAGACCCAGGCGTTGCCAGGCGAGCGGTGCGCGCTTGGTCAGTCCGGCCAGCACGTCGAACGAGCCGCCGACGCCGTGCAGCACCGGCACGTTGAGCATGTGCTGGAAGCGCCGCAGGAAGATTTCCTTCTTTGGCGACGCCATGCCCAGGAACAGCATGTCCGGACGGGCATCGCGGATCGCGGCTGCGATTTCGGGGGCTTCCGTTTCGCCAAAATAGCCATGATGGCTGCCGGCCAGCCGCAGGCCGGGCCAGCGGCGAGCGACCTGCCGTTCGAGCGCGGCCAGGATTTCAGGCTTGGCACCAAGAAGATAAATGGACCGGTGCTGGCGGTGCGCCAGATCGAGCAGTTTCACGAACAGATCGATACCGGCCACGCGTTCCGGCAGGGGGCGACCGAGCAGGCGGCTCGCCCAGACCACCGATTGTCCATCGGCAAGCAGCATGTTGCAATCGAGCAGGGCATCGCGCAGTGCCGGGTCGCGCCGGAGGTTGACGATCTTGGCGGCATTGATCACGCCCACCAACATCGGCTTGCGCGTCTGGATAGCCTGCCGGCACCTGTCGACGGCCTCGTCCATCCGGATGCCGTCGACGCTGAGGCCGAACAACAGCCTGCGTTGCTGGTCCAGACGCTTGGTGCCTGTTGGCGTGGATAGTCTGCCGAGTTCGAATGCCATCCATGCCTCCCAGTTGAATGGGGGCAGAGTAAGTGGCTGGCCAATGCGCCAACAATCAATCGGAAAGGGTCGGTGGCTGACTACTAATAATGGTGCCGCGACCGAGCTGAATGGAGCGATGAATATATCTATCTAGGAGCTAAGCAAAACTGCGCCTGCTTAGCCTTAAATCCCTAGTTCACCCATGCGGGCTTTCGAGGCTAGCGTCGTTGGATTATTTTCCGGAGGGGCGCGCGTGACATTCCTCAAAGAACACTCCAGCGCGACGCGAAGCGCGCGTGAAAAGCCGCTGGCGGTTGTGGTCATTACCTACAACAGCGCCGATACCCTGGACGGCTTGCTCGACACCTTGGCCGAAGGGCTGCGTGGTTTGGATCGCACTGAAGTCGTGATCGCCGACAATGCCTCCGCCGATGACAGCGTCGATAGGGCTCAAGCCCATTCGATTGGTGCTCGCGTGGTGCATACCGGTTGGAACGGCGGCTATTCTGCCGGCATCAACGCGGCATTGGCCACGATCCGCAAAGACGCGGATGTTTTGATCCTCAATCCCGATATCAGGCTGTCGCCGGGCGCGGCGGCGCGGCTGGCCGGAGTCTTGCGCCAACACAATATCGGCGTCGCCGTACCTCGGATCCTGCATGAGGATGGGGGATTGTTTCATTCGCTGCGGCGGGAGCCTTCCTTGCAGACGGCGTGGGTCGATGCGCTGCTGGGCACCAAGCTCGGTTCGGGCCTCGACCGGGGCGAATGCGTATGCGACAGCGCGCAATATGCCGCGCCGGGCATCGTCGACTGGGCCAGTGGCGCGGCCTTGGCAATATCGGCGGAAGCACGCGCCGAGGTCGGCGACTGGGACGAGACATTTTTCCTCTATAGCGAGGAGGTGGACTACCAGCGGCGCATCAGGGCGGCGGGCTACCGCATCGCCTATGTGCCGCAAGCCGAGGTCGTTCATATCGGAGGCGAGTACAGCCGCAATGAACGGCTCTACGCCATACTGACTGCCAACCGCATCCGCGACTACGCGCGGCATCATGGCTGGGTTTCGACGGCCATGTTCCGCGTGGCGGTGTTCACCGGAGAGGTTCTGCGCAGCCTGCGCGGCTCGACTGTGCATCGAGCGGGCGCCGCAGCCGCAGTGAAACGACTGCCGGAGCGCTACGTGACGCGGCCGCTCCTTTCCCGAGTCAGCAAGGCATGAGCCTTACCGATTTCGCGCCGATCGCAGTTGATGACGGGTCCCGAGATCGGACGGCAGTATGAACATCGTCGTCTACGCGCATTCGATGGAGCTGGGCGGCAGCCAGTTCAACGCTATCGAGATTGGCCAGGCCACGCAGGCATTGGGCCATAACGTCCTGCTGCTGGCCGAAGATGGAGCGCTTTCCCCGATCGCCGAAAAAGCTGGCCTTGAACATATCCGGGTCAGCACGCGCAGGAGCAGGCCGTCTCCCGGGGTCATGAGTTCACTGACGCGGCTGGTCGAGCAGCGCGGCATCGATATCGTCCACGGCTACGAGTGGCCGCCTGCCGTTGATGCGTGGCTCGGGCCCCATCGGGTGCTGGGCACACCGGTAATGGCCACCGTTATGTCGGCGGCCGTCGCCCCCTTCCTGCCCCGGTCAATGCCGCTCGTCGTCGGGGTCGACTTGCTTCGCCAGCGGTGCCTCGATGACGGTTTTCAGTCGGTGGGGCTGATCGAGCCGCCGGTCGATGTGCATGCCAACAGTCCAGAATTCGATGGACTTGGCTTCCGCGCCAGCCTGCAGCTTGCTCCGGACACTACGCTAATCGTCGTGGTGTGCCGGCTCGTGCGCGAGCTGAAGCTGGAAGGCCTGCTGGTCGCCTGCCGGACAATCGGTCGCCTCGCAGCCGAGGGCCGAAGCGTGCATCTGGCAATCGTGGGCGACGGTCCCGCGCGCGCCGAGGTCGAAGCTGCGGCGGGTGCGGCGAACGCGATGAGCGGAACGCCTGTGGTCTCGCTCTTGGGAGAGCTTCAAGACCCGCGGCCCGCCTACGCTTCTGCTGATATTGTCCTGGGCATGGGCGGCTCTGCGCTCCGCGGCCTGGCGTTTGGCAAGCCGCTGATCGTTCAGGGCGAGGCTGGATTCTGGAAGCTCTGCGATCCGACCACGGTGTCCCAGTTTCTTGACGCGGGATGGTATGGGCTCGGCGGCGGCGAGGATGGCGGTGATGCCCTGCGCGGCGCGCTGGAACCGCTGATGAGCAACGCGGCCCAGAGACAGCACCTGGGAGGGTTCGGCCGCCAGCTCATCGTCGATCGCTTCAGTCTTGAAAGCGCGGCGAGAACTCAGGTGTCGCTTTACGAAAAGGCGATTAGCCAATCGGCACGAGCGAAGGCGGGTGAGATCGCCCGCGTGTCCTGGGGGGTGGGTCGGCACTATGTGCGGCGCAGGCTCGCGCGCGCGTTTCGGCTCCCCACGCCGGCCGATGATTTCAACGCCCTCAAACGGCAGCGGCAGTAGAAATTAGCCCAGCCGATTCAAGCCGCAGTCGCGCGAACGACATTGGCTGTCGGTGAAGATAATGGCCTGGCGGCAGGCTCAGGCCCGCTCCCGCGGCAGCCCGTAAATCGAGCGGGTATGGCTTGATAAGCCGATCAGGTAATCGTGCCGCCCCCAGCCCGCCGGTACGGTGTTACGGGCGCCGGTAATGAGCGCGGAACATTCGATTGTAGAGCAAGGGCTGGCAGACATTGTCATCAATGGGGACCACCACCATAGGCCGCCGGAGTGTCGCGGATGCGACGGCCGCGGTGCTCGCACGGCGCGGATTACCTCCATCGCGAGCGGCGCGCTTGGCAAGCCGCAACACGGCCCCCGCCGAGGTTCAGGAAGCTGATGCCGAACAAGTCCGTCGCTGGCCGCCCCTACCGGTCCTGGCGTTCCTCATCGCCATGGTCATTCCCTGGCAATTTTATATAGGATCGGTGCACCTCACGAGCACACGCGCAGTGCTTCTCGTCACCCTCGTGCCGGCTATGCTGAAATGTGTCAGCGGTCAGGCTGGCGGCATTCGCCTGCCGGACGTAGCGGTGCTGCTGTTCGTCGTGTGGTGCGGCATCGCCACCGTGCAAGTTCATGGCATTGGCTACGCCATTGAGTCCGCCGGCATGTTGTTCATCGAGACCGGTGGCGCCTATTTCCTCGCACGCGCCTACATCCGGACGGAGCAGGACTTCTATGCGATGTGCAGGGCGCTGTTCTGGGTCGTCGCCTGCTTGCTGCCGTTCGCGTTCCTCGAAGCGGTTTCCAAGTCACCGGTGCTGTTGAACCTCTTCAGCAGCATCATGCCGAGCTATGACGTGCTGGGCTCCGAGCCTCGCTGGGGCTTGCGCCGAGCCCAGGCGGTCTTTCAGCATCCGATCCTCTTCGGGGTCTTTTGCGGCATCGCATTCGCGCCGACCTTCCTGGTGCTGGGATACGGCCGGCCCCTGATTGAGCGCTGGTCGAAAACCGCAATCGTGATGGGCGCTGCGTTTTTCAGCCTGTCCAGTGGGCCGATGACGGCCCTGGCACTGCAGGTCGCACTCCTCGGGTGGAACTGGGTGCTCAGGAGCTTTCCCGGCCGCTGGAAGCTGTTATGGGCCATTTTGGGCTCCATGTACCTGTTCCTGATCTTGTTCTCGCGCCAATCGCCGGCGCAGCATCTGATCAACCTTGTGGCGTTCGACAAGGGTTCTGCCTGGCAGCGCTTGCTGATCTGGAACTACGGCACTGAATCCATCGCCGCCCACCCGTGGTTCGGCGTTGGATTTGGCGATTGGGCTCGCATGGCCGGGCAGACCTCCAGCGTGGACATGTTCTGGATCATTTCCTCGCTGCGGCACGGCATCCTCGCGGGCGTGTTCCTGGCACTGACCTATCTGGGCGCCGGCTTCATGATTGGCTTCAGGCGTGGGCTGACGGCATCTCAGATACGGTGCAGGACCGCCTATCTTGTGGCCCTGTCGGGCTTTTTCGTCGCGGGTTGGACCGTTGATTTCTGGGGCGAGGTCTACACCGCCTTCTTCTTCATGATCGGTAGCGGACTTTGGCTGCTGACCACGCCCGGCAAGACGGATACGTCCCGGCGCGGATACGGAGCTAAGTCCAGGGAGCCGGTCGAGCGGGCCCCGCGCCAGCCGATCCTCAACCCGGAGCGGGGCGCTTCGGCGCCTCGACGGTGAGCGGTCATGCTCCAGACCTCCCGGCCATTCACTTGCCTCACCTTCTGCAGCCTTCCCTATGCGGGAGTGGGGTGGCCACAGAGCTGCGTGAGCATTCTTGCCGGTTTCGCCGGCACGCCTGTGGTTCCAACGCTGGTCCTGCCGCGCAGCCGGCTGCCATTGCCCGAGCCGATAAAAATGGTGTCCGCGCTGCCCCCGCCTCTTTCGGCGCTACCCTGGCGCCTGGTGGCCAACACTGGCTGGGCTCGTCTCGAGCAGCGCTTTGCGAGGCTCCTTGAGGAAGCTGACCCGGCCACGACCATTGCGTATTTTTGGCCGGGCGCCTCGCGCAAGCTGGTGCAGCGGGCAAAGGCGCGCGGCATCCTGACTGTCCGCGAGATGATTAATACGGCGCAGGCATCGGCGAAGCCGGCGCTCGACGCTGCCTATGCGCGCTTGGGCCTGCCACCGACCCACACGATCAGCATGGCCGCGGTCGAGGAGGAGATCGAGGAGCTTGCCCTCTACGATCTGGTTTTCGCCTCCAATGCACCATGCGAGGTCTCGCTGATCGACGCAGGCGTCCGTGCGGACCGGATATTCCCCACCAGCTTCGGCTGGTCGCCCCCCCGGTTTGAGCTTGGAATTGGCCACAGCACGGCGGCCGATCGAGGTCCCGGGACGGTCAAAATTCTGTTCGCCGGTTCGATCAGCGTCCGCAAGGGCGTCCCTACGCTCCTCGAAGCGTGGGAGAAGCTTACGGTCGATGCCGAGCTGACACTCGTCGGCAATGTTGAGCCGGCGCTGGAGCCGCTGGTTTCCAGGGCGGTGGCGCGCGGTTCCGTGCGGGTCCTGCCCTTCACGCGGGACATCGGAGCGCTCTACCGATCGCACGATGTATTCGTCTTCCCCACCGTCGAGGAAGGTGGTCCACAGGTGACGATCGAGGCGGGCGGCTGCGGGTTGCCGGTCATCACCACGCCCATGGGCGCTGCCCGGCTGGTGAAGGACGGCGTCAACGGCATCATTGTGCCCGCCGGTGCCGTGGAGCTGCTGAGCGCCGCGATCGCTTCCCTGGCGTCCGACCCCGGCCTGCGACAGCGCTATTCCCGGCGTATCGCCGCAGATGCGCAGGCGTTCACCTACGACAAGCTGGGCGCGGAGCGCGCACTGGCATTTATCGAGCGGCTGGAGCATCGGCATCCGGAGGTTGTAAGCTATGCATGAAGCCGTGGTGCCCTTCGAGCCGAGCCCCCCAAGCAAATTGCGCACGGCTTGGGACAAGCTCTTGTGGGGAATGCGCGCGGTCGGTCCCGGCCGGGTGCTGCAGGGCGGCGCGAGGCTTGCTCTACTGCAATTGCGTCACCCGCGGCGGTCGGAAGTCAGGTTGCGATCTGGAACTGTCATGGAATTCGACTACCCCAGCCAGTTCCCCCCAATGCTGGTGATGTTCGGCGACCTGGTCGATCCTGAATACGCCTTCCTGCGCGCCATCGCGCGCCCCGGCTGGACCATCGTCGATGTGGGTGCGGCGATTGGCCAGTTCACCCTGTTCGCGGCCGCCATCGGCGCCAGGGTCCATGCCTTCGAGCCGAGCGGCGCAAACGTCGCCACCCTTTTGCGCAACCTCAGGCGCAATGGGGTTGTGGAACGCGTAGATGTTTACCAGGCCGCACTCTCCAACACGACGGGCGAAGCGCGCTTCCAGACGGATGCACGCACCTGGCTAAGCCGATTGGATCGCTCGGACGGGGGCGAACTCGTTCCGGTGCAAAAGCTGGACGACACCATGCAGGAGCTTTCGCTATCCCATGTGTCGGTACTCAAGATCAACGTATCCGGTTACGAGCCGGCAGTGATGGAAGGCGCTTGGACCTTCCTTGGAGAGGGCAGGGCGGACATTCTGGTACTGCTGCTCGGCCTTGAATCCCTGCCCTGGTACGAAAAGATTGCCGGGCTCGGATACCGGTTCTTCTACTATCACCCTGGGCAGAAAACACTGCACGAAGTCACGGCCTTCGATGCGTCCAGCGTTCTCGATCACCGGCCCTGGCCTGCCCGTCACATCATCGCCTTGCGCTCCGTCGCGATCGATGAGGGTCTAGTCGCCGGCCTGAACATCCGTCCTCTCCAGAGCGGGTCTTCACATGACCGACACTAGCCATGACGAGTCCAGCACTGCAGAGTCCCCAGCAGAAGCGCGGCCACTAATTTCGGTCATCCTGCCGACCTACAATCGACTTCGAACCCTGCCCGACGCCATCAGCAGCGTGCTGACTCAGTCGGTCAAGGACCTGGAACTGATTGTTGTCGACGATGCCTCCAGCGAAGACATCGAAGGCCTGATCGCCAGCATCGGCGATCCCCGCCTCGTCTATGTCCGTCGTCCTCTCAATGGCGGTGCCGGCGCCGCGCGCAATACCGGCCTGTCCCATGCCAGGGGGCAATACATTGCCTTCCAGGACAGCGATGACTTGTGGCTTCCTGGCAAACTGGAATTTCAACTGGCAGCCTTCGTCGATCTGCCCGGCGAATTCGGTGTCGTCACCGGCCCGAAGATATTGCATGGCCGCGACGGCTCCGGCCGTTTTGGTTCGGGCCAGGTGTGCGTGACGCCGTCGGCGGCGGGGCGGTTGCCGCGCGATGTGGATCAGGTGGATTGGATGCTGGGCGACAATCGCTTGAGCGTGCAATGTGCCATGTTCAGGTCCGACTGCATGCCGACACGGCAATGGTTTGATCCAGTTGCCGCGGCCAACGAGGACTACGAATTTGCCGTCCGGCTGGTCCAGCACGCCCGCATCCTGGAATACGCCGAGCCGCTGGTGCTCGGCGCAATATCGGAGGACAGCATCTCGCGATCGCGACGGCGCCAGACGCTCGGCGACATCAGGATCATGAAAAACAACCGGCAATTGCTGCAGCGCTATGCGCCGCGCAAGGCCATGCTGATGCGCAACCTCGCCCGGTTCCTCATGAATGACGGCAAGCCGCGTCTGGCAGCGAAATTCCTTCTGGCAAGCGTGGCTCTCGATCCCCCGAGCGTGCTGACGGTCGCCGATATCGCCTTGCGGAAGGTGCTGAGCTCGGTCAGACAACGCGTGGCGACGACGCAGCGCACGGCCTGATGCTTGCAGCCTTGCCTGGAGTTGAGCGTGTCAGCCCCTGTTCGGCGCCTGCGCGCTCGCAGCCATCCTGTTGGCATTGTCGTCGCGAACCCGCTGGGCTTCCTCGTCATAGAGGAAGGAGAGGAATGCATACCTGGTGCCGCTGGTTACCGGCGTGACCTCATGCAGGAGCGAGCAGGAGAAGACCACCGCGCTGCCGACGCCCGGCCGGTAAGTCTTGGTGCTGAACTCAGGAAAGGCGAGGTTACCCCCCTCATAGGCACTGTTCAGGTTTATCGTGACCGCAAATCGCCTGTGAGCCACGAGAGGTGCCGTGTTGTCGCGGTGGGCATGAAAGTGGCCGCCCTCGGCCGCCTCGTAGCACCCCACCAGATAGCGCTCGATACGCGTCGTGCGGAACTGAAATGCCCTGTGTATCATTGGCAGGAGCCGGCGAACCAGCAACTCCCGGCATTCCTGCACGGTCTGCTCGTTGGATATGTACCAGTCCAGGCGTTTGCGGAATGCGGGGTCGAACCGCTCCACCACCTTTCCGGCGTTCTCGACCGCGCCGATCTCCCGCCCGCCGTTCGCCTCATAGCCATCGATCAAGCCCGCACAGAAGTCTGTGTCGAACACCCCGGGGACGATGAGCACCGGGGCGTCATGAGCCTGTGGCGGATGCGTCCGCCGGGCCTCGATCAGTGGCAGGATACGAGCTGCAATCTGCTCGGCGCCCGAAGCGATCTCGACCACCTGCAGGGCTGGGCTCAGCACAAACGCCGTGCTGGCCATTCCACTGGGATCATCCGAGGATTCAAGGCCATACCGTTTGGCCAAGGCACCGTTCTGGTCATGTCCGAAATGCCAATCTGCCTTGGTCGCGAGCTGCGGGGGGATGCCTGCCTCTGCCATGCCCAGGGCGATCAGGATCGCATGGCCTGTTCCGAACGCTTCGCCATGCCGGGCGAAGTCGTCCAGCACTCTTTGCGCGTCCTGGCCGGTTGACGAGCCGTAGAACAGCAAGACGATGTCACGTCCGGCCAGTTCATCGAGAACAACCCGCCCCGCGCCACCAGATTGTGACACCGAAAACCATGGTGCGGGCTCTCCGACCTTCAACATCGACATTTCATGCCCTCATATGACGGTGGATCTGTCTCCTGGAATTCTGCAGTTCCTGCCGAAGTGCTCGAAACACCAATCCATGACGACCGCTATGTGGCGGGCGTGTGACGCTCATACCGAAGCGGCCCGCTCCAGCGAGGGCAGAGGAAAACTGGTAGCATCAGCCTAGTCGACGTGCACAGAAGGGCACGATTGCTAAAACGAGCTAGCTGCCCGCGAGCGGGGCCCTCCCGCCTGCCCTCTGGGGCACCAATTGGTCTGGATAGCTCGTAAGACCTAAGCAACTCCGGCAATTGCGTCTGTCCAAATTCTCGATCTACTTCAAGCATTAAGGGGCTTTCCGCCACGACAAATGCACGAAGGGGACGGCAATGACGATACTGGTGACGGGCGGCGCCGGCTTTATTGGGTCCAACTTCATCCATGAATGGCTGGCCCATGGCGATGAGCCGGTGATCAACCTCGACAAGCTGACCTATGCGGGCAATCTCGACAACCTGCGCGATATCGAGGACTCGCCGCGCTACGTTTTTGCCCAGCTAGACATCGCCGACTATTCCCAGGTGAGCGCCTGGCTGGCCAATTTCGACGTCCGCGCCATCGTGCACTTCGCCGCCGAAAGCCATGTCGATCGGTCGATCGACGGGCCGTTGAGCTTTGTCGAGACCAATGTGGTTGGCACCACAATGCTGTTGCAGGCGGCATTGGAACATTGGCGCAAGCGCCATAATTTCCGGTTCCTGCATGTGTCGACCGACGAGGTGTTTGGCTCGCTCGAGCCGGACGATCCCGCATTCGTGGAAACCAGTCCCTATCGGCCCAACAGCCCCTATGCGGCCAGCAAGGCGGCTTCGGACCACCTGGTGCGAGCCTATGGCGAGACCTATGGCCTGCCGGTGCTGACCACGCATTGCTCGAACAATTACGGGCCCTACCACTTCCCGGAAAAGCTCATTCCATTGCTGATCCACAATGCGACGACCGGCAAGGATTTGCCGCTTTACGGCGACGGGCAGCAGGTGCGCGACTGGCTTTATGTGGCCGATCACTGTCGCGCGCTGCGCATAGTCCTGGCCGACGGGCGGCCGGGTGAGACCTACAATATCGGCGGCAATGCGGAGCGGCAGAACATCGCGGTCGCGCGCACCATCTGTACCATGCTGGATGACTATCTGCCGCTGCTCGATGGTCGCTCCTATAGCGACCAGATCGTGCTGGTGCGGGACCGGCCGGGGCATGACCGGCGCTATGCGATCAACAGCACCAAGCTGCGTTCCGAACTGGGCTGGAAGCCGCTCGAGACCTTCGAGAGCGGCATCGCCAGGACGGTGCAGTGGTACATCGAGCATCGAGAATGGACCGCCGCCGTGACCGGGGGCAGTTACCGCGACTGGGTCGCAAGGCAGTACACATGAGGGTTTTGATCCTGGGAGGGTCGGGTCAGGTGGGATGGGAATTGCAGCGGTCGCTGGCGTCATTGGGCGAGGTATTCGTGGCACCGCGCGCGGCGCTCGATCTCTGCGATCCCGGCAGCGTCGGGCGGATAATGGGAGAACGCCGACCCGACGCTGTCGTCAATGCGGCCGCCTATACGGCCGTGGATGACGCCGAAACGCATCCCCAGCAGGCCGATGCGATAAACCACCGGGCGGTGGATATGCTGGCGCGGCTGGCGGCCAGTCAGGGGTGCTGGCTGGTGCATTATTCGAGCGACTATGTGTTCGACGGCAGTGGCCGCGATCCGTTCGCCGAGACCAGCCCGACCGGACCGCTCAACGAATATGGTCGCAGCAAGCTCGCGGGAGACGAGGCGATTGCGGCTTCGGGCTGCAAGCACCTGATCTTACGAACCTCATGGGTGCACGCGCCACGGGGCAAGAACTTCGTTCGCAGCATCCTCAAACTGGCGCGCGAGCGCGATCACCTGCGGGTCGTTTCGGACCAGCACGGCGCCCCGACCAGCGCCGAACTTATTGCCGACGTCACCGCACGGGCACTGGAGCAGACAATGCGCAACGAGGCCCAATCGGGCACCTATCATATCGCGGCCGCCGGCGAGACCAGCTGGCACGGCATTGCCCGGCACGTCGTGACCGAAGCGAGCCGGCTGGGAGCGGA
The DNA here is from genome assembly GCF_028290625.1 of Devosia sp. Taxonomy (GTDB): domain Bacteria; phylum Pseudomonadota; class Alphaproteobacteria; order Rhizobiales; family Devosiaceae; genus Devosia. The sequence continues at coordinate 158,793 of NZ_JAQGJM010000001.1, forward strand.
TCTGAAGCTGGAGCCCGAGGCCATCGAGGCCATCGGGTCGGCGGATTATCCGACCCCCGCGGTCCGGCCGCTTAACTCACGGCTGCAAACGAAAAGGCTTCGAGACGCGTTCGGACTGACCCTGCCGGATTGGCAACAGGGCGTTGGGCGCACTGTCGCCGAGCTGGTGGCAGCATGAGCCGCCGCGGGATCATTCTGGCCGGCGGCAACGGAACGCGGCTGCACCCGGCGACATTTGCCATGTCCAAGCAGTTGCTGCCGGTCTACGACAAGCCCATGATTTACTACTCGATGACCAGCCTTATGCTGGCGGGCATTCGAGAGATGCTGGTGATTTCCACCCCCGAAGACCTGCCGCGCTTCCGCCGGCTGCTGGGCACGGGCAGCCAATGGGGCGTCTCCTTTTCCTACGCCGAACAGGCGACACCCGCGGGCTTGGCCCAGGCATTCCTGATTGGCGAGGAATTTCTTGGCGACCGCACCAGCGCGCTCGTGCTGGGCGACAATCTGTTCTTCGGGCATGATTTCCAGATGCTGCTGCGCAACGCCGATCGCGGCAACCATGGTGCGACGATCTTCGTCTATCACGTCGACGATCCTGCGCGGTACGGCGTCGCCGAGTTCGACAGGAACGGCGTGGTGGTTGGCATCGAGGAGAAGCCAACTCTGCCCAAGTCCAATTATGCCGTCACCGGGCTCTATTTCTACGACACCGATGTTGTGGAGATGGCCAGATGCCTGAAGCCGTCGGCGCGCGGCGAACTCGAAATAACCGACCTCAATCGTCTCTATCTCGATCGGGGCCAACTGCATGTGCAGGTCATGGGACGAGGCTACGCCTGGCTCGATACCGGCACGCACGACTCCCTGCTCGAGGCAGGGCAGTTCATCGCCACGGTCGAGCACCGGCAAGGCCAAAAGATCGCCTGCCCCGAGGAGATAGCCTGGCGGCAAGGCTGGATCGACACGGCCGAGCTGCTGGCGTTGGCGGCGCCGCTCGAACACAGTGGCTATGGGCGTTATCTGCGCAACCTGACCACGGAGGTACAATTATCATGAACGCCCAAAATATGCAGTTGGAAGGGTTGATGGTGATCGAGCCACGCCTGTTCTGCGATGAGCGCGGAGCGTTTTTCGAAAGCTACAACGCCGATGGCTTTGCCGATCTCACCGGCCAGCACCACACGTTCGTGCAGGACAACCACTCGATCTCGCGCGCCGGTGTGCTGCGTGGCTTGCATTACCAGTTGGCGCCGAGCCAGCAGGGCAAGCTGGTGCGCGCGGTGCGCGGCTCAATCTTTGACGTGGCAGTCGACATTCGCGCGGATTCGCCAACCTTCGGGCGCTGGTGTGGTGTTCTGCTATCGGCCGAAAACCACAAGCAATTGTGGATACCGGCCGGGTTTGCGCATGGCTTCCTGGCGTTGACCGATTGCGAAGTGCTCTACAAGACCGATGCCTACTACGAGCCGGCTCTCGAGCGCTCGATCCACTGGGATGATCCCGCCATCGGTATCGCCTGGCCTCTCAGCGGACCGCCCTTGCTGTCTGCCAAGGATGAAGCGGCCGGACCCTTGCCGCTCGCCATGATGGCTCAGGTGACGAGAGTGCCTAACGGGCTAGCTCGATAGCTACCGTTCGATTGATTTTATACCCCCCACGCCTGTGCAATCGTGATGGCGATCAAGATAGGGGGCGCACGTGAAAACCTACGGCAGTTCGGTGCGTGGCAAGACCGCACAGTTCCATGACCTCGCCAGCAGCGCCGCGGTTTCGGCGGTACAGCGGCTGACTGTCAAAGCAAAAGCGGCATCCAGTTTTCGCCGGGAGACCAGCGCGGCCCAGTGGGCCGCGAGCCTGGCCTCGACCCCCATCACCGCAACACCAGATTTTGACGGGCCGCGGCGGACCCTGGCCGGTGGCCACGAAAGCTATAGCGGCAAACTGTATGGCAATAGCGGTGGGGCCACCAATGTCCTGAGCTTTGCGCCCGCCGCATCTGCCCTGGTGGGGTCGCCGCAGGTTTCGTCCGTCGTTGCAGTGCCGGCCGCGGTAAGCGCCGAAGCCCCCGTCACGACCACAGCGACGCCTTTCGCCGCTTTCAGCGTCCCTGCCGCATCGCCATCGGTAGCGCTCAAAGTTGTGACCACCACCACAGAGCCGGCCTCGGTGCTGACGACGGCGCCTGTCGCCGATGCGGCGCTATCGGCGTCGCCGGCCGATGAGGCGACCGCCAAGGCCATGTCGGATTGGCGCGGCAGCTGGATTTCGGCGGCCGCAACAACGCCGTGCGGGTCATGCACCGGGCGGGCTTGCACGATGTGCTCGGTCCGCACCGGCGGGCCGACAGCGACCAACGGCAGGCCGACCGGCTATGCGCAGCGTACGCTGATGTTCTATCAGCCCGAAGAGAGCATCGCCCCGAGCATCGACAAGATCGCCCCGGCCCTGACGACATCCGCGTTGCGGACCGATACCACCAGCGCCGTGACTGCCCTGGCGGTGACCGCCACCAACGCCATCGTGCTGGAAAACCAGAAGCAGGGCACGCCTGAAAGCGTGTGGATGATCGGGACGGCGGATCCCACCATCGAGGGCTACGCTGCCCAGTTCTCCCTCAACCACGGCAACACCGTCGACTTCAAGATCAACACGAATTCCAAAGACTATACGATCGAGATCTATCGGCTGGGCTATTACGGCGGCGACGGCGCACGCCGCGTCGCCACGATCGAAAGAGACCTGGCTGTCGCCCAGTTTCAGCCGGCACCGCTTTTCGACCCTACGACAAAGCTCGTCGATGCCGGCAACTGGTCCGTATCGGCCTCTTGGGCCATTCCGCAGGATGCGATGTCGGGCGTCTACTTCGCGCGGCTGGAGCGGCACGACGGCTCGGGCGGTGAAAACATGATCCCGTTCATCGTGCGTGACGATAACGCACCGAGCGACATCACTTTCCAGACTTCGGACACCACCTGGCAGGCCTATAACTGGTGGGGCGGTTACAATTTCTACGGCGGCGTCGACGAGGGTGGCCATGCGGGCCGCGCCAGCGCCGTCAGCTACAACCGGCCGATCATCACCCGCGATGGCGGCTTCGCGGCGGGGCCGCAGGATTTCATTTTCGGCGCCGAATATTCGGCAATCCGGTTCCTTGAGCAGAACGGCTACGACGTCGACTACATCTCTGGCATCGATAGCGCTCGCGATGCCGCCCAGTTGCTCAACAGCAAGATATTCCTGTCGGTCGGGCATGACGAATACTGGTCGGGCGAACAGCGCGACAATGTCGAGGCCGCCCGCGATGCCGGCGTCAACCTGTCGTTCTGGAGCGGCAACGAGGTCTATTGGGAAACCCGCTGGGAGGCCAGCATCGATGGCTCCGGCACCCCATACAAGACCTTGGTGTCCTATAAGGAACGCTGGGACAATGCCAATACCGATACGGTCGGAACGACCTCGACCTGGCGTGACCCCGTGTTCGGGTCGGGCGATCCTGAAAACTCACTGACCGGCACGATCTTCACCGTCGATTCCTATCGGCTGGACGCCATCAATGTCCCCTATGACATGTCCAACCTGCGGTTCTGGAGTAATACGGCGGTCGCCAACCTGCAGCCGGGCCAAGTCTACACACTGACCCAGAACCTTCTGGGCTACGAGTGGGACTCCGACCTCGATAACGGGTTCCGCCCTGCCGGACTGGTGCCGCTGTCTTCGACCACTGTCGACGTCCAGACCAAGCTGCTGGACTACGGCAATGCGGTTGGGCCAGGCACGGCCTCGCACGCTCTGACGCTTTATCGCGCGCCCAGCGGCGCGCTCGTTTTCGGCGCCGGCACGGTTTATTGGTCATGGGGCCTCGACAGCCACCACGACAACGAGGCGACGCCGACCGACCCAAACGTACAGCAGTCGATGATCAACCTGTTCGCCGAAATGGGCGTTCAGCCGGCGACGCTGATGCAGAGCCTGGCGGTTGCCGCGCAAAGCACGGATCACGTGGCGCCCACGACCACAATTGCCCAACTGCCTGCCGGCCTGACCGCGGCCCAAGCCTATACCATCAGCGGCACCGCTACCGATACGGGCGGCGGACTGGTGGCGGTGGTCGAAGTATCCACCGATGGTGGCGCCACCTGGCACCGGGCCACGGGCTACAACAACTGGACCTATACCTGGACGCCCAGCATTGGCGGCAACTATACGATCCGCTCGCGTGCAGTGGATGACAGCGTCAACCTGGAAACGCCGAGTGCCGGCAGGACCGTCACTGTCGCCCAGGCAGCAGCCTCAACGCTGTTCCAGCCGGGTGACACGCCGGCTGTCCCGTTCGAGGCCGATAACAATGCAGTGACCGTGGGGGTGAGTTTCACCTCATCGCAATCGGGCAGCATCGTCGGCCTGCGCTACTACAAAGGCACGCTCGACGCCGGCGAACATACCGGTTCGCTCTGGTCCTCGACCGGCGCCCTGCTGGCCAAGGCTACCTTCACCAATGAGTCGCCGAACGGCTGGCAAACGGTCGTCTTCAGCAACCCCATCTCGATCACAGCCGGCACGACCTATATTGCCAGCTATTTTGGCAATTTCGGTTATGCGGTCACGCAGAACTACTTCTCCAGCCCGCACACCAACGGGCCGCTGACAGCCACCAATGGCTTTTTCACCTATGGGGCTCAAAACGCCTTCCCCACCTCGCCCTCGGGCGGCAGCAACTATTGGGTCGACGTTGTCTTCAACCCGACCCCGACCCCCAACCAGGCGCCCACCGGCAACAACGACAATGGCTATCTGGTTGCGCGTAACACGGCGAAAGTCTTCACCTTCGCACAACTGCTCGCCAACGATACCGACCCCAACAATGACATCCTGACGGTCATTGGCGCAGGCGCAGCATCGGGCGGCACCGTGGTGTTCAATGCCCAGCAGCAGACCGTAACCTTCACGCCCAATGCCGGATATCTCGGCGCGGCGACCTTCGGCTATTCGATCTCCGATGGACGCGGCGGCACCGGCTCGGCCTTCGTCAACATGGACGTTGTCACTTCGCTCAGCAGCAGCTCGCTGTTCACGACGGCCGATACGCCCACCGATTTGACCAGCAGCGACGCCAATCGCGTCAATCTGGGGGTCAGGTTCGTCGCATCGGCTGCGGGTTCGATCACCGGCTTGCGGTATTACAAGAGCGCCGGCGATACCGGCACCCATGTGGGCTCGCTGTGGAGCAGCACCGGCGTCCTGCTGGCCAGCGCCACCTTCGTCAACGAGACCAGCAGCGGCTGGCAAACCGTCAACTTCGGCAGCCCGGTGCAGATCGCCGCCGGAACGACCTATGTGGCAAGCTATCTGAGCAACGGCCACTACGCTTCGACCACGAATTACTTTGTCACCGACAAGGTCAGCGGCCCGCTAACGGCGCCAGCGGCGAGCAATGGCGTTTATAGCTACGGCACGACCAGCGCCATGCCGACCAGCACCTATAGCCGAACCAACTATTGGGTCGACGTGTTGATGACGTCGACCACCGCCGCCAACCAACCGCCGGTGGCGGCAAATGACGCTGGCTTTACGACGCCGAACAGCACAGCCCTGACGCTGACTGCCGCGGCGCTCCTAGCCAACGACACCGACCCCGACGGCAACCCATTGTCGATTTCTGGCGTCTCGGCCGCGGTCAACGGGACAGTCGCCTTCAACGCCCAAACCAATACCGTCGTGTTTACCCCGACGGCAGGCTATTCGGGCGCCGCCTCGTTTGTTTACGCAATCAGCGACGGCTTTGGCGGCACCGCCAGCGCCAGTGTTGCGCTGACCGTCGGAGCGCCGGCAAACCGACCTCCTGTGGCCACCAACGACACGGGCTTTACCACGCAGCAGGGGGCAGCGCTGCAGATCGCGGCGTCAGCTCTACTGGGCAATGACAATGACCCGGACGGCGACGCGCTGACCATTACCGGCGTCAGCGGCGGAACCAACGGCACGGTCAGCTTCAACGCGCAGACCAACATCGTCACATTCACGCCCACCGCGGGCTATACTGGCGCGGCCAGTTTCACCTATGCGGTGGCCGACGGACGCGGCGGCAGCGCATCGGCGGGGGTAGCGCTAACGGTCACTGCGGCCCTCCCGGCCGGCAGCACGCTGTTCGCCGCCAATGCCACGCCCGCCAATGCCAACATCAACGATCCCAGTTCGGTCGAACTGGGCATGCGGTTCACGGTGGCCGCCAGCGGCTCCATAACCGGCATGCGCTTCTATAAGGGCGCGCAAAACACCGGCACGCATACCGGCACATTGTGGACCAGCACCGGCACGCAACTCGGCACGGTGACGTTCACCAACGAAAGCGCTTCCGGCTGGCAATCGGCCAGCTTCAGCAATCCGATCGCGGTGGCGACGGGCACGACTTACGTGATCTCCTATCACACCAATACCGGCTTCTATTCGGGCACCGGCAATTACTTCGGCACGGCCGCAACCACCAATGGCCCGTTGACCGCGCCGCAGAGCACGGTCAATGGCGGCAATGGCGTATTCGCCTATGGGGCAGGGTCCATCTTCCCCACGGGCAGTCACAACGCCACCAATTACTGGGTCGATGTCTACTACCAGGGCTCGACCAATGTGGCGCCGGTTGCCACCAACGACAGCGGCCTGACCGTACAGCGCAACGCCTCGGTGCAGATCGCCGCCGCCACGCTGCTGGCCAACGACACCGATGCCAATGGGGATCCCCTCACGATCACCGGCGTCAGCGGGGCGACCAACGGCACCGTGTCGTTCAACGCCCAAACCAACATTGTGACCTTCACCCCAACCACCAACTATGTGGGCGCCGCCAGCTTCAGCTACGCGATTTCTGATGGACGTGGCGGCACCGCATCGGCCAATGCGGCCCTGACCGTTTCGACACCGGCAAGTGCTATCTCGCTATTCGCGCCGACCGCTACCCCGACCACGGTCAGCGTGAACGATCCCAATGGCGTCGAACTCGGCATGAAGTTCACCAGCTCCCAGGCGGGCACGATCTCGGGGATCCGGTTCTACAAGGGCGCCCAGAATACCGGCACCCATACCGGCACGCTCTGGAGCTCGGCGGGAGCCAATCTGGGCACCTTGACCTTCCAGAACGAAACCGCAAGCGGGTGGCAAACCGCCTCCTTCGCGGCGCCGATCGCCATCACCGCCGGGGCAACCTACATCGTGTCCTATCACAGCAACGGCAATTACTCGGCCACTGGCAATGGGTTTGGCTCTGCGGTGACATCGGGCCCGCTGACTGCGCCATCCAGCGCCACGAGCGGGGGCAACGGGCTTTACGCCTATGGCAGTGCCAGCGCCTTCCCGACCAACAGCTACAACGCCACCAACTACTACGTCGACGTCGTTTTCAACGGTTCGCTCGCCTCGTAGGGCAGCGCAAATAAGGAGTTAGAATTATGCTGGGCGAACTCTATGCCGACGCCATCGGAGAAATCACCGTTACGGGCACCATCGTGCGTATTGACCTGGTGAGCCTGTCGACCACCATGCGCGATGATATGGGCCAACTGGTGCCGGAACATCGCCAGCGCATCGTGATGTCGCTCGAAGGGTTCGCCAACAGCTTCGACGTGCTGCAAAAGGCCATGAACGGGCTGATCGAGGCCGGCGCTATCCGTCGCAACGAGCCCGACGACGTGGTGATCCCCGTCAACGCGCCCAGGCCGAACGGCAATGGCGTCCGCCACAATGCGTCCCCCAATTTCGACTGAACGGTACCCCAACCGCTATGCAGGCCCCTATCCAGACCGGCCCGGAATGTCTCGCGGCCACCTTGCGTCACCACGGCTTAGAGACCAGTGCGGATAGGCTCATCGCCGATTACGCCATTCGCGATGAAGGCGTCGGTTTCGATTTAATGCTTCGCATGGCGCGCGATGCCGGGCTGAAGGCGCGCCGAACCAAGATCAAGCGCGGGGGTATCCTGCGTCTTGGCGGGGCCTATCCCGCGCTGGCGCGCCTTGAAAACGGCAACTGGGTCAGCGTGCTCGGTTGCGAGCGCGATGAGCATGGCACGGCCATCGTGCGGCTCTACGATCCCTTGGCCGAGGTGCCGGGCGGAACGATCGCGGTGCCGCTCGACCAGTTCATCAAGCGCTGGAAGGGCGACATTCTCCTTGCCAAGCGCAGCTACGCCATCGCCGACCCGGAGCAGCCCTTCGGCTTCCGCTGGTTCATCCCCGAGATATTGCACCAAAAGCGGCTGTTCGGCGATGTCGCCATTGCGGCCCTGTTTCTCTATGCGCTGGGCCTGGCGACACCCATCTTCTTTCAACTGGTGATTGACAAGGTGCTGGTGCACCAAAGCTATTCCACCCTCTACGTGCTCGCAATCGGTGTCGGGGTGGCGCTGCTATTCGAGGCGGTGTTCGTGTTCCTGCGGCGCTACCTGCTAATCTACGCCACCAATCGCATCGACATCAGGGTGGCCACGCGCACATTCCGGCATCTGCTCGACCTGCCCATCACCTTCTTCGAGCAGTCCTCGGCCGGCGTGCTGGTCAAGCACATGCAGCAGTCGAGCCGCATCCGTGAATTCCTGACTGGACGCTTGTTCCTGACGCTGCTGGATGCAATGTCGCTGTTCGTCTTCGTGCCCGTGCTGATGCTCTATAGCTGGCAACTGGCGATGATCGTGCTGGGATTCAGCGCGCTGATTGGCCTCGTGGTGGCCATGCTGATCGCGCCGTTCCGCAAGCGCCTAGCGGCCCTATACGCCGCCGAAGGCGCCCGGCAGGGGCTGCTGGTGGAAACCGTGCATGGCATCCGCACCTTGAAGTCGCTGGCCATGGAGCCGCTGCAGCGCCGGGTGTGGGACGACAGGTCGGCGCAAACCATCAATACGCGGTTCAAGGTAGAGACCATTTCCATCACCGCGCAGGCCGTCACCGGTCTGCTGGAAAAGCTTATGGGCGTCGCCATTATCGGTATCGGCGCGCTGCATGTGTTCGATGGGACCATGACGGTTGGCGTGCTGATCGCCTTCAACATGCTGGCGGGCCGGGTATCGGGGCCGCTGGTGCAGATTGTCACCATGGTGCACGAATACCAGGAAGTGGCGCTGTCGGTGCGCATGCTGGGCGAGGTGATGAACCAGAAGATCGAGCGCGCGGGCCGCACGGAAGGCCTTCGCCCCGAGCTTATCGGCGGCATCGAGTTCGAAAACGTCGCTTTCCGTTACCGGCCGGATGCCGGCTTTGCACTCAATGATCTATCATTCGAAATCCCCGCCGGGAATGTCTTCGGCGTGGTCGGCCGCAGTGGTTCGGGCAAGAGCACCGTCACGCGACTGATCCAGGGCCTCTATCCGGTGCAGGAAGGCCTTATTCGTATTGCCGGACACGATGTGCGCGAGCTCGATCTCAACCATTTGCGGCGCAGCGTGGGTGTGGTGCTGCAGGACAGTTTCCTGTTTCGCGGCACCGTGCGCGACAACATCGCGGCGGCCAAGCCCGATGCGACCTTCGAGCAGATCGTCGAGGCGGCCAAGCTTGCCGGCGCCGTCGAATTTATCGAACAGCTACCCCGCGGCTATGACACGCTGATCGAAGAGGGCGCCGAGAATTTCTCAGGTGGCCAGCGCCAACGCCTGTCGATCGCGCGGGCCCTCGTCACCGACCCGAAAATTCTCATTCTGGATGAGGCCACCAGCTCACTCGATCCGGAGAGCGAGGCCATCGTGAAGCGCTCCATCAAGGGGATCGCGGCCGGCCGCACGGTGATTATCGTTTCCCATCGACTGTCGATGCTGACGGACGCGGACGCGATCCTGGTCATGGATCATGGCCGCCTGGTCGACGTGGGACCTCATGGTCAATTGGTGTCCCGTTGCACGACCTACCGCCAGTTGTGGAACCAGCAGATGAAGCTCGTCGGATGAACGCGCCAGTCAAAGCCCTCAGGGTGGTCAAGCCCGCCAAAAAGCCACAGCCCAAACCGGTTCCCACGGTCAAGCGCGCCGCCGTCATGGAATTCCAGACCGATGCCATCGCGCTCGAGGAGCGCAAGCCACCCATCACGGCGCGGATGACGCTTTACCTGGTGGCCGCGGCGATCGGTTGCGCCATCTATTGGGCCAGCGTTTCCAAGATTGACGAAATCGTCGTTGCACCCGGCCGTCTGGCGACCAGCGAGCCGACGCTGGTCATGCAGCCGCTCGAAACCTCGATCATCCGGTCCATCATGGTGAAGCCCGGTGACGTGGTGAAGAAAGGCCAATTGCTGGCGACGCTCGACCCCACATTCAATTCGTCGGATGCGGGGCAGTTGCAATCCAAGCTCGCGGGTTTCGCGGCGCAGATCGATCGGCTGCAGGCCGAGCTTGCCGGCACCGTCTACGCGCCCCCGCCCGATGCGTCACCCGAGGCATTGATGCAGGCGCAACTGGCGGCACAGCGCCTGGCCGCATACCAGGCCAAGCTTGATGATTTCGACGCCCAGATCGCCCATGGCGAAGCGGTGCTGCAGGCGACCAAGTCCGAAGAGGCGATGCTGGGCAAACGGCTGGCGGGCCTCCAAGAGATTGATACCATGCATGCCTCGCTGGCCGACACCGGCAACGGTTCGCGCCTGACATTCTTGCAATCTCAAGACGTCAGCCTCGACATCCAGGTGTCGCTGACTCGCTTGAGCGGACAGTATGACGCCGCCGAGCAGCAGCTCGACCAGACCAAGGCCGAGCGGCACAACTATGTCGAGGACTATCGCCGCGTGCTGCTCGAGGCCCTTGTGGACCTGCAGGACAAGCAGGCGGGCGCCAGCGAGGAATTGCGCAAGGTCAGTCTGCGCGAAGCGTTGTCCCAACTCACGGCGCCAGCCGATGCGGCGGTATTGGAAGTGGCTCAGCGCTCGGTGGCCTCGGTTGTGCAGCCCGCCGAACCCTTGATCACCCTGGTGCCCCTGAATGTGCCCCTCGAAGCCGAGGTCACCGTCGCCAGCAACGATATCGGCCATTTGAGCACCGGCGATCTTGCCCGCATCAAATTCGACGCCTTCCCGTTCCAGGAGCACGGCACCATCGAGGGCAAGGTCATTTCCATCAGTGAGAATTCTTTCGCCAAGCAGGCCGGCGACAACCCGCAGGGCGGAGCGGCGTTCTATAAGGTGCGCATTGCATTGGGGCAGGGCGCGTTGCGGCAGGTGCCGGTCTCGTTCCGGATGCTGCCCGGCATGACCGTGTCGGCCGAGATCCATGCCGGCGATCGCACCGTGATATCCTATTTCCTCTATCCGCTGATCCGCGGGCTCGACGAGAGCCTGCGCGAGCCCTAGGCCGAAAAGAGTGTGGCCCGGCGAGAACCGCCGGGCCACCAATCTCAATATCGGCGAGGCTGATTGCGAAGCGCGTGCACCACGCCGCGCGAGCGCCAGGCATAGAGCATCCAGCCAAACTCATAGGGCCGGCATTCCCGATCGACCTTGACCGGCGGGAAGGCCATGTCCAGGCCGGGCAGGTGCCAGCCGGTGCTGAGGGCTGTGGTGACGGCGGCTACCGAACGAACCAGCTTTGGCGGCTCGGCGCGGCCAATTTTGCGCCAGATGACGCCATCTTCGGGGGACACCATCGGCTCATCGTTTTCGGGACGTCGATCGAGCCACGCCAGGCCCTTGGCGAGGGCAGCGCGATGATCGACGCCGCCAGCCTCATACAAGTCGAGCAGCGCCATCGGGGCCATGGCATGCTGGTGCACGCTATAGACCGGATAGCCTTCGACCACGCTGCCGTCGCGCGTGTCGTAATGCCACCACCACTGACCAGCTTCTCCCTGCAGCGCAACGATCCGCGCCGCGCAAGCCTCTGCTGCACGCAATGCCACGCGATCGCCATCCATGTAGCCCAGCCGCGCCAGCGCCTGGATCGGATAGACCTGATCGGCAAAGCAGCCCACATGGCCGCGCGCAAAGCCGGCCGCGCTCGCTGGAGTGAAATGGCGGAACAGGCCGCTGTCCGACTGGGCATGCAGCAAGAGTATCCGGCTGGCCAGCCGCTGCACCTCGGCCGTCGGGCCAAGATGCCGGGCGGCAAGTGCTGCGGTCAGTGCCCAGGCACAGGAAACCGTTTGAATGGACTTGTCATGGCTCAGGCTGGTTTCGAGCAACCTAAACAGATCGCCCGCAAACACGCCCGCCGTTTCAGCGGCAGCCCAGGCCGCCAGCGCTATCGCGCCCGGCTCGCCAGACTTTGCCGCCCGCTGGATACAGGAAAGCGCCAGGTCAACGGCCGTCTTGCCACCCAGCACGCTGCGCTGCTCGGTTTCCGAGGTCCAGGCAAGGCCTTGTGCGACGTTGATCGTGTAGCGCAGGTTATCGCCTTCGGGGATCACCCCGGAGCCGTTCCGGCTGCCGACGCCGCGCATGGTATGGGGGAAGTGTAGATCGGGCAGGGCCATGCGCCGCAACCCATTGACAGCCAGATCGCACAGTTCTGGTAGCCGCTCGCGGGCCGAGGCGAGCTTGGGGTCCAGCGCTTCGATCCGGTCGAACCCCCTTCGGGCGATGTTGTCGTTGGAGTGTCCAATCAAATCCTGCAGCATTCTTGGTTCCTCGCCTTGATGCCAAACTTGCAGATCGCCTGCCTGCCAACAGTTGCATGAGCCCCGAAAGGGCACACTTCGCTCATGTGATGGAGGCCCGGCAGATCGGATGAGGCGGCGAACCGAGTGATCTAGTCCGATTGATGCAGCGGCCGGATCAGCGGTTTTCCCGGTTCCACATGTCCACCATGCCGGCGGCATTGTCGTGCCAGACCAGCCCCACCATGCGGCGCGCACGGTAGAGCCGGACGCGGGTGACGCAGCCCAGCGCCAACAGGCGCTCGCGCCAGTTGGCGACGCGATCCGACTTGCAGATGCGCAGCAGCTCAAGCGGAGGCGACGCCGCCATGACCACGCTTTTGCCCAGCCAGCGCAGCTTTCCCCACTTCGCGCCGCGGATTTCGCGGAATTCATGGGCGACGTGACGATCCCAACGCCGCGCCAGTTCGGCAAAGGAACTGCATGAGGGCGTATAGACGCGAGCGTCCGGCAGGTAGGCGATGAGGTAGCCCATGGAGGTGGCGCGCTGGCCCCACTCGGTGTCCTCCATGGTGCCGATACCGCCAAACGGGCCGACCGAGCGGAATACGTCGCTGCGCACCGCCATGTTGCCGGTGGCAGCAAAGCCGTGGTGCTCGACATAATAGCGCGTGCGGTAGCTGTAGATATTCTCATAGGCCTCGACCGCGGTCAGCCGTTCCACTGCAGCGGGCCGGATGCGGATGTCGCCGCCAACGAAATCGATCTCGGGACGCTCGTCGAAGCCGCGCACGATTGCGGCCAGCCAACCCTTGGCGGCGATGCAGTCGGCGTCGATGAAAGCCAGGATCGGCGCCGCCGCCATGGCTGCGCCGAGATTGCGTGCAGGGCCCGGTCCCGGGGTGGTTTCACGCAGCAGCCGCACGCCAGGAAAGGAGGTCGGGGCAAAGTCGGGCATGTCGCGCGAACCGTTGTCGACCACGATGATCTCGAAGGGGAGGTCCTGGGTCCGCTGCGCATCGAGCGATTGCAGGCACAGCCGCAAATCGTCGGGTTCGTTCAGATGCGGGATGATGACACTCACTCTGGGCGGCTGAACCATGGCCAATTCTCCCGCGATCGGCCAGGTCACGCCGTGGCACTGGTGCAGTTTTCGCCCGCAAGAGTGCGGCTGCCGGCCGTCGTCGACAATAACCCGATCATGGTTGAGCGATAGCTCGAAGTAATGCCGTCGCCATCCCATAGTGTGCACAACACATCCCCGTGATGTCAGCTTAGGATTTGCCGGCACTTGCCATGGGGGACCTGATGGCCATCCTTGATTTGTCAGTAACTGGCCCAGACGTCAGTGAAACGGCGTCGTTTTGCGTGGTGGGAGCGGGCATTGCAGGATTGTTGCTGGCCACCAGGCTAGCTCGCCGCAAGCGCAAGGTCATCGTGCTCGAAAGCGGCAGCTTGCGGTTCGATCCGGAAATTCATGCCCTCAATGAAATCGACGATCCGGACCGGCGCTATTCGCGGGCGCTGACTGGACGCTATCGCGGCCTGGGCGGCTCGTCCTCGCGCTGGGGCGGGCGGATGATACCGATCAGCCCGGCCGATAGCAGCACTCGCCACCATATCGCTCAGCCCCAATGGCCCATCGACCAGATTGTGCTGGACGGCTATCAGCAGGAACTGGAGGCGCTCTTTTCGGTGGGGCACGACTCCTTTGATGAGATCGATTCAATCACCCCCGGCTTATCGGGACTGCTGACCACCAACGAAGAAGACTTCAAGGCCCGCTGGGCGAAGTGCCCAACCTTCAAGCGGTGCAACATCGTCACCATGCTGGGGGATGAGCTCCGGTCGAGTCCGTACGTAACGGTCTGGCTTAACGCGACCGTCGGCGGCTTCGGCCTAAACCGGGAGGCCGGCCGGCTGATGGCACTCAAGGCGCAAAGTCTTACGGCGCGCCGGATCGAGGTAACGGCGGATCAGTTCGTCATCGCGGCGGGCACCATAGAATCCACGCGCTTGCTGCTCTTGCTTGATGAGGCCAGCGACCGGCATGCCTTTGCGGGCACGGATGCGCTGGGACGCTACTTCCAGGACCACCTCAAGGCCGAAGTTGCGCTGGTCGATCGTCATCGGGCAGCGCTCACCAACCATCTGCTGAGCTACCGGTTCGTCAAGGGGACGCGGCGCGACCTGCATCTGGAGCTGTCGCACGGCGCTCAGGAAAGCGAGGCCGTTTCCAGTGCGTTCGTCTATGTTTCGATGGACCTGGCCAATAGTGGCCTGGCGGCAATCAAGAGCATTGCCCACGGGCTGCAACAGCGAAAAGTCGAGTTCAGGCAGGTCGGCTCGGCGATGAAGGATTTCAGGCTGATTGCCAAAGGCGCCTTCTGGCGGCTGGTGCACAAGCAGCTCTATGTGCCTCCCGGCATAGCCTTTCGGTTGATGACGTCAATCGAGCAGCTTCCCAATGCGCAGAACCGCATCACCTTGTCGGACAGCAAGGACCGCCTCGGCGTACCCAAGGCCCGATTTGACTGGAAGCCGCGCGCTTCCGACGAGCGGACCTTTCGCGCCACCACACAGCACCTGAAACAGTACTGGCTGCGATCCGGCTTCGACAACCTTTGCCCGCTGGTGTGGGATCCGGCGGTAACCGATCCCTACGGCTACATTACCGACAAGGCCGAGGCGTGCGCCCATCCTTCGGGGTCGACCCGCATGGGAACCGACCCCGCAACCTCGGTCGTCGGCCCCGATCTGCGCTGCCATGCCCTGCCCAACGTCGCCGTCGCCAGTGCCGCGGTGTTTCCCACCGCCGGCAGCGCCAACCCGACCTTCACCATCATGAAGCTGGCGCTATGGCTGGCGGACTCCTATCAGCAATTGCCGTTGCAGATTTTGTAAGCACTCGCCGGGTTTCAGGCGGCCTTGCAGTCTCAGCCGCAAGGCCGCTCGCCCGGGGCAATTGGCCGGCTATAAGTACAAATAACCAGTCCTTCACGCTGTGCGGCTTAACGCTTGACGGCTTAGTGTGCGTGCCTCATGCCAATGCTGCGCAAAACGGGTCGAGGTCGCATGAGCAGTCCACTTTTCTACAATCGCGTCGTGCCTCTGGATAGCGCAGCCCATCGTGACCTTCTATTGACGGGCGGCGATCGGCCGCTTGCTTTTGCCGAGGGCGCCAATCTCATTCCCGCACTGAGCGAGGAATTCGTTGCGGCGGCGGTGCATCTTCCCATTGCATTTTTGCCCGGCGCGACCCGTCCCGCTGCCGTGTTCGTTGTCGGCACCAGGCCCGGCAACAATGTCTTTATCGATGCGGCGGGGAAATGGGATGCCGGCTATTTGCCCGCCTATCTGCGCCGCTATCCGTTCATCATGGGTGATGTTCCGGAGGGCGAGCCGATCCTGTGCATCGATGAAAGCTTTGCCGGTTTGGGCCGCGATGACGGCCAACGCTTGTTCACCGAAAGCGGCGAGGCGACCGATGCGTTGAAGCAGGCGCTATCCCTGGCCGATAATTATCGCACGGCCGCGCTGCGGTCCGACCAGTTTTGCGACACGCTGCAATCCATGGGCCTGCTCCGTTCGGTCACGCTCGACGTCAAGCAGGCCGATGGCGCCTCCAATGTGGTTCATGGGCTGATGGTCCTGGACGAAGAGGCGTTCGATGCGCTGGACCAGGAAAAGCTTGCGGCACTTCATCGCGATAAGATGTTGAAGCCGATCTTTGCGCATTTATTTAGCCTCGCGGCGATTGACAAATTAGCGCCGAGGCCCACGCAAGCTTAACCTTGTTAAACAAATGTGAACGGGCGGGGTTTACCGATCGTAAATTGAATATGGACTCGGTTCCGTATCCATGGAATCAGTCCACCACTTGAATGAGGGGGCTGGTTTGTTTCACCGCGTATCTGTCGGGCTGCAGCGGGGCGCCTTGCGCCTTATCGGTGCGGCCCTTTTTGTCGCGAGCGCTGTTCTGCTGGCGCCCACCTACAGTATTGCCCAGGAAGCTCCGGCCGCTGCCGTTCCTGCGCCGCTCTCCGTATCGGGATTTCGCTCCGCACAATTCGGCATGGATGAAGCTGCGGTTCGAGCAGCAATCAAGACCGATTTCGCGCTCGGCGAGGATGCCATCGTTGTTGGTTCCAACACTGTCGAGCGCACGAAGGTTCTGACCATCAAGGCGCCAGACGTGCTGCCTGAGGGCGGGATTTCGGAGGTCTCCTATGTCTTTGGCTATGCCTCCAGCAAACTGATCCAGGTCGGCATTTCGTGGAGCCCACAAATCGACCCGGCAGTCGATGCGCAACGGCTCTATGCCAATGGCGACGTGCTCGTGGCCTATTTCGCCGCCGCCGGCTACGTCCCCGAAACCGTTCGCAGCGGCATCGTGCTCAACGACGGTATTCTGCTGTTCCGGGGCGAAGATAGCGAAAAGCACGCCACGGTGCTGTTGCTGCAGGGAAGTTACGACAAGGTTGGCGACAGCCAGCCCGTGCTGACGCCGCTCAGCCTGGCTTTGCTCTATGCGGAAGACTCCACCAATCCTGACATCTTCCAGCTCAAGCCAGGGCAGTTCTAGCGATCATGAGCAGACGGAGACCTAGCGCTGCGTCTGCACCCCCCGCGAAAAGTTTCCCGGCGATCTTTGCTCGCTCCGGCCTGATGGCCGGGGCGAGCCCACTTGTACTGGGTATGGTCGCCGTGATGGCTGGCGCCGCGCCCGGCTATGCGCAGGCGGTCAATCTCGGTGGCGGCAACAATATCGTCGCCGATGGTCGCACCCAGACCCAGGTCACCGTCAGCGGAAACCAGACCTCGATCACCACCAATACGGTGGCCAACGGCACCGGCTTCAACTCGTTCTCCGATTTCCAGCAGGCCGCCAATACGCGCGTCGATATGTACGTGCCCGATGGCGCCGGCAATCTGGTCAATATCGTCCGCAACGGACCGGTCGTCATCGATGGCGTGCTGAACGCCTATAAGAACGGCCAGATCGGCGGCAATATTTTCTTTGCCAGCAGCCAGGGCTTCATCGTCGGCGCCAATGGCGTGGTCAATGTCGGCTCGCTCTCGGTGACCACTCCGACCAGCGACTTCATCGAAAACGTGATCCGTCCCGATGGCGGCATCAACGATACGCTGGCCGCCAACCTGCTGCGCGGCGTAGTGCCCTTGTCGGCCGATGGCATCATTTCCATCGCCGGCACCATCAATGCCAAGGGCGGCGTGTCCCTCCAGGGTCATGACGTCAATCTCGACGGCGGTACCATCCGCATCGACGGGCGCCTTGCCACCCATCGCGAAATCCTGGATTCAGCGGTCAATACCGGCGGTGTCGTCGAAGGCACGGCGCTGGCCATGCGCGGCGGGGTCATCTCCATCGTCGCCTCCGGTAATGCCCATATTGCCGGCGTGATCGACGCGAGCGCCAGGGGCACGGGCGACAGCCATGGCGGCAGCATCGAGATCCGCTCGGGCGGCAATATCACCGTCGATGGAACCGCCAGGCTGTCCGCCGATGCTGCCAGCGTCAATGGCGGCGGTGGCACGATCGAGGTCATCGCCGACGATACGCTGCTGGTGGCGGACAATGCCCGGTTTACGGCGCGCGGCACCGGCATTGGCGCCGGCGGTTTCGTCGAACTCAGCGGCAAGACCGCGATCATCCGCTCGATCGCCGTCGATCTGGACTCCGAGCGTGGCGCGGCAGGCACGCTGCTGTTCGATCCATTTGACCTTTACATCGGCACGCTCCCGCCTGGTGCGACCGGTAGCGTCAGCGGCAATATCGTGCTCAACGGCACCAATGCGGTGGTGCAGGCCGATAATTCGATCACCGTCGTCGCCAATGGCGTCATCGATACCCGCAGCGCCACTGGAGCGTCGGGTGACATCTCGATCACGGCGCCGCTGATCACCATTGCGGACGGCGCTCGCCTCCAGGCCGACGTCACTAATGGCTCAGGCGCCCAGGGCGGCAATATCACGCTCACGGCCACGCGGACGACGAGCGGGGAGTCCCGGATCGTCATCGGGACCGGCACCGGAACCGGGCCGATCATCGCTGGGCACAATGTGAGCCTGCTGGCTTCGGCCAATGTGGATTCCGGTCTGCTGCTGCTGACCCTTCCCACCGCCAAGGCCACGATCTCTGTCGGTACTGCTACCATCACCGCCAGTGGGATTTTCCGCGCCGAGGCCACCGCCAGCGCTGCCGGCACTCTCAGCGTGCTGCCCATCGGCGTCGTGGTCAGCAATGTGCTCGCTTCGGTCGATGTCGGCGGATCTGCCGATATCACTGCGGCTTCTGCCGCGTTGCGGGCGACTGCGACCGCAACATCGCGGATTGGGACCACGTCCCTCGCGCCCCCCAACAGTGCGGCTGATGGCGCGGTTGCTGTCTCCACAGTCACCAGCAAGGCGCTGGTCAATGTCGCTGGCAATGCTCGGGTCGCGACCACCGGGGCGCTCGAGCTTGCTGCCCACAACACCGTTATTTCCGCAGCCAGCGCGGTTCCGCAGGCAGCGCGCTTCGGCGCGAGTGTCGCGGTCAGCGTCGTCAAGGCCGAGACTTCGGCCATCGTTGCGGGTGCTGCCAATATCTCCAGTGGCAGCCTGAGCATCGACGCACAGACCTCGGCACTGGTGAAGGTCACCGCCCAGGCGGCCGCGGGCGGCGGCAGCGAGCCGGACAGCGGCTCCAAATCGTCCGAGTACCTCGACGATTCCAAATATGGCCAGGAAGCCAGCACCTCCGACGGCAAGGTTTCGGTGGTTGGCGGGCTCGCCATCTCCGACCTGACGGCGACGACGCTGGCGAAGTATGCGTCCAGCGTTGCAGCCGCCATCGGCGGCGATACGACAATCACGGCCGGCTCCACGACAGGCGCGGAACTGGTGGCCGATGGCGCGGCCGTCGATTCCACCACCGGCGTGGGCGTGGCGGTCGGCATCAACCTGGCCCGCGTCAGCACGGCGGCGCTGGCCGGCGGCTCGCTAGGCTCCGGCAGCCTAACGCTCGCCTCGGTTGCCAGTGGTAATGTCTTCAGCACGGAGGCCACGTCCGGCGCCGGAGCGGAGAATGTCGGCGTCGCGGGCTCCCTGGCCACCAACATAATCGATACCGAAAGCCGCGCTGCGCTGGAGCCTGCGGCCACGATCGACCTGACCGGCGATCTGTCACTGACGGCGAGCAACGCCTCCAGCAGTGCCGCGATTGCTAAGCCGACCGAAACCGGCGTGACCGGTGGCAAGGTCGGCGTCGGCGTCTCGGCGGCTCTCAATGTGGTGGCCAACCGCGCCACCGCAGAGGTCGCTGATGGCGTCGTCCTGACCGGTGCCGATGCCACGACCCTGGCCGCGACCGGCGAGTTCAGCGTCGAAAGCGAGGCCAAAGCCGGCTCGTCGGGCGGCATTTCGGTGACGCCAGCGCTGGCCCTCAACATGGTCAGCAATGCCACGACGGCACGTGTGGGAACAGGTGGCCTTCTGACCTTGGGCTCGCTCGACCTGAGCGCCGTCCAGCAGGCATCCAACAAGGCGACCGTCACGGCTTCCGCTGCC
Organism: Devosia sp.; assembly: GCF_028290625.1. GTDB lineage: Bacteria > Pseudomonadota > Alphaproteobacteria > Rhizobiales > Devosiaceae > Devosia. Next base: position 178,922 of record NZ_JAQGJM010000001.1, read on the forward strand.
GGCAGCAAGGCCGCCGTCGGCGCAGGCCTCGCGATCGCGCTGCTCAACGACACAGTCACGGCCAGCCTGGCACGATCGGTCACCGCGACCGGTAGTGTCAGCGTGGTCGGCATGGGCGTATCGCTCTCCGAACTCACCGTCGAAGCCAGCGCCAGCGGCGCCAAGGCCGCCGATGATACCGGCAATGCGCCAGCCGGCAGCAAACCGGACGTCGACAGCCAGGTCACAGGCCAGCTCGGCTCTGCCAAGACCAAGCAGGACAAGGCCGGCGTCGGCAGCGCCGATCAGCGCGCCACGGCTGACACCGGCGTCGCCAACGGCGGTGCCCGCTCTGCCTCCACCAGCGAGGGTAAGGTCTCCGTCGCGGCAGCCGTCGGCGTCAACGTCCAGTCTGCCAAAGTCGTCGCCCAGATCGAGGACGCGGTTGCGGTGTCCGCTGGCGGCGCATTGACCGTGCGCGCCGTCGGCAACGCCGATGGCAAGGTTACGGCCAGCGGCTCCGCGGTCTCCACCGATGGCGTTCCGGCTTCACAGGTCGGCATCGGCGCCGCCGTCGCCGTCAACAAAGTCGCGACGGCCACGACGGCCCGCTTGGGTGTCGCCAGTTATAGCGCAGGCGCCGTCACCGTCGAAGCGCTCAAAGCCGATGTCGCAGCGCTGCTCGCCAATCCGGCCAGCACCGCGACCCGCACCGATACCTACCTTGCCTCGGCAACCTCGGGCGCTGGTGGCAGCAAGGTCGGCATTGCCGGCTCGCTCGGCCTCAACCTGATCGATACGGAAAGCTCGGCCCGCATCGCGGCCGCGGCCATCGTTACCATCACCGGCGCTGGAGCGGTCTCCCTCAAAGCCGACAACCGCTCGACGGCCACTGCCGAGGCACTCCCGGTCGAAACCGGCGCGACCGGTGGCAAAGTCGGCGTCGGCGTGTCGGCGGCGATCAACATCATCGCCAACCGCTCTATCGCCGAGCTGGAAGACACCGCGGTGCTGACCGGCGCGGGCGCGGTATCGCTCAACGCCAACGGCAATTTCACCTCTGTGGCCGAAGGCAAGGCGGGCGCCTCGGGCGGTGTGTCGATAACGCCGGCGCTCGGCCTCAATCTCATCGGCAACACCACATCCGCGCGCATTGGCACGGGTGCCACCATGTCGGCCGGATCGGTCGCCGTGAGCGCCGTGCAACAGGCCACCACCACCACCAAGGCTGCCGCCGCCGCGACTGGCGCCACAGCGGCTATCGGCGCCAGCCTGGCGCTAGCTTTGGTCAACGACACTGTTTCGGCCACCACGGCCCGCTCGCTGACTACGACAGGCAATGTCTCATTCACCGCTCAGAACAAGTCGGTCGGTACGCTGTCCGCCGAAGCCAGTGCTGCCGGCGCCAAGCCGGCAGGCGATAGCGGCCAGGCCCAGGCCGGCGACAAGGACGTCGATGGCAAGGTCAATGACCAGCTCACCGGCGCCAAGAGCAAACAGACGACGGCCAATGTCGGCAGTTCGACCCAGCAGGGCGCCACCAGCCAAAGCGTTGCCAACGGGAATGCTCGGTCGGCCAAGACCAGCGAAGGCAAGCTTTCGGTCGCCGCCGCAGCAGCGATCAATGTCACCACGTCCTCGGCGATTGCCGAAGTGCCCGATGCCGTCGCCATCAATGCCGGCGGCACTCTGTCCATCACCAGCGCCAATACCACCGGCGGCACCATCACGGCCGATGGTAGTGCCGTGGGCGCGTCGAGCGGCTCGGGCGGATCCTCGGGCCAGTCGCAGGTGGGCATCGGCGTGGCGGTGGCGGTCAACGCCATCGACAAGACCAATACGGCCCGTCTCGGCGTAGCCTCTCATGTTGCCAACGGTGTCACCGTTGCCGCCACCCAGTTCGGCGCGACGGCTACTCCCGATATCGATACCATCAGCGCGACAGCGGCCTCGGGCGCCGGCGGCAGCAAGGTCGGCATTGCCGGCTCCCTGGCGCTGAACGTCGCTGACGTGCGCACCAGCGCGCTGATCGCCGCTGGCGCTACGGTCAATGCCGGAACCGGCGCCTCGGTCATCCTGGCCGATACGCGCATGAATATCACCGCCAGCGCCCAACCGATCAAGGCCGGCGCAACCGGTGGCAAGGTGGGCGTCGGCGCTTCGGTCGCGCTCAATATGGTCACCACCAATACCAGCGCGACGCTGGCCGATGGCGCCAGCTTCAGCAATGGCGCGGGCCTTGCCGTCAGCGCCAATAGCGCGGTTTCAACCACCACCAAGTCGGCGGCCGGCTCCGCTGGTGGCGTTGCCATTGATGCGGTCGTCGCCCTGGCGCTGCTCAACGACACCACGACCGCCCGCATCGGCACCAGCAGCACCGCGATTTCCACTGCGGGCGCAGTCTCGGTCTCGGCCACCAGCAGCGGCGATCACCTGGCGGAAGCCGACGGCAATACCAAGTCTGGCTCGGTCGGCCTCGGTGCTGCCGCAGCCGTTATTCTGGGTGCCGGCGCACAGGGCACGGTGCTGTCGAACACGTCGACCACGTCGGCGACCCTGGCGCGCAATGTCACCGCGGCATCGCTTGCCATCACCGCAAGCTCCATCCGAACCTACACGGCCGACGCAACGGCGACCGCCAAGGGCGGCCAGTTCAGCGACGCCGATCCCAAGAAGAATGAAACCACGGGCGGCACGGCAGCCAGCGCCGACACCCTGGACAAAACCAAGAACTCCCAGCAGGGCACCAGTGGCGGTGGCAAGGTTACCGTCGCTGCCGCCGTCGGCGTCGCCGCGGCGCAGGACGTCGTCTCGGCCAATCTGCAGGGCGTCACCGTCAACACCACGGGCGCCGTCACCATTGGCGCCACCAACACCGTCGGCATGGCCACCGGCGGCAGTGGCCTGGCGGTCAACAGCCAGAGCCAGGTCGGCGTCGGCATCGGCGTCGCGCTGGGCATCATCAACAATTCGACCTCGGCGACCATTGCCGATGGCAGCCGCATCAACCAGTCCGGCAGCGTCGCCGTCACCGCGACCACCAGCGAAAACACCGCCCCGGCCTTCATCAACAAGGCGACTGCGGTTGCCATCGCGGGCGCCTCCTCGTCCAAGGTCAGCGTCGCCGGCGCTTTGGCTGTCGCCATCTCAACATCCAGCGCCAAGGCCGCGATTGGCGACAATGTCGCGGTCAACAGCGGCGGTGCCGTCAATGTCGCCGTCGACAATTCCAGCAAGCTGTCGGCACGTTCGCTGGCTGGCGCCTATACCAGCGGCAATGTGGGTGTCGGTGCCTCGATCGCCTCCATCTACTCGCAGCACACCCTGAGTGCCTCGGTTGGCGCCGGCGCCAGCGTCACCAGCGCCAGCCTCGCCGTCACCACCAATAACCGCAAGGTCAATGAGCCCTCGGTTTTCACCTTTACCAACTTCGACGATCTGAAGACGCGCCTACAGTTGGGCGAACTGCTGGGCGCTTCCAATTACTACGCCGAAGCCATGGGCGGCGCGGCCGCCACCGGCAGCGTCGCGGTTCAGGGCTCGTTCGCGGTCCTGTCGTTCGACGATAGCGCCAATGCCAGCATTGGCCGAAGCCTGAATGTGAACGGCTCCACGGCACAAACCACCGTCACCACGACCGGCGCCGTCACTCTCAAGTCCGAGAGCGATCTCACCTCCAAGGCCATGGCCGGCGGCATCGTGGTCAGCAAGAGCGTCGGCGTCGGCGTATCCAGCGCGGTGATCGTCAGCTCCGGCACCAACCGCGCGCTGTTCGCGGCCGGCACGTCCGTGACCGCTGGCTCCGTCACCGCGCTCGCCAAGGCGGGCCAGGACGTCCAGGTCTTCGGCATCACGGCCTCTGGGGGCGGCGATGTCGGTGTTGCGGGCGTCGCCACCGTCGTCACCACGCAGAATACCGTCGAAACGCTGGTTGATGAACGCGCCAGCATCGCCGCGTCCGGCAATATCGCGCTCGACTCCAAAAATGACTTCACCGCACTCAGCGTCGCCGGTGGCGCTGCCGCGGGTGGCACGGCTGGTGTCGGTGGCGCCGCCTCCGTTGTTACCATCAACAACGTCACGCGCGCCGCGCTGGCCAACGCCGACAATCTTGCCAATGCGGTCACCATCAATGCCGGCGGCACCTTCGGCCTCTCCGCCAAGGCGAGCGAGAACGCCAAGACCTTTACCGCTGCAGGCGCCGCTTCCAACAACGTCGCCGTCGGCGTCGCCGCGGCCGTCTATGTGCTCGGTACCAAGACCGAGGCTTATGTCGGCACGCATGCCCGCGTCGGGCAGACTACCGAGCCGTCCGGCATGGTCATCGAAGCCGAAGACCTGACCACGCTGGATAGCCTGGCCGGCGCAGCCGCGGGTGCCAGCACTGTGGGCGCCGGTGCCGGCGCCAGCGTCGGGGTGATCATCAAGACCACGCGCGCCGCCATCGCCGATAATGCGCTGGTTCACTCCGGCGATGTCCGCATCGCTGCCCGTAGCAGCGAAACCGCCCGCACGCTGGCCGCTGGTGTCGGCATTGGCGGCACGGCCGGCCTTGCCGGTGCGCTGGGCGTCTATTCGATGGTCAACACCACGACAGCCGAAATCGGCAGCAATGCCACGGTCTTGGCCGATAACAACGTCGCCGTATTGGCCGACGACGATGTCGATATTTCCTTCCTCACCGGTGCTCTCAGCGCTAGCGGCACAGCAGCGGTCGGCGCTTCGGCGGCCGTCGCGGTCATTCATGCCACCACTACGGCCCGCATCGGTTCGGGCGCCAGCGTCACGGCGCTCGGTCTCGGCACCGGCGTCAATTACGTCACCGGCTATGCTGCATCTCTTGGGGGTTTCGGCACCAGCACCGCGCCCAAGATTACCGCACCAGGCACCACCGGCTACAGCGCCGCAACCGGCAGCGACGGTGAAGTCACCACGGCGGACGAAGCGCTGCGCCAAGGCCTGCGCCTCCTGGTGCTTGAGCGCAAAACCACCCCGACGACCGCCATCGCCCGTGGCGTGGTGGTCAATGCCTCCGGGCAGAACGCCGTGCGCTCGCTCGTCGTCGGTGCTGCCGGTGGCGGTACGGCCGGCATCGCGGTCTCGGGCAACGTGCCGGTCATCCTGTCCAACATCACCGCCAGCATTGAAGACGGCGCCAGGATCAATATCGACAATGCCGGGGGTTCCGGCGCCAACCAGTCGGTCACTGTCGCGGCGGTCAGCGATGTCTATCGCATCGGCGTTGCCGGCTCGGTCGGCATCGGCACCGTGGGTGTCGGCGCTGGCGTCGAAACCTCGTTCATCAAGCCGATTACCAGCGCGACCATCGGTTCGGCCCAGGTCAACGCCAAGCGCGACGTCGTCGTCACCGCCCGTTCCACCCAGGATTATGCGGGCGCCGCGGCCGCTGCGGCGGTTGCTGCTGGTGCCGCCGTCGCCGGTGGTTTCTCGGTGCTTGTCCTCGACTCCTTCACTGAAGCGCGCATTGGCGGCATCGTCCATGCCGATGGCAACGTCGTCGTCCTGGCCGACGATATCACCCGTTCCGCGGCGCTCGCCGGTTCCGCCGCGATCGACATCGTTGGCGCCGGTGTTGGCGGCAGCATTGCGCTTGGCGTCTTGACCAAGCGCACTAGCGCCACCATAGCCGCCAATGCCGTGGTCACCGCCCTGGGCAATAGTGCGGACGTCACCGTCCGCGATGGCACCAGCTTCAGCGGCACCCGCACGGCGCGCGGCGTTGTGGTTTCGGCCAACAGCAATGAGAGCATGTTCACGCTGGGCATCGCCGGGGCAGGCGGGTTCTATGCCGGCGTCGCCGGTGCCGTCTCCCTGCAACTGCTCGATATTGCCACCATGGCGACCATCGGCGCCGACGCGCAGATCAATGCCACCAATACGGGCGCCAATGCCGCCCAGGACGTCGTGGTCGTCGCCCGCAACAGCAGCAGCATCGCCGCCATCGATGGTGGCGTCGCCGTCAGCCTGGGCGCGGGCGTGTCGGGTGCCGTCGATATCGGCATCCTGCGCAACACCACCGCGGCCGGCATAGCCGACGGGGCAGTCGTGAAGGCCAATCGCAGCGTCGATGTGCTTGCCCTGCAAAACATCGATACCAGCTCGACCGTCATCAGCGCTTCGGCGGGTCTGGCGGGTATCGCGGCCGGCGTCTCGGTCTATTCGATCGGCGACGGCATCGCGGTCGGCAGCGAAGGCAGCACGCAGATCAATTCGGGCGGTGACATGCTCGGCTATGTGCAGGGCCAGCTCAGCGACAATACCACCGGTTCGGTGCTGGCTGCGTCCAGCGATCAGCGCGTGCGCGATGTCGGCGTCTCCGCCAGCGCCGCCAAGGCCGGCGTCACCCTCTCCCTCGCACCCACCAGCGTCGCGGGGATTTCGGCCCGCATCGGCGATGCGACGATCACCTCGGGCGGTGCGGTCAATATTGCCACACGCGACACGCTCAACACCGAGACCCTTGCGGGGGCCGTGGCCGTCGGCGTGGTCAGCCTCGGTGCCGGTATCGGCATCGTCACGGTAGAGAGCACCAATACGGCGCAGCTTTCGGGTGTATCGACGCTCAATGTCGGTTCGCTCAAAGTCGATGCCAATTCCACGCACACCCTGGGCGTTTACAGCCTCGCCGGCACTGTTGGCCTGGCAGTCGCTGCCCAGGCCGCGATCGCGATCATCACCGACAATTCCATCACACGCAGCGTGATCGCTGGCGCAACCGTGCGCACATCGAACGATGTCATCGTCAACGCTGCCGCAATCCGCACCGGCACCGCCGATACGCGCGGCGCGGCCCTCAGCGGCTCGATGGCGCTGGGCCTGTCCTACGCCGCCGTCAATCTCGGTGGTCTGGTCGAAGCCAAGCTCGATACGCTAGCTGGTACCGGTGTGACCATCGGCAGCATCGGGGCACGCGCGGCAAGCGTCGCCGTCACCGCCAACAGCACCAATACGGCCAAGGCCACAACCAAGGCCGTCTCGGGCGGCATCGGTATCGCTGCGCTCGGCGCATTGGCCGAAGCGAACTCCACCACGTCAGTGTCGACCTCGGCCAACAAAGCCACGATCTACGCCCTCAACAATGCGCGCTTTGCATCTCAGTCGGGCGGCCGCGCCGAAGCCACCGCCCAAGGCCTGGCATTGGGCGGCCTGCTTGCCGCGGGCGGCTCGCTCGCCAAGGCCAAGGTCGCCGAGGCCGTCTCCACCACGATTTCCGGCGGTAGCCTGATCGACGCAGGCAGTGTCGATCTTGCCGCCTCGGTGGCGCCAATTCTCAGCACCCCCGGCGTGTCCGCTTCGGCCTCGGGGTCGTCTGGCGCCTTTGTGGGCCTCACCGCGACCGAAGCCGAAGCCACCAACAATTCCAGCGCCAATGTCCTCGCGACCGGCAGCACCCTGCGCGCCTCTGGGCTCATTCGTGCGGCGACGCAGACCAACACCGCTCAGCTTGCCGACGCCTCAGGATTTGCCTTCGGCATCCTGGCTGTCGGTGCCAATACCTCGCTGGCGCGCTCCGCCACCGTGTCCCAGGCGATCCTGCGCGACATGATCAGTGTCCAGGGCGGCGATGTGCGGATCGTGGCCGAGGGCCAGGACCGCAACGAGGCCAATACTACGTCGGGTAGCGGCGGCTTGATCGCCGGTGCGGCGGCCAATGCCCGCACCATTTCGCTCAACATCACGCGCGCCCTCGCCGAAACCACGGCTTCCGCCGCGCAATACACCATCCAGGCCAGCGGCCAGCTCGAGCTTCGGGCCGACCACACCACAACTTTTGCGGGCAAGGTCGATAGCGTCCAGGCTGCAGTGGTGGGCGCCAGCGGAGCGACCATTTCCCACACCGCAAACAGCACGGTCGAGGCCATCTTGGACGACCGTGCTCGGGTTCGCTCGGCCAGCCTCGCCATCAAGGCGCTGAGCGCGGTCAAGAACTTCTTCCTCAACGAGTCGGCATTCAGCCTGCGTCCAGGCGCCGCTACGCCAGTGGCCTACAACCCCGATACCGCCGCCTGGAATGTGGATTCTGGTTCCGGCGGCTTGGTCAATCTGCCCGCCGGCAGCAGCACCGTCACTGTGACCCACGCCACCACTGCCGCGATTGGCGCCAATGGCGACATCCTGGTGGTCCCTGCCGGATCGAACCTCGGCAATGTGCAGATCGAAGCCTTCAACGAAACCATCGTGCACCAGAAGGCCAAGCTGGATTCCGGCGGTGCCATTGCGCTCGCCGACTCCGACGTCCGCGCCACAGTGGTCTCCAATGCCACGGCGGCGATCGGCGCTGGCACCAATGCCATCGTTTCGCTCGGCGACATCGCCATGGCCGCCTGGGGCAGCACCCATATCGACTTGCGCTCGGCCGCCACCACCTACGGTCTGGCCGGCGCTCCTTCGGGCACGGCCGACGCCACCTATACGGGCAACAACACCGTCAGCATCGGTACCGGCGCGACGCTGATGGCCGCCAAGGGTACTTTCCCGACCACTGTTGGCGCCATTCCCACCAGCGGCACTATATCCCTCTCGGCCGGCACGGGCCTACTTGGCGAAGCCGCGCGGCTCAGCGTTCGCACCACGGTCGATCTGTTCAACAAGACCGCGATCCCGATTTCGACGACGCCCGACGCGCGCAGCACCGTCGTGGTCAATTCCAACCTCACCGTCGCCGACTCGCAGAATCCCGCCAATCCAACGACGCTCAAGGGCGTGCTGGCGGCCGGCGACATCACCCTGCGCGCCGTGCGCGGCACCATCGATGCGTCGGCAGTTGGCACCGGCAAGGACATTTATCGCGAAGCCCTCGCGGCCGCCGCCAGCGCCATCTCCAATGCCTTCGGCGGCGGCGATGTGACCTTCGACTATCACGGAGGCACCGTCAGCACGACCGGCATGGGCACCGCCACCATCAATGGCCTCGTTGCCACCGGCATCGAGCGTTACCAGACGCTGGTTCTCAATTACCAGTCGAACTGCTCGATCTCGACCCAGGCCTGCACTGTCTCCTCGGGCAATATCAACTACACCATCGGCGGACCGGATCCGGTGGGCACAGATATCCTCAAGCGCCTGAGCGAGCTGAAGGATCTGCAGGCCCAGTACAAGGACGATCCGATCGCCGTCGGCGCCTACGGCAATGAAATCCGCTTCCTGCAGGACAAGCTCGTGGCGCTTGGCCTGGGCAGCTACAATACCAGCGGCGTGTTCGTGCCGGGCACCTTTGCCGGCCCGTCGCCGCGCGATGCCGCGCTGGCTCTCGCGCAGCAGAATACTACCGATATTGGCGGCTTGAAGACCCAGTTGAGTACCGCCACCCAGGCGGTCGTGATTGCCGACCTCGACGACTGGGGCACCAGCCTCAAGGGCACCATAACGGATCCGACCAACGGGCTCGATGCGAACGCCCGAGCCACGCTGATGACGATCGCTGGCTTCTCCAAGCATTCGACCTTGATTGGGACCGGGCAGGGGTCGAGCGCTATCTATAAAACGACCTATGATTCCGTTGGCGGCCTGATTACCGCAGCCACTGACGCAGCCAACCAGGTCGCGCTCAGGACTGCCGACAACACCCTGCAGCAGGCGACGATCCAGCTGCAGGTCATCGAGATCCAGAGTGCCCAACTGGCCCGCCAGCAAGCTCTCATCGATGGTCGCCTGGGTGACGCAGCCACGGCGGGCACCAGGATTGGTGCCGCGCAGGGGATAATCGATCAGGCGCTGGGAACGATCTCCCTCAATAACACGGCCATCGACACCCAAGCGGCGCTGGCCAAGTCCAAGTCCACGGACGTTCTCAACGCCCTGAACAATCTCATTATTCTTGCATCGACGGGGGCAGGCGCCGACGCCCAGCGTCTCGACGATCTGAATGGTACCACCCAAAGCCCGGGAACCTTGGCCAAGGTCGGCCGCGGCTTGAACGGTTTCACGACGGCTGACGGATACATTGCCGGCGTGATTTCACTGCAAGGCAGCCTGAGCGGCGCCGCAACGACGGCAAATGCGGCAGTCACTGTCCTTACCGCCGACGCGTCCAGCACCGGCTCGGTTGCCAAGTTCATCACGCAGATCAACTCACTGACATCCGACCTTGCCAACAACACCCGTACCGCCGCGACCGCTGCCACCACAAGCGGCACGCCGATGGCCTATACGATCAATGTGGCCGATACGCTGGCACGCCTGGGCAATATCTCGGTCGTGACCGATCGCCTGGTCGGCTCCGCCACGGGCTCGCTGAGCGCACCGGGCGACGCCAAGATCGAGATCATCAACAATACCGCCAATACCCTGCGGGTCGGCAACCTGCTGATCCCCACCTATGACGCCGGCCGCCTTCGTCTCAACGGCGCGCTGGTGACCTCCAACAGTGAAATCAACGCGCTGCAGGGCGGCGCCTACTCCAATTTCAGCACCGTAACGACGGCCCTCGGCTCCAGTCGGCCCCTGGTCAGCATCACCTCGAACTACAATCCCGACTCGCTGCTCTCCTACAATCCGTCGAGCAGCGATTCCTCGCTCAGTACGCCCCGCATCGCGCCTGATATCATCCTCAAGCAGGGCTCGACGATCGACAACCTGGCCGGCGCGGTGAAGATCATCAGCGCCGCGGGCAATATCTATATCAACGGGACGGTCAATGCCGGCTCGGTGGAAGTGCTGGCCAAGAATGGCGATTTCGTTTCGAGCTATGTGAACGGCTTCAACCATATCGGCGGCGATCCCGCGAGCTTCAACTCCGCCACCCGCGCCGGCGAAGCCGGCAAGGGCATCACCGCCAACGGCGCCATTACCATCGCGGCCCGCTTCATCAACATCAACAGCACCATCCAGAGCGGCATCGCCGACTGGACGCTCAACCTCAATGGCTCGCCGACGCTGACGACCACCACGCCGTCGACGATCGGGCTCAGCCAGTCACAGATCGACACGGCGATACAGGGCTACAAGACCGCCATGGCGGCGGCCGCCAGCAATCCGGCCAACGTGCCGTCGTCGACGATCACGCTGACCAACAGCAATGGCCAGACGATCACGCTCAACATGGCGCCGGCCGGTATGTCGAGCACAGAGATCACGGCGCTGAACACGGCGATCAGGACTTACCTGTCCACCAACAGCACCAATAGTCCGGCCAACCCGCTGGCGTCACTGAGCGTTGGCGGCGTGACCAAGCTCATCAATCTCAAGGATTTCCTGTCGGCCGAAATCTCCGGCCGGCTTGAGTTCACCATGGCAGAGGCCACGGCCTACAATACGGCTGCCCACGCGCAAGGCCTGTTCGGCGTCATCAGCCCGACCAGCAATATCGGCGTCGCCTATGACACAGTGAACAACCGCTATGTCGTCGATGGCACCAGCGTGCGTGGCGGCTTTATCCAGCTCTATGGCCAGATCATGAACACGGCGTCGAGCGGTGGCCAGCTCAACGTGCTGGACGGCTTCGGCACCATTAACATCACCAATACCAGCAACATTCCCGTCGTGTTGCAGACGCTGAGCGCCGGCGCCGACAGTTCGGGCAATGGCCGCGGCACGGCCGGCATCATCGACATCACCGATATTGTCGGCGTCAACACGAGCAATGCGGCCAATCCGGTCATCAGCGTCAAGCGCACCGTCTATAGCCGCGACTACGACCCGGCCAATGCCAGCGGCAACATTCGTGTCCTGACCCAGAACGGCAGGCTCGATAATGAAACTGGCGATTTGCTGATCGCCAATCAAAACACGACCTTCACCGGCACGGACCGCACGGCGTCCTACGCGACGACGGCCAACCAGCGCTACGTCTGGAGCACGGGCGAGTATTTCGACCGCACCACCAATTTCAACGTCAAGCAGACCCAACTGTTCGGCTCATCGGCCCTCACCATCAGTTCGGCAACCGTCCTGCAGGACGTTCAGGGACGCACGCTCAATACCTACCGCCTGGCGGACGGTACTTACGTCACCACCGATAGGACCCAGACCGGCACCTTCAACGCTGCGCAGACCAACCAGGGCATCGTGCTGTCCAATTCGCCGACCAGCGCGAGCAATACGGACATTGCAAGCACCGAGTTGGCCACCTCGTCGCATGCCTATATGAATTCCCAGGACGGCCCGACCAAGACTGGGCAGCGCCGTGACTGCAACTGGTGGACCCTGTGCATCGCGTCCAACGTCACGCTCTATTACACGATCAACCAGAAATACACGGTGGTCACCACCAACTCGCTCAAGGCCGATAATCCGATCGGCATCAACTTCATCGGCTCCAATACCGGGGCGATCAACGTCACTTCGGCCAGCGATGTCGTGCTGACCGGCAACATCAACGCCAGCAATGGCACTGTGGCGATCACCAGCCAGGGTTCCAGCTCAATCGTGCAGGGGGACCTGGCGGCACAGATCACCGCCCGCAACGTGACCCTGACGGCCGGCGGCTCGGCTGGCGGCGTGACCTACTCCGTCAATCCAGCGGCACCGGTTCAGGCGGCTGTGGCGATCGATTTGCGCGGCGGCGTGCTCAACGCCAGCGCGGCCAATGGCAACGTCTCCATCAGCACGCGGGGCAATCTGGTCATCGGCCAGGTGACTTCAGCCGGCAACGTTCATGCCGGCAAGGGCAGCGTCAATCTGTTCGCCTCCGGCTCCATTTCGGCCGCCAACGCCTCCTCGCTGATCCAGGGTCCGCGCGTGTCGCTGACCGCTGTCAACGGCTCTATCGGCTCGACCGCCGCCAACGGCCAGCTTCACGTCAACACCGGCTACTCAACCACGGCGGGCGATCGCGTCTTCGGCGATCCGGCCACCGACCCGACCCTCAATACCAATCCCTATCTGGGTCTCAGCGCATCGGCTGCCGGCGATATCGGGATCACGTCCACCGCCTGGGCAAGCAATGTCGATGGTACGATGCTGCTCGATAAGGTCATTTCCACCGGCGGCAATATCCGTCTTACCTCGACCGGCCACATCCTCGACAACAATCCCGCCGAGTCGATCGACCAACGCACCTATAGCCAGCTGCTGGGCTACTGGAACTCGCTGGGCCTTGTCGACGCCACGGCGCAGAACGACCAAAAGCAGTTGGCCAATATCGCTGCGTTCAAACGGGCCACAGAGCAGTCCTATAACCAGTATTGGCAGATCCGTTCTAGCCAGGCAGATGGCGGCACCAGCTACGACGCATCCTTCACCTATCACGTGGCAGCGGGCACGGCACAAAACGCCGCGCTCACCCTGCAGTTTGGCAATGAACTGCGCGACGCGAACCCGACCTGGACCGACACGCAGATCTCTGACGGGATCGCCCAGCGCATTGCCGACTACGAAACCGCGCAGACCAGCCTGTACCGCGATCTCAACAGCAAGGTCGGTGCTCTGACCGCCGCCTACGATGTCAATTTCAAATATGTTGTTAGCACCACTGAGAAAGCCGCGCTGTCCGCGGGGTCAAGCTGGACCCAGCGCGAATTGGCGTTCTCGCTGTCGCCCGGCGCCCTCAAGGCCGTCACCGCCACCAATCCGGTGATCAAGGAAGCCAACGTCTCGGGCCGCTCGATCACCATCGAGGCCCAGACCGGCATCGGCGAAACCGTCGGCGCCGGCACCGCCAATGTCGGCGTCAGCATCGCCGGTGGCATGGATCCGAGCCTACTCACCATGGACCAGCGCGTCGCCCTGGCTTCGGCGGAGCGGTCCGACCTGCTGCTGACCGTCCTCTACAACGGCGCCAGCGTCGCCATCCCCCTGGGCACCGATTACTCTGCGCTCACCCCCACACAACGCTCCGCGCTCGATGCCGCTGCCTCCAAGCAGATCGCCGCCACCGATATGACCATCACGGTGCTCAGCAAGCGGCCGCTGAACTTCAATGCCGTGGAAGCGCTCAACGTTACCGTCGCCGCGGTCCCCAATGGCACGCTGGACACCGGCACCGCCCACCTCGCCTCCCGCGCCGATGCCCCACTGGGCAACATCAATGTCCAGGGCGAGACGCGCATCAAGACCAGCGGCAATATCTTCAACGCCGCCAGCTCCCTCATCACCACCGGCAACCTCATCCTGGAGGCCTCGCAGGGCAGCATCGGCTCGTCGGGCCTGGCGCTCAATCTGGCAACCGGCACCTCGACTTTCACCGGCCGCGCCCAAGGCGGGGTCTATGTCAACTTCAACGGCAATGGCGTGATCGACACCGTCTATTCGCCCGGCGCAGTGAGCCTCAGCGCCACCGGCGCGCTGACCAATGCCAACAATGATGGCCTGATCAACGTCCTCGGCAAGCAGATTGCGCTGAACGCCGGCACGACCATCGGTACGGCCGGTCGCGCCCTCAATGTCGGCAACAGCCTTGGCGGCGGCATCACCGCCAGCGCCGGTGGCCTGATCAACCTGTTTGGCCCCGCCACCAATCTCTTCGTGATCAAGAGCGCCATCAGCACTACTGGCGGCATTACCCTGACCGCCGCCAGCAATGGCACCATCGATGGCGCCGTCCGCGCTCCTGGCCGTGTCACACTCACCTCCGGCACGGGCCGGTTCGTCCTGTCCAGTGCGGCCGCCGTCCGCTCCATTGCCGACGACGTCAGCGTCGACGGCAATAGCATCGTCATGCGCGATGGCGCCACGCTGGTGGCCGATGCCGGTCGTGTCCTGATCAACGTGACCGGCGACGCCCAACTGACGGGCGTGAGCAGCGGCTCCAGCCACGCTCAGGCGGTCGATATCCGCGCCGGCGGGCGGGTTTATGCCGGCAACGCCGCTGGCCGCGCCTATGACATCGCAGCCCTGAATGGCGGCGTCTCGATCATCGCGCTCGGCGTCGCCGACAAGACGCTGACCGCCACCGATACCGTGCTCAATATCGCCAACCCGCTCCGCATCCTGTCGAGCTCGCTGGCCCTCAATGCAAGCGGCGGGTCCATCCACGTGGACGCCCTGGCGGCCGCTACGGAACTTGCCGCCACGGTTACCGGCAGCCTTGTCGTCACCGCGGCCGGAACGCTGACTCTGAAGCCCGTCACCACCGCTGGTTTCCAGAACTACCTCGCACAGGGTGACATCACCTTCGGCCAGCTCACCGCGACCGGCCCGACCGGCCACATCACGCTGGCGTCGATCAATGGCGCGCTGACGGGCACCAATATCACCGCCAGCGGCTCTACCGACCTGTCGGGCAACGGCGTCTCGTTCGGCACCATCCTGTCTGGTGTGAATTCCCGCATCGTCTCGACCCGTGATATCATCGGCACGGCACAGATCGCCGGCAATGCCATCGACGACCGGGCCGGCAGCGATACCTTCGCGGGTTCGATCCGGATTGGCACAATTCGGGCCAAGACGATGACATTCGATGCCACTGGCAGCTTGATCCTGCCGAACCTGGAAGTTGGCGAAACCATCTCTCTGGCTGGCGGCGAACTGCAGGTCGGCCTCACCCAAGTGCCATCAGGTCCCAACCCGCTGACCGTCAATCTCACAGGCGGCAAAGGCTCCGTTGGCAACTTCGCAAGCGTCAAGATCAACGCGCCGGCTGGTGTGATCATCCCGACATTGCGTTTCGTCGATGCCGACATCACCACCACGGCGAACAACGTCACGATTCTCAGCGCCTATGTACCTGGTCAGTTGCGGCTGACCTCGCCGCTCCAGACCATCGTCGCCAACAACCGCACGCCGGGTCCGCAACAGGGCAATAATATCCAGTTGTATCAACCCGGCTATGCCTTTGGTCTGGCGCTGCAGAACTACCACACCTCGACCAACGCCTTCGTGGTCAAGTATGACGCCAGCTCACAGGCAACCGTCCTCGTGAACGGTCTCGCCTTCGACGGCATTAGCCTCGTGCGCGACTCGGTCCGGGCCATGTTCAATGGCGATCCCATCCAGCAAATGCTGTTTGCGATTTTCGGACCCAAGGACGAGAAGGACCACGATGTCGAGTTCGACGCGCTGCAGAATGTCGTGGTGATCGATGGCGTGACCTATCCCATCAGCCGCATTGGCGACGGCCCGGCAGTCCAGCTCAGCTTGCTCAACTGAGGGTGTTTACGTAACAATAACGCCAACCCCATTGTGTCAGTGTTAAAGTTAGCAGTTTGTTAACCGAACACAGCAACAGGTAGCACAGCCAGTTCTGTTCTTGGCTGTACTGCGGGGCTTGCAAGACGATGGTGACGTGGAGCCAACATTTCCGTCTGGCCGGTCTGATCATGCTTGTCGCGGCCTGTGCGGCGCCCGGCATTGCGATGGCACAGACCGATCCGGCTGCCGACGCCATCCGCCAGAATGAACAGCGGGCCCTAGATATCGACGCCGCCACGAGCCCGGCACCCCAGACTGACCCGATCCTGACCGTAACCACTCCGGCGGGCGACCTGCCGGCACCAGGCGGACCCACGGTGCACCTCAAGAGTGTGGTTTTCGAGCCTGCCTCGGCGTTCCTGACCGCCGAGGAGCTCAACGCCATCGCGGCGCCTTATGTGGGTCGGCGTCTCGATTTCGCCGCGATCGCCAAGCTCGTGCGCGCCGTCAACGATCTCTATGCCGAGCGCGGCATCGTCACCGCCGGTGCCGTCCTGCCGCCGCAAACGCTGGCTTCCGGTGTGCTGAAAATCCAGCTCGTTGAAGGACGCCAGGGCGTCGTCAGCATCGTGGGCGACCGCAAGTCCAGCGATGCCTATATCTTCAATCGCATCCAACTGACGCGCGGCGATGGCATCGTCGATGTCCCTGCGGCGGCCGACGACATCGCCTTCTTCAACAAAACCAACCGCGCGCAGATTCGGCTCCTGCTGCAGCCGGGTGCCGCTTTCGGCTTCACCGACCTCACCCTCGGTATCGTCGAGCCGCCGCCCCATACCCTGCAGTTTTTCCTCGACAACCACGGCGTCCGCTCCACCGGCGAAGTGCAGACTGGTCTTACCTATCAGGCCTATGGGCTCATGGGCATGGATGACACCCTGGTGGCGTCGCTCACGGCGTCGCTGGGCAGCATCGCGGGCACGATCAGTTACGATATTCCCATCACCACCGCCGGCACGCGTATTTCGTTGGGCTATTCGCGGTCCCAGATTCGTGTCGTGGATGGGCCGAGCGAGCCCTTGGACATTAACGGCGGCTCCCAGGTCGCCTCCCTTACTGCCTCCCAGCCGGTTTTCGCCACCACGGATTGGTCGCTGATCGCGCTCGCCTCGACCTCATATGGCGACTCCATTTCGCGGGCCGGCGTGGTCTCGCTGGTGGAATCGACAACCACTAAAGCCAGTGCCGGACTGGCCCTCAGCTATACCGGCACGACTGGCTCATTCTCCATCCAGCCGCAAATCGTCTTCGCTGCCGCCCAGGACAAGCTGGCCCAGTCGTGGCGCGACCTGACTATCGGCACGATCAGCGGTAGCGGTCGCCTCCAACTGGGTGACAGTTTTGCTTTCGTCGTACAGGGCGCCGGCCAGTATGCCGGACACCAGACCCTGCTTCCGGGCGATCTACTCTTCAAGATCGGCGGCCCCAACACCGTTCGGGGCTATCCCTCCGACGGCGTCGCCGGCGACAGCGGCTATTTCGTGCAAAGCGAACTGCATTGGAATGTCGCGCCAAGCGTCGACCTTTTTGCCCTTACCGATTTCGGGCAGGCTTTCTCGACTTTCCCGGCGCGCACGACGATGATGTCCATCGGTGCCGGCGTGTCCTATACGGCCGAGCATTTCGGGGCTGAGCTGGCTGTCGCCGCACCCGTGCTTGACGCCGTCGCAGACCAGCAGAACGTCGCCCTATATGCGAAGATGACCGGCACGTTTTACTAGCCTCCGTTAGCTAGGCCTCCAGGCCAGTGCGGAGGCAGTGACCGCTGATACCTGGCTTGCCCGTGACGGTGCGGCTCCAGGGCCATCACTGCTTCAGTCCTTGAGTCAATCGCTACTTCGAGCTGTCGCACTAGTCCGATTGTTGCAAATTTACCCTTTGGTGGAGAGAAGCGTGGCATGGTGGCGGCTCTACTTGTATGCTTCAGCGATTGTCAGTAGAAAGCAACGCCGGTATTGTTGGGGGAAATAGATGCCGCCGGGCATCGATTCTGAAGGGTCTGAGGCGCTGCGAGTTGGCGACTGACATATTCAGGGTGCATGTTCTGGAAGTTCTCGTGATCCCTTGATGTGTGAACTGGAATGACTTCGTGCGTGGGAGCGCGCGAAACCGGCGAGATGACGGTGTTGAGCGGTAGTGGTCGTGGGTGGAAAAATGTGTTCATTGCCGCTATTGTTCTGATGAAGACGAGACGTGCCCGTCCGCAATTGTTGCGGTTATTCTGCGTGTTGATTTTGGATAGGCTTGGGGGCTATATGTTTTCGAATTTCTTGCGCTTGTTGGCGTTGGGGACTGCACTTTCCACCGCGTTTATTGTTCCGGCGTCAGCGATGTCGCTGCGAGACGCGACGCAGCTTGCGCTCGAATCCAACCCTGAAATCGGGCAGGCGATCCAGAATCGCGAGGCAATCGAGTTTGAATTGCGCCAGGCCCTCGGTCTGTATGCGCCTCGTGTTGATCTTGAGGCATCGACCGGGGCGGAAATGTTAAGCAGCCCGTCGCGTCGGGCCGCAGGCATTGACGACAGCCCGCTGTACCCCTCCCAGGTTGCGCTCGTGGCAACCTTTGATCTTTTGGACGGCGGGTTCCGCGATGCCGAAGTGTCGCGCCAGGCGGCCCGTATCGATGGCGCCTCGTTCCGCGTGCTCGAGCGCAGCGAATTCATCGCATTGCAGATCGCCCGCGTTTACTACCAGGTCTTGCTGCAGCAGCGCATCGTCGCGCTCAATCAGCAGAACGTGGACTTTCACCAAGGCATGCTGAAGGATGTTTCCAGCAGCATCGAAAGCGGCCAGTTGACTGAGGCCGATCGCTTTCAGGTTATCGAGCGCATGGCCGCGGCCCGCGCCCGTCTGACCGAATCGGCTGTCGATCTTGAAGCTGCGCGTATCGAGTTTGATCTGTTTGTCGGCACGCGTCCGGACACCGTTTCGATGCCGCCGCGCGTTGGTGGGGCACTGCCAAAAACGCTTGCGGCAGCGATTGAAGCCGCGCGCGTCAACAACCCGATGGTTCGTATCGCCAATGCCGATATCGACGCGTCGACCGCCTTGGTCACCCAGGCCGAAGGCGCCTTCGGTCCCAAGGTTCAGTTTGAAGCGCGTGCCTCGACTGGATTTGACGTCGGTGGCACGGAAGAAGTCACCAGCGACCTGAGCGGGCGTTTGTCGCTGCGCTGGAATATTTTTGACGGTGGCATTAAGGACGCTCAGGTACAGGAGCAGGTGCGCCGCCAGTCTGAAGCTATCTATGCCCAGGACCAGGCCTTCCGCGAAGTCGAAGAGGCAGTCCGCACGTCCTGGCTGCGGTTGCAGACCCAGGGAACGCTCTACGCGACCTATCGTGATCAACTGGATGCCTCCGCTAAGCTGATTTCGGCATATCGCGAGCAGTTCGGGGTCGGTGACCGTTCGCTCCTCGATGTGCTGGATGCGCAGAACACACGCGTGAACGTTCAGATTTTGCAGGAGACTTCGGACTTCGGCGTCAAGTTTGCCGAGTACCGGCTCATGGCCGCGACGGGCCATCTGCTCGGTTTTATGGGTCTGGATGCTCCCAATCAGGCTGGTGCCTATGCGCGTGACGCCCTCAAGGTTGACACTTGGGACGGCACGGAGCCCGAGCGTAAGCCTCTCGACCTGACGTCCTTCGTCAATTGAGCTTAAGCCACGGCGCAGAGCCGTGGCGCTACTCCCCGTCGCGATGCGATGATGAACAGCAAGCGGCGAACGAGAATGGGCGCAGCGGCGGCGCTGGGCCCAATTCCCGATTGGCGCTCCGGTAGTTTACCGTAACTGTATATTGTCTGCGGTTGGGGTGCTGCCGGTGATAGTGTTGTGGTGCGTCAAGATCCTAAATTCCGCGTTATTCGCCCACCAGCGTGGGGTTCAGGGCGGCTCGGGGGCATCGTGTACTTGAGATGAAGTCTGACGACAGTTTGCAGGGCGGCGGCGGGTTGCCGGACGCCCAGCTGGGCATTTCGGGCGCCGAGGCCCCGGAAGTGCCATCCCAGGGCAGCGATCAAATCCTGGCAGCGATTCAGTATCTCGCCCGCCTCTGGCGCAAACCGGACGCGCGCTCATTCCTGACGGCGGGTCTCCCCCTCGATAACGATCGGATGACGGCGGACCTGATCGCACCCGCGATGGCGCGAATTGGTGTGGTCACCACGAGCGCGACACGGTCGCTGCATGGGTTGGCGGACTATGAGATGCCCGCCATCATGCAGGGCGCCGATGGCCGTTTTCTGATCTGCCTGGGGCGGGAAGGTCGCAAGGCCTATCGCTGCTATGACGCTTCGCGCGGCGAGGAACGGATCGTCGACGCCAAGACGCTTCGCAGCAAGGAGCCAAGAGCCCTGCTGATCCTGACGCCCAATTACGAAATGGTGCAGGAAAATTCCGGCATGCGCTTTGCCCGTTCGGGGCACTGGCTCTGGTCGGCATTCAGGGGCCACGGGCGCAGCATCGTCTATGTGCTGGCCGCCGCGACATTCATCAATATCTTTGCCATCGCGTTCCCGATCTTCACGCTCAACGTCTACGATCGCGTGCTGCCCAATGCGGCGATCTCGACGCTCTGGGTGCTGGCGCTGGGCCTGCTGCTGGTGTTGATCTTTGACATCGCGCTCAAATTGGCCCGCGGGGCGATCATCGATCATGTCGGCCGCAGCATAGATTTCCGCCTGTCGTCGCTGCTGTTCGATCGCGTGCTCAATACAACAATGGATGCCAGGCCCGCCTCCACCGGCGCGTTCGTCAACCGCATCGCCCAATATGAAATCCTCCGCGATTTTCTAGCCTCCAGCACGCTCGTCATGTTCGTCGACCTGCTATTTCTGGGCATTTTCGCTTATGTCATCACCTTGCTGGTGGGATGGCTCGTGCTGTTCCCGCTGAGTGCCGGCGTCATTTCCATCGCCTTCACGCTGGGCATCGGTTGGCTGTCTGGCCGCGCAGTATCGTCCGCGCTGAAAGAGTCTTCGGCCCGCAATTCTATTCTGGTCGAGGCCCTGACGAGTTCGCAATCGGTCAAGGCCTCGCGCGCCGAAGGTCAAATGCTGCGCCGTTGGGAGGCGACTGTGCTTGCCTCGTCCGATACGCAGAACACGATCAAATGGCTGCAGTCGATTGCCACCAACATCACAGCGACGCTGACCCAGTTGTCGATGACCGGCATCATCATCGGCGGCACCTTCATGGCCGCCGCCGGCAATATCACCATGGGCGCCATCGTGGCGGCCATGATGTTGTCGAACCGATTGATCGCGCCGATTTCCATGATTTCGTCGATGTTGCTCCGCACGCGCAGCACCATGGAAGCGTATCGCACCATCGATGCCATCATGAAGATGCCCGACGAGCGCAGCGCCAAGGACGGGTTTTCCGCGCGCAGCGTCAATCGGGGCCGCATTGTCCTCAACAAGGTGCGCTTCGCCTATCCGGGCAGCAAGAACTACGTGCTCGACGGGATCAGCTTTACCGCAGCAGCAGGCGAGAAAATCGGCATCATCGGCCGTATCGGCTCGGGCAAGACGACCCTGGGACGCTTGCTTGTTGGCTTCCACGCGGCCAGCGAAGGCGAAATCCTGATCGATGGCGCCGATATTGCTCAGTACCACCCGGCCGATTTGCGGCGCGGCGTGGGGCTGGTGCTGCAGGATCCCGAATTGTTCAACGGCAGCGTGCGTGAGAACATCTTGATGGCCGATCCCAGCGCCAGCGAGCAGCGCATGCTACAGGCCGCGCAACGGGCGGGCGTGGACGATTTCGTCTCGCGGCACCCGCAGGGCTATGACATGCAGGTCGGCGAGCGCGGCGTCCTGCTCTCTGGAGGACAGCGGCAAGCCGTCGCCCTGGCCCGCACAATGCTGGTCGAACCCAAGATACTGTTCCTCGACGAGCCGTCCAGTTCCATGGACCTGGCGACCGAACGACAGCTCATCGCCAACCTCGAGGCCAGCCTGACGCCGGACCAGACCGTACTGGTGGCAACCCATCGCTATAGCGTGCTGTCGCTCGTCAGCCGCCTGATCGTGCTCGACAATGGTCGTATCGTCGCGGACGGTCCGCGCGACGATGTGCTTAATCACCTCAAAACGCGCGGGGGCGTGTCATGAACGCTCCATTTCGCACCGAGCGGGGGCAGGGACATAGTGTCCTCAGCACGCAGCCGCCGCCGACCGGCTGGCTCTACGTTGTCGTCATTATCGGCGTTTTCTTCGTCGTCGCGCTTGCCTGGGCCTCATGGGCAGAGATCGATGAGATCAGCCGGGCGGAGGGGCGCGTTATCCCATCGGGGAAGTCGCAGATCATCCAAAGTGCTGAAGCCGGCGTCGTCACCGATATCCTGGTCAGGTCCGGCGAACGCGTGAGCAAGGGCCAGCAACTGATTCAGCTCGACGACACCAATACGGCGTCGAGCGCGGGCGAGGTGCAGGCCCGCGTATTGGCGCTCCTCGCGCAAACGACTCGCCTGGCCGTGGAAAGCCAGGCGCAGGATGCTGGCGCATTCATTTGTCCCGCAGAAATTGTTTCATCGGCCCCCCAGATTTGTGACAGCGAAATCCAGTTGCTGACGACCCGCGCGGCCAGTCTGGCGCAGGGCAAGGATGTGCTGATCCAGCGCGTCGAGCAACGCAATCGCGAGCTGGGCGAGGTCAATGCCAATCAGAACCGGCTCACCGGCAACCTGGCTCTGGCGCAGGAGCGGCTTAACCTGATGGCGCCACTTGCCGAGCGCGGGCTGGTCGCCCAAACCACTTATCTGAGCATGCAGAGCGAAGTCAGCGATCTGACTGGCCAGATTGCCGGCGCCAACGAATCCAAGGCGCGCCTCGAAGCCGCCCTCAAGGAAGCCCAACTCCAGGTTGACCAGGTCACGCTGCAGTTCCGTCAGGATGCGCTGGCGGAACTGACGGTCCGCCGTGCGGAACTCGCCAGTGCGCAGCAGCAATTGCGTGGTGCCGAGGACCGCGTGATGCGCACCGATATCCGCTCCCCAGTGGATGGCGTGGTCAATAGCATAGAGGTCAACACCATCGGTGGCGTCGTTGCTGCGGGCACGCGCCTGCTCGATATCGTGCCGATTTCCGACACGCTGCTGGTTGAGGCGCATCTCAAGCCATCCGACGTCGCCTTCATCCTTCCGGGGCAGCAAGCGCGCATCAAACTGACCGCCTATGACTATTCAATTTTTGGCGGGTTGACGGGCGAAGTGACCAATGTGTCGGCCGACAGCATTGTCGATCCCAACACCCGTGAGACCTACTACCTCGTCCAGATCCGGGCCGACAAGGCCGTGCTCGAATATCGCGGGCGCGAATTGCCGGTGCTGCCCGGCATGGTCACCAGTGTCGATATTCTGACCGGCAAGCGCACTATTCTGCAGTACCTGCTGAAGCCTATCAACAAGACCCGGCAGGAGGCGCTCAGTGAGCGATAGTGCCAGGCTGGTCGCCGAGGACCAAGACGCTACAGCCGGCAGCAGCAGACTTGCTCAATTGACGCGCCCCGAATTTCGCACGCTAACCACGCCCAGCGGCCGAAAGGGCGTTCGACTGGAGCAGGTGTTCTGGAACGCCTTGAGTATGCTGAGCGCGGGGGCGGGCCAAAAGCGCTCCCGCTTCGTCGCCAAGATCCTGGAAGAGGCAAACGAGCAAGACATCAATGCCACCGGCGCGATCCGCAGCGCCACCGTGAATCTGTTGATGGAAGAGCTGCAGCGCCTGCTGCCGCTGGCCAATGCCAGCACAATGATCAGCCTGTTGCAGGCCGGTCCCGCGCCGTCCTTTGCGCTCGACAGGCGCAAGAGGCTGGTACAGGCCAATGCCGAATTTCTGCGCTATCTGCGCTCGGTCGGTGGCGCCGTCAGCGGCGCAACGCCGGTCGATGCCGCGCAACTGTCATTGGAGAGACCATTGGAAACGCTGTTCGATGAACTGGTTTCAGGGGGGACGACCGAGTGCGGCATTTCCATTCGCTTCGGCAATCGCGATCGGCGCACGACTGCTCGATTGCTGCTGGTCCCGCCCGCGCCCGCAAGCGTGATCATTGGCTACGTGCTGGCGTGAAATCCTCGCCAATCCTGCGCCGCCTGATGATCCTGATCCAGACGATGACATTGGCGGCGCTGCTCGGCGCCTGCTCCTCCACCATGCAACAGGTCGGCATGGCACCCGCGCCGGCGCCCGAAACACCCATGGTTGCTGAAACGGTCGGCACCGGCCAATTGGTCATTGGTGTGCTGAGTTTCGCAGAGCCCGTGAACCGGTCCGGCGGGGCCGCGGACGCGACTGCGCTTGCCGCCAAGCTAGCAGCGCAGTCCATTACCAAACACCCCGTCAGTGTTGTCATTCGTCCGCAGTCGGACGGCGTTGCCCGCGATGCCGAGGCGTTCCAGGCGGCCAACGTTCGCCTGACAATCGGCGGCAGCGACCCTCGGGCAATTGCGGGCCTGGCCAAGGCAATGGCACCGCGCAAAGTGCCGACGATCGCCCTGGCATCGCTCAGTGATACCGGCAGCCTTCTCTATGGCGCTGGTCTTGCACCGCGTGAGGAGGCCGCCGCCCTCGTCGGCGAAGCCAAGCGGCTCGGCTACGCCAAGGTCGGCATAGTCTTTGGCAGCGATCCGGACAGCGCTAGCTTTGGAACGGCCGTGGCCGACATCGCCGCGGCCCAGGGTATTGCCGTTATCCGCATCGATGTCCTCAACCCCGAAACGTTCCAGGCAGGGCTCGCCGCAGCACTTGCCGCTGGCAAGGTCGATGCGTTGGTTTTCGCCATTGACCCCCAGCGCGCTGCGGGATTGATCGCCGGCAGCGCTCCCGCCGCAATGGCCGGCATCGCCATCGTGGGCAATGCTGGCTGGACCTTGGCGGAACCTCTCCCGGCTGCTGTCCGCAGCTCGTGGTATCCATCGCTGCCGCGCGCCGGCATAACGGCTTTCGCCACGCGTTTTCGGGCCGCCTATAATGCGACACCGACTCTGGCCAGCGCCGTGATCTACGATCTGGTCGTCATGGCGGCGGTGCTGGACCAGGTTGCAGGCGCGGAGGCCTTCAGCGCTGGAACACTGCAAAGCGATCTTGGCTTTACCGGCTTTACTGGTCCCTTTACTTTTGGCGCCCTCGGCCTTGTGCAGTCCCGCAGCTACGAGATTGTTGCCGGTCGCTGACCCTTTCCATCTTGAAGCATATCAGGTTATGCTTGTCGATTAAGGTTAAGTGCAGCTTAAGCGCAAATGCCATATCAGGTTATGCTTTGGCTCTATTTGGAATTTGCTGCCGGTTTTACGTCCCCGTATAAGTCTGGGTTAATTAAGCTTTAATCCGATTGCCGGGGGCCTCCATGATCGAACGTTCCGACTCAAACTCTGATTTCGTTGTCGATACGACGTTGGATACCAATTCGCTGCCGACCGCTGAAATCCTGGTGGCTCAAGCGGATACGGGAGCGATCACGGCGACCGATGCGACGCCGCCGGACGCCGCGGCCACGCAGAACCAGGCAAGCCTGGTGGTCGAAATTGAGAATGGCTCGATACTGCATCTGCCCGAGGGCGCAAGTATTGATGCGCCCCGGATGAATGGCGCCAATCTCGAATTCGTCCAGCCCGATGGCTCCGTCATCGTGGTGCCGAACGGCGCCATCGAAGGCCTGACCATCGTGCTGGGCAGCGTGGAAATCCCGCCCCTCACCGTGGCCGCATTGTTTGCTGCAAGTGATATCCAGACCGCGGCTGGCCCCGCCGGAAATGGTCCGCCGAGCTCCGGCGGCAATTTCGACGTGCTGCCCGCTGGCGATATCGGCAGCGCGTTCACCTATGGCGCTTTGCTCGACGGCACCGACCTGCCGACCACCGAAACCACCGATGAAGAAAGCTTCGACAACAACCTGGCGCCGCGGTTCGAGCTGGCGATCAGCGAAGCCCGCCTCTCCGAAGAGGGCCTGGCCGGCGGCAATGCGGATCTGGATGGCGACGCCGATACCACTAACAGTTCGGTCTATTCGGGCAACCTCAACGCATCCGACCCCAATGGCGATCCGCTGGCATTCAGCTTTGGCGAACCCACGACGGCTGTCAGCTCGCAGGGCGTGGCACTGACCTGGACCGGCGTTGGTACCTCGGAGCTCTCCGGTTGGGCTGGTGAGACCCTCGTCGTCCAGGCGGTTGTATCGGGCAATTCCGGTGCATACACGGTCACGCTTTTCCAGCCCGTCGATCACGCCAACGGCGGCGGTGAAAACGAGTTCCGCTTTGACCTGCCCATCACGGCCACCGATGGCCGCGGCGGTAGCGCTTCGACAGCCATTCGCATCATCGTGGAGGACGACAGCCCGACCGTCGACGTGACGGCCAAGACCGGCGAAGGCGCTCCCCACCTGGTGATTTCGCTGGATGAGGCCGTCGGTAATGGTTCGGGCGAAGGCAACCCTTCGGGTGAAGGTAATCCATCGGGTGAAGGCGGCGGCAACACCGGCGACGATGCCCCGGGCGTGCTTGGCCGGGTGACGACGTCGTTCGAAGGCGGCCTCGCGGCGCTGTTCACCGTCTCCGGCGGATTTGGTGCCGATGGTGCCGGTTCCAGCACCGCCGTGTTCAGCTTCGCCGGCATTCCGGCAGAAGGCCTGGCCACGAATCTGTCGGCTACGCATGGCGGATTGATTACGCTGTTCCTCGAAGATGGTGTGGTCTTCGGCCGCGATGCCGCGGGTGACGATGTTTTCAAGATCGAAATCGTTGGTGCCCCAGGCGCCGAACAGTTGCAGACCACGCTCATCGAAGCGATCGCGCATGGCGGCGGCGAGGGCAACCAGTTCGATCAGACAGCCTTGCTGCAACTGCTGGGGGCGGGCGCCGCTCAACTGAAGTACGAAGTCACGCGCACGGACTTCGACGGCGACACCACCACGCATTCGGCCACGATCGACCTGGTCACGAAAGACTCGTCGGTCATTTCCTTCGAAGATGACAACCCGAGCCTCAGCGCCGTGAAACCGCAGACAGTGGCGGAACTGACAGCGGACGGTGCATCGAACGCCTTTGTGCCGACCACCATCTCCAACGTATCCCTCAACGTGACCTGGGGCTCCGATGGCCCCCACGCCCAGAATCTGGCCTTCACCACGGCAAACGGCGATAGCGGCCTGACGTCGAACGGGCAGGCCATCAATTATTCGATCAGCGGCACCCTGCTCACCGCAGCGGCTGGTGGCCGCGAAGTCTTCACCGTGCAGTTGAACGCCGATGGCTCGTATACCTTTGCCCTCAAGGACAATATCGACCACACGCCCGGCAGCAATAACCAGGAACTGACGTTTGGCTTCCAGGCGACCGATGGGGATGGCGATTCCGTCGCGGGCAGCTTCAAGGTCAATGTGACGGACACGGTCCCCACGATCGACACCACCGAGACCGCGACTGCTTCTGAGTACACCCTGGACGCGGTGCAGCCCGGCAACCTCAACATCGACTGGAACGCCGACGACAATAATAGCGGCACTATCGCCAATCGTAGCGTCGCCTTCGCCGATCTCGTGGCGCCGGCCGACCTGACCTCGGACGGCAAGGCCGTCATCTATAGCTATAATTCCGACCATACAGTGCTGACGGCAAAAGCCGGCACTGAAACCATCTTCACCGTCTCGCTCAGCGACGCCGGCACGGGCAGCTATGCCTTCCACCTCCACGGCAATATCGACCATGTCGTCGGCACCGATACCAGGGAACTTTCGTTCGGCTTCCGGGCGACCGACGCAGATGGCGATTCCGTTATCGGCAGCTTCAAGGTCAATGTGACGGACACTGTCCCCACCATTGGCGCGACCGAGACCGAGACCGTGTCCGAGCAAAACCTGCCGTTTTTCTTTGACGAATCCCACCCAGACGAGAGCGACGCGCTGGTGCAACCCGGCAAGCTCAACATCGACTGGAATGCCGATGACAATAATGGCAACCCTGCCAATCGCAGCGTCGCCTTTGCGGCCGTCGCAGGGCCCGTCGACCTGACCTCGGACGGTAAGGCTGTCGTCTATAGCTACAATGCCCAACACACGGTGCTGACCGCAACGGCGGGCGGCCAAATCGTGTTCACCGTGTCGCTGAGCGATACCGGGACCGGCACCTACACCTTCCGCCTCTATGGCAATATCGACCATGCCGTCGGCACTGATACCAAGCCGCTGAACTTCGGCTTCGTTGCCACCGACTCCGATGGCGATCCAGCCTCGTCCAGCTTTACGGTCAACCTGCTCGACGATCAGTTGAGCCTGGATTCGGTTGGCGTGCGCTATGTCGAAGAAGAGGCACTGCCGCACGGCAACAATGACGCGAGCCCGTTTGGCGTGGAAGTGGCGGGCGCAGCGGCCAATTTCTTCAGCGGTGTTCTCGGCATCAGCAGCCAGATTGGCGCCTCCCTCAACATCTCCTGGGGCAATGACAACTTTAACAGCGCCGTCAATGGCGGCTACAACGGCACCCAGGTGATGGGCGACCGCTCGGTCGCCTTCGCTTCGGGCAATGGCGCGGCACGCGTTCTGACGGTGCCGGAAGTTGCCGGCCTGATCAGCGCAACGGGCGGCAACAATACCCCGGCCTCGCTCACGTCCAACGGCCAGCCGCTGGTCTATACACTGTCCGCCAATGGCACCGTGCTCACCGCTTCCGCCGGTGGCCATGATGTGTTTAGCGTCACACTGTCAGATCAGTCCAACGGCTCCTACAACTTCAAGCTGCTGGGCACGCTCGACCACCCCGTGGCCGCTAGCGGCGCGGATAATGAAGACGTCCTGTCGCTGCGCTTCAACTTCACCGCTCGTGATGGCGATGGCGACGCGGGCACCGGCAACTTCGTCGTTCGCGTCATCGACGACAGCCCCGAAGTCGGCTCAGTTGCCCGCCTGGACGTCAACGAGCTGACGCAAGACGGCTTCTCGAACGCCTTCATTCCGCAGACGCCCGCCGCCGAATCGCTGAGCATCGATTGGGGTGCCGATGGCGCCAAGACCGGTGGTCTGACGTTCACTACCCATAGCGGTGCCGTAAACGGCCTGACCTCCAATGGCACTCAGATTGCCTACACGGTCACCGGCAATGTGCTGACCGCTATGGCCGGCACGCGCGAAGTCTTCAACGTCACTCTCAATAGCGACGGTACATACTCCTTCGTCCTCAAGGACAATATCGACCACACCCCCGGCAGCAACGACAAGCTCCTGAGCTTCGGCTTCCAGGCAACCGACGCCGATAATGACACGGCAACGGGCTCGTTCTCGGTCAATATCAAGGACAGCGTTCCGGTCTTGCTGGCTGGCGTGGCCGATGTCGGCTCGCTTTCCGAAAGCCCGCTGCCAACTGTCAGCTTCACCACCGGCAGCCTCAAGGTCGATCTCAATGCCGATGATGCCAATACCCATGTCGAAATTGCCAAGGACGGCAATGGCAACTATATCCTGCCGCAGGGCCTGAAATCGGATGGCGTTGCACTGGACTATGAGGTGCGCGCCACAAATGGTGGCGATCAGGAGATCGTCGCTTTCAAGCATGGCGAGAGCGTCAACCAGCCCGTGTTCATCGTGGCAGTCGTACGTCCGGGCGACTTTGCGGCGACGCTGTTCCAGAACTTGGATCACGCGCCTGGCAGCAACACGCTGGCGATCAACCTGACGGCTCGCGTCTATGACGGCGACGGCGACTACGTGGATCGCGCCTTCACCGTCAATGTGGCCGATACCGTGCCGGAACTGGTCGGGCAAGCTGACACCGGCACTCTGCAGGAAAGCAGCCTGCCTCAGATCAGCGTCATCACCGGCAGCCTGCATGTCGATCTCAACGCCGACGATGCCAAGAACCACGTCGAAATCGCCAAGGACGTTAACGGCAACTACATCCTGCCGCAGGGGCTGACCTCGGATGGGGTGGCGCTCGATTATGTCGTGCGCACCAGCAATGGCGTCGATCAGGAGATCGTCGCCTTCAAGCACGGCCAGAGCGTCGACCAGCCGGTGTTCATCGTGGCTGTGGTCCATCCCGGCAACTTCGTGGCGACGCTGTTCCAGAACCTGGATCATACGCCGGGCAGCGATAACCTGGCGATCAACCTGACCGCGCGCGTCTATGACGGCGACGGCGACTATGTGGACCGCGCTTTCACCGTCAACGTGGCCGATACGGTACCGGAACTGGTCGGGCAGCCCGACGTTGGCATCCTGGTGGAATCCAGCCTGCCGAACGTGAGCTCGACCTTCGGCAGCCTGCATGTGGACCTCAACGCCGACGATGCCAAGAACCATGTCGAAATCGCCAAGGACAGCAACGGCAACTACATCCTGCCGCAGGGGCTGACCTCTGACGGCGTGGCGCTCGATTATGTCGTGCGCACCACCAATGGCGTCGATCAGGAGATCGTCGCCTTCAAGCACGGCCAGAGCGCCGACCAGCCGGTGTTCATCGTGGCTGTCGTCCATCCCGGCAGCTTCGCCGCGACGCTGTTCCAGAACCTGGATCACGCCCCCGGCAGCGATACGCTGGCGATCAACCTGACCGCGCGCGTCTATGACGGCGACGGTGATTACGTGGACCGTCCGTTCGCTATCAACGTGGCGGACACAGTGCCTGAACTGGTTGGGCAGTCGGATGTTGGAACTTTGGTGGAAAGCGGCCTGCCAACTGTCAGCTTCACCTCCGGTAGCCTCAAGGTCGACCTCAATGCCGATGACAGGAATACCCACGTCGAAATCGCCAAGGACGGCAATGGCAATTACATCCTGCCGCAGGGACTGACCTCCGATGGCGTGACGCTCGACTACGTCGTGCGCACCACGAACGGTGTCGACCAGGAAGTCGTGGCCTTCAAGCACGGCGAGACCGTCGACCAGCCGGTATTCATCGTGGCCGTCGTCCATCCCGGCAGCTTCGTGGCAACGCTGTTCCAGAACTTGGATCACGCGCCTGGCAGCAACACGCTGGCGATCAATCTGACGGCACGCGTCTATGACGGTGATGGCGACTATGTCGATCGTCCGTTCGTCGTCAATGTGACCGATGACGTGCCCACCCTGAGCGCGCCGGTTGGTGACTTCAACCTGCTGACCAATGGCGATTTCGCCGATGGTACCTGGACGGGTGCGGGCTGGGGCGGTGGCTTTGCGACCGAAGCGGTCGGCTGGAAGATCACTGGAACCGGGGGCAATGTGCAGCTGGAATTTGTCCAGGATGGCTATTTGAACATGCACGCCCCCTCGGGTGGCCGCATGGTGGATCTGGGATCTTCGCCGGGCAATACCGCCATCTCGCAGTCCCTTTCGGGCCTGACGGTGGGCCAAGCCTATACCTTGACCTTCGCGATGGGCTCGCCTGATCCTGCCTCCTCGAAGCTTGAAGTGTATTGGAACGGCCAGCTTATTCAGAATTCGTCTGTGTTGGTGACCAACACGATGACGTCCATCATCATCGACGGCCTGCTGCCCGATGCGCAGGGCAATGGCGTGCTGACCTTCAAGGAAGTGGGCACGGCCGACGCCACCGGCACCTATCTGGCCGATATCGGCATCGCGCCGACCGGCGCTGCCGACCTGCCGCTGATCAGCGGTGTAATTGACGAAGACGGTACCGCGACCATCAACCTCGGCGCTCACTTCAGCTTTGGCGCAGACGGCGCCGGCACGGTTTCCGTCAACCCTGCGACCGTCGTCATCACCACGCCGACAGGCACCATCCTTGGCCAGCCCACGATCACGGTCGACCCCGTGACGGGTCAGCTACACGTCAATCCGGGTTGGGGCTTCGGTGGCCTCAGCCAGGGTGAAATTGCCACCATCACCATTCCCTACACGGTCACCGACCACGACGGCGACAGCAAAACGGGCCTCTATCAACTGACCATTAATGGCCAGAACGATCAGGTCTCGACGTCCGTGGGCTTCCCCGATGCCGGCACGATCACCGAATATGCCGAGGGTACGCCGAACGCTGGTTCCTCGGATCCTCGCACTGAATTCGACGCTCCCGCGGGCCATGCCGGCTATAATGGCGGTGGTTTCTGGATCTATGACGACCAGGGCGACACCCACAGCGTGACCGTGACTCCGGGCGCCAATGCGGGCTATCTCGGTACCCTCGTGGCCAATGTCAGCGAAGAAACTGCCAATGACGGCAACGGTTTTGTGACCTGGCGCTATAGCGTCACCGATGCGGCCCTGAACCCGCTGCAGGCGGGTGAGACGAAGATCGAGACCTTCACCGTTCGCGTCAGCGACGGGCATGGCACCTTTGCCGATCGGGTCATCACCGTGACGCTCGTAGGCACCAATGATGCCCCAGTCATCAGCGTCGGCGATGTCGATCATGTCGTCCTGAACGAGACCGATGCCGGGCTTCAGGCCAGTGGTACGCTCAACGTGGTCGATGTCGACGTGAAGGACGTGGTGACCGCAACCGTGACCGGCGCTTCGGCGACCGGACTCGGCGCACACGTCACCGACCAGGACCTGAAGGATTTCTTCAGCATCGGTTCGGGCGCGGTCATCGATGGCACCCACACGACCGGCAACATCGCCTGGGCCTTCAACTCTGGCAGCGAAGCGTTCAACTTCCTCGCTGCCGGTCAGGAAGCCGTAATCAAGTACACCATCCAGGTGTCCGACGGGCATGGTGGCACTGACAGCCAGGACATCGAGATCAAGCTGATCGGCACCAATGACCGGCCAGTGGTTGATCTGAACGGGCTGGATGCCGGCAACAATGGCACCGCGACCGCGGTGGAGCAGTTCCCGCAATATATTCTGAATGCCACCGCCATCACTGCCGCCACGATTTCGGATGTCGACTCGTCGCAAATGAGTTCGATGACGGTGAAATTCGTCGGTCGGCCGGATGGTGCGGACGAAGTGCTGTCGCTGAACCCAGCGGCTCAGACGGCCGCTGCAAATCTTGTGGTGACCTACAACGCCGTATCGGGTGTCCTGACGATCACGGGCGCCGCACCGGTCGGCACCTACCAGACGATCCTGCAGGGCGTGAGCTACATCAACAACAGCGATAATCCGACCGGGACCGGCCATAGCGTCGAAGTCATCGTCAACGATGGCCTTGACAACAGCACAGCGCAGATCGTCGACATCAAGGTCGTTCCGCTTAACGACGCGCCGGTTCTCGCCGGCACGCTGCAGGCAACTGTCGTTGAAGGCGGCATGGTCGTTCTGACGGCTGCCGAACTGGGCTACAGCGATCCAGACGATATCGCTTCCGGGGTCGTGTTCAAGATCTCGGCCCTCAATGGTGGCGAAATCCGCAACGGTGGCGCGCTGGCGACCTCCTTTGCAGCAGACGAACTGGCCCATGGCCTTATCACCTTCGTGCACAACGGGTCCGAGGGCAGCGCCGGCTTCAACGTGGCGGTGGAAGACGGCAACGAGGATGGCTCCACCAACCCCACCCCGGCGTCCTTTGTTGTCCATGTCACCCCGGTCAACGACGCGCCGGTCGCCGTTGCCGACAGTTATACTGTGGACGAAGATCAGGTGTTGGCCGGCGGCGTTCTTGTAAACGACACGGATGTCGATGGGCCGGCTTTGACCGCCGCCCTCGTCTCTGGTCCTGCGCATGGCTCCCTGATGTTTAACCCTGATGGCACCTTCACCTACACGCCTTCGGCCAACTACAATGGTCCCGACAGCTTCACCTATCAGGCGACCGACGGAGCGATTTCTACCGCTGTAACGACCGTCAATCTGACGGTCACCCCAGTCAACGACGCGCCCACGGCGCCTGTCGATACCAATGGCGCCGTCAATGAAGTGGCAGAAAACGCCGCTGCGGGTACGGTGGTGGGTCTGACGGCCCATTCGACCGACGTCGACGATGCGACCGTCACCTACAGCCTCACCAATGACGCTAACGGCCGGTTCGCAATCGATCAGAACACCGGTGTTGTCACCGTTAAGGCTGGCGCCGTGCTCGACTATGAGACGACGACCCAGCATGTGATCACTGTCCAGGCGTCCGATGGCCACGGGGGTGTCACCTCTTCCGACTTCGCCATCGATGTGAAGAACGTGCAGGAAGGCCCGGTGGGCATCGCAAATTCGAGTGCATTCTACGCATTCTCGAACAACAATGCCGCCGGCCCGACTTCCATCACGCTCGACATGGCGACCTTGTTCGTCGGTGTGGCCGCCGGTACGACCTACTCGTTCGAAAAGGTGCGAGTGGGGGAAACCGACGCCTCTAACGGCGACCTTCAACTCAACGGCAGATGGAGCTGGCTGCACCAGACGCTGAACGTGATCAGCGGTAACCCGGATCCGAACGATGCGGACGCTTATATCCTCAAAGTCATTGCGACAGCGCCTGACGGAACGACTGCGTTCACATATGTCGCCCTGACAGCCCTGGCGGACAATGCCACCTCGACAGCTGTTGGCAACGAGCGTGATAACGAGATGATCCTGCCCAGCGGGACGGACGCGGGCGCTGATCTGCATGGACAATCTCGCGTCGACGTGCTGGTCGGCAATGATGGCAATAACACGCTTTATGGCGAGCAAAACCAGGACGCTCTATATGGTGGTGCTGGCGGTGACTATCTGAATGGCGGCTCGCAAAGCGACTTCGTCGCCGGCGGTGCTGGCAACGACACGATCTATGGCGAAGACGGTAACGACATAATCCTCGGTGAAGACGGCGACGATGCGATCGATTCCGGAGCGGGCAATGACATCGTCATGGGCGGGGCCGGCAATGACACCATCTACGGGTCAGACGGCAATGACGTCCTCTATGGCAACGATGGCAATGATCGACTCTATGTCAATTCGGGCGATGATAAGATTTACGGCGGAACCGGCGACGATCTGCTCACCGATGACAGCGGCAACGATACGTATTACTTTGGCATGAAGGACGGGCAGGACGTCATTGACGAAGGCAGCGGCACTGACAGGATCGTCATTACCGCGGCCGGCGCAAAACTCGACGCGCTCAATGCCTACGACACAGTTGCAGGCAAGAACCTGGGTAACCTGGTTATCGAGTTCAATGGCCAGTCCGTCAGGGTTGAGAACCATTTCGTTGGCACCAATGACCGCGTCGAGCTGATCAACTTTGATGGGGCAACCTACAAAGGGTACCACCTTGGGTCTGGCGATTACGCTGTCGGCCGCGACGACGACAGCCCGAGCGTCCGTACGCCACTGAGCACCAATGGCAACGACTTCCTCGTCGGAGAGATTGGCGTCAACAACACGTTCTCTGGTGGCGATGGCAATGATCTGATGTTTGGCGCCGACAAGGTCGACACCCTGTCGGGCGGCCAAGGCAATGACTTGATCATCGGCGGCGGCGGCAACGACATCCTGACCGGCAATGATGGCGACGATATCCTGTGGGGCGGCCTCGGCAACGACACGCTGACCGGCGGCACTGGTAACGACACCTTCGTGTTCAGCGAAGCCGGCGCCGCCAATGCCGACACCATCAAGGATTATGTCTTTGGACAGGATGTGATCGATCTGTCCGACTTGCTGAGCGGCGTTGCCGACGGCCAGAAGGCCAGCCATGTTCAGATCGATGCGGCCGCCAACACGATCTCGGTGGATAGGGGGACCGGCCAGGGCTGGGAGCTTGTCGCGACGATCGAGCCAGTTAGCGTCGGGCACGTTGACATCAAGATTGGTGACGATCTGCCCCATATCCAGCCGATCATCTAACGCCAGAACCGCCTTTCAGGACGGCCCGCTCACCAGCGGGCCGTTTCTATTAGAGACCCTCGCCGGGCGACACTGCGGAAAGATCCTTGGGCATCGATGCCATTGCGGTATTGGCGCCCGTAAAGCCGTGGATGTAATTGCGGCCTGCCGAGAAACTCATGATGGGCTGGTATTGCCCATAGGCCGTGTCCAGGTTCAGCCGGCTGGTGACATTGTCGAGCACGTAGCTGTCGGCGCCCATATGGGCGACCAGAACCGCATGGAATAATTGCCGGCGCGTGTCCTGCAACACGACGAGCTGCAACTGTTCCGCCGGCACCCCAAGGCTGCGCAGGAGCCAGAATTTGGCTATCGCGAAGTCCTCGCAATCACCGGCCCCTTTGCGGGCCATTTCGGATGGCGTGGCCCAATAGTCGCCGACGCCCCAAATCGCGGTGTCCTCGCGATACTTCATCGTCGAATTGACCGACCGATTGACCAGGTTGAGCATCGCCACCTCGGACAATCCATTGGCCCGATCGGCGACGCCGCGCAGCGTGTTGGCAAATCGTGTATTGCACCCCGCAAGGCCGCTGCTCGCACAGTCGGGCCCGAACATCGCCCTGAAGTCTGCCTGGGTCACCTGCTGCCACTTTGCTGCTGCCGGAAGGCGGGCGGCAGAAATCGCGACCGAGCCGAAAACCCCCATATTGACCGTTGGCGCCGCAACCGGCGCAGGCGTCATGAAGACGCTGGCAGGCTGCAACGCTCTGGCCACGGAAACCCGCGTTTTGGTTATCGTAGGCGATGTGTTGATCAGTTGGGCGCGGCCCATATCAGGATTGTAGCCGAAGCTTGAGGCAACGGGGACAATAGAGAAAAGTCCCATGGCTGCGGTAAAAACAAATATTGCTTTTCTAAGCATCGGCGCCTCCTGATTACTTGCAGGAAGCTATCCGCAATGCCATAAAACTTCACAAAGCGACGTAGTATATTATAGATATACAAATTCGATAAAATTTTATCGTTTGTTTGCGCCGGCGCTTTGCCCCGTTTTCTGTATGATCGATAAAATTGCACCTAGCCTCATCAGTGATGGTTGAGACCTCGATGGCACGTTGTGGCCACAACACTAGGGGCATATAATGGGCACATTCGCGGATTGGCTGAGGGGCTTGATGGGTCGGGGAAATGAGCGCGTTGACAGACGCCGCAAAGAGCGTCCACCGGCCATCGCCATTCAGGCGAGCGATCTGGATCCGGTCAGCGGTGCGCTGCGTAGCGATCGTTTCATGGTCATGGTGGCCGCGGAGCAGGCGCAGCGCCCTGGGGCTCTGCTATTGATCGACTTGGCGGACCGCGCGGAGTTTGTAGCGGCCGGCAATCCCGATGCGCCCCAGGAGACCTTGATTCTCATGGCTCAGGCCATCCGCCAGGCCGTTCGTTTCGATGATCTAGTGGGCCATGTCGAAGGCTACCGCTTCGCGGTGCTGTTGCGCGGCGCCCCCGAGGATTTGGCGGACGCGATCGCCCAGCGCATTTGCGACTCCGTGGATGACACGGTGTTCCTCACGCACGACGGCATCTCGCAGCTTGACGTCGCTGTGGGCGGGGCCGTGTTCGAGCCAGGAGAAGGGCGAGACTTATACACGGATGCCCAGGCCGCCCTCGATTCCGTGCGCCGCCTGGATAGCCACCGTATCTCGATAAACTGATCGCAAGCGCGCCTTGCCCCCACCGGCCGTCAGGCCCGCTGGGCAGCAGTGGTGAGGGCCTGCGCCTTGGCGCGGAGCAGCACGATGCCGAGCACCAACGTCCATAGGGCCCAAAGCGTGTAGCTGATGGAGTTGATAAGCCCGGTCAGCGGCACGCCGAAGGGTTCGAGCATTCCCGAGGCCACGCCGAGTGCGATAACGACGCCGGCCACAGCCAGGATACGGCTGGTTTTGAGGATGAGAGTGGCAAGTAGTACCGTCCAGATGGCGGTAAAGAAGTAGCCCAGGTGCTCGCCGACGCCCATGCCGAGATAATGGTTGGTGGCGTCGAAGAGCGCGATAGCCATGGACTTGCTGGTCTCGGTTGCGTCAGGCGCCACATACATGGCCGCCAGACTCGGCACCAGCATGACCCAGCGGAGCAGGCCGAGGGCCTGGACCAGGCCAGCCAGCACGCCGGCGCCAATCGACAGTGCCGACAGCAGGTTGTTCTGCTCCCAGAAGCGCAATCCCGTGGCGATCACCGCGCCGATCATCAGCAGCGACGCGAACATCATGGCGTACCAGTAGAGGTGCAAATCCGCGCCCGCGGCGGCAAAGCGGGTCAAAACCTCGCCCGCCGGATGACGCAGGATATCGGGATATTCGAATGTCATCTGCAGGCCGGTAAAGCCGGCGGTGAACAGCAGGGGTACGGCGACGAGCAGGCCGCCGGCGGTGCGGGAGGTGGCGTTCATTTCGATTGTCCTTTGAGATGGGGGGTGAGGATGCGCCGGAACAGCCGGACGCCTTGGTCCATATCGGCCTGGCTAAACTCAGCCCCGCCGGAGTCCTTGAAGACGAGCCAGAAGTCGCCGACCAGCCAGAGCAATTGCGCCATGTCGTCGAGCGCCTCGCTATCGCCGACAGGCGCGACAACGCCCGCCTCGGTGAAGAGATTGATGAGAAACTTGGTATTGCCGATGCCGGCCTCGCGGCTGCCGCGATAGGCGGATGCCAGTTCGGCATCGGCGTTGAGCAACAGAGTCAGGTCGCGAAAGAAAAAGCGATAGCGCGCCTGGATTTCGAAATTGCCGGCCACCATGGCCTCCATCATTGCGATGCTGGGCATGGTTGCGGGCGGCACGGCGTAGTTTGTCGCCCAGTCGGCCGTGATGCGGGCAAACAGCCCTCGCACGATCTCGGCCTTGTTGCGGTAGTGGTAATAGAGATTGCCGGGGCTCATCCCCAGCGCGTCGGCGATGTGGTTGGTGGTGACGTTGCCCGTACCCCGTTCG
This sequence comes from Devosia sp., assembly GCF_028290625.1. Classification (GTDB taxonomy): domain Bacteria; phylum Pseudomonadota; class Alphaproteobacteria; order Rhizobiales; family Devosiaceae; genus Devosia. The sequence continues at coordinate 217,667 of NZ_JAQGJM010000001.1, forward strand.
TTGAACAGCGCAAGAGCAGTGTCGAGAATGCGATTTTTGGTCGTGGGGGTCACTGAAACGTCCGTTAGAGTATTAGCTCTAACGCGATGAATAGAGCTAATACTCTAACGTGTCAATGGGCCTTCGGCGGAGCCGGCTCAGACATGCAGAATGGGCCGGTAGGTGAGCTCCAGCGTGCGGCCGTCGAGCGTCCGGCTCTCGATTGGTTCGAGGTCGAAATCGGCCCCGCCACGGAAGATCGGCTCCTGTCCATTCTGAGGGGTGATGGCGGGGAACAGCGTCACCTGCACGCGGTCGACCAAAGCCGCGGCCATCAGCGCCCGGTTCATCGACAGGCTGCCATGCGAGCGCAATGGTACATTGGACTCCGCCTTAAGCTTGGCGACGACGTCGACGGCGTTACCGCTGACGAGGGTCGCGTCCGGCCAGTCCAGGGGGCCTTTTATTATGGTCGACACCACCGTCGTCGGCAGGTTCCTCACCTGGTGACCCATGGGTCACGCACGTCGGACCCCTCGTTGCTCTCGGTCAGCATCTGCGCAAATGCCCGATACGTGTTCGCTCCGAAGATCATCCGCTGCTCCGGCTCATACAGGTCGAGCCGGCGCTGCAGCAGCTCCGGGCCCTGCTTGACCCAGTAGCCACCCCAGCTTCCACTATGGAGCCGAAGCCATTCAGGCTGGAAAAGAGGTCAACGGTATAGGTCGCAGTCATGATGTTCTCCTCAATGCGCTTGATACAACAACAAACCAGCGCCGCATTTTTCGACACCCCAATGGAGTTTGATCAGGCGCCTTGACTCTCTACCTACCAATAGGTAGATAAAACCCATGACCAACCTGTCCTCAACCGCCGACGACATCCTTGCCTGTGCCCGCTCCCTGATCATTTCGGGCGGCTACAACGGTTTCAGCTATGCGGACATTGCCGCCGTGGTGGGGATCCGTAAAGCCAGTATCCACCATCATTTCCCCAGCAAGGTCGATCTGGTGCGCGTCCTTGTCAATCGCTACCGCGAGGATGCCCGCGCCGGATTTGTCGCGCTTGAACGGACAGCCCCTGGCCCACGCGAGCAACTCGCAAGCTATGTCGGCTATTGGGAGCGCTGCCTCATGGACGCGAGCGCTCCCTTTTGCGTCTGTGCCCTTCTGGCCAGCGAACTCCCGGCCCTGCCAGCCGAGGTTGCGGCCGAGGTCCGCTATCACTTCGAAACCTTATCGGCGTGGCTAACATCGGCTTTCGACCGTGGCGCCAAGTCGGGCGTCTTTCAACTCGCGAACACGCCGCAAGTCGAGGCCGAAACCTTCATGGCCACTGTGCATGGCGCAATGCTGTCTGCCCGGGCCTATGACGATCCGAAGGTGTTTGGGCTAATCACCGCTTCCCTGCTCGATAAACTCTCCGACTAACCTCACCTGGTCCCTCCGACCACATCATATTCTCGATCCTACCAACTAGTAGATAGGAATACCATGTCGACCATCGATACAAACCTCGCTCCATCGACCCAGGAACGCTGGCTTACGCGATATTACTTCAGCCGCGCGGCGTTCTCGGCCGCTTGGGTGGCAGTCACCCTGACGCTGGGTCAGCAATACCCGCTGTTCGGCGCCGTCTTGCTGGTGATCTACCCGCTCTGGGACGCGGCGGCCAACTATATGGATGCGGCGCAAAACGGCGGATTGGCCCAGAACCGCACGCAAGCGCTGAACGTCTTCGTCAGCCTGGCCACCACACTGGGCGTGCTCGTGACCCTGCAGATGGGCCTGAGCGCCGTCCTCGTGGTCTTCGGCGCCTGGGCCTTTCTGTCGGGCCTGCTTCAGCTCGCGACCGCCATTCGCCGTTGGAAAACCGGAGCCCAATGGGCGATGATCCTGAGTGGCGGCCAGTCGGCTCTGGCCGGTGCCTTTTTCGTCGTTCAGGCCCAGGCTCCCGTGTCCGCTGTAATCCCCACGATCGCCGGATATGCGGGCTTCGGCGCCATCTATTTTCTGGTGTCGGCGCTATGGCTGGTCGTCAGCAAGAGATTGCGCAACAGGTAAGTGCGTAACCCGGGCCACGCCTCGCCATGGCCCGGGCATAGCCTACCCTGTGGCCGGTGCGCGCCCCGCGGCCACGAGGCAGGCAATGGCCCCGAAGATGAAGGCCTCCGTGGCTCGTTTCAGCGGTTCTGGTCGAGCAGGGCGATGATGTCGGCGGAACTGCCGGTCTCGCCGAGACGGGGGAAGGTGAATTTGACGGCGGCGGCGTGGGCTTCGGGGTTGGTGTCCAGCATGGCGTCGAGCGCCAGGGTGACGTTGAAACCGGCCTCATAGGCCTGGCGCGCGGTGGATTCGACGGCCGAGGTGGTGGAGATGCCGGCCAGCACCACCTGGGTGACGCCTAGGTTACGCAACTTCTGCTCGATATCGGTGGTGGGGAAGGCGCCCCAGCTCGTCTTGGTGACGACGATGTCGGATGGCTGCTGGCCCAGTTCGGTGACGAAGGTCATCGCCTCGGGCGGAAAGCCGCCGGAGACGCCACGCGGCGTCTCGGTGCGGCCGGGCGCAGTGCCAGAAACATTGACCAGGATCACCGGCAGGTTGTGCTTGCGGAAGGCGGCGGTGAGGGTGCCGGCGGCCTTGAATACGGCACTGGTGGCATCGCCCGGCGCGAAGGCGCGGATCGCCTCCTGCAGGTCGAGCACGACGAGGGCAGTTTTGGGATCGAGGGTGGTGAGGCTCATTGTTGTCTCTGGATCAGGGTTCTATCAGGCGGTCGAGCAGGGCGACGGCGCCGGCCAGCCCTTGCTGCTCGGCGGGGGTGAGCTGGTGTTGCAGGGCGCGGAACAGCCAATCCTGCTTGGCCGCGCGGGCGGCCGCGACGGTGCGGCGGCAGGTATCGGTCAGGCTGAGGACAGTCTGGCGCCCGTCGCTGGGATCGGGCCTGCCCTCGATCATCCCAGCCGCTTTCAGCGCCGACACGATGCCGCTCATCGATTGCGGGCGCATGCCCTCGGCCTCGGCTAGCGCCGTGACCGTCGCCGGCCCGCTGCGTTCCAGGCGAATGAGCACCTTGGACTGGGAATGTGTGAGATCGCCGAAATTGCCCTCCTCACGGAGGCGGCGATGCAGCTTGCTGACGGTCAGACGCAACTGCTCGGCCAGCGCAGCGGCGCGTTCGGTATCGATATCGACGGTAGGGGCAGGTTTGATCATGCCGGCAAATATATGAAGGTTACCTTCTTAGGTCAACTACGAAGGTTGCCTTCATATATCACGATGACGAGATTTCGCGCCCTTGCGAGGACGCCGGAGACGTTCCGGGAAATCCGAGAGTGCTACTCCGGCAAACCCGCCGTCTGCATCGCGTCGGTCAGGTCGCCCATAATACCCGGCGCAATGCCGACGGCGGCGGACCAGCGGCCAATGGAGAAATGCATGTCGAGCGCCATCAGCCGCGCTGCCGACGCTTTCGCCTCATCGAGCCGCCCCAGCCTTACCAGCGGTGCCGTCAGCCATCCATGCAAAATGCTGAAGCCGGGGTTCAATTCCACCGCCCGCCGGCCGGCAGCGACGGCGTCCTCGTGCCGGCCCAGCAGGAAATTGCCGAAGCCGATAATGCCTTGGGGAATACAGCTCATAGTATCCAGCGGGCTGAGCCGCATGGCGCGCTCGCCCCATTCGATGGCCCGCGCCGCATCGCCTCCATAGGCCACCGGCACGCAGCCGAAGGCATAGACGAAAACGCAGGATGCGCTGAGCGCCAGCGCCTGCGCGAATGCCTGTTCGGCCAAGCCCCGGTTATGCTCCACAAGGCCAATGGTAAAGCCGGCCAGCGCCAACGCCATGGCGTCGCCCTGGCCCAGCTCGATCGCCGCATGGGCATGATGCAGCGCCTTGACGCGATCCGCCCCATCCATGCCGCCCCTTATGAATAGCGTCTGATACGCCCAGGCCGCAAACCCATGCGCCAGCGCGTAGCTTGGCTCGATGGCCAGCGCCCGCTCCAGCAGCGGCAGGCCCTTGGCGGCACCCGGCGGCATGAAGGTGTAGACGTCAGGCAGGGCACGCAGCAGAAAGTCATAAGCGTCCAGGTTGTCGGGCCGCTTGCGCTTGACCCGTTCGATCTCGGCGCGGCGCAGATTGGGCTCGATGGCCGCCACGACGCTGATGGTGATCTCGTCCTGCACCGCGAACACGTCGGTAAGGTCGCGGTCATAGCGCTCGGCCCACAGATGACTGCCGTCCTCGGCGTCGATCAACTGGCCGGTGATGCGGACGCGGTTTCCCACCTTGCGCACGCTGCCCTCCAACACATAGCGCACGCCGAGTTCGCGCCCCACCTGCTTCACGTCCACTGCGCGGCCCTTGTAGGTGAAGCTGGAATTGCGCGCGATGACGAACAGCCAGCGCACATGGGACAGTCCGGTGATGATGTCCTCCACCATGCCATCGGCAAAATAGTCCTGCTCCGGATCCCCGCTCATATTGGCGAATGGCAAGACGGCGATCGATGGGCGGTCGGGCAGGGTCAAGCTGGGCGGCGCCACCGCCTCGGTACCACCGTCCTCTTGCACATTGCCGACGAAGCGGATGCCGCGTCGCAGCATGGTACGGATGAGACGCTGGTCCACGCCATTGTCACGCAGCGCATTGCGGGCAGCGTTGATGCGGCTCGCAAGCGTTGCATCCGAGACGATCCGTCCCTGCCAGATTTCCTCGATCAGGTCGTCCTTGCTGACCACGCGGTCGCGATTGCGGATCAGGTATTGCAGCAGATCGAACACCTGCGGCTCCACCGCGACCAGCTCGTCTCCGCGCCGAAGTTCACGCCGATTGCCGTCCAACGCGAAGTCCTCGAAGATATACGGCAACGTGTTGGCTCCCGGTCTCGTCAAGAATAGAATGCCGGCATTGTAAGCGCGTCTTGCACGCAAAATCAAAGTCGCCTGAATGGAAATACAAGGCGCCCTGAAGGCCGCCTGAAAGCGCGCTCCGAAACCTTACGGCATAGTCCTACTCGCAATAGTGCAACAAACCTGAATGCGAAGGAGAATTCAAATGTCGAACCCTGTAACAACTCTCGCCGCTGCTGCCCTGGCTCTTGGCGTCGCTGCCACCGGCGTCCAGACCGCAAGTGCCCAGCCTGTGAAGTCCGTCGTTCTGGTCCATGGCGGCTTTGTCGATGGCTCGGGCTGGGAGGGCGTCTACCAGATCCTCAAGAAGGACGGATATGAGGTCACCATCGTCCAGAACCCAACGACTTCGCTGGCCGACGATGTGGCCGTGACCAAGCGCGCCATCGCCGCCGCTTCCGGCGACGTCATCCTCGTGGGCCATTCCTATGGCGGCGTCGTGGTCTCCGAAGCCGGTACCGACCCCAAGGTGGCGGGTGTGGTCTATATCGCGGCCTTTGCCCCCGATGCCGGCGAGTCGGTTTCGAGCCTGATCGCCAATCCCCCGGCCGGCGCTCCGGTCCCACCGATCCTGCCGCCTGTCGATGGCTTCTTGATGCTCGACAAGGCGCAGTTTGCCGCCTCGTTCGCCGCCGATGTCCGCCCCGATCTCGCTTCCTTCATGGCCGACTCGCAGGTTCCGTGGGGCGTCGCGGCGCTTGAGGGCAAGGTCACCGTGCCGGCCTGGAAGGCAACGCCGAGCTGGTACATGGTCGCCAGCGATGACCACATGATCCCGCCCCCGGCGCAGCGCATGATGGCCGAACGGGCCGGCGCGACGACTGTCGAAGTCCCCGGCAGCCACGCCGTCTACGTCTCCAATCCCGCCGCCGTAGTCGACCTCATCGAGCAGGCTGCCGTGGCCGTCGCCAAGAAGTAGTGCTCCCAAATGAACGGACTGAAGTGGCCGGACGCCCCAGGGGCGCCCGGCTCTTTCCATTCTCAGGGCCGGGCACATCATGTATCAATAAAAGACGCATAATGGTATGAAGCGCGTGTCCGATACAGCCCCCGTTCGGCTTTGGCGTATGGACGACGACCCTCGAACCGGGAGATGCTCACCCATGAGGCAGGACAGCAAGCTATCGCGGATGCTCCACGTGCTGCTCCACATGGCGCGCCATGATGGTCCCTTCACCTCCGAGCAGATCGCCGCGATGCTGGGGACCAACGGCGCTGTCGTGCGCCGCACGCTGGCGGGTCTGCGCGACGCCGGGCTCGTGCGCGCCGAAAAGGGCCACCACGGCGGCTGGACCGTCGGCCGGGACCTGTCGGAGATAACTCTGCTCGATATCTATCGATCGCTGGGAACCCAGCGCCTGTTCGGCATCGGCAGCGACAATGAAAATCCGGCCTGCGCCGTCGAGGCCGTGGTCAACGACGCCGTCGCCGATGCTCTCGCCGCTGCGGAAACCCAACTCATGGCGCGGTTTTCACAGGTGACGCTGGCCCAATTGGCGGCCGAGTTCGACGCCAAATGCCTCGCGGGCGGCCGGGACCCCGACCACCAAGCGCACTAGGCTACACAATCGTATCATCCCCGCAATCTTGGTAACGCTTGAGTCGGGCAGACTGCGCTAAGCTGCTGCCAGCGCACGAATCGAAGTTGCACCCAATGGTTGATACCGCCGTTCAGTCGGGCCACCCGGAGACCGAAACCGCTGGTAATCGTCGCCTATTCGGCCGCCTGCGCGATCGGATCGCTGCCTCCGATCCGGCATTCTCGCGGCTGCGGATGGCCTCGCGGGCCATGCTCTCCCTGTTGCTGAGCCTGGCGCTGCTCGGCGGCGTGACGCTGATCCAGCCCTTGCCGATCGCTGCCTATGGCATGGCGGTCCTGATCTCGTTCCTCGGCTCCATGGCCATTACCGACAAGACCGCCATGGCCCAGCTCGCCAGCCGCGCCATCGGCTGCGTCGGCGCCACGCTGGCCGTGCTGGCCGCCGCGGTTCTGGCCCCGATGCCGGTGGTGGCCGATATCGTCTTCCTCGTAGTGATCTTTGGCGCCGTCTATGTCCGCAAGTTCGGCCAGCGCTGGTTCGCCATGGGCATGATCGCCTTCATGGCCTATTTCATGGGCGATTACCTGCGCCCCCAGCCGGCCGATATCGGCTGGGTCGCGTTCGCTATCGTGCTGTCATTCGCCGTCACCCATCTGGTCACCAATGTCATCCTGCGCAACGATCCCGAACAGGATTTCCGCCGCGCCATGATCACCATCGACCGGCGCATCAACGTCATCCTGCGCGACATTATCGCCGCCGCAAGCACCACTGCCGCGCCCGGAAGCGACCGGCGTTCGCTTCAGGCGCAACTATCGCAACTGCGCGATATCGTGCTGATGGCCGAGGGCTTCATTCCCCAGGGCGAGGTGGGCTCGCTGGCCGCCACTGGCGCCGCCTCCGACCTGGCGGTGGGTCTGTTCGAACTGCAGCTCTCAGTGGAGCGTATGGTGCGGGCGAGCTATCTGGCCCGACCCTCCGCGGACCTGTTGGCGGCCGTGCTCTATGGCGATGGCACCGCCGTGTACAAACAGGTCGCCGCGCTGCCCGAAGCCTCCGGCGAAGAGGTAGCGTCGCGCCTGCTGGTGCGGGTTCACCGCGCCCGCCAACGGCTTGATGGTTTGCTCAAAGCCAAACCTTCACCGGCCTTTGTGCCGGTGCCCGGCGATGCCACAGCCGCGCCTGCACCAGCCCCGGCGGCGAGTGCTGCGGCCGGCTTCATTCCCGTTAGCCTGCAGCGGCCGATCCAGATCACCCTGGCCTGCGCCATCGCCATGGGCGTCGGCTTGATGCTGTCGCCCAATCGCTGGTACTGGGCGGTGATCACCGCATTCATCCTGTTCAACAACACCAAATCGCGTGCCGATACGGCCTTCCGCGCCGTGCAGCGTTCGGGCGGCACCTTTGCGGGCTTCATCGTCGGCACCGTTATCGCCACGCTCCTGCATGACCAGATGATCGTTTCGGCAATCGCCGTGCCGGTGCTGTTCTTCTTCGCCTTCTATGTGCTGCAGCGCTCCTATTCGGTGATGATTTTCTTCATCACCGTAGCGTTGGCGCTGCTCTATGGCGTCATGGGCATGTTCACCCCGGAATTGCTGCTGCTGCGGCTGGAGGAAACGCTGGTGGGCGCGCTGGCCGGTGTCGGCGTTGCCTTCTTCGTGTTCCCGGCCCGCGCCTCGACCAGTGTCGCCGAAGCGCTCGACAAATATCTGGCGGCTTTGGGTGCGCTGGTAATTGCCGCGCGCAGCCGTGCCCATGGCGAGACCGACGCTAAAACCCTGCTGCCGCTGTCGCGCGCGCTCGACCGTGCCTATACCGATCTCGGCAATATGGTGCGTCCGCTCGGTGGCCCCTGGACCGCGGTGACCCATTTCGGCCAGATCCGCGAAAAGCTGCTGCTGCTCACCGGCGCCGCCCATTGGGGCCGTTCGCTGGCGCGCAGCCTGCAAGCCGAGCGAGCAATCGAGCCGGCGACACTGGCGCGCATCGATGTTCTGGCCGCCGAAATCGCCACCCGCATCGAGCGCGCCACCAGAGTCAGAACCACCCTCTTCGATCGTCCCCATCCCGGCGATGACGTGATTGACCCGGCCCGGCCGCCGCTGCCGATCACCGAGGACGAGGACCCGGCCTTCTCGCTCGAAGTCATTTCAGCGCTTCTTGGGCAGGCTACGCCCGAGGTGACGCCTAGCGCAGCGAGTCCCGCTGCGTAAACACCACGAGGCGCTGGCCAGGATCGACCAGCAGCAGCACGCCGCGCCCGAAACTATAGTAAGCGCCCGGCTTGGTGCCGATATGGGCGCTCTTGGCCTGCCACTCGGCGTTCAACCCGCACGCCAGCCCACCCCAAACATAGCCGTCCACGCTCCAGCTTGCCTGCGAATCCGAATCCACCGGTGTCTGCTGCCATGGCGCATAGCGCCATTCGCTGCTCTCGATCGGCCCGCTCATGGTGGCGAAGGCGCTGAGCCCGTCTTTTTCGATCGCCAGGGCGGTCGCCTCATCGAGGGCAAAGACCTGTGATGTGCATTCCTTGAACATGTCCCAGCCCCAACCCAGGCTGTCGCCGACCTTGAGGCCCGCGGGCAATTTCTCTTGCCCATCCGACCCCTGCACCCATGTGGGCAGGCTCAATAGTAACGACAACATTATCAGGCCAGCTATGCGCATGTTGGCTCCTTGCACGAAAGCCTCGCCTTAGCACCGCGCCGATGAACGCAGACCGACAGCTTTGCGGGCCGCTGCCCCGCCAGGCTCCAAATCGTCAGATCTCCCATCCGATCCGCAGTCGTCGTCAACTCGGTACAATTAGCATGTAACACAGCACCTTTACCGCTCGCTGCCGGAGCCATAAGGTGCGCTCATGAGCCGGGGGGCTTGCTAGGGGTTAGCTATGCAGCGTCTATTCGCGTCCGCCATGTGGCTTTGTGCGGCCTTTTTTCTTGGCTTGGCCCTGACGGCCCCCGCCTCCGCTCAAAAAATATCGCTGATGCCGGGCACCGACCTGCCGGGCTTCGACTATTCGATCCTCAAGGATGTCGATCTCGACGCCTGCCAGAGCGCCTGCAAGGACGATCGCATCTGCCGCGCTTTCACCTTCAACGAACAATCCAACTGGTGCTTCCTCAAGGGCGATGTCGGCACCCAGACCGAGTTTGCGAAGGCCACGTCCGGCCGGGTCGATCGGTCGCCGATCCCCGCCGTTACTGCCGCGGAGCGCCAGTCTGAATTGCCGTTCCCGGCGCAGAGCGTGATCGATAGCGCGCGCAGCTTCGCCCAGGCACTGCCGCAGTCCGACCCGGCGCCCCCCAAAACCACCTATGCCGATCTGCTGGCCACCGGCGACCAAGCGGTCGAGCAGGCAAACACCGCCGCGGCCCTCCTGGCCTATCGCCAGGCGCTTGGCGTCAACGACAACGATCCAGCCGTGTGGATGAAACTGGCCACGGTTGCGCTGAACCAGGCCGATGCCGTCGCCGGCCAGCCCGAAGGCGACAACAGCTCCGATCTCGGCCAGCTTGGCCTGACGTCCGCCCTCAACGCCTTCCTGCAGTCGCAGACCCTCGAAGAACGCACGCCGGCTCTCGCCGCTGTCGCCCATGGTCTCGAATACGCGCAGATGTGGCGCGAGGCCATCGCCACCTACCGCGCGCGCCTGGCCCTGGCGCCCGATGCCGAACTCGATGCCCATCTCGACAAGGTCGTGGCCGAACACGGTTTCCGCATCACCTCCAACGAGGTCGACGCCGAAGCCACGACGCCGCGCGTCTGCGTCGTGTTCTCCGATCCGCTGCCGACCAGCAATACCGACCTGTCGAGCTATATCACCGTCGAAAACGCCCCCAAGATCGCGGTTGAAACCGAAGAGAGCCAGATCTGCATCCAGGGCCTGGAACATGGTGGCCGCTACAATATCAAGGTCCGCGCCGGCCTGCCTTCGGCCGATGATGAGAGCCTGCGCAAGGACGTGGTGCTCAACGTCTATATCCCCGACCGCTCGCCCTTCGTGGCCTTCGCCAACAATGCCTATGTGATGCCTGCCGGTCTCGGCGGCGGCCTGCCGATCACCTCGGTCAATGCCGAGCGCGCCGATATCACCATCTACCGCATTGGCGATCGCTCCATCGCGACCGCCGTCCGCAATGGGGTCTTCGCCGGCTCGCTCAGCGATTACTCGGCCAGCGACGTCGCCAACGAATATGGCGAGCAGATCTGGGAGGGCCAGGTCGACCTGGCCCAGGGCAAGCCTAACGAATTGACCACCACGGCCATCCCGGTGAGCGAAGCGCTGACCGACATCGCTCCCGGCGCCTATGTGGTGACCGGCAAGGTCGCCTCCAGCAAGCCTAACGACGATGAATACTATAGCGATCTCGCCACCCAGTGGTTCATCGTCACCGATATGGGCCTGACCACCATTTCGGGCGATGACGGCGTGCACGCCTTCGTGCGCTCGCTGAGCACCGCCGAGCCGATCGCCGGCTCCAAGGTCCGCCTCGTGGCGGTCAACAACGAAATCCTGGGCGAAGCCGTTACCGACGCCGATGGCCAGGCCGTGTTCGCGCCCGGCCTCGCCCGTGGTACCGCCGGCCGCGCCCCGCAATTGCTGGTCGCCGAAACCACCGATGGCGACTACGCCTTCCTCGATATGTCGAAAACCGCGTTCGACTTGACCGACCGCGGCGTCGAGGGCCGTCCATCCCCCGGTCCGCTCGATGCCTTTGCCACCACCGAACGCGGCGTCTACCGCCCCGGCGAAACCGTGTTCCTCACCGCGCTGCTGCGCGACGTGCACGCCAAGGCCGTGCTCGACCTGCCGCTGACGCTGCAAGTCGAGCGCCCTGACGGCGTCCTCGCCTCCACCGACCTGCTCAAGGACAGCGGCGCCGGTGGCTACTTCGCCGCCCTGCCTATGGTTTCCGATGCCATGCGCGGCGCCTGGACCCTGCGTCTTTACGCCGATCCAAAAGCCGAGGCGCTGACCAGCACCACCTTCCTCGTCGAGGACTTTGAGCCCGAACGCCTGGCCTTTGAAATCTCCGCGCCCGACGCGCCGATGCAGATCGGCGAGCCGAACCCGATCAACGTCGCCGCCAAATATCTCTACGGCGCCACCGCTCCCAACCTGTCGGTCGAAGCCGATGCGGTGCTGCGTCCCGTCACGACCCTCAAGGACTATCCCGGCTATACCTTCGGACGCCTCGACGACACCATGGAAACCAGCCGCGAGCCCTTGGGCGAAGTCGGCGTCACCGATGAAAGCGGCAATGTCGTCGCCGACGTCACCTTGCCCGATCCCGGCGTGACCACGCGTCCGCTCGAAGCCCAGGTCATCATGCGCCTGGTCGATAGCAATGGCCGCACGGTCGAGCGCACGCTGTCGCGCCCGGTCCTCGCCACCGTCGACCGCATCGGCGTCAAGCCGCAGTTTGAAGACGGCAATGGCATTGCCGATGGCAGCCAGGCCGGCTTCGATGTCATCACCGTCGCCCCGACCGGCGAAACCGTCGCCACCACCGGCCTCAACTGGACCCTGTCGCGCGTCGACAGCAACTACCAATGGTATCGCGACGGCAGCACCTGGAAGTGGGAATCCATCACCACCACGCGTGAAGTCGCCAATGGCTCGGTCGATACCTCGGCCACTGGCCCCGTCACCGTCGGCGCCGCCGTCAATTACGGCCTCTATCGGCTCGAAATCGAGAGCACGGGCGAAAACCCGACCTCGACCAGCTACGAATTCTATGCCGGCTACTATTACCCCGAAGCTGGTTCGGACACGCCAGACACGCTCAAGGTCGCGCTCGACAAGCCGAGCTACAAGGCCGGCGACACCGCCGTGCTGCGCCTCGATCCGCAATTCGCCGGCACCGCTCTGGTGATGGTGGTCGATGATCGCATCATCGACATGAAGGCCGTCCCGGTTCCCGCCGAAGGCGCCTCCATCGATCTGCCCGTCACCGCCGACTGGGGACCTGGCGCTTACGTGACCGCCATTCTCTACCGCCCCGCCAGCGTCGCCGAAAAGCGCATGCCGGCCCGCGCGCTGGGCCTGGCCTATGCGGATGTCGATCCCGGCGATGCCAAGCTGACCGTCAATCTCGACGTGCCAAAGGTCTCGCTGCCGCGTCAGCCCTTCACCGTCAAGGTCAGCCTCCCCAATGCCACTGCCGGCCAAAAAGCCTATGTGGCGGTTGCAGCGGTCGACCTGGGCATTCTCAACCTGACCAATTTCCAGACGCCCGATCCGGATGGCTGGTATTTCGGCCAGCGCCAGCTCGGCATGGATGTCCGCGATCTTTACGGCTCGCTGATCGATCCGACCCAGGGCCTGCCGGGCGCATTGCGCTCCGGCGGTGACGGCGCTGCCGCGCGTCTCGGTACGCCCCCTCCCACCTCGGTCCTCGTTGCCCTCCATTCGGGCATCGTGGAAGTGGGCGCCGACGGCACCGCGACCGTCAGCTTCGATATGCCGGACTTCTCGGGCACCGTGCGGGTCATGGCCATGGCCTGGTCCGCCGATGCGGTGGGTCACAGCTCCGCCGACGTCATCGTCCGCGATCCGGTCGTCGTCAATATGAGCCCGCCGCGCTTCCTGCGGCTGGACGACACTTCGCGCCTGCTGGTCGAGATCAACAATATCTCGGGTCCCGCCGGCGCCTATAAGGTCGCTCTCACCACCGGCGAAGGCCTCTCCACCGACGCGCCCGAAACCAGCGTCGATCTTGCCGCCGGCGCCCGCACCTCCCTCAATCTGGGACTGACCGGCACCGCCATTGGCGATCAGAAGCTGACGCTGACCGTCACCGATCCGACCGGCAAGGCCACCGTCAAGGACCTGACTTTGGGCGTGCGTGCCGCCAGCGGCCCGCGCACCACCAGTAAGCTCCTGACCATCGAACCCGGCGCTACCGTCACCATTGACGGCAGCTATTTCGCTGGTCTCGTCGATCATTCGGCGTCCCTCACCCTCGGGATCGGGCCGGTGGCTCGCCTCGATATCCCCGAACTGCTGCTGGCGCTCGATCGCTACCCCTATGGCTGCTCCGAGCAGATCACCAGCCGCGCCATGCCGCTGCTCTATCTCAACGAGGTGGCGCAGATGATCGGGATGGGCACCGATGCCGAGCTGGATCAGCGCCTCAAGGATGCCGTCACTTCGCTGCTGTCCAACCAGACCTCAACCGGTGGCTTCGGCCTCTGGGGTCCGCTGGGCACGTCCGATCTGTGGCTGGACTCCTACGTCACCGACTTCCTGCTCCGCGCCAAGGCGGCGGGTTATGCGGTGCCGGACCTGGCCATGAACATGGCGCTGGATAATCTGGGCAACCAGGTCTCCTACGCCGCCGATTTCGACAATGGCGGCCAGGACGTGGCCTATGCGCTCTACGACATGGCCCGCGCCGGCCGTGCCGCCATCGGCGATCTGCGCTACTATCTCGAAGCCCGCCTCGATGCCTTCGGCTCACCCTTGGCCAAGGCCCAGCTCGGTGCTGCCCTCGCTCTCTACGGCGACGGCACTCGCGCGGCGACTGCCTTCCAGGCGGCTGTCGAGGCGCTGAAAGAGCCCGAAGCGAAGAACGTCTACCGCACCGATTACGGTAGCCGCATGCGCGACACCGCCGCCGTCCTGGCGCTGGCGTCGGAGTTCAAGCCGGAGGGCGTCGACATCGCCGTCCTGACGGCGAGCCTCGCCAAGGCGCGAGACCTCGCCCGCTACACCTCGACCCAGGAAGACGCCTGGACCCTGGTTGCCGCGGCCGCCGTCGCCCAGAATACAGCCGGTAGCGCCATCACCGTCGATGGCAAGGACCTGACCGGCTCTGTCTACCAGCGCTTCGATCAGGAGCATTTCGACGGCGCCAGCGTGACCATCGTCAACAACGGCACCGAGGCCACGCAGGCCAAAGTGTCGGTGACGGGCATCCCGGCGACCCCGCCGGAAGCCAGCAGCGAAGGCTTCACCATCAAGCGGGAATTCTTCCAGGCCGATGGCACGCCCTTCGATATCGATGGGGCCCAGGTCAGCCAGAACGACCGCTTCGTCGTGCTGCTGACCATGCGGGCCTCGACCACCGGCTCCGGCCAATATGTGGTCGCCGATCCGCTGCCGGCCGGGTTCGAAATCGAAAACCCCGACCTCTCCGCGGCCGGTGTTGGCGACCTGTCCTGGCTCCCGGCGCTGGATCAACCCAGCCACGTGGAATCGCGGACCGATCAATATGTCGCCGCCTTCCAGTACGGCACCGATCAGGCGCCCTTCAAGGTCGCCTATATGGTGCGCGCCACCGCGCCCGGAACCTTCGTGCTCCCGGGCGCCACGGTCGAGGACATGTACCGTCCTGAACTGCGCGCCAATACCGCGGCGGGCAGCATCGAGATACTCGCAACCGGGCCATGACCGACGCGACAATCAGCGAAACGACGCCGGAGCTCACCCCCGAGCCCCGGCGTAAACTGCCAATCTGGCGGCTCCTCGCCGCCGGCCTGGTCGTGTTGCTGTGCCTCGTTGCCGGCGGCGCCTGGTACGGCTTCGGCGTCCTCCGCGACATTCGCGTCGCCCTGCCGGCCACACCCGATATCACCACGCTTCCAGTCTCGACCGCCGTAGTGGATCGTCAGGGCGATCTGCTGCGTCCTTTCACCACCACTGACGGGCGCTGGCGCCTCCCGGTCACTGTGGCACAGGTTGACCGGCATTTTGTCGACATGCTGATCGCCTATGAGGACCAGAATTTCGAGACCAATAATGGCATCGAATGGTCCGCCATGCTGCGCGCTGTCGGCCAGTTCGTCGGTGCTGGCGGCCACGTCGTGTCCGGCGGCTCCACCCTCACCATGCAGGTGGCGCGGCTGATCGAGGGCGAGCCGACGCGCAATCTCTGGGGCAAGGTGCGCCAACTGGTGCATGCCGACGCGCTGGCACATCGCCTGAGCAAGGAACAGATCCTCACGCTCTATCTGGCGCTGGCGCCCTATGGCGGCAATATCGAGGGCATCCGCGCCGCCAGCCTCACCTATTTCGGCAAGGAGCCGACGCGGCTGACCACGGCGGAATCGGCCCTCTTGGTGGCGCTGCCGCAATCGCCCGAAGCGCGCCGTCCCGACCGCGATCCCAAGGCGGCCGAGGCCGGCCGCAATCGCGTGCTCGACCGCCTGGTCAGCCAAGGCGCCATCGCCCAGGAAGAGGCCGACGCCGCCAAGCGCGAGCCCATCCCCACCGCGCGCAAACCCTTCCCCATGCTCGCCGCCCACATGGCGCAGGAAGCCGTCACCGCCCAACCCACCGCACGGCGCATCGAGCTAACCGTTGATCGCCGCCTGCAATCGGCCCTCGAGCGGCTCGGGGCGGGGCGGGCGACGCAGCTCGGCCCCAAGGTCTCCGTGGCCATCGTCGTCGCCGATCAGGCAAGCGGCAATATCCTGGCGTCGGTCGGCTCGGCCGGCCTCTTCGCGGAACAAAGCCACGGCTATGTCGACATGACCTCAGCCGTACGCTCGCCCGGCTCGACGCTGAAGCCGCTGATCTACGGCCTGGCGTTCGAACTGGGCCTCGCCCATCCCGAAAGCTTGATCGAAGATCGTCCCACCGCCTTTGGCGGCTACGTCCCGGTCAATTTCGACGGCTTCAGCCGCGGCACCGTCACCATCCGCCAGGCCCTGAGCGAGTCCCTCAACATCCCTGCCATCGTAGTGCTCGACGCCGTCGGCACGGCGCGGCTGGTGTCGCGCATCAAGCGCGCCAACGCCAATCCACTGCTACCCGACAATACTGCGCCCGGCCTGGCCATCGGGCTAGGCGGTGTCGGCGTCACCCTGCGCGATCTGGTCTCCATCTATGCCGCCATCGCCCGCGGCGGCTCCCCGGTCATGCTCAACGACGGCGTCAAGCCGCGCGTAACCGAGCCCGCCAATGCCGCTCTGGTGCTCGATCCGGCAGCGGCCTGGTACGTGTCCGATATCCTCGCCGACGTGCCGCCGCCGCTCAATGGCTCTCCCGGCCGCATCGCCTACAAGACCGGCACCTCCTATGGCTACCGCGACGCCTGGGCCATCGGCTATGACGGCAAGACCGTGATCGGCGTCTGGGTCGGCCGCCCCGATGGCGAGCCGGTACCCGGTATTTCAGGCATCACCGCCGCCGCCCCGGTGCTGTTCGAAGCCTTCGACCGCCTCGGCACCCCGGCCGTACCGCTGCGCGCCGCGCCGGCCGGCGTGTTGGTCGCCTCCAATTCGCAATTGCCCGCTCCGCTCAAGCGCTTCCGCCATCCCGATGACAATATGGTCAATCGCGACGCCGCCCCCGAAATCGCCTTCCCCACCGATGGCGTCGACGTCGATCTGGGCATTGCCTCGGGCGCCGATATTCCGCTCGTGGTCAAGGTTCGCAACGGTGTGCCGCCCTTCACCTTCTTCGCTAATGGCGCGCCGTTCGGGCGTTCTGCCTTTGCGCGGCAGAATGCCTGGAAGCCGGATGGGCCCGGCTACGTGACGCTTTCGGTGGTCGATTCCGAGGGCCGCTCCGACGACGTCACGGTCTTCCTCGACTGACAGCAGCCCCGCTACGGTGGCACTAATGCTGTCATCTGGTTGTCATCTCAGTGTCATCCCCCGGTTTTCTTGGGTCCGTATTCGGGACCGGTTCATACCGACCCTGGGGGCCATATCATGCACATTAGAAACCTGTCCGTCGTTCTGACGGCCGCATTGCTCAGCTCGACCGCGATTCCGGCTTTTGCCGCTCCGGTGTTCAACCGTATTGCCAGCTTCCCCGTCGAGCTCAACGCGCCCGACGCCGAAGCCACCTCGTCCGAAATCATCACCGCCACCGATGACGGCATGATGCTGATCTATTCCGATAGCCCCAATGGCGGCATCGGCTTCATCGACCTGACCGACGCCAAGGCTCCCAAGCCCGCCGGCTACATGGATATGGGCGGCGAGCCCACTTCGGTGACCGTGATCGGCGCCAAGGCCTACGTGGCCGTCAACACCCGCAAGGATTTCGTCGACCAGTCCGGCAAGCTTGTCGTGGTCGATATCGCCACCAAGACCGTCGATGGTGAATTTCAGCTCGGCGGCCAGCCCGATTCGATCGCCCACAACAAGGCCGGCACCATCCTGGCCATCGCCATCGAAAACGAGCGCGACGAGTCAGTCAATGACGGCGACATCCCGCAGCTTCCTTCCGGTTACCTCGTGCTGGTCAACCTGGTTGACGGCAAGGTGACCGAAGACGGCATCAAGAAGGTCGAGCTGAGCGGCCTGTCCGACATCGCCCCCGAAGATGCCGAAGTCGAATTCGTCGCCTTCAACGACAATGACGAAGTCGCCGTGACGCTGCAGGAAAACAACTGGATCGCCATCGTCGATGCCAAAACCGGCACCGTGACCGGCGGCTTCACTGCCGGCGCGACGTCGGTCGACGGCATCGACACCAAGAATGACGGCACGATCGACTTCGCCGGCTCCAAGAAAGACCTGCTGCGCGAACCCGACGCCATCAAGTGGCTCGATGCCGATCGTCTCGTCGTCGCCAACGAAGGCGACTGGAAGGGTGGCTCGCGCGGCTTCACCATCTTCAATCGCGATGGTTCGGTGAACTGGGATTCGGGCAATGCGCTCGACGTCATGGCCGCCCAGATGGGCCACTATCCCGATCAGCGCAACAAAAAGGGCGTCGAGCCCGAGGGCCTGGAAGTCGCCACTATCGGCGATAGCCAGTTCATCTTCGTTGCCGAAGAACGCTCGTCCCTGATCGCCATCTACAAGGATGTCGCTGGTGCCGCGCCGGAATATTTGCAGTCGGTTGCCTCGGGCATTGGTCCTGAAGGCCTGATCGCCATTCCCGCCCGCAACCTGCTAATCACCGCCAACGAAAACGACCTGCGCGCCGATAGCCTCGCCGGCTCGCACGTCATGATTTATGAACTGGCTGAAGGCACCCCGGCCTATCCGCAGATCGTCTCCGACATGGACGCCGATGGCCATCCGATCGGCTGGGCCGCTCTGTCGGGCGCCGTCTCCGATGCCGAAAAGCCGGGTACGCTCTACGTCGTCAGCGACAGCGCGCTCTATAACGCACCGGCAATCTACACCGTCGATGCGACCCAGACTCCGGCCCACATCACGGCCAAGACCATCGTTACCCGCGACGGCAACCCTGCCCAGAAGCTCGATCTCGAAGGCATCACGCTCGACGGTGAAGGCGGTTTCTGGCTGGCGTCGGAAGGCGACACCGCCAAGCTCGTGCCGCACGCGCTCTATCATGTCGATGCCGAAGGCGCGATCATGGAGGAAGTGGCTTACCCGGCCGAACTGCTGGCTGGCGAAATCCGCTCGGGCTCCGAAGGCATCACCAGCGTCGGCACCGGCGACGACATGACCCTGTGGATCGCCATTCAGCGCGAATGGAAGGACGATCCCAAGGGCCAGCTCAAGCTCGTCTCCTATAAGCCTTCGAGCAAGGAATGGGGCGCCGTACGCTATCCGCTGGAAACCCCGGCTGAAGGCGCTTGGGTCGGCCTGTCGGAAATCACCGTGCATGGCGACTACGCTTACATCATCGAACGCGACAACCAGGCTTCGCTCAAGGC
This sequence comes from Devosia sp., assembly GCF_028290625.1. Taxonomy (GTDB): domain Bacteria; phylum Pseudomonadota; class Alphaproteobacteria; order Rhizobiales; family Devosiaceae; genus Devosia. The sequence goes on from NZ_JAQGJM010000001.1 coordinate 236,704, forward strand.
CAAGCTCAAGGCAATCTACCGCGTGCCGGTCAGCGAACTGGTCGGTGCTCCGCTCGGCGGCGAACTGCCCGTCGTGACCAAGGAACTGGTGCGGGACCTGGTCCCTGACCTGCAGGCCAACAACGGCTATGTCGCCGACAAGGTCGAAAGCTTCACCATCGACGCCGCCGGCAACGGTTTTGTCATCACCGACAATGACGGTGTCGACGACAGCTCAGGCGAGACCTTCTTCTGGTCGATCGGCGAAGTGAAGTAAGTCGCTTCCAAACCTCTGAAATGCGATCGGCCGGGCGCAAGCCCGGCCGATTTCGTTTTTGACGAGTTTAGGCGACGGCGCGCTGGCTCAGTGCGTCATAGGGCCGGCGGTCGACCCAGGCGTCGAGGTCAAAGTTCTGTTCGAGGAAGCCCCACTCATAGAGGAAATCCTTGTAGTGGCCGATGGCCGCCACGAGTTCCGGCTCCAGCCCGATGCCCAAATGGTGGTGCAGGTCCGGCCCATTGGCCGACGCCACCACTTCCTCCGAAGCGCCTACTTCCTTTGCCACGAAGCGGCGAACGTCATCGGGATGCGCCACCGCCCAGTCGCTGGCGCGCTGCAGCGTGGCGATCAGCTTGCTCACCAAGTCCGGGCGATCTTCGGCCAGCCGCTCATCGACAGTCAGCACGCGCGGCGATCCCGAATTGATGCGGATTTTTGGATCGGGATGAAAGCCGAACTCGGCCACCGTATGGGTGGCGAACAGGTTGGCGACGTTGATCCCCGATGTTCCCTTGACGAAGATCGCATCGACCTTGCCCGCCAGCAGCGCCGCGATTTCCGGCCCATAGGCCTGCCGGTTGCGCAACCCATAGAGCTGCGGTCCCTCGCGTCCATCGAGCACGCTATCGCTCAGCGGAATATCGACGATCTCGACTTGGCTATGGTTCAACCCTTCGAGCGATAGCGCCGACGTTAACCCCTTGAGCGCAGTCGCCGCCATGAAGTCGACGATTCCCGCCGGGCGGCGCGCGATGCCGAAGCGACGCCCCACCAAGTCCTTCGTCGTCTTGATGCCGCTGCCAGGCAGTGTGATGATCGCCTGGAATTCATCGGTCCAGGTGATACCCACCAGGCGCGTGGTCTTGCCGTCAGAGCGGGCCCGAATGGGGGGCACATTGCCGCCATGGCGGAACGAGTAGCTCAGGTGATGGTCAAAATGGCTTGACCGAATGGTGCGGTCCTGGCTGTCGATGATCGACTTGAGGGTGATGCCCTCCTTGGCGAAGGTCTCGTCCAGATAGCCGAGCTGTACCGCCAGCCCAACCGGGGTTGGCACCGGGCAGCGCGTGTACCAGATTTCCGAAATGCTGTTCTGAAGCGTCATCGTCCCTCTCCTGTGGATACCAAAACCGTTTTCCAACCCGCTTGCCTGCCTTGGAGCATTATTGCTCAGGCTCTGTTGGAGTAGACAAAATTTGCTTTTGACCGATCTATTCGTCCAGTTCCGGAACTGAAAATCCGGAAACAGCCGAATACCAGGATCAGATTTCCCCAACACGTTTGACAAACGCTATAAACTTAGTCAACATTAATCTGCGAGATCACCCGGCCACTCAGCACGTGTCCGGCGGATCGCGGCGGCGCCTTCGGGGCGCTCCGTTCAATCGAGAGACGACGTCATGTCCAGTCTGCCCAGGATAGCCCGAGCGCTGCGGCGCACCGTCTTGCAGGCGATCCCGACCGTCATCGGCATCGTCATCCTCAATTTCTTCCTGCTGCAATTGGCGCCCGGCGATGCTGCCGACGCCATGGCTGCGGAGGCCGGCTCGGCCACCGAAGAGACCATGGCGGCGATGCGCGAGCGCTTTGGTCTCAATCTGCCGATGCTCGATCAATTGCTGACCTATCTCAACAATCTCGCCCATTTCAGCCTCGGCTATTCGCCCCGCTACAGCATGCCTGTGTCGGACCTGATCGGCCAGCGGCTGCCCGGCACGCTGACTCTGATGGCCATGGCACTGGCCATCGCCCTCCTGATCGGCCTGACGCTGGGCTCGCTCATGGCAGCGTTTGCGGGCCGCCTGCCGGATCGGCTGATCTCGATTTTCTCGCTGCTGTTCTATTCGGTGCCCGGCTTCTGGATCGGGCTGATGCTGATTGTGCTGTTCTCGGTCACGCTCGGCTGGCTGCCCAGCGGCGGTTCGGGCACCATTGGGTCGGACCTCAGCGGCTGGGCCGGCATTGTCGACAAGGCGCGCTATATGGTGCTGCCCGCCACCTCCCTCGCGCTGTTCTATGTCGCCATCTATGCCCGCCTGACCCGCGCCGCCATGCTCGAAGTGCGCAACCAGGATTTCGTGCGCACCGCCTATGCCAAGGGCCTGTCGCCCGCGGTCGTGACCGTCAAGCACATCCTGCGCAATGCGCTGATCCCCATCACCACCATGGCCGGCATGCATGTCGGCGGCATGCTGGGCGGGGCAGTGGTGGTGGAGACCGTCTATAGCTGGCCCGGCCTCGGCCGGCTCGCCTTCGAGGCCGTGATGGGCCGCGATTATACAGTTCTGCTGGGCATTCTGTTGCTGTCGTCCTTGCTGGTCATCCTGGCCAATGCGGTTGTCGACATCCTGCAGACCTGGCTCGATCCCCGCATTGGAGAGCTCTGATGTCCACCACCGACCTCAACGCGCCAGCTATTGCCCTGGCGGGGGCACGACAGGGCGCCGCGCGTCCCGAAGCTAGCGCTCTGCCCGAGTGGCACAATGTGCGCGCGCCCGATGCCCGAACCACGCTGACCGCGGCGGTGACGGTGCCGCCCGGCCGCCGTGAACTGCGCATTTTCTTCAGCAATCCCAATGCGCTGTTCGGCGTCACATTCCTGTCGATCATGGTGTTGATGTCCATCTTCGCCCCGCTGATCTCCCCCGGTGACCCGCTCAACATGGTGACGACGCCCTTCCTGTGGCCCGGCCAGGACGCTGCCTATCCGCTCGGCACCGATGCCATGGGCCGCGATGTTCTCGCCGGCATCGTGCACGGTTCGCGCATTTCGCTGTTTGTTGGCCTCGCAGCCACCGCGCTTGGCCTGACGGTCGGTGTCGTGGTTGGCGCCGTCGCGGGCTATTTCGGCGGCTGGGTCGATGACGTGCTGGTCCGCATCATCGAAATCTTCCAGACCCTGCCCAATTTCGTGCTGCTCGTGGTGCTGGTGGCGATTGCCCAGCCTTCGGCGCTCACTGTGACCGTGGCCATCGCCATTGTCAGCTGGCCCATGGTGGCCCGCCTGACCCGCGCCGAATTCCGCGCCATCCGCGCCAAGGATTACGTTATGGCCGCCCGCAGCCTCGGCTTCGGCTGCGCCCGCATCATCTTCACCGAAATCCTGCCCAATGCGCTGCCGCCGCTGATCGTCACCGCCTCGGTCATGGTCGCCTCCGCCATCCTGATGGAATCGGCGCTCAGCTTCATGGGCCTGGGTGATCCCAATGTGGTCAGCTGGGGCTCGATGATCGGCAGCGGCCGCGAACTGGTTCGCACCGCCTGGTATCTGACCGCGCTGCCCGGCCTTGCGATCGTCTTTACTGTGCTCGCCCTCAACCTCATCGGCGATGGCCTCAACGACGCGCTGAACCCACGTTTTTCCGAGGAACGGTCATGAACGCGATCGTCAGTCCCGCCGCCTTCACCCCCGCACCGGGGAACGGGCATCGCCTGCTCGAAGTGGAAGACCTCTCCATTCGCTTTGGCGCCTCCGATCCGGTCAAGCGTCTGAGCTTTTCCATCGATCGCGGCGAAACGCTGGCCGTGGTGGGGGAATCGGGCTCCGGCAAATCGCTCACTGCTTTGGCACTGATGCGCCTTCTGCCGCGCAATGCCCGCATCCCCAATGGCAGCATCCACTTCGAGGGCACCAATCTGCTGGACCTCAAGGACCGGCAGATGCGCGCCGTCCGTGGCCGCGATATCGCCATGATCTTCCAGGAGCCGATGACCTCGCTCAATCCGGTGGCGACTATCGGCGCCCAGATCGTCGAAGTGCTCCGCCTGCACGAAAAGCTGTCGCGCAAGGCCGCCCGCCAGCGCGCCATCGAACTGCTGGACCTCGTCAAGATTCCCGATCCCGCTCAGCGCATCGACGATTATCCGCACCAGCTTTCGGGCGGCCAGCGTCAGCGTGTCATGATCGCCATTGCTGTAGCCTGCAAACCCAAGCTGCTGATTGCCGACGAGCCCACCACCGCGCTCGACGCCACCATCCAGGCGCAAATCCTCGAACTCCTCGATGAATTGCGCCGCAAGCTCTCCATGGGCCTGCTGCTCATCACCCATGATTTGGGCCTCGTGTCGCGCTGGAGCGACCGCGTCGTCGTCATGTATCACGGCGACAAACTGGAGGAACTGGCGACGGCCGATCTCTACGCGCCCGACCGCCACCCCTACACCAAGGGCCTGACCCAGGCCTCGATCCGTCTGGACGAGGAAGTCCACTACACGGCCCAGACGTTGGCCGAAGTTAAAGTGGCCCGAAGCACCGACGGCCGCAATATCTACGACGTCAAGCCGCCCGAACGCCGTGCGCTGCCCATCCCGGCGACCGATCGGGAACAGTTGCTTGTGGTCAAGGACCTGTCCGTGACCTACCAGGGCGGCTCCAAGGCCAGCAAGGCGCTCGACGGCGCCTCGCTCACCCTGGCCAAGGGCGAAACGCTGGGCATCGTCGGTGAAAGCGGCAGCGGCAAGTCCACCCTGTCCAAGGCCATCATGCGCCTGGTCAATTCCCAGGAAGGCAGCATCGTCTTCCAGGGCCGCGACATTTCCCGCCTCGGCGCGCAACAGTTGCAGCCGGTGCGCCGCGACCTACAGATGATCTTCCAGGACCCGTTCGGCTCGCTCAATCCGCGCAAGACCATTCGCGAAATCCTCGAAGCGCCGCTGGTCGTCCACGGCGTCTCCAACGCCGCCGAGCGCCGGCAGCGCCTGGCCGAAACCTTCGAGCATGTGCGCCTGCCCAGCTTCGTGGCCGATCGCTATCCGCATGAATTCTCCGGCGGCCAGCGCCAGCGCATCGGCATTGCCCGCGCGCTGATCCTGCGGCCATCCCTCGTCATCTGCGACGAGCCGGTCTCGGCGCTGGACGTCTCGATCCAGGCGCAGATTTTGAACCTTCTGGTCGAGCTCAAGACCAGCCTGGGGTTATCCTATCTGTTCATTTCCCATGACCTCGCCGTGGTGCAGTATATCTCGGACCGAGTGATCGTGATGAAGGATGCGCGCATCGTCGAGGAGAGCGATCACCGCACCATCTGGCGCTCGCCCAAGACCGATTACACCCGCGCGCTGATCGCCGCGGCCAATGACAAGGGCGGCCGCCCCCTGGCGCCGCGACCCCAGCTCCACGCTGCGGCACTCTAATTCCACGACCAACTTACGGAGAACAATAATGGCCGATTATCGCTATCTCGGGCGCAGTGCGCTCAAGGTTTCCCCCATCACGCTGGGCAGCATGATGTTCGGCAACCAGACCCCCGACGATGTCGCCTTCCGCATCATCGACAAGGCGCGCGAGCGCGGCATCAACTTCATCGATACCGCCGACGTCTATCATGACGGCAAGTCCGAGCAGGTCGTCGGCGCCGGCATCAAGGCGCATCGCGACGATTGGGTCGTCGCCACCAAGTTCGTCAATTCCCGCGGCACCGTTCCCAACAAGGGCGGCTACTCGCGCAAATGGGTCTATGAGACCGTCGAGAACAGCCTGCGCAATCTCAAGACCGATTATATCGACATCCTCTATTTCCACCGCGCCGTCTTCGACGCCTCGCTGGAAGAGCCCGTGCGCGCCATTGCCGATCTGATCAAGGCCGGCAAGCTGCGCTATTTCGGCGTCTCCAATTTCCGCGGCTGGCGCATTGCCGAAGTGGCGCATCTGGCCGACCAGCTCGGCATCGATCGCCCGGTCGCCAGCCAGCCGCTCTACAACATCGTCAACCGCACCGCCGAGGCCGAACAGCTTCCGGCCGCAGTGGCCATGGGCCTGGGTAATGTGTCCTATAGCCCACTGGCACGCGGCATCCTGACCGGCAAATACAATGTGGGCGAAACGCCTGCCGCCGATACCCGCGCCGGTCGTGGCGACAAGCGCATGCACGATGTGGAGTTCCGCGAGGAATCCATCGCCATCGCCAAACAGGTCGCCGCCCATGCGCAGGCCAAGGGCATCGCCCCCGGCGAGTTCGCGCTGGCCTGGGTGCTCAACAATAAGTTGATCACCTCCGCCATCGCCGGCCCGCGTACCGAAGAGCAGTGGGACAGCAATCTGCGCGCCCTCGACATTACGCTCGATGCCGATGATGAAGCGCTGGTCGATCGCCTGGTCGCCACCGGCCACCCCTCGACCCCCGGCTTCACCGATCCGGGTCATCCGGTTGAGGGCCGCGTCGCCCGCTCGTCAGATGCCGCCATCATCCCGCTGACCCGCCCGCAGCGCGTCGCCTGAGCGAGATTTTCGGACCGGGCAACACTGCCCGGTCCAACCCGTCTTGGAATGAATTTGCGTACGGAAGCTTCCCTTCGTGCCCACGCAAGATTTTTTGCTTCTATTGGCCTAAAGCGCGCATCGGCGTTTCAACAGTCGCCCCAGCTTCGCAATGCAGTATCTCGATAAAATTAGTAGGGTTTCGTAGGGTGATGGCGAGGGTTGGTTTGGACCAGCTCGACATCATTCAGCGGGCATCGGGACTTGGGTCCGTGCAACCGCATATCGGGGACTTTTCGCATGACCACTCACCCTCGCGGCGTTCTGGCGCCAACGCGTCGGGCCTTCCTGCTCTCGACCGCTGCGCTCGCTTTGATCGGCACGCTGCCCGGCGTCAGCTTTGGCGCCGAGCCGGTGCAGGGGGGCACGCTCACAGTCAATATCGGCAATGAGCCCCCGGTCCTGGTCCTCATCGCCCACACCGCCGGCCAGTCGGTCTACCTCTCCAGCAAGGTCACCGAGGGCCTGCTGACCTACGATTTCGATTTCAATCCCAAGCCGCTACTGGCCACCGAATGGGACGTTGCCGAGGATGGGCTACGCTACCACTTCAAGCTGCGCGAAGGCGTGAAGTGGCATGACGGCCAGGATTTCACCGCCGATGACGTGGCCTATTCGATCCAGGCGCTGAAGGACAATCACCCCCGCGGCCGGGCCACCTTCGCCCAGGTCAAGACCATCAATGTGCTGGGTCCGCACGAGATCGAACTGCTGCTGGAAAAGCCCTCGCCCTTCTTGATCACTGCGCTGGCCAGCTCGGAATCCCCCATCGTGCCAAAACACCTCTATGAGGGCACCGATCCGGCCACCAATCCCAACAACATCGCCCCCGTCGGCACCGGCCCGTTCATCTTCAAGGAATGGGTGCGCGGCAGCCACGTGCTTTATGAGCGCAATCCCAACTATTGGGACGCGCCAAAGCCCTATCTCGACAAGCTGGTCTACCGCTTCATCACCGATCCCGCAGCCTCCGTCGCCGCCATCGAGACCGGCGAAGTGCTGCTGACCGTCGGCGCCAACATTCCCTTCACCGATATCGCCCGCCTTCAGGCCAGCCCCACGCTGGGCTTCGAAACGCGCGGTTTCGGCTACGGCAATGGCATCACCCGTGCCGAATTCAATTTCGACAACAAATTCCTGGCCGATCCCAAGGTGCGGGTGGCCATCGCCCACGCCGTCGACAAGAACTTCATCGCCAATACGGTCTATCTCGGCCACGCCAAGGTGCTGAACGGCCCGGTCAATCCGGCGCTAGCCAAGTTCTTCACCCCCGACCTGCCGGTCTATGAATTCGATCCCGCCAAGGCCGAGGCAATCCTCGATGAGGCCGGTTACCCGCGCGGTGGCGATGGCACGCGCTTCACGCTCAATATCGACCCGACCCAGCCGGCTGGCGCCCCCAGGCAATCGGCCGAATATATCGCCCAGGCGCTCGACAAGGTCGGCATCAAGACCACGGTGCGTACGCAGGACTACGCCGCCTTCGTCAAGCGCGTCTACACCGATCGCGATTTCGATATCGCGCTCGAAGGCATGAGCAACCTGTTCGATCCCACCGTGGGCATCCAGCGTCTTTACTGGTCGAAAAACTTCAAGCCCGGCGTGCCCTTCTCCAATGGCGCGCACTATCAGAGCGCCGAAACCGACCGCCTGCTCGAAGCCGCTGCCGTCGAGCCCGATGCCAAGAAGCGCTTCGACCTGTTCGTCGATTTCCAGAAACAGGTGGTCGCCGATCTGCCTGCGCTCGACCTAGTCGCGCCCGACAGTTTCGTCATCTTCGACAAGCGCGTCGTCAATCATACCTTGGGTGCCGAAGGCTTCGGCTCCAACGGCGCCGACATCTACCTCGCCTCCTAACACCCTTACCGGCCGCATTTTCCTCCCTGGATGCGGCCGGTTTCCTTTCAGTCAGCGATGAGTGCCATGACCGCAACCGCTCCCAAGCTCGTTCCCGAGACACCCCGATCCCCCGATCTGGCCACCTTGCTGGCCCGTGTCCCGGCGCTCGCCGCCGAAATCGCCAAGGGCGCCTCCAAGCGCGATCTCGATCGCGAGCTGCCCTTCGAGGCGTTCCGCTTGTTCAAGGAATCCGGGCTGGGTGCGTTGCGCATCCCGGTTTCGATGGGCGGCCCCGGCGGTTCGGTCGCCGACTATATCGAACTGATCGTCACCCTCGGCGCCGCTGATTGCAATGTCGCCCATGCGCTACGCTCGCATTTCAACTATGTCGAAGCCCTTGTGCTCAATGGCCCCTCGCAGCGCGACGAAGGCTCGCTCGAGCGCGTGCTCGAGGGCAAGCTGTTTGCCGGCGCCCATACCGAGCAGGGCACTGCCAAGCCCGGGCAGGTGACCACTACGCTCACGCGCGATGGCGACGTTTATCGCCTCAACGGCCGCAAATGGTACGCCACCGGCAGCGCCTTTGCCGATTTCGTCTCGTTCAGCGCCATGGACGACAATGGCGAATTCACCCATGTACTGCTTCCGGTCGACCGCAAGGGCATCCAGATTCTCGATGACTGGGACGGCATGGGCCAGCGCTTAACCGCCAGCGGTGGCGTCATCCTCGACAATGTCGAAGTGTTCCCGCGCGAAGTGGGCAAGCGCAGCATGGAGAACCTGGTCGGCCGCCACACCTCGACCCTGCGCCAGCTCCATCTCGCCGCCGCCGCCGCCGGCGCCGTGCGCAACGTCCTCTCCGACGCCATCGAGTACGTCCGCAAGCAGGGCCGCGCCGCAGCGCACAGCCCGGCGGCGACGGCCCGCGAGGACCATTTCGTGCAGCAGATCATCGGCGAAATCGCTGCCAATTCGCTGGCCATCGATGCGCTGCTGATCGAGAGCGCCAAGGCGCTGGACCACACCGTGGCGGCCTTCGCCACCGGCAATGAGGTCGCTATCGAAACCTCGCTGGTCGCGAGCGCCTTGACCACGGCCCGCACCCAACTCGTGCTGGGCCAGCTCGGGCCGCGCAGCGCCGAGCGCATGTTCGAGATCGGCGGCGGTTCGGCCACCTCGCGCAAGTATAATTTCGACCGCCACTGGCGCAATATCCGCACGGTGCTCAACCACAATCCGCTGCTGCACAAGGCCCGCGTGGTGGGCGATTACTACCTCAACGGCACCACGACGCATCTCAAAGAAGGCAAGGTTTTCTAGGGCTTAGCGATATCCGGCCGCTTGCAGTTCAAACAGTTCGGCATAGCGCCCGCCTAGTGCCAGCAGGTCTTCGTGCGAGCCGGCCTCCAGGATTTTGCCGTTCTCCAGCACCAGTATCCGGTCCGCCATGCGCACCGTCGAGAACCGGTGCGAGATGATCACTGCGGTCTTGGCGGTGGCGAGGCTCTTGAACCGGGCGAAGACTTCGGCCTCGGCCTTGGCGTCGAGTGCGGCGGTGGGTTCGTCCAAAATGATCAGGTCGGCATCGCGCATGTAGGCGCGGCCGATGGCGATCTTTTGCCATTCCCCGCCGGATAAGTCCCTGCCTTTGTTGAACAATCGGCCTAGAGGCTGGTCATATTTCTGCGGCAGCTTGGCGATGACGGTATCGGCGAGGCTGCGTTCAGCGGCATCCTCGATCCGCGGGATATCGGTGCTGTCTTCGATGCGGCCGACGCCAATGTTCTCCGCGGCGGTCAGGCTATAGCGAATGAAATCCTGGAAAATCACGCCGATATGGGCGTGAATATCCTCGATCAGCATGTCGCGCAGGTCGATGCCGTCGATGGTGATGCGGCCCTCGTCGGGGTCGTAGAGGCGCGTGAGTAGCTTGACGATGGTGGTCTTACCGGCCCCATTCTCACCCACTAATGCTAGCGTTTCGTGAGCATTGAGCGTGAAACTGAGTCCCCTGATGGCCCACGTTTCGGTGTCGGGATAGCGAAAGCCCACATTGTCGAACACGATGCCCTGCACGATCGGCGTCGGGAACGGTTTGGGGTGTTCGGGCGGCAGGATGGTGGGCTGGATTTCGAAGAACGAGAACAGATCGTCGAGATAGAGCGACTGCCCGGCGATCTGGGTGAAGCCGAGCAGGATTTTCTGGAACAACCCGTTCAGCCGCAGGAACGAGCCCGACAAAAACGCCAGATCGCCGATGGTGAATTCGCCCGCAATGGTGCGCCAGACGATGAACGCATAGGCGCCATAATAGGTCAGCGTCGAAATCGAGGAGAACAGCGCGCCCCAGATCGACCGGTCCATGGCGAGCTTGCGATTTTCGAGGAAGATGGTCTGCGCCAGGGTCCGGAACCGCTCGACCAGGAACGCGCCCAGCCCAAACAGTTTGATTTCCTTGGCAGTCTCGGCGCTGGCGCCGATCTGGCGGATATATTCCAACTGCCGCCGCTCCGGCGTGCGGCCGCGCGAAATGTAATAGCTGAGCGTGTTGAACCGCGTCTCGCCCCAGATCGCCGGCACGAAGGACAGCGGCAGCAGCAGGATCAGCCACGGCGCGTAGTAGAACAGGCCGGCCGCCAGCGTCACCACGGTGATCATGTCCTGCGCCTGGCCCAGCAATTGGGCCAAGAGCCCACTGCGTCCCGCTGCCTGCCGCCGCGCCCGCTCAAGCCGGTCCTGATATTCGGCGGATTCGAAATGGCGCAGGTCGAGCCGGGCGGCGTGCTGCATCAGCTCGATGCTGACGGTGTTGGAATGCAGTTCCCCCAGGATCGAATCGACCAGCGAGGTGAAGCGGTTGAGCAGGTCGGTGCCGATCACCAGCGCGAACTCAATCGTCAGCAGTTCAGCGATGCGGGTTAGCTCGCCACTGGCCCACCATTGGGCGAAATCGCTGCCCGCAGCCGGCTGCCCGGTCAGCCGCACCACTTCATCGATGATCAGCTTGCCCACATAGAGCATCACCACCGGCTGCAGCGCCCGGACCAGGCGCAGGCCGATGCTCAGCCCCGTCAGCCAGCGGCTGGTCCGCCAGATCTGGGCGACCAGGCGGCCGAGATGGCGCAGATTGTCCAACTGCTCGCGAAAGCTGCCGGTGGGCTCGGATGAGGAGGGCCGCGGGCCGCGGCGGGAGGGAGAGTCGGTGGAGGTCATTGCGGGGAATATAGTTGCGGTCGACGGCGAGTACCACTGGGGTCCGAATGAAGCCCCGCGCCAACCACCACCACTATTCTTCCCGCGGGCTTGATCCGCGGACCTCTCGCCGCTTGTGCCGGTTTGAGAGTGGCCCGCGGGTCAAGCCCCCGGGAGGAATGGTGGGTGGGGGTGTTGAGAACCACGATATCGGATCGTGGCCAAACATCCCCCCACCCTTGATCCCTCCCCGCGAAGGGGGAGGGAGTCGACTGCGGGTTCCGCGGTCCTAGAACCGCGACGGATCAATACCGCTGTGGCGCTGCCGGCTTATTGTCCACGATCGCTTCGATCGCCGCGATCACGTCCGGGGTCAGCTTGTCCTTGGACTTGAGCGCATCGAGGTTATCTTCCAACTGGCTTTTCTTGGAAGCCCCCAGGATCACGGTCGATACATGGGGGTTCTTGAGGCACCACAGCAGCGCCAGGTGATGGATCGGCAGGCCCACATCCTTGGCCAGCTTGGCCAATGCCTTGACCTTTTCCAGCTTCGCCTTGCCGGCGTCGCTCTCCCATTCCTTCTTCAACCATTCATAGCCTGGCAAGTTCATGCGGCTATCCTCGGGGATGCCGTCATTGTATTTGCCGGTCAACACGCCCGAAGCGAGTGGCGACCAGATCGTGGTGCCAAGGCCCATTTCATAGAGCGGCAGGTAGTCGGCTTCGACCTTTTCGCGCACGAACAGGTTGTATTGCGGCTGTTCCATGGTCGGCGGGGTCAGGTGCTCGCGGCGGGCGACGGCCCAGGCTTCGGTCAGCTGCTGCGCCGTCCATTCCGAGGTGCCCCAATACAGCACCTTGCCCTGGGTGATCAGGTTATGCATCGCCCAGACAGTCTCTTCGATCGGGGTATCGATGTCGGGGCGGTGGCAGAAATAGAGATCGAGGTAGTCAACGCGCAAGCGCTTGAGGGCAGCGTGCGCAGCCTCGGTCACGTGCTTGCGGCTGAGGCCCTTCTGCGTCGGCTTCTCGCCGCCCCAGAACACTTTTGACGACACCGCGTAGCTGTCGCGCGAAAAGCCCAGCTTTTCCAGCGCAGCGCCCATCAGAGCTTCGGATGCGCCGGCTTCATAGCCCTCGGCATTGTCGAAGAAATTGACGCCCGCATCATAGGCGGTGGTCATCAGCTTGAGCGCCTTGCTCTCATCGACCTGCTTGCTGAACGTGACCCACGAGCCGAGCGAGAGTTCGCTGACCTTGAGGCCCGATTTGCCCAAACGGCGATATTCCATGATTGTAGTCCTTGGTAGAGGCGGCGAGAGGGCCGCGGGGTTGAAATTGTTCTACGCGCCCAGCCGTGTGCTGTCGCGGATGATCAGGTCCGGATCGATCAGGCTGACCCGGGGCTGGGGTAAAAAATCTTTGGCGGCGATCAATTCCATCAAGCGCTCCACCGCCATTTCGGAGACCTCGCGCGTCGCATAGCGTACGCTGGACAAGGGTACTCCCGCAAAGGCGGCATATTGAATATCGTCATTGCCCATGATCGCCATGTCCCGCGGCACCGCCACATCATTGCGCCGGCACCAGTGCAATGCCCCGATGGCCAGCGAATCGTTGACGCAATAGACCGCCGTCGCGCCGCTTTTGCGGCTCATCAACTCGTCCATCGCCGATATGCCATGCACAGCGGCGTGGCCGGTGACATCGACAGCCAGACCGGTGTCATAGTCAAGCCCGGCCTCGGTCAGCGCCTTGATATAGCCTTCGCGCTTCTCGCCATTGCCGTGCCGGCTGGAGCTGTCGAGCATGCCGATGCGGCGATGCCCCATTTCGATCAGGTGCCGCACCGCCTTCCAGGCGCCACGCCGCTCGTCGACGCAGACGGCGTCAATCCCCGCATCGGGATCGGCCACCAGCAGCACCAGCGGATAATTGGCGCGCCGCAGTGGGCGAATATGGTCGAGCTGGCGATGGCTGGTGGGATAGATCAGCATGCCGTCGACCTGGCGCGAGCGGAACATCTCGACCGTGCGGATTTCCTCCTCCAGCGTGTTGTTGGAGGTGGCGAACAGCGTGCCATAGCCGCGCGCCGCCAGCGCCAGCTCGATGGCCTGGGCGGCATGGGTCAGCGTCGGGTTGGTGATATCGGTCAGCACCAGGCCAATGGTCATGGTCTGCCGGCTGACCAGGGACTTGGCGATCTGGTTCGGCAGGTAATGCAGCTCGGCCGCGGCCTGCTGGATCAGCACTCGCGTCGGCGCGGGAATGCGCGGACTTTCGCGCAGTGCCAGCGAGACCGTGTTGGTGGAAAACCCGGTCTTGTCGGCAATATCCTTGAGCCTTACGATCGCTTTGCCCATGCTGTTCCCGATCGTCCACCCGTGCGCGAGTTTAGCGCTAATACTTGCTGGGTCAAAGCCTGTAAAGCGCAGCGGCTGAACTTTGGCGGCAGCGCAGCGTTTGTCTGGTCTCGTCAACGCAAAGAGAACGATCATGCTCAAGGACAAGAATTCTGCCGCCATCGTCGCGGTGACCGACATGGACCGCGCCCGTCATTTCTATGAAAGCGTGCTGGGCCTCTCCAAGATCAGTGGCGACGACAACGTCATGCAGTTCAAGACCGGCGCCACCACCCTCGTAGTCTACAAGTCCGATTTCGCCGGCACCAACCAGGCCAATGCCGTAGTCTGGGGCGTCGGCGACGAAGTCGAAGCCATCACCGCCGACCTCAAGGCCAAGGGCGTGAGTTTCGAGCACTATCCGGGCATGGGGCTGCAAGGCGATATCCATGTTGCCGGCGACTTCAAGATGGTGTGGTTCAAGGACCCCGACGGGAACATTTTGCATTATAATAGTATGTGAGCGGGCAGGGCGCCTGTGGCACGAACCCCTCACCCTGCTTGCTCCGCTGAACGCGTCGCAAGCTGTCCCTCTCCCACAAGGGGCGAGGGAGGGCTTTGCGTTTGTTTAGCCACGGTGCCCCCCTTCTCCCCTCGTGGGAGAAGGTGCCCGAAGAGCGGATGAGGGGGCCTAATCTAAGGCAGCGCCCGCAAGAACTGTGCCAAATCCTCGGTCACATGATGCACATGCGCGGCGGCGCTACCGCGCCCCAGCTCCCAGGCATCCACCTGCTCATGGGTAAAATCCTCGCCGGCCACCACCTGAACGGTGGACATGCCTACTTCGTGCGGCACCAGCAGGTTCTTTTCCAGGTCGTCAAACATCACCGCGTAATTCGGATCGATGTCATGCGCCTTGAAGAACCCGTCATAGGCCTCGCGATGCGGTTTGGGCACGTAGGTCATGGCGCGGATATCGTAGACGTGCTCGAACAGCTCGTTGCCGCCCAGGCGCTTGAGCACGGCGCGGGCATGGCTGACATCGCCATTGGTCAGGATGAACTTGCGGCCGGGCAGGGCGCGGATAGCCTCGACCAGATCGGGATGCGCCTCGACCGGCGAATAGTCGATGGCGTGCACGGTATTGAGGAAATGGTCGGGATCGACCTTGTGCGCCTGCATCAGCCCGTTCAGCGTGGTGCCGAAATCGCGGTAGTAGATCTTCTGCAGCGCGCGGGCTTCGGCGAAGTCCAGCTGCGTCAGGTCCATCACGTAATTGGTGATGCGCACGTCGATCTGAGCGAACAGGTTGCAGCTGCGCGGATAGAGGGTGTTGTCGAGATCGAACACCCAGTCGGTCACATGGCTGAGGCTGCGGGGAAGCGGTGGCGTGAGGTCATTCATGGTGTGAGTCTAGCAGAAGGCGCGCGCCGTTTCATCTGACAAGTACGGCAAGGCAAAAGAGGAAGGCGGCGCGCCGGAGCGCGCCGCCAAGGCGATTAGTCGTTGTTTTCTTCTTCGTTGGCGGTGACCGTCACGCCCAGCGCGGTGATCAGGCTGGCCGGGTTGGAGGCGGCAGCCATCAGCACCAGCAGGCTCGTGGGCGAGCCCGGAGCGACGTCGACTTCCAGGCTCTTGGGGTCGTCGAGGAAGGTCGAGACCGGGGGCGCCACCAGATCGACCAGCTCGGGAATGCCGACGCTTGCGATCATCTGCGGCACCATGGCCTTGAGGCCTTCGACCATCTGGGCCTTGTCGATACCCTGCGCCTGGGCGAAGAATTCGAGCAGCTTGCCGGCCAGCGAGGCATCGTCATAGCGGATATTGGCGCCACCGATCGACAGGCCCTGCAGCAGTTCCATGCCCATCATCGCCTGGGCCGCCTGGGCGGCTTCGCTTGTGGGGTCGCCGGCAGCCTCGACGGCCTTGTTGGCTTCCTGCAGCTTGGTCAGCAGCGCCGGGGTCAGGCCGGTCAGGTCGACCGTCATGTCGATGGCGCCCACATCGGCGAAGTCGAACAGGAACTGATCGACGGTCATGTGGCCATCGGCCATCGACCAGTTGAACGAGCCGGTGATGTCGCCAGCGATGTTGGTCAGGCCGAGGCCTTCGACGACGGCGCCAGCCTGCGCATCCTCCTCCTTGACGGTGGAGAGGTCAGCGGTGATGCCGGTGATCGACAGGGTCGAGCTCAGGTTGGTCAGGTCGGCGCTGCCCTGGGCCGGCTCGAACGTCGAGCCCGATTCCATGGATTCGATGCCGATGACTTCTTCGCCATTGCGGGTGACTGAAAGCGGGCCGGTCGAGATGGCGCCGACCAGCTGCAGCAACTGGACCGGGGTGACGGTATCGCCGCCGGGCAGGTAGAAGCCGGTCAGCTCGATATCGCTCAGCGATACATGGCCCTTGGTCTTGTCGTCGCCTTCGAAGTCGGCTTCGACGTCCGGCAGCGAGACGCTGTCGGCGGTGTAGCCGCCATCGCCGGTTTCCTTGACGCCGCTGAAGGTCAGCGAGGTGGTGAAGCTGGTCGGCTCGGTGGCGCCTTCAACGCCCTTGACGCCGATGGTGGCATTTTCCACCGTGATGGTGTCGCCGTCGAGCTGGGGGTCGTTGAGGGTGAGTTCATAGCCGAGCGGGCCCCAGACGGCCTGGATGCGATCGACGAAGGCCTGCGCGTCAAGTGCGAAGGCCGGCTGCAGCAGGGCAACGCTCGCGACGCTGGCGAGCAAGGCAAGGCGGGTGATCTTGAAGGACTTCATCGTCGTCTCCGGCATTCTTGTGGTTGTTGTTGTCGGGGGCAGGCAATTGATTAAAACGGTCGCGTTGCGGCGAACTGATGACCAGTTGGCGGGGCCGTTGCAATGACGTGACGCTCGATTATCTCCCGCGTCCTGAACGGAACATGAATTGCTTCGGTTTCAGCAATACATCGGAATTAGGACGCATTTTTAAACGTCGTCACTGTCCAGAAACAGCCGGTAGGCGGGGTTTTGCGTTTCGTCCCAATAGGGGTAGCCCAGGGCCTCCAGATACTCGTGGAACTGCGCTCGATTGGCCTGTGGTACCTGAATTCCGGCTAAAACGCGGCCATAATCGGCGCCGTGGTTACGATAGTGGAACAGTGAGATGTTCCAGTCGTTCCGCAGCCCCTCAAGGAATTTCAGCAGCGCGCCGGGCCGTTCGGGAAACTGGAAGCGATAGACCAGCTCGTCCCCCAGATGGCTGGCGCGGCCGCCCACCATATAGCGCACATGCAGCTTGGCCAGCTCATTGTCGCTCATGTCAAGCACGGCGTGACCGTTGGCTTGCAGCATGGTGATGATGGCCTGCTTTTCGGCCTCACCCTGCCGCAGTTTGACGCCGACGAAAATCTGCGCTGCCGCGCCGTGCGCATAGCGGTAGTTGAACTCGGTGATCGCCCGGTCACCCAGGAGGCGAATGAACGCGCGATAGCTGCCCGGCGCCTCGGGAATGGTGACGGCCAGCAGTGCCTCGCCGCGCTCGCCGATCTCGGCGCGTTCGGCGACATGGCGCAGCCGGTCGAAATTGATATTGGCGCCTGAATTGATGGCGATCAGCGGCCCGGCGGGGGCGGCGCCCTGCTCGACATGCTTGCGCAGTCCTGCGAGCGCCAAGGCGCCTGCAGGTTCGGAGATGGCGCGCGTGTCGTCGAACACATCCTTGATGGCGGCGCAGATTTCGTCGGTGGTGACGGTGACGATGCCGTCGAGCAACTCATTGCAGATGCGGAAGGTTTCGGTGCCGACCTGGCGCACCGCGACGCCATCGGCGAACAGGCCCACCTGGTCGAGATTGACCGGATGGCCCGCCGAAATCGCCGCCTGCATGCTGGCGGCTTCCTCCGGCTCGACGCCGATCACCTTGATCTCGGGGCGGAGGAACTTGACGATCATGGCGATACCCGCCGCCAGACCGCCGCCGCCGATGGGCACATAGATGGCCCCAATCGGACCGGGATGCTGCTGCAACAGCTCCATGCCGATGGTGCCTTGGCCGGCAATCACGGCCGGATCGTCAAACGGATGCACGAAGACCAGACCATCCCGGGCGGCCAATTCGTTGGCGTGGTCGCGTGCCGCGTCGAACGCGTCGCCGAACAACACCACCTCACCACCCATGCGGCGGACGGAGTTGACCTTGATCGATGGCGTCGTGGTGGGCATCACGATGACGGCGCGGATGCCCAACCGGGAAGCCGACAGCGCTACGCCCTGCGCGTGATTGCCCGCCGAGGCGCAAATCACCCCGCGGGCGCGTTCCTCGGCGGTCAGGGTGGCGATCTTGTTATGGGCGCCGCGAATCTTGAACGAGAACACCGGCTGCAGGTCTTCGCGCTTCAGCAACACCGGAATGCCCAGCCGGCCCGAGAGCAGCGCCATGGGTTCCAGCGGCGTTTCCTCGGCCAGGTCATAGACCGAAGAGGTGAGGATGCGGCGAACATAGTCTTGCATGAAAGGCTCCAGTCATCCGGCGCGGGCGCCGTACCGGGGAAAGCGCGCAGCCGGATGATTTTGTCAACCGGCCTCGCGCTCCGCCAATGCGGCCGATGACGATTGTTAAATTAGAGTATTTACACTAATACCGATCTGTGGTGAATGGCGGTCAGATCCAGACGGGCTTCATCCACGCCCGTTCACCCCAACCAATGGTGCCGCCATGCCGAGCAACCGACCCAGTTACCTGCTGCGTGCCGTCCTGATTCTCGCCGGCGCCGCCATCGTCTTCCTCGGCCTCAATGTCGGCCTTGGCGGCATCCAGACGCTGGGCTGGCAAGGCGGCTCAGCGCCGTTCCTTACCGTGCTCGATCCGCAGACCTTCGGCGTGCGCGACAATCATGTCCGCTTCATCGGCGGCGTCTGGCTCGGCCTGGGTCTGGTCATGCTCGCGGGCGGCTTCGCCTTTTCCCGCCTGCGCACGGCGCTGCTCGCCTTTATGGCGATGATTTTCGTCGGCGGGCTGGCCCGTTTCAGCGCGTTCGACCCCGCCGTGCTCCTCAATTCGGCCGTAGCACCGTCGCTGCTGCTGGAACTGGTGCTGTTCCCGCTGCTGGCACTGTGGATCGCCAAGGCGGAACGTCCCCGCAAAATCGCATAGTTGCGGTTCACCTCAATCAATCATTTGATTGAGACAAAAACTTGAGTTATGAAGCGCTCCGAAATCAAACCGGAGCCCGGTCCATGACCATGCCGATTGCCACCGTCAAGCGCGAAAGCGGAGATGACCGCAAGGTCGCCATCGCCCTCGCGGCGCGGGCGCTGATCGTCGAGAAGGGCCTGGAGGGCCTGCGCACCCGCGATATCGCCGAGCGCGTCGGCATCAATATCGCCACGCTGCACTATCACGTGCCGTCCAAGGAAGCGCTGATCGAACTGGTCACCGAAAACATGATCACCGAGTTTCGGGCTCAATCGATCAACCGTCCGCGCGCTCACCTGTCGCCGAACGAGCAACTGGAGCACGAATTCGCCGACTTCCAGGAAATGTACGACGAAAAGTCCGATGTGCTGGCGGTGATGTCCGAGTTGATCGAGCGGGCGCGCCGCGATGAGATCATCCGCGCCACCATCCTGCCGGTGCTCGCCAAATGGCGCTCCATCGTTGCCAATCTGTTTGCCCTTGGCGTCGCCGATGGCAGTTTCCGCCCTGATCTCGATCCCGAGCCCGCAGCCCAGATGCTGATTGGCGCCATGGTCAGCTTCTCGCGCGGTCCCGATCCTACTCCCGAAAATTTCGAGCGGCTCTGCGCCGAATTGCGCCGCGCCGTTCGCAACCCATTTGCCTCGAGGAATTAATCCATGTCCCAAAGCTTCCATGTACCAACCTCAAAGGCCGATGCCGATCCACGCCGCTGGGTCGCGCTGGTCGTCCTGCTCATCGCCAATTTCATGAACCTGATCGACGTGACCATCGTCAATGTCGCCCTGCCCAGCATGCGCGAAGGGCTGGGCGCCACCGATAGCCAGATCGAATGGGTGATCGCCGCCTATATCATGGCCTTTGCACTGGGCCTGCTGCCGTTCGGCCGCCTTGGCGATATCCTGGGCCGCACCAAGCTATTCCTCTGGGGCGTCGCCGCTTTCACCACGGCCTCGGCGCTGTGCGGTATGTCGCCCAATATCGAGTTCCTGATCACCGCCCGCGTGATCCAGGGCCTGGCCGGCGCCATGATGACGCCGCAGGTGCTGGCCATCGCCACCGTCACCTTCCCGCCCGAAGAACGCGGCCAGGCTTTCTCGCTGTTCGGTCTCTCGGCTGGCCTTGCCTCGGTCTGCGGCCCCATCCTGGGCGGCATGCTGATTTCGGGCCACCTGTTCGGGCTCGACTGGCAGCCGATCTTTCTCGTCAACGTGCCGATCGGCATTGCGGCCGTCGTCGCCGGCTGGTTCCTGATCCCACGCCTGCCCGGGCATCCCACGCTCAAGAACGACTATATGGGCATGGTGCTGTTCGGTCTCGGCATCGTCGCCGTGGTTTTTCCGATCGTGGAAGGCCGCGCCTATGGCTGGCCGCTCTGGACCTTCGGCATGATCGCCGCCGGCTTCGTCCTGCTGGTCCTGTTCGTCTTTTGGACCCGCGCCCGCGCCAAGGCCGAAAAGTCGCAATTGCTCAACTATGACCTGATCACCAACAAGCAGTTCATGTTCGGTGCCTTCGTGATGACCGTGTTCGCCTCCGGCATTCCGGGCATGTTCATGGTGATCTCGCTGCTGCTGCAGGGTGGCTTCGATTTCAGTCCGCTCGAATCAGGCCTGACCAATACGCCGTTCTCGATCGGCGTGCTGGCCGCCTCGCTGATCGCCGGCCGCTTCGGGTCGACCTATCTGCGCTCGCGCCTGGCGGCTTCCGGTGGCATGCTGGTGATCGGCATTGGCTGGCTGCATTTCTATATCGCGGGTGTCGGCGACAGCATCGACCATTGGCAGTTCCTGCTGCCGCTGTTGATCGCCGGCACCGGCCTGGGCCTGGGCTTCTCGGCCCTGTTCCAACTGGTGCTGGCCAATGTGCCGCCGCGCGATGCCGGTGCCGGTTCGGGCTCGCTACAGGCCTTCCAGCAGGTCGGTGGTGCGCTCGGCGTGGCGCTGATCGGGCAAATCTTCTTCTCCAATCTCGGCAACACCTTCGCCACCGGCGCCAGCCAGCATGCGGCCTTCTCCAGCGCCTCGAGTCTCGCGCTCTGGTACGTCATCTGCTCGTTCGGCCTGGTGCTGCTGCTGGTGCCGCTGTTCAAGAGCGGCGGCCAGCAAGGGCGCGGCGCGCCAGTCACTCCGGTGCTGGTCGAAGCCTGAACCAAACTGCAAAGGCCGCCCTTCGGGGCGGCCTTTTTCGTGCCCGCTAAGGTTTCCTCAACCTTGCCGACAAAGGCCACATTTCCGCCGCTCTGGCGGCCAGATCCGCCGTCACCAAAGCGGCACCGATCACAATATGGCTCACCGATGAACCGCTTCACCGCCCTTGCCGCAATCCTGCTCGCCGGCACCGCTGCCGTCACTGCCGCACCCGCCAATTTCGTCTATACCAGCGCCGGCGAACTGGCCGCTGCTCAGGCGATCCTGCAACGCCCCGATATCGAGGGCGCCCAGGTGGTCTATAACTGGAAGCGGCTGGAACCCACCGAGGGCATCTACGACTTTTCCGCCATCGAGGACGACCTCGCCCGCACCGACGCGCTGGGCAAGAAGCTCTTCATCCAGGTCCAGGATCGCTTCTTCAGCCCCGACGCGCGCAATATCCCCGCCTACCTGCTGGAAGACCCCAAATATGGCGGTGGCCTCGTGCAGCAGATCGAGGAGGGCAAGACGGAGGGCTATGGCTGGACCACTATGCAATGGCGGCCCGAAGTGCGCGCCCGTTACCAGGCCCTGCTCGCGGCCCTCGCTGCCCGCTTCGATGGCAAGGTCTATGGCGTCAACCTGCCCGAAACCGCCATCGACGTCACCGAGGATCGCAAGGATGCCGGCTTCTCCTGCGACGCCTATTTTTCAGCGGAGCTGGACAATCTGACCGCCGCCCGCGCCGCCTTCCAGCAGTCGCAGGTGGTGCAATACGTCAATTTCTGGCCCTGCGAATGGGACAACGACCACGCCTATATGAGCCGCCTGTTCGAATTCGCCGAGGCCCATGACATCGGCCTCGGCGGCCCCGATATCGTGCCGTGGCGCAAGGGCCAGATGAAAAACTCCTACCCCTTCTTCAACCAGTACAAGGGCAAGCTGCCCTTCGTCGGCATGGCGGTGCAGGAACCCACCCTGGACTACGTCAACGACAAGACCGGCAAGCCGTTTACCCGCGAAGAATTCGTGGATTTCGGCACCGATTATCTGGGGGTCGACGCGGTGTTCTGGAGCACACAGACGCCCTGGCTGAACGAGTAGCCGGGACAGGGCAAGGGGTGACACCGAGTTTGAGCCGGTTTGGTGGGGCTAGCAAACGCCAGCCAGGCTCGCCCCCCATCACAAATGCCGCGTGTTTACCGATCAGCAACCATACGAGCCCACCCTGCCAGGATCATTGCAGGAGTGTTGCTTATGGAAGACCCGATCCGCCATCGTGCCTATGAGCTCTGGGAAGCCGCCGGCAAGCCGGAAGGCGCGGACCAGCATTTCTGGTTCGTGGCTGCCGCCGAAATGGCCGGCGAGGCCGCCAAGGCCATCAAACCGGCGCGCAAGCGCAGCAAACCGGCCGTAAAAAAGGCCGCCTGATCGGGCGGCCTCTTTCGATCTGGAACCCGCCGGCCTGCCGGCGGGTCAATTGCGTCAGCGTACGATCAGCGTGCCGGCGCCGAACTCGGTGAACAGCTCCACCAGCACCACATGCGGCGATTTGCCGTTGAGGATGACGACGCCCTCGACGCCGTTTTCCAGCGCTTCCAGGCACGTTTCCACCTTGGGGATCATGCCGCCCGAAATGGTGCCGTCGGCAATCAATTCCTTGGCTTCGCGTACGCTCAGCTCCGGGATCAGCTTGCCGTTCTTGTCGAGCACGCCGGGCACGTCGGTCAGGAACAGCAGGCGTTTTGCCCCGAGCGAGCCCGCAATGGCGCCCGCAAAGGTATCGGCATTGATATTGTAGGTTGCGCCGTCGCGGCCGGGAGCCACCGGGGCGATCACCGGGATCATTTCCGAACGCGCCAAGAGGTCGAGCAGCGTGCGGTCGACCTCCACGGGCTCGCCCACAAAGCCCAGATCGAGCACGCGCTCGATATTGGAGGTGGGGTCCTTGACGGTCTTGATCGCCTTCTTGGCGAAGACCATGTTGCCGTCCTTGCCGCACAGGCCAATCGCCCATTCGCCTTCGGCATTGATCAGCGCCACGATTTCCTTGTTGATCGAGCCGGCCAAAACCATCTCGACGACTTCCATCGTGCGCGCGTCGGTGACGCGCAAGCCGCCCTCGAACTTTGATTCGATGCCGAGCTTTGCCAGCATGGAGGCGATCTGCGGCCCCCCGCCATGCACCACGATCGGATTGACCTTGGATTGCTTGAGCAGGGCGATATCGCGCGCGAAAGCGGCGCCCAGCTTGGCATCGCCCATGGCATGGCCGCCGTATTTCACGACGACCGTCTTGCCCTCATAGCGCTGCATATAGGGCAGCGCTTGCGCCAGAATGCCGGCATCGTGCGAGAACCGGTCGGTGGAGTTGTCTTGCTCAGTCATGGGCGAACCCAATCTCCTTCGAAAGCGGCGCAAAAAAGTCCGCCTCCGCTCTAATCGATTTTGCGGCGGAGCGAAACGAACTTGTCGGATAAAATGATGACGGTTGATCCATTCGCCGCCATCATGGGTAACGGCGACATCCAGAATTCCACGGTATCGGGGCAAGGGCGGGGTATTCAGGACGGAGGAGGCGCGCTATGAATTCGGCCATGCAGCCGCAGAGCCAGGACATCGCCGATCTGATCGCCCGCTGCGCACTGCGCGATCGCGCTGCCTTCAAGACCTTGTATGAGCGCACCAGCGCGAAACTTTTCGGCGTAGTGCTGCGTATCTTGAAGGACCGCTCGGAAGCCGAAGAGGCTATCCAGGAGGTCTATATCAAGATCTGGCAGCGCGCCGATCGCTACGTCGCCGGGGGCTATAGCCCCATTTCCTGGCTCGTGGCCGTGGCGCGCAATCATAGCCTTGATATTCTGCGGGCGCGACGCCCGGTTTCGGCCGATATCGACGCGGCCCTCGAAGTACCAGACTCCGGTCCCTCCCCGGAGCGGGCGGCCGAGGACAGCGACGAGCGCGGCCGGATCGAACACTGCCTGGGCACGCTCGATCCCGAGCGCGCCGATGCGGTTCGGGGCGCCTATCTCGATGGCTATAGCTATGATGAACTGGCCGCCAAATATGACGTGCCGTTGAATACGATGCGAACCTGGCTGCGCCGCAGCCTGCTGCGATTAAGAGAGTGTCTGACCCAATGAGCACGAGCGAGCATACCGGCAAAGATGAAGGCGGGCGCAATACGCTCGTCGCCGAGTATGTGCTTGGCCTGCTGGACAGCGCTGAACATGAGCGCGTCGGTCGCCTGATCGAGGAGGACGCGGCGCTGCAGCGCGAGCGCGATTTCTGGATTTCGCGCCTTGGCGCGCTCAACCGCGAATATGCGGAGACGCCGGTCCCCGCTCACCTGTTCAGCGCCATCGAAGCGCGGGCGTTTGGCGATGTGGTCAAGGCGCGCGGCGCCGCCAGCTTCTGGGATAGCCTGGTGGTGTGGCGCAGCATTGCGGCCGGTGCGCTGGCAGTGGCGGTGATTGCCGTCGGTTTCCACGTGTTCCAGCCGGCTCCCGATGCCTCGACGCTGACCACCCAATTGGTCGCGGCGCTGGAAGAGGAAGGCAGCAACGTCAAATTCGTCGCGCTCTATGATGGCGCCGGCAATGTGCGGCTGACCGCTTTGTCGGGCGAAGCGGTGCCGGAAAAGGATTTCGAACTCTGGGCCATCCAGGGCGGCAACAATCCGGTGTCGATGGGCGTCATCCCCGTCAATGCGCGCAGCGCCGTCTCGGTGCCTGCCGACGTGATGAAGGGGCTGGGCGAAGGCTCGGTGCTGGCCATCACGCTGGAGGCCAAGGGCGGCTCAACGGATGGCGCGCCGCATGGTCCGATCGTCGCCAAGGGCGCTGTTACGAAGATCTGACGCGCCACCTTACGACCGATCAAAAATATAACTTAAATATTTCTGCCGCCCGGAAAATCCTCGGGCGGCATTGCTATTTATTGGCGTTCGCGCGGGCCAGAATTGTCTACCTACCGGATAGAGAAGAACTTTTTTGCGGAATTTTTCTATTTCCTGAAACTTCGCAAAAAACGCTCCGTTCCTTCGCATGTCCCCACCGACCAAGGGGAAACAAACACAGGAAGGAACTCACAATGAACATCTCTCTCCGCGCTTTCGCCGTTGCCGCCATGCTGACCGTTGGCTCGCTCTCGGGTGCCGCCGTCTATGCCCAGGAAAATCCGCAGGTTGGCGGCGCTGCCATGTTCGCCGACAAGAACATCATCGAGAACGCCGTCAATTCGACTGACCACACCACGCTCGTCGCCGCCGTCAAGGCCGCCGGCCTCGTCGAGACGCTTTCCGGCCCCGGCCCGTTCACTGTGCTGGCTCCCACCAATGAAGCCTTCGCGGCTCTTCCCGCCGGCACCGTCGACACGCTGTTGAAGCCGGAAAACAAGGAAATGCTGTCCACCATCCTGGCTTGCCACGTCATCCCAGCCAAGGCGCTGTCGACCGATATCATGGCAATGGCCAAGGCTGATGGCGGCAAGCACGTCGTTGACACCGTCGGCGGTTGCAAGCTGACCCTGGAAGCCACCGACAAGGGCGTGACCGTCACCGACGAAAACGGCACCGTGGCTCACGTGACCATCGCCGACGTGCTGCAGTCCAATGGCGTGATCCACGTCATCGATGCCGTGCTGACCCCGAAGTCGGCCATGTAACCAAACGCCGCGCCATAACGAATGGCGCTGTAGAAGAGGGTGCGCGGGTTGCGCACTCTCACCAAATCTTGACGTGTCATTGCCTTGCCCAAGGACTTACACTGGCCGTCAACAGCCCCGCGCCTGGTCCTCCTCCCTCCGGTGGCCCAGCGCGGGGCATCTTCGATCAGGGAGATTTCTGATGGACGCCAACCGCCGCACGTTCCTTCTGGCCGGCACCGCTGCCGCAGCGCTCGGTGCCTATGCGCTGTTTCGCCCCATGGGCGTGACCCCGGCCGCCGCTGCCGAAGGCGATTTCCCCTATAAGCTGACCGATGCCGAGTGGCGCGCCAAGCTGTCGCCCGAAGCCTATGACGTGCTGCGCCACGAAGGCACCGAAATGCCCGGCTCCTCGCCGCTGCTCGACGAGCACCGCGCCGGCACCTTCGCCTGCGCTGGCTGCGACCAGGTGCTGTTCGACAGCAAGACCAAGTTCGAAAGCGGCACCGGCTGGCCCAGCTTCTACGACCACCTCCCCGGCGGCATCGCCACCACCACCGACAACACGCTGGGCATGACCCGCACCGAAGTGCACTGCGCCAATTGCGGCGGCCATTTGGGCCACGTGTTCGACGACGGCCCGCAGCCAACCGGCCTGCGCTATTGCATGGACGGCGTGGCGCTCAAGTTCATCGCCGCATAATTGCCGCTAAGCCCCTGTTGATCTGCGATGCCCTTTGCTATGCGAAGGGCATTGTCGTTTGCGCGGGGGCGATTTCGATGAAACTGACCATCATCCAGACTGGCGGCGTACCGGCGCTGCTTGCCGATCGCTTCGTGCCTTATCCCAAGATGTTCGAGACCATGTTCGACGCGACCGGGCAGGGGTTCACCTACGAGACGGTTCCGATCTTCGAGGGCGCTCCGCTACCCGATCCGGCGGGGCTTGAGGCCATCGTCATCACCGGCTCGGCGGCGGGGGTCTATGACGACTATTTCTGGCTCGATCCGCTGCGCGCTTTCATCCGCGATGCCTACGCCCAGAAAACCAGCATGCTGGGGATTTGCTTTGGTCATCAGATCATGGCGGATGCCCTGGGCGGCGACGTGCGGAAGTCCGAAAAGGGCTGGGGCCTGGGTCGGCACACGTACGTGGTCCAGCAGCGCCCAGGCTTCATGGGCAGTGCACCGGCGAGCCTGGCGGTCGCCTGTTCGCACCAGGATCAGGTGATCGTGCCCCCGGCCGAAGCTGAAGTAATCCTGGCCTCGCAATTCACCCCAAATGCCGGGCTGGCCTATAAGAACGGCGCGGCCTTGAGCTTCCAGCCGCATCCTGAATTTGCCGACGACTATACTACGGCGCTGGTCGAGCTGCGGCGGGGCAAGGCCCCTGAGGAAGTGGTGGAAACGGCGTTGAAGTCAGTTGCCAATCCGTCCAATAGTGCGGAGGTTGCTGACTATCTGGGCCAGTTCTTCAAGGGACGCTGACATGGCTGTCGCTGAAATGCTGTCTTTGATCGACAGTTACCTCGAAACCCTGAACCACAGCCGCAAGGCCGAAGTCGAAACATTGCGTCGGTTGATTCTTGATGCCGTGCCGGGCCTGGTCGAACGCATCAAGTGGAACGCGCCCAGTTTCGGTATGGGCAACGACGACCGGATCACAATGCGGCTGCACCCCGGCGATCGCCTGCAACTCATTCTGCACCGCGGCGCCAAGGCGGCCGCCGACGACCTATTCCGCTTCGAAGACCCCGACAAGCTGATCGCCTGGGCAGCTCCGGATCGCGGCGTCATCACCTTCGCCGACGCCGACGATCTGGCGCAAAAATCCGAAGCGCTCGCCGCAATCCTGCGGCGTTGGGTGGCGATGACGACGCGATAGATCAGGCATCCTGACAGCTTCTGTCATGCCGCAATCCTAACCTTTGGGCATCAACCAGCGAGGGCGCCATGGATGTTACGGGCAAGGGCCAGGTCACCGATTTCGATTTTCTGCTCGGCAACTGGACGGTGGAGAACCGCCGGCTGAAGCAGCGCCATGTGGGCAGCGACGATTGGGATGTGTTCCCCGCCACCCAGCAGTTCTGGAAAATGTTGGGCGGGGTGATGAATGTCGACGAGTTCATCTGCCCGGCCCGCGGCTTTTCCGGCGTCAGCATCCGCACGCTGGACCTGAGCACAAGGCGCTGGTCGATCTATTGGGTCAACAGCGCCAGCGGCATCATGTTTCCGCCGGTGCATGGCCAATTCTGCGACGGGCAGGGGGTGTTTTACGGCACCGACGAGGACGATGGCGTTCATGTCGACGTGCGGTTCAACTGGAGTTTCCAGCCCGACGGGCGGCCGCTCTGGAGCCAGGCCTATTCCACCGATGTCGGCGCCAATTGGGAAACCAACTGGACGATGGATTTTACGCGGGTGGGGTGAGCATGCAGTCGTCTCCCTCCCCCCTTTGCGGGGAGGGATCAAGGGTGGGGGGATGTTTAGCCCCGATTTGAAATCGTGGCTCCGAACACCCCCACCCATCCTCCCCCGTCAAGGGGGAGGAGCCGCTCCGTTGGGTGCGGAGCTATTGAGCTTCAGACGATAGGGAATGACGAAAGAGCCACCGATCTAGCTCTCCATCAACAGTGCAATCTCGGCCCGCAGATCGCGAAGGCCTTCGCCCTTGACGCTCGACGTCAGGATGACATGCGGATGTGCAGCGGGGCGCTTGGCGATGGCGGCCTTGGTCATGGCGATAACGGCGTCGAGCTCGTCCCTGGGGGGCTTGTCGGCCTTGGTGAGGACGACCTGGTAGCTGACGGCGGACTTGTCGAGCTCGTTCATCACCGTTAGGTCATTGTCCTTGGGTCCATGGCGGCCATCGACCAGCACATAGACCCGGCGCAGTGTCTGGCGGCCGGTGAGATATTGGTGGATCAACTTGGTCCAGGCGCGCACCTTGGGTTCGGGCGCCTTGGCGTAGCCATAGCCGGGCATGTCGACAATGCGCAGCTCGGCGCTGGTGCTCTCGAAAATGTTGAGCTCCTGCGTACGGCCGGGCGTGTTCGAGGTACGAGCGAGACCCGAAACGCCACACAGGGCGTTGATCAGGCTGGACTTGCCCACATTGGAGCGGCCCGCAAAGGCGATCTCGACCTTGTCCATCGGCGGCAGGTCGGCCAGTTTCACGCAGCCTTTGACGAACACGAAAGGCCGCGCGAACAGCAGGCGGCCGGTTTCGACAATGTCGGGCGAGTAGTCGACGGCATCAGGCTGCATGAGCGGGACGTTCCAAATTGTGAGCGGCAGCGTTGCGTTGGATCAACGCCCACGCTCGCAGAGGTATTGAAGCTTGGTTTGGAGTTCGCATACACCACTCCCCCGATAAGTCCAAGCTTTGGAGTTTTGGAGGGGGGCCGGCAATGGAGCGGGATTTCCACAACCCCAAGGTGCTTACCCCAAGATTAGCCCACCCACCGGCCTTCCCCCGGACTTGATCCGGGGGCCTCCAGACGCTTGCGCTGGATTGGGAGGGGCCCGCGGATCAAGTCCGCGGGAAGAAAGAGAGGAGGGAGGTGGGAGTGTAGAAGGAGGAGGTAGGAGTGTAGGAGGGGAGGCAGCTGCGGCAAACAGAAAGGGCGCCCCGTGGGACGCCCTTTGGATTTCTAGGCCTTGGGTGTTTCCACCGGCTTGGGCTTGCGCTTGAAGGTATCCATGATGTTGCCGAACAAGTTCACCTCCGCGCCGTGGCGCTTCATGATGAACCACTGCTGGGTCACCGAGAGGGTATTGTTCCAGGCCCAGTAGATCACCAGACCCGCCGGGAAAGTGCCCAGCATGAAGGTGAAGATGATCGGCATCAGGCCGAAGATCATCGCCTGGGTCGGATCCGGTGGCGGCGGATTGAGCTTCATCTGGACCCACATGGTGATGCCCATGATGACGGGCCAGACGCCCAGGTGCAGGTAGCCGCCGATGATCGGCAGGAACGTCGGGTCCCAGGCAATGAGGCCGAACAGGGTGAAAATATTAGTCGGATCGGGCGCTGCCAGATCCTGAATCCAGCCGAAGAACGGCGCGTGGCGCATTTCAAGGCTGATGAAAATGACGGTGTAGAGCGAATAGAACACGGGGATCTGGATCAGCATCGGCCAGCAACCCGAGAGCGGATTGATCTTTTCGCGCTTGTACAGCTCCATCATCGCCTGCTGCTGGGCGGGCTTGTCGTCCTTGAAGCGCTCCTGCATCGCCTTCATTTCAGGCTGCACGCGGCGCATCGCGGCCATCGACTTGTAGGAGCGGTTGGCCAGCGGGAAGAACACTGCCTTGACCAGCACGGTCACGCACAGCACGGCGACGCCGAAATTGCCGATCACGCCGTAAAGAATGGTGAGCAGCTTGAACATCGGGTAGGTCAGGAAATGCAGCCAGCCCCAATCGATCATCAGATCGAGACGGTCGAAGCCGTAGGCCTGCTTGTAGCCATCGATGACGGCCACTTCCTTGGCGCCGGCGAAGACATAGCTCTCATTGCTGGCAGTGGCGCCGGGCGCCACGGTAACCGGTGTCGTTTCCACATAGCTGGACTGATAGATATCCATGGTGCCGGTTGGATTGGACCAGGAGAAGCGCGCATTGAGCGGCACGCCCGGCTTGGACAGAACGGCGGTGGCCCAGTATTTGTCTGTGAAGCCGAGCCAGCCCGACGTGTTCTGCAGATCGATCGTCTGATCCTTCTGCATATCGGTATATTTCTTGGCGACCAGGTTGTTGGACGCCAGAACGCCGGTCGGGCCTTCATGCTGGATGAAGAAGTTTGCCACCTTTGGCGTGTCGTGGCGAGCCACGCGCGCATAGGGGAACAGCGACACTTGAGCCGTGCCCTTATTTTCGACGCTCTGGGTGACGGTGAACAGGTAATGCTCATCGACCGCGAAGGTGCGGCGGAAGATCAAGCCTGCGCCATTGTCGAACTTGAGGGTGACGGGGGTCGCCACGGTCAGCTTGGTATTGGCGCCATCCACGGTCCATACCGAGGCATTGGTAGGCAGGGCGATGGCGGCGCCATTGGCCGGGGCCCAGCCCTGCTCGATGTAATAGGCATTGTGCACGCCCGATGGGGTCAGCAGCGTGATGATCGGCGAAGTGGGATCGACCGTCTCCTGGTACTGCTTGAGTTCCAGGTCATCGAGGCGCGCGCCGGTCAGGTTGATCGAGCCGTGCAGGTCTTCGGTGTCGATGGTGACGCGCTGCGTGGCAGCGATGGCAGCGGCGCGATCAGGATAGACCGTGTTGCTGACGGCGGCCTCGGCCGGGCCGGGGGTAGCGGCAACTGTGGTGGCCGGGGTGGGCACCGGCGTGGCAGCCGCAGCCTGGGCGGCAGCGAGTTCCTGCTGCTGCTGGGCGCGCTGCAATTGCGGCCCCGCAACGAAGAATTGCCAGCCGAACAGCACGAGCATGCTGAGCACGATGGCGATAATCACATTGCGATTGTCTGTCATGGTCGAGTGTTCCGATGGCCGGCGCGGCCGGAAGAATGGGGCTTGTCGGCGGATTTGGGGCCATGCACGCGGGCGATGCAAAAGGCCAGATCCGCGACCAGCCGGTCAAAGGGTTGGCTCAGCGCTTCGCGCCGGCCTACCAGCACATAATCATGCGACGGCATAAAGTCATCGGCGCATGCTGTCACAGCTGCGCGAAGGCGACGCTTGATGCGGTTGCGCTCGGGCGAGTTGCCCGATTTCTTGGTCACCGTAAATCCGATGCCGGGCGCGTCTTCGCGCGCAGAAATTGCCTGCAGCCCAAACGCAGAGCGCCCGGCGCGATTGCCCCGGGCGGCCCGAACGAATTGGGATCGCTTTTTCAAGCGGCGCAGAGCGCTACTCGCTTGATCCATGGCCGTCATCCGGCCAGGCGACCTTAGGCCGAGAGCTTCTTGCGGCCGTCGCGACGGCGCTTGTTCAGAATCGCACGGCCGTCCTTGGTGGCCATACGGGCACGGAAACCGTGACGGCGGGCACGCACGAGCTGACTGGGCTGGTATGTACGTTTCATGACATCAGACCGTGCTTGCGCCCGGTTCCTCTTATTGGCTCTGCTTGCGCAAGACTGTGTGGCATCCGTCGAGTTGGCTCGGACGGTGCGGGTTGAGCGCGTCTATAGGGAAAAGGCCGCCCCAAGTCAACGCATCCCAAACCCCAAAACACAGCCTCGCGCGCGTCACATCGCCTTCTTTAGGGACAAAGCGTTTGGCCCGATTGTCATTATAGCCGTCTTTGCCCATAAGAGCGCAGTCGCTCCTCTTTCCAGCCTTGGCGGACATGGCGGATATCCTCAAGCCCGATCTTTGCATTCTCGGCGCCGGCGCTCCCGGCATTGCCCTGGCCATGGCCGCCCGCGAATACGGCGCCTCGGTGGTGCTGATCGATCTCGGGGTCGAAGGCGACAGCCTGAGGACCGGCGCCGTGCCCTCGGCGGCCCTGGCCGCTGCCGCGGCGACGGCCCACACTTTGCGCAATGCCGCAGCCTTCGGCATGGGCAATGGCGACCCCAAGGTCAATTTCCGCGGCGTATACGAACACGTCCAGGCCACCATTGCGGCCATCGCCCCGCGCGACGCCGCCGAACGGCTGCGGGCCCTGGGCATCGAGGTGATCGCTGCACCGGCCGCCTTCATCGACAAGCGCACCGTCAAGGCCGGCGAGACGCTGATCCGCGCCCGCCGCTTCGTCATCGCCAGCGGCTCCAAACCCGTCGTGCCGCCGATCAAGAACCTGGGCGAAGTGCCGTTCTTCACCACCGACAGCATTTTTGCCAATGCCTACAAGCTCTCCCATTTGGTGATTCTGGGCGGCGGGGCCTCAGGCCTGGAATTTGCCCAGTCCTGTCGCCACCTCGGCTGCGAGGTGACGGTGGTCGAAGCCGGCTCGGCCCTGGCCGAAGTGGATTCCGAGGCCGCCGACATTACGCTGCGCCGGCTGCGCGAAGAGGGCGTCGTCATCCACGAGCGCAGCGCGGTCACCGAGATGATGCCGCGCAGCCAGGGCATCGGCGTGATGATCCGCCACGAGGACGGTACCGAAGCCACGCTCGACGCTTCCCACATCCTGCTGGCACTGGGCCGCACACCCAATTTCGGCGGGCTGGCGCTCGACAAGGCCGGTATCCGTTTCGACAAGGGCAATGCCGACCGCTTGTTGCTGCGGCCCAAACTGCTGACCTCCAATGGTCGTGTCCATGTCATCGGCGAAGCGGCTGGCTCGCCGCCCTCGTTGCCGGCCGCCCAGCATGACGCCCGCGTGGTGCTGGAAAGCGCGCTGTTCAACCGCACCGTCAAGCGGGCGGAAACCGATATCCCGGTGACGGTGTTCACCGATCCGCAACTCGCCCAAATCGGCCTGACCGAGGCCGCCGCAAAGCTGCGCCTCAAGAGCGCATACAAGGTGATCCGCGCCAGCTTTGCCGAAAACGACCGCGCCATCGCCACGCGCCGCACGGTCGGTATCGCCAAGATCGTCACCGATCGCCACGGTGTTATCCAGGGCGCCGCCATTGCGGGCCCGGAAGCGGGCGAACTGGTCGCGTTTTTCGGCGTCGCCATGCGCCATGGCATCAAGCTGCCAGACCTCGCCGATGCCGTGGCGCCCTATCCGAGCTTTGCGGGCATTATTGGCCAACTGGTCGAGGCGTGGCGCCAGCAGGCTGGCGCCGAACCCTGGCGGCAGCGCCGGCTGGCACTGGTGCGGCGGCTGCCCTAGGTCAGGCCGGCCGATAGATCTGCGCCACCGCGCTGCCCGGAAACGCCTTCGAGCTCATCAGCTTGAGACGCATTGGCGCGGCGCCCAAATAATCACGGGCGATGCAGTAAAATTGCATGAGGCCCCAGCCGCGCGGGGGCTTACGCAAATTTGCGCTTGCCCTATAATGGCTTGTAATGACAGCCGAACGCAGCGTTTTGCCCGGCCGGTTCTCCGGTCTATCGATCAAGCTGATCGCCACCATCATCATGGTGATCTTTGCGGTCGAAATCGTCGTTTACCTGCCCTCCATCGCCAATTACCGCGCCAGTTGGCTCGATGACCGCCTGCGCGTCGGCGTGGTGGCGGCGCGGGTGCTGGACGCCGTGCCCGACGTGATGGCCCTGCCGCGCGCCCTGACCGACCGCCTGCTCAATTCGGCGGGCGCCGACGCCATCGTCTATCGGCGGGAGGGCCAGAGCCAGTTGATCGAGCTGGATAATGCGGTGACGCCCACCGTGGCGGTGACTGCCGATATGCGCCTGCGCGATCCGATGACGCTGATCATGGGCGCCGTCGATACGCTCTTGGGCGGGGGCGGGCGCACCCTGCGCATCGTGGGGGAGGGCGATCGCGACGAGAGCCTCGTCGAGCTATTAATGCCCGAACGGCCGCTGCGCTATGACCTGTTCACCTATTCGCGCGACTTCTTCCTGATCTCGCTGATCATCGCCTTCATTACCGCGGCGGTGCTTTACCTCGTGGTGCGCTGGGTTTTTATCATGCCGGTGCGGCGGCTCACCGAGAACATGCTGGCCTATCGCCAGGCCCCCGAAAATGCCAGCCTGATCATAACGCCCTCGCAACGCCGCGACGAAATCGGCATCATGGAGCGCGAACTGGCGGCCATGGAGCAGGACCTGTTCTCGATGCTGCGCCAGCGGCGGCACCTGGCCGATCTGGGCCTGGCCGTCGCCAAGATCAACCACGACCTGCGCAATACGCTGACCTCGGCCCAATTGCTGTCCGACCAGGTGGCGACGCTCGACGATCCCAAGGTGCAACGGCTGGCGCCGCGTCTCGTCACCACACTGGACAAGGCCATCGGCTTCGCCCAGTCGGTGCTCGACTATGGCCGCGAAAGCGCCGCCCCGCCGGTGCCCGGCCCGGTCGACCTGCGTACCTTGATCGAGGACGCGGCCTTCGATGCGCGCCTGGTCGGCCATCCGGGCATCGCCTTCGTCAATGGCGCGCCCGAGGGGCTCAGCATCAATGTGGACGCCGGCCAGTTGGCGCGGGTCTTCGTCAACCTGCTCAAGAATGCACGCGAGGCGCTCGAATCGGTCACTGCATTTCCCACGCCGCCCGAAGTGCGGGTCGAGGTGACCCAAAGCGAGGATGGCCTTGTCATTGCCGTGACCGACAATGGACCCGGCCTGCTGCCCCGGGCCCGGGCCAATCTGTTCGTGGCCTTTGAGGGATCGGCCCGCGCCGGCGGCACGGGCCTTGGCCTCGCCATCGCGCGCGAACTGGTGGAAGCCCATGGCGGGCACCTGCAATGGGTCGAACAGAGCCCGGGCACGCGGTTCGAAGTGAGCCTGCCAACCAGCGCCATTTTGCGCTGATCGCGTCGCACTGTTGTATAACTGACATTTCTGCCCACCCGCGCTTGCAAACCGCAAAAGGCCGCTGTATGGGTTGCCCCGCTTCACGAGGAAGCTGGCGCAAGCCGCTCCCGCATCGTGATTGCTTTTCCGAACCTCGGTTCGGACGTGCGCGCCCTTAGCTCAGCTGGATAGAGCACCAGACTACGAATCTGGGGGTCAGGAGTTCGAATCTCTTAGGGCGCGCCATTCACTTCAAAGACTTAGCCGTAGTCTTGCCATTGCCACGGGCAATGGTTTGCAAGATCTGTGCTGCGCGTTTGTTCCTTCCCGCAGTCAAGCGGGCCGTCACCGCTTTACCCCCAGCCGTGCCATTTTCTCGCTCAGCGTTCGTCGTGGCACCTGCAGGGACTCCACGGCTGCGGCAATGCTGTCCCCGTTCCGGGCCAGTTCGGCTTCGATGATGTGGCGCTCATAGGCGGCGACGCGGTCCGCCAGGCTTGCGGTGGATAGTGGACGGGTTCTGGGACCAAGTATGGCATCGAGCGAGCGGCCTGTGGTGTCGAGGCCGAGGGCAAAGCGGTCGGCAGCGGCTTTGAGTTCACGAACATTGCCCGGCCAGGGATGGATCATAAGTGCGTTGATGTCCGCCGGGTGGAGCGTGGGCAAAGGCTTGTTGAAGCGCACCGCGGACTGGCCGAGAAAATGCTGGAACAGGAGCACGATATCATCGCCCCGGTCTCGCAACGGCGCCAGATCGATCGTCGCCATATTGAGGCGGTAATAGAGGTCGGCGCGGAAACGGCCGGCTTCGCTTTCGGCAGCGAGATCGACCTTGGAGGCGGCGACGATGCGGACGTCGAATGGGATCTGGCGATTGGAGCCGACCCGCTCGACCATGCGCTCCTGGATGACGCGCAGCACCTTGGCCTGGGCGAGGAGGGGCATGGACTCGATCTCGTCGAGCAGCAGCGTGCCCCCATTGGCGAATTCGAACTTGCCGATGCGCTTGTCGCGGGCGGAGGTGAAGGCGCCGGCCTCGTGGCCAAAGAGTTCGCTTTCGATCAGCTCGGCGGGAATGGCCGCGCAGTTGATGGCGACGAAGGGGCCCTTGGCGCGGGGCGAAAAATCATGGAGGCACCGGGCGACCACCTCCTTGCCGGTGCCGGTTTCGCCCAGGATGATGACGTCAGTGGGGATGGAGGCGAGTTCGCGGACCGCGTGGCGGAGGTCTTCCATCACGCGCGACGAGCCGACGAGCCGGGTGGCGAGTTCAGTTTCACCGCCATCCAGCTTGCGGCGCAGTTCGGCGACTTCACGCTTGAGGCTGGATTGCTCGGCGGCGCGGCGCAGGGTTTTCACCAGCTGATCAGGCACGTAGGGCTTTTGCAGGAAATCGAAGGCACCGCCGCGCATGGCCTCGACGGCCATGGGGACGTCGCCGTGGCCGGTTATGAGGATGACTTCGGCAGCGAGCGAGCGTTCGCGTACAGTTCGCAGCAGGTCGAGGCCGGAAAGGCCGGGCATGCGGACGTCGGTGAGGATGACTTCAGGGTGAACGTCGTCCAGCATGGCGAGGGCGTCACCGGCATTGGTGGCGACGTGGGTGGCGAAACCCGAGAGGCGCAGCCACTGCTCGAGCGCGGTGCGCACCATTTCTTCGTCATCGACGATGAGGACCGTTGGGGTGTTCATGCCATGGCTTCTTTGGTCGGGGTGGATTGGAGGGCGAGCGGCAGGCGGATGGTGAAGGTGCTCCCCTTGCCGGGGTGGCTTTGGACGGTGATGGCGCCGCCGATGTCGCGGACCAGGCCATAGGAGATGGATAGGCCGAGGCCCAGGCCACGGCCGGCGTCCTTGGTGGAATAAAAGGGATCGAACAGGTTTGCCAGTTCGGCGGCGGCGATGCCGGAGCCGGTATCGGCGACGCTGATTTCGACGGATTTGACGGTCTTGGTGATGCCGACGGAAAGGACGCGGATGGTGCTGTGCTCCATGGCGTCGGCAGCATTAGCCAACAGGTTTATCAGCACTTGTTCGAGGTGGATCGGGTTGCCGGTGACCATGAGCTTGCCGCGATGGCGGCGGTATTCGACATCGATGCCGAGGGCCCGCAGCTTGTGATCGACAAGGTCGAGCGCGTTGGCGATAGCGGTCGAGATATCGGATTGCATCTCGACGCGGGTTTCCTTGCGGGCGAAGGTTCTCAGATGCCCGGTGAGGGCGGCGAGGCGGTCGACCACCTTGTCCATAGTGGAGAGGATGGGCGCAATGTCGTTATCGGCATTGCGGGCGGCGATCAGCTTGGCGCTGGCGAGATGGGTGGTGAGGGCAGCGACGGGCTGGCTGACCTCGTGCGCGACACCGGCCAGCGCCTGACCAAGGCTGGCCATCTTGGCGGCTTGGACCAGGCCATGTTGGGCCTCGCGCTCAGCTTTTTCGGCGCGGATGCGTTCGGCGATTTCCTCGCGCAGGGCCTGGTTGGTGATGTGGAGATCTTCGGTGCGCTCGGCGACGCGCTGTTCGAGGCGGTCGTGATCGGCAAGGCGCTGGCCGATGATGCGCCGGCGCTGCACGAGGAGCGCGATGATGAGGAGGAAAGCCGCGGCGGCGAGGCCTGCGGTGGTCGCGGCAGTCCAGGCGTCGCGGAACAGTGGGCCGGAGGGGGTAAAGGAGAAGATGCGCCACTGATGGGTGGGCAGGCGCAATTCGTCGAGCAGGAAGAGGCCGGAGGTATCGGGATCATTGCCGGCGACGAAAGCGAAGTTGGCGCCGCGGGACGGCCAGATATCGGCGGCTATCGGCCGGTTGTCGAGGCCGGTCTCGCCGTAGCGACGTTCGTCGGCAATGCGGCCGATTTCGCCGGGGCCGATCAGCGAAAGGGGGCGATAGCGCCAATCGGGACGGGTGGAGAGGATGGCGACGTTGTTGGTATCCACGATGACCAACAGTTCGCCACTTCGCCACCAGTTGGCTTCGATCTCGCCGAGATTGATTTTCGTGACGGCTACACCGAGAGCCCCGTCAGGGCCGTCGATGCGGCGGGCGAGGAAGTAACCGGCGACGCCGGTGACGGTCCCGACGGCATAAAATTTGGCGTCGCCATCGCGTATCGCCTCTTCGAAATACGGGCGGTAGGCGAGGTTTTCGCCGACGAAGCTGTCATAGGCCCACCAGTTGGAGGCGGCGACCACGTTGCCGTCTTTCGCCATGATGAAGAGCTCGCCGGCGCCTGCCGTGTCGTTGAGCTTGGAGAGGAAACCATTGGCGGCTTCGCGCAGGTCCGGATTGGTGGGATCGGCGAGGATGGCGCGGGTTTCGGCGGCGAGGGCCATGCTGGAGGGGAGATAGTGGAAGCGCTCGATGATGGCTTCGAGGGTGCGATCGAATAAGGCGAGGCGCCGATCCGATTGCTGCCCGGCATTGGCAATAGCGCCAGAGAGCGCCACCTCGAACGCCGCCCAACCGGTGGCGAGGACCACGGCCAAGGCGACGCCGGCCAAGATGAGCTGGCGGCGGTGCAGCAATTCGCGGAAGCCGAAGCGACTGGCCAAAACCTCTCCCATACCCGTTCTTGGGCAAGATATTGCCGAAACCTCTGCCGTTCATCGGCAAGTTCTTGCCCGATGTGCTAACACGATCTTGTTGAATTGCATATCTGCCTTGCGTTTTTCACTTGGCATGGGGATTGCAATGCTGCTGGCAAGGATGCGGCGGGGAGCCGGCATCCGTTGCAATCCGGGAGGACAATAATGAAAAAGACCGTAATCACCCTGGCCACGGGCGCACTGCTTGCGGGCCTGGCTTTCGCCGGCAGCGCTTTTGCGCAGGACTATCCGACCAAGCCGATCACCGTCGTGGTGCCATTCTCGGCCGGTGGCCCGACCGATACCGTGGCGCGCCTCGTCGCCGAGGTCATGAGCAAGGATCTGGGTCAGCAGGTTGTGGTGCAGAATGTGGGCGGTGCCGGCGGTACGCTGGGTGCCGGCCAAGTCGCGACCGCGCCGAACGATGGCTATACGCTGCTGCTGCACCATATCGGCATGTCGACCGCGCCAACGCTGTATCGCAGCCTGCCCTATGACCCAACCAAGGACTTTGCGCCGATCGGGCTGATCACCTCGGTGCCGATGACGCTGGTGGCGCGCAAGGACTTTGAACCGACGACGCTGGCCGAGCTGATGGACTACATCAAGGCCAATGGCGAGAACGTCACCTATGCTCATGCGGGCATCGGTTCAGCAAGCCAGCTCTGTGGCATGCTGCTGATGGATGCGCTGGATACGCAGATGACCACCGTGCCCTATCAGGGCGCCGGCCCGGCCATGACCGACATCATCGGCGGCCAGATCGACATGATCTGCGACCAGAGCACCAATACGACCAGCCAGATCAAGGCCGGTGAAGTCAAAGCCTATGGCGTGACCACGCCCGAGCGCCTGGCCAACCTGCCGGACCTGCCGACCACCAAGGAGGGCGGGCTCGATCTCGAGATCGGCGTCTGGCACGGGCTGTATGCGCCGGCCGGCACCGATGCGGCGATCATCACCAAGCTCGAAACCGCGCTGCAGGCCGCTTTGGCCGATGAGACGGTGATCAGCCGCTTTGCCGAACTTGGCACCGTGCCGGTGACCGCCGATCAGGCCACCCCGGCGGCACTTGCGGAGACGCTGACCAGCCAGATCGCCCTGTGGAAAGGCGTGATCGAGAAGGCCGGAGTTTACGCCGACTAAGTCGTCAGCGCCCCCTCGCCCCTCTGGGGAGAGGGTTGGGGTGAGGGGCTTTTCGCTTGCGCATTGCATGAGAAAGGCCCCTCACCCGGCGCTGCGCGCCGACCTCTCCCCAGAGGGGCGAGGT
This sequence comes from Devosia sp., assembly GCF_028290625.1. Taxonomy (GTDB): domain Bacteria; phylum Pseudomonadota; class Alphaproteobacteria; order Rhizobiales; family Devosiaceae; genus Devosia. Next base: position 276,710 of record NZ_JAQGJM010000001.1, read on the forward strand.
GAACAAGTACAACATCCGGGGAGGGATCGATGGCGGTCTCGAATTTTTCGACCAAGGACCTCGTGTCGGGCGGCATATTTGTCGTGGCGGGGGCTTATTTTGCGCTTGAAGCGCTGAATTATGAAGTGGGCACGCCGTTTCGCATGGGGCCGGGTTTCATGCCGCTGTTCCTGGGTTCAGTGCTGGCCGGGCTCGGACTTGCAGTCGCGGCGAGCGGCTGGAAGAAGCCGGATACGGAAGAACGGCTGACGCCGTCGTGGCGCGGCATTGTGCTGATCATCGGCGTGGTGATCTTTTTTGGCGCAACCATTCGCGGACTTGGCTTCGTGCCGGTGGTGCTGGTTTCGAGCTTTGTCGCGGCGCTCTCGAGCCGGCTCAATTCGCCGCTGTTTTCCATCCTTCTCGCCATCACGCTGACCGTGATGTGCACCCTGATTTTTGTCGTCGGACTGGGCATGAGCGTGCCGTGGTTCGGCCCTTGGCTCGGAATGTAGGAGCGCAAAATGGATATCATTGCTTCGCTAGGCCTGGGCTTTTCGGTCGCTCTCGACCCCATGAACATTCTCTACTGCTTCATCGGCGTGCTGCTGGGCACGCTGGTGGGCGTGTTGCCCGGCATCGGGCCGACGGCGACCATCGCAATGCTATTGCCGATCACCTTTTCTCTGTCGCCCGCAGGGGCGCTGATTATGCTCGCCGGCATCTATTACGGCGCACAATATGGTGGCTCGACCACCGCGATCCTGATCAACCTGCCGGGGGAAAGCTCCTCAGCGGTGACGGCGATCGACGGCTATCAGATGGCCAAGCAGGGCCGCGCCGGCCCGGCCCTGGCTACGGCGGCATTGGGGTCGTTCTTTGCCGGTACGGTCGGCACGCTGCTGCTGGCATTCTTTGCGCCTCCGCTGGCGCGAGCGGCGCTCAATTTCGGAGCGCCAGAGTATTTTGCGCTGATCGTTCTAGGGCTTTTGGTGTCCATTGCGCTGGCGCACGGGTCCATCCTCAAGGCGCTGGCAATGATCGTACTGGGCCTGCTGCTGGGCATGGTGGGGCAGGATATCTATACCGGCCAACCGCGCTTCACCTTCGGCATCCGCGAATTGTATTCGGGGCTCAACTTCGTTTCGGTGGCGGTGGGCATTTTCGGCGTGGCTGAAATTCTGCGCAATCTCGAGAACGAGAAGGGCCGCGACGTGATGGTGAAAGCCGTCAAAAACCTGTGGCTCACCAAGGATGACTTCAAGCGGATCGCGGCACCGGTGGTGCGGGGGACAGTGCTCGGCTCGGTGCTCGGCATCCTGCCGGGCGGTGGGCATATCCTGGCATCCTTCGCGTCCTACTCGGCCGAGAAACGGCTTTCCAAGCACCCCGAGGAATTCGGGCATGGTGCCATCGAAGGCGTGGCGGGGCCGGAATCGGCGAACAACGCCGCGGCGCAGACCTCGTTCATTCCGCTGATGACGCTGGGTATTCCGGCCCATCCGGTGATGGCGTTGATGGTGGGAGCCTTCATCCTCCAGGGCATCACGCCCGGTCCGAACGTGATCAACGACCAGCCGGCTTTGTTCTGGGGCATCATCGCCTCGATGTGGATCGGCAATGTGATGCTGGTGCTGCTGAACCTGCCGCTGATCGGGCTATGGGTGAAGATGCTCTCCATCCCCTATCGGGCGCTGTTCCCGGCCATCGTGCTGTTTGCCTGCATCGGGTGTTACTCGATCAATCAGAACATTTACGACGTCTACGCGATCGGCTTCTTCGGGGTGGTCGGCTATGTGCTGATGCGTTTCGGCTGCGAGCCGGCGCCGCTGCTGCTGGGCTTCGTGTTGGGGCCGCTGCTGGAGGAACACTTGCGGCGCGCCATGATCATTTCGCGCGGTGATCCGACGGTGTTTATCACCCGGCCAATCTCGGCGACATTGCTGGGCCTGGCCGTGCTGGCGGTGGTGATTGCGGTGCTGCCGAGCATTCGCAAGAAACGCAAGGAGGTGTTCGTAGAGGAGGATTGATCTCCGACCTCGCCTGTCCCTCAATGCGTCCTGCGCGCCGCAGGTGCGGCGGGATCCCGCCTAGCCTGCCGCGGCCTCAGAATGGCGCGAGGACGATGTTGTCGATGAGCCTGGTCGATCCGAGATAGGCCGCCACAGCAAGGAGAGCGCCGCCTGTCGGAACCGTGTCGATAGAAGTCAGAGTCTGCGGATCGCGAACATCCCAGTACTGCAAGGTGAAGCGGGGGTCCTGGCCCAGCACCTTTCGTCCGATCGCCGCAAGGGCACTGGCGTCGCGCTGGCCTGCCTCGAATGCCGCTTTTGCGGCCTGCAGGCTGGCATGGATCAGTGGCGCCGCCGCCCGGTCCTCGGGACTGAGATAGACGTTACGCGAACTCAGCGCCAATCCGTCCGGCTCGCGGACAATCGCGCCACGCACGATCTCGACCGGCACGGCGAGGTCGCGCACCATCCGCTCGATCACGGCGCATTGCTGTGCGTCCTTCTGCCCGAACACTGCGAGATCGGGCTGCACGATGTTGAACAGCTTGAGCACGACCGTGGTTACCCCCCGGAAATGCCCCGGCCGTACCGCGCCGCACATTGGCGCGGATACGCTCTCCTCGACCACGAAGGTCGAGGCTCCGTCAGGATAGAGGTTGGCCACTCCCGGCAAAAACACTGCGTCGATACCGGCGGCCTCGAGCAATGCGAGGTCCTTCTCGATGGGCCGCGGATATTTCGCCAAATCCTCATTGGGCCCGAACTGCAGCGGATTGACGAAAATGCTGGCAATCGTCACCGAGGCGCGGCGCTTAGCCAGTTCCATCAGGCTGATATGGCCGGCGTGCAGCGCGCCCATGGTCGGCACGAAGCCGAGAGTCTGCCCTGCCGGCAAGGCTCGACGCCAGGCCCGCACTTCGGCAATCGTCCGCAAGATGACAGTCATACGATCAAGTCCCACAAGCGCCGGGCCAACTCGGTTTTGCTCATCACCGGCAGGCTGATCGCATCGCCGACGCGACGCAGCAAAGTGCCGGCATTGGTGGGGACCGAGAAGCCCGTTTCACTGGTCTCGCCGAGCCGGGCCACCGGGTTGGCGAAAAGAAAATCCAGCCCTTTGCTTTCGAGCTTGGCGCGGCCGTTGGCCTCGACATTGTCGGTTTCCGCGGCAAAACCCAGAAACCATTGGCCCGTGGCCGCCGTACGCAGCGACCCCAGCACGTCGACCGACGGAATCATATCCAGCACCGTGGCTTCTGCTGCCCGCTTGAGCTTGCCCGCTGCCGAGTTCGCCACCCGATAATCCAGCACGGCGGCTGTCGCGATCACGCCGTCTACCTCCGGCAGGAAATTCAGTGCCGCCGCTGCCATCTCTTCGGCTGTCCGCACCTCGACCAGGGTCAGCCGGTCGGCGCTGCCTTTGGGTGCAGACGGCCGTACCACGCCCTTGTCCACGCCAAGCACATAGCGCACCTCGGCGCCCCGCCGCAGCGCTTCCTCAGCCATCGCGGCACCCATGCGGCCGGTCGAATGGTTGGTGATATAGCGCACCGCGTCGATCGGGCTCGTCGTCGGCCCCGCCGTGATCAGCACCTTGATCTCGGCCAGATCCTGCTTCGGCATGACCAGTGCCGCCTCAATCGCCTCGATAATGATCGGCACCGGCGCCAGCTTGCCAACGCCCACCTCGCCGCAGGCCAGCGTGCCCGCTGCCGGGGCGATCATAGCGGCGCCGCGTCCCAGCAGCGTTTCCAGATTCAGTTGCGTGGCCTTGTGCTCCCACATCACCGTGTTCATGGCCGGTGCGATCAGCATGGGGGCGGTCGTCGCCAGCGCCACAGTGGTCAACAGGTCGTCGGCCAGTCCGAGTGCCAGCTTGGCCAACACATTGGCCGTTGCCGGCGCCACCACGAAAACATCGGCCCAACGCGCCAGGTCGATATGTTCGGTTCCCGACACGCCGGGCCCGAACAGGGCTGATTTGACCGGTCGGCCGCTCAGCGTTTCCAGCACCAGCGGGGTCACGAACTGTGCCGCGCTTTCGGTCAGGATGCACTGCACCTGATGGCCGCGCTTGCCCAGTTCGGAGACCACGTCGGCCATCTTGTAGGCCGAGATACTGCCGGTGATGGCGATGAGGATGTTGCTAGCCATTCAACTGCCCATAGCGGAAGAGGCCCAGAAGCGTCACGTCCGGTTCCATGCGAAAACGGTCGGAGAGTGGGTCGGTGCGAAACCGGGCTTCGGCGATCCTCGGTCCACCACCCTGGAACAGCCCGGCGACGGTGTGGGTATTGCCGACATTAAGCAGCAGCCAGTGTTCAACCAACGGCCGGCTCCTTCGCCTTTGCGGCGGGGTGCGCCTTCACTTCGGCGACATACTCGCCGACGGCCTTGCGGATGATCCCCGCAACGTCCGCCTTGGGCTTGGTGAACCCGGGCGCCGGCCGCACATTGAGCCCGATCAGATCGTTGATCACCAGAACTTGCCCGGCACAATCTGGCCCCGATCCGATACCTATAGTGGGGATGTCCAGCAGCTGCGTTATTTCCGCCGCGACTTCAGGAACGATGAATTCCAGAACGATGGCAAAGGCCCCCGCGTCTTGCAGTTCGCGTGCTGCCGCAATCAATTCCTGGGCCGCCGGCACGTCCTTGCCATGACGGTAATAGCCGCCCAGCTGATGCACCGACTGTGGGGTAAGTCCAATATGACCCATTACCGGGATGCCCTGTGCCACCAATCGCGCCACCATCGGCGCTGCGGCGCCACCGCCCTCGATCTTGACGGCCTGGCAGCCTGTTTGCTGCAGCACGGCGATGGCACTGCTCAAGGCCGTTTCCGGATCTTTTGCCGTGCCAAATGGCAGATCGCACACCACCATTGCCCGCGTCGTCCCGCGATAGACCGCACTGGTATGGCGGATCATGTCGTCCAGCGTCACCGGGAGCGTCGTCTCATGCCCCAGCACGACATTGCCCAGGCTATCCCCGACGAGGACAATCTCGACGCCTGCCTGATCGAGCAGCCCGGCCATCACGTGGTCATAGGCCGTCAGCATGGCGATCTTCTCGCCGCTTCGGGCAAGTGCCCGGATATCGCGGGTGGTCAGGCGTTTGATCTCGGCTCGTACGGACATTGGCCTGCCTTGGTGTCGGGGCGGACTTATCAGGTCGTCACGCCACCTCCATAGAGCGTCGCCCCAATTTCGCAAGTGTCCAATAGTGCAATGGCTCAGCCGGATGACAGGTGGTCCAGTGAGGTGATCTATGCAGAGAATCCGGGTTTCTCCGCCAATATTGCAGTGTAACGCGTTGAAATGGCGTTTTCACGGATAGATTGGCCACCTCTCAAAATTCGGTCTCCAATTCGATCCCATCAGAACGATGACAAATAAGCCTCGGCGTCTCTCTCTTCCGGACGCGCCACCTTGCCAAATGATCATGCTGTACGCTTGCATATGAGGGCTTGCCGCTCCATGTGCGGGGACCGTTATCTCCGGACAGCCCATGCCACCCTCCTCTCGCCGCCGCGCTGTTATGCTGATCAATCCCAATTCTCGGCGTGGCACCGACACGCTCGACGCGGTGATCGCGCGGCTTGAGCGGGGCGGCATCGACGTCTCGGTCGAGCGCTTCCAGACCCCGGCCGAGGTGTCCATCGATATCGAGCGGCGGCAGGCCGAGGTCGATCTCGTGATCGTCTGCGGCGGCGACGGAACGATCAATTCCGCGGCCAAGGGCATTACTGCGAGCGGTCTCCCCATGGGGATCATGCCCATGGGCACAGCCAACGATCTGGCGCGCACCTTGGCAATTCCGGACGATCTGGATGCCGCCGCCGATATCATCCTGGCGGGCCACACCCGGCGTATCGACCTGGGCGAGGTCAATGGCCACCCCTTCTTCAATGTTGCCAGCATAGGGCTCAGCGCTGACCTTGCCACCTCCTTGTCGCGCGAAGCAAAACGGCGCTGGGGCAAGCTTGGCTATGCGCTTGCTGCAGTGAAGGTGCTGCTCAAGGCGCGCCCGTTCAGGGCCACCATCATCAATCGCTCGGGCGAAGTCTCAGTCAAATCGCTACAAATCGCGGTCGGCAATGGCCGGCACTATGGCGGTGGGACGGTGGTGGAGGCCAACGCAGCGATTGATGACGGCCATCTCGATCTCTACAGCCTCGAACAGGACAATGTGTTTCGCCTGCTACTTCTGCTTGGGGCCTTCAGGAAGGGCACCCACGGCGCATGGGGAGAGGTTCGCACGGACAAATGTGTGGAGTTCGACATTCGCACGACCCGGCCGATGCCGATCAATACCGACGGGGACCTCGTTACCCATACACCCGCTCACTTCCTCATCCGCCCGTCGGCGGTATTGGTTTTTGCAAGGCGCTAGCGTCTATGACCGTTCAGCAGTTCGCGAATGCGATCAGGGCTTTCCCCGGTCAGCATTCTGCGTGACCCATGTTCGTGCGCATTCTTGCTTGCTTGTGCGTATTCTGCAATAGCACATGCGGCGAGGAGAGAACAGCATGACTGCCATAACCGCGACCGCAGGCAATGAGCGCATTTCTACGCGGCTCATCTTCTCGCTCGGCGGCATCGTGCTGGGGGCGTGGGCTCCGCTCGTCCCGTTGGCCAAGATCAGGCTTGGTCTGGGGGATGGTGCTCTCGGGCTGGTGCTCCTGAGCATGGGCGTCGGGTCCATCCTCGCCATGCCAATGACGGCCTTCCTGACGTCCCGTTTCGGCTGCCGGCAGGTGATCACCGTATCCGCTGCCGGTTTATGCTTGTTCCTCCCGCTTTTGGCGACGGTAGGCTCGGTGTGGCTCATGGCTGCAACGCTGGTGGGGTTCGGCATCGTGATGGGCTGCACCTCGGTGGCGATGAACTTGCAGGCCGTGCTGGTGGAGCGCAAGGAAGGCAGAGCGCTGATGTCCGGCTTTCACGCGATGTTCAGCCTGGGCGGAATCGTGGGATCGGGCGCAATGGCTTTGCTGCTGGCAGGCGGCACGACGCCAATTATCGCTGCCGTGATTGTATCCGTGGTCATGGCCACCCTGCTCGTCACCGCCCGGCCGGGACTGCTGCCTTACAGCGATGACGGCGGCGCCAAGCCTCCCGCCTTCGTCATTCCGCAGGGCGTCGTTCTTGCCATCGGGTGCCTCAGCTTGCTCGCCATGCTGGCGGAAGGTGCGGTCCTCGATTGGGGCGCGCTGTTCATGATCGAAGCCCACGCCGCAGACGTGGGACTTGCGGGTTTTGCCTATACGGCCTTCGCCATCACCATGACGCTCGGTCGCCTGCTCGGAGACAGGTTCCGAACCGCATTGGGCGACCTGACGATGCTTGTCCTGAGCGCATTGCTTGCCACGACGGGGTTCCTTGTAAGCCTGCTGCTGCCATCGGCCATTGCGGCCTTGCTGGGCTTCATGCTGGTGGGCGCCGGCATCTCGAACATTGCCCCGATCCTTTTCACGCTCACCGGGCGGACCAAGCGCATGCCGGCCAATCTGGCCGTCGCTTCTGTGTTGACCGTGGGCTATGTGGGCATCATCGCCGGACCCGCCGCAATCGGTCTTATCGCTCATGCCACCAGCCTGCAGACGGCCTTTTGCCTGCTCTGCGCCGCCATGGTGATCATCGCTATTGCTTCACGCTCCATTTTTCACCGCGTCTAGGCGCCATATCAGCTCAATTTCAAGCGAACCCAATATGTCTGCATCCAGCATAAGCCTGAACGATCATCCCGCCGCCGGGCGCCGGGAGCAATGGGCGACCCGCGCCGCGCTGACCATTCGGGGGAGATGCTGATATGGCAAACGCAGACGTGATGGGCAAACCACCATCGGCGCTCAAACAGGTGCTCGGCTCTCGGCTCTATCTGGGCGCCACGATCGCGATGTTGCTGTCGGGTATCGGCACTTCTGCGGCGGCGCCACAGATCGTGCTCTATCTGGCGCGCGAATTCGCAACACCGCTGCCGATCGCCGGACTGTTTTATCTCACCAGCCTTGCGGCACCGGTCGCTGGTTACCTGATTGGGAGCTATTCGGATCGCACCGGCAAGCGCCTCGGCCTTTTCAGGCTCTGCGTTATTGCCGGCTTCCTCGGATGGGCCGGTATCGCGATAGCCTGGCAGGCATGGATGCCATTCGTGATCAGCACTCTGGTGCTCGGTTTCTCGGGCGCGGCGGCATCGCAGCTGTTCGCTGCCATCCATGATGACCTGACGCGAAAGCCGACGCCCGCCGCCGAGGACATTGTCGCCATCATCCGCATGGCGCTGACGGTAGGATGGGTCGTGGGCCCGGTCATCGGTGCGTGGTTCGCCGCCGAGGCCGGCATCCGCGTGATGTTCTGGGGCACGGCGCTCTGCTTTTTGGCGCAGATCATCCCGCTCGGAACTCTCAACGTCGAGGCGCCGCCTGCGCAACGAGCGGTGAACTCTGCATCCGCCAGTACCATGCCGTCGCAATGGACGGTCATGACGCCGCTGCTCGTCTTCACCGGCCTCTATATCCTCGTCTATGCCGGCGAGGCGATCAAATACGGCTTCCTGCTGGTCTATATGGAGGAGCAACTGCACCTTGAGCCGGCATTGCGTGGCGCGATCATTGGCATCCAGCCATTGATCGAGCTGATCATCATGCCGTTCAGCGTCATTGTCGCACGGCGTATCGGCACGCTCTGGCTGATGACGATCGCCGCCGGTCTGGGCGTTTTGGCGAACCTGTGTTTCGCCCTGTGGCCCAGCGCCGCCGGCATGTTTGCCGGACAAATCCTGATGGGCGGCGTCTGGGGCGTCTTCGCGGCCTTGGGCATCATCGTGGCGCAGCGATTGCTGCCCAGCGCCGTCGCCACCGCGTCGGCGATCTTCATGAGCTCGACTGCGCTCAGCTCGGCTCTCGGGGGTATTACGGGAGGCCTTGGCATCGCCGTGGTCGGGTTGCCCATGGTGTTCCTGTTCCCCGCCGCCTACGCGGCGTTGGCAACTGTCGGCCTCGCCATCATGGCCCGGCGAGCGGCCACATGACGCGGTGGGCTCGGCTTTCCGATCCCTTCGCCGCTAGCAACCCCGGGCGACGGAATTCGCCGTAGGGTCTCCAGATCGGTCCGCCGACGGCGGGTTGCCCACTCCGTCGGGCCGAGTTGCCTCTTCGGTCGATCCTCACAGGCTACTCGCAACCAGGTGCTGAGCCGAAGGCCCGGCGTCGCGGACAGTCACCATGTCCTCAATGCCGATGCGTCCAGGAACTACGACGCTGCAGTACACGCCAAAGCCGCCGCCTTCCCTGGCGATCGCGCCTAGAACACGCTTGTCAAAAGGGAGGTCTCCCTGAGGTAGCACGGTGAAAACACACCGCGTACAGGGCGACGTCACTCGCAACTCCGCGTCGCCGATCAGCAGCGTCTTTCCGATCCAGCGTCTCTCTACATGCGCGCCGGCGGTTTCGGGTACCCTGAGGACAATGTTCGGTCTGAACCGCCGGGAGTCGATGCCGGATTCAGGCAAGGTACGCTGCAGGTCTGCGATGGAAGCCGAACTGACAAGGTGTATCGGCGCGCGATCATAGCGTTCGGGCACCCCATCGGCCGAAGGCATAGTTCCGTGGGGCAGTTGCCGTCGTACGCTGACCGGGAAACCGAAGTGATCGGACAATGAGGTCCACGTGGCTGGGGAAGTGCCGTCCATCCAGCTGCTATCGGCTAGGCTGATTTCGAACTCTGACGCTCTGGACCGCGAGCGCAGCAGGAGTGCGGCCCGCCACCGCTTCTCCCTGTCCGGCCAAGCGGGATTTCCTTCAGCATCGACCACGGCCCATTCGCGGTCTCCCTCGACGCCCGCCTCCGCGACCGAGATGGCGTCTAGCAACTCACCGCCCACGGCGCTGACCGGGTATCGCCAGAGTTCAGAGATCATACCGACAGGCATCACACGCTCTTCCCTTGTGCAGCCGGCAAAATCCACCACAAAGCTGCCTGGCGCCGCCACAGCAGCTCACCACGCCTGGGTTTCGCGCAGACCACTTTAGATCGATCCAATCGAGTATTGATCATGCTCAGACGTGTCAAGACGGTTATTGTGAGGGTAGGGAGTTTTCGCCTGCCCGATAACGCCCTCTGCCCGGATCACAAGAGCCTCTTGGCCGTGGCCGCTCCAACGACGGCTCCTCAAGGCCAGCGGGCGCTTCGCTTCCCACCTTTACGCGAACGACAAAGTTGCCTATTAGATCGATGCAATGAATCTCGGCGTGGGTGAGAGCCGGACGTGATGCCGCCGCCGCTCCACCAGCCAACGAGGGCGAAATGGTCGAAAGCATAAGCGTAATCGGGCTTGGGAACATGGGTTCTGCGCTGGCGAGGGCGTTGGCGGCCGCCGATAAGACGGTGGTGTGCTGGACGCGATCGGCCGAGAGGCGCGCCAATACCGCGGGTTTCCATGACGTTCGGCAAACAGCTGCGGAAGCCATTAACGCATCTCCGGTGATAGTCCTCTGCATCGCCAACTTCGAAGCGTCGATGGCACTGCTGGGCGAACCCGGCATTGCGGGCGCCCTGGCGGGTCGGACATTGATCCAACTCACTTCAGAGACGCCTGATGAGGCCGAGGCCTTCAGCCAGGCAGCCTCGGCCAAAGGCATTGTGGTTCTCGATGGGGCAATTGCCACCATGCCGTCAGGCATTGGCCGGCCCGATGGCGTTATCTACTATTCGGGCGCGAAGGATGTCTTTGATCGCGAACTCCACAACCTTCGCTCCATGAGCGGGCGTCCAGTCTATTGTGGCGCCCGGGCAAAAGATGCCTCGATCATGGACATGGCATGGCTGAGCTTTTTTTACGGATCGGTCCTCGGGCTGGTTCAAGGCATTGCGACATGCAAGTCGTCGACCATGGATCCCTCGATATTTTTGCAATCCGCGCCATCATACCTGATGGAGATAGCCGCGGTCGCAAAGGACCTTGAGCGCCAAACCAGGTTGAATAACTTCAAAGGCGACCAGGCCACCAATCGGGTGCACCTGGCTGGCGCGGAGCAGTTATTGGCTTTCGCCGACGAAATTGGCCTGAACACGGCGCTTCCCGCGGCATCAGTTGAAATATTGAGAAGGACTGTGGAGGCAGGCCACGCCGATGAGGAGGTGGCCGTCGCTGCCAAAGTCGTCGCCGGTGTTGCTTGAGGAGCGCTTGCATGGTTTGGGTCTATCCGGATGGTGATGCCGATGCTTTCTAACGCCGTAGTGCCTTTCCAACTGGACGATGCGGCATGCCGATGGGTCGTTGACACCCAGGGTTCGTTGTCGCTGGACCTCAAGCTCAGACAGCTGCTCCACGTCCTGTGCCGTGATCTGTCGCAAACCTCCCTGGATTCGGTGGTCGCCCAAGGGGTTGGCGGTATCCATCGCCTGTTGTCGCGCCCGGCTGAGCAGCTCCGCAGCAGCGCACAATATCTCCAGCGCCGGGCAAACATCCCGCTGCTGCTGAGCGGCGATCTCGAATTGTCCGAGCGGTTCAGCATGCGTACCGCGCTACCCAACCAGATGGGCATAGCGGCAGCCGGCGGCGAAGCGGCAGCACTTGCGGGAAAAATTGCGGCAAGCGAAGGTCGCGCGCTCGGCTTCAACTGGTCCTTTGGACCCTCCCTCGACCTGGATATCAACCCTGCCAATCCAGTGGTTAACACGCGGTCCTTCGGCAACGACGTTGCTCGGGTGAGCCAGTGTGCGACGGACTGGATCGTGGCCACGCAACAGAGAGGCATGGCCGCGGCGGGCAAGCATTTCCCCGGCGACGGTGTCGACCATCGGGACCAGCATTTCGTTTGGAGCTGCAACAGCCTCGGCCTGGCGCAGTGGCGCGGCAGCTATGGGGCCGTGTTCAAGACCGCTATCGATAGTGGCTTGATGTCTATAATGGCAAGTCACATCACCTTCGATGCCTACGAGGCAGAGACGGGCCGCATGTCCAGCGGGCTGCCGGCGTCACTCAACCATGCCCTGATCACCGATCTGCTGCGCGGTGAACTCGGCTTCGAGGGCGTGGTGATTTCCGATTCCCTATCGATGGCGGGCTTTGCCTGTCTTGGGGACCTCTCCGAAACCATTCCCGCCAGCATCGCAGCCGGCTGCGACATGTTGCTGTTCCCCGATGATGTGGACGCGACCGTGGCGATCCTGAAACAGGCGATCGAGGACGGCAGGCTGTCGATGGTTCGCGTCGATGCCGCCGTTGGGCGTGTATTGGAAATGAAGGCCGCGCTGGGGTTGCACAAGGCTGCGGACAGCGATGCAGGCGAGGATGCAGAAGTCTCATATGCCCAGGACGCCGCCGACATTGTCGCAAATAGCATCACCCTGGTGCGCGACGATCAGGCGATGATTCCCCTGTCTGCCGTTACCCATCGGCGCATCCTGCTCCTGATGCCGAAGCTGCGCGAAAGCGGCTCCGGGCCGCTGCCGCAATTGGCGGTTCGACAACTGCTGGAGGCAGAAGGCTTCGAGGTCCACCAGCATGAACCGGGGATGCCATTGCGCATCGAGGACTATGACGCGGCGATCTACGCCATCGGCGACGAGGCGGGGAGTGCCAAGCCCAGTCTCAGCATGCCCTGGTCAAGCCTGCATGGAGCGTTTCCCGACAGCATGGTACGGCTCTGGCGCAAACTACCGACGGCAATCATTTCCTTTGGCACACCGTACTATTTGCACGACGCGCCCGAGTGCCTGACACTAATCAACGCGTATTCGCCCATCATTGCCAGCCAGGCGGCGGCTGTGAAAGTCCTATTGGGCCGTGTTCCAGCACGCGGCATAAGTCCGGTGGCCGTCACCTACCGTCCTCTGCACCAGATAATAGCCGCGCTTGGCTCCGGCTAGGGGGAACCCAAGTTGGTCTTGGCTTGGGACGCCCTATTTCCTGCCCTAGGCGGCCGCCGCTTCGCGGTGGACGAGCCCGGCAATGACCGCTTCTGCATCCGTGGTACCCTTGACCGCCCGGGCACCGCCATCGGGGAAGTCGATCCAGCCTTGGTTGAACCCATCCAGCATGCGGATGCGTGGATTGGGGTTTAGCCCGCCCTGCGCACGGAACAGGCCATCCCAGCTTTCATGGGGAACGGCTTCGGCGCGGACCGGGCGCCCCAACACCTTGGCAAATGCCGCCGCGAGATCGTTCGGCGATACGCGGCGCGGGCCTTCCAGCTCGATAATGCGTTTTCCCGACCAGTTCTCCTGCATCAACTGCGCGGCGAGGGTTCCGACGTCCGCGGTTGCCACCATCGCGAAGGGCTTGTCGAGCGGCATGAGGAAGCTGTGGATGACGCCCTCGTCGCGCGCCGACGCCACGTCCCAGGCGGCGTTCTCCAGGAACCAGGCCGGCCGCAGGAACGTCACCGGCAGCGGTAGCGCCGACAATGCCTGTTCCAGCAGGGTACGCTGGGTCAGCAGATTATCCTGTCCAGCATCCGCGCCGATCGTCGACAGGCATACCACCCGGTTCGGGCGGGCCAGGGTCAGAGCCTCGACCAGCGTGTGGTTCAGCTCTTGCGCCTGCACGTAGCCGGGCTTCGGGTCGAACTCCGAGGGCGGCAGGATGAAGACCGCCTCGGCATCGGCAAAGGCGGTGCCCAGTGCCGCCCCATCCGCCATATCGGCGATTGCGACCTCGCAGCCGCGCGCTACCCACGCGGCGCCCTTGCCAGCATCGCGAACGATGGCGCGGACGGGTAGTCCCTTATCGAGCAGGGCATTGGCCAGCGTTCCGCCGACCTTCCCGGTAATTCCAGTGATTGCGTACATGATGTGTCTTCTTTGACTGCAGAGAGCGCCGAGATTGCTGCACGTCAGCTCCTTCGGCAGGTCCAATCTACGCAAAACAAGGCGATGATTTTAGCGCATAAAGATCCATGTTAAGATGATATTTGATCACTGCTGGGGTATTGCCGCATGACCTTCGACACACGTATTCTTGCCGGCGTCGGTGTGCTGGTAGCGGTCTCGGAGGTTGGCAATTTCGCCCGAGCCGGAGAAGTGCTCGGGCTGACCCCGTCCGGCGTCAGTCGGGCCGTCGCGCGGTTGGAAGCGCGGATCGGGGTGCGCCTCTTCGACCGGACGCCGCGTTCGGTAACACTGACCGAAGAGGGTCGACGCTTCCACGCGCAGATGATGCCGCTGCTGGCATCGATCGAAGAGGCCGCGGCCGAACTCGCTGGCGCCGCAGTGGCGGCGAGCGGGCGGTTGCGCGTCAATGTCGATCCCTGGTTCGCGCGCATGGTGCTGGCGCCTAGCTTGCCGCGTTTTCTCCAGCGTTTTCCGCTCATCTCGCTGGATCTCGCGGTCAGCAACCATCGTGAGGAAATGATGGTCGGAGTCGATGTTGCCGTCCGGTTCGGGCCTGCCGAAGGCGGGACACTGATTGCGCGTAAACTGCTGGAAACGCGCGTGCTGACCTGTGCGGCGCCGGCCTATCTCAATCTGCACGGCACGCCCCAGACACCCCATGACCTGCTCTCGCACGAGGCGCTGCTGTTTCGGGACCCGCACAGTGGCCGGCCCTTCGAATGGGAATTTTCGCGCAATGGCGAGACCTTCACCGTCGACGTGCGGGGCCAACTGACAACCGATGATCCCTCGGCCGCCATCGCGGCGTGCGCGGCTGGCCTCGGCATATTCCAGAGCTTTGCACTGGGGCTCGATCCCTGGTTGCGGCGCGGCGATCTTGTGCGGATTCTGGGCGACTGGTCGGACGAGGTCTTTCCGCTCTATGCCTATCACCCCTCACGCAATCTGCCGCCGGCCAAGGTCCGGGCGTTCCTCGATTTCGTGCAGGAAATTGCGATGGAGGGCGCCGACTGACCTCTTTCCGCTTCCGAGCAGCTCGCGGCGTTTGCGTAGGAGCGAAAGCGGACACCGTCCGGCATTTGGCGGACGGCATTAAAGGCAGGCGAGCAGCGTTTTCATGTCCGCTGTCCTGTAGCTCTCGGTCAGATGACCGTTCGCCCTCGACATTTCCAATCTGGCCCGCGCTGCGCTTTGCTCGGACGGAGGGATCTCGCCCAGCCGGGCCAACAACGTGTCCCTCCAAAATGGCGTTTCACCCGCCGTATGGGCTTCAAGCGTGTGTTGGGGATCGATCACACCAAGTACGCTGTCGAACGCTATTTTCAACTCCGAACGAAGCGAAAACTGGGGGGCTTGAACCATCCCAGTCGGCGAATAGACGAACACCGACTTGATCCGGTCCTTGGCCGCGCCTGTTTCCTCCCAGCGGTAGCTCTTTTTGGAGTTTTTGTTTTCGGGAATGAGGATGCGGGTCACCCCACACTGGTTGACGGCCGCCAGCGTTTCTTCGGGTGTATCGACGAACACCTCTTTGCGCATGGGCTCGAAATCGAACATGCGCATGTCGCCGTGCCGACCGCCGACGTGGAAAGCATACATCTCCGGATAGTGCACCGCATCGAGCCCGATGGCGCGGCGATGGGCAAAGTAGGTGGCCTGGAACGCCTCAATGAGGAGCGACGCCCCCACCGCCCCGGCCGATTGCCGTATGACGATGCCAAGCCGGTCATAGCGGTGGAAGTGCGGGAACAGGTCCTGCACGGGGATATCCATGCCGCCAACCGCAGCCCCCAGATCATCAATCCTGAGTTTCCTGCTGCGCATTCGAATACTCCAATCGATATGGCACGACCGGTGGCCGCGATGCCGAACGGTTCATTCGTCCGGAAAAGCGACCCAGGCGCGTTGCTTGTTGGACTGCACCGCAACCTCGCTCAGCGCGACGCCGCGCAGTCCTTGCCGGATATCCGGCAGAGGTACGGCCGTGGCATTGCGCCAGTCGGGCCCAGCCTCCAGTGCCTGAGCAAAATCGGCATAGAGTGTCGCTAATGCTTCGAGATATGATTCAGGGTTGCCCGCCGGCAGGTTGACGCTGTCACGCCCGTCCTCGGTCATGTCGCCTCCCCCGCGGCGATAAACCAGGTCTGCCAGTCCCAGCCGCGAGAAAAGCAGGGTCTCCGGCGCTTCCTGGCACCATTCCGCGGTAGCCTTGGTTCCCACGATCTTGAAGCGCAGGCCATTACGATGCCCTGGCGCGGCAATGCTCGACCATAGCAACCCGTCAATGCCGCCCTCGAACTCCAGCTGCAGCACGTCGGTATCGTCCATGCCCCACCCTGGGACCACCGTGGTCAGCTTGGCATTGAGTGCCGTGCACTTCTTGCCCGACAGAAACTCCAGAATGTTGAAGGCATGCGTGCCGATATCGCCAAGAGCGCCCGTGGGGCCCGCTTTGAGCGGGTCGCCGCGCCACACTCCGCCTTTGCCCAGTTTGGACGGATCGTTGGCCAGCCATTCGCAGAGATACTCGACATACATGAAGCGGATTTCGCCCAGCTCACCGGCGGCGATCCTGGCCCTGGCATCGCGCACCATCGGGTAGCCGAGATACGTATAGGTCAGAGCGAAGAAGGTGTTGCTCTTCTCGGCGATACGCACGAGTTCGCGGGCTTCGTCCGTGCTGTTGACCAGCGGCTTGTCGCAGATGACCGGGATGCCAGCTTCGAGCAGCAGGCGGCACGGCTCGAAATGCAAGTGATTAGGCGTGACCACGATTCCGACGTCGATGCGATCCGAACGCCCGGCCTCCTTGGCCACCATGTCGGTAAAGGACGGATAGATGCGGTCGGGCGCTATATCGAGAGCCTCGCCGGCCTCCATCGCCACTGCTGGGTCGGAGGAAAAGGCGCCCGCGACCAGATCGAAGCGGTTGGCGATGCGCATGGCCGCTCGATGATAACTCGCGAAGAATGCCCCGCGTCCTCCACCGATCATGCCGACCTTAAGTCGCTTCCGTTTCGGAATATCACCAGTCAGTCTGTACATCGTCTTGTTCCAAACTCAGGACGCCCGAGACGGGTGGTCAGCGCAGCCGCACAAAGGGCGACTTAGGCGCATTGGTGCTGCGGGGGTCCCACAGGCGAGCTGTCGTTTCCTTCTCGTAACCCTTGCCATTGGGATAGGAGATCAGTTCCATCTGCAGGCCCCAGGGCGCCAGGAAGTAGAGGAAGCTCTCACCGGCGATCTTGCCCTCGGTCTGTGTCAGCGGCGTGCCAAGCAGGCGAACCCCATTCGCTCGCAGGTAGTCAGCCGCAGCGTCGATGTCATCCACGTAGAAGCACACGTGGTAGCCGCCGATGTCGCTGTTGCGAGCCGCGACGTCCCTCTGGTCGGGCGAACTATACTGAAACAGCTCGTAGTTGCAGCCATTGCCGCAGCGCAGCAGGGCCACGCCTTCGATCACGGCGTCCGGGTGCACGTTGAGCCGGCCCGCCATATAGGCACCGTCGCCGCCGAAGCGACCGGTGCTGTAGACAAGCTCGCACCCGATCACATCACGGAAAAAGGCAACCGCCGCGGTAAGGTCCGGCACGGTAATTCCGATATGCTCGGTGCCGCGCAGGCCAGGCAGACCATTGGGCCGCATGACAAGTCTCCGATCAGCCCTTGGCACCAGTGATGTAGCTGATGATTTCGTCGGCACTGGAATTGGCCGTTTCCAAATTGCAAACGATCTTGCCGCGGCGGAAAACGTAGACACGATCGGTGAGCTGCAGCACCTGCTGCATGTTGTGGCTGACCAGCAATACGGCGACACCACGTGCCTTCAGGCCCAGGATGATGTCGTGAACATGTTGAGTCTCCTGAAGACCCAGCGCCGCGGTGGGCTCGTCCATGATGATCAACTGCGAGCCCCAACCTGCCGCACGCGCAATAGCCACGCCCTGACGCTGTCCGCCCGACAATCCGCCCACCACATCGTTTACGCCGGGAACATTGACGCCAATCTCGCCGAGCAGCTCCTTGGCGCGTATCGCCATCTTCCGGCGGTTGAGAATGCTCAGGCCGCCGAATTTGAACAGAACTTCCTCGCGCCCCAGAAACAGGTTCGACAGCACGTCCAGATGCTCGGCCAAGGATAGATCCTGGTACACCGTTTCAATGCCGGCGCTGCGCGCGTCCGTGGGGGTCTTGAAGGTCTGCGGTGCGCCGGAGATACGAATCTGCCCTGCCGTCGCGGGCTGCGCGCCAGACAGGATTTTGACGAGCGTCGATTTGCCGGCGCCATTGTCGCCCATGATGCCGACGACTTCACCCGGGTTTATGTGCAGGTCTGCATCCGATAGCGCATGGATGCCGCCATAGTGCTTGGACAGGCCGATGGCCTCAAGGATTGGCGTTGTCACGGTCTTGCTGTGATCGAGCGATGCTACGGAGACTTGGTGCATGGTGGCTCCCCTCGAGGGCGACGTGTGCTTGGGTTCGGAGAGTGGTGACCGCGATCTGCGGCCACCACACCTGGCTCGGATCAGTAGGCGGCTGGGCTAGCTTCGACGTTTTCCGCAGTGACGACCGGAGTGTCGATCAAGATCACGGGCTCGACGGCGCCACCTTCAAGAGCCGTTTTGACGGTCTGCAGTGCTACTTCGGCCATGGTGGCCGGGCTCTGGTTGATGGTCGCATAGAGGATGCCGTTCTGGATCGCGGCGCGAGCATCCGCGGGGTAGTCGAGAGCGATGAACTTGACCTCGTCACGACCCTGGGAGTGCGCATATTCCGCGGCGGCGACCAGTTCCGGACCATGGGCCAGCACGGCGTTCAGCTCGCCCTTGGGGTACTTGCTCAGCCAGCCCTGGATCAGGCTGACAGTCTTGTCGCCCTGCCAGTCATTGGCCTGCTCCTCGACGACCTTGATGCCAGGCGTGGCATCGAAAATCTCATGCTGCCCCTGGGTGCGGCCGATCTGCGGGCTGGTACCCAGGATGCCGGTCATCAGGGCAACGTTGCCCACACCGTCGAGCACTTTGACGGCCAGTTCGGCCTGGGTGCGGCCCATCGAGACCTCGTCGGCACCCACATAGGAGGTGGCGTTGGCGTCGGGGGAAAGTGAGTGGCTGAACGAGACGACCGGAATGCCGGCCTCGATGGCGCGCTGCACGCTGCCCACGATGCTGTCGGGATCGGCCGGCTGCACGATGATGGCATCGACACCCTGCACGATGAACTGCTCCATGGCGGCATTCATCTGCGCGACGTCATTGCGGCCGTCGGCCACGGTGACATCAAAGCCCATCTCGGCGCCCTTGGTCTCGAAGGTCGAGGTCGCCACGTTGATCCACGGGTCTCCGCCAACGTTGTAGATCAGCACGCCAAGTGTCGGCTTGTCCTGGGCGACGGCAGCCTGGACGGTCAACGCGGCCGCAGCGAGCATGGTCGCGGTAGTCAAGAGTTTGTTCAACTTGATCATCTCATTCCTCCTTGCGTGAAACGTCCGCCAACTGCGTCCGTATTTGTTCGCGCCGCGCCGGTGTGGTCATGGAGCGAACCAATTTCCTCAGGCTTTCCGCTTCTGGCGGCTGGCCTCGTAGCCCACGGCGAACAGCACGCCCAAGCCCATGAAGGCGGGCTGCCAGAAGGCCGAGATGCTGTAGAGCGTCATGGCGTTGTTCAGCACGGTGAGCGCAAAAATGCCGACGACTGCCGAGCTGATGCCGCCAACACCGCCGGTCAGGGGGGTGCCGCCGATGACCACCGCCGCGATCGACAGCAGCGCCCAGGTCGTGCCGGCCTGCGGGCTTCCTACGCCGGTGATCGAGGTGAGCATTACGCCGGCAATCCCGGCCGTCAGTCCGCCTATCGCATAGGTGGCGATGATGACGCGGTCGACCTTCACGCCGGCGCGGCTGGTGCCGACCTTGTTGCTGCCCACCGCATAGATGTGCTGCCCGAAGCGCGTGTAGCGGAGCACCAGATGGAGCCCGACCACGACCACGATGAACACCATGCTCGAGAAGGTCAGGCCGCCAATGTTGAAGAAGCCCAGTTCGCGCCATTCCCGCGGCAGCGGTGCAATGGGCCGCGCATTGGTCAAGGCATAGAGCACGCCGGTAACCACCGCCTGCGAACCGAAAGTGGCCACAAACGGATTCATGCCGACTTTTGCGATCAGGCTGCCATTGATCACGCCGACCCCGAGCCCGACGGCGAGCCCCGCAACCATGCCGGGAGCAATTCCCATCTGCAACGAGACATAGGCCGCAAGACATCCCGAAGCGGCGGCGGTAGCGCCGACCGAGAGATCGAAGCCGCCAGAAATGATCATCAACTGCATTCCGCAGGCGATGACGCCTACCATGGATGCCTGTTGGATGATGTTGAGCAGATTGGCGGGATTGCGGAAACTTGGGTTGGCGATCGCCAAGGCCAATACCGACAATACCAGCATGACCAACATGACCCGCTGGACGACTGCGGATGGTGTTGGCGGCAGAAGGAGTTGGCGAAGGCGTTTCGACAGCGTCGATGGGCCAGAATATCCCTGATGGTCCAGAACCTGGTTTGTCGCTTTGCTCATGCCATTCCCCAAAATTCTTCGCCGCGGGTGTCTTTGGGGGCCAGTTGTGCCCTCTGTTACCGCAAGCTTAATCTGGCAAATTGATTGGGCAATTTCGCAGGATGCGCATTTATGAAGCAACTAGACGCACGGCGATTGAGCGGGCCTTTTGCGGCGCACAGCCGACCGATTTGGGCCTGTTATGGCCACCTAACACGTTGTTATAGATTCCATTTTTGTAGTTCGACCAGAAATGCAACCGCGGGAGAAAGAGAAATGGAGTCAGCAGGTCTGGGCCTGCCGACTCCACTGAGGTCCTCGCAAGAGAGGAGTGGAGGACGCTATGACGCTGGGTGAAGCTCTATAGCCATCCAGATCGCGTCCGTATCAGTCCAGCCGCGATGCCATGGATAGGCAAACTCTCGATCGCCGGTCACCCGCACGAGAGGATCGTGCGTGTCGCCGACAGCAGTCGTAATCTCGCGATAGAGTGTCGCTACGTCGCGTTCATGGCAAATCTGGATGCGGCCCTGGCCAAAGATCTGCGTATGAATTTCCAGGAACGGATGCTCGTTGTGCAGGAAGCAATCGGTCTTGGCCGGCGCCCACCACAGGTTCAGGCGGATGTCGTAGTTGTCGATGAAGTCCCTGGGGTTCTCGGCGTTCGAAAACGCATAGGGATTGAGCCTGACCTGGCCGACAACGTCATGGGGCGAAATGTAGAGCGGGGTGGTCCGCGGGAATTTGTCGAAACGGTTGCCGAACCAATCCCAGCCGTCGAACACGACGCCACCCAGATTGGCGTCGTCTGGAATAGCCACGATCGAGACCAGGTCGGCGCTCGCTATGATGCCATCGACCATGATCGTCGATTTCCAGGGTGGGATGGTGCCGGGAACCTCGCCCCCGACACGCATCGGCCTGTTCGACAGGTTGGTCACGACCCCACGCGCCTTGTAGTCCCGAACGTTCTGGACCACTTCGGCCTTGACGTATTTTCCGTCGAAAGCCAGCGGGCGCGCGCGGTTGGTTTCGGTCATCTGTTCCCTCACTGGCCAGGCCTGCCTGCGTTGATCAGAAGCCGCGGCCCTTGACGTACTTGTCACGCAGGTCGCCAAGATACGCCGGGACGGTGATGTCCCACCAGCCGGTGACATGCATGTTCGAATACGGCCGTTCAAGCGCGGTGATCGCATCGATGACATAGGGCTTGCCCGAGGCCAGCGCGCGCTCGATCGCCGGACCGATTTCGGCCGGGTCGGTGACGCGCTCGCCTTCGCAGCCCAGCGCTTTGGCCACGCCAGCGATGTCGGCCATCCAGCTCTTGCCGTCGGGATAGGTGAAGTTCGTGATGATTTCGCGGTCTTCGCCGAACATGTTCAGCTGCAGGTTGCGGATCGCGCCCCAGCCGCCATTGTTGATGACGAGGAAAATCACTGCCGCGCCCAATTGTGCCGCGGTGGCCAGTTCGGTGCCGGTCTGCAGGAAGGCGCCGTCACCAAAGATGGCGCAGACCGGAACCTCGGGCTTGCCCAGCTTGGCGCCGATTGCCGCCGGCAGCGCAAATCCGATCCCCGAGAAGCCGCCCGGCGTGATGTGCTGGCGCGGGCCATAAACCGGGAATTCGTTGAACACCTGGTTTTGCGGGTTCGAGCTGTCGGTCACCACGATGGTGTCGCGCGGCAGGGCCTTGCGGGCCTCCACCAAGACCCGGCTTGCGGTCATTGGCTGCACGTCGGCGGTGCGCAGCGGGCGCAGGAATTCCTCCCACTCGACCTTGCGGGCCTCCAGTTCCTTGAACTGCTCGGTGTTCTTGTAGTCCCGCGGCTTGCCCTTGGCTTTCAGGCCCTCCAGGATCGCGGCGAGAACCGCCCTGGCGTCGCCCAGGATGCCGACTTCGACCGGATAGTTCTTGCCGATCTCGAATCCGTCCAGATCGATCTGGATCAGTTTGGTCTTGGGAATGTCGAAAGTTACGCCCTGCTTGTAGGACGAGGTGATACGGTCCGAGAAGCGACAGCCGATGGCCAGCAGCACGTCGGCCGAACGTGTCATGGCATTGCCGGGGATCGAGCCCAGATCGCCGCAGGCGCAAGCGAACAGTTCATGATCCTCGGGGAAGGCACTCTTGCCCATGAACGAGGTGGTCACCGGCGCGCCCAGGAATTCGGCAATCGCCTTGAGTTCCTCGGTAGCTTCGGCCTGGATCACGCCGCCGCCGGCCAGCAGCACCGGACGATCGGCAGACAGCAGCAGATCGACGGCACGGGCGATGTATTCCGGATCGCCGAAGACGCGCGCGGCGGTGCGGCGCGACTTGCCGTCGGTGACCTCGACCTCGGCGGTTTCGGCCTGTACGTCTTGCGGCACGTTGACGAGAACCGGGCCTTTACGGCCTTCCAGCATGGCGCTGAAGGCCTGTTCCATCATGTTGGGCAGCTGCTCGACATGGCTTGGGTTGAACCAGCGCTTCACCACAGGCTCGGCCATGCGAGGGAAGTTGTCCGAATGCGGACGATCCAGTTCCTGCAGCAGGCCGCGACCCATCATATAAGTGTGCACGCCGCCGGTGATGACGATCTGCGGCAACGAGTCGGCAAAGGCCGTGGCGATGCCGGTCAGCGTATTGGTCGCGCCCGGACCGATCGAGGTCACTACACCCGCAACCTTGCCCGACGACCGGTAAAAGCCGTCCGCCATGTGCGAGGCGTTCTGTTCGTGCATTGCCGGCAGCAGGTGAATATCGGCTTTGCGATCCACGAACGCGTCTATCAGCGCGGTGTCGCCATGGCCGGGAATGCCGAAGACATGGGTTACGCCTTCGCGGATCAGTGCATCGACGATGATCTGACCGCCCGTTTTCTTGCTTGAGCTCATTGCGGATTTTCCTTGGTGTTTTCACGCACGAGCGGTTCCCCAACCACCTCGTCCGGTTGTGAACTATTCGGCAGCAGTTGCGTACGGCACGTTCTGGCCGCCGAAGCGGCGCAGGCGGACATTTGCCTGCTCAGCATGGCCGGCGAAGCCTTCCATCATGGACAGCCGCGACGCGTATTCCCCAATGATAGCGGAGGCCTCATCGGTGACGATGCGCTGGTAGGTGCAGGTCTTGAGAAATTTGCCGACCCACAGTCCGCCCGTGTGGCGGGCGGCACGCATCGTTGGCAGCGTGTGGTTGGTGCCGATCACTTTGTCGCCATAGGCGACCGTAGTGCGCGCACCCAGGAACAGGGCGCCATAGTTGCGCATGTTGTTGAGGAAGTAATCGTCGTCCTGGGTCATGACTTGCACGTGCTCCGAGGCGATCCTGTCCGCCTCGGCGAGCATCTCCTCGCGCGTGTCGCAGACGATGATCTCGCCATAGTCTTCCCAGGCCTTGCCCGCAACAGGAGCGGTCGGCAGGATGCTCAGCAGCCGATCGATTTCCAGGAGCGTCTCACGAGCCAGCCGCTCCGAATTGGTGATCAGTATGGCAGGAGAATTCACGCCATGCTCGGCCTGGCCCAACAGGTCCGTCGCGCAGATTTCGCCATCCACACTCTCGTCGGCAACTATCAGCACCTCGGTTGGGCCAGCGAACAGGTCTATGCCGACACGCCCGAACAACAGCCGCTTGGCCTCGGCAACATAGGCGTTGCCTGGCCCCGCCAACATATCGACCGGAACAATGGTCTCGGTACCGAACGTCATCGCGGCGATAGCTTGCACACCACCCAGCACGTAGATTTCGTCGGCGCCGGCCAGGTGCTGCGCGGCAACGATCAGGGGGGCTGGTTCGCCATGAAACGGCGGAGCACAGGTGATTACGCGATCGCAGCCAGCCACCTTTGCCGTCAGGACCGACATATGCGCCGACGCTAGCAGCGGATACTTGCCACCCGGAACGTAGCATCCCACGTTCTGGATCGGAATGTTGCGGTGCCCAAGGATTACCCCTGGAAGCGTCTCAACCTCGATGTCTTGCAGCGCGTTCTTTTGTACCACGGCGAAATTGCGAACTTGCGTCTGGGCAAACTCGATATCGTCCCGCTGCCGTGTCGACAGGCCTTCCACACAGGCCCTCACTTCGCTGTCAGTTAGCCGATAAGATTGCCTGTCCAGTCCATCGAATTTGATCGAAAGCTTGCGGATGGCCGCGTCGCCGCCGCGCTCCACTTCATCAAGCAGGCCCTGCACGGCGCTCGTAATGGCGGCATCGTGAAATTGCCCACCCTTGCTCGCAGCCTTGAGCTTTCTAATCATTTCCACATGCCTCCATGGATCACTGCTCCGGCCCCGGCACTGAACACGTCAGCGCTCGCATGCGGAGGTGATTGATGATCGACCATTGCCCGGAGGGCTGAAGCACACAATTTCGCAAAGCGTTGATATTTGGCGCAGAATGACGCATTCTACGGTACGAACTGCGAAGGGGCGCTCATTGATGAATTCCGAGGGCGAACACACAGCCAATTTCAGCGCCAACTTGCGCTATCTGTGTGAGCAGCACGGGGCGATTTCGACGATCTGTCGAAACATCAACATCAATCGACAGCAGTTCAATAAGTATCTCTCGGGGCTGCACCTGCCATCCCCGCAAAATCAACGGATGATCGCAAATTTTTTCGGGATGAGCCCGGCGATATTGTTTTCCGAACCCGACGACTTTCGGATGTTTTTTGAGGGAAACTACTTTCACGCCATCGAATCGCTGCGAAATTCCAGGAGAATGGGCGACTTCCTGGAGACGGTGCTGTTTGAAGCCAAGTCATCCGATGACGCCCTGCTCGGAACATACGACCGCTACCACTACTCATCGATCTATAGCGGCAAGATCCTCAAGTCCGCCTTCTGCATCTACCGCCACAAGGATTTTCTGCAGCACTATTACGTCGAACGGTTTCCCAGCTACGACAGCCCGGGACGGACTGAGTACGTCTTCAAGTATCATGGGTTTACGATGCCTGTTGCTGGGCGCATTTTTTGTGTCGACTTCGAAAGTCTGCAAAAAAACGAGCTGACATTTGGCATTTTTGCGCCCGTACAACGGTCATCGAAGAATTTCATGTTCGGCATCACCAGTGGCATCGCAGCGTCCATGTTCCGCCAGCCATTTTCGGCGCGGGTCGCCTTGCACTATCGTGGGCCGGGCCTGACCGGCCGCGAGCACCTCAAGGAAATCGGCGTGCTGGAGAGGACCGATCCGAGCATTCCCAAGGAAGTGTTGCAGTTCCTTGAAAAGGAAGGCGATCTGGTGCGGAGCGCCTGAGCGCCCACACCAGGATGCCGACGCAACGTGGCGTACTAAGCGCGGGCATCTTCCAAGATCATCTGGGAGGCCATTTCGGCGATCATGATTGTTGGCGAGTTGGTGTTTCCAGAGACG
Organism: Devosia sp.; assembly: GCF_028290625.1. GTDB lineage: Bacteria > Pseudomonadota > Alphaproteobacteria > Rhizobiales > Devosiaceae > Devosia. Next base: position 302,459 of record NZ_JAQGJM010000001.1, read on the forward strand.
ATATTGGGCATCACGGAGGCGTCGACGATACGCAGATGGGATGTCCCATAGACCCGGAGCCGCTCGTCAACGACCGCCATTGGGTCGTTCGCCATGCCCATTTTGGCCGTCCCCACGGGGTGGAAAATCGTCGTGCCGATCTCCGCTGCCGCAGCAACAAGCTCCGCTTCACTGACAAGGTGCGCACCAGGGCGAAATTCTTCCGGCGAATAGGCGGCCATGGCCTTTTGCGACATAACGTTCCGAACCACCTTGACTGAATCCACGGCGACCTGTCGATCCTCCTCGGTAGCGAGATAGTTCGGTGCGATCACCGGCGCCGCGTTCGCATCGCTGGAACGCGCATGAATAGATCCCCGGCTGGTCGGTCGAAGATTGCACACACTTGTCGTTATGGCCGGGAAGCCGTGCATGCTATCGCCGAATTTGTCGAGCGACAGCGGCTGGATGTGCATCTGGATATTCGGCGTTTCGAAACGGTCTGAGCTGCGAGTAAAGGCCCCCAATTGCGACGGGGCCATCGTCATCGCCCCGCGCCGCATCAGCGCATATTCGAGCCCCATCAGCCCGCGACGCAGCAACGACTTGTACTGCATGTTCAGGGTCGGCACGTTGGACACCTTGTAGATGGGCCTTAGCTGCAGATGATCCTGCAGATTCTCGCCGACCCCAGGCGCATCATGGGTGATCGGCACGCCCAGATCGCCAAGGCGTTGCGCGTCGCCGATACCGGAACGTTCCAGAATCGCCGGTGTCGCCACCGCGCCGGCGGAAATGATCACCTCGGCTCGGGCGTTGATCTGGCGCTCCTGCCCGTTCTGCAGGACGACAACTCCGGTGGCACGCTTGCCGTCGAACACGACCCGATCAACCGTGGCATTGGCGATAACGGTGAGATTGGGACGATTGAGCGCCGGCTGCAGAAACCCTCGCGCGGCACTCCAGCGGCGACCGCGCTTTTGGTTGACGTCAAAGTAGCCGCAGCCCTCATTGCTGCCGGTATTGAAGTCGTCCGAGGTGGGAATGCCCGCTTCGCCGGCCGCCTCGATAAAGGAATCCAGCACTTCCCAGCTCAGGCGAGGGCGGTCAACCCGCCACTCCCCGCCGGCTCCATGCACCGCACTGGCGCCGCGCCAGTTGTCTTCATGCATCTTGAAGATGGGGAGGACGTCGTCCCAACCCCAGCCTTTGAGCCCCTGCTGCTTCCAGCCATCATAATCCGCGGCCTGACCGCGCATATAGATCATGGCATTTATGGCTGATGACCCGCCCAGTACCTTGCCGCGTGGATAGGCCAGATCCCGTCCATTGAGACCCGCGATCGGCTCGGTCCGGTACAACCAGTCCGCCTTGGGATTGCCGATGGCAAACAGGTATCCCACCGGAATGTGAAACCAGATCCAGTTGTCCCTGCCGCCGCCTTCGATCAGAGCCACATGATAACGGCCCCCTGCGGACAGGCGGTTTGCCAGCACGCAGCCCGCCGAGCCACCTCCCGCGATGATGAAGTCGAATTGCCCAAGTTCGGTTGCCATAGTGCGCCTCCTCTTTGCCGGCGTTGCAGCGTTGTACTGTGATAATTTAGTCTGCTAAACTGGTATTTTCGCCGACAGGCTGTGCAAAATTTCACGGGCCAGCGCATGCGCTACGACTGGAATGATCTGAAGTTTTTCCTCGAAGTGGTGCGCGGTGGCACGCTAAGCGCCGCCGCACGGGCCTTGTCGTGTGACCACGTTACTGTCGGTCGGCGGGTTGTGGCGCTCGAGCAGGCGCTGGGTGCGTCGCTATTCCATCGCAGCGCGGGGGGCCACATGCTCACCCCGGCCGGTGCCACCCTGCTGGGTTTCGCCGAGCGTGTCGAGGCGGCTACCTTTGCGGCAGCAGAGGCCCTGGATCGGCCAGAGCTGGGCATTTCGGGGAAGGTGAAACTGGCAACGCCCGATGGGTTCGGCAACTACTTCCTGGCCAAATATCTCGGTGAGTTCGCCCAGGCCTATCCTCTGTTGACGCTCGAATTGATCACGGTGCCTCAAATCCTGTCACTGTCACAGCGGGAGGGGGACGTGACCGTCTCTCTGGCTCCGCCCAATCGCGGCAAGTTCAAGACAGAGAAACTCACCGACTACGATCTGAGCATTTATGCCGGCCAGGGCTATCTCGATCGATGTACGGCACCACTCCGCCGCGACACGCTCCGCAGCCATCGGTTCGTTGGTTATGTGGACGACCTGATCTTCAGCCGGGAACTGGACTATCTGGGCGAGATCGCGCCGGGTCTGCGGGCACAGTTGCAAAGCACGAGCCTGCTCGCCCAGGCGACCGCGACCAGCCGTGGTGATGGTCTCTGCGTGTTACCCAACTTTGTTGCAAATGAAACCCCCGGCTTGACTAGAGTAGTCCCCGAGGTCTCCCTCCGACGGACCTACTGGATGAATTGCCATGACGAGGTGGCCGACCTGCCGCGCGTGCGCGCCTTGCGGAATTTCATTGGCGACATTTGCCGGCAACGGGGTCGTTTCATCGCGGACGACTGAAATGGCGGCATCCCAAGTGCTGCAGTTTGCGTCAGATAGTCCAGGGTTGCGCACTTGCTGAGCGGGAACAGGTCGGCATAGTTGCTTGATGGCCTTCGCCACAGGAACGACTATGGGCATCGAGACGGCAGCAGCAGACGTCATCATAATCGGCAGCGGCGTCGGTGGCGGCGCGGTCGCGCGGCGACTGGCCGAGAATGGCGTCAAAGTGCTGCTGCTGGAGCGCGGCGACTGGGTGCCGCAAGAGCCAGACAACTGGAGCGTCGGCGCGGTGTTCTTCGACAAGAAGTACACGGCGCACGATTCCTGGACGGACAAGACCGGCAAGGCCTTCCGGCCAAACATGTACTACAATGTCGGTGGTGCCACAAAATTCTTCGGCGGCTCGATGATCAGGCTGCGGGCCGAGGATTTCGACGGGCTTGAGCACTACGAGGGAAAATCGGAACGTTGGCCGGTCCGCTATGCCGACATCGAACCCTATTATCAGCAGGCCGAGGAAATCTTCACCGTCCATGGCGACGATGAAGGTGACCAGTCGGCACCGCCTCGCAGCAAGCCCTACCCCTATGCGGGGATGGACCATGAGCCGATTGTCCAGAAACTATCCGACGATCTCAGAAAGATCGGTGTCTCCAATTCGGCGATGCCGATCGCGCTCGATTACCGCGCCCGCGGCAAATGCATCCGCTGCAGGACCTGCGACGGGTTTCCGTGCAAGCTCGAAGCGAAAGGTGATGCCGAGACGCGTCTCGTCAGCCCCGCCCTTGCCACCGGCAATGTCGAACTCTTGACCAATTGCCTGGTGCGCCGCCTCATTCTCTCTCCAGACGGCAAGACGATAACCGGCGTTGAGGTGGATCGCGCCGGCGAGATCGCAATCCTGAGCGCCAAGGTGGTGGTTCTGTCCGCCGGGGCCGTCAATAGTACGGCCCTGCTGCTGCGCTCGGCGACCGATGCCGCGCCGCGTGGTGTCGCCAACAGCTCGGACGTCGTGGGTCGCTACTACATGGCGCACAATCAGACCGCGCTGATGGGTCTCTCGTTTCGCCCCAACGACACGGTGTTCCAGAAAACCCTGTCGATCAATCACTTCTATCTTGGCGAGCCCGGGTTCAACTATCCAATGGGCCACATTCAGATGCTCGGAAAGCTGCAGGGTGGCATGTTGTCGGCCAATGTGCCGTTCTTGCCCAAGATTGTCGGCCAGACCATGGCCAAGCACAGCATCGATCTGATCGCCTTTTCTGAAGACCTGCCCGATCGCGACAATCGGGTCACGATCAAGGACGGGATGATCAATCTCTCGGTCAATCGCAACAATCTCACGGTGCATGATCGACTGGTCAAGCGGATGGCAGGCGCCCTGCGCCGAGTGGGCTACCCGCTCGTGTTGATCAAGCCGCTGATAAAGCACTCGACGTCTCACCAATGCGGCACAGCCCGGTTTGGCGACGATCCGGCCACCGCAGCGCTCGACCCGTTCTGCCGCAGCTACGATCATAAAAACCTCTTTGTGGTCGACGCCTCGTTCATGCCGTCTTCGGCGGCGGTCAATCCTTCCCTGACGATCGCCGCACAGGCACTCCGCGCGGCCGATCACATGCTGCGTCACGATTTTGGGATCACCGCGTCGGCTCAATTGTCCTGATCGGCCCGCGGGAGCGGTGCTCGCCCCGCTCAGCTCAACCGACCAGCTTGAGACTGTTGCTGGACCCGATGCGCGACGCACCCGCGGCGATCAACTGCAGCGCCAGCTCCCGCGTGCCGATGCCTCCCGAGGCCTTGACGCCCATGCTCGGCCCAACGGTTCGCCGCATCAAGGCGACGTGGGAGACGATGGCGCCCTGGGCCGCAAAACCCGTCGAGGTCTTGACGAAATCGGCGCCTGCATCCTGTGCCAACCGGCATCCCACAACGATCTCATCGTCGGTGAGCAGCGAGGTCTCGAGGATCACCTTGAGGCACACTGGCCCGCAGGCGCTCTTCAGCGCGGCGATTTCGTCGCGCACGGCGTCATAATTGCCCGCCTTCAGATCGCCGATGGAAATCACCATGTCGATTTCCGCCGCACCATTGGCAATGGCCCAGCTGGCTTCGGCGCATTTGAGTTCGGTCGGCGCCGCGCCGAGCGGGAAGCCGACCACCGAGCAGGTCAAAACTCCTGAGCTCTTCAGCCGCTCCACGACGCGGGCGACGTGAATGGGGTTGACGCACACTGCCTTGAAATCGTGGCTCAGTGCTTCTTCGCAATAGCGCTCGATATCTGCCGCCGTCGCTTCCGGGCGCAGGATAGTGTGGTCGATGATGGCGGCCAGCGCCTGATCCGTTGGGGCCATCAGCGCTTGCCCTGCGACAGGCGCGAGGCGGCGAGCGAGGCGACCCGGCAGGCGTCGACCACGGCGCTTTCCACGTCCATACGCTCCTTGGTGACGCGGTTGGAGCCCACGGCGCAGATGCTGCCGGTGCGCAGCCCGAATAGCGAGCCGAGCACGAACAGCGCTGCCGCTTCCATCTCGAACGTCGCAACGCGGCGCGAACGCAGATACTCGGCCGGGCCTTCGGCATCGGTCAGCACATGGCCCCCCGGAATGGGGTTACCCTGGCCGCCATAGAAGGAATCGACGCTGGCGGTCAGCCCCACATGGTAGCGCACGCCCAGTTCCTCGCAGGCCGCGACGAGGGCATTAGTCACCGTGAGGTCGGCGATCGAGGGATATTCGCGCCCCACATAGGCATCCACCGTGCCGGTCAGCCGCACGGCGCCGTGCTGGATGACGAGGTCGCCGGGCGAGATGTGCTCTTGCAACGCCCCGCAGGTGCCGACGCGGATGAAGGTATCGGGGCCGGCTTCCGCCAGTTCCAGCACGGCGATTTCGGTCGAGGGTCCACCGATGCCGGTCGAGCAGGCGGCGATGTCCGTGCCATGCACGCGGCCCTTGGCGAGGCGAAACTCGCGGGCGAACGAGATTTCCTCATAGCTGTCCCAGACCTTGCCGATCAACGGCACGCGCCCGGGATCGCCGGGCACCAGCACGCAGCGTGGCAGCTCGGCATCACCGATATCCACGTGGCGCTTGCGGCGGCCGACATTGGCGTTTTGAGGCGTGTTCATCATGGTGTCCAATCGAAACGGTCAGGTGTTGGCAAGGTCCCAGAGCAGGTCGGCAAGCAGGCGCGTCGCGCCGGCCAGGTGTGCGGGCTCTGCCCATTCCTCGGGTGAATGACTGATCCCGTTGCGGCAGGGCACGAAGATCATGCCGCTCGGGCAGAAATAATGCATCTGCCGCGCGTCGTGGCCAGCAGCGGAATACACATCCATCCCGTCGATGCCGAGTGCCGCAGCATGGCGGCTAATCGACTGGCGAATGGCGAGGGGAAATTCGAGCGAGGCCGCATGAACGATCTGACGCACCACGGCGTCGCACGGCCCCTGTTCAGCCTCGACGATGCGGCGCATCGTCTCGTCGAACCCGTCGACGGCGGCATTGTCGGGGTGGCGGATGTCGATTGAAAACAGGACTTCCTGCGGCACCACCGAGGGCGCGTTGGGCGTGACGTTGAACATGCCGACGGTGAATTTGAAATCGTCGACGCTGTTGGCCGCGATCTCCATGGCGCCGATCATGCGCACCGCAGCGAGCAGCGCATCACGCCGTTCTTCGCGCGTTGCGGTTCCTGCATGGGCCGCCTCGCCGGTAACCGTGACGCGATAGCGCCGCGTGCCCTGGATGCCGGTGACGACGCCGAGCGGCTTGCCGGCGCGCTCCAGCACGCTGGCCTGTTCGATATGGGGCTCGATATAGGCGGAAACCGGCCAGCCAAAGGGCCGCACCGCCACGTTATCGTCGCCGGCGAGAATAGCTGCAATTGCGTCGCCGGCGGTGACGCCTTGGGCGTCCTTAAGGGCCTCGGCATCGGCCAGGGCCATCTGCCCGGTGAAAAGATGCGAGCCGGTCATGCCAGGCGCGAAGCGGCTGCCCTCTTCGTTGGTCCAGGCGACGACTTCGATGGTGCGGTGTGGACGCTGGCCCGAGGCGATAATGGCTTCGAGCGCCTCCAATGCGGCAAGGACGCCGAAGGCGCCGTCGAACTTGCCGCCGGTCGGCTGGGAATCGGTGTGGGAACCGGAAACCACCGGCGGCAAGGATGGGTCGGTGCCTTCAAGGCGCAGAAACAGGTTGGCGGCGGCGTCGGTGAACGGGGTGAGGCCGATGGCGCGGCCCCAGGCTATCACCTGGGCGCGCGCTTCGCCTTCCGCAGCAGAAAGGGCAGGGCGATCGACGCCGCCATCGGCCCGTGCGCCGAAGCGGGCGAGGTCCATGAGGCGCGACCACAGGCGTTCACCGTCAACGTGATCGGAGGGCCGGCTCATTCGGTTTTCATGATCTGGCCGGGATTGGCGCGAGGATCGCGCTTCTCCCATCGGCCGGCCTGCACCTGCGCCAGGAACTCGCCGACGGTACGGTTGAACAGCTCTGGCTCCTCGAGGTTGAGCGTGTGCCCGGACTTGGGGAAGATTGAGAGGCCGCTGCGGCTGATGGTTTTCTTGAGGAAGATGCCGGTCTGCAGGCAATGGTCGTCCTCGTCGCCCACCATGACCAGCACGGGCACGTCGAGCGCCCTGAACTCGGCTTCGAGGTCGTAGAGCGACGGCCGCTGCATCTGGACACCGCGCATGGTGTTGGCCGCGCCCGCCGAGGAATGCTTGCCCAGCCGGTCGGCGAAAAGCTTCCAGCCCTGTGGGTCCTTGTTCTGGAACTGCACCCGCGACGGCCCGGAGCCGTAGATCGGCGCGAAGGTGGCTGCCCCCAATTGCTCAAACTTTTGCGCCACGCCTTCGGAGACGCCGCGGAAATAGTCTTCCCACTGCTTCTCGGCGCCATAACCGGTGCCGGCGGCGACCGCCGACAGTACGCGTTCGGGGCGGCGTAGCGCTGCATGCAGCACCGCGAAGCCGCCCATGGAAAGCCCGACAAGATGGGCTTTCTCGATGCCGGCAGCATCCATCACCGCAAAAATATCGTCGGCGGCGCGGGCCTGCGAATAGGCATCGATCGAAGCGGGAATGTCGGAGGGCGCAAAGCCGCGCGCCGCATAGGTGATGCAGCGGTGGCGACGGGCGAAATAGCCCATCTGCGGCTCCCAGCTCCAGTAATTGCCGCCGAACTCGTGGACGAAGACGATCGCCTCGCCCTGTCCGGCTTCCTCGTAATAGAGCGTGATGCCGTCGTCGGTTTTTGCCCCGGCCATACCCGCCCCCCTAGATGATGGAGCGGCGCGAGGTGATCCCGCCGTCGACGGTGAAGATGGCGCCGGTCGTGTAACCCGAGCGCTCGGAGGCGAGGAAGACGATGAGATCGGTGATTTCGCCCATATGCGCCGGGCGGCCGAGCGGATAGCGCTCCTGCAGCTCCCCGAAGCGGCTCTCGTCGCCGTAAAGGGTCAGGGCGCGTTTTTTCAGCATGTTGTAGATGCGGTCGGTATCGACCGGGCCGGGATTGACGCCGACGACACGGATATTGTCGTCGAGGCTATGGCCGCCCATGGCGCGGGTGAAGGCCATGAGGCTCGCATTGCCGGTGGTGCCGGCGACGTAATGCGGGTCGAACACCTCGCCGCCATTGCCGATATTGTTGATGATGACGCCGCCGCCGCGCTGTTTCATCTGCGCGTAGACGGCGCGGGTCATGTTGATATAGCCGAAGACCTTGAGTTCCCAGCCCTCGCGCCAGCGTGGTTCGGTGACGTCCCACAGTGTTCCACTGGGAATAGCGCCGGCATTGTTGATGAGAATGTCGATATCGCCCGCTGCTGCCACGACGGCATCGACCGCCTCGGCCTCGGTGAGGTCCATGGCCTGCACCGTGACCGTCACGGTATTTTCGGCGAGGATTTCGGCCTTGATGGCTTCCAGCTTGGCACCCGAACGGGCGACGAGGTGCAGGTCGCACCCTTCCTCGGCGAACGAACGCGCCAGCCCTTCGCCGATGCCCTGCGAGGCGCCGGTGATGAGGACTTTTTTTCCTTGAAGATTGAGATCCATGAGGCCTGCTCGAATTTGTTATTGCGGAAAGGGATTGGGGTCAGAACAGCTTGGTGTCGCCGGTGCCGGCGCGCGCCTCGTCCACCATGGCGGGCAGCAGTGCGACGAATTCCTCGACCCATTGCGTCGGCACGCTGACGCTGACCTTGACGAAGCGGTCGCCGAAATTGGGCGTGTGGTAGGAGCCCTGGCGGATCATGATCGAATGCTTCTGGTAGGCGGCGACCAGCGCTTCCGGCTTGATGCCAAGCGCGTCGCATTCGAGAACCAGGAAATTGCCGTTCGAGGGATAAACCGGCACCAGCATGCCCGGAATGGCATCGCACGCCGCCTTGACCATGGCCTGGTTGGCACGTGTCTGCGCCAGCACACCCGGGAACCATTCGTCCTTGATCGCCAATCCCGCCATGGCGGCGCGCTGGGCCAGCAGGCTGGAGCCAAGGTTGTTGGGCGGAGAAGCCGCCAGCTTTTCGATGATATCGGGATGGGCGACGACCGCGCCGACGCGCAGGCCGGCCAGGCCTAGCCATTTCGAGAAGCTGTATATGGTCAGCGTGCGCTCGGGATAAAGCGTCGCCGCCAGCGTGTGGCTATAGGCGAAGTGCCGATAGGTACAGTCGTGGATGAGGTACGCGCCGGCCTTTTCGACGACCTCGACGATAGCGGCAATCTCCTCGGGCGTGCAGGCGGTGCCCAGCGGATTGTTGGGATCGACGAGATAGACCACTTTGGTCTTGGGAGTGATCGCCGCCGCCAGCCGCTCGGCCGAGAGGCGATAGCCGTGCTCGGCGCCATAGATCGGGATCTGCTTGACGATGGCGCCCTTGGAGCGCGCGAAGGCCATCGGCCAGTTCCAGGTCGGGTCCGTGGTGATGAACTGGTCGCCCGGTGAAAGCAGCGTGTGGCAGACGTGATAGAGCGCCGCCACCGCGCCGTCAGTCACCATCGCGGACGCCTCGGGCAGACCGAGATCGTTGAGGATTCCCTGGCGCAGCGCCTCGAACCCGGCCGGAGGCGCGTAGACGTGGAAACCCTCCTCGCGGATGCAGCGCGCCATGGCTTCCAGCACCGCCGGATGAGAGGGGACGTGGTTAGTGTTCTGTCCCATCCAGCGCAGGTCCTCGTTCGCGACCAGGCGATCGAAATGCGCGTTGCGGATATCGAAATTTCTCATGGGAAGGCGCCTCACGCGATCTGTGTCATGGAAGGAGTTCTGCACTTGGGTAGACCAAAGTCAAGTTTGTGTATTCAGAAATGACGTTTGTGAATACACAAACTTAGCGCCATTGCGGTTGGCGCGTCGCGCCAGGATAAGAATCGAAGCGCAAACCCGTACGCTCGCTCGCGAGCCGCAGGATGCGATCCGCTGCGCCATTGGACTTTTCGATGAGATTTGCCGCATCGATATCGATCATCCGTCCACAATGGACGCGTGGCTTGCCATGGACGACGGTCAGCAAGGCGCTGGTATCGGCACCCGACATCAGCAATGCGCCAAGGGGATCGGCCGGCGCGCCGGCGAAGGTGGGGGAGGCAAGGTCGAAGGCCGTGAGGTCGCCGCAGCATCCCACCGACAATTGCCCGATATCGGGACGTCGCAGGATCGCCGCACCCTCCCGGGTTGCCATCAACAGCGTGTCATAGGGCGTGAGCCAGGCTTCGGGCGTCGCCTTGTCCGGCCCGGAGCGGTGCAGCAACTGGGCGAGACGCATGTCGCCCAGCATGGAGCCGGAATCGTTGCTCGCCGCGCCGTCGACGCCAATACCGACCTTGATGCCCGCGCTACGCATGGCCGAAACGCGGGTGATCTCATAACCCAGCCGCACCACGGTGCGCGGCGAGTGCGATACCGAAACGCCCCGCTCGGCGAACCGGGCGATCTCACCATCATCGAGTTCGGTGCAGTGCGCGAACCAGGTCAGCGGCGTCAGCCAACCGCTTTGGTCGAGATAGTCCACCGGCGTGCGCCCGGTCAGTTGCAGCGAAATCTGCCGTTCGATCGGGCGTGGGTGATAGTGCGTATGCAGCCCGCAATCATAGTCCCGTGCGAGCCTTGCATGGGCCGCCATCAGCTCGGGCATGTCATAGGCCAGGCCGCCGGGCCCGACCGACATGTCGAGCATGGTGCCCCAGGCGCGCGACTGGTGGGACTTGAGGGCAGTCTCGATGATCGCCATGAGGTCGTTGCCGCGGCCGAGCAGGTGATCGATCTTGTCACCCATCAGCGGGCGCAGCCGCGCCTCGATGCCGGCCTCCATGCTGGCGAGCGAGCCGCGCACCAGGTGATAGCGCAGGCCCGCATCGCCAACGGCGCGTACCTGTTCGGAGATGGTGTCGAGCCCTGCTGTCAGGTGCAGGTTGGAGTGGTCGGCGCTGGTCGTCGCCCCGCTCAGCAAAAGTTCAGACGCCGCGAGCAGGCTGCTCCAATACATCGCTTCGAGGTCGTATTCAGCCCAGAGCGGATAGAGCGCGAACATCCAGTCGAGCGACAAGGTACGCTGCGCCAACGGCACGGCGCGGGTGATGGACTGGAAGAAGTGGTGATGCACGTTGACAAAGCCCGGCATCACGATGGCGCCGGCCATGTCGAACACATGGTCCGCCTGCTGCCAGGGCGCCGGTCCGCCACCGACGGCGACGACCAGGCCGTCTTCGATGCAGACATGGCCGTCGCGAAAGACCTCGTCATTGTCGTTGCAGGTATAGAGGTATCTGGCGTTGTGGATGAGCGTCCGCATCGTCACGATTTTTCGTAATTGTGGCCGTCGGCAGCCGGGGCGCGGGCGCGGCCGACAAGGCCGGCGACAACGATGATGGTGAGTATGTATGGCGCCATCGCGAGGAATTCGGCCGGCACCGGCGTGCGCAGGATGACGAGCTTCTGCTGCAGCGTATCGGCAAAGCCGAACACCAGCGCCGCCGCCAGCACGCCCAGCGGATGCCAACGGCCGAAGATCATCGCGGCAAGGCCGATGAAACCACGGCCCGCCGTCATGTTCTCGTCGAACTGCCCGACCGAGCCGAGCGTGAACCAGGCGCCACCGAACCCGGCCACCATGCCGCCGAGCATGACGTTGATATAGCGCGTGCGGAATACGTCGATGCCCAGCGTATCGGCGGCGCGCGGATATTCGCCGACGGCGCGGGCGCGCAGGCCCAGCCGCGTGTGGAAGAGATAATAGGTGGCGCTCAGCAGCATGATCAGCGCGGCATAGACGAAGATGTTGTGGGAAAAGAACATCGGCCCCAGGATCGGGACATCGCTGAGATAGGGAATTTCGATGGGGCGGAACACCGGCGCCTGGTTGAGCGCCCGGTTCGACACCAGCACCTGGCTCGTGGCGTACGAGGTTATGCCGAGCACTAGCATGTTGATGACGACGCCGGCGATGATGTGGTCGAGCCGGTAGGTCACTGTCAGCAATGCCAGCAGCAGGCCGATGCCGCCGCCGACGACGGTTGCCGCGACCAGCCCGCCGACGCCGCCGATCAATGAGCCCGCCACCGCGCCGGTGAAGGCGCCGGCCATCATCATGCCTTCGATGCCGATATTGACGACGCCGACGCGCTCGCACAGCACGCCCGCCAGCCCGGCGAAGGCGATCGGAACGGCGCGCACCACCGTGGCCTGCAACAACCCGATGAGGGACAGCGACTTGCCCGCCGTTGCCCAGGTGAGGAAGGCGGTGATGGCCAGCGCCAATGCGATGCCGAGCAGTAGGTTGGCGTAGCGCGAGCCCGATTTCATCAGGAGCCGCACGCCCATGAAGGCGATGATGGCGGCGATGACCAGGACATAGGGCGCGACGGGTACGATCAGGCTCCCGATGGGGATCAGCGCGCGGGGCGGCGTGAGATTGAACGCCGCATTGCCTTCCACCCCGATGCCGAAACCCGAGGCGATGACGGCGGCCAGAACAAGCAGGACAATACCGATGATGCGATTGCGACGCACGAGAGCGGGATCGAGGAACACCGTCTGTGCGCGGCCGGAAAGAGTAGTGGCGGTCATGTCAGCTTTCCCTCGCGGGGCGGAAGAGGAAGGGGTAGATGGTCCGGATCAGCATCGGCGCGGCGATGCACAGCAGCACGATGGCCTGCACGATGGTGATGAGGTCGAGGCTGACGCCCGCCGCCACCTGCATCCGTCGCCCGCCTGCGGTCAGCGCGCCGAAGAGGATGCCGGAAAACACCACACCCACCGGATGGGACCGCGCCAGCAGCGCCACCGCGATCGCCTCGAATCCCAGTCCTGCGGCGAAGTCTGGCGAGGCGCGGCCCAGCACGCCTTGCGTCAGGGTAGCGCCGGCGAGACCGGCAATGCCGCCCGAAAGCATCATGGCGACGATCACAGTGCGCGCGGTGTTCATGCCGGCAAAGCGTCCGGCCTGTTGGTTGGCGCCCATGACGCGGATTTCAAAACCAAGCGTGGTGCGCCACAGCAGCCACGCCACGAACACCGCCACCAGCACCGCGAGCAGGATGCCCAGATTGACCCGCATCGACGGGTCGAACCAGGCGAAAAGCTTGGGCAAGGTGGCAGTATCGGCGACGAAACGCGAAATCGGATCGCTCCGCTCGGGATTCTGCACGGGCGGATTGCGCAGCAGGAAATCGACGAAGCGCAAGGCGATGAAGTTGAGCATGATGGTGGTGATCACCTCATGGGCGCCCGAGGCCACCTTGAGCCAGCCGGCAATGCCCGCCAGCAGTGCCCCGCCGACAAAGGCACAGCCCAGTGCCAGCGGCAGGTGGACGATCATCGGCAGGTCGGGAAAGCTGAAACCGGCGACGAGGCCAAACATGCCCCCGATCAGGATCTGCCCCTCGACGCCGACATTGAACAGACCCGCCTTGGCCCCGATGACAAAGCCCAGGCCGGCAATGATCAGTGGAGTCGCCGCCACCAGCGTCTCCGAAATCGCCTGAGGCGAACCGAAGGAGCCGGTCGCCAGCGAGGTCAGCGCCAGGCCGATCTGCGGCATGGACACACCGGAAAACACCATGATCAATGCGGCAACCACCAGGGCCGTGACCAATGCCGCCAGCACCAGCATCACCGATCCGGCCAGTTCGGAGCGCCAGAAACCAGCGGGGCGGACCGCGATATCGGTGGTCATGGTGCGATCTCCGGCGCGTGAGTTTGGCTTTGCGTGACGACGCCGGCCATGGCCAGGCCGATGAGCGAACGGTCGGCGGTGCGGCTGTCGAATTCGGCCAGGATCCGGCCATCGAACATGACGAGGATCCGGTCCGAGAGCGCCAGCACTTCGTCGAGCTCGGTGGACACCAGCAGCACGCCGACGCCTTCGTCGCGCGCCTCGACGATGCGCTTGTGGATATATTCGATCGAGCCGACATCGACACCACGCGTCGGCTGCGCCGCGATCATCAGCTTGATCGGCCGCGACATTTCCCGCGCGATGACGACCTTCTGCTGGTTGCCGCCCGAAAGCGAGGCGGCACTGGCGTCAACCGATTTGGTGCGCACGTCGAACTGGGAGACCAGTTGCGCCGCCGCCTTGCGGACGCTCGACCAGTCGATCCGACCAAAGCGCGAGAAACGCGGTTCGTAGTAACTGTCGAGCACCATGTTTTCGGCCACGCTCATCGTCACCGCGAGGCCGGCGATCGAACGATCCTCCGGCACGTGGGCGAGCCCGCGCCGATGGCGCTCGCGGGGGGAAATGCCGGCGATATCGCCACCGGCAAAGCAAATGCGGCCATCGACTATGGGGCGCAGGCCCGCGATCACTTCGATCAGCTCGGTCTGGCCGTTGCCATGCACGCCCGCAATGCCGACGATTTCGCCGGCCTTCACCACCAAGTCGATGCCGTCGAGCGCCAGCTTGCTGGTGCCGTCGGTGACATGGACGTTTTCGAGCGCCAGCACGACGTCACCGGCCTTGGCCTCGGTGCGCGACACCAGCATCGATACCGGCCGGCCGACCATCAGATTGGCCAACTCGCCCGACGATGTGGTGGCGGGATCGGCCTCGCCCACCACCTTGCCGTGGCGCAGCACGGTGATCCTGTCGGCGATCTCCATGACTTCGTTGAGCTTGTGGGTGATGAACAGAATCGCCTTGCCCGCGGCTCGCAGGCTCTCGATGATCTTGAAGAATTCGATGACTTCCTGGGGCGTCAACACCGCCGTCGGTTCGTCGAAAATCATGATGTCGGCGGCGCGATAGAGGATCTTGACGATCTCCACGCGCTGCTGGATGCCCACCGGCATTCCCTCGAGCGGCGCATCCGGGTCAATCTCGAGGCCGAACTGCGCACTGATATCGCGCACTCTCTTGCGGGCCGCATCGAGATCCAATCGGTCGCCGAACAGCGTCGGTTCCAGGCCGAGCACGACGTTTTCGGTGACGGAAAAGGCGGGGATCAGCATGAAATGCTGATGCACCATGCCGATGCCGGCGGCGATGGCATCCTTGGGGCTGGCGAACTGCACCGCCTTGCCGTCGATGCTGATTTGCCCGCCATCGGCCTTGGACAGGCCATAGATCACATTCATCAGCGTCGTCTTGCCGGCGCCGTTCTCACCCAGCAGGCAATGGACTTCGCCCGATCGCACGCTGAGCGATATGCTGTCGTTGGCGACGAAACTGCCATAGCGCTTGGTGATGTTGTCGAGCGTGATGATCATGCGGGGGCGGTTCCGATCGCAAAGGGTGGAAGCGCACCGGGATGCGCTTCCACGAGGTCAGGCGGCCTATTTTACCGAGAGCGTGCCGGCGACGATCTGGGCGCGGACATCGGCGAGTTCAGCCTTGAGTTCGGCGGGTACCGCGTCTTCGAAGGCATGCAGCGGAGCGAGGTCGACACCGCCATTGGCGAGATTGCCTTGCAGCACGCCGCCCTTGAAGGTGCCGTCGGCGACGGACTTGACGACGTCGAACACGGTATTGTCCATGCGCTTGACGATCGAGGTCAGATAGACGCCGCCGCGATCGGGATTGGTCTCGAAGAGATCGGCATCGACGCCGATGATCTTGAGCTTGTCGGCGCCTAGTTCGTCGGCAAGCGCCGCGCTGCCCTGGCCGACGGTGCCAGCCACCGGCAGCACGATGTCAGCGCCTTCGTCATAGAGCGACTGGGCGAAGGTGCGGCCATCATCGAGGGAATCGAAGTTGTTGGTGAAGAGGCCTTCCTTCTTGTCCGGGTCCCAGCCCAGCACGTTGATCGAGGCGCTCTTGGCGGTGTTGTAGTATTTCACGCCGCGCACGAAGCCATCCATGAAGATGGTGACGGGCGGGATGTTGAGGCCACCGAAGACGCCGACAGTGCCGGTCTTGGTCATGCCGGCCGACAGATAGCCGGCAAGGAACGCCGCTTCATCGGTGGCATAGGTCTGGCCGACGACGTTGGGCAGCACGGGATCGTAGGAATAGTCGACGATCGAGAATTTCTGGTCGGGATTGGCTTCGGCGAATTTCTGCGTGGTGTCGCCAAGCAGGAAGCCGATGGTGAGGATCACATCGCAATCGCCGCCGAGCAGGGACGTGATATTGGGATCGAAATCCACTTCCGACTGGGATTCGAGCACCTTGACCTTGGCGCCGAGTTCGGTTTCGGCCTTCTGCATGCCGTGCCAGGCGGTTTCGTTGAAGCTGCGGTCATCGACGCCGCCGGTGTCGGTCACCTGGCAGGCCGAAACCGGATCGGCGGCCATTGCCACGCCACCCAGCAGCAGGGTGGCGACGGAAACGGCGCCGGCAAGTTTGATCAGTTTTTGCATTATTGGATTCCCTCCAGAGTTGATATGTCCCGGCGCGGATCGCTCCGCCTGCCGGATGTGCATCGGAAACACCGCTCTCGGCATTGCGCCTCGCACGGGCAGTCGATCAACGACACAGGCACGGGCAGAGCCTGTACGATTGAGGCGGCGCACGGCTGGATTGCCGCCATCCGTACGCCCCGAATGCCGCCTTGCGACCTCGGCAGCATCCAGAAAATATGCGACGCTCGCCAAGACCGAGCTGCGATTGTCCGACAGCTGCCACGCACCCCTCCCGCGGCAGCATCGTGTCCATCCTGCTCTGGCTTGCCGTCGTGGCGCGGGCCTTTGCAAAACGTCCGATATACAAAACCTCACATACTGTATTCTTGATTGCAAGTGGCGCCGAACGCTGGAATTTTAAGCTAGGCCGCTGTGCCGCCCAAAATCCCGGCAAGTTAGAATATTTTGTCTCGTTGCGGCCGAAAACCTGCTGCAAATGACGCCGGCGTTTCACGTCCGAGGGCTTGGCCAGCAAAGATTTTCGCCTCGACCACCTATTAGAAATGCAGACTTCGACTTTCTGCATACAAGGCTGGTGACTTTTTATGCTTCTTGCCTTTCCTTTAGGCCTGATGACGGTATGCTAGCCCACCAAACCAATCAGGGACCGACCCGGAGAACACATGGCTGAACCCAGCGCGCTTACCCTTTCCGAGCAAATCCGGGTAAGTCTTGAAGCCGATATCCTGAGTGGGGCTCTGACGCCCGGCCAGCGTCTCGACGAGCAGGAGATCGCGGTTCGCTTCAATGCCTCGCGTACACCGGTGCGCGAAGCGCTGCGTGGCCTGGAAGCGCGCAGCATGATCATCTGGGAGGCGCGGCGGGGTCCGACCGTGCGCGTATTGTCGCTGGGAGAAGTCATCGACATGTTCCAGGTCATGGCTGAGATGGAGGGCCTGTGCGCCCGTCTCGCCGCCCGTCGGGCAACGGCGGAAGATGTTGCCGAACTGGAGGCGCTGCATGCCGTCTGTGTCGAATGGGCGACCAAAAGCGATTACGATCGGTTCTACGAGGCCAACAAGAACTGGCATGAAAAGATCTATCAGGTCGGCCGCAACCGGTTCCTACAGGTGCAAACCGAAGACCTGCGCATGCGCGTGGCGCCTTACCGGCGTTTCATCACCCAGCAGCCCGGACGCATGTCGGCCTCGATCGGAGAGCACGCCGCCGTGCTCGAAGCCATCCGCGACCGGCGCGACGAGGACGCTCACGTCAAGATGCGCGACCATGTCAGCATCCTGGGCTACGAGGTGACGGACTGGATGCACTGGCTTGGTACCGCCAAGGACGAAACAGACCGCCGTTCTGGCCCCGAAATTGTGAGATCAAAGGGGAGTGACAATCTCGGCCAATGAACCCAACGCGGATCAGCATCAAGAGTTGGGTATGAATTGGCCTCTAGATTGACCGGCCAGGCGACTCCAATATCAACCCGTTAGCGGCCCTACGCGCAGAGACCGTCGTCGGGCGTTGTGCGTTGCGCCAACGTCGCACCACCAGTCGATAACTGCGCGGCGCCTGTCACGACGACGCTTTTTGGCCAGACCCTTCGTTTGGTAGTCTCATTCTTTAGAAAGCGGTAGCCACAAGCCTGACGGCGAGAGGCAGCCTCGCATAGCAGGGCCCCCTCGTTCGGCCCGGCGACGCTTCCGATCCTATCGGCCGTCGCGGAGGTTCTCGATTTTGTCGAACCGCAGTTCAACCTCGGAAAATCTTGCAAGGCATCCATTGCCTGTGGGGGACTGCGAGGACATGCCGATGGTCAACGGCCCCGATCCAAGGGGCAGGGCGAACCAGCGCAGGAAGCGCCAGTACTTGCCGTCGGATGAGAAGTGGAAGGCAAATACGCCATTCTCCGCATAGAGTCGTAGGTAGGCGAACTCCGCGTCAAGACGCGGCCCGTCGGAATCGTCGGACGTAGAGTTGGTTATGACGCTGACAATGGTCGGCAGCTGTTGCGGCGAGTATTCAAAGGCGAGCTTGCCCCATGCCGCTGCCGATGTTTCGACGAACAGCGCGCCCGCATCATATGACGAGGCGAAGATCGGAGCGACTTTCGCCTGCAGCGAGAAAACCGGAGCATCGATCTGTCTGGCGAGCCTGGGGACGTTCTGGCGCCGTGACTTGCCATAGGGCTCGTAGAACCAATCGGTATCGGCATTGGCCGCGATGGTCGCTTCTGCCGCGAGAGCGGTGATGGATCCAAAGGCCAGGCTCTGCTTCTCAAAACCGGTGATGGTCATATGCGAGTTCCAATCGGGTATTGTATCGATCTAATATTGATTTTCGATATACCGCATTTTCATGCCGGGGCAAGCGGCAAAACCGGAGCGACTTCAATATTCGCGACCTCCAGACCATGCCTGTCAGGCACGCGCCAATCTGGCGCAGCGTAGTACGTCAGGTTGCGCCATGCCCGCTGCACGTTGCGAAATAGTCGGCGTCGGCAAAACGGTATCTGCTCCTGTCATGGATCTGACATGGGTGCTGACGGCGCCACGTCATCAATTTGACTGACCGGAGATACCTATGGCCCGTGTGCTCAAAAAAGCGCGACTCAACACAAAGGATGAGTCGGTCGGCGTCGAACTGCGAAGCACCGTCAGCCAGATCCTGCTCGATGTCGAAAAGCGGGGCGACGACGCGGTCCGCGACTGGTCAATTAAGTTCGACCGCTTCGAACGGCAGAGCTATCGTCTCGAGGGCGCCGAAATCCGCCGCTGCATCGAAAGCCTGACGCCGCGAGCGGTAGCCGATATCGAATTCGCCCAGGAGCAGGTCGCCAACTTCGCACGCGCCCAGCGCGCTACCATGTCCGAGCTGCGCGTTGAAACGTTGCCCGGGGTCATTCTGGGTCACAAACACATACCCATCGGCAATGTCGGTTGCTACGTTCCCGGCGGGAAGTACCCGTTGCTGGCGTCGGCGCACATGTCGGTACTGACCGCCAAGGTAGCGGGGTGTGATCGCGTAATCACCTGCGCGCCGCCTTATCTCGGCGAGCCTGCCAGGGCGATTGTCGCGGCGCAAGCCATGGCTGGCGCCGACGAGATCTATGTCATGGGCGGTGTTCAAGGTATTGCCGCTATGGCGATTGGCACCCAGACCATCCAGCCGGTGGATATGCTGGTGGGTCCCGGCAATGCCTATGTGGCCGAGGCCAAGCGGCAATTGTTTGGCAGGGTCGGGATCGACCTGTTCGCCGGTCCGACCGAGACCCTGGTGATTGCCGATGACAGTGTTGACGGTGAGCTCTGTGCCACCGACCTGCTCGGGCAAGCCGAGCACGGCCCCAATTCGCCCGCGGTGCTGCTGACGACGTCGGAAAAGCTGGCGGCGGACACCGCGCGCGAGATTGAACGGTTGCTTGAAATCCTGCCCACCGCTGCAATCGCGCGCCGGGCTTGGGAGGACTACGGCGAGATCATCCTCTGCGCTGACAATGAGGACATGCTTGCCGAAGCGGACCGCATCGCTTCGGAGCACGTGCAGATCATGACGGCCGACAATGATTTCTTCGTCCAGCGCATGCAGAACTACGGTGCCATGTTCATCGGACCACGCACCAATGTGGCCTTCGGCGACAAGGTGATCGGCACCAACCACACGCTGCCCACCAACCGGGCCGCCCGCTACACCGGCGGCCTGTGGGTCGGCAAGTTTCTCAAGACCTGCACCTTCCAGGAAGTCGTCACCGACCAAGCGAGCGCCATGGTCGGGGCCTACGCGTCTCGGCTTTGTCACCTCGAGGGATTCGTCGGTCACGCCGAGCAGGCCAACATCCGCGTGCGGCGCTATGGCCGCAGAAACATCCCATATGGCGGCATCGTCGAGCCCGATCCGGCGTCGGCACCGGCTGAACCTGAATAACATCAAGGGGAACGAAATGAGTAAAAAGGTAAAATTGACCGGCGGCGAGATCGTCAGTCATTCGCTGAAGAACTACGGCGTCGAGTATGTCGCCGGCGTGCCGGGGCACGGCAATTGGGCCCTGATCGATGCCTTTCTGCAGAAGGGTGGCGACATTCCCTTCATCCAGACCATGCACGAGCAGAGCGCCGTGCACATGGCGGATGGCTATTTCCGCGCCAGCGGCAAGCCCATGGCGTGCACCACTTCGGTCGGGCCTGGCGCTACCAACACGATCATCGGCCTCGCGACCGCCTACACGGACTCCACGGCCTTGTTCTACATCAACGGCGCTCCCGCCACGCACATGAAGGGACATGGCGTGATGCAGGAGATCGAGCGCCAGAACGAGAACTCCTTCAGCCGCGTCGTAGAGCCAGTGGTGAAGCGCTCCTACAAGGTGGGCCGGGTCGACGAGGTGCCTTTCATCATGCATCGCGCCTTCAACACCATGCTGTCGGGCCGCCCCGGCCCGGTGCATGTGGAACTGCCGATGGACCTGCAATGCGAAAGCGCCGAGGTCCAGCTGCACGACCTGGCAACGCGTATGCCAGTAGGGGTCACCCATCCGGATCCGCGGGCAATCGAGAAGGCCGTGGAGCTGTTGCTCAAGGCGGAGCGTCCGGTGATCGTCGCCGGCGGCGGGGCCATTACAGCCAATGCGTCTGCGGCCCTGACCGCGGTTGCCGAGCGGCTTGGTGCCGCCGTTTGCTACACTTGGAACGGCAAGGGCGCGATCGATGACACGCACGAGTTGTGCATTGGCGCCGTTGGCCAAACCGGCACGAGCAGCGGCAACACCATTACCGCCTCGGCCGACGTGGTAATGTCGGTGGGGTGCCGCTTCACCGACTGGTCGGCCTCGTCCTATGCCAAAGGCGTGAGCTTCTCGATCCCACCTGGCAAGCTCATCCACATCGATCTCGATCCCCATGAGATCGGCAAGAACTATCCGACAGAAGTCGGTATCGTCGCCGATGCGCGCGTCACGCTGGAGGCGATCCTGGCAAGCGTGTCAGACCTCCAGTCTTCCCGTGTCCGCGCGCGGCGGGAGCCGTTCCTGACCGACGTCAAGGCCGCCAAGGCCAAGTGGGAAGCGGCCCTGTCGCCGCGTCGCGATTCACGCGTTTCGCCTTTCACCTCGCAGCGTCCGCTCGCGGTCCTGCGTGAAGTCCTCGATCGCCGTGGCATCGTTGTGGTCGGCTCTGGCAATGCCCAGGGTGCCGTCAAGCAGGGTTTCCCCGTCTACGAGCCGCGCACCCACATCACGTCCGGCTCATTCTCGCCCATGGGTTGGGCGCTGCCGGCCGCGCTGGGCGTCAAGCTCGCCTGTCCGGACCGGCCGGTGGTCTGTATCCTCGGGGATGGTGACTTCATGATGTGCCTGCCCGAGATCGCCGTCGCGGCGATGCACAACATCCCAGTGGTGTTCTTCGTGCAGAACAATTCCGGCTACATGTCGATCCGCGGCGGCCAGCGCAAGTTCATGGGTCGCCATGTCGGGTCCGAGTTCAACCGCCAGCCGGGCAACAGCGAGCCTTACTCGGCCGATTTCGCCGGTGTCGCCAAGAATTTCGGCATCGAGGCGTGGCGCGTCGACTCCGATGACCTGCTCAAGCCTGCGATCGAGGCGGCACTGCGCTGCGGTGGCCCGGCCTTGGTGGAAGTCATCACCGCGCGCGATGCGGCCGGCCCGTTCACGCCGGGCTGGTGGGATTTCCCGTCGCCCGAATACTACGAGAAGGAACAGGCCGCCTACGCCGAGATGCGCGCCAAAGAACAGCACATGTAGCATGCCGATGCCGCCCGGCTCTGCCGGGCGGTCCACCTATTGGGAATTGATGTGTTGGGACACTTCGAGCGGTATCGAGGGATCGTCGGGCGGGACAATCGAAGCGCGCCGGATCATGTCGCGTGTCGGTTTCACGTTGCCGCGAAAGTCCAACACGGCCTTGGAACAATAGGGTTCGCGTCCCGCATTGGCGGCGATCCCCGATGTCACCCCTACCAGGAACCGCATTGGCTTACGCAGCACGGGCGCGAAAATCGAAAACGTCAGTTCATTGGCCTGCAGGCGCTCGAAATCCATGAGATAGAGGCGGCCCGCTATACCCAGCACGACGCCCGAATACCTGAAGGTGAACTCGATATGCCGCGGATCGGCGCTGCTGGGGAAAGCCTCATAGTTCGAATAGAGGAACATGCCGTCCCGCTCCGTGATGCGAAGCAGCGACCGGACCACGTCGCCCCGGCAGATGGACGAATAGTGGTATTTCTCATAGACGCCGACCAGCGTTCCGAGCCAGCGCGCGTCGCTGGTGGCCAGCAGCGACGCGACCGGTTCGCTCGCCAGCAGCCGGGCGTGACCGCCCAGCGCCGCAATGACATCAAGGGCTGCGGGCCGGAAATTGGGGTCGGCGAGATCCTGCAGCGAAATCCCGAAGAAATCGGTGATCGCCGCGAGGTTGGATCGCGAGGGGAAATGCTGCCCGGCCAGATATTTGTTGAACTGCTGTCGGTTGATCAACAATTGCCGGCAGATTTCCGACACGTTGCCATGCCGCAGCGACAAGACGCGGATATTGCTAAGCACGACGCTGCGGTTGATTTCCATCGATCCAATTCGCTCCTGACGATCCGTTTGGATTACCCCGTTTCATGTGGACGCTTCCCGACCCGCTAATGCTGCTTGTCCAGCGGGTCGACAAACTCGAGCTAAGCGGCTGCAACGTCAACAGAATTTGTGGTCGGCTGGATGTTTGTCATCCGTGTTGGAGTGCGCCGACTGCACTAGTTTGATCAATCTATACGCAAACCGTGCATTTGCCCTTGCAAAGGCAGACAAAGTCTTTTAGATCGATCTAACGAAATCATACGGAAGCTGGGCCATGTTTGCAATCCGCAATCTCTGTCGTTTCCAAGCCTTCGACGCGCTTACCCGCCACCGGCACTTCTCCTCCCGCGGTGGCTTACTGGGCCGGTGTGCGGCAGCTCCGCATGCCGGCCATATTTACTCCCGGCGCGGGGCAGTTTCGACTGCACGCACCGCCGCGCCGATCCCGGCGTGACGTTTCCGGACGCAGGGCCACTCCCGGACGGTCCGGGACACCGCATTGACTGCCTAGGGGGAATACGATGACCGAAAACTTAGTCGATGGAAGGGCGCTGGACAGGCCCGGTGGAGCGGCAAGGCGCACATCGCGCTGGCCCCGCTGGCTTGCCGACGCCGTATCGCCGCTGATGCTCACGCCGACCCTGCTCATCCTCAGCGTCTTCGTCTACGGCTTCGTGCTCTGGTCGATAGTGATCTCGTTCACCTCGTCCAAGCTCATACCCAAATATGACTTTGTCGGCCTCGAGCAGTATATTGCGCTGTGGTCGATGGATCGCTGGTACGTGGCCATCGGAAACCTTGCCATATTCTCCATCCTGTTCATCGGCCTCTCGGTGAGCCTGGGCTTGATCCTCGCCATCTTCCTGGATCAGAAGATCCGCGGCGAGAATGCCATCCGTTCGATCTATCTCTATCCGATGGCGATCTCCTTCATCGTCACCGGCACGGCCTGGAAGTGGATACTCAATCCCGGCCTCGGTATCGAAAAACTGGTGCGCGGATGGGGCTGGACGGATTTCAGCTTTGACTGGCTCGTGAACCCGTCAATGGCCATTTACACGCTGGTCATTGCCGCGGTGTGGCAGAGCTCGGGCTTTGCCATGGCCATCTTCCTTGCAGGTCTGCGCGGCGTCGACGGGGAGGTCGTCAAGGCGGCCAAGATCGACGGCGCCGGAACCTGGCTGACCTATCGGGCGATCGTCATTCCAATGCTCCGGCCGGTGTTCCTGACCGTGTTCGTCGTCCTCACCTACCAGGCAGTGCGTTCGTTCGATCTGGTCATCTCGCTCACTGGCGCCGGCCCCGGCTTCGCGTCCGATCTGCCGGCGACCTTCATGTATCAGATGGCGTTCAGCCGCAATCGCATGAGCCTGTCGGCCGCCAGCGCCGTCATGATCTTCATGACCGTCGCGGCGATCATGGTCCCCTACATCTATTCCGAACTGCGGCGAGAGGTGAAAAATGAGCGCTGATATGGCTTTGAGTCCACGGCGTTCATCAAGCCGGGGCAACATCGGACGGACCTTGGGCCGCATCTTCATCTACGGCATCCTGATCCTCTTCGCCCTCTACTATCTGATGCCGCTCTTCGTGATGATCGTCACTTCGCTCAAGAGCATGGCCGAAATCCGGGGGGGCAACCTGATCGCCCTACCACAGAGCCCCACCTTCGAGCCGTGGCGCGTGGCCTGGATGGAAGCCTGCGTCGGAGTCGAATGTCCCGGCATCAGGGGCTTTTACGCCAACACCTTCTTCATGGTGGTGCCGGCGGTGGCGATCTCGACGATCCTGGGCGCAATCAACGGCTTCGCGCTGACCAAGTTTGCCTTCCGCGGTCACCGGTTGATCTTTGGCCTCATCATGTTCGGGTGCTTTACGCCGTACCAGGCCATTCTCATCCCAATGGCAACCGTGTTGGGAAAGCTTGGGCTTTCCGGGCATCTCTGGGGCCTGGTGCTGATCCACGTGGTCTATGGATTGCCCTTCACCACGCTCTATTTCCGCAACTACTACGTCTCGATCCCGCAGGACCTCGTGAAGGCCGCGCGGGTCGACGGGGCTGGGTTCTTCCGCACCTTCTGGTACATCATGCTGCCGATTTCAGGACCGATCGCCATCGTCTCGGTGATCTGGCAGTTCACCAACATCTGGAACGACTTCCTGTTCGGCGCTTCGTTCACTTATGGCGCCAACGCGCCGATCATGGTGGCCCTCAACAACATCGTGAATACCTCGACCGGCGAGCGTCCCTACAACGTGCAAATGGCCGCGGCCATCCTCGCCGCGCTCCCTACTCTCGTCGTCTACATCCTTGCAGGTCGATACTTCGTACGCGGCCTTGTCGCAGGCTCCGTGAAAGGCTGATCCATGACCTCCCTCACCGTCAGAAACATCTCCAAGTCCTTCGGCAACTACACCGCGCTCGACAATATCAACATCGAGGCAAAGTCGGGCGAGTTCCTGGTTTTGCTCGGCCCGTCCGGATGCGGCAAATCCACCCTGCTCAACATGATCGCCGGCCTTGAAAAGGTGCCCGAGGGGCAGGTGCTGATCGGCGACGAAGTGGTCAACGAGCTCGATCCCAAGGATCGTGACATCGCCATGGTGTTCCAGTCCTACGCGCTCTACCCCAGCATGACCGTGCGCCAGAACATGAGCTTCGGCATGCGGGTGCGGAAGGTGCCGGCGGCCGAACAGAAGGTCGCGATCGACCGGGTCTCGAAAATCCTGCAACTGGATCAAATGCTCGATCGCCGGCCGAGCCAGCTCTCCGGTGGGCAGCGGCAGCGCGTGGCGATGGGCCGGGCCCTCGTGCGGGATCCCAAGATATTCCTCTTCGACGAACCGCTGTCGAATCTGGACGCCAAGTTGCGTGTCGAGATGCGGACCGAGATCAAGAAGCTGCACCGCAAGCTCGGCGTGACCATCGTCTATGTCACGCATGACCAGATCGAGGCCATGACGCTGGCGACCAAGGTTGTGGTCATGCGCCAGGCCCGCATCCAGCAGATCGGAACGCCGCAGGAAATCTACGATCGCCCGGAGAATCTGTACGTGGCCGGGTTCATCGGCTCGCCGCCGATGAATTTGATCCCCGGGATACTATCCGAAACTAACGGAGTGGTGTCGGTCAACCTCGTCAGTGAAGGTGGCACGATTGCGGTCCCGCTGGGCCCGGTCACCGCGGCGCAGCGGCCATTCATCGGCAAGCCGATTATCTTTGGCGCACGTCCGGAGACGATCACCGAGGCCGGGATGCTGCACGAAGGGGCCGTACCGTTCGAATTCGAGGGCAAGATCGAGGTTGTCGAGCCTACAGGTTCGGACAATCTGGTCATCATCCAACTGGGTGGCAGGGAGGCGATCGCTCGCCTGCGGCCAGGCGCGGGTGTCGTCGGCAACAAGATGCTGCTGAGCATCGATACCAAGCGCGCTCTGCTGTTCGACCCCGCCACCGAGCAGCGGATCGGATAATCCATCGTGGCCAGCGACCAGACCTTCGACGTGGTGATCGTTGGCAGTGGCGTGGGGGGCGGGGCCGCGGCGCTCCGCCTGGCGCGCACCGGTCTCTCTGTCGCGGTGCTTGAACGGGGCGAATACCTGCCGCGCGAGGCCGCCAACTGGGACCCGGCCGCAGTGTTCCCCGGCCAGCGCTATGTGGATAAGGGGGAGTCCTGGTCGTTCAACGGAAGCGCCCCTGAGCGTCCCAGCGCTTACTACTATGTCGGCGGCGCAACGAAAATGTTCGGCGGCGTGATGATGCGCTTGCGCGAACGCGATTTCGGCGAGTTGGAATATGCCGACGGTCGTTCGCCGGCGTGGCCAATCCAGTACAAGGACTTGGAGCCGTACTACGGAGAGGCGGAACGGCTCTTCAATGTCCACGGCAAGGCAGAGCTCGATCCTACCGAACCGCCAAGGGTCCACGGCCTGCCGTATCCGCCGGTCGATCACGAACCCGGCATGGAACAGCTCATCTACAAGCTTCGCGACCAGGGCTTGCAACCATTTGCATTGCCGCTCGCCATTCAGCGACATAGCGGCGGCAGCTGTCTCCGTTGCGCTACGTGCGACGGTTTTCCCTGCAAGGTTGATGCCAAATCGGACGCAGAAATCGCTCTGATCCGGCCTGCACTCGCATACCCAAATGTCACCTTGTTCACGCGCACCAAAGTCGACCGTTTCGATCTGGGCAGCGACGGCAAGTCGATTGCCGCTGTCCGTGGCAGCCGGGACGGTGAAGAGCTGACCTTTCGCGCCAAGACCTTCATTCTCGCAGCCGGAGCGATCAACTCCGCCGCGCTGCTGCTGAGATCCGCGCAAGGCAGCTTCGAGCAGGGGTTGGCGAATTCTTCCGGCGTCGTCGGCCGCCATTATATGGCGCACAATTCCTCGGTGATTATGGCGCTCGGTACCAACCGGCCAGGGACCGTTTTCCAAAAGACATTCGGTCTAAACGACTTCTATTTCGGCGATCGCGACTACCCATATCCGATGGGCAATGTGCAGATGATCGGCAAGGTGCATGGACCCATGCTGCAGCATCGCCTTCCGTTCCTCCCGAGTGGCATCCGCCAGGCTATCGCCGAGCACAGCGTCGACTGGTACGCCCAGTCAGAAGACCTGCCTCACCCCGATAGCCGCGTCACGGTGGGGCGCGGCGGGGACATTGCACTGACACGCGTCCCGACAAACCTCGGCGCTCATCGCGAACTCATAAAACGCACCAAGCGGTTCATGCACGCCATGGGCTTTCCGATCGTGCTCGTGGAAGGGCTCGGGATCAAAACCACATCCCACCAATGCGGCACGATCCGGATGGGCAAAAATCCCGGGAGCGCGGCGCTCGATCCGTTCTGCCGATCGTTTGATCATCCGAACCTTTTCGTCACTGACGGGGCGTTCTTCCCGTCATCGGCCGGGGTCAATCCGTCGCTGACCATCGCGGCCCAGGCTATGCGGGCCGCCGACCACATCATCCGCACTGACTTTGGTGTCGCGCGGCCAATTTCCTCAATGGCGGGGGCAGCATGAGACAGATCGCTTTCCAACTTTTCACGGCTCGAGAATTCGGTGCGGTCGCCGCGGATTTTGCCGCTAGTTCACTGAACAACATGCAGAATTCGTAGAGTAACGCCGTTTCGCGTATATCAATTGCATCGATCTAATCAAGATGCTAGCGTCAGTAAATTCCTTGGGAAAGACTTCCCTTCTTGCGGGAGAAGAACATGAAGACCACGCCAGTCACTTTCGCCGACCTTGAGAGCTCCGTCATTGCCGTGCCGCCTATGGCACGCAATGCAGACTTCACGGTCAATCGCGGTGAGACCAGCAAGATCATCGACCACATCGAGGCGGGCGGGATTCGCAGCTTGATGTTCGGCGGCAATGCTAATTTCTACCACCTGCCAAATTCCTGGTACGCCGAAACGATCGACTTTCTCGCCGACGCTGCTGGCGACGACACCTGGGTGCTGCCGGCGATCGGTCCCGATTTCGGCAAGTTGCACGACCATGCGGCCATCCTCAGGGAGCGCCAATTCCCGGCCGCAATGCTGCTTCCCTCGACCGCGATGTTCACGGCGACGGGCGTGGCCACAGCCATTCGTCACTTCGTCGAGCGGTCCGGCATCAAGGCCGTCATCTACCTCAAGTCCGAGGGTTTTCTGACCCCGGATCTGGTCAAGGCGCTGGTGGAAGACGATTTGATCTGTTCGATCAAATATGCGGTCGTCCGGCAGAATCCGTTGCGGGATGATCTGCTGGCCCGGCTCGTTGATCTTATCGATCGACGCTACCTCGTGAGCGGCATTGGCGAGCGGCCCGTGGTTGAACATTTTTCGGGATTTGGCCTCACCAGTTTCACCACGGGTTCCGGCGTTATCGCGCCACGTCTCGCCATGCAACTGCGTGAGACCTTGCTGGCCAAGGACTACGAGCGCGCTGCTGAAATGGTGCGCCTGTTCATCCCGCTTGAGGATGAGCGCGACCGTGTCCACCCCGCCCGGGTGCTTCATGACGCCATCGGAGCCGCCGGAATTGCCGATACTGGCCCGCAGGCGCCGCTTTTCTCCGGTCTAGACGCATCGGAATTGCGCGCCACAACCACCGCCGCGCGACACTTGCTGCTCGAGGAGGAGAAATCGCGAGCTCTGCTGGCTGCGTAGTAAGCGCCTGGTTTGGGGGCGGTGCTCACTGATTTTAGATCGATCTAATCGGTCTTTGGAATGCGGCCCCGGGAGGGGCGGAATGGCTGGGTCCGGGCCATTGGAAGCAAGGATGGGACGAACAAGGGAGACGACAATGACTCTAACGATGCGTACAGGCCGCAACGTCGTTCGCGGGACAATTGCCGCGGGACTGCTGGCGACCTTCTTGACTGGAATGGCCCTTGCCGATGGCAAGGTGGAGGTGATGCACTATTGGACGTCTGGCGGCGAAGCGAACGCCCTCAACGTGCTCAAGGAAGCGCTGCAGAAGGATGGCATCGCCTGGGAAGACTCGGCCGTCGCTGGTGGCTCAGGTACGAACGCTATTCAGGTTCTGCAGGCTCGCGTGGCCTCCGGCAATCCGCCGGCAGCGATGCAGATGCATGGCGAGCAGATCAAGTCTTACGCAGCTGAGGGGCTGCTGGGCGATCTGAGTGAAGTGGCTACTGCCCAGAACTGGGACGCTGTGATAGCGCCAGAACTGCAGGCCTATGCCAAGTCGAACGGCGTCTATGTCGGCGTACCGTTCAACGAACACCGTCACAATTGGATGTGGGTGAGCAAGAAGCTCATGGACCAGTATGGTGGCGTCGTGCCCACCACCTGGGACGAATGGTTCACGCTTGCCGACAAGATGAAGGCCGATGGCATCCAGCCGCTGGCTCATGGCGGTCAGCCCTGGCAGGAATTCATGCTCTGGGAAGATATCCTGGTTGCGACCGGTGGCGTGGAATTCCACAAGGCGGCAATTTCCAACCTCGATGCAGCCGCTCTGTCGAGCGACAACATGATCAAGACCT
>NZ_JAQGJM010000028.1 GCF_028290625.1 Devosia sp.
GGCCGTTCAACTCGGGCAGCACCAGGCCCACGGCCTTGGCGGCGCCGGTCGAAGTCGGGATCATCGACAGCGCGGCGGCACGGCCGCGATAGAGATCCTTGTGCATGGTGTCGAGCGTCGGCTGGTCACCGGTATAGGAATGGATGGTGGTCATCATTCCCTTTTCGATGCCGACGGTCTCGTTCAGCACATAGGCGAGCGGGGCCAGGCAATTGGTGGTGCACGAGGCGTTGGAGACGATGACGTGCTCGTGCGTCAGCTTCTGGTGGTTGATGCCATAGACCACGGTCAGGTCGGAGCCTTCGCCGGGGGCGGAGATCAGCACCTTCTTGGCGCCGGCCTTGAGGTGCATCGCGGCCTTGTCGCGGGCGGTGAAGATGCCGGTGCATTCCAGAGCGATGTCGACGCCCATGGCGGCGTGTGGCAGCTCTTCGGGATTGCGGACCGCGGTCACCTTGATGGGGCCACGACCCACATCGATGGTGTCGCCATCGACGACGACGTCGCCCTTGAAGCGGCCGTGTACGCTATCGAAGCGGAACAGGTGCGCATTGGTCTCGACCGGGCCGAGATCGTTGATCGCGACCACTTCGATATCGGTGCGGCCCGACTCGATGATGGCGCGGAGGACATTGCGGCCGATGCGGCCAAAGCCGTTGATGGCGACGCGAACTGCCATGGGAAGTTTTCCTTAGAGTAGTGTGGCGGGGGAGGAGCCGAGGGCTTCTTACAACTGCGCGGTGACGGCTTCAACAACGGCTTTGGCCGTAATACCAAAGTGCTCATAGAGCGCCTCGATCGGGCCTGAGGCGCCGAAGCCGTGCATGCCAACGAAGCGGCCCTTGCGGCCCAGGATGTGATCCCAGCTCATCTTGATGCCGGCCTCGATGGCGACACGCGCCACGCCCCTGCCGATGATCTCGTCCTGGTAGGCCTCGGACTGCTTGGCGAACAGCTCCATGGATGGCACAGAGACGACGCGGGCCTTGATGCCCTGCTCGGTCAACTGCTTATAGGCATCGATGGCGATGGCCACTTCCGAGCCGGTGGCGAAGATCACCGCGTCGGCCTTGGCATCGCCGACCAGCGTGTAGGCGCCCTTGGCCGATTTGTTTTCGGCGGTGTATTCGGTGCGTACGGTCGGCAGGTTCTGGCGCGACAGCGCCAGGATCGAGGGATGATCGGCGGTTTCGAGCGCGATCTGCCAGCATTCGGCGGTTTCGACCGCGTCGGCCGGGCGGAAGACCAAGAGGTCGGGGATAGCGCGCAGGGCGCTCAGATGTTCTACCGGCTGATGGGTCGGGCCGTCTTCGCCCAGGCCGATCGAGTCGTGGGTCATCACATAGATGACGCGCTGGCCCATGATCGCCGAGAGGCGGATGGCGGGGCGGGCATAATCGGTGAAGCACATGAAGGTGCCACCGTAAGGGATCAAGCCGCCATGCAGCGCGATGCCATTCATGGCAGCGGCCATGACATGCTCGCGGATGCCATACATCATATAGCGGCCGGAATAATTGTCGGGCTGGAAGGGCTTGGTGTCCGGCGTATTGGTGAGGTTGGAATGCGTCAGGTCGGCGGAGCCGGCCTGGACCTCGGGGATCGCCTTGGTGATGACTTCAAGCGCCATCTGGCTGGCCTTGCGCGAGGCAACCTTGGGCTGGTCGACGGTCAGCTTCTTGATGTGGGCGGCCATGGCGTCGGCGAAACCGGACGGCAGGATGCCGGCCATGCGGCGCTCGAATTCGGCCTTGTTTTCATTGGCGGCGAGACGGGACTGCCATTCGCCGCGGATGTTCTGGCTGCGGGTGCCGGCGGCGCGCCAGGGGTTGAGGATTTCGGCCGGGATTTCGAAGGCCGGGTAGGTGATGCCGAGCGCGGCCTTAGCGCCAGCCAGCTCTTCAGCGCCGAGCGCTGCGCCATGCACCTTTTCGGTGCCCTGCTTCTTGGGCGCGCCGAAGCCGATAATGGTCTTGGCGGCGATCATGGTGGGCTTGTCGGACTTCTTGGCGTCGAGCAAGGCCGCCTCGATCGCAGCCTGGTCGTGGCCGTCGATCTCGATGACGTTCCACTGGCAGGCCTTGAAGCGGGCGACCTGGTCGGTGCTGTCGGCGTTGGACACGGCGCCGTCGATGGTGATGGAATTGTTGTCCCAGATCACCACCAGCTTATGCAGCTTGAGGTGGCCGGCCAGCGCGATGGCTTCCTGGGAGATACCTTCCATCAGGCAGCCGTCACCGACGAGGCACCAGGTGTGGTGATCGACAATGTCGCTGCCGAATTCGGCGGCGAGCTTGGCTTCAGCCACGGCCATGCCAACGGCATTGCCGATGCCCTGGCCGAGTGGGCCGGTGGTGGTTTCGATGCCTTGGGCGAAATGATATTCGGGATGGCCGGCGGTCTTGGAGCCGAGCTGGCGGAAATTCTTGATCTGCTCGATGGTCATGTCCTCGTAGCCGAGGAGATAGAGCGAGGAGTAGAGCAGCATCGAGCCGTGGCCGGCCGACAGGACGAAGCGATCGCGATCAGGCCATTTGCTGTCTGTGGGATCGAACTTCATCACCTTGGTGAACAGCACCGTGGCGATATCGGCGCAGCCCATGGGCAGGCCTGGGTGGCCGGAATTGGCTTTTTCGACCGCGTCCATCGATAGGGAGCGGATCGCATTGGCCAAATCGTTCTGCTGGGCTGTGTTCGTCATCTGCCGTTCCGCTTTCTCGTGTCGCATAAAACTGTGGAGAAGCGGCCGCGCGAGCCCGCTTCCAAAGGCGGTTCGAGGCATAACAGGTTCCGATTGACTGTCAATGACGGTGGGGTCGGACGTTGCATCACTGGCCCCCTGGGGCTAACTGATAGGCGTGAACGACTTAGGTCGAGGATGTCACGGACGATGAGCGAGACCCAACAGCAGGACGGCATGGAGGCGGCCAATGGCCGGTTCGATCATGCGATGGCGCGGCTCGATGCCAGCGTCAAAAACCTCAATGGCCGCATCAGGCAGCTCAATCGCATGGAAGTGGATACCCAGCGGCTGGTGACCGAGCGGGCGAGGCTGGCGACCGAACTGGACAAGGCGGCGGCGCGGGCCAAGCGCCTCGATGATAGCGCCCATGACGTGTCGCGGCGCCTGGTCGAAGCGATGGAAACCGTGCGCGAAGTGTTGGCGAAGTAGGATTTTTTCCGATGCCCGAAGTCAATGTCGAGATCAATGGCCGCAAGTATCGCATGGCCTGCGAAGAGGGCCAGCAATCGCATCTGATCGGGCTGGCGGCGCGGTTCAATGCTCAGGTTGAGGGGCTCAAGGGCGCGGTCGGCGAGATTGGCGATAACCGGCTGACGGTAATGGCTGGAATTGCCGTGGTGGATGAACTGGCCGAGGCGGAGCGCAAGATCAAGGAATTGCAGACCGAAGTGACGGTGCTGACGCGCGCCGGCCAGGAAGTGTCGGCTGAAATCGAAGCGCTGGAAGAGCGCTTTGCCGCCAAGCTGGATGAAGCCGCGCGCAAGCTCGAATCGGTGGCGACGGCCCTGGATGAGACCGGCCTGGTGCCTTAAGGCCCGTTCTTCTGAACGATGCAATTGCCGCCAGCGGCCAGGAGGGCGTTGCAGAGCTGTTGGGCTTCCTTGCGGGTCGGGCGGCCCACCATGGCGGAATAGCGGGTGCGCGGGCCAAAGTTGGAATTGCGCACTGAAATCAGCATCAGTTTTTCAGGTCCTAGGACTGTGGCGTAGCTGGCTTGCGCACGGTTGAAGCGGCGCATCACCAGGTCGCGGCCGAAATTCTGCGCGATCAATATGCCCCAGGGCTGCCACACCGCCGGATCGGGCACGAATTCCGGCATCGGAATGGCCTTGGCCATGTCGACGCAGGCGGAAATGAAACCCTGGTCGGGCTGCAGTGCGTAGTCGAGTGCCTCCGGGGCAGCGCCGAGCCAATAGTCGATCGGGCGGCCGGTGATGATCGAGACATAGTCGCGGGTCTCGAATGGCACGCCGCTCCCTGCCATGACGACGCGAGTCATGCGGCCCTCGCCGGCATTATAGGCTGCGGCGGCCAAGCCCAGATTGCCGTATTTGACTTCGAGTTCGCGCAGATATTCGGCTGATTTCGCCAAGGCGGAGGCGGGATCGAAGGCATTGTCCAGCCGGCGCAGCCTTGCGGTGCCGGCCATGAATTGGGCAATGCCCTGCGCTCCGGCCGGACTGATCGCCGCCGGGTCGAAGCGGCTTTCCTGCCAGATCAGGCGGGCGAAAAAGGCCTCGGGCAGTTCATAGCGCTTGGCGAGGGTGGCGATGGCCTCGCAGACATCGACGACATAGGCCGCGGGGCGAATGCAGATCCTGAGACCGTCGAGCGTGGTGCAGGAGGCGGCTTGGGCGTCCTCGGCCACCGCGCCCGGCGCACTGAGCATCAGCGCCAGCATGACAAGCCAAAGGTGGATCAACAACCGCACCGCACACCTCGATAGCAACCGCAGACTATTGTCGCCCCGCAACGCCCGCAAGGATGACTTCGTATGGCAAGCTTTGCCAAAATGTGCTATTGGTTCGGGAAAGGAGATTTGCCATGGCCACGATGAACGTATCGCTCCCCGACCAGATGAAGGACTGGGTGGAGGCACAAGTGCGGGATGGAAAGTACGGAAATTCCAGCGATTACGTGCGCGATCTGATCCGTCACGATCAGGAGCGGGCGGA
Organism: Devosia sp.; assembly: GCF_028290625.1. Lineage (GTDB taxonomy): Bacteria > Pseudomonadota > Alphaproteobacteria > Rhizobiales > Devosiaceae > Devosia. The sequence goes on from NZ_JAQGJM010000028.1 coordinate 4,699, forward strand.
AAAGCTGACTGAATTCCAGCGTTTGGTTCAGGAAGGCTACGATAGCGGGATTAGCCCGCTATCCATGGATGACATTAGAACCGTGGCACGTCGCGAGGCGGGCCTGCGAGATTGAGGGGCCCATTTAGTCTAAGCGAAGCGGCTGAGCGTGATCTGATCGAAATTTATAAACAGGGACTTGTCGATTTCGGCGAAAAGGCCGCCGATCGCTATCATGACGAATTGCACCGGACGTTTTCGTTTCTTGCAATGTTTCCTGACGCTGGTCGCGAACGACCGGAAAGTGGTCGGCCGGTTCGATCGCAGCCGAAGAGCTCGCACGTGATCATTTACGAGGTGGTTGCCGAGGGCATTCGCGTCGTCAGGATATTTCATCATTTGCAAGACTGGCAGGACAAACTTTAATTCCCGCTTTGCACTCCCCGCATGAACGCACTATATCTACCCTTGCTGCCCGGCGCGTGTGGATACCTATATCCCCGGGGCCTTAACGATCCTTAGGGAGCTGTCCCTGACTGGGCTCCTGGGCTCAGACATACGGCGCCCACCTACGTAAAGTAGGTTCCCGGGATCGTGTATCCCACGGCCAGGGCGGCACCTATTTTCCGGCGGACGGACCAACGGCGCGGCATGGCTGACGACACAATCGAAAATGCCAAGGCGGCGCTGCGTCTTAAGGCCCATGCAGCGCGCGCAGCCCTGCCGCAGGGCATCCGCACCGAGGCGGCGCAGGCCGTCGCCGAGCACTTCTTCAATCATATCGAACTGCCATCGGGCGCCGTCGTGGCGGCCTATTGGCGCATTCGCGACGAGTTGGATTGCCAGCCCATCCTGGTGCGGCTGATGGATAGTTTCCAACCTGTCGTGCTGCCGGTGGTGCTGGGGCCCGAAGAGCCTCTGGAAATGCGTGTCTGGGAGCAAGGCGCCGCGCTTTATCCCGCGGGATTCGGTACGCTGGCGCCGGCCGAGCTGGCGCCGCAGGCGGAGCCGGACGTGGTGCTGATGCCGCTTTTGGGATTTGACCGGATGGGCACGCGGCTGGGCTATGGCGGCGGCTATTATGACCGGACGCTGGTCCGCCTGCGCAAGAAACCTCGGCTGATCGGGCTGGCTTTCGCCGCCCAGGAACTCGATGCCATTCCGCGTGAGGCGCATGACATTCCGCTCGATGTCGTGGTGACCGAGACCGGCGTGCGCCATTTCGGATCGCCGCAATGAAATTTCTGTTTCTGGGCGATGTCGTCGGCCGCGCCGGGCGCGATGCGGTGGCGGAGCGCCTACCGGGCATCATTGCCACCTATGGCTTCGATTTCGTGGTGGTCAATGGCGAGAATGCCAGCCACGGCAACGGATTGACCGAGGCCCATTTCATCGGCATCCGCGATGCGGGCGCCGATATCGTGACGCTGGGCGACCATGCCTTCGACCGGCGCGAGACGCTGACCTATATCGAGCGCGAAACCACGCTGGTGCGGCCGATCAATATGGCGCCGGGCACGCCGGGACGCGGCGCGATGTTTATCGAGGGTCGCAATGGTCACCGGGTGCTGGTGGTCAATGCGCTGGGCCGAGTGTTCATGGGGCCGGCCGACGATCCGTTCCGCGCCGTCGAGGCAGCGGTGGCGGCGTGCCCTCTGGGCGAGCAAGCCGATGCGATCATCGTGGATTTCCACACCGAGGCGACCTCGGAAATCCAGGCCATGGGGCATTTTCTCGATGGCCGGGTGTCGCTGGTGGTGGGCACCCATACCCATATCCCGACCTCGGATCATCGCATCCTCAAGGGCGGCACGGCGCTGATGGCCGATGCCGGCATGTGCGGCGATTATGATTCGGTGATTGGCGTCGAAGCCGATGAACCGCTCAACCGGTTCCTGACCGGCATCATGGGCGGTCGCTTCTCGCCGGCCGAGGGCGAGGCGACGCTGTCGGGCGTGGCAGTGCAAACCGATCCGCGTACCGGGCTGGCGACCAAGGTGCTGCCGGTGCGGATCGGTGGGGTTCTGGCGCAGGCAGTGCCGGAGTTCTAGGCCTGCTTGCCCGGCCACAAGAACAGCCAGAGCGATGCCACGACGGCCAGGATGATGGCGATGACCGGCGCGATCAACATTATCGCAGCCACGAGGATATTGGCGCCAACCAGGTAAAGCCAGGAATAGCCGAGGTCGCGCAGGCGCTTTACTTGCAGCGTCAGCGTCGGCCAGGCGGTCAGCACATAGGCCAGCATCTGCGCCTCGGTCTGGGCCATGGTCAGATCGTCAGCGGTCCATGGCTGGCCATCATTGGTCGGGCCGACCATGAGTTGAACCAGGATGCGGCCGAACAGATAGGTCACCAGCACCAGGAAAAAGAAGGCGAGCGCGAATTCCTGCCGGTTCAGCCGGCCGCGCCACGAGAAAAAGCACCAAAGCAAGGGTTGCACACACGGTCTCCAATAGCGGCGCATGGTGCATATCATGAGGCGCGCGCCAAGGGGGCTTGGCAGATGTGGTTATCGATTGCGCGCGCGGACGAGAGCGACGTGCAAGCTTCACAATTGGCTTTTGTGCCCCTATAAGCCAAGCAAAATCACGATAAGCATAGATGGGGACCAGAATGGCAGGCCATTCACACGCCAAGAATATCATGCACCGCAAGGGCAAGAGCGACGCGGTTCGCTCCAAGGTGTTTTCCAAGCTGGCGCGCGAAATCACCGTCGCTGCCAAGCTGGGCATGCCCGATCCGGCCTTCAATTCCCGCTTGCGCCTGGCGGTCAACAACGCCCGCGCCCTGTCGATGCCGCGCGACAATATTGAACGCGCCATCAAGAAGGCCATCGGCAATGATGGCGATAATTACGAAGAAATCCGCTACGAGGGCTATGGCCCCGGCGGCGTCGCCATCATCGTCGAGACGCTGACCGACAACCGCAATCGCACCGCCTCCAATGTGCGCTCGACCTTCTCCAAGAATGGTGGCGCCATGGGCGAAACCAATTCGGTCGGCTTCATGTTCGACAAGATCGGCGAGATCGAATACCCGATCAAGGCCGGTTCGGCCGACAAGATCATGGAAGCGGCCATCGAAGCCGGCGCCGATGATGTCGAGAGCGACGAGGACGGCCACTGGATCTACACCTCGTTCGAGGCGATGATCGAAGTGTCAGCGGCGCTGGAAAAGGTGCTGGGCGAGGCCGAATCGATCAAGGCGATCTGGAAGCCCCAGACCAACACGCCGATCGACGCTGAAAAGGGCGCCACCCTGATGAAGCTGATCAACCTGCTCGAGGAAGATGACGACGTACAGAACGTCTATTCCAACTTCGAGATGAGCGACGAGGACATGGCCAAGCTCGAGGCCTGATCCCTAGCTGGCCTTGCTGAGCGCGATATCGGGATAGTCGGTGGCGTGCACGATGGTGACGCGGTTACGGCCGGCTTCCTTGGCATTGTAGAGGCGCTGGTCGGCGATGCGGAACAGTTCGGAGAAGCTGGCGCTGCCCTCGAAGACCGCGCCCCCAATGCTGACCGAAAGTTGTCGCGGCCGGCCATCGGGTGAAAAAATCGCCAGATTGACTGAGCGGCGGATGCGTTCGGCAGCCAGTTCGGCACCATGGTGGTCGACGCCGGGCAGGTAGACGCCGAATTCCTCCCCACCCATGCGCCCGACCAGCTCGCCGGCCCGCAGGGTCGAGCGGATGGCGCGGGCGATAATGGTCAAGGCCTCGTCGCCGGCATCATGGCCGTACAGGTCGTTGATGGCCTTGAAGTTATCGGCGTCGATCATCAGCAGGGCGCCGCTGGGCTGCGGATTGGTGTGGGCCAGCAGCGTCATGACCTTGGTGGCAAACGCGCCCCGGTTGAGGCAGGAGGTCAGGCTGTCGGTGCGGGCGACCAGCCCCAGCCGCAGATTGCTCAGCGCCAGGCCGCGCAGGCGCATGCTCATGTAAAAGAACAGCGGTACCCCCAAAAGGATCGGCAGGATCGTCGCACTGATCATCGAGCGCCACTGCGCCCGGGCGCTAAGGTCGCCGAAGATGACGCTGTTGACCGCGATCGAGACCAGCACGCAGCCCAGGGTGCCGAACAAGGTCCACCGGGCAACGCTCGACCAGAGATGCAAGCCTTTGCGGGATCTGGAAAGGGCCATGAAAATCTCTCTGCATATAGCGCAATGATCCAGTGTCCGGCCGCTGTGGGGAGCGGCCGGACCAAAATTGTACGGTGTCCGTCGGTTCAGGTCGCCCGCCGTTCCACCAGGGGAGCGGCAATCAGGCGGCCTGCATCATGTCGACGCGATCGCGGCCGTGGCTCTTGGCCTGGTAGAGGCGCTGATCGGCAAGGCGATAGAGGTCGTTGAAATCGGCGCATCGGGCAAAGGTAGCCCCGCCGATGCTGACCGAGAGCGGGCAGGCAGTGTCATGTGGCGAAAATTGCAGCGAGGCGACCGCATGGCGAATGCGTTCGGCCACCTGGTCGGCCGTGCCTGGATCGGCGCCGACCAGGTAGACGCCGAATTCTTCCCCGCCCATGCGCCCCACCAGGTCGGAGGCGCGCACGCTGCTGCGGATGGTATCGGCCATCAGCTTGAGCGCTGCATCGCCCTGCTGATGGCCAAAGCGGTCATTGACCTGCTTGAAGTCATCGGCATCGATGATCAGCAGGGCCGCGCCATCGCTGGTGGCCGAGACGGCGCGCCGCTTCAGGTCGGCCAGCACCCGCTTGGTGAAGGCGCCCCGGTTGAGGCAATCGGTCAGCCAGTCGGTATTGGCCAGCAGTTCAAGTTGCCGGTTGGCATGCCGCAATTGTTCGTGCCGCAGCGTCAGGTAAAACAGCATCGGCCCGCCCAGCACCAGCGGCATCAGCACGGCGACCATCAGGCCGGGTACATTGAGGCCGGCGGAAAACACTTCCATGAAAATGTTGGTCAATATGATCGAAACCGCGATGGAGGCGGCCAGTGTCAATCCTGCGTTCCGCCAGATGCGGTTCCAAGTCCGCGGCGGCAGTTTGGCACGTGCGCTCATCGGTTTACTTTCATGCATTCCCGGGCCGAACACTATGGACGGGTCTTGAAGAAGGTATTGGCGAGACGGCCGCAATTTTATCCAATGCGGGTTTTCCACCGCGCCTGTTGCCGTTTTGTTCACTTTGGGGTTGGTAGAGTGATCGCGCCTCATTAAAGGTGGGTCATGAGCAAAGCTGTGCGAATCATCGGTATCGATCCGGGCCTGCGCCGATGCGGCTGGGGCGTCATCGAATCGGAAGGTAACAGATTGGTGTTCGTTGCCTGCGGAACGCTGACGCCGCCGACCGATGGAGCGCTGGCCGACCGGCTGGCCGCCCTCTTTGCCGGCGTTAACGACCTGCTCGACCGGTTCGCCCCCGACGAGGCCGCGGTCGAGGAGACCTTCGTCAATGCGGGACCGCGCTCGGCGCTGATTCTGGGGCAGGCGCGGGGTGTGGTGTTGATGACGCCGGCGGCGCGCGGCGTGCCGGTCGCCGAATATGCGGCGAACCTGGTCAAGAAATCCGTGGTCGGCACCGGTCACGCCGAAAAGGGGCAGGTCGGGCTGATGGTCAAGACCTTGATGCCGGCAGCCGATTTCAAGGGCGAAGACGCGGCGGATGCGCTGGCGATCGCCATTTGCCATGCCCATCATCGGGTCGCGGCGCAGCGCTTGAGGGCAATCGCATGATCGGCAAGCTCAAGGGCATGGTCGACAGTTTCGCTGATGACAGCGTGCTGATCGATTGCGGCGGCGTCTGCTACGAAACCTTCTGCTCCTCGCGCACGCTGCAGGCGCTGCCGCGCGTCGGCGAGGCCACGGTGGTGTTCATCGAAACCATCGTGCGCGAAGACATGATCCGGCTTTATGGGTTTTCCACGGAGGCCGAAAAGGCCTGGTTCAATTTGTTGATGACCGTGCAGGGGGTCGGTGCGCGCGTGGCGCTGGCGATCCTGTCAGCGCTATCGCCCTCGGAAATTTCCAGTGCCATTGCCCTGCAGGACAAGGCGATGATGGGACGGGCCAGTGGTGTCGGGCCGAAACTGGCCATCCGGCTGGTCACCGAGCTCAAGGGCAAGGTGCCTGCAACCGGTGGCGTAGACGCCGGGGTGCTCGGCCTGCAATCGGCCCTGGGCGACGGGTTGGCATCAAGCAATATCACTGACGCGGTCTCGGCTCTCACCAATCTCGGCTATTCCAGCGCCCAGGCCTCCGCCGCCCTGGCGCGGATCGTGGCACGCGAGGGGGATGGGACGCCAACCGAGAAGCTGATCCGGCTGGGGTTGCGGGAGTTGAGTAGTTGAGGCGGAGGGGACTGCTGGAAACGCTGGCCGCTTCGGGGCGGCTGGCCTTCTATGTCTGGCTGATAGCCGTGGTGGCAACGTTGCCCGTATTTTTCGTGGTCAGCCGAACGCCCGACTACTGGACCGGGTTGGCCGCCGTCGGATCCGTCGTGGCGGCGATCATGGGAACTTGGGCAGTTTTGTTGATACCGCCTTTGCTTTGTTGGATCGTCCTGCTGCTGCTTCTGGATCGGACGCCCCTGTCCAAATCCTGGTTGCAGCATGTCCTTCTCTCCGCGCTGGCGGGCCTTCTGGGCTGCGCAGCATACTACCTGTTGTACCTGCTGTTGCGGAGCGGGACGGATGGGGTCTCGAACGGCTATCTTGCGTTCGGCATTTTCGTTCCAATGGCCTGCGTTGTATTGTTTCCCATCTTCGCCTTGGTATTCAAGCGCTACCACGGCTGGCTGAGGCTAAGCGCATTTTTTGCTGAAGACGCCAGGAGTTGAGTAGTTGAGCGGTTTGACCTCCCCCGCAAGCGGTCGCGACGATCCGCTGGACGTCTCCTTGCGCCCGACCGGGTTTTCCGAGTTTGTGGGGCAGGCAGCGGCGCGGGCTAATCTGGAAGTGTTCATCGAGGCGGCCAAACGGCGCGGGACCGCGTTGGACCATGTGCTGTTCGTGGGGCCACCGGGGCTGGGCAAGACCACGCTGGCGCAGATCATTTCGCGCGAACTGGGCGTGGGCTTTCGCGCCACTTCGGGTCCGGTGATCGCCAAGGCGGGGGATCTGGCGGCGCTGCTGACGAACCTCGAAGATCGCGATGTGCTGTTCATCGACGAGATCCACCGGCTCAGTCCGGCGATCGAGGAAATCCTCTATCCGGCGATGGAGGATTATCAGCTCGACCTGATCATCGGCGAAGGCCCGGCGGCCCGCTCGGTGCGGATCGATCTGGCAAAATTCACCCTGGTGGGGGCGACGACGCGCGCCGGGCTGCTGACCACGCCATTGCGCGACCGCTTCGGCATTCCGGTGCGGCTCAATTTCTATACGCCCGAGGAGCTGGTGCTGATCGTTCAGCGCGGGGCGCGGCTTTTGGGGATGCCGATGGCGCCCGATGGAGCGATGGAGATCGCGCGGCGCTCGCGCGGCACGCCACGTATTGCCGGACGGCTGCTGCGGCGGGTGACGGATTTCGCGCTGGTCGACGGCTCGGGGGAAATCACCCGCGCCATCGCCGACAAGGCCTTGCTGCGGCTCGATGTGGATGCGCGCGGGCTGGACCAGCTCGACCGGCGCTATCTCACCACCATTGCCGAATTCTATAATGGCGGCCCGGTGGGGATCGAAACCATCGCCGCCGCGCTGAGTGAGCCGCGCGATGCGATCGAGGAGATCGTCGAGCCCTATCTGCTGCAGCAGGGTTTTATCCAGCGCACTTCGCGCGGGCGTATGCTGACCGGAGCGGCATTCCAGCATCTGGGGATGAGCGTGCCGCAGGGCTTTGTGGGCATTCAGGCCAATCTGTTCGAGGAGCCGGAGGCGGAATGAGCGAAACCGTGGCTGAGCGCACGATGATCAGCTTCAAGGTCGGCGACCAGCGGTTCAACCACCGGGTTGCCGCCATCGCGATGTGGAACGGCCACGTCCTGGTGTGCCGCGAGGACAAGGACGATTATGTGATGTTGCCCGGTGGCCGGGTGGAACTGGGGGAGTCCAGTCCCATCGCGCTGGCCCGCGAGATGGTTGAAGAACTCGGTGTTGAAGCACCCATCGAGCGACTGCTGTTCACCGAGGAGAACTTTTTCGAACGCGACGGCGAGGCGTTTCATCAGATCGGCATTTATTATCAGGTCGCGTTGCCGGATGATTTTCCCTTCGTCACCGGCACGCCGTGCCTGGTGCGGTTCGATGAAGGCCTGGAACTGAAATTTTCCTGGGTGAAGGCGACCGCCGAAGCGCTGACGGTGGTCAACCTGCTGCCGATGTGGTTGCGCGAGGCGCTCGAAGCCCCGCAGGATGGCTCCCGCCATGTCGTCGTCGACGAGCGATCCCGTGTCTGAGCCCCACACCTTTCCGGTTCGCATCTACTACGAAGACACCGATTTTTCGGGCAATGTCTATCACGCCGCCTATCTCAAATTCTTCGAGCGCGGGCGCACGGAATTCCTGCGCGATCTGGGCATCCATCATTCCGAATTGGCCCAGCAAGGCATCGCCTTCGCGGTGCGCGGGATGGACATCCAGTTTCTCGGCGCAGCCCATATCGATGACCTGCTTAGCGTCAGCACGCGGGTAGAGGCCATAACCGGCGCGCGGCTGACTTTGGCGCAGACGATCGAACGCGATGGCCTGCTGTTGACGCAGGCCAAAGTGGTGGTGGTGGCGATCAAGACCAGTGGCGGCGTCGCCCGCCTGCCCAGGCATTTGCTGGACCGGCTGGCGGCGGAGCGGCAATAAAAAGGGGCCGCGTGCGACCCCTCATTGGCTACATGGCACCGGCAGCCATCACCTGGCCACGGATTTCGCCATCGGGAAATTTGGCAGTGTGGACGTTGAAATACCACATGCCGGCCTGCAATTGCTCGGCCTGCTCGTCGGTTAGCGTGGCCGTGCCCTTGATGGGACTGGCAAGGCTCCCCTCGATCGGCACGACTGGTGCCGCGTTGGCGCCGACTTCAGCTGGACCGTGGAAATGGGCAGCGCTGGCGTCGCCGGTCAGGCCCTCATAGGTGACAGTCCAGGCGAATTGCTTGCTGTCAGTGTCGAAGGTGGCCTCGACCTTGCCGGTCCCGGCAGAATCGGTGGGCGGCACCTCGGAGGGGCCGTTCAGTTCGGCCATCATGTTGATGACTTCGGCATAGGCCGGGGCGGCGGCAAAGAGCGAGCCGGCGGCCAGCAGCACGGCCATGGATGCGATACGAATGCTCATAAAATCCTCCTCGTTGCGCGATGGTGCGTCGTATCGAACGGAGGACAAACGCGGCGGTTCCTTCACGAATTGGCGCGGCCCGGGCCTTGGTGGCCGGGCCGCCCAAGTCTAGCGATTAGTTGGTTGCTGCAACGACCGTGCCGGGCGAATAGACGATGGTATTGTTGGACAGGTCGACGAACCAGACCCGGTCCTGGGTGTAGAAATAGCCATAGATGGGGTCGCCTTCGATGGGGTGGATGACCACGGTCGAGGGCACCACATAGCCGACGTCGAGATTGCCCCCGATGACTACGGGGTCGGTCGGGTGCAGGCGGACATAGTCAACCGAGGATGCCTGCACGCCGGCGGCGGCGCCAATGGTAGCGCCCGCGAAGCCGCCGATAACGGCGCCGATAGGGCCGAACACCAGGCCGCCCGCAATCGCGCCGGCAACGCCGCCGCCAGCGCCGCCCACGGTTGCGCCTGCATCCTGCTCGTTGGTGGCGGGTGCACTCTTGAAGATCTGGGCGAAGGCCGGAGCGCCGCCCAGGGCAAAGATGGCCACGGAGGCCAGAAGAAGCTTTTTCATTGTTCTTTTTCCTCTTTGGCGCGCGATAAATTCTACCGCGCGGATTATTCGCCCCTCGCCTAAATAACGAACCCGGCTGGGTGGGGTTCCCGGCCCCGAGGTGTGTCCCGCTTGCATGACGCACATGCCGGCGCTCACGTTGCCGTCAGGGCACAGGCTTTGTTAACCAATCCTTGACCATAATTGCGGCAAAGGGACTGTCCTATGGTGCCGGGCTCCGCAAAGGCCGGAAAGCCAAGGCATTTCTCTTAAATTTGACAAATTCCGACCGCATGGCCTGTGCCTGAAGGTCGGGCTCTGTAAGCCGGCCGAAAGGATCACTCCATGGACGCAGCGACAGCGGTGGGAGCGGCAGCTCCGCACATCGATTTTTCGATCTGGGGGCTGTTTTGGTCGGCCGATTGGATCGTCAAATCTGTGATGCTGGGCCTGCTTGGCGCATCCATCTGGTGCTGGGCCATCATCATCGACAAGACCCTGTACTATCGCCGCGCCGCCAGCGAGATGAACCGCTTCGAGCGCGTGTTCTGGTCGGGCCAGTCGCTGGAAGAGCTGTATCAGCAGCAATCCGACAAGGCGACCGGCGGGCTGGGCGCGGTGTTCGTTGCGGCGATGAAGGAATGGAAGCGCAGCCACGAGCAGAATGCCTCGTCCTTCGTGGGCATGCAGCAGCGACTCGACAAGGTGCTGGACGTGGCCATCGCGCGCGAAAGCGAGACGCTGGAAAAGCGGCTGACCTTTCTCGCCACCGTCGGCTCGGCCGGCCCGTTCATCGGCCTGTTCGGCACGGTCTGGGGCATCATGAACGCCTTTACGGCTATTGCCGCCTCGTCCTCGACCAACCTGGCCGTGGTCGCAGCGCCGATTGCCGAGGCTCTGTTCGCCACGGCCATTGGCCTGGTCGCGGCTATTCCGGCGGTTATCGCCTATAACAAACTATCGTCCGACGCCGGCAAGATGATCGGGCGGCTCGAAGGCTTTGCCGACGAGTTCTCGACCATCCTGAGCCGCCAACTCGAAGCCCGGGGCAAGTAGCCATGGGCATGGGTGGAGCAGGCGGTGGTGGCGGAGGCGGGCGGCGCGGTAGCCGCCGCAGCCGTCGCAAGGGTAGCGGCGGGGTGATGAGCGAGATCAACGTGACGCCGCTGGTCGACGTCATGCTGGTGCTGCTGATCGTGTTCATGGTGGCGGCCCCGATGATGACGGCCGGCGTGCCGATCGACCTGCCCAAGACGGCCGCCAACGAGCTCAACAGCCAGACCCAGCCGATCACGGTGGCGGTGACGCCCGAAGGCGGCATCTACGTCGGTGAAGACCCGGTGGCCGAGAGCGATCTGATCGCCGCGGTGACGGCGCTCGCCACTAATGGCACCGAGGACCGGATATTCCTGCGCGGTGATACCGCGGCCAACTACGGCGCGGTGATGAAGGTCATGGGCCTGCTGTCGGGCGCTGGCTTCACCAAAATTGGCCTGATCACCGAGAAAGCCCCAGGGACGCCATAGATGCGCACCGGGATCGTCGTATCGGCTCTAGCTCACATCGTCCTGTTGACCATTGGCTTGGTCAATCTGGGGCAGGCGGAGCCGTTGGAGCCGATAACCGAATCCATCGCCGTCGACCTGGTGTCAATCTCGGACTTTTCCAATATTCGCGTCGGCTCGCTAGATAGTAAAATTGTCGAGACGCCGACCCCCTCGGCAGTGGAGACCAACAAGCCGGCCGAACTGGCGCAGCCAACCGGCAATACCGAGCAAAACCAGGAACAGCCCAAGCCGGCCGATATTCCGACGCCGGCGCCGGTGATCAATACCGCTCCGACCCCGGCGACGCGGCCGGAGCCGACGCCTGAGCCGACCCCCGAGCCGGACCCGGTTCCCGAACCAGTGCCAGAACCTGTTCCAGAGCCCGCACCGGTGCCGGAGCCAGCCCCTGCTCCTGAGCCGGCCCCCGTACCAGAACCTGCGCCCGTGCCGGAGCCTGCTCCGGTGCCCGAACCCGCGCCAGAGCCCGTTCCCGAGCCCATCCCGACGCCGGAGCCGACACCCGAGCCAACGCCGACGCCCGATCCGACACCGCCCAAGCCGGCGGTGCCGGCGCCGATGGCGCGGCCGGCCAATCTTGCGCAGAAGCGGGCAGACTTTGCGGCCAAGCAGGCGGCTCAGCAAGAGGCCCAGCAGCAAGCCGCCGCCGATGCCAAGAAGGAAGAAGAGCGCAAGAAGAAAGAGGCCGCCGCCAAGGAAGCCGCGCGCGTCGCTGCGGCCGAGGAGGCCAAGCGCGAGCAGGCGGCAACCTCGACGCTGGACGCTTCGTTGGCCGATGACATTTCGGCCATCATCAACAAGGATACGTCCACCGGCGCAACGACCGGGCAGGGCGGCTCGCCCACGCTAGGCGATGCGGATGGAACTTCGGCGACGCTGAGCCAGTCGGAAATCGCGGGCCTGCAGGCCAAGATCAAGCAGTTCTGGAACCTGCTGCCAAGCGAAACCGAAAGCGGCCTGACCGTCACCCTGCGGGTGAACCTTAACCAGGATGGCAGCGTTGCGGGTACGCCCCAGGTGATTGCCGCCGATCCGTCGCCCCTTGGGGCATCGATGGCGCGGGCGGCGCAGCGGGCAGTGTTGCAGGCGGCGCCCTTCAGTTTGTCGGCCGATTCCTATAACGAGTGGCGCGAGATCGAAATCACGCTGCGTCCCTGATTTTGACACACGATCTGGACAGAAGTCCGGGGTCGTTGAGATGGAGATGACGAAATGACCCTTCTGACCCGGCGCAATGCGCTCAAGCTTGGCCTCGCGGGCGGTGTGGCGTTGGCCGCCAGCCCATCGGCAATGGCGGCGCTGCAGATCGTGGTGGAGGGCGCCAATTTCCAGCCGCTGCCGATCGCCATTCCCAATTTCGCCTCGGCCGACCCCAGCTTTGGGGCCGAGATCGCCGATATCGTGCGCAACAACCTGCGCCGGTCCGGGCTTTTCCTGCCGCTCGATCCGGCCTCGCTGCCGGTGCAGGTCGGGGACGTCAACAACAATCCCGATTTCAACACGTGGCGCACCGCTAATGTGGATGCGCTGGTGATGGGCGCGGTTGAGCGCGGCGGGCAGATTTCCTCGTCGGTGCGCGTCTGGGATACGCAGCAGGCCACCCAGGTGGTGGGCAAGAGCTACAATACGGATCCCAATTCGTCGCGTCGCGTCGCCCACATCATTTCGGACGCGATCTATGAATCGCTCGCTGGCGGCACCGGCTATTTCGATACCCGCGTGGTCTATGTGGCCGAAAGCGGCCCCAAGGCCAATCGCGTCAAGCGGCTGGCGATCATGGACCAGGATGGCGCCAATATTCAGTACCTGACCGAGGGCAACACGCTGGCGCTGACGCCGCGCTTTTCGCCCAATAACGACCTCGTCACCTATATGAATTTCGAGGACGGCAATCCGCAGGTCTATATCCTGCAGCTCTCGACCGGGCAGCAGCAGCGTCTCGGCTCGTTCGGGGCGATGACCTTCGCGCCGCGCTTCTCCCCTGATGGCGGACGCATCGCCTTCTCGGTGGAAAATGCCGGCGCCACCAATATCTATTCGGTGGCCGTGGGCGGCGGGCAGCCGAGCCAGCTCACCAGCGGCCAGGCGATCGATACCGGTCCGTCCTATTCGCCCGATGGCAGCAGCATCATTTTCGAGAGCGATCGTGGCGGCTCGCCGCAGATTTACATGATGAGCGCCGGTGGCGGTAATGCGCAGCGCATCAGCTATGGCCAGGGCAGCTATTCGACCCCGGTCTATTCGCCCAAGGGTGACCTGATCGCCTTCACCCGCCAGTCGGGCGGGCAGTTCAATATCGGCATCATGGCGCCTGACGGGTCGGGCGAGCGCATGCTCTATACCAGCTTCCACGCCGAGGGCCCGACCTGGGCGCCGAACGGGCGCGTCATCATGTTCTTCCAGGATCCAGGCGGCAATGACGGCCCCAAGCTGATGAGCGTCGATATCTGGGGCCGCAACGTGCAGACCATCCCCACCGACAGCTATGCGTCGGACCCGGCGTGGTCGCCGCTGCGCGCATAGGCGCTCTTGGTCGCCCTCCCTGCGGGAGGGCGACCTATTCGCCCATGGCGTGGGCGCGCTCGATGGCTTCCTGTTCCTTGCTCTTGGCGGGGCCGGCCTGTTTCTTGGCCCCGCGCAGCAACAGGATTAGCGGGATGGAAGCCCCGCTCAGCACCGCCATCAGCCAGAAATCGTCCAGATAGGCCAGGATTGCCGATTGCTGCTGCACCAGGCCATCGATCATGGCGGTGAACTGGGTATTTGCACCCAGCAATTGCGGGAACTGGTCGCGCACGGCTGGCGAGGTCGCCGTGATGCGCCCGGCCAGTTCGGCATGGTTCACCTGCAGCATATTGGACAGCACGGCCGTCACCAGTGAAATGCCGATGCCCTGGCCCATATTGCGCACCAGGCTGAACATGGCTGTGGCGTCGGCGCGGAAGGCCGGCGCGATGGTGGCGAACGCCATGGTGGACAGCGGCACGAAGATGAACCCCATGCCAAAACCCTGGATCGCCCCGGTGATGACAATCGGGCTGGCATCCATCTGCAGGTCGAAGCCGGTCATCGCGTAGAGCGAATAGGTCATCAGCACGGCGCCGAACACCATCATGATACGCGCATCGACCTTGCCGCTGAGCCGGCCCACGATGATCATCGATAGCATGGTGGCGACGCCGCGCGGGGCCATCAGGATGCCGGTGAAAATCACCGGATAGCCCATCAGGTTCTGCAGCAGTGGCGGCAGCAAGGCGAGGCCCGAGAACAGCGTGATGCCGACCATCAGCATGAACAGCGTGGCCAGCGTGAAGTTGAAATCCTTGAAGATGCGCAGGTCGACGAACGGCGACTCCGCCGTCATCGAATGCACCACGAACACCCAGATGCCCGAGATCACCAGGCCCAGCTCGATCCAGGTTTCGGTGGAGGAAAACCAATCGTTGCCCGAGCCGCGGTCAAGCATCAATTGCAGCGCCCCGACGCCGAGCGCCAGCATGAAGAAGCCGAAGAAGTCGAAGCGGCGGATCTTGATTTCGGTGGTCGGCATGTAGAGCGTCAGCATGGTGACGCAGAGTACACCCACCGGCACGTTGACCAGAAACACCCAGCGCCAGTCGAAGCTCTCGGTCAGGTATCCGCCCAGCGTGGGGCCAACAATGGGTGCCACCATGATGCCCATGCCATAGATCGCCATGGCCTGGCCGATCCGTTCGCGCGGATTGATGTTGAGCAGCACCGTCTGCGCCAGCGGCGCGATCATGGCGCCGCAGAGGCCTTGCAGCACACGGAAAATCACCATTTCGGGTAGGCTGGTGGCGATACCACACAGCGCCGAAGCCCCCGTAAAGCCGATGACGGCAAACAGGAACAGCCGGCGCTGGCCGAGCCGGTCGCCCATCCAGCCGGTCAGGGGCGTGGCGATCGCCGCAGCCACGATGTAGGAGGTCAGCACCCAGTTGATTTCATCCTGGGCCGCGCCCAGCGACGCCGCCATATGGGGCAGGGCCACATTGGCAATGGTGGTATCGAGCACCTGCATGATGGTGCCGAGCATGAGCGCGACAGTCAGCAAGCCCTTGTGCTTGACCACCACTGCGGGGGCTGAATAGACGGGAGTTGCGGCCATGGCACACCTGATAGGCGGCAGGCCAGGCTCGCATTGTGCCGGGACGTTTAGACGCCGCCCGGCCAGCGAGCGGTCGTCGCTCTCTAAGCAATTAGTAAGCGTGCTTATTATATCTATGCGTACAGTAAGTCAAGCTGGTGCAAGGCGCCCGGCTTCGCGATGAAGCCAGGCGCGAAGCGATCCGGTCAGCTCTGCTGGATCGGGTTGGACTTGCGCCATTCCTCGTATTCGGCTCGGGCGTCTTCGTGCAGCGGATAATAGCGCTGCAGCGGCGCGCCCTGCATCAGCTTCATGCGGGAGAAATCCTCCCATTCGTGATGCTGGGTGGCGTTTTGGATCATCTGCTCGGCGAGTGCGACCGGCACGCAGACCGCGCCATCGTCATCGGCAACGATAATGTCGCCGGGGATAACGGTGACGCCGCCGCAGGCGATTGGCACGTTGACGGCGAAGGGCATCAGGCCGGTCTGGGTATGGAAGTTCGGCGTGACGGCGGTCAACCACAGCGGAATGTCGAGCTTCTGCACGTTGACGAAGTCGCGGATGGCCCCGTCGACCACCATGCCGGCGCCGCCGCGACCGCGGAAATAGGTCATCATCATATCGCCGAACACGCCGGCCGTGATGTCGCCCCGCGCATCGACAACCACCACGTCGCCCTTTTCTACCTGGTACAGCACGTGGCGATGCAACTGCTTTTCGACGCTGGCATATTCGCCTTCGCCGTAGAGGTCCTCACGCTTGGGCATGAACTGCAGCGTCAGGGCTGGGCCGGCGATGGACTTGCCCTTGTTGAAGCTCACGGGGCCCGTGATGTGGCAATTGCGGATGCCCATATGGGCGAGCGTGGCGCTGGCGGTGGCGGCGCCGACGGCCTGCACGCGGGCAACAAGATCCGCGGAGGGGCGGGTAATTTTGGCAATTTCGGTCATTTTGGGTTCCTAATAAGTCGTCTCTACCAATTGGTCACCGAGCCGTCAGTGCGGCGCAGATGGGGGGCTTCCCAGAATTTAAAGCTTTGTTTTTTCACCAGCTCCTCGTTGACCTCGACGCCGAGGCCGGGCAGTTCGCTGACCTCGTAGACCGCGCCATTGAGGACCGGCTGGGTGGTGAAGATGTCGGCATTATCGAAGCCGTGATATTTTTCGCCGGGCGAGGCACGAGTTTCGAGCCAGGAGAAATTGGCGACCGCGGCGCCGAAATGCACGGTCGCGGCAGTGCAGATCGGGCCGAGCGGATTGTGGGGCATCACGTCGACGTAGTGCGCCTCGCTCCAGCCGGCGATTTTCATCGCTTCGGTCAGGCCACCGGCATTGCAGACGTCGATGCGGTTGAACTGGTGGATGTCGCGTTCGATGTAGGGCAGGAACTGCCACTTGCTGGCAAATTCCTCGCCGATGGCGAAGGGAATGTCGGTCATGCGGCGCAGGGCCTCATAGGCCTCGGGCGTTTCGTCGCGGATGGGTTCCTCGAGGAAATCCAGCGTACCGGAAGGCATTTTCTGGCAGAAGCTGGCGGCTTCGGCGACCGACAGGCGATGGTGGTAATCGATGCCGAGCACCACGGTGTCGCCGAGTTCCTCGCGTGCCTTGATGCACCATTTTGCCGTTTCGCCGATGGACTGGCGCGGCTCGTAGATGCCGCGGCTTTCGTGGGCGGCCGGATTGAGACGCATGGCGTCCCAGCCCAGCTCCATCAGCTCTTTGGCCTGCTCGATCATCTCGGGACCGCAGGGGCCTTTGGTGGTGGCGAAGGTGGGAATGTGGTTGCGCTGCTTGCCGCCGAGCAATTGATAGACCGGTACGCCGAGCGCCTTGCCCTTGATGTCGTGCAGCGCGATATCGATGGCCGATATGGCGGCGGTCAGCACGCGGCCGCCCTCGAAATACTGGCTGCGATACATTTCCTGCCACAGCGCGCCGATCGCCATCGGGTCGCGCCCGATGAGGAATTCGCGATAGTGCTCGATGGCCCCCACCACGGCCCTTTCGCGGCCGGAAAGGCCGCTTTCGCCCCAGCCAAAGATGCCCTCGTCGGTCTCGACCTTGACGATGAGCTGGTTACGCGTGCCGACCCACGTCGGGTAGGGGATGATCGCCGTGATTTTCATAAAGTGGTCTCGTGCATGGGGAAGGCCCCCTCACCCGACCCTGCGGGTCGACCTCTCCCCCTAGGGAGAGGTGAAGTGGGCGCAGTGCTTTCTGCACCTCTCCTTTTGGGGGAGAGGTCGCCGCGCAGCGGCGGGTGAGGGGGCCTTTGGTCGATCACCACGATCTCCTAAGCCGCCTGCAATGCCATGGTGGTGGCGCCGTCGAACAGATGCATGCGGTCCTGGTCGAACTCGATCCACACCATCTCGTCGGGCGCGATGACCACGCTGGGGGCGAGGCTGATATTGACGACGGCGCCGTTGATGAAGACCTGGGCGAAGGTGACGTCGCCGGTGGGCTCGACGGTGTAGACCTTGCCGGGCACCGAGCCCGGTACGGCCGATTTGTGCAGCTTGAGCGTCGAGTGGCGGGCACCGAGCACGATGTCCTTGGTGGTCGAGCCGGCGGCCTTGCGCACATTGGCGGGGGACAGCGGTAGTTCCCAGCCTTCGGGGCTCCTGAGCGAATTGCCCGCAGCTTCCAGCGGGATCAGGCTCATCGCCGGGCTGCCGACGAAGCTGGCCACGAAGGTATTGACCGGGTTGGAGAACACATTGGCGGGCGTATCGTATTGCTGCAGCAATCCACCGTTCATCACCGCCATCTTGTCGGCCATGGTGACGGCCTCAAGCTGGTCATGGGTGACATAGACCACGGTGGCATTGAGGTTGTGGTGGAAGCGCTTGATCTCGCTGCGCATCTGCACGCGCAGCTTGGCATCGAGGTTGGAGAGCGGCTCGTCCATCAGAAACACGGCCGGGTCGCGCACCAAAGCGCGGCCGAGGGCGACACGCTGCTGCTGGCCGCCGGACAGTTCGCGCGGCTTGCGCTCGAGCAGGTGGGTGATGTCCAGCAGCTTGGCGGCGTCCTGCACCTTGCGGTCGATTTCCTCCTTGGGCAGCTTGCGCATCTGGAGGGGGAAGGCGAGGTTTTTGTAGACGGACTTCTGCGGATAGAGTGCGTAGTTCTGGAACACCATGGCGATATCGCGATCCTTGGGATCGAGATCGTTGACCACGCGGTTGCCGATGGAAATATCGCCGCCGCTCATGGGCAACAGGCCTGCGATCAGGTTCAGCGTCGTGGTCTTGCCGCAGCCGGACGGGCCGACCAGGGCGACGAATTCACCATCGTTGACGGTGAAGCTGACATCGTTGACGGCATACATGTTGCCGTAAGTCTTCATGACGTGCTGGAGGACAATCCCGGCCATCTTCGGCTCCTAATGTTTGACGGCGCCTTCGGTGAGGGCACGCACGAAGTATTTTTGCAGGACGAGGAACAGCACGACGACCGGCACGCTCATGATAAATGTCGCCGCCATCAGGCCCGGCCAGTCTGTCGCATTCTCCGAAAAGAAGCGCTGGATGCCGACCGGCAGTGTCATCTGCGACTGCTTGGTGAGGAAGGTGTAGGCGTAGATGTATTCGTTCCACGCCCCGATGAAGCTGTAGATCGAGGTGGCGATGATGCCCGGCGTCGAGAGCGGCATGACGATATAGATGAACGCCTGGAACCGCGTGGCCCCGTCGATGCGGGCCGCCTGTTCGAGCTGGATCGGGATGTTGTCGTAAAAGCCCTTGAGCAGCCAGATCGCCAGCGGCAGTCCAAAGGTGAGGTAGGTCAGGATCAGCGAGCCGTGCGTATTCACAAGGCCCAGGGCCTTCATCAGGATGAAGAGCGGCACGAGGAACACCACCGCCGGGAACATGTTGCGTAGCAGCACCGCGAAGAACAGGAAATTGCGGCCGGGGAAGCGGAAGCGCGAGAACGCGTAGGCCGCCGGCACCGCCACCACCACCGCGAGGATCGTGGTGATGGTCGAAACCCAGAGGCTGTTCCAGAAATAGTGCAGAAAATCCTGCCCGATGCGGCCCGACGGGTCGAGCAGCCGCGTATAGTTCTGTAGCGTCGGCTCGGCCGGCCACCATTGCGGCGGATACTGCATCGCCGCAAAACCGGTCTTGAGCGAGGTGATGATCATCCAGACCATCGGCATCACGGTGAAGCCCAGCAGCAGGACGAGGAACAGCCGCCCGGTCCAGCGCCACCAATCGGGGCCGTTGCGTCGCCTCACGGCGCTTTCGGTGATTGTGGTCATGCGCCGGCCCTCTTGTCGTCGCCGCGGGTCAGGGCGCGGACATAGAAGTAGCCCAGCACCATCATGATCAGGAACAGCAGCACCGCATAGGCCGCGCCGACGCCCCAGTTCTGGCGCAGGAAGGCCAGTTCGTAGATGTGGGTGATCCAGATCTGCGTCGAACCCACCGGCCCGCCGCCGGTCATGATGAAGGGGATGATGAACGAGTTGAAGTTCTGCACCACCAGCAGCAGGATCGTCACGGTCGATACGCCCTGCAGCTGCGGCAAGGTCACGTGCCAGAACCGCTGCCAGGCCGACGCGCCATCCACCTGGGCTGCCCGCAGCAGCGATTCGGGCACGGTTTGCAGCCCGGCCATCAGCATGATCATGGCAAAGGAGAACTCCTTCCACACATTGACGACGATCAGCGCGTAGAGCGAGGTGGTGGAATTGTCGATGAAGTTGACCGGCCCCTTGGTCAGGCCGATCTGGTTGAGCAGCGCCCCAATGGCGCCGAAATCGGAATGGTAGAGCCACTTCCACACATAGGAGGCGGCCACAGCGCTCACCACCCACGGAATCAGCAGGAGCCCGCGCAGCAGCGCCCGGCCGATGAACGCCCGGTGCA
This sequence comes from Devosia sp., assembly GCF_028290625.1. Classification (GTDB taxonomy): domain Bacteria; phylum Pseudomonadota; class Alphaproteobacteria; order Rhizobiales; family Devosiaceae; genus Devosia. The sequence continues at coordinate 25,009 of NZ_JAQGJM010000028.1, forward strand.
ATGCCAGCGCGGCGCCCAGGCCGAGCAGGAACGAGAACAGCGTGGACAGTACGGTCCAGATGATCGTCTGCCAGGTGACCTTCCAGAAGATCGCGCTGGTCAGGACGGTGCGATAGTTATCGATCCCGGTGAAGGTCTTGTCGGCCAGCGACAGGCTCGCGGGGGTTTTGTAGAAGCTGAGTTCGATCGTGTAGTAGACCGGATAGGCGATCACGATCAGCATCACCAGCAGTGCCGGCGCGATATAGAGATAGTCGAAGCGGCTGGTGTACATGCGCTGGCCAAGGCTGGCCTGCTTAGGCGCGGGGCCAGGAACATCCCGGAAAATCGCTTGTCCCTGTACGCTGCTCACGGTGGCACCACCTTTGGCTATGAATAGAAAGACCGGCGACGAGTGGCCGCCGGCCCGAGGTTGGTTAGAGGCAGATCAGATGCCGCCGCCACCACCGCCGATGATGGTCTCGATCTTCTTGGCGGCGTCTTCAGTTGCCTGGTCCACCGTCATGTTGCCGGTGAGGGCGTTTTGCAGCATGTCCGGAATGACGATGTTCATGATCTCGGGTGATTCCGGCAGGACCGGGAACGGGATGCCGTTGGGCAGCATCGAGGTGGTCACGTCCAGGAACTTGATGGTATCCAGGCGCTGCTTCATCGAGGAGGTCAGGAAGCCGTTGATGTTGCCGGGGTTGGAGCCGACCCAGGCGAGCCTGGTCGACCATTCCGGGCTGTCCCACATGCAGATCAGCGCCTTGACGGCCTGTTCGTCCACCTTGCCGCCATCGACGAATTCCGGCTTCACCACGTGGATGTTCGAGCCGCCGAACACAACGGCGCGCTTGCCGTCCGGACCCGTCGGCATCAGGCCATAGCGCATGTTGGCGACAACGGCGTCTGCCGTGGCCTTGTCGGCGCCGGTAGCCTTGCTGGCGAGGTCCAGCATCTTGGCGTATTCAGCCGGGTGGGCGATCATCATGCCGAGCTGGCCGGCGATGAACGGCGCCTGGTTTTCAGCCTGGGTATTGGTGAGGGCCGAAACCGGCACCGACTTGTCGACGGCGTACATCTGGTACGCGGCCTGCAAGGCGGCCTTGGAGCCGGCATTGTTGATCTCGACCGACTTGTAGGTCGGGTTTGCGGTCGCTTCGTCGAGCGAGCCGCCACCATAGGCCCAAAGCTGCGGCATAAAGCGGAACGGCGTATTGCCGGCGTTCTGCTTGGCTACGAGGCCATAGCCGGAAATGCCGAGCTTGTCGTGGATCTGCTTGGAATAGGCGACCACGTCATCCCAGGTCTTGGGCGCCGCTTCCGGGTCGAGGCCAGCATCGGCGAACACCTTGGCATTCCAGATGAAGGCCATGGTCTCGTTATTGGTCGGCAGGCCGTAGAGCGTGTTGTCGTAGGTTACCGACTTGAGGGCGCCTGGCCAGAAATCGGCAGCGGTGAAGCCGTAATCTTCCGGCTTGACCGGGTTCAGGTAGCCCTTGGCGGCGAATTCGACGCCACCGAGAATCTGCAGGCGGATGACCATCGGGGCGGAGTTGCCGAGCAGCGCCGTGCGGAACTTGTCGAGCAGTTCGTTATAGGTGATCGACTGCACGTCGGTCTTGATGTTGGGGTAGGCCGCGTGGAACGCGTCCCAGAACGCCTTGTCCTGGTCGTGCGCGATCTGCGGATCGGCCTCGAACGGGCCGGTGTACCAGTAGCTCACATTGCCGGCATAATCGTTGGGCACGACTGCGCCGCAATCCTTGGCGGCGTCGAAGTCCTTGGTGCCGGCGATCGACTTCACATATTCCGGCGACCATTTGCTGAGATCGACGGCCTGGGCGTAAACGCTGGTCGAGATCAGGGATGTGGTTGCCATCGCCGCCAGAGCAAACTTGGCGATGTGCCGACGGGTCGGCGAGCCAGACCGCTGCGCGCGGTCTTCCGAATTCGTCATCGATAGTCCTCCTCATATTCGGAAGACCGTCCGACCCCCTGGTCGCACCGGGTCTTCCCCGCAGCATGCGCTGCGCCTCCTCAGTCGCAAGGTCGTTTCGGTGCCTTGCCTGGGGCCGGGCTTGCCTGCCCACGTCTCCCATACAAGACCGTTGCAGACTGCAAACTATGTGTCAAGATCGGATAGATCGTACATTATTTGTGGCATTTTACGTGCAAACTGGCTTGGCTTGCCGCAAAAAGCCGCATAAACAGGCATTATGAGCGAGAACGATGTCATCCTCACAGCGCCTGAACCGGCTCTCGACCAGCCGGGCAAGGTCTATGAGATGATCCGCGAGGACATCATTTCCGGCCGGCTGGAGCCCAGTGCGCGGCTCAAGGTGGCTGACCTCGCGGCCGCCTATGGCACCTCCACCAACCCCGTTCGCGAAGCGCTGCAGCAGTTGCGCGGCGAGGGCTTCGTGGTCATGGAAGCCAATCGCGGGGCGCGGGTGGTGGCCATCGACGAGGCCTTCGTGCGCGACATCATCGAGATCGAGGTGCTGATCGAGCCGGCGCTGACCCGGTGGTTCGTGTCGATCGTCACCGATGCCGATATTGCCGAGCTGGAGGCCGCGCAGGCCGATATCGAGGCGCTGAATTTTTCCGATGCGCAGCGTCACGGCCAGCTCGACACGCGGTTCCACCAGTTGATCTACGACCGGCACTACAATCGCCATGCCGCGGACCTGTGGTGGAAACACCGCGAGATTTTGCGCGCCATCAGCCGGCGCTTTCCCACCTCGCTGAGCCGCCGCGTGGCCGTGCTGAACGAGCATCGCGAACTCATTGCCTGCATAAGGCGCCAGGACGCCGAGGGCGCCGCCGCCGTGGTGGCACGCCATGTTGAAGGATCGGGACGCCACATCATCGAACAGATGGGCGTTGCCAAAAGAAACGGGCCTCGCAAGCGCCCGGCATAGCATTTTCAGAGGAGGAAATTGATGACGACCACATTGGGGGCCGCCGAGACGATTCAGAACAATATCCGCATGAGTTCGAGCCCGAGTGACCTGCGGATCACTGACCTGCGGGTCGCCGAGATCGTCGGCGCGCCGTTCACCTCCGCGCTCATCAAGATCTACACCAACCAGGGCATTGTGGGCCTGGGCGAGGTGCGCGACGGCGCGAGCGCGACGTATGCGCTGATGCTCAAAAGCCGGCTGCTGGGCGAAAATCCCTGCGACGTCGATCGCCTGTTCCGCCGCATCAAGCAGTTCGGCGGCCATGGCCGGCAGGGCGGCGGCGTATCGGCAATCGAGATTGCGCTGTGGGACCTCGTCGGCAAGGCTTATGGGGTGCCGATCTACCAGATGCTGGGCGGCAAGTTCCGCGACAAGGTGCGCATCTATTGCGATACCGACGCCGAAAAGCCGAGCGGCACCGAGACTGGCAAGCGCCTCAAGGAGCGCATGGATCGCGGCTTCACCTTCCTCAAGATGGACCTCGGCCTGATGCAAATCGCCGACGTTCCGGGCGCCGTCGTTGCCCCGGCCGGCACGCTTGAAGGCTACAAGATCCATCCCAGCCGCGGCTCGGCCAAGACAATGGACGACCGGCGCGCCCGCAATGCGGTCTACGACACCCACAATGTCCGCCATCCCTTCAGTGGCCTGCATTTCACCGACAAGGGTCTCGACCTGCTGGAGCAGTACATTGCCGAGGTCCGCGAGGTGATCGGCATGGATATTCCGCTGGCCATCGACCATGTCGGCCATATCTCGCTGCAGAACGGCATCCGCCTCGCCAAGCGGATCGAGAAATACGTGCCGGCCTGGCTCGAGGACGTGATCCCGTGGCAGTATACCGACCAGTATCGCCAGCTTCAGGAAGCCACCTCGGTGCCGATCTGCACCGGCGAGGACATCTACCTCAAGGAGGGGTTCGAACCGCTGCTCAAGAGTGGCATCTCGGTCATCCATCCGGACCTGCTGACTTCGGGCGGCATTCTCGAAACCAAGAAGATCGGCGACGCGGCGCAGGAACATGGCATCGCCATGGCCATCCACATGGCCGAAAGCCCGATCGCCGCGATGGCGGCGGCCCACGTGGCGGTCGCGACCGAGAATTTCATGGCGCTGGAATATCACTCGGCCGACGTGCCGTGGTGGGACGATATCGTCACCGGCCTGCCCAAGCCGCTGGTCCAGGACGGCTTCATCACCGTGCCGGACAAGCCGGGGCTGGGCATCGACGATGTTGTCGACGAAGTTATCAGTCAACACCTGCAGGACGGTGTCAAAGGCATCTGGCTGCCCACCGATCACTGGGATGACGAATATTCCTGGGACCGTACCTGGAGCTGAGAGCGTCCTTCACCTCTCCCTTTGGGGGAGAGGTCGACCCTCTTGGGTCGGGTGAGGGGGCCTCCCCCACGCACCTCACCCAGTAAAGGCCCCCTCACCCGGCGTTTGCACGCCGACCTCTCCCCCAAAGGGAGAGGTGAAGAAAGAACGAGAAACCATGATCTACGAACTTCGCATCTATGAATGCCTGCCCGGCCGATTGCCGGCACTGCTCAAGCGCTTCAACGACCACACGCTGGCGATATGGGACCGGCATGGCATCCGCCAGGCCGGGTTCTTCACCACGGTGGTGGGCGAAAGCAACCAGCGCCTCACCTATTTCCTCGCCTGGGAATCCCTTGCCGAGCGCGAGGCGAAATGGACCGCCTTCATCACCGATCCGGCCTGGCACAAGGCCCGCGACGAATCGGAGCGCGACGGACAGATCGTCGCCAATGTCACCAATCAATTGCTGGCGCCGACCGCCTTCTCGTCGGTGAAATAAGAGGACACTATGAAAATCACTGATCTGCGCTGTGCCGTTATTGGCCGGCACCCCATCGTGCGCATCGTCACCGATGAGGGAATCTACGGGCTGGGGGAGGTTGAATTCACCAAGACCTACCTCAAGCCATGGGTGCTGCACTTCCGCGAGGCGCTGATCGGGGAAGATCCGACCGATGTCGAGCGGGTGATGCTTAAGATCCGCCAGCGCGGCAGCTTCAAACCCTACGGGGCGGCGGTCTCGGCCATCGAGCATGCGCTATGGGACATTGCCGGCAAGGCCGCCAATGTGCCGGTCTACAAGCTGCTCGGCGGCAAGGTGCGCGATCAGGTCCGCGTCTATAACGGCTCGATCCGCAAGAAGCGCACCGGCGACCGGCCGGAGGATTATGCTGCCGACGTCAAATGGATGATGGAGCAGCCGCAGAACTTCTTCATGGTCAAGCAGGGCATCAGCTTCCATTCCAACATGAAGGACTCGATCGACGACTTCCATTATGGCCCGCGCCAGACCAAGGCGGGCTATCACGGGGCCATGGACCAGGGGCAGATATCCGAGCACGGCTTCAACCATATGCTCGATTGCGTCACCGCCATGAAGGAAGTGCTGGGCGACAAGGTTTCGCTGGCGCTCGATTGCGGCCCCGGCTGGTTCCTCCCCGATGCCATCCGTTTCGCTAATGCGGTCGAGAAGCACAACCTAATGTGGCTCGAGGACATGCTGACCGGCGACTACGTGCCCTGGGTCAATCCGCAGGCCTATCGCGAGCTGACGCTGTCGACCACGACGCCGATCCATACCGGCGAGCAGATCTACCTGCGCCACAACTTCAAGGAGCTGATCGAAACGCAGGCGGTGCGTGTCATTGGTCCCGATCCCGCTGATATCGGCGGCATTGCCGAGCTGAAATGGGTCGCCGAGCACGCCTATATGCACTCGATCATGATGGCGCCGCATGGCACCGCCAACGGACTGCTGGGTCTTGGCGCGCTGATCAATGTGTGCGCCACGCTGCCGGCGAACTATATCGCCTTCGAATATCCCAGCGCCTCGGACCCGTGGTGGGAGGATATCGTGATCGGCCTGCCCAAGCAGATCGTCAAGAACTCGATGGTCGACCTGCTCGAAGCGCCCGGCCTGGGGCTGGATATCGATGCCGAAGGGGCCAAGAAGTACCTGCTTGAAGAAGACGCAGGCTTCTTCGCGCCCTAAGGCCCTCGGCGGCCCGCCTCACCACTTGTTGGAGCGGAGCGGGCCGCTCTCGAGGTCCTGCCGGGTAAGCATGGCGTGGAATTCGGATTCGGGCGTAGGCCGGCTGAAAAAGTAGCCCTGGGCTTCTGAGCAGCCGGCCTCGGTGATGATGTCGAGCTGGGCCTGGGTCTCGACGCCTTCGGCCGTGGTCAGCATTTTCAGATTGCGGCCGAGCGTGACGATCGACTGCACGATGGCCAGGCTATCGGGCCGGTTTTCGAGGTCGCGCACGAAGCTCTGGTCGATCTTGAGCTTGTCGAAGGGGAAGCGCTGCAGATAGCTCAACGACGAATAGCCGGTGCCGAAGTCATCCAGTGCGATAGTCAGGCCCAGGGCGCGCAACCGAAGCAGTGCTTCAAGATTGGCGGCATTGTTGCGCAGCAGGACGGTTTCGGTAATTTCCAGTTCGAGGCGCTTCGGGTCGAACCCGCTATCGGCCAGCACGGTCTTGACCATATCGACAAGTCCCGCCTTGCGGAACTGGACCGGCGACAGGTTGACCGAAACGCGAATGTGTTCGGGCCAGGCCAGCGCGTCGCGGCATGCCTGGAGCAATGCCCATTCGCCCAGCACGTCGATGACGCCGGTCTCCTCGGCGAGCGGGATGAATTCGGCCGGCGAGATGAGGCCGTGCTCGGGATGACGCCAACGTATCAGCGCTTCGCCTGACACGATCCGGCCGGTCTTGAGGCTGATCAGGGGTTGATAAAAAAGCTCGAACTGGCTCAGCTTGATGCCGGTGCGCAGGTCGGCCTCGAGCAGGTGCCGGGTGCGCAGCACCTGTTCCATGCGCGAGGTGAAAAAGCGGCAGGTGCCTGTGCCATCGGCCTTGGCGGAATAGAGCGCCAGGTCCGCGTTCTTCATCAGTTGGTCGGGATCGCTGCCGTCGGTCGGGGCTACGGCGATGCCGATGCTGGTGCTGACGACAATCTCGTGGTCCTCGATGTGATAGGGCCGCCCGACGGTGTCGATGAGGCGCTCGGACAGTTCCAGAGTGCTGTCGAGGGACGTGTCGCGGCAATAGTGCAGCACGGCAAATTCGTCGCCACCCAACCGCGCGACAATGTCGCGGGGGGACAAGGTATGCCGCAGGCGCTCGGCGACCTGGCGCAGCAGGACATCGCCAACCGGATGGCCAAGCGTGTCGTTGACTTCCTTGAAGCGGTCGAGATCGAGATAAAGCACGGCAAAGGGCTGGGCGCGCTGGTCCAGGCCGCGCACGGCCTGGGTGATGCTTTCCCAGAACAAGAGCCGGTTGGGCATGCCGGTCAGGGCGTCGTGACGGGCCATGTGGACCACGCGGTTCTGGGCGCGGTGACGCTCGGTAACGTCTTCGAACGTGCAGACCCAGCCGCCCTCGGCCATGGAGTCGCGCGAGACCAGCAGCACCATGCCATTGGGCAGGTGATGGGCGCGATCGTTGAGGACGGCGATGTCGTCGTTGTCATCGTCGGCGCGGGTAAACTCATGGCTAGCGTCGGACAGCAGTTCCGGGTCGACAAGGTCGGTGATGGGGGTTCCGGGCGCGGCCTGGGCTTCGTCCAGCCCGAAGATGGCCAGGAAACGCGGATTGCAGACGATGATGCGGTATTGCGCGTCGAGCAGGACGAGACCCAGCGACATGGCATCGAGGGCCGCGTCGAACCGGGCATTCTGCACGGCCAGGCTCTGCTCCTTCTGCTGCAGAACCTCTTGGGCGCGACCCAGAAGGCCGTTGTGCAGCAGCAGCAGGACAGTCAGCGCGCAGCCGCAGGCGATCATGCCGATGGCGACCCAGGTAAAGGCCCATTGCAGGCCGAAGAGGCTTTCCCGGTCCGCCGCGATGCGCGCCACGTTCCACACATTGGCATCGGTGGAAAGGCGAACCAGCTTAGGATAGATCGGCTCCAGAATGGCCAGGATGCGGCCGGGCGTGCCGGGCTCTGCCAGGTCCGCAAGCAGGGGTCTGGTGTTGTCGAGGGCGCTTTCGAGGTCGTCCAGGATTTGGCCGACGCGCGGATCGGACAGCGCGAACGCCTCGATATCCCTGGTCCGCAAGGTCTTGAGCCGGTTGCCAACGATGTCAAAGCGGAGCTTGACCTCGTCGGCAGTTGTGCGACCATCCGCCATGCCAAAGGCGCTGACGCGCTGTTCGAGGCGCGCAAACTCGCTTGGGGCCTGGGCCACGATCCAGGTGACGTTGCCGAGGCCCACGCCTTCGAGGGCAGTCTGACGCTGGAAAACCACGGCCGAGATGTAGAAGGCCGAGGCGATGAAACCCAGGATCACGACGGTCAGTGCTATGCGTAGGACGCGCAAGGTGGAAAAGTTCATTCCATGGTTGGGCGGCCGCTAGTCGCGGCCTATTGGACGGAGATTTCCTTGACCTGCCAGACGGCACGACCGTAGTAGGGCTGGCCTTGCAGGACCGGGTTGCTGTCGAACGGGTAGATCACGAAGAACGGCCCCTGGTCGTCGACCGGCATATAGGCGCCGTTGCGCTTGACGGCCAGGATGGCGCCGAATTCAGCGAAATCGGCGGTCGGGATGTCGACACTGTAGTCGTTGAGTGCGGTGACGGTGGTGGTGTCGCCCTTGGCATTGGCCTTTTCGAGCAGCATTGCGAGGGGGACACCCTCGAAATCAACCACGCCTTCGTTCCATGGCGTCTTGGTCTTGACCGAGACCAGGCCCATGGCCTCAAGCTGGGTGCGATCGTAGGTGACGGCGCCGGACGCACTGGTAATCGTCACGGCCGGCACGTCCTGCGCCAGGGCTGGCGTGGAGAAGGCGGCGAGAATGGCAAAGACGATATTGGTGAGGGAACGCAAAGCGGGCATGATAGGTCTCCTTTATGTCCATTTTGAACCGGGCGCTTTCACAACGCGTTAAGCCGCACAGCATCATGAAAGCAGGCTTAACAAGCCATGACCATACAAGGTGTATTTATTGGAGCGGTAGCCCGCGTGAAATGTAGGCAAAGTACCTAGCGGGCGGTATCTTCGCAAACTGCGCCATTTCGACGATAATTGATTGCCGCTGACGCATTCCAAGTTGCTGGGAGAGGCCCCGATCAGAGAGATAACGTGGTTTACCGAACCTTAAGTGCCGGGGAGGTACTCAGGTTCCAGGCCCATCCTTCGCCGTGAGTGGCCATCTCTAATCAGAAAGACCAACAGTGTCAGCCCTCCTCACTGGTAGCATCGCCCGTCGCCTTTACAGCCTCATCGCCGTTTTTGCCGTGGGCTTTGCCGGGGTGCTGGCGTTCCAGCTTTATACACTGCGCTCCAATCTTGATGATTTCAAACGCACCGAGCTGCAGAGCGTGGTGCAGGCGGCCGTCAGCATCGCGCAGAACTATTATGACCGCTCGCAGGCAGGCGAGTTCACTGAAGACGAGGCCAAGACACTGGCCTTGGCGTCGCTGCGCGGGTTCCGTTACCAGGGCAAGGAGTATGTCTTCATCGACACCGTCGACATGGTGATGCTGATGCATCCCACCAAGCCGGAGAAGGAAGGCAATGACCGCTCGATCGAAGCGGACGGCCGCGGCAAACTCTACATGAAAGAGATGATCACCAATGCGGTGGCCAACGGCTCGGCCTATGAGACCTATCTGTTCAAGGATCCCAAGGGCGGCGAATTCGACAAGCTCAGCTATTCTGAAGTGTTCCGTCCCTGGGGCTGGAACATTGCCTCGGGCGTGTTGCTGACGCAGGTCGATGGCATCTTCATGAGCGCGGCCTTGACCAGCGGCGCCATCGCCTTGGGGGTAACGCTGTTGCTGCTGCTTATCGGCGTGCTGATCGCGCGCAGCATCAGCCGGCCGATTGCTGGGCTCAATGCCAACATGGCGGCGCTGGCGCACAACAACTTCGACATCGAGCTGAAGGGGCAAAACCGCAAGGACGAGATCGGCGACATGGCTCGGGCAGTGGAAATATTCCGCGAGAACGGGCTCAAGATCAGCCAGATGACGGAAGCCGAAGCGATGCGCGTCATTGCCGACCAGGCGGCGCGTCAGCGCATGATGGGTGAACTGCAGAGCGCCTTTGGACAGGTGGTCGATGCCGCTATCGCCGGCGATTTCAGCAAGCGGGTGGAAACCGAATTCCCCGATCCAGAACTCAATGGCCTGGCCAGCAGCGTCAACAATCTGGTGACCACGGTCGATCGCGGGATCGCCGATGTTGGGCAGGTGCTGACTGCATTGGCCAATACCGATCTGACGCGACGCATGACTGGCGACTATTCCGGTGCGTTCGCCAAGCTGAAGACCGACGCCAACGGCGTGGCCGATACGCTGACCGACATCATCGGAAGGCTCAAGGGAACGTCCGGAACGCTGAAGACCGCGACAGGAGAAATTCTGGCTGGGGCCAATGACCTGAGCGAGCGCACGACGCGGCAAGCGGCGGCGATCGAGGAAACCTCGGCGGCCATGGAGCAGCTCGCCTCGACCGTGCTAGCCAGCGCCACCAAGGCGCAAGCCGCCAGCGTCCAGGCCAAGTCGGTCTCGCGGACGGCCGAAGACAGTGGCGCGGTGATGGGCCAGGCAACCGAAGCGATGGATCGCATCACGGCCTCGTCCAGCAAGATTTCCAACATCATCGGGCTGATCGACGATATCGCGTTCCAGACCAACCTGCTGGCCCTGAATGCTTCGGTGGAGGCGGCCCGGGCAGGGGACGCGGGCAAGGGATTTGCCGTGGTTGCGGTGGAAGTGCGGCGGCTCGCGCAATCGGCAGCGTCAGCATCGGCGGACGTCAAGATTTTGATCGAGCAGTCGGCGAACGAGGTCAAGGGCGGTTCGCGCCTGGTCTCGGACGCGGCCGCCAAGCTGCATGGCATGCTCGACGACATCCGCGAAAACACCGCGGCGCTGGAGTCGATTTCGCGGGAGAGCCACGAGCAGGCCTCGGCGATCCGTGAGGTCAATGTCGCCATGCAGCAGATGGACGAAATGACCCAGCACAATGCGGCACTGGTGGAAGAGACCAATGCGGCGATCGAGCAGACCGAGGCGCAGGCCAACGAGCTCGATAACATCATCGATGTGTTCGCGACCGCGGACGTGCCGCGCTCAATTGGGTCGCACACGGCGCCTGTCGTGGTCGCTCCGTCGAAATCACGGCCAGCGCGCGCGTATCTCAGCCAAGGCAATGCGGCGATAGCGCAGGATTGGAACGAGTTCTAGCCGGCACTTGCGGGGTGGCGCCGAAACAGCCACCCCGAGCTGTCGGCGTCCGCAATCCGACATTTCCTGGTGGAGCCTATAGTCGGTGGACGGGCTGTCGACAGTGCCGGGGCGCCGGTCCACTTAACCTTAACGTGACCGCCTTGGCACCTGTGGCCAATCTGCATCATCTCAAAAAAGCCCGGATTCCCGCCACATTCCAGCCGTGAAGGGCAACAATTAACTATACCGGCAAACCCGGTCTTAAGATTAAGCGCGGTAAATGGCGTCCTTAAGATTATCGCCTTTCAGGAGCTTCCCCGTGCACATCAACGCACCCATCAAGACCGCATTGCGCGCTGCCGCCATGCTGCTTTTCGTCGTCGCGATTGCGGCATGTTCGCGTTCGCCCAATAGCAATGCTGGCTTGACCGGTGTCGGCAATCTTGGGCCCGGTGGCGGCGCTCCGGGCAGCCAGCAGGAATTCCTGGTGTCGGTCGGCGACCGCGTGTTCTTCGAGACCGATTCGTCCTCGCTGACCGCCGAAGCTTCGGCTACGCTCGACAAGCAGGCCGCCTGGCTCAACCAGTATGCCAATTACCGCATCATGATCGAAGGTCATGCCGACGAACGCGGCACTCGCGAATACAATATTGCTCTTGGCGCCCGCCGCGCCTCGATCGTGGTCAATTACCTGGTGTCGCGTGGCGTCAATGCCCAGCGCATCACCTCCAAGTCGTTCGGCAAGGAACGTCCGGTGGCGATCTGCAATGACATCTCGTGCTGGAGCCAGAACCGCCGCGCGGTCACTGTTGTCCAATAAAAAACCGGCTCTCCCGTAACGGGAAAGCCCATTCCATCCAGTGCAAACTGGAGGCAAGAGCGCCGGGTGCCCTTAATTGGCCCCGGCGCTTTCTTTTGACCAAATTTCGACTTTATTGCGTGCCCGCTACAGACCATGCTCGTCGCTCTCTCCCAGCGACCTTTTGGAGGCCTGCTTTGACCGCTCTTTCCATCCGATCCCGAGGACGAACGCTGGCGCTTGCGTCGGTGCTGATGCTCGGCGCCTTCGCCCCTTCGCTGGCGTTCGGCGTTTCGCCCTTGCCGCCCGCCGATATCGGCGGCGTGGTGATGAGCGATGCCCAGCCGGCGCGCATTCACGTCGCCCAGAGCCAGGAGGCGGCCCAGTTGTCGGTACGCATCCAGCAGCTCGAGGAACAGATGCGGCTGCTCAATGGGCAAATCGATGGGCTGACCTTCCAGCTCACGCAGATGCAGACGCTGGTCGAACGCATGAGCCAGGACAATGAGCAGCGCCTGACGGCGCTGGAAGGCGGCGCGCCGGGAAAACCCCCGGCGGCAACCCAAACTGATGGCGCGACGCCGTCCGAGGCGTTGCCGCAGGACCCCAATGCCGTGCCGATGACTGACATTCCCGAGCAGGGCATCAAGCCGCTGCCCGGCGAAGAAGAAATCGATCCGAGCTTCACCGATGGCAGCACGCCGGCGGACACGCTGGGCAATTCCGGCGATCCGTTGGTGGGCACCGGCAATGGCGATGCGGCCATTCCGCTGGGCACCGGCGCCGCCGTGCCGATTGGGGAGGCTCCGCCCATTGATTTGAGCTTTGATCCCAAGGCGCCCGCCGCCAATACGGGCGATGCCGATGCCGACGCGCAGTTCAATGCCGGCTACGAGGCGATGACGCGCGGCGATTATGCGTTTGCGGAAACGCAGTTCACGCAGTTTCTCGACCTTTATCCCGACAATGCCAAGGCCACCGATGCGTCCAACTGGCTGGGCGAAGCCCTGATCCAGCGCGCCGCCTATGACCAGGCGGCCGAAGTGCTGCTCAATGCCTTTCAGAAGGCGCCCGACAATCCGCGCGCGCCGGACCTGCTGCTCAAGCTGGGCGTATCGCTGTCGGGTGCCGAGGAGCGCGAGACGGCCTGCCGCACCTTTGCCGAAATCGACAAGCGCTACACCAACCTGACGCCGGCTTTCCTCACTCGGTTGACGGCGGAAAAGACCAAGGCCGAATGTCCGCCAGCGTAAGGCTCGATGATGCGGCGGCGCTGGAGGCGATCTTCGCTTCCGTCGCCGATTTGCCGGCCATCGGGCTGGCAGTGTCGGGTGGTGCCGATAGCCTGGCGCTGATGGTTTTGGCGCAGCGCTGGGCCAGCGGGCGGCAACAGCCGCCTCGGCTGCAGGTCTATTCGGTTGATCACGGCTTGCGGCCGGAGGCGGCCGGCGAAGTCGCTATGGTGTTGTCCGTCGCCCAAAGCCTGGGCATCCCGGCGACGGGTCTGCGCTGGACCGGCACCAAGCCGCAGGCCGGCGTGCAGGAAGCGGCGCGGATCGCGCGTTACCGGCTGATGGGCGCGGCGATGGCTGCCGATGGCGTCCCGGTCCTGTTGACCGCTCATCATCGCCAGGATCAGGCCGAAACCGTGCTGATGCGGCTGGCCCATGGCAGCGGCGTCGAGGGGCTGCGGGGCATGGCAAGCATGACCACGGTCGAGGGCGTGCGCGTGCACCGGCCCTTGCTCGATCTCGACCCATCCGCATTGCAAGCGGTGGTCGCAGAGGCGGGACTGACGCCGGCCCAAGACCCCTCCAATACCGACCCGCATTATGAGCGGGTGCGCTGGCGCAACGCCATGCCGGCCTTGGCCGAGCTCGGCCTCGACGCGCCGACGCTGGCCCGCTTCGCCCAGCGCATGGGCGAGGCCGATGCGGCAATCGCCCAGATGGCCGACGGCTATTTCCAGAAACTGGTCACGCTGGACGGCTTTGGGGCCGCGCGGATCGACCATGCCGACTATGCGGCCTTGATCCCCGCGATTGCGGTGCGCCTGCTCGGGCGGGTGCTGAATATTGTCGGCGGGCGGCAAAAGCCGCGGGCGCTTGGCCTGGTCGAGAGGCTGCAAAACACCCTGGCCACCAGCGACCTCGCCAAGGCCGCGACGGCCCATGGTTGCGTGGTGCGCACCAGTGGCGGTGCCATCCTCGTGGCTCGCGAGCCGGGCAGGGCGCTGCCGTCGGACGCGATGCTATTGCCGCATTCCGAGCTGGTCTGGGACCAGCGTTTCCTCATCGTCAACGGCTCGGGCGAGGCGGGGCTGACGGCCAGCGTCGCCGATTACCTGCCGCGCCACCGGCTCGAGGAGTTCCTCGGCTTCAAGGTTACGGCCCCCGCGGAAGCCATCCGCACCGCCCCGATCGTGCGCGACGAGGCTGGCGGCGTGCTCTCGCTGGGCGGCTGGTCCTTCGACGAGCGGATCAAGGTGACGTTACTGATCGATTGAGGGTATAACCGTCTGAGGGCCGGAACCATCCAACTCCTCAGTGCGTATTAACCCATTCGCGATGAAAAGACTGGACGCGACGCCCAAAGGGCCGCAGGGCTTGCCCTTGTAACGCCCCAATGGGGGACATACATTCGGCACACCAAAACCGGCGATTTTGCGCCGACCCTCCCGGGACAGGATTGATGAACGGAAATTTCCGCAACTTCGCCATCTGGCTGGTGATACTTTTTATGCTGATGGGCCTGTTCCAGGTCTTCCAGTCGTCGACCCACACTGCCTCCGTCGCCGACAAGAGCTATAGCCAGTTCGTCACCGACGTGAATGCGGGCAAGGTCACCAGCGTCGTCATCACCAATGATGTCGTTTCCGGCACGATGAACGATAGTTCGCGCTTCGAAACCACGCTGCCGGCCGGCGCCGATATCATCACGCGCCTGGAAGACAAGGGCGTCTCGATCACCGCGCGCGAGCCGGAATCGAGCCCATTCTGGTCGATCCTGCTCAGCTCCTGGCTACCCTTCATCGTCATCATCGGCGTCTGGTTTTTCTTTATACGCCAGATGCAGGGCGGTGGCCGTGGCGGCGCGATGGGCTTTGGCAAGTCGCGCGCCAAGCTGCTGACCGAAACCCATGGCAAGGTGACGTTCGAGGACGTCGCCGGCGTGGACGAGGCCAAGCAGGACCTTGAGGAAATCGTCGAGTTCCTGCGCGATCCGGGCAAGTTCCAGCGCCTGGGCGGCCGTATTCCACGCGGCGTGCTGCTTGTCGGCCCTCCGGGTACCGGTAAGACGCTGCTGGCCCGTTCGGTCGCCGGCGAAGCCAATGTGCCGTTCTTCACCATTTCGGGTTCGGACTTCGTTGAAATGTTCGTCGGTGTCGGCGCGTCCCGCGTTCGTGACATGTTCGAGCAGGCCAAGAAGAACGCTCCCTGCATTATCTTCATCGACGAAATCGACGCCGTCGGTCGCCAGCGTGGCGCCGGTCTCGGCGGCGGTAACGACGAACGCGAGCAAACCCTCAACCAGTTGCTGGTCGAGATGGACGGGTTCGAGGCCAATGAAGGCATCATCTTGATCGCGGCGACCAACCGTCCCGACGTTCTCGATCCTGCTTTGCTGCGTCCGGGCCGCTTCGACCGTCAGGTCGTGGTGCCGAACCCTGACGTGTCCGGCCGCGAAAAGGTGCTCAAGGTGCACGTCCGCAAGGTGCCGTTGGCTCCCGATGTGGATCTCAAGACCCTGGCTCGTGGTACTCCCGGCTTCTCAGGCGCCGACTTGATGAACCTCGTCAACGAAGCGGCTCTTCTGGCGGCGCGGCGCAACAAGCGCTTTGTCACCCATGCCGAGTTTGAGGACGCCAAGGACAAGATCATGATGGGCGCCGAGCGCCGCACCATGGCCATGTCGCAGGACGAGAAGAAGCTGACTGCCTATCACGAAGCTGGCCATGCCATCATCGCGCTCAAGGTTGCGGGCATCGATCCGATCCACAAGGCGACGATCATTCCGCGTGGCCGTGCCCTGGGCATGGTGATGACACTGCCGGAAAGCGACAGCTATTCGTTCTCCCGCGAAAAAGCGGTTGCCCGCCTGGCGATGCTGTTTGGTGGACGCGAGGCCGAAATCTACAAGTTCGGTCCCGATAAGGTCACCAGCGGCGCTTCGGGCGACATTCAGATGGCGACCTCGCTGGCCCGCTCCATGGTCATGGAATGGGGCATGAGCGAAAAGCTTGGGCGCGTGCGCTACAAGTCGAGCGAGCAGGAAGTGTTCATCGGTCACTCGATGACCCAGTCCAACAATATGTCGGACGACACCGCCAAGCTGATCGATACCGAAGTGCGTCGCCTGATCGAGGACGGCGAAAAGGCCGCCCGCGAAATCATCACCGGTAATATCGACCAGTTCGAAGCCGTGGCCCAGGCTCTGCTCGAATACGAGACGCTGACCGGCGACGAGTTGCGCGCGCTGATGGATGGCAAGGCACCGGTTCGTCCCGATGACGACGGCACCGCTGCCCCTAAGGCAACGGGCGTGCCATCGGCCGGCAAGTCGGGCAAGAAGCGCCCCGATGCACCGCCGGAAGGCGGGCTCGAGCCGCAGCCGGGCAGCTAATCTGTTTGGTCTAGTTTGGGGGCCGCCCTCGGGCGGCCCTTTTCCTTTTTGGAAATCTCCGCTATTCCGCCCAAAAGTGGTATTATCGGACGCGTGGGACAGACGCGCTTAGTATTGCGCGCACGGCAGGGAAGAGACAGCACATGGCCAGGAAGTATTTCGGCACGGACGGCATTCGCGGGCTGGCCAACGGCTCCAAGCTGACCCCTGAACTGGCGCTCAAGATCGGCATGGCGGCGGGCCAGACCTTCGTTCGTGGCGACCACCGCAACCGCGTCGTGATCGGCAAGGATACGCGCCGCTCCGGCTATATGCTCGAAACCGCCCTGACCGCCGGATTTACCGCCGTGGGCATGGATGTCTACCAGCTCGGCCCGATGCCGACCCCGGCCGTTGCCATGCTGACGCGGTCCTTGCGCGCCGATCTGGGCGTGATGATTTCGGCCTCGCATAATCCCTATGACGATAACGGCATCAAGCTGTTCCGCCCCGATGGCTACAAGCTCAGCGATGAGCTGGAAGAAGAAATCGAGGCCATGATCGACAGCGACATGACCCAGTTCCTCGCCCATGGCCGCGATATCGGCCGCGCCCATCGCGACGAGGATGCCAGCACCCGCTACATCGAATATGCCAAGCGCACGCTGCCGCGGAATATCGACCTGGCCGGTCTGCGCGTGGTGCTCGATTGCGCTCATGGCGCGGCCTACAAGGTGGCCCCGGTTGCCCTGTGGGAACTGGGCGCCGAGGTCTTCACCATTGGCGACAAGCCTGATGGCTTCAACATCAATGAAAAGGTCGGCTCGACTGCCCCCGAGGCCGTTTCCGCCAAGGTCAAGGAAGTGCGCGCAGATATCGGTATCGCGCTGGATGGCGATGCGGATCGCGTCATCATCATCGACGAAAAGGGCAATGTGGTCGATGGCGACCAGTTCATGGCTGTGATCGCCCAAAGCTGGCTGGAGCGCGAAATGCTGCTCGGCGGCGGCATCGTCGCCACGGTCATGTCCAATCTGGGCCTGGAGCGCTATCTGGGTTCGATCGGGCTGACGCTGGAGCGCACCCAGGTGGGCGACCGTTATGTGCTCGAAGCCATGCGATCCAAGGGCTTCAATGTGGGTGGCGAGCAGTCCGGCCACATCATCCTGTCCGATTTCACCACGACGGGCGATGGCCTCGTGGCGGCGCTGCAATTGCTGGCGGTGCTCAAGCAGCAGGACCGCGAAATCTCCGAGATTTGCGCGCGCTTCGACAAGGTGCCGCAATTGCTGCGCAGCGTGAAGTTCAAATCCGGCAAGCCGCTGCAGCACAAGCAGGTCATCCAGGCCATCGCCGATGGCCAGGCCATGCTGGGCCTTGGCGGGCGGCTGGTGATCCGCGAAAGCGGCACCGAGCCGGTGATCCGCGTCATGGGCGAGGCCGACGATGCGGCCCTCGTGCTGACCGTCGTGGGCCAGATCGAAGCGGCGATCAAGGACGTCGCCTGAGCCTCATTTATTAAGGTTGTTTTAACGGCCGTCAGCAACGTCGCTGGCCGCTAAGTATAGGTGCGCACAGCTATTTAGCTTCCCATTAGGGTTAAAGCTTTAGGTTAAGTGAGCTTTAAGGAAATTGCCCGATATTGGGGTCAATCGACTGGTGTCGTGGCAACCCAAAGGACGAATTTCCATGCGCAAGCTTACAGCTGCGATTCTGGTGGCAGGAGCCACTCTGGTGGGCGGGCCGGCAATTGCCGCCGACTTCCCCGAATATCCCCCAATCATCGATGTTCCCGATGTCGACTACGGCGTGCAGGGCTCGTTCTACCTGCGCGGCAGCGCGGCGTGGAATACGCTCTGGGCCAAGGAAGTCCAGCATCCCACCGCAACGCCCAATGTCTTTGCCATCGATGGCAATGGCTACGGTTACTCGGTCGGCGCCGGCTTTGGCTACGAGACCGGCACCGGGCTGCGGGTTGACGCGACCGTCGACTATCTCGGCAACGAGAACATGCAGGCCACAGTTCCGGTCGGCACGATCGGCGTCACGGACGGCGTCCACAAGCTGTCGCTTCGCTCGACCGTCGCGCTGGCCAACGTCTACTACGATTTCGGCTTCGGCAATGGTGGCTACGGCGCCAGCGGCGGTGCCTTCGGTTATGTCGGCGCCGGTGCCGGTTTTGCGGTCAACGACTTCATCACCACCGGCCCTGGTCCTGCCGATACGCGTGACACCAATGTGAGCTTCGCCGCCGCCGGCATGGTCGGTGTCGGTTATGACTTCGGTGCGGTCGTCGCCGATATCGGTTACCGCGCGCTTTACATCAATTCGATCGAGAACGACGCGGCACCGGCGCCCTACAGTATCGCCAATAACTGGGTCCACGAACTGCGCACCTCGGTGCGCTACCGCTTCAACTGATCCCGTTACGGCAAGGGCAGGGGCCACGTTGCCCGAGCCGGATACCCCTTCAATCGGCGCCTTCGGGCGCCGATTTTGTTTTTGCCGACTGGACAATTTCGCCTGAACAATGGTGATGTGCGCCCGCAAGGGAGAAACGCATGAAGGTCTTGATAATCGGCGCCGCGGGCATGGTCGGGCGCAAGCTGACGGCAGCTTTGCTGCAGACGGGTACGGTCGGCGACGCGCCGATCACTGGCATGATCCTGGCCGACGTGATCGCGCCCACGAAGCCGGACACGGCCATTCCCACACAGACCATCGCGGCGGACCTCTCCTCCCCCGGCATTGCCGAGCAGTTGCTCGTTGAACGGCCCGACCTGATCTTCCACCTCGCCGCGATCGTGTCAGGCGAGGCCGAGGCCGATTTCGAAAAGGGCTATCGCATCAACCTTGATGGCACGCGCCTGCTGTTCGAGGCGATCCGCCATGCCGGTGCTGTCGAGCACTATTGCCCGCGCGTGGTGTTCACCTCGTCTATCGCGGTATTCGGCCAGCCGTTCCCCGCCGTCATTTCCGATACGCAGCACCACACGCCGCTGACCAGCTACGGCACCCAGAAAGCGATCTGTGAATTGCTGCTGGCCGATTACTCGCGGCGCGGTTTCCTTGATGGTGTCGGCATTCGCCTGCCCACCATCGTGGTGCGGCCGGGCAAGCCCAACAAGGCGGCCTCGGGCTTTTTCTCCGGCATCCTGCGCGAGCCGCTCAACGGCCAGGAGGCAATCCTGCCCGTCGCGGATAGCGTGCGCCACTGGTTTGCCAGCCCGCGCGCCGCCGTCGGCTTCCTGCTCCATGCCGCAACGCTTGATACCGCCCAACTCGGCGCCCAGCGCAATCTGTCGATGCCCGGCATCAGCGCCACTGTGGCCGAGGAAATCGCCGCGCTCGAACGCGCCGCCGGCCCCAAGGCCGTCGCCCTGATCCGCCGCGAGCCCGATCCCACCATCGTCAAAATCGTCGACGGCTGGGCCCAGGATTTTGACCCGCAGCGCGCCATCGCCCTCGGCTTTACCGCCGACGCGGACCTCGATGCGCTCTTGCGCGTCTATATCGATGATGAACTGGGCGGCAAGATCGGCTAGGTCCGGGACAGGTTTGCCATGAGCGCCGCACAAGAAAATCCCGCGCCGGGCGGCCTCGAGGTCGCGCGCGTCGCCCTCAAGGTCGATGTCGTGGTGATCGGGGCGGGGCAGGCCGGGCTGTCCTCGGCCTATCACCTGCAACGGCTGGGCCTGGCCCCGGCGCGCGGTTTTGTGGTGCTCGATCAATCGCCACAGGCCGGCGGCGCCTGGCAGTTCCGCTGGCCGTCCCTGACGCTGAGTACCGTCAACCGCATCCACGACCTGCCGGGCATGAAGTTCGCCGATGCGGTCAATACCGAGGCGCAGGTGCAGGCCTCGGTTGCGGTGCCCAATTATTTCGCCGCCTATGAGGAAAATTTCCACCTGCCGGTGTTCCGTCCGGTCAAGGTCAGCACTGTGGTGAACCGGGGCGAGCGGCTGCGGGTGGAAACCGATGCGGGCAATTTCTCCGCGCGCGGCATCATCAATGCCACCGGCACTTGGGAAACTCCGTTTATTCCCGAGTACCCCGGCGCGTACCTGTTCAAGGGCCGCCAACTCCATACCCGCGATTACCGACAGGCGGCGGATTTCGCCGGCCAGCGCGTATTGATCGTCGGCGGCGGTATTTCGGCCATCCAACTGCTCGACGAGATTTCGCGCGTCGCCACCACCATCTGGGTGACGCGGCGCGAGCCGGAATTCCGCGAGGGGGATTTCACCCCCGAGGACGGCCGCGCCGCCGTGGCGCTGGTCGAGGAGCGGGTGCGCCGCGGCGCGCCGCCCCATTCGGTGGTCTCGGTCACCGGCCTGCGGATGACGCCCGCCATCGCCGCCATGCGCCAGCGCGGCGTGCTCAATCGCTTGCCGATGTTCAGCGAAATCACCGAGACCGGAGTGAAGTGGGCCGATGGCACCACCCAGGATGTTGACACGATCCTCTGGTGCACCGGCTTTCGCAGCGCGCTCGATCATCTGGCCCCGTTACAATTGCGCGAGCCCGGAGGCGGCATCAAGATGACCGGCCGCCTGGCCACGCAGGTTGTCAACGACCCCCGGCTGCATCTGGTCGGCTACGGCCCCTCGGCCTCCACCATCGGCGCCAACCGCGCCGGCGAGGCGGCGGCGCGGGAATTGATGACTTACCTCAGCCTGTTGCCGTAGCGTAACGCCATGCACAAGCGCACCATCCTCGTCCCCATCCTTGCGCTGCTGGCCCTGATCGGGGTCGGCGTGGCGGTGGATGGCGATCCGGCGGGAATACTGTCCGGTAACTTGCAGGCGCGTAGCGCCACGCTGGCGCAGTTCGACGGGCTTGCTCTCACCCCGGCGCAACAGGGCGCGGTGCAGTTCGCCTTCGGTGATTTCTCGGCGCTGAGTTCGGAGGCGCTGGAGGTCTCGGCCTCGCCCTGGAAGCTGGCGACCGCGCTTCTGGCTTTGCGCTATGCCGGTGGACACCTGGATGGTGTGACGCCGCAGGCCGTCACCGCGATGTATCAGAGTTATGGCTTCGTCACCCCGACGCGGATCGCCAATTGGCCCGCCGGCATGCCGCAACCAGGCCTGAATGGTCCGCTGGGCCAGAATATCGGCTTTGCGAGCCGCGTCCTGCCGCCGATCGGGCTGACGATCGGCAATATTGCGTGCGCCGGCTGCCATGCCAGCGTGGTCTATGGCGCCGATGGCCGGCCTGATATTTCCACCTTCTGGCTGGGCACGCCCAATGGCTCGATCAACCTGCAACGCTATGTGACCGAACTCTACGCGGCGCTGCGCGACCGGCCCGAGGACGAAGAATTCATCTGGGCCGCCGTCCAGAAGCTCTATCCCGAAACGGACTGGCGCGAGTGGCTGGCGCTCAAGACCGTCGTTCTGTCCAGGGTCAAGGACCTGGTGGCCAAGCAGGAAGCCACGATTGGCCGCTTGCTGCCGTTCGAGGTCAGCACGTCCGGCGCAACCAATGGCTTGCAGGCCTTGCAGGCGCGGTTCGGCATCATTCCATCGGACCAGATCGCCGACCGCAATCCCACCATTTCGGTGCCGGAGCTGGGCAGCCGCATCTGGCGCTCGTCGCTGCTGGCCGGCGGGTCCTATGGGGTGCCCGGCGAAACACCGCTCCGCGTCATGCGTGCCGGCGACATCACCGACGCCCATCTTCGGGCTCTCGCGGGGCTGACGGCCTTCTTTACCGTGCCCAGCATGGGGACGTTGCCCACTACTGCCGCGCGTCATGTCGATGACGCCGAGCACATCATGGACTGGCTCAGGGACTACAAGCCGCAGCCGTTTCCGGGCGAGATCGACAAGGCCTCGGCCGAGCGCGGCAGCCTGGTCTATGCCAGTGCGTGCGCCTCGTGCCACGGATCCTATAGTGCGGGGATCGACGCACCGGCGCTGGTGGAATTCCCGAACTGGCAGGGCGATATAGGGACCGACCGGACCTATCTGGAAGAGTTCGATCAGGCCAGCGTCGATGCGGTCAATGGCCTGGGCTATGACGGCTTGCTGCAAGCCCGCCTGTCGCCCAACTATGTGGCACAGCCGCTGACGGGGCTGTGGTCGAGCGCGCCCTATCTGCATAATGGCAGCGTGCCGACGCTCTGGCATTTGATGCATCCCGCCGAACGACCCAGTCAATTCGATGTCGGCGGCCATGCGCTGGACTTGGCCAAGGTCGGCATTGCGGGCATGGACCATGACGGCATGTGGATCACGCCACCCGACTATACGCCTTGGGCCGCGCCGGTGCGGATCGACACCGCCCTGCCGGGCTTGCACGCGATAGGGCACGAAACCCCGTTCGATACTATGAGCGAGCCCGACAAGGCCGCGCTGCTGGACTATCTCAAGCTGTTGTAATCAGTGCTGCCGTCGGCAGGCGCTCGCGCTTGAGCGATTGCCCCGATGGCACGAGACCGGTGCGCCAGGCCGTGATCAGCCGGCGATCGTCGGCGAGGCCAAAGTGCGCGCCGATTTCGGCGGCGGCATCGTGGTCGTCGGCCAGCACCGACATCGGCCAGGTCTGGAAGCCGCGCGCCGATAGCTCCAACTGCCGGCGATAGAGCGCGCGGCCGGTGTCGATGGGGTTTTCGTCGATCGGGCGATGAAACAGCAGAATTGCCGTCGAGGTCATCGTGCGGCCGTGCTCGGAAATCAGGCCGCCGATCATGCCGCTCCGGTCGAGCAGCCCGAACAGCGGATCGCGCAGCACATGGCCGGCGCCGAAGGCCTCGAAGCCGGACATGCCCAAAGCCGGCGCCGATAGCCCATCGATGCCGAAGCGCGGATCGGTGGGCGACAGGCGCATCCAATACAGCAGTTCATGGCGATAGGCGGCGTTGCGATAGAAGGCGAGGCTGGTCTTTTCGTTCAGCGCCGAGATGAAGGCAATCTCGCCGGCCTCGTCCACCCGGGTAATATCCTCGTGCCGCTCGGACCAGGCGACCAGCGAGCGGGCGTTTTCCCACGATGCTGGCGCAAAGCCCTTCCGCCAGGTCAAGCGATGCGGCATCTGCACCACCAGCGGATCGCCCGCCGCGCCGGTGGTCAGCTCGATCCGCACGGCGGCGCGCAGGTTGGAATAACTGACGCTGCCAAACCCCACGCCATGTTCGGCCAAGACGATTGCAGTAGCTTCCAGCGCCGCGCCAAGCGACACGCGCATGTCGCGCCCGGTCACGTCGCCGACAGCGAGCTGGCGGGTGGTGTCGCACAGCAACCAGAGTGCGCCGTCATCGGCCAGTTTCCAGCGGGTCGGCTGGGTATTGTGCACGCTGGGCGCCTGGTTGGCGGCCGCAGCGAGCTGCAACAGCTCGGCTTGGGTGAGCCGGCTCATATCAGCGCTTTGCGGAACAGATGATTGCGATGCAGCGGCTTGGCGTTCAGGTGTTCCATCAGTCGAATGCTGCCCGCGTTCTCGTCCCACACCCAGGTGACGCCGAGCTGGCGATAGCCGGCGGCTCGCATGATGGGCAGCAGATTGACCATCATGGCGCTCATCACGCCCCTGGCGTGCAGGTCCTCACGCACCGAGGCATAGACCACCAGGGCGCGGGTGCGCTTCAGGCGGTTGACGAGGAAATGCCAGGGCGTCGACCACGAAATCCGCGATTTTGTCGCCCGGATGAACGGGTTCAGGTCGGGAATCACCAGCGCGATGGCCGCCGGCTCGCCCTTATAGTGTATCACCGAGGTGATGCGCGGATCGATGATCCATTTGAGTTCCTTGGCCTGGAACTCGAATTCCTCCGCCGTCAGCGGCACGAACATCGGATTGTGGCCGAAGCCGCTATTGAGCAGCTGGCGGGCATCCTCCAGCCGCTGCGGAATGGTGGCGCGCGTCACCTGCGCGAATTTCCAGTCGGGCGAGTTGAGGATGTCCTGCTGCTTGGGGCCTAGCATGGTCGTCGGATCGAATTTCTCCAGATCGACCTCGAAGGTGCGCATCGGGAAATAGGCCTCGTAGCCATTTTCGGCCAGCAGCCGCGCGATGTGCGGCGGGCTATAGACCTGGTCGACATAGGGCACGCCGTCGAAGCCGTCGGTGGTCACGCCGATCTGCTGCATCGCCGTCAGGTTGAAATTGCCCGCGATGGTATCGAAGCCGCGCTGACGGGCCCAATTTTCTGCGGCACCGAGGAGGGTCTTGGCAGCTTCCGAGTCGTCGGCGCAATCGAAATAGGCAAAATAGGCGGTGTTGGTTTTATAGAGTGCGTTGGAGGCTGCATGCACATGCGCGCCGATGCGGCCAATGACCTCGCCGTCGCGATGCACCGTGAAGAACGAAAAATCGGCCGCATTGGCGAACAGCGGATTTACCCCCGCTGCATAGAACCGCCGCAAGTCGGACCGCATCGGCGATACATAGGGCGTGCCCTGCCCATAGGCGTCGAACGGCGCCTGGAAGAATGCGTCGAAATCGCCCTCACGCAGGTCCATGATTGTCCTTTCGGCTGGAGACCAGCATGGCCATGCGCTGCACCAGCGCCAGTTCGGTTTCGATCGCCGAATTGCGGCCCACCGACGGGATGGTGGCGGCAGCCAGGATCAGCGGCGTAGCCGAGAGCGCAATCAGGTGGGTCGCGTCATAGGTGGTCAGCAGGCTATCGAGCTGCTGGCGCGTATCATCGAGGAAGGCCGGTAGATCACTGCGGCTGAGGACGGGCTTGGCCGCGAAGGCAGCGCGCAGGGCGACGGCGTCGAAATCGGCCAGCTCATCATCGTCGAGCACACGCGAACCTTGCAGCGGCGAGCCTTCGGCGACGCTGGCGATGAAGTGGCGAACATCACTGGTATCGGCGGTCACCAAAGCCTTGAGCACATCATCGCGGCGCGACTCGGCGAAGGCGCGCACCGCCTCGTTGAGCACCAGCGCCAATATGCCGGTGCACAGCGCCATGGCCGAAACCTGGATCAGGAACCCCCAATCCATCTGCGACATGACGGTCGCCGTCGCCCCGATGATCACGGCCAGCGCCGTGGTGACGAGAAACGCCACGCCAGCTTCCCGCCGTCCGGTCGTGGCGCCGCTGGGGCCGATGGCCATCCAGCAGAAGAACAGGATCGCGACGCCCGAGGCCCGGATGGGCACGAACTGTTCGAACACCCCGAAATCGCTGGTGAGGAACACGACCAGCACCGGCAGGGCGAAGCGGACGCGGGCGATGACGCGCTTTTCCTGCTCGGTCAGGCCGCCGCTGCCGATCCAGGCGAGCAGGTAGATTGCCGCAAAGCTGGCGAGCTGGAAGGCCAGCAGGAAATAGACCGGAAAGCCCAGAGGGCTGAAAACCGCAAAAACCGAAAACACGAGGCCGCCTGCCAGCGCCGCATACTTGAGGATTTGCGGGGCGTGGCGGCGCTGCAGTCCCTCGATGACCAGCAAGGCGGCCAGTGGAATCCAGGCCGCACAGAGGTAATTCAAAACCTCGAAAATGCCCGGATGGAGGTTCCAGAACAGCAGCCGCGTCGCCAGCAGGGCAGCGACAAGGCCGAGTGCAAAAATGAACCGCGCGCTCAACCCGTCCGGCGTCGAGCGGGCTCGGATGACCGCGATGGCGGCCAGCGTGCCAGCCAGCGCGGTGCCTGAAACGACGCTATCGGCGATAAGCGAGTGCTGGATGGTCACGCGGCACTCACCAGCTTGGCGATCTGCCGGCGCGCGATCGGGGTGATGATCGCCGACAGCAGGCCCGGCAGCGGCCGCTCGACCTTGCCCTCATAGGGGTTGAAGAACCAGCCGCGGCAATCGGTTTTCGTCGTCTGGCCCAGGATGATGGCGATGGTCTCATAAGCCATCAGCATGCCCGTCGTGATCACCATGGGTGCGAAGGACATTCGCTTGCGCTTGCCCGCCGCCATTTCGCCGGCCAGCGCCATGTCGATATATTTGCGCGCCGAGGAATGCACCATGACGTGCTCGATCTCGGCCATGAACGCTTTGCTGCGCTGCTCCGCTGTCAGTGCATTCCACGCCGTACCGATCGTCGGATAGCCCAGCCGCTCCTCCGGCATCGGATCGCCCGGCCGCGTCACATAGACCGAGGGTAGCGACGACGCATAGGCGTCGATCACGGTCTTCCCCGCCGCCCGCGCAGTGCGGTAGAGCAGCAGCCCAGCCGCGAGATCATCGGTGCCATTGATGGTCACCGCCGCAGCCGCGACGCTCTCGCCCACATGGTCCGGCCAATCGTCCCCGTAGATCACGGTCTCGATTTCGGGATTGATGGTCCTGACAATTTCCGCCGTGGCCTGCGCCTTGTGCTGCCCCACCGTGTCCATGAAAGCAAACACCTGCCGGTTCATATTGCCAATTTCGAACGTGTCGATATCCGCCAGGATCAGCTTGCCCACACCAGCCCTTGCCAGCGCCAGCACCGCCGCCCCGCCCATGCCGCCGGTGCCGCAGACGAACACCGTGGCTTTGCGCAGCTTCTCTTGGCCCTCCGCGTCGACGAATCCCAGGTTGCGGTTGGTGAATTCGGCATAGGAAAAACTCATGCCTTGCTCCTCGGACGCAGGCGCCCAAATTCGCGCGTCGCATCCAACCACTGGATCACCGGCAAAATCGCCCGCTGGATCAGCGCCATGATCGACGCCACCGCCACAAAGCCCAGTGCCCCCTTGGGCACCATGTCGGTCAGATAACGTCGCGCCGCCGGCAGGTCGAGCTTGCCGATCTGGATCACGTCATCGCCGCGATTGTAATCGAGATGGCGCTGGCAGAACGCGTTGAACACGTCCTTGCGATGCTTCTGGGCGACCTCGAAGCTCTTCTTCAGATTGTCCGATCCGCCCGTATAGGCGTTGCGGATGATGAACTGCTGCTCGTCGAACTCCGCCTCGGCGCCCACCCCGAACACATAGCGATGCGTCCTCATGATCTGCCGCGCCAGCACCAGATGACGGAATTTGCGCGGTCCGCCACCAGCCGGATCGGGATAGACCTCCGAAAACGTCTCGGTCACCATGCCCACCACGGCCGGCACCTGCGTGACATTGGAAATCCAGATCGGCCGACCCTGATTGCGGATGAACAGCAGGAAACACGTCAGCCCATACAGTACCCAGGACAACCCCTTGCTGCGCTGGTCGGGATCGACCATCACGAGGCCCAGATGCAGTAACTCCACCGGTCGCCCGTCCAGCTCCAGCGGGATCACCGGCAGCGCATTGAAGGCGATTGGCGCGCCGCTCTTGCTGTCGGTCACCAGCGTAATGAACGTGCTCTCCAGCCGGCTCTTGTCGCCGGAAAAGATGCCGTATTCCAAATCCTTGTCGGCCAAAGTGCGCGAGGCGATCTGGCGCAGCTTGCCCACCAGTTCCGCCAAAGCCTCCGGCTTCATCCACAGTCCGGGGCGCTCGATAATGCGCATACGCCGGCTCTGGCCGACGGGCAGGCTGAGATCGAGAAAACGTCGTTCCATGCTGCCGGGTCGCCATTTTTGAAGCGCTCGCAGATGGATAGCAGATTAGCGGCCGGGCGCAATTCCGCTATGCGCTCACACGAGCTTTTGGCGGTTGAATGTGACCGCGCAAGCCGCTACCACGCGGGTATTGATCCTTCCCAGGGCCGAGTTTTCCGGCCACGAGTCCAGCCATGTCCTCACTCCTGGAGCCGTCGCGCCGTTTCGCCATCGGAGGGCGGAGCCGGCCTGTGCAGGGCGTGGCGCTGCTCGGCCTTTCGGTTATTTTCATCGCCATTCTGGAACTGGCGGGCCTACCGGCGGCCTTGTTCCTGGGGCCGATGGTGGCGGGCATCATCATCGCCGGCGCGGATGGCACGGTGCGGGTGCCGCCCAACCTGTTCGTGCTGGCGCAAGGGGTGATCGGTTGCCTGATGGTGCGGGCGCTGCCCGCCTCGGTGATCGGCGAAATCGCCAAGGACTGGCCGATCTTCGCTATCGGGGTGCTCTCGGTCATCGTGGCGGCCAACGCGATCGGGCTGGTGTTGACGCGGCTGCGCGTGCTGCCCGGCACCACCGCGATCTGGGGCGCCTCGCCGGGCGCCGCGACCGCCATGATCATCATGGCCGAGGCGCATGGCGCCGATTTCCGCCTCGTGGCGCTGATGCAATATATCCGCGTGGTCTGCGTCGCCATTGCGGCATCGCTGGTGGCACGCATCTGGGCCAGCGGGGGTGGCAGCGGCCTGCCGCCGCCGCCGGTCGAGTGGTTTCCCGCCATCGTCTGGGTGCCGCTGTTGCAAACCCTGGCACTGGCCTTTATTGGTGCTTTCGTG
Organism: Devosia sp.; assembly: GCF_028290625.1. GTDB lineage: Bacteria > Pseudomonadota > Alphaproteobacteria > Rhizobiales > Devosiaceae > Devosia. The sequence continues at coordinate 53,853 of NZ_JAQGJM010000028.1, forward strand.
GGCCGATGGCTGCGTCTGCCCGCCGGCTCGATGCTGCTGCCCATGATCCTGGGCGTCGTGCTGCAGAACACCGGCATCATCCAGATCGAATTGCCGCAATGGCTGCTGGCCATCAGTTATGCGCTGGCGGGCTGGTCGATCGGGCTGCGGTTCACGCGCGACATTCTCGGCCACGCCGCGCGCGTCTTCCCGCAAATCCTCGCCTCGACGCTCTTGCTGATCGCCATCTGCGGGCTGTTCGCGGTCGGCCTGGTGATGTTCGCCGGCGTCGACCCGCTCACTGCCTATCTGGCGACCAGCCCCGGCGGCGCCGATTCAGTGGCCATTATCGCCGCGTCGAGCAAGGTCGATGTGCCTTTCGTCATCGCCATGCAAACGGCGCGGTTCCTGGTCGTGCTGATGACCGGCCCGAGCCTGGCGCGACTGATCGTCCGGCTCGCCGGCGTCTCGGACGCGCCGCCGCCCAAGGTCATGGATATGACGCCGGCGCGGGACCCGCTCGATACCTGAGCGCGCCTAGCGTTCCGCCGCCTGGCGGGCGCGAATGAACTCGACTCCACCCGCCAGCCGCGCGCTATTGGGCCGGTCCGGATCGGTCACCCTCCAAAACGGGATGGTGCCGTCCCCGGCCACGACCTGCTCGGCGATGGTGCGCAAATGCCGCTGCACCGTCACCGGGCAGCAGGCGTCGGCGCCATAGCGCGCCGCAAGACTTGTGCGAACCGTGCCCAGGTCGCCGGCACGACCGGGCGGCACAGCGGCAATGGCCTCACTCACCATCTCGAGCGACGGGATCAGCATGGTCTGGGTGCCGCTTCGGCCTTTGCGGCGGGGTTCGATGACGGGCTGGGTCATGGTAAATCCTCCTCGCCCCAGCTTACGAGATTATCGGGCCGCCGTCAGCCGCCTGGTCGAACTGTGCGCCGATGCTCGCGCGGTGTCTGCCCAAAGGCGCCGCGGAAGGTGCGGGTGAAGTTGGAGCCGTTTTCGTAGCCGACCCGCGCCATGATTTCGGCAATCGGCAGGCCGGTATCGCGCAGCAGCGACGAGGCGACCCGCAGGCGCAGACCGATGACGTATTGGCGCAGGCTCTGGCCGGTCAGCGCCCGGAAGCGCAGGTTGACCTGGGTCCGGTTGCTGCCGCACCAGCGCGCCACATCGTCCAGGGTGAATTCGGTGTTGAACCGCTCGTGCACGAACAGCAGCGCCTGGTCCAGCCGGTCGTCCGAGGCTGGCGTCGTCAATTGCTGCACTTGCGGATTGGCGACGCGCAGTTGGAACAGCAACTCGATCAGCCAAGAGCGGGTGCGGCAGGGCCAATGCGCGTCGATTTGCGCCGCACCCTCGGCTCCCACCCGGCTCAGGGCTTCGCCAACGCGCTGGTGCAGCGTGGCCGACAGCAGCAGTGGCCGTCCAGCCACATCCGGTTCGAGAAAGCGTCGCAACAGATAGGCGTCCTGCTCCACCGTGCCGTCGAACACCGCGGTGGCGCGCAGCAGGTCGGGCGTGAACAGGCTGTTGATGACGCCGGGTTCGAAGAACAGCACGTCGAGCACCAGACTCTGGCGGCGGATGATGGTCGGGCGGGTGGTCTCATCGAGCAGGATCACGGCGGGCGCCGCGACCATGACCGGCCCGTCGGGGCCCTCGATCAGCCCAGTGCCATGCGCAATATGGATCAAGCCGTAATGGCCAACAAATGCCTGCGCCGGATCATAGGGGCCCAGTTCGACCGGCAACTGGTAGCCGGCGAAGAACTGTCGGCCGACAAACATCGATTGGGCTGCGGCTGGCATCATGGCGGAGCGGTTTCCATTCCGCATGATATCTAGTCCATCCCGGCATGGTTGCGAAGGGCGCTTCGCCCGAGTGTGTCCCGCCGGCGAGAAGGCCGCGCAGGAGGACAGCATGGATTTTCGACCCACTCTATTGTCGCTACTCACGACGGTCGCCACGACCGTGATGCTCAGTGCGCCGGCGCTGGCCGCCGAGGCCAAGGTGGTCGCCTTCACCAGCGACGACGGGATCGCCCTTTCGGGGCTGTGGTACGGAGACGGCGACAATGTCGTCATCCTGTCCCATCAATACGATCTGGACCAGGCGGCCTGGGTCGATGTCGCCAATAGCCTGGCCGACCAGGGCTATGGCGTGCTGACCTACAATTTCCGCGGCTACAAGCCGTCGGAAGGCACGCAGGATATCGGCGCCATCGGGCATGATCTCGATGCGGCGATTGCCTTCGCCAAGGCCGGCGGAGCGGCCAATCTGGTGCTGGTTGGCGCCAGCATGGGCGGCATCGTCACCGTGCCGGCCGCGGTTGCGGCGAAGCCTTTGGGCTACGTGACGCTATCGGCGCCGCTGGGTTTTGCGGGCCTTGCCGCCGATGATGTGTCGCTCTCGACGTCCACGGCCGCCAAGCTGTTCATCAATACCGAAAACGACACCTATATCGCCGACACCAAGCACATGTTCGAGGTTGCGGCCGAACCGAAGACCCTGGAGATCTATCCGGGCGGCGAGCACGCCATGTCGATGTTCCCCGCCGCCCATGGGGCCGAAGCCAAGGCGCGCATCGTCAAGTTCATCAATGACGTGATGCCGCTGTAGGTCGTGCGGCCAGTTGTGTCAGGCCGGAGCGAAAATGGTGGTTTTCGAGAACCGGAGCGCAACGTACGTTTTGTACGTGAGCACCGGAAGCGCAGAAAATCGCCATTTGCAGCCCGGCATCACCAACTGGCCGCACGATCTACAAGCAAACGGCCCCGCCCATTGTTGGACGGGGCCGAGGAGCGGCGCTGTGACGGCGCCTAGAAAATGGCGAGGTATTTCAGCAGGGAAATAATGCCGATCACGATCACCACGATCTGCAGGATCTGGCGAACGCGTGCCTCGACGGGCAGGCGCTGGACCAGCCACAGGATGAGCACGACGACGAGGAAGGTGATGAGAATGCTGATGAGGACAGACGTGCCCATTGCGGGTCTCCATGGTGACGCTACGATCACACAACGTAGCCGCAGGGGCTTCGTTGCCTGGGTCCGGATAAATGGTACGCGAAACGCAAACGTTACCAGCGCTCTCCCGTCCTTGTGACGGCGGCGTTACGTATTCGTCGGAAGGCACGTCCCCATCGAAAGCCGCGGCAGGTTAGCTAAGGGCTAACCCTGGATGCCATTTTTGCGAAGCGCATCGAGTGCCGCCTGCGGGCCTGAGCGGCGCTGCCGCAAGACATCGATTACATGCACGGTGTTTTCCTGCACCGATTGCCAATAGCGCACCTGATCTTCGGCAAGTGTCTTGTCCTGCTCGGCCTTGTCGATTTCGGCATCAATCAGCCCCATCCGGTCGAGATAGGTGGCAGCGTCCTGTTCGGCGCTTCTGAGGTGCTGCTGAACTTGCCGTTGCGCCCGTTCTACCAGATCGGGAAGTTCGACGGTTTTCGTGGCGGTCATCGCCTGCAGGTGAATACCGCTATCGGCAGAGTCGCTCGATCCGTCTTCGGTGTCGCCTCCGTCGGTCGGCACGGGCTTGCGCGATCCGTTACTTTTCGGCACGCTTTGAATATCAGGCATTTTTCGGAATCCTTTCGCGTAAAGGCCAAATGCTCGCTACGGACAGACGCAAAGAACAAGTTGTCCCATAACAAGACACGAGAATGCAGCAGTTAACGAATTGTTTCGAATCATTTTTTCTGGAAGACTTGACGGTCTTCTTTTTCGTCAAGTGATGACTGCAGTGTTTCCTCAGGTTAGTTTCTGAGGGCGTGCCTCAATCCGGTAGGTTTTGAGGCAACGGCATCGGCGTGGCGCGCAAAGCGGCGCCGTTCGTCACACAGGTGTTGGCTGAACAGGTCATGAAGAAGTGGATCAGCCAGGGTTAAGGCCCCTGATGGCAGTCGTTAGTTCGGGCGGGCGGTGGTTTTTGTGAAAGCCGAGGCGCCCCATTCACATTTATGGAGACTTCCGTGGCACTCAAATCGCTTTATCTCCTTCCCCTTCTCGTCCTGGCTCCCGCTGCCGCATTTGCGCAGGCCGCGCCGATTCCTCCCAACGTGACCTTTGCGGTGGCGGCCACGATGCCGACCCTCAAGGATTCCTCGCGCAAGGATACTTTTGCGGTCACGCTGGGCGATGCCCAGGTGAAATCGCAGATCGAATTGACCTGCTCGGCCGGTCACACCTCGCTGCTGATCATGCGCGAGGACAAGGCCTGCGCCGTTGCCGGCAATGGCTCGATCGTCAATCCGGCCAACCAGGCCCTGTTGCCGCGCACGCAATATGCCGGCGGCTATGTGGTCAAGAGCGATGGCTCGACCGATGGCTCGACGCTGTCGATCAACTACCTCGCGCTGGGCAAGGTGCCGCCCTCGACCGCGGCGTTTTCGGGCTCGATGAACCTCAAGCCGGAAATCACCTCGACCGGTGCCGCGGCTTTGGCCAGCACGGTGTTGGCCAAGATCAATACCGGTGGTGACGCGGCCCTGATCGACCAGCGCGTCGATACGGTCGACCTGTCGCGGCTGTTCGTGCCGTCGGCCGGCCTGCCGTCGGACCAGGGTTGCACCTGGTCGGGCAATATGGTGTTTGCCTACCAGACCGAGAGCTGGTTCATGGACCTGACGGCGAACTGCGCCGACAAGGAATATGTGCTCAAGGGCAATATGCCCTGGACCGACTCGCCCGGCGTCGATGCACAGACCCAGTATGACCTGACGCTGACCCTGCCATCGGCCGACGCCACCAGCGACGACGCGCTGTTTGCCTCTTCGGACGCCAATAGCGATCTGTTCAGCGCTGCCGATGGCATCTCGGCGCAGATCATCATGAAGGAAAGCAAGTACGTCACCGTCGACATCGATGGCGTGCCCACCGAAACTCCGTCGCAGGTCGATGCCTCGGGCACCTTCACCGGCACCAATGTTCCGGTCGAAGTCGTCCGCTCGCTGGCGACGCTGTTTGGCCTCCTGTCGTCGAACCTGTTCGGCGCCTGATAACGACACTGTCGATTTGACGCGAAGGCGGTCCGAAAGGGCCGCCTTTTGCTATCAATAAGGCCACATTGGTGGCGGGATTGACACCCTATAATGGCTGCGGTAACGTTCCCATGGCGTCGGGAAGCGGGTCGTTTAGAATCCGTGGTTTTGCAGACCGATGCAGGGATGAGGCAATGAGCGCGAGCCGCAATCGACGGCCCACCATCATCGATGTCGCAGAACGCGCGGGCGTGTCCAAAAGCACCGCGGCGCGGGCGCTTGCCGGCTCCTCCAATATCACCGAAGAAACCCGCGAGCGGGTACTGAAGGCTGCGGCGACCGTGGGTTACGAGCGCAATCACCTGGCCGTGGGCATGCGTTCGGGCCGCTCCGGGCTGCTGGGCCTGGTCATTCCAGATATCACCAATCCGTTCTGGGCCGATGTCGCCCGGGGCGCGCAGGACAAGGCGGCCGAGAGCGGCGCATCCTTGCTGGTGTTCTCGTCTGACTGGGATGTGGCCAAGGAAGCGGCGCATCTGGGAGCCTTGCGGCGGGCCCGGGTGGATGGCGCGATCATCAATCCGGTGGCGGATAGCTTTGACGATCTCGATCGTTTTGGGCTGCCCTTCGTGCTGATCGGCTCCAGTGCCGAGCGCTTTACCGAAACCTCAAGCGTCGGCTCGGACATTGCCCAGGCCGTGCGGCTGGGTATGGATCACCTTGTTTCCAAAGGGCATTCGGCGCCAAGCCTGATCCTGGGGCCGAAATCGCGTCTGGCGCGGGCGCGGTTCTTGCGCGCCGTGCATGAGCACTGTGTCGAGCGCGATATCGATCCGGCGATCCTCGCGACCGAGGACGGCGAATATACTGTCGAGGGCGGGCGGATCGCCATGCGGCGCCTGCTGGAGCGGGCGCATGTGGGCCATGTTTGCGTCTTCGCCGCCAACGATATGATGGCGATCGGCGCCATGATGGCGGTGCGCGAAGCCGGGCTGCGCTGCCCGGAAGATGTGTCCATTATCGGCTTTGACGGCATTCCGTCGGGCGAGTTTACCTGGCCCGGCCTCACCACCATCGCCAAGCCCGGCCGCGGCCTGGGCGAGCGGGCGGTCGAGGGACTATTCAACGAAATCGAACACCGACCGGAACACCGGCGGATCTATTTGCCGTGCCGGCTGATCGAGCGAGGTTCACTCGCCGACCTGTCCACGGCAACCCCGCTACGCGCTGCCGCGGGGGCAGGGAGGGTCTGACCATGGTTGCACAGAGCAAACAGAGTAATTTGGCGGCCATTCGCGGGAACGTTCCCAAGGCCGAAAGCGACCAACATGCCGGATTTCTCGCTCGCGGCATCCGCCAATGGTGGCCGTATTACGCGATGATGGCGCCGGGGATAATTTTTTTCGTCCTGTTCCATTATCTGCCGATCTGGGAATCCAAGATCGCCTTCGAACAATTGCGCATTATCCCACCTAACCTGTGGGTGGGATTGAAACATTTCCAATTGCTGTTCGCCTCGCCGGTGTTCTGGCAAGTGCTGCTCAATACGCTGATCATCTCCGGCATGAAGATGGCCTTCGTGTTCCCGGTGCCCATTATCGTGGCGCTGATGCTCAACGAAGTCCGCAGCGGCTCGCTGCGCAAATTCATCCAGTCGGCGGTGTACCTGCCGCACTTCCTCTCCTGGGTGGTGATCGCCGGTGTGTTCATCGCCGCACTCTCGCCGAGCGACGGCGTGGTCAACGACATAACCGGCATGTTCGGCGCAGCGCCAAAGTCGTTCATGACCGATACCGGGGCGATCCGCTGGGTGCTGGTCTATTCGGAAATGTGGCGTTCGGCGGGGTGGGACAGCCTGCTGTATCTGGCGGCCATCATCGCCATCGATCAGGCGCTGTATGACGCCGCGGAGATGGACGGCGCCAACAGGTGGCAGAAAATCTGGCACGTGACCATCCCCGGCATCGTGCCGACGATCGCGACGCTGTTCATTCTCAATGCGGGCATTTTCCTCAGCGCCGACCTCAACCAGGTCATCAACTTCACCAACGACGTGGTGCGCACGCAGATCGATATCGTGGACACCTATGTGTACCGCATCGGCTTGCAGACCGGGGAATACTCGCTGGCGACGGCTGCCGGCTTGTTCAAGGCCGTGCTGGGCATGGTGCTGATCCTCATGGCGCATCTGTTTTCCAAGCGACTGACCGGCAAGGGAGTGTGGTGATGGCTGCGACCCAGAATACCCGCACGCCGCTGGAGCGGATCGAATACGCGATCATCATTTCCACCTTGCTGCTGATGGTCGTGGTGACGGTGCAGCCGCTGCTGAACCTGTTGGCAATATCGCTCAGCGATCCGGCGAAACTGCCCGGCATGAGCGGCATGGAAATCCTGCCACGCGGGCTGTCGTTCGATGTGTGGAGCCTGCTGCTCAACCATCCGAACGTGCGCGCCGGCATGCTGAACTCGATCTTCATCACCGCCGCCGGCACGGTGCTCAATATCGTGTTTACGGCGCTGATGGCTTGGGGCCTATCGCGGCCGGGCCTGCCGGGGCGGCGGATCTTGTTCCTCCTGGTGCTGGTCACCATCGTCTTCGATCCGGGTATCATTCCGGACTACTTCATCAACAAGCGGCTGGGGCTGCTCGACAGCTACTGGTCGGTGATCCTCTTCAAGGCGGTCAACGCCTGGTACCTAATCATCCTGATCCGCTTCTTCGAGGAAATTCCGCAGGAACTGCTCGACGCGGCCGATCTCGACGGGGCTAACCCGTTCCAGGTGTTCTGGTTCGTGGTGTTGCCGCTGGCCAAGCCGGCGCTGGCGACGATCACGCTGTTCTACATCGTGTTCCACTGGAACGAGTTTTTCCGGGCGATGATCTACATCACCGACCAGAACAAATGGCCGCTGCAGGTGGTGCTGCGGCAGTTCGTGATCGGCGGCGACAAGCTGGCCATCGTCGGGGTGGACGCCGCCAACAATCATACCGGGGCCAGCCAGATCGACCTGCGGGCGCTCAAGGCCGGGATGATCATTTTGACCATCGTGCCGATCCTCGTGATCTACCCGCTGATTTTGAAGTTTTTCACCAAGGGTACGATGTCGGGGGCGCTCAAAGGATGAGGACCTCAGTGCCGCCAACCAATCCCGCGCGAGCGGCGACTACGAACCAAAAACACTAGGAGGAGACTACCATGCTTATGAAGAAACTGCTGCTTGCGTCCACGGCGCTGGCGTTTGCGATTGCCCCGGCATTTGCCGATCCGGTGGTGATCCGGATGGTCAGCAAGGACCTTGTGTCCACCAATCCGCCCGACGTAGCCCATATCGAGCGCATCGAAGCGGCGATGAAGGCCAAGGGGCACGATATCGATATCCAGATCGTCGACCTGCCCAGCTCGGGCTATGCCGATGCGCTCAGCGTCATGCTGCTGGGCGGCGATATTCCGGACCTGATCTATTTCCAGGGCGGCGACGCCAAGATGGTGGAGCAGGGGATTCTGGAAGACCTGACGCCCTGGATCGAGAAGGAGCCGAACCTGAAGGCGGCGCTTTATCCGCACAATGTGCAGCGCTTGGCCAATTATCCCTACCTGCTTTACGTTTACCCGCCGCGCATGCCGCAGCCGGTGATCCGCAAGGACTGGCTGGAAAAGACCGGCTTGCCCGCGCCGCAGACCGTCGACGACTATGTGGCCCTGTTCAAGGCGATCAAGGACGGTGACCTCGATGGCGACGGCGTCGCCAACACCTACGGGGTGACCACGGCCGACAATACCAATGAGCTGGACGCGATCTTCAACCAGGCCTTTGGCGTCAAGGCGAGCTGGATGCAGAACGAAGCAGGCGAGTGGGTCAATTCGCGCATCACCACGCAGGAAAAGGCCAAGATCGCCTTCTATGCGTCGCTGCGCGAGCAGGGGCTGTTCGACCCGGAATACATCACCTCCAAATTCGATGTGAAGGAAGACAAGTTCTATACCGGCCGCGCCGCGGTGATCTTCGGATCGTCGGCGGAAGTCATCGACATCTATGGCGGCAAGATGCGCCAGGTGCATCCGGATACCGAACTGGTGCTGTTGGCTCCCCCGAAAGGTCCGGGCGGCCAGGGCAATCAGGCCATCGACGTCAGCAAGGAAGCGCGCGGTTTCGCCATGTCGGCTTTGTCCGAGCACAAGGAAGACGTGATGGCGCTGCTCGATTTCATGGCCAGCCCTGAAGGGCAACTGATGGACCGGCTCGGGTTTGAGGGCTCGGAATATACCAAGTCGGGCGACACCTATACGATGACCGACAAGATCTCGACCTGGTATGCGCGGTTCTTCGCCGCCGCCAACTGGACGCCGCCGACGCCGTGGATGAGCACGGCCTCACAGGCGGCGCTCAAGCAGGTGACGGACAACTTCGTGGCCGACAATGCCTTCGTGTTCCCGGCTGATTACGCCGCTGATCTCGATGCTACCGAAAGCGTCTACCGCGCCTGGGTCTACAAGTTCATCTCCGGCGATGCCGGCATGGATCAGTGGGACGCCTATGTGGCCGAATGGAATGCCGCAGGCGGCACACGCCTCAACGAATATGCACGCACGGTTCTGAAGTAATCCGCGCGTGACCTGAACGATCCCCATCCCGATCCTCCCTCCGGGGTGGGGGTCACCTTTTCGACAGTTGAAAGACAGCCAAAATGCCAAACTCCCTTCGCGGCCGGGTCCGCGCCATGCTGCACGGAATTGCCCTGGGCGACGCGCTTGGCGCGCCAGTGGAAAAGCTGTCGGCGGCCGATATCAGGGCGCGTTATGGCCGGGTGACGTCGCTGAATACGGCGTGGCACAAGATGAACCTCGACGCGTCGGCCCGAAACGGGCGGGTGCGCGGCAATGGCATTGTCACTGACGACACGCTGATGACGCTGGCGCTGATGGATATCTATGGCGATGTGGGCCGGCATCTGGACGCCTGGGACATGGCCGACGGCATGGTGCGCCAGATTGCCTGGATACCGCGCTATGTGCCCGAATTGCAGCGCGAGACCATGCTGATCGAGCGCCTGTTCTATCCGGAAAAATGGATTTTCCAGCGCCACCAATTGAGCGCCTGCGATCCGCGCCAAGGGGGCGTGGGCAATATGGTGAATTGCGGGGCGGCGATGTATATCGCGCCGATCGGAGTGGCGAATGCCGCCGATCCGAAGGCGGCCTATGACGAGGCGATCGCCTTTGCGGCCGGGCATCAGGAGAGTTTTGGGCTGGAGGCCGCGGGCATCGTGGCCGCCGCCGTCGCCGCGGCCTTCGTGCCGGGCACGACGATTGAGGCCATTATCGACACTGTCCTAGGCCTGGCCAAGGACGGCACGCGCGCAGCCATCGTCGATATCGTTGGCGTGGCAAAACAGTTGCGCGGCACCGGCGCCAACCACGAGGCAGTGTGCGATGCGTTCCACGCAGCCATCGCGCCCTATTCGCCGATGGGCGACGACGTCAATCATGTGGCGGACAAGGCGGGGCGGCTAACCGATGCCTATCGGCCGAGCCGGCTCAACGCGATCGAGGAATTGCCGCTGGCCCTGGGCTTCTGCCTGCTCAATGGCGGGGACTTCCGCCTGTCCATCGAGGACGGGATTAATTCGGGCCGCGACACCGATTCCATCGGGGTCATGGCGGGGGCGATCCTCGGCGCAATGCACGGTGAAAGCGTGATCGACGCGGAGGACCGGGAACTGCTCAACAGTGCCAATCGGTTCGACCTGACAGCGTCCGCCGATGCCTTCACCGACACTGTCAAAACCATTCTCGATGCCGACCGTAGGGCTGCCGCACTGCGCGACCAGGCCCGTTCGGCGCTGGCTTTTTCCTGATTTTTTAGACGAAAGACCGCTCATGCTCTCCGAAGTTCAAATCCTCGAAAAGATCTATGCCGGCTTCATCGGCAAGGCCATCGGCGTGCGCCTTGGCGCCCCGGTGGAGCCCACCATCTGGAGCTATGAGCGCATCCAGAAGACCTATGGCGAGGTGACGCAGTACCTGCGCGATTTCAAGAATTTCGCGGCGGATGACGATACCAATGGGCCGGTCTATTTCATCCGCGCGCTGCGCGACTACGGGCTGAATGCGACCGCCGCCGATGTGGGCAAGACCTGGCTCAATTACGCGGCCGAAGAGCACGGCATGTATTGGTGGGGCGGGTTCGGCGTCTCCACCGAGCACACCGCCTATCGCAATCTTCGGGCCGGTATTCCGGCGCCACAGTCGGGCTCCATCGCCCAGAACGGCGCGCCCGTGGCCGAGCAGATCGGTGGGCAGATTTTCATCGATAGCTGGGGCTGGGTGAACCCGGGCAACCCCGCCAAGGCGGCACAGATGTCGGCGATGGCGGCGAGCGTGGCCCATGACGGCGACGGGCTCAATGGCGCGCGGTTCTGCGCAGCGGCGATTGCGGCGGCGTTCGAGGCCAGCAGTATCGACGAGATCGTGACGGCGGGGCTGGGTACGATCGACGCGGGCTCGACTTATGCGCGGGTGGCGCAGGCGGTGATCGACTTCTTCAAGGTCAATCCTGATGACTGGCGCGCCTGTCGCGACATGCTGACGGCCGAGTGGGGCTATGACCGTTACCCGGGCGTTTGCCACATCATTCCAAATGCGGGCGTGACGGTGATGGCGATCCTCTACGGCAAGGGCGACCTGCCGCGCACGGTCGAGATCGCCACGATGGCGGGCTGGGACACCGATTGCAACGCCGGCAATGCCGGCGCGATCGTGGGCACATTCCAGGGGCTGCAGCCGGGTTGGGACAAGTATCGCAAGCCGATCAACGATTTCCTCGTGGCCTCGGGCATCGTCGGGTCGATCAACATCGTCGATATCCCGAGCTTTGCGCGCGAGCTGACGGTGTTGGCGCTGCAGTTGGCCGGGCGCGAAGTGCCGGCTCTGTGGCTGGAAGACATGACCCGGCGCGGCGTGCGGTTCGATTTCGATCTGCCGGGCGCGACGCATGGCTTCCGCACCGAAGGCTTCAATCAGATTTCGCTCAAGGGCGGGACGGAGCGGCACACTGAAGACTCGCGCGGGTCGCTGGAAATCCAGCTCGACCGGCTGGAGCGCGGGCAGGGCGGACGGGTGTTCTGGAAGCCGTTCTATCGCCGCAGCGATTTCGACGACGAGCGCTATCGCCCGATGTTCACGCCGCTGGTGGATGGCGGGCAGAAGGTCAGTTTCAAGCTGTGGCTCGACCCATGGAACGGTGACGGCAATCTGCGCATTGCCCCCTATGTGCGGCGCACGCTGAGTGGGGCCATCGAGGAGACGGGCGCCTGGGACGTGCCGTCCGGCGAGGGCTGGCAGCACTATGAGTTTGTCGTGCCCGAGGGTGACGAGGCGATCGACGAGATCGGCATTTCGATCGAGTATTTCGGTCGCCTCAAATATCTCGGCCGACTCTTCCTCGCCGATTTTACGATCGGCGGCGCGGGCAGGACTGCCCTCCTGCCCGCGAAAGAAATCCAGGAATGGGGCGCCATTTCGCGCTTCACCTATAATCGTGGGCACTGGACCAAGCAGAGCGACCGCATCCATGGGCATACGGCCGGCGATGCCGATATGTGGACCGGGCACTATTATGCGCGTGACCTGTCGGTGACCGCGGATGTGCGGCGGCTGTCGGGCACCTCGCAGCTGGTGACGGCGCGCGTGCAGGGGACCGGGCGGTTTTATGCGGCCGGGTTCGATAGCGACGAGGTGGTGATCCTCAAGGAAGACTTCGGGTCCACTGTGCTGGCGCGCGCGCCATTCGCGGTGGAGACGGGCAAGAGCTACGAATTCAAGTTTGCGCTTGAGGGCGAGTGGCTGGTGTTCTCGATCGACGGCAAGGTGCAGCTGGAGGCGACGGATAGCGCTTACGCCTACGGCATGAGCGGGATTCGGCTGGCCTCGGCCGGGCGGATCAGTGTGGGGCGGATCGAGATCGTCGAGACAGCTTAGGCAGGAAGAAGGCCCCCTCACCCGACGCTGCGCGTCGACCTCTCCCCGAAGGGGCGAGGTGAGAACAGGAAGGACAGGAAATGTCTGAAATCGAGCTCAAGAATGTCGGCAAACATTACGGCAATGTCAGTGTGCTGGATGACATCTCGCTGGCGATGGAGGATGGCGAGTTCGTGGTGCTGGTCGGGCCATCGGGCTGCGGCAAGTCCACGCTGTTGCGGATGATTGCGGGGCTCGAGGACATTTCCTCGGGGCAGATCACCATTGGGGGCAAGGTCGTCAACAACATGCCCGCCAAGGAACGGGACCTCGCCATGGTGTTCCAGAATTATGCGCTCTATCCGCATATGAAGGTCGCTGACAATATGAGCTTCGCCCTCAAGCTGGCAGGCGTTTCCAAGGCCGAAATCAAGAAGCGGGTGGACGAGGCGGCGGAGATTTTGGGGCTCGAAGCGCTGCTGCACCGGTTGCCGCGCGAGCTTTCGGGCGGGCAGCGGCAGCGCGTGGCGATGGGGCGGGCCATCGTGCGCAATCCGCGCGCGTTCCTGTTCGATGAGCCACTGAGCAATCTCGATGCCAAGCTGCGGGTCAAGATGCGCGGCGAGATCAAGCGGCTGCATCAGCGGCTCGGTAAGACCATGATCTATGTCACGCACGACCAGACCGAGGCCATGACCATGGCCGACAAGATCGTCGTGCTGAATGGTGGCAATATCGAGCAGGCCGGCGCTCCGCTGGACCTCTACAACAACCCGGTCAACCTGTTCGTCGCCAGCTTCATCGGTTCGCCGGAAATCAACCTGTTCAACGTCGGGTATGAGGGCGGCACGGATGTGGTGCTGAAGGGCGGACAAAAGCTGCCGCTGGGGACGCCGCTTGAGGTGACCGCTGGAACCGGGATCGTCTATGGCATCAGGCCGCAGCATATCACGCTGGCCGAGACCGGCGTTCCGGCGACGGTCGTGGTGGTCGAGCCGACCGGCGACGCGCAGGAAGTGCTGGCGCGGATTGGCGAGCAGGACGTGTCCATCGTGGTGCGCGACCATAAGCTGCTGAGCCCGGATGAGCCGATCCATCTGCACATCGATCCGGCCAAGGTGATGCTGTTTGAAAAGACGGCGGGGACGCGGTTGCGCTGATGCATGGCGAGCCAAAGCATTTCGAGCCCGCCGCAAAGGGCCCGTTGAACGGCATCCGCGTGCTCGATCTATCACGCTTGATGGCGGGCAATATGCTGAGCCTGCAACTGGCCGATTTCGGCGCCGATGTGATCAAGGTGGAAAGCCCCGATGGCGATCCGCTACGCGACTGGAAGGATGATGGGCATTCGCTGTTCTGGAAGACCTATGGGCGCAACAAGCGCTCGGTGGCGCTGAACCTGCGGCACGCTCCGGCCATGGCGGCGCTGCGGGCGATGATCGACGGGGCCGATGTGTTCATCGAGAATTTCCGGCCGGGCACGTTGGAAACCATGGGGCTCGCGCCCGAGGCGTTGCTGGCGCGCAATCCGGATTTGATCGTGGTGCGGATATCGGGGTTCGGGCAGACCGGGCCTTACGCGCAATTGCCGGGTTTTGGTACCATTATCGAGGGCATGAGCGGGTTTGCCGACCGGACGGGTTTTCCCGATCGGGAACCGGTGCTGCCGCCGCTGGCGCTGGCGGATATGATCGCGGGCATTTATGGCGCCTCGGCCACCACGATGGCGCTGTTCGCCCGGCAAGCAGGAACGGCGCGCGGGCAGGTGATCGACCTGTCGCTGCTGGAACCGATGTTCTCGATCCTCGGGCCGGAAGCGGCGATCCATGCGGTGACCGGCAAGATCAAGCAGCGCGCCGGAAGCGCGTCGAACACCGCCTCGCCACGAAATGTCTATCGCTGCGCGGACGGCAAATTCCTGGCGCTGTCGGGCTCGACCCCGCCTGTGGCGCGCCGCATTTTCGAGACCATCGGGCGCAGCGATATGAATGACGATCCGCGCTTTGCCACCAATTCGGACCGGGTGAAACACCGGGGCTTGGTGGACGAAGCGATTGGCGTCTGGTTCGCCCAACGTGACAGCGGCGAGGCGCTGGCGATCATGCGCAAGGCCGGCGCCACGGTGGGGCCGATCTACAATATCGCCGACGCGATGGCGGACGCGCATTTCGATGAGCGCGAGATCATCGTCGATGTGGACGATGCGCAATTCGGAACGCTACCGATGCACAATATCGTGCCGCGGCTGTCGGCAACCCCAGGTGTGTGGCGGTTGCCGGCGCCGGAAATCGGCCAGCATACGCATGAGGTTCTGATGGAAGCGGGGCTGGACGAGGCGGCAATTGCTGCGGCGGTGACGCCATGATGCGCTCGCTGCTGTATGTGCCGGCCAGCTCCGAGCGCTTCATCGCCAAGGCGCATGAGCGGGGGGCCGATGCGATTATTCTGGACCTCGAAGACTCCGTGCTGCCGGCGGACAAGTTGTCGGCTCGGGCCGAGTTGGCGGAAGCGGTACCGGCGGTGGGGCGCAATGGCGCCAAGGTGTTCGTGCGCATCAATGCCGACGCAGGCTTGATGTTTGCCGATGCCGAGGCGGCGTGCCGGGCGGGGGCTTTTGGGCTCTATGTGCCCAAGGCGCGCCAGGCGCAGACGTTTGCCGATCTGGCGGCGTTCCTGAACCGGATCGAAGTGCCGCTGCGCCGCCCCGAAATGAGCTTTGTGGCACTGATCGAGGACCCCGGCGCGGTGCTGGACGCGCGGCTGATCGCCAAGGCCCCCCGCGTCATGGCCTTGAGCGCGGGCGGCGAGGACCTGGCGCTGGCGCTAGGCGCACAGCCGGTGCCCGAGGTGCTGCGGCTGCCCAAGCTGCTGATCCATTATGCGGCCAAGGCGGAAGGGCTGCTGTCATTCGGCATGCTCCGCTCGACCGCCGATTATGCCGATCACGACGGTATCGTGGCGGCGGCGCGCGAGGCGCGCATGCATGGGTTTGATGGTGCCAGTTGCGTGCATCCGGCCGTGGTGGGGCTGCTCAACGATGGGTTTTCGCCGAGTGCGGCGGAACTGGATTGGGCGCGACGCGTGGTGGAGGCGGCGCAGACGGGCGCCGGCAGCTTCGTCATAGATGAGCGGATGGTCGATGCACCGGTCATTGCGCGGGCGCGGCGGATGCTAGGGATCTAATAGGGCAGCCA
Source organism: Devosia sp. (assembly GCF_028290625.1). Lineage (GTDB taxonomy): Bacteria > Pseudomonadota > Alphaproteobacteria > Rhizobiales > Devosiaceae > Devosia. Next base: position 69,980 of record NZ_JAQGJM010000028.1, read on the forward strand.
CATCCACCACCGGCCCTTCCCGGGGGCTTGACCCGCAGGCCTTTCGCCGCTTGTGCCCGACCGAGAGTGGCCCGCGGGTCAAGCCCGCGGGAAGGGCGGTGGGTGGGGGAGATAGTGCGAGAGCCCGGCATATTCTCAATGAGGTGGCCTCTTGCATCATCGGTCAAGTTTGCGCGAGCGCGACAGTCGCAAGGGTGTGGATGGCTGGTTTGGCTGGCGGAATTTCTTTTGGAGCGGTAGAGACTTGGGTGAACCGGGGTTGCGGTAGATCCTGGAATGCGTAGCAAGGGACAGACCATGGGTGAGCGGATCAAACTGACGTCGGGCGATGGCTTCGTGTTCAACGCCTATCAGGCGGCACCGGCCGGGACGGCCAAAGGCGCGGTGGTGGTGATCCACGAAGTGTGGGGGCTCAACAATTTCGTGCGCATCGAAGTCGACCGCTATGCGGCCGCGGGCTATCTGGCCATCGCGCCGGCGCTGATGGACCGCGTCGATCTGGGTTATGAGAGCGAAGATTACGGCCCGACCGGCTTTGCCCGCATCGGCGAGTTGATGAAAGAATTCAACCAGGCTACGGCGCTGCCGGATGTCGAGGCGGCGATAAAGGCCGTAGCCGGCGCCGGCAAAGTCGGCATTACGGGCTATTGCTTTGGCGGCGCAACGTCATGGCGTGCAGCCCATGCCGGGCTCGGCCTGTCGGCGGCTTCGGGCTATTACGGTGGCGGGCTGCTCAACTATATCGATCTGGCACCGCAGGTGCCGACCGAGATGCATTATGCCGAGGCCGATCACGGCATTCCGCTCGAGCAGGTCGAGGCGCTGCGTAAGCGCTATCCGGATATGGGCATTTATCTTTATCCAGGCGATCATGGCTTCTGCAATTTCGACCGTGCGGACAAGTATCACGCCGCCAGTGCAAAGCTCGCCAATGAGCGCACTCTGGCCTTCTTCGCCAAGCATCTGGCGTAAACCGCAGTGACGCTTGAGGCGCAGTTTGCGCTGATCCTCGAGGAGCACCGCCACAGCCTTGCCGCGCCACTGTCGGTGCGAAAGGTGCTGCTGGTGGCGGTGTTGCTCGACCATTTCGCTGACCTTGTGTTTGCGCAATTCCGAGACAGGCCGGAGCGGGTGTTCGGCGTGCCGGATGTGCTGGCGTGGCGCGCCACGCTGGCGGCGCAGTCAGCGGCACTGGGGCAGGTGGCCGAACTCGCCTCGGGCCGTCATGACGGTGCGACGCTACGGATCGACGCGATCACGGTGCCGATTGCCGATTATCCGGCGCTCGCCGTCGAGGACTATATGGTCAGCCTCTACAACCAAAACACGGTGCAGCGCGTCGTCGTCGTAAAACGCGACGGCAGCACGGCGCTGGCGCATGACGTACTGGCGGCGGCGCTCGACTATTGGGACAGCGCCAACTGGCGCTGAGTCTCAATAGGTGGCGCGGCCGCCCGAGAGGTCGAACACGGCGCCGGTGGTGAAAGAGTTTTCGGCGGTTGCCAGCCAGCAGATCATGGAGGCGGCCTCGCTGAGTTCCAGCATGCGACCGCGCGGAATCTTGCCGAGGATCATCTTGAGGAAGTCGGGATCCTGGCTCAGCGCCATGGTGGTTTTGGCGACGGCAGGAGTCACCGCGTTGACGGCTATATCGTATTTCGCCAGTTCCTTGCCGAGCGACTTGGTCAAGGCGATGACGCCGGCCTTGGTCGAAGAATAGGCGGAGGCGTTGGGATTGCCTTCCTTGCCGGCGACGGAGCTGAGATTGACGATGCGGCCATAGCCGGCGGCGATCATATGCGGGACCACGGCGCGGCAGACGAAGAACGTGCCGACCAGCCCGATATGGACGACGTCCATGAAATCCTGCGGCGGATATTCCCACAGGGGCGCATTGGGGCCGACGATGGCGGCGTTATTGATCAGGATGTCGATCTTGCCGAAGCGCGCCAGCACGGCAGCGACGGCGGCATCGACCGAGGCCATGTCGCCGATATCGGCGCGCAGGGCGATCAGCTTGTCATTGCCGGCGTATTTGGCATTGAGACTCGCGAGCAGTTTCTCGTCGCGGTCCCAGATGGCGACTGAGCCACCATTGGCGAGCATGGTTTCGGCGACCGTGAGGCCAATGCCTTGGCCACCGCCGGTGATGATGGCGGTGCGGCCGGCGAAATCATAGGTGTTCATGGCAAAATCCGGATTGAGAAAAAGGGCGCCGGCCTGATGACCGGCGCCCGGATGGGTTGTTAGAAGTCGAAGTCGTCGATGTTCTTCGCGTCGAACGTGGTCAGTTCGGCCTGGGTGTTCATGGCGTTCTTGTCGGCGATGGTGATGGTGCCGAGGTTGGGAACGTCAAACGTGCCGCCGACTTCGTTCTTGATGGTGCCGCCGATGACGCCGACGGCGAAGTGGGCTGCGAGCCAGCCTTCATTGTAGGGCGACCAAAGCTGGAACGCCGAGACAGTGCCGTCCTTGACGAAATCGCGCATTTCGCTGGGCAGGCCCAGGCCGGTCACATGCACGGTGGCGGCGATGCCGCGCGACTGCACAACCTGCGCGGCAGCCGCGATACCCACGGTGGTGGGCGCAATCACACCAACCAGATTTGGGTAGTTGGACAGCAGGGCTTCCATTTCGGTGGTCGATTTTTCGGGCTGGTCATCGCCATAGACGGTGGCGACCAGGTGCATGTCCTTGTACTTGGGATCGTTCTTGAGCGTGTCGTTCATCGCCGCGATCCAGGTGTTCTGGTCGGGGGCTTCGGTGGTAGCCGACAGGATGGCGATATCGCCCTTGTAGCCGATCATCGAGCCCATCAGCTCGACCTGGTTCGGGCCAGTCTTGGTGAAATCGACGGGCAGGATGGTGGCGTCGCGATGGCCTTCATTGCCGACGAGATCGCCGTTCACGGTCAGCACGAGAATGCCCTTTTCCTTGGCGGTATCGAGCACCTGGTTGAGCGCGTCGGGGCTATTGGGGGCAATGGCGATGACGTTCACGCCGCGCTGGATCTGCGCTTCGATAAACGGGATCTGCGAAGTGGCTTCGGCCGTGGCCGGGGCGACGAATTCGAACTCGCAGCCGAGCGACTTGCAGGCGTCTTCGAAGCCGCCGGTGATGCTGTCGAAATAGGGATTGCCGGTATTCTTGCCGATATAGACGATCTTAATCGGGTCGGCGGCGTAGGCGGTGGTGACCATAGCGACGCCGATGGCGAGCCCGGCGAGTAGAGTTTTCTTGAGCACTTCTTCCTCCTCAGTGTGCCGGTGTTTCCCGGCGGAATAGCCCGTCACCGCTGGGTGCGGGAATAGATGAAATTGGTGGCGATGATGGAGACGATCAGCAGCACGCCCAGCACGACAAGCTGGACGGCCGGCAGGACGTTGGCGACGGTCATGCCTGTCGAAACGATGACCAGGAGCCACGCCGCAAGAAAGGTGCCGAGGATGGTGCCGCGGCCGCCGAAAATATAGGTGCCGCCGAGCATGGCCATCAGCACCATCTGCAATTCGCCGCCGAGACCGAGATCGTAGCGGACGGAGCCGAGGCGCGAGGCGGTCATCAGGCCGGCGACGGCGCTGACGAGACCCATCAGCAGGAACAGGCTCATCTTGATGCGCTGGCTGCGAATGCCGGCATGGCGCGCAGCGACCTCATTGGTGCCGATCTGGTAGATTTGGCGGCCGAAGATGGTCATGGACAGCACGACGCCGAGGATGACCGACATGACGATGAAGATCAGCACGGTCAGCGGAATGCCGGCGATCAGCACGGTGTTGATGCCGATGAACCAGTCCGGCACGCGGATGGACTTGTCGCCGGCGATGACCTGGGCGAGGCCGCGATAGAGGGTCAGCGTGCCGATGGTGACGATGATCGACGGAATTTGCAGGCGGATGACCATGAAGCCATTGATCGCGCCCATGACGAGACCGGCAAAGAGGCCGATGGCGATGGCCAGCGGCATGGGCACGCCGGCCTGCTGCGCGAAGGCGAAGAGGCAGGCCGACAGCGCCATATTGGCGGCGGGCGAGAGATCGATTTCGCCGGCGATGATGACCATGGTCAAAACCAGCGCGACGATGGCGAATTCGGCCGAGAGCGTGAAGCTGCGCAGGATATAGCCGACATCGAGGAAGTAGGGCGACAGCAGGCTGGCGCCGAACAAAGCGAGGATCAGCAGCACCAGCGTCATGGTTTCGGGACGGATGACGATGACCTGCCAACGCGGACGGGCGGGGGGCAGTTCGCGTGCGGCGGGCGTCTGGATGGCACTCATGCGCGCGCCCTCGTAAGGCTCTTTATGCCCTGCTGCCGCACGGTGCGATCGATCAGCAAAGCGATCAGGATGACGGCGCCGTAGATGGCGCTTTGGGTCGTGCCGGGAATGCCAAGCAAGGGCAGGGCGGCGGCGACGCAGCCGAGCAACAGGACACCGAGGATAGTGCCGAGTACGGTGCCGACACCGCCATTGATCGAGACGCCGCCGATGACCACCGCGGCGATCACCTGGAACTCGAAGCCCGAGCCGGTATTGGACGGATTCACAAAACCCCAGCGGCTGGCATAGAGAATGCCGGCAAGGCCGGAGAGCGCCCCGGAAATCGAAAACACCAAGAGCGTGACGCGAGTCACGGCTACGCCGCGCAAGGGAGCGGCGACAGGATTGGAGCCGAGGGCAAAAATCTGCCGGCCGACGCGGGTGTGCATGACGAAAATGTAGGTCAGCAGTGCGACGCCGAAGCTGATGAAGATGATCCACGGAATGCCAAAAATCGGCGAGGTCTGTGACATGGCCTTGAGTGCCGAGGGGACGTATTGCCGGTCGATCTGCTTGGCGTTGGAGACGATGTAGGTCAGGCCGCGATAGAGATTGAGCGTGCCCAGCGTCACGATGATGGCGGGCAGGCGGAATAGCGTGACCAGGAGGCCATTGATCAGGCCGAGCAGGGCGCCGGTGCCGATCGAAACGAGGAAGCCGATGGGCCACCAGATTTCGGGATGAAACTTGAACATCATGCCGGTGACCATGGCCGAAAAGCCGAGCATGGAGCCGATGGACAGATCGACATGGCGGGCGACGACGACCAGCATCTGTCCCATGGCGCCGATCAGGATCAGCGGGGTCAGCAGCAGGATGATGCGCAGGCTATCGAGGGTGAGGAATTGCGGCTTCTGCGTGCCCACGGCGAGACAGAACAGTACGATCATCACCGCGATGCCGGCTTCGCGCCGGAGCAGGATATTGCGGAGCGCGCTCATGCAGCCACTCCGGCGCGGGCTGTGCGGGGCACGGCGGCACTCATGATGGTTTCCTGCGTAGCGTCGGCGCGGGCAATATCGGCGGTGAGCCGGCCTTCGGACATGACGAGGATGCGGTCGCACAGCGCCAGCAGCTCGGGCAATTCGGACGAGATCAAGAGGATGGCGCGGCCGGAGGCGGCCAGATCGCCGATCATGTCGTAGAACTCCGCCTTGACGCCGATATCGATGCCGCGCGTCGGCTCGTCGAGAATGAGGACGCTGGGATCGGTCAGCAACCAGCGCGCCAGGATCGCCTTCTGCTGATTGCCGCCTGAGAGTTCGCCGATGGGCTGGCGCAGCGAGGCCAGCTTGATCGAGAGCTTGCGGACGGACTCCTGTGCCAGGGCCTTTTCGACTGCGCGCTGGATGAAGCCCGCGGGAGCGACCTGCTTGGGGACGGCGGCCGAGATGTTTTCCTCCACCGACAGGGTGCGGAAAATGCCGGCGGCGGCGCGATCTTCGGGAACGAAGGCGAGGCCCAGATCGATGGCCTGGGCTGGCTCAGTGATGCTGACCCGCTTGCCGGCCACGGTGACGGTGCCGCTGGTGGCGGGCGCGACGCCGAAAATGGCGCGGGCCACATCGGTGCGACCGGCGCCAACCAGGCCGCCAAGGCCGACGATCTCGCCTTTGCGGACTTCAAAACTGATGTCGTGGAAGACGCCGGGCAGCGTCAGGCCCTCGACCTTGAGCGCCACGTCGCCAATCTGGGCGCGGGCCTTGTGGCGGAATTCCTTGAGCGGGCGGCCGATCATCAGGCGGATGATGTCTGCATCGGTCAGATTGCCGATGGTGTCGGTGGCGATCTTGTTGCCGTCGCGGAATATGGTGACGCGGTCGCAGAGCGCGCGCACTTCTTCGAGCCGATGCGAGATGAAGACGATGGTGCGGCCTTCGTCGCGCAGGCGGCGGGCGATGCCGAACAGGGTTTCGACTTCCTTGGGCGTCAGCGGCGCGGTGGGCTCGTCCATGATGATGAGGCGGCTGTCCGACGCCAGCGCGCGGGCGATTTCGACCATCTGCTGATCAGCAATGGAGAGGCCCCGCATCGGCCTGGTGACATCGATACGCACGCCGAGCAGGTCCATCAGCGCTCGCGCGTTGCGGGTCATTTCCGCCCACGGCACTCTGGCGAACCAGCCGCCGTCGCCGCGGCCGAGCACGAGGTTCTCGGCAACCGACAGGTCGGGGAAGGAGATCGGCTCCTGATGGATCAGGGTAATGCCGAGCTTCTGCGCCACGATGGGATTAAGAATCTCGACCGGCTCGCCATTCAGCGTCAGCGTGCCGCGCGAGGGGCGATGCACGCCGGCGAGAATCTTGGCGAAGGTGGATTTGCCAGCGCCGTTCTCGCCCAGCAGCGCGTGGATTTCGCCGCGCTGCAGGTCGAGATCGACATCGCGCAGCACCTCGATGGCAGCGAAGTGCTTAGAGATGCCGCGGGCGCTGATGAGGGGCGTGGTGTCGGTCACGGTGTGGGCACCGGAGCGCCGGCTTCCAGCAGGCCTTGCGTCTTGAGGTCGGACCAGAAGGTGGCGGGGATCGATACGCCGAGCGCCGCGACGTTCTGCCGAACCTCATCAGGACCGGCTGCGCCGGGAATGATCGAGACGACGGCGGGATGGGCCAGCGGGAATTGCAGCGCGGCGACGGGCAGGCGCACATCATGTGCCGCGCATACTGCCTCGATGGCGCGAACCTTCGCCTGCACTTCGGGAGAGGCCGCCCCATAGGCGTACATGGCGCCAGCGCCCGAGCCGGTCACCAGAATGCCCGAGGCGAAGGGCGCGCCGATGATGACGCCGACCCGGCGCTCAAGGCAAAGCTGCATATCGGTGTGCAGGATGGTCTGGTTGAGCAGCGTATAGGGCATGGCCACGATGGCGAAATCGACATCGATTTCAGCGAGCTTGTGGCCCAGGTCACCGGGGATATTGTTCCCCAGCCCAATGGCCTTGATGTCGCCATTGGCCTTGAGTTCAGCCAGCGCCTTCATGCCGCCGCCGGTGAGCTGCTTCATATATACGGCGACCTGTTCGGGCGTGTGGAACATGGTGTCGATGTCGTGGATGGTCAGGGAATCGACCGTGTTTAGCGCCAGGCGCTGCAGCAGCTGCTCGTAGGAGCGCATGATGCCGTCATAGGTGTAGTCGAACACCACATCGAAGGGCAGGCCGCCGGTCCAAGGGGCGGTGCTGAACGTGCTGGGATCGGCGGGGCGAGTGAGGATGCGGCCGACCTTGGTGTTGATGGTGAATTCGGCGCGCGGCTTGGTGCGAAGGAACCCGCCGAGACGATGCTCGGAGAGGCCGCGACCATACCAGGCCGCGGTATCATAGGCGTGCACGCCGATATCCCACGCGGCCTCCAGCGTCGCATCGGACTGGGCCTCGGTGAGCTTTTGATAGAGCTCGCCCAGATGGGCGGCACCAAAGCCGAAGATTGGCAATTCCAGCGCGGTGCGGCCGACGCGGCGACGATCCGATAGTGCCAGTGACATCGCCTGAACCTCCTCCGCCGACCCTTGGTGGCTCTGCGGCCGCCTTGATCGAGGCGAAACTTGTCAGACAAAAATAAGTTTGACAAGTTCTAAAGTTGTGCCATTTCTGGCGGCAAGTTCACGTTGATGAACACGGAAGTGGGACGTCACCAATGCCGAATTTCCCCATCATCGATACGCATCTGCACATCTTCGATCACAGCCGGCTGAGCTATACCGGGTTCAAGGGTCATCCGATTTTCGGCCGCGACCATCACATCGAGGACTATGCGGCGGCGCTCGGCCGCGTCGATGTCGATGCCATGGTGTTCCTCGAATGCTATGCCGATTTCACGCCGACCAGCGGGCAGTATCTTGAGGAAATCGAGTTCGTCGAAGAGGAGGCGCAGCGCGACCAGCGCCTCAAGGCGATCGTGCCGATGGCGCCGCTGGAATGGGGCAGCCGGGTCGAGCCGATGCTGGAGGAGATGGCCAGCAAGCATCCGATGGTGCGCGGCATTCGCCGTATCGTCGAGTTCGATGCCGATCCGCGGGCGCTGACGCTGAGCCGGGACTTTGTCGAGGGTGTGAACCTCTTGGAAAAGTTCGGCTATCACTTTGAGATCAACGTCAATCATACGCAGATGGATATCGTGCGCGAGTTCGTCCGCCGCATTCCCAATGTGCGGCTGATCCTCGATCATTGCGGCAAGCCGGGAATCGCGGAGGGGGCAATCGCGCAATATCGCGACGATGTCGCCGAGCTGGCGCGGCATCCGAACCTGTGGATCAAGCTGTCGGACCTGCCGGTGGAGGCCGACAAGAAGACCTGGACGGAGGCCGACCTTCGCCCGTTCATTGCCGCGACGCTGGAAAGTTTCGGTGTCGAGCGGACCATTTATGGCGGCGACTATCCGGTATGCCTGCAGGCCACGACCTTGCCGCGCTGGGTGGATGTGCTCGACAAGGCGTTCGCCGACCTGGGGCTGAGCGAGGCGGACACGCGAAAAATCTATCGTGACAATGCCAACAGCTTCTATCGGCTCGGGCTCTAGGGGCAGCATGGTCAAACCGGTGACATCAGTGTTCGAAGGCGGTTTTGAACCGGGCGATGGCCTGGTGGATGAGGGCGGCCAGGATTTTGGCGGTGTCGCGCTGGACCGCAAGTCGCTGGCCGAGCAGGTCGCCAACCGCATCATGGCGATGATCAAGAGCGGCAATCTGAAATCGGGGGACAAGCTGCCCACTGAGGCGCAGATGGGCATCGCCTTCGGCATTTCGCGGCCGCCGCTGCGCGAGGCGCTCAAGGCGCTGACGCTGATGGGCGTGCTGGTGAGCCGGCAGGGCGGGCGCTACACCGTCACTGACTTGACGCCCACACGGCTGGTCGCGCCGTTCAATACCATGCTGTCGGTCGCCGACTATGACGTGCACAAGCAGTTCGAGGCCCGTACCGTGGTCGATCTGGAACTGGTGCGGCTCTGTGCCCTGCGCGCCTCGCCCGAACTGCGGCAGCGCATCCACAAGCTGGCGGTGGACGGCAAGGCGTTCGAGCACGATCCCGTGGCTTTCCGCCTGCTGGACATCGAATTCCACCAAGCCATCAACGGCGGCGCGGCCAACGAGCTGTTATCGGCGCTGGCGCAGGTCTTGTACGACATGGGGCTGGATGTGCGGCGGACGGCCAGCGAAGTGCCCGGCGTGATTTCGCATAGTGTCAGTCAACATATCGCGGTGGCCGACGCGCTGGTCGCGGGCGATGCGGCGGCAGCGGTGGCCGCCTATCGCGCCCATCTCGAACATGTTCGCGACACCACCATCCAGTCCATGGAAGCCGGCAAACTTCAGTAGGTCCACAATGTCAGAACGCATCGCCTTCCGCATGAACCTCAATCCCGGCCAGGCCGCCGAATACGAAAAGCGCCACGACGAGATTTTCCCCGAGCTGTCGCAGGCCCTCAAGGATGCCGGCGTGTCGGATTATTCGATCTGGCTCGATCCCGAGACCCACCACCTATTCGGCATTTTGACGCGCACCGACGATCACACCATGGACAAGCTGCCCGAGACCGAAATCATGAAGCGGTGGTGGAAGCATATGGCCGACGTGATGGAGACGGATGCCAATAACGTGCCCAGTCAGGTAGCGCTGAAGCGCGTGTTCCTGCTGCCATGAGCGCGGCCTTCCGCATCAAGGATCTGCGGGTCTACACGATCAAGCCATCGGCGAAGGCCGGGACCTATTTCAAGCCGGGCCTGTCCAATCACTGGCTGGTGGACTCGCTGATTTCCAATCCGATGTCGGGCTATCCGGCGTTCCGCGAGAAGCGGTCGAGCTGGGGCATCGGCGTGCTGGGTGCTCTGGTGGTCGAGATCGAAACCGAGGACGGCACGGTCGGGGTCGCGACCGGCAGTGGTGGCGCGCCGGCGGCATGGTTGATCAAGCACCATTTTGCGCGGTTCGTGGTGGGCCAGGATGCGCGCAATCTCAACCTGATCTGGGACCAGCTCTATCGCTCCTCGCTGCCCTATGGCCGCAAAGGGCTGCCGATCATGGCGATCAGTGCCGTCGACCTGGCGCTGTGGGACCTGGTGGGCAAGGTGCGGAACGAGCCGGTCTATAATCTGATCGGTGGGCTCAGCCGCGACGAGATCACCTTCTACTGCACCGGCCCGGCGCCGGACGCCATCAAGGCCCTCGGCTTCTGGGGCGCCAAAGTGCCGCTGCCGCATAGCCATTTCGATGGCGAGGAAGGGCTGCGGGCGAACGTGGCGTTCCTCGCGGCGCATCGCGAAACGGTAGGGCCCGACTATCCGCTGATGGTCGATTGCTACATGTCGCTGACGGTGGACTATGCGATCCGGCTGGCGGAAGCCTGCAAGCATCTCAATATCCATTGGTGGGAAGAGGTATTGTCGCCCGAGGATATCGAGGGGTTCCGCGCCATCAAGCACGCGCATCCCACACTCAAATGGACCACCGGCGAGCACGAATATACCCGCTACGGCTTCCGTCGGCTGATCGAGGAGCGCACGCTCGATATCGTGCAGCCTGACGTGATGTGGGTCGGGGGGATGACCGAATTGCTCAAGATCGCAGCGCATGCCTCGGCGTACGACATTCCGGTCGTGCCGCATGGCAGCGGGCCGTATTCGTATCAGTTCATCGCCAGCCAGCCGGGGCCGGCCTTTTGCGAATATGTGGCCGCCAGCCCCGACGGGCAGACCATCATGCCGGTGTTTGGCGACCTGTTCGAGGGCGAGCCAATGCCGCAGAACGGCAAGCTTCGGCTATCGGAGGCACCCGGTTTCGGCATGACGCTGGCCGATCGCGACGTGCTGGAAGCCGTCGTCTAGCTGGTCCTATTAGTCGTTGGTCTGAGACGCTACAGGTGCCTTGACACCCAGCCTCCCAGCACGCTAGCGTTCTATATATGGTACGAGTGTTCCAAATATGGAACATCAGGAGGCGTACTCATGAATGATCCGGTAGCTCAGCCTGTGCTTGAAGCACGCCATATCGCGCGGCATTTTGGTGCCGTGATCGCGCTGGCCGATGCGTCGCTGACGTTGAATCGGCACGAAGTGCTGGGGCTGGTCGGCGATAATGGCGCCGGCAAGTCGACGCTACTCAAAATCCTGTCCGGTATCGTCAGCGCCAGCAGTGGCGAAGTGCTGGTCGATGGTGCGCCGATCCAGTTGCGCCGCGCGCAGGACGCCATGGATGCGGGGATCGAGACGGTCTACCAGGACCTGGCTTTGGTCGACACCATGACCGCCTATCAGAACGTCTATCTGGGCCGCGAGGAGATTTCCAAGAACCCGGTCGCCCGCTTCTTCAACCTGGTCGATGACAAGCAGATGCGGCAGCGGGCACGCGAAGTGCTCGACAGCCTGCAGGTCAAAATTCCCTCGATCAATGTGACGGTCAAAGGCATGTCGGGCGGCCAGCGCCAGTGTCTTGCCATTGCCCGCGCGCTGCTCTGGGGTCGTCGTATCGTCATCCTCGATGAGCCGACCGCGGCGCTGGGCGTGCGCGAAACCGGTCAGGTGCTCGACGTCATCCGCGAACTGCGCAAGCAGGACGTCAGCGTGATCATCGTCAGCCACAATATGCAGCAATTGATGTCCGTTGCCGACCGCATCACCGTGATGCGGCTGGGCCGCTCGATTGCCACGCGCACAGTCAAGGACACGCAGGTGTCCGAAATCGTCGGCCTGATCACCGGAGCCATTCCGGGCGATCATCAGGAGGAGGCCGCGACACTCGCTACCGCCTAAATCCCGCCCAGAACCGGATCAACCGGCAGGCGGACATCGGACTATCGCACCCTTGAGGAGGAACCCATGCTGCGTCGGTCTCTGCGCGTCATCGCCATGATGATGCTTACACTCGTACTTGCCGCAACCGGCTTTGCCGGTACGGCCTCGGCCCAGGATAAATTCAAGCTCGGCATGGCCGTTGGCGGCAATACCTGCTGCGAATGGATGAAGGCACAGGGCGACGTCGCCCGCGCGCTGGCCGAAAAGAACGGCTGGGATTATGTCGAACTCTCCAACAACAACGATCCCGCAACGGCGCTGAAGAATGCGCAGATTTTTGTGCAGGAAGGCGTCAACGCGGTCATCCAGTTCAATGGCCAGCCGTCGTCCAACCCGGCGATCGCCGCCGTGCTCAAGGCCGCCAATATCCCGGTCGTCACCTATGATATCGCCGATCCCGGCATGTATTTTGTCGGCATCGACAACCTTGCGGCCGGTATTGCCGGCGGCAAGCAGCTCGGCGAGGTGATCAAGGCCAAGTGGGACTGCAATCCGGACCTGGTGATCTCGGCGGAAGGCGCTTCGGCCGGCATCGTCAACGAATGGCGCACTGGCGGCATGCGCACCGGCCTCAAGGAAGTGTGCCCGGATATTCCGGATGAAAAGTGGGTGTCGTTCGAAAGCCAGGGTGATGCTGCTGTTGGCTTGCCGGCGGCCCGCGATCTGCTCGCCGCTCATCCCGATGCCAAGAACATGGCCGTGGTCGGTCTCAATGACGGCGGCGTGCTGTCGCTGATCAATGCCGCCGAACAGCTTGGCCGCGCCGATGGCGTGATCGGCTGGGGCCAGGACGGCGCCTTCATCACCGGCGACAACGTCAATCCGCACCTTGCGGGCTCGGTGTTCTACTTCCTCGAAGGCTATGCGGTTTACGCCATCAAGGATGTGATCGGGCCGATCGCTGCAGACACTGTTCCCCCGCTCAAGGCCGATGCGGGCGATCCGGCATCCAAGGTGCAGCCATGCCCGGTTTCGGCCGAGCAGGCCAAGGCGGTGCCGGACATGGCTGAACGCGTGACGCAACTGCTCGCGGCCCCTTCTGGGACCACCGAGTACGAACTGTTCTGCCCGAACAAGTAAGCCGAGTAGCCCGATGTCCCTCGATCAAACCATTGTTGCCTCCCCGCCAGCCACGGTGCTGCAGGTGCGGTTCCACGGTTGGGGCACCGGGCTCATGCTCATCGCCGCGTGGCTGCTGCTAATCGCAGCCACCGGCATCTACCGCGCCGACTTCATCTCACACCAGACGCTGCTGGCCGTCGCCTTCACCATGTCGATCGTCGGCGTGCTGTCGATCGGGCAGGGGCTGGTCGCCATTTCGGGCGGCTTCATCGACCTCAGTCAGCCCGCCGGCATGATCACCGCAAGTCTTGTGGTGGTCCGGCTGTCGGAAGCCGGCATGCCGCTCTTAGTGGTCATCATCGGCGCTATTCTCGCCGGCATGGCGTGGGGCGCCTTCAACGCCTGCATCATCGTTTTCGCCAAGCTCAATCCGGTGATCGTGACGCTGGCGACCAATTTCATCGGCCTCGCGGCTTTGTTCCTGGTGTTCCAGCTCGCCGAAGTGCCGCAGCGCAGCGAGATTTATGCCTTCGGCCGCGCCAGCTTTCTCGGACTGCCGGCGATCTGGTGGCCGATGGTGGCGCTGGTATTGGTGGTCGGCTTCATGCTGCCGCGCACGCGGTATGGACGGCGCGCGACCGCGGTCGGCGGCAATCGCATGGCGGCGCGGGCGCGGGGGATTTCGCTCAAGGCGACGCGGTTCGCCGTTTTCACCATTGCCGGTGGCTTCGTTGGCTTCGCCGCCGTGCTGTTCGCTGCCACCAGCGGACCATTCAATCCGGGCTCCGGCAGTGCCATGCAGCTCAATATCATTGCCGGGGTGATCCTGGCGGGGATTTCGCTGGCCGGTGGGCGCGGCAATTTCTGGATGCTGCTGCTCAGCGTCGGTTTCCTGTCCACCATTCCGACCTCGCTGGTGTTCTTTGGGCTGTCCTCGGACACCCAATCGATCTTCCAGGGCCTGATCCTGGTCATCGCGGTCGCCATCGATGGCCTGCGCGCACGGAGAGGAACGCCATGACCGACCTTGCCGCCAAGCGCGACGCCTATGTCATTCCCCATCACCCGGTGCGCGACCTGCTGACCGGCTCGGTGGCCAGCATCGCGCTGACCTTTATCCTGGTGCTGGCGGTGGGGCTGATCTGGGTCGGACCAAAATTCCTGAGCTTCGGCAATATCAGCATCATGGGCTCGTTTCTGGTCGTCCCGCTGATCGTGGGTGCCTTTGCGGGCTTCGCGCTGCTATCGGGCGTGGTCGATCTGTCGATCGGCTCGATGGTGGGCTTCTCGTCGGCGCTGTTTGCCACGTTCCTGACGCTGGGTTGGGACCCATGGGCGGCCGCCCCGGTGACGCTGCTGGCCTGCCTCTTCTTCGGCGGCATCAATGCCATCGCCATTGTGGGGTTCGGGGCCGAGGCGATCGCGGCCACATTGGGCATGCTGGTGGCCCTGCGCGGCATCACCTGGGTGTTGCTGGGACCGCAGGGATCGATCTTTTCATTCAATCCGGGCCTGTTCGCGCTGGTCAATCAGTCCGTATTCGGCTTGCCACTGTTCTTCCTGCTTGCCGCAGTGTTGACGCTGCTCACATCGATCATGGTGTCCAAAAGCCGGCTCGGCCGTCATATACAGGCCGTCGGCGGCGATGATCGTGCCGCGGCGCGCGCTGGCATTTCCGTCAACCGCGTGCGGGTGGTAGCGCTGTTGCTGAGCGCCTTTGGCGGCGGCATCGGTGGCATCGTGTTCGCCGGCCAATTGGGCAGCGCTGCGCGCGCCACCGGCGTCGGCCTCGAATTTCAGGTTTATGCGGCGCTGATGATCGGCGGCTATTCGATCCTGCGTGGTGGCGTCGGCAATCCGATCGGCGGCGCGCTGGGGCTGCTGGCGGTGGCGGGAGTGTCCAACATTCTCGATCTGCGCTCGATCAGCCCATACTACGTCAACATCATTGTCGGCCTGCTGCTTCTGGCGGCCGTCCTGCTCGACCGCTTCCGTGGCGGCGACGCGTACGAATAATCCATCCAAAGCTTCGTTCGAAAAGGCCATATTGCCGTGAAAATCACCGATATCCGCATCAAGACTTTCCGCACCTATGCCGATCGCTGGGACGTGGGCCATGCGCTGCCCGTGCCCAAAGCTGACCTGATGCAGACGATCCTCGCAATCGAGACCGATGCCGGGGTGACCGGCTATTACCTGGGCGGCGGCTCGCATGGCGATGCCGAGGGGCTCAATATCGTCGACCAGCAGATGATCCGCGGCCGCATCCTGCCGCTGCTCAAGGGGCAGGACCCGCTCGACCGCGAAATGGTGTGGAAGTGGCTGTGGATCAACAATACGCCCGAAAATGTCGCGAGCGTCATCGACAACGCGCTGTGGGATCTGGCGGGCCGTGCCTTCAATACCCCAGTCTATAAGCTGATGGGCGGCGCCGGGCGCGAAAAGGTCAAAGCCTACGCCTCCACCTATCCCAATATCGGCAAGCCGCACGTCTATGCCGAGCATGCTTTGGCCTGCAAGAACGAGGGCTACCAGGCCTACAAGATCCATCCGCACTACTTCTGGAACCCCGAGACCGGCCAGCCGACGCCCGGCCGTCCGAGCAATATCAAGGCCGATATCGAGACCTGCCATCTGGTGCGCGAGGCCGTGGGGCCGGACTACGTGCTGATGTTCGATCCCTGGGGGACGTATATGAGCATGGAAGAAGCCATCCAGGTCGGGCGCGAGCTGGAGAAGCTCAATTTCTACTGGTACGAGCATCCGATGCCCGAATACCGGGTCGAAAGCTACGTGCGGCTCAGCCGCGAACTCTCGATCCCGATCCTGTCGCCGGAGATCATTGCCGGTGGCGTGTTCTCGCGCGCCGAGTGGATTCTGCGTGGCGCCGGCGACATGAGCCGCATCGACGTGGTGCGCGGCGGCATTACCGGGGCGCGCAAGACGGCAATCGTCGCCGAGGCCTATGGCCTGCGCTGCGAAATGCACATGGCGGGCTGGGGCAATCTGCAGGTCATCGGCGCGACTTCGGAAGACACATCCGAATATTACGAGAAGGGCCTGCTGGCGCCCGGCGTCGATTATGACGCGCCGCATCCCTACCTCAAGAACACCTGTGACAAGATCGATTCCGAGGGCTACGTGCACATGCCCACCGGCCCCGGCATGGGCTATGAAATCGAGTGGGACTATATCGACGACAACCTGATCGATCCCTTGGCCCTCGAAAAGAAGTTCTGGTAGCGGGGAAAATCAGTCTCAATGTCGAGCATCAAGCGATCAGTGCAGGTGATGGACCTTTTGGCGCGCAAGAGCCCGTTGGGGGTGCGTGCCATCGCCACCCAATTGGCTCTGCCACTGGGCTCGGTGCATCGCCTGCTGCTCGACCTTGAGGAGGAGGGCATTGCCGAGCGGACCGCCGATGGCGAGTGGGAGCTGTCGTTCCGGCTGCTGGAGATCACCGGCAGCCAGCTCGAGCGGATCGAATTGCCGCGGCTGGCCCGGCCCTATGCCGAAAAGATCGCCCAGGCGACAGGCGAGACGGTCAACCTCAATGCGCTGAGCGGGCGCAATGGTGTGTGCATCGACAAGGTGCGCGGCAATGAGGGCATGCAGCTCGACATGCGCATCGGCTCGCGCGGGCCGATGCATTGCGGCGGGGCCGGCAAGGTGATGCTGGCCTATATGGCGCCGTCCGAGCAGGCCAAGGTGTTCGAACTGCCGTTGGTGGCGCTGACGGCCAGGACCATCACCGATCTCGACGTGCTCAAGGCGGAACTCGTGCGCATCAAGGCGCGCGGCTATTCGATCGACGACCAGGAAGTGGTGATCGGGGTCTATTGCGTCTCGGTGCCGATCCTCGATCGCAACGGGCACCCGGCAGGATCGATGAGCATTACCGGACCATCGGTGAAGGCGCCGGGTGACGATATTTTGCCCAAGGTGGCGATGCTCAACGAGGCCTGCGGCGCGGTCAGCCGGCGTATCGGCTATCTGGGCGACTGGCCGCTGCTGGCCCAACCGGTTGCGGCTTAGGGGAAAACGATGCGGCATGCATGGGTGATGAAGCTCAAGGCGGGCAACGAGACGATCTACAAGCGCAAGCATGACGAGATCTGGCCCGAAATGCTGGACCTGATGGCGCGCAACGGCACCCATAATTTCTCCATCTATCGCTATGGCCTGCTGCTGTTCGCCTATCAGGAGCTGGACCACGCGCCTCTGCCCGGTGCGCCGATCGATCCCATCGTGTGGAAGTGGTGGGAGATGATGGCGCCCTACATGGAAACCAATGCGGATTTCTCGCCCTGGCAGGAGCCGCTTGACGAAATGTTCCACGCCGACTGACGCCCCATTTTTTCAGAGAGTTTTCATGTCCCTCCCAATGCTGCATGGCGTCGTCCCCATCCTCATCACTCCGTTCTTCGCAGACGGAAGGATTGACGAGGAAAGCCTCGTCAATCTGGTCGAATTCAATATTGCCGCCGGCGTGCATGGACTGGGCGTGGCGCTCGGCAGCGAGATTTTCAAGTTCAACGAAGCCGAGCGCGAGCAGGTGACGCGCTGCGTGATCAAAAGCGCCGCCAAACGTTGCCCGATTGTTATCAATAGTGGCGCAGCAGGGACCGATCTTGCGGTGTTTTATTCCCGTGCCGCCGAGGCCGCGGGTGCCGATGCGCTGATGGTGATCCCCCCCTCGTTCATGCCGGTCAGCGCCGAGGAAATCTTCGATTGTTACGTGGCCATCGACCGCAATGTGGGTATTCCGATCATCCTGCAGGACGTGCCGCAGGGGCCAGTGGGGCCAGCCTTGGCGCTGCGCATCGCCGACGCCTGCAAAAACGTCAAATATATCAAGGTCGAAACCCTGCCGGTGACCAGCAAGGTGGCCGCCATGTCTGCCGTCGCCGGTGAGCGATTGACCATTTTCGGCGGCGCCGGCGGCAGCTACTTCATCGAGGAAATGCGCCGCGGCGCGCTTGGCACCATGCCATTCTGCAGCCAACCCGCTGATTTTGTTGCCGTTTGGGACGCGTTCCGCGCCGGCGACGAGACTACAGCGCGAGACCATTTCGACCGCACCATCATGGCCATCAACCGGCTGGGCAACCAGGGCGGCGATATCTTCTACTACATACACAAGCAGCTTCTGGTCCGTCGCGGCGTCATCCGCACGGCCATGGTGCGCAGCCCAACAACGGCGATCGACCCGGTGACAGCGCGCGAGATCGAGGAACTGCTGGCACAGATCGTGCCGGTCCCGGTGCCGTTCGGCCAGTTCGCGGCCTAGGCGGTGGACCCGTTCCAACAGCGCCAACTCGGCCGCACCGGCGTGACGCTGCCGCAGCTCGGCTTCGGCGGCGCGCCGCTGGGCAATCTGTTCACGGCGGTGAGCGAAGCCGATGCGGTTGCGACCATGGAGACCGCCTGGGCCGAGGGCGTGCGCTATTACGATACCTCGCCGTGGTATGGGCGCGGCCTCAGCGAGCGCCGCGTGGGCAGTTTCCTGCTCAATCAACCACGCGAAGAATTTCGGCTCTCCACCAAGGTAGGGCGCATCTTCACCGCCCCGGCCGATCCTGAGGCTTTTGCCCAGACGCAACGCTCCTGGCCCCAAGGGCTCAAGTTCGAACATCACTACGACTATTCCTATGACGGGGTGATGCGCTCCTATGAGGATAGTCTGCAAAGACTCGGCATGAACCGGATCGACATGCTGCTGATCCACGATCTCGATCTGGCCAATATGGGGTCCGAGGCACTGCTGGCGGCGCATCTGAGCCAATTGGCGACGGGCGGAATGCGGGCGCTGCAGGAGCTGAAAGCCAATGGGCTGATTGGGGCCATCGGGGCAGGGGTGAACCGGCTGGGCACCATTCCGCGCTTTCTCGATCTGCTCGATCTCGATTTCTTCCTCGTCGCGCTGCCCTATACGCTGGCCGAGCAGCCGGTGCTGGATGAAGAATTCCCGTTGTGCGAGGAACGCGGCGTTGGACTCATCATCGGTGGCGTGTTCGCCTCCGGCATTCTGGCGACCGGTGTGGTGCCGGGTGCCAGGTACAATTATCACGAACCATCCCCGGCAGAATCCGAGCACGTGCGCCGCATAGAGGCGGTATGCGCACGGCACGGAGTGCCACTGGCGGCGGCTGCGCTGCAATTCCCGCTGCACCATCCGCTGGTTGCATCAGTGATTCCGGGCGCGCTGCATCCCACCCAGGTCGGCCGCAACATTGAATCCATGCGCCATCCGATTCCGCGCGCGCTTTGGACCGAACTGAAACAGGACGGCCTATTACGCGCAGACGCCCCAACACCTTAGGGTCTTGGGCGAGTTATCCACACGGCTTGATCCGGCGAATCTACAAAAAGTCAGTTTTGTCATTTTCCGGGCTTTACAGGTCAAACACCTGCCCCTATAACCCGGCTCATCGCTGGAGACGCGGTGCTGGCGACGGCGCTGACGACCGGCAAGCTTCTGAAGTTGCTGAGC
>NZ_JAQGJM010000029.1 GCF_028290625.1 Devosia sp.
CCAGCGCCATCGCATTCTCGAACGCCGCCTTGGTCGCGATCGAACGCGGCAGGACCGAATAATCGTCCTGCTCGTAGTGGCGCCGGGCCACCTCGACGATCAGGCGGCCGGCTTTCAGGAACAGTTCCTTGCGGTCGGCGTGGGTGGCGAGGATGGTGCCGTTGCCCGGCAGGGACAGGCCCAGCGCTTCGGTCAGGCAGTTCATCGAATTGGCCGTGAACAAGCCGGAGCAGGAGCCGCAGGTCGGGCAGGCCGAGCGCTCGATCTCCGCCACGTCGGCATCGGAGACGCTGCTGTCGCCGGCCTTGATCATGGCGTCGACCAGGTCGAGCTTGATGATCTTGAGTTCGTTGCCGACCACCTTGACCACCTTGCCGGCTTCCATCGGGCCACCGGAGACGAACACCACGGGGATATTCAGGCGCATCGCCGCCATCAGCATGCCGGGCGTGATCTTGTCGCAATTGGAAATGCAGACCATGGCATCGGCGCAGTGGGCGTTGACCATGTATTCGACGCTGTCGGCGATCAGGTCGCGCGACGGAAGCGAATAGAGCATGCCGTCATGGCCCATGGCGATGCCGTCATCGACCGCGATAGTGTTGAATTCCTTGGCGACGCCGCCGGCCGCCTCGATCTCGCGGGCGACGAGCTGGCCGAGGTCCTTCAAATGAACGTGACCGGGCACGAACTGGGTGAAGGAGTTCACCACGGCGATGATCGGCTTGCCGAAATCGCCATCCTTCATGCCCGTCGCGCGCCACAGGCCGCGAGCGCCGGCCTGGTTGCGGCCATGGGTGGTGGTGCGGGAACGATAGGCTGGCATGGGACGTCCTCAGGATTTTTTAGGCCGCGTTGGGCGGTCGATGTTGCAAACAGGTTAGACCCATTCCAGAAACGGGGCAAGAAAAAAGCGTACCGTACCGTACGGTACGATTGCATGAGTGCTTCTGTTATGATTTTGGTTGAGCAGTCGTCAACCATTGACCCCGATAATGCCGGCCCGGGCGGACCTGAGGCGCACAAGCCGACGTTGCTGATGATGCGGCGAGGCGAACTGGCATGGGCGGCGATGGCATTGAGGCTGAGATGACCAGCGAGACAAGCGAATTGCGCGATGGCTGGGCGGCGAAATTCTGGAGATTTGTAGTGCGGCATCGGGTGAGCATTCAGGATTTGGGAATGCTGCTGGCGGTGTTGCTGGTGGGTGCCTTCATTGCCTTCGAGTCGGATCTTTTTCTCAACGAACAGGGCATTTCGGAAAAGCAGGCGGTTATCGAACTGGATGAGACGCTCCTGCTGGGCGGGATGCTGACGCTGGGCCTGTTGGTGTTCGGGGCGCGCCGTTATCTGGACCAGAAGCGCGAAATCAAGCGGCGGACCGCTGCCGAACAGCAGGCGCGGACGCTGGCCTATCAGGACCCCCTGACCGGGTTGGCCAATCGGCGGCAATTCGAGGAAGCGCTGAATGTCGCTATCGCGGCGACGCCGGCCGCGGGCAAGACGCATGCGGTGCTGATGCTCGACCTTAACGGGTTCAAGCAGGTCAACGACGTCTATGGCCATGGCGTGGGCGACGAAGTGCTGACCATTGTGGGGCAGCGCCTGTTGCGCGCCGCGCGGCAAGGCGATCTGGTGGCGCGGCTGGGTGGCGATGAATTCATTATCCTGGCGCAACATCTGATCGGCCCGGAAGCGGCCGGCAGTATCGCCCTGCGCATCATCCAGGCACTGGCCGAACCGGTGGTGACGGGCAGCCTAAGGCATGCCATTGGGGCGGGGATCGGCGTGGCGTTGATCCCCTCGGATGCGACCAGCAAGGCCGAGGCGATGCGCACCGCCGACGTGGCGCTGTATCGTGCCAAGGCCGAGCGGCGGTCGGCATTCCGGTTTTTCGAGCGCGACATGGACCGGCTGGTGCATGAGCGCGAGCAACTGGAGCGCGAATTGCGCGGGGCGCTGGCAGCCGACCAGATCGTGGCGCAGTTCCGCCCATCGCTGGGCCTGCGCAGCGGCAAGATCATCGGTTATGAGGCGATTCCGAGCTGGCAGGCCGTCGATGGCAGCGCCGTGGCGCCGGAGCGGTTCATGGCGGTTGCCGAGGACACCGGGCTGATCCACGAGGTGGCCCGGCGGGTGCTGGAGCGGGCGTGCCTCGCCGCCATGTCATGGCCGCAGCATGTGTCCCTGTCGGTCGATATCTTTCCGGGCCAGTTGCAGGACCCGCAACTATGGAAATCGATGCTGGCGACGCTCGAGGCAGTGGGCTTCGATCCGCGCCGGCTAACCATCGAGATCACCGAGGCGATGATCGTGCACGATCTGGAGGCCGCCAAACTGGCGCTGAGCCCGTTGCGTGACGCCGGGGTCAGCATCGCGCTGGACAATTTCGGCACCGGCTATTCGAGCCTTTATCACATGCAGGCGTTCAAGCTGGACAAGGTCAAGATCGACCGCAGTTTCCTCGAAAATATCGGTGACGCCGAGGCGGCCAAGGTGGTCAAAGCGCTGGCTGGGCTTGGCCGCGGCCTGGGGCTGAAGGTGAGCGCCGACAATCTCGGTGGCGTCGGCGGCGTGGCCATGCTGCTCGATTCAGGGATCGAGGAAGCGCAATCGTCGGGCCGGCTGATGAGCGCCGACGAGGCTCGGGTGTATTGGCTGGGGCAGGGGCCGGCGCCCGAGACGCACCCGGCAGGACGGCGGTCGGCCTAAGTCGACAGACCCTGCAAAGCCGCGGCGGTCGCGGCATCGGCGGGCAAAAAAGTTTCGATGGCGAGTTCGGAGAGGGTGACGTCCAGGGGCGTGCCGAAGACCATTGTGGTCGACAGGAACGACAGTATGCCGGCGGTGCTGCGCAGTTGCAGGGGGACGGCGATGGCGCCTGCGGGCTGTGCGGGCGTGGGCGTGCCGGCAGGATAGTGGCGGAGTTCCTCGTGCAGGTCAGCGAGAACCGGGTCGGCGGTATCGGTTATCTGCCGGGCGAGACGGTGCAGCAGGTGGGCTTTCCACTCGAACAGGTTGGCGATGCGGGGCGCGAGGCCCTGCGGATGCAGGCTCAGGCGCAGGACGTTGACGGGCGGTTCCAGCAGGAAGGGCGCGATGCCGTCGAGCAGCGGGGCTATGGCCGCGTTGGCGCGGATCAGTATCCAATGCCGATCGATGGCCAGGGCGGGGAACGGCTGTTGGGCGGCCAATAGCTTTTCAAGCAGGTCCAGCGTGGGCTTGAGCGCGGCGTCGTCGAGTGGGCGCTCGGGAAAGGTCGGGGCGAAACCGGCGGCCAGCAGCCAGGCGTTGCGCTCGCGCAGCGGGATATCGAGGGTTTCTGCGAGCTTGAGCAGCATTAATCGGCTGGGCCTGGCACGGCCGGTTTCGATGAAGCTCAAATGACGCGCGGAAATGTCGGCGTCGCTGGCCAGGTCGAGCTGGCTGAGCCGACGGCGGCGGCGCCAGTCATGCAGTTTTTCGCCGATGGAAGCTGTGTCTGTCATGGAAGCAAACTAGCAAAAACGCGCGCCAATTCCATTACCTCCAAGGTAATTGGTTTGCCTCGCCAGTAGTGAAAAATGGCAGCCGTTCGATAGTGAACCGAAACGGAGAATTGCCATGACCGACGCACTCACCATTGCCCAGACCTATATCGCCACTTGGAACGAAACCGATGCCACGCGCCGTGCGGCGCTGATTGGACGGGACTGGGCCCCCACCGCGAACTATATTGATCCGCTGATGGCAGCTGATGGGCCTGAGGCCCTCAACGGCATTATCGCGGCGGTGCAGGAGCGGTTCCCGGGCTTCGTTTTCTCGCTGCTCGGCAAGCCGGATGGTTTTGGCGACAATGTTCGCTTTTCCTGGGGGCTGGGTATTCCCGACGACGAGATCATCATCGAAGGCACGGATTTTGTGCGAGTCGAGAATGGGCTTATCACCGGGGTGACCGGGTTCCTGGATAAGGTGCCGGCGGCAGCTTGAACAATGGTGGCGGTGGGGCTTGACCGTCCCGCCGCCACACAAGGCCCCTCACCCGACGCTGCGCGTCGACCTCTCCCCGGAAGGGCGAGGTGAGAAAGGGCTAGTTGGTGATGCGGGTGATGAGCCAGTCGCCGCCGGTGCAGGTTTCGTCGTCGCAGACGAAGTTCATCCACATGGCGCCATCGGCAAAGCCGATGCCGTCGCTGGAGACGATCAGGCTGCCGTAGTCCTGGTCGCCGATGGCCTCGATCGTGGCGGGCAAGAGCAGGGCGTCCCAGTTGTCGGTGAAATCGCTCTCCTGGAAGATGTCGTAGAGTTCGCCATTGGCGGCGACCTGGAAAGGGTAGGAGCCGTAGGAGGCGACGGTATCGATATCGCCGTCGCGCATGGCCGCCGTGACGTCGTCGAAGGCGTCAGCGAATTGTGCGGAATTGCCGTGCACCTGCTCGATCTGGGCGGTCATGTCCTCGGGGGACATCTGGGCGAAAGCGGGGGCAGCAAGCATCGTCAGGGCCGTGGCGAGCGCGGCGAGGCGGGCAAAATGCATGGCGGTCCTCCGTTGTTGGCGGCAGTTTAGGCGGCGGCGGGGCGTTGCGCCATGACCATGTAGTTGATCGCCATGTCGCGTGATTTGCGCCAGTCGTCGGCCAGCGGGTGATAGACGACGCCGGTCTGGTCGGTGACTTTGAGTCCGTTGCGGGTGATCAGCGCCTTGATCTCGTCGGGGGTGAGGAACTTGTTCCAGTCGTGGGTGCCCTTGGGCAGCCAGCCCAGTACATATTCGGCGCCGATGACGGCGAAGGCGAGGGCGCGGGCGGTGCGGTTGAGCGTCGCGGTCAGCATCAGGCCGCCGGGGGCGACTAGGTCGGCGCAGCTCTTCATGTAGAGCGGCACGTTATCGACGTGCTCGACTACCTCCATGTTCAGCACCATGTCGTATTTTTGGCCTTGGGCGGCGAGGGCTTCGCTGGTGGTGGCCTGGTAGGTGACGTCGACGCCGGATTGCGCGGCGTGCAGGGTGGCGATCTTGATATTGCGTTCGGCGGCGTCGATGCCGGTGACGGTGGCGCCTAGGCGGGCGAGCGGCTCGCACAACAGGCCACCGCCGCAGCCGACATCGAGAATGGTCAGGCCTTCAAGCGGGCGCATGACGCTGCCGTCGAGGTGGAAATGGGTCAGGACGTGCTCGCGGATATAGGCGAGGCGGACGGGGTTGAACTTGTGGATCGGCTTGAACTTGCCCTTGGGATCCCACCACTCCTCGGCCATCGCGGTAAACTTGGCGACTTCGGCGTCATTGATGGTGGTGGCGGTCATGGGCGGGCTCCGGTTCGTGAGGCAACGCTGGTCGGTCATCCACTGTTGCTTCCCGCGGACTTGATCCGCGGGTCTCTCGCTATACGGTATGGGCGGAGAGTGGCCCGCGGATCAAGTCCGCGGGAAGCGATTGTGGGTGGCGTGAGACGCGATGACACCCCACGCACCGCCAAGGCAGGCACGTTGGATGTTGATCCCTCGCGCCCTTTGTGGCATGGCACGCTCCAACAAGAAGCGTACCGCCGGGTTCGGTGGAAGTCCGGGGAAAAGATTGGCCCGTATCGTCGTCAAATTCGGTGGCACGTCAGTGGCCACCGTCGAGCGCATCCGTCAGTCGGCGCGCCATGTCAAACGCGAGGTCGAGGCCGGCAATGAGGTCTGCGTCGTCGTCTCGGCCATGTCGGGCAAGACCAATGAGCTGGTCGGCTGGGTCAACGAGGCCAGCGCCTTCCACGATGCGCGCGAATATGATGCCGTGGTCGCCTCGGGCGAGCAGGTGACGGCCGGGCTGATGGCCATCGTTCTCTCCGAAATGGGCATCCAGTCGCGCTCGTTTGCCGGATGGCAGGTGCCGATCAAGACCGACGACGCGCATGGCGCGGCGCGGATCGTGGACATCGACGGCACCGAACTCGATAAGCGGATGAAGGATGGCTGGGTGCCGGTCATTACCGGGTTCCAGGGTATTTCGCCGCATAACCGGATCACGACGCTGGGCCGCGGTGGCTCGGACACGTCGGCAGTTGCGGTGGCGGCGGCAGTGAACGCGGATCGTTGTGATATCTACACCGATGTTGACGGTGTTTACACCACCGACCCGCGTATCGTGCCCAAGGCGCAGCGGCTGTCCAAGATTTCCTTTGAGGAAATGCTGGAAATGGCTTCACTCGGCGCCAAGGTGCTGATGATCCGCTCGGTGGAAATGGCGATGGCGCATAAGGTGCGGCTGTTAGTGCGCTCGAGCTTTGATGATCCGGACGCGCCGCAACTGGCGCCGGACGGAACCCCTGGCGTGCCTGGAACGCTTGTGTGTGATGAGGATGAGATCATGGAAAAGCAGATCGTTTCGGGCGTGACGCTCGCCAAGGCGGAAGCCAAGATCACCCTGCGCGACGTCAAGGACAATCCGGGCGTGGCGGCGGCAATCTTTGGTGCGCTGGCGGACGAAGGCATTATCGTGGACATGATCGTGCAGAACATCGCCGATGATGGCGCCACCACCGACATCACCTTCACGGTACCCGACAGCGAGTACGACAAGGCGATCAAGACGCTGCAGGCGGCCGGCACGGACAAGCGCATTGAATATGCGCGGATTTCCGGCAGCAAAGGTGGCGCAAAAATCTCGGTCGTGGGCGTGGGCATGCGCAGTCACGCAGGCGTCGCATCGTCCATGTTCAAGGCCCTGGCCGACAAGGGCATCAATATCCAGCTGATCACCACTTCGGAAATCAAGACCTCGGTTCTGATCGACGAGCAATATGCCGAGCTTGCGGTTCGCGCGCTCCATACGTATTACGGTCTGGATAGAAAAGACGCGTAGACTCGGCTGGGGAACCGCTCAGCCGCGCCCGCGCGAGGGGGGCGGCTCTCGGTCGCCAAATGAGCATATGGCCACAAGCATAGGCGGCCCGCGCGTGCTGTTGCGGCAATTGCGCGAGACAATGGCGGAGCCGCTGGGAAGCCAAGCCCGTCTCGACAAGATCGTGCGCCTGATCGCCGACAATATGCGGGCCGATGTCTGCTCGTTCTATGTGCTGCGCGACGATGGCGCGCTCGAGCTGTTCGCCACCAAGGGTCTCAAGGCCGAATCGGTCCATATGACGACGCTGCGGCTGGGCGAGGGCCTGGTCGGCATCATCGCGGCGGAAGCCGAACCGCTGAGCCTCGATGATGCACCCAGCCATCCCGCTTTTGCCTATCGGCCGGAGACGGGGGAAGACCCCTATTCGGCATTTCTGGGCGTGCCGGTGCTGCGCGCAGGGCAGACGCTGGGCGTGCTGGTGGTGCAAAATACCGAGCGGCGCCATTATGGCGAAGACGAGATGGAAGCGATGCTGACTACGGCCACAATCCTGGCCGAGATGATCGCCACCTCGGACTTCGACAATCTGATCAAGCCGGGCTCCGATATCGACCTGAGGCGTCCGCGCATGTTTACCGGCGTCAGTTTTACCGATGGCATAGCGCTGGGCACCGTGGTGCTGCACGATCCGCGCGTGGTGGTGACCAATTTCATCGCCGAGGATACCGAGCAGGAAAAGACCCGGTTGGATACGGCGCTGGAGCGGATGCGGGTGTCGATCGACGCCATGCTCGACCATGGCGACATGCAGCCGAGTTCGGATCATCGCGATATTCTCGAGACCTATCGCATGTTCGCCAATGATCGCGGCTGGGTTCACCGGCTGACCGAGGCGATCGAGAACGGGCTGTCGGCGGAAGCGGCGGTCGAGCGGGTGCAAAATGATACCCGTGCGCGGATGATGCGCCAGACCGATCCCTATATTCGTGACCGGCTGCATGACCTGGACGATCTGGCCAACCGGCTGCTGCGGGTTCTGACGGGGGATCATCAGGGCATCGGGCGCAACCTGCCGGACAATGCAATCCTGGTGGCGCGCAATATCGGGCCGGCGGAACTGCTCGAATATGATCGCACCAAGTTGCGCGGCATCGTGCTGGAAGAGGGGGGGGCGACGGCGCATGTGGCCATCGTGGCGCGTTCGCTGGGCATGGTGGCCGTGGGCCGGGCGCAGTCGATCGTTTCGATGTGCGAGAGCGGCGACGACATCATCATCGATGGGCCGGCGGGCGTGGTGCATCTGCGGCCAACGCCCGATATCGAGCAGGCCTATATCGACAAGGTCAAGGTTTCGGCCAAGCGCCGGGCGCACTACGCGGCGCTCAAGGATATTCCCTCGATCACCAAGGACGGGATCGAGATCACGCTGCTGCACAATTCGGGGCTGGTGGCGGATCTACCCATGCTCGACGATACGGGCGCCGCGGGCGTGGGGCTGTTCCGCACCGAATTGCAGTTCATGATCGCCAGCAAACTGCCGCGGCTGGGCGAGCAGATGGACCTTTATGCCGAGGCCATGGCCATCGCCAAGGACCGGCCGGTGGTGTTCCGGCTGCTCGATATCGGCGGCGACAAGGTGTTGCCGTATCTGCGCGCCGACAATGAAGAGAACCCCGCCATGGGGTTCCGCTCGATCCGGCTGGGGCTGGATCGGCCGGGACTACTGCGGACGCAAATCCGCGCGCTGCTGATGGCGGCGAATGGGCGGCCGCTGAAAATCCTCGTGCCGATGGTGACCGAGACTTTCGAGTTCCGCCAGACGCGGATGGTGGTCAACAAGGAAGTCGAGCGGCTGCGGCGCGCCGGCAAGGCGGTGCCGAGCAAGCTGGAACTGGGGGTGATGGTGGAAGTGCCGTCGCTGCTGTTCGAGCTCGATCAATTGCTGCCGGAGGCCGACTTCGTCTCGATCGGGTCGAACGATCTGGTGCAGTTTTTGACGGCATCGGACCGGGCCAATCCGCGGGTGGCCAAGAATTACGATCCGATCGGGCTGCCGCGGTTGCGGGCGATCCGCCATGTGGTGGATGCGGCGCGGAAGTATAATGTTCCGATCACCATGTGTGGGGAACTCGCCGGCAAGCCGGTGGATGCGCTGGCGCTGATGGCGGTGGGAATGACGCGGTTGTCGATGGGCCCGGCCTCGATCGGGCCGATCAAGGAGCTGGTGTTGAATTTGGATTTGATCCCGATCCGGCAATCGGTGGCGGCGGCGCTCAGCGATGGGGCGAGCGGGGTGCCGATACGGGCATTGCTGCAGGAATGGATCGAGAAGCAGGGGCTGCCGATTTAGGTCACAGCCTCAGCCGCATCCACGATGCGGCTCCTCCCCCGTGACGGGGGAGGATGGGTGGGGGTGTTCGGAGCCACGAGGTCTCTTGAAGCCACCGGGCTCTCATCCCCCACCCTTGATCCCTCCCCGCGAAGGGGGAGGGAGTCGACTGCAAAGCCGGCGCTCAGAAAGTCGCTTACCCTTGAGTTCCGTGCCCGTGCGCCTTAAACGCACCGGAGTACGAGAGAGAATTATCGCATGGCACAACTTCCCCAGGACAAGCTCGACGCGCTTGAGACCCGTTTCCAATATGTGGAAGCGGCGCTGTCGGGTGGGGCAGGGCCGGATGAGTTCGTCAAGTTCTCCAAGGAACATGCCGAGCTGGCACCGATCGTCGGGGAAATCCGGGGTTACAACAAGGCGCTGAGCGATCGCAGCCAGGCCGAGGCGCTGCTCAAGGGTGGCGACAAGGAAATGGCCGAGATGGCCGAGGCCGAAATCGAGGAGCTCGACGAGAAGATCGAGCAGCTCTACCAGGCGATCCGCGTGTTGCTGCTGCCCAAGGACGAGGCGGACGAGAAGTCGATCATCCTTGAAATCCGTGGCGGCACCGGCGGCGACGAGGCGGCTTTGTTCGCGGGCGACCTGTTCCGCATGTATGAGCGCTATGCCGCCAACCATGGCTGGAAGGTTTCCATCATGGAAGAAAGCGCCGGCGAAATGGGCGGGTTCAAGGAAATCATCGCCAATGTGAGCGGCAAGGGCGTTTATGCGCGGATGAAGTTCGAGAGCGGCGTGCATCGGGTGCAGCGCGTGCCGGCGACGGAAGGCTCAGGGCGGATTCATACGTCGGCGGCGACGGTGGCGGTGCTGCCCGAGGTCGAGGATATCGACATCGAAATCCGCAATGAGGATATCCGCATCGACACCATGCGGGCTTCGGGCGCGGGCGGGCAGCACGTCAATACGACCGACTCGGCGGTGCGTATTACCCATATGCCATCGGGGATCGTGGTGACCTCGGCGATGAAGAGCCAGCACCAGAACCGCGCGCAGGCCATGCTGGTGTTGCGGGCGCGGCTTTATGAAATGCAGCGCGAGGAACGCGACAGCGCTCGTTCGGCCGAGCGTAAGGGCCAAGTGGGATCGGGCGACCGGTCCGAGCGCATCCGGACCTACAATTTCCCCCAAGGCCGAGTGACCGACCACCGGATCAACCTGACGCTTTACAAGCTCGACAAGGTTATCACCGGCGAAGCGCTGGATGAGTTGATCGAGGCGCTGATTACCGAGCACCAGGCCGAACAATTGGCTGATCTGGAAAACGCAAACTGAGCCAGAGCATCACCATCGGGGCGCTGTGGCGGCAGTGGCGCGATGTGCTGGTGCGGCTGGGATTTGACAGCGCGGCGCTGGACGCCAAGCGGCTGACGGCGTTTGCGCTGGGGCTGAGCGATCTCGAGATTGCGACGCGCGAGGGCGAGCCGGTCGATGAGACCGGGGCGCAGCGCGTGGCGGAGCTGTTGCAGCGGCGGCTGACCGGGGAATCGGTGGCGCGCATTGTTGGCGAGCGGGAATTCTACGGGCTGGCGTTTGGATTGAATGCCGCAACGCTGGAGCCTCGGCCCGAGACCGAGATGCTGGTGGACCTGGGGATTGCGGCGCTGCCGGCCGGGGGCAGGCTGCTCGATCTGGGGACGGGGACGGGGGCGATTGCAATTGCCGTCCTGGTCAACCGGCCCGACGTGACGGCGGTGGCGACAGATTTGAGCGTAGAGGCGCTGGAGGCGGCTGGGCGAAATGCGGCAAGGCATGGAGTTGCCGAGCGCCTGGAGTTTTTACAGGGGTCGTGGTTCGAACCGCTGACCACCTCTCGCTTCGGGGGAGAGGTCGACCCGCAGGCTCGGGTGAGGGGGCCTTTACTGGGTGAGGTGCCTGTGAAAGGCCCCCTCACCCGGCCTACGGCCGACCTCTCCCCCAAAGGGAGAGGTGAAGAAAGGTTCGACCTCATCGTCTCCAATCCGCCCTACATCACCTCGGCCGTCGTCGAAACCCTGGCCCCCGAGGTGCGCGATTTCGATCCGCGCCTGGCGCTGGATGCCGGGCCGGATGGGTTGACGCCATATCGGATTATCGCGGCGGAAGCTGCCCGATATCTCACACCGGGCGGGCGGGTGTTGGTGGAAATCGGCTATGATCAGGGGGCGGCAGTAACGGCGCTGTTCGTCGCGGCGGGCTTTGGCGATGTGGCGGTGCATCGCGACCTGGCGGGGCTTGATCGTGTGATCAGCGCGCACCATATTGAAGGTACAACGCGCACAGCCCAGTGAACTGGAGCATTTTATGCTTGGAATGGCGGCGCGAACCATATAGCTTCACATTTGCTGTCAACGGCGCATCATGGGCGCCACGGTGATAGTCACCCGTTCATCTTAAAAGCTGCAAAGCGCAGCGCGGTCCCGGAAGTCCGGCCCACGCTGATGATGTCGGAACAAGTGGCATTGCCGCGCGACAGTTTACGGTCTTCATGAAGCCAGACTTTGCCAGATGATGGAGCCAGGGGCTCCGCCTGGCCTTTGGCCGACCTCGGCACGATGCCGGTCCGCCAGATGTGTGACGCTTAACTTTTTTGAGTTAGACAAAGCGACCAGATGAGACCCAACAGCCAAAATAACAACAATAACAGCAACAAGAACCGCTCGCGCGGCCGTAACGGTGGACGCAAGCACGTCAATCCGTTGTCGCGCAGCTTCGAGAGCAATGGCCCCGATGTGAAGGTGCGTGGTAACGCCCCCCATATCGCGGAGAAATACATGCAGCTCGCCCGCGACGCGCAGTCGAGCGGCGATTCGGTGATGGCGGAGAACTATCTCCAGCATGCCGAGCATTATTTCCGCATCGTTTCGGCGGCCCAGCCCAATGCGAGCCGTGAAGACGGCGACGATTTCGATGACGATATGCCCGAAATCAATTCGCGCTTCTCTTCGCCGCAGCCTGCCAGCCAGCAGAACGATAGCGACGAGGGCGGCGAGCAGCCCTATCAGCAGCAACAGCCGCAGCAGCAGAACAATGGGCAGGAGCGCCAGGATCGTGGCGACCGGCAGGAGCGTCAGCCGCGTCCCGATCGGCCATCGGCCGAAGAGCGCGCCAAGGCCCAGCAATTGGCCCGCGAACAAGCCGCAGCGGCGGCAGCCGAGGCCGCAGCCGCGCAGGCTGCAGCGCCGGTAGCCGAAGCCGCACCGGTGGAAGCCGCCGAAGGCGAAGTCGAGGGTGAGCCGCGCAAGGTGCGCGAGCGTCGTCCGCGCCGCCGCCGTCCGGCGGGCGGAGACGCGGGCGATCCGGCTAATGAGCCGCAGCCCGATGTCGGCGAATTGCCGGCATTCATCACCGCTGGCGGAACGACCGCCGCGGAGTGATCCGGGGATACAAGATTTGAAGAGGCCGGGCAGGGATGTCCGGCCTTTTTTCATGTCAATGGCACGGGCTACTGCTGCGCCGGCTCAAACAGTTCAATCGGATTGCCGCTCGGATCATCAATCAGAATTTGCGATCCACCGTTGCCGCGGATAATGTCGCTGCGGAATAGATGACCTTCGGATTTCAGCCTGGCGACTGTGGTCGCAAGGTCTGCCGTTTCGATCTGGATGCGGTTCCATCCCCCGGGCGCCGGCGAGGAGCCATCGGTCACGGATTGGCCGGCCCCACCCGCACCGGGCCGATTCAGCAGCAGGCGCAGGTCGCCCTTGGAAAGTGCTGCAAAGCCGGGAGAGCGGTTCATCTCCACTGTAAATCCCAATGCGCGTTCATAAAAGAGTATTGCCGCATCCACGTCGGCGACGATGTAGCGAACCGTGACGGCCATGGCGTGCTCCTCGTTCGGGCTTGCCGCCGATACTATAATCGCCGTCCAACGGTAGGGCCAATCACAAGGGTGGCCGGCATAAAGAGCAGGCATTGTGCCCCTTTTTCTTTCCGATCCTCTCCCTATATCTTGCTCGTAATGGAGCAGCGCCGATACTGAAGCTGGTCGCGTGGTCGAACCGCAAAAGTGCCCAACTTTTGCTGACCGCGCTCCGGTCCGGGCGTTTCATCGAACGACGCTTCCGCCGTTGTGTTGGTGCCTTCGGGGCCGGGCAGCGGGTGAGACCAGGAGAGTTGAATGAACATTGAAAAATATACCGAGCGGGCGCGCGGCTTTATCCAGAGTGCGCAGACCGCCGCACTGGGCAAGGGGCACCAGCAATTTACGCCCCTGCATCTGCTGAAGGTTCTGCTCGATGACGAGCAGGGCATGGCTAATGGGCTGATTGAGCGCGCCGGGGGCAATCCCAAGACGGCGCGGGCCGGGGTCGAGGCAGCGCTGAACAAATTGCCAAGCGTATCGGGCGACGGCTCGCAGCTTTATCTGAGCCGCGAACTGGCGCGGGTATTCGACACCGCCGAAAGCGCCGCGCAGAAGGCCGGCGACTCGTTCGTCACTGTCGAGCGCCTGCTGCTGGCGCTGGTGATCGAAAAGGACACCGATGCCGGAAAGATTCTGAGTTCGGCCGGGGTGACGCCGGCGGGGCTGAACACGGCGATCGAGGAAATCCGCAAGGGCCGGACGGCAGACAGCGCATCGGCGGAAAACAGCTACGACGCGCTCAAGAAATATTCGCGCGACCTGACCCAAGCCGTGCGCGAAGGCCGGCTCGATCCTGTGATCGGGCGTGACGAAGAAATTCGCCGCACCATCCAGGTGTTGAGCCGCCGCACGAAGAACAACCCGGTATTGATCGGCGAGCCCGGCGTGGGCAAGACGGCGATTGCCGAGGGTCTGGCCATTCGCATCGT
Source organism: Devosia sp. (assembly GCF_028290625.1). Lineage (GTDB taxonomy): Bacteria > Pseudomonadota > Alphaproteobacteria > Rhizobiales > Devosiaceae > Devosia. Next base: position 13,974 of record NZ_JAQGJM010000029.1, read on the forward strand.
CAATGGCGACGTGCCGGAGAGCCTCAAGAACAAGTCCCTGCTGTCGCTCGACATGGGCGCGCTGATCGCCGGCGCGAAATATCGCGGCGAGTTCGAGGAGCGGCTGAAGGCCGTGCTCAACGAGGTCACGTCGTCGGATGGGCAGATCATTCTATTCATCGACGAGATGCACACGCTGGTGGGCGCCGGGAAATCGGAAGGGGCGATGGATGCATCGAACCTGTTGAAACCCGCTTTGGCGCGCGGCGAGCTGCATTGCGTCGGTGCGACCACGCTGGACGAGTATCGCAAGCATGTGGAGAAGGACGCGGCCCTGGCCCGTCGCTTCCAGCCGGTGTTTGTCGATGAACCCAGTGTCGAAGACACGATCTCGATCCTGCGCGGGCTCAAGGAAAAGTATGAGCTGCATCACGGCATCCGCATTTCGGATTCGGCGCTGGTGGCGGCGGCGACGCTGTCCAATCGCTACATCACCGATCGCTTCCTGCCCGACAAGGCCATCGACCTGATGGACGAGGCAGGGGCGCGGCTGCGCATGGCGGTGGATAGCAAGCCCGAGGCGCTGGACGAACTCGATCGGCGCATCATGCAGCTCAAGATCGAGCGCGAGGCTTTGCGCAAGGAAACCGACGACGCGTCCAAGACGCGGTTGGACCGGCTGGAGAGCGAACTGGGCGGGCTCGAAGAGCAGGCGCAGTCGCTGTCGACCAAGTGGCATGCCGAAAAGGACCGGCTGCAGGGCAGCCAGAAGCTCAAGGAAGCGCTGGATGCTGCGCGCAGCCAGCTCGAAATCGCGCAGCGGACGGGTGACCTGGCCAAGGCCGGGGAGCTGGCCTATGGCGTCATCCCCGGGCTGGAAAAGCAGATCAAGGGGGCCGAGGACGCCAATGGCGACGGCGTCATCGATCCGCTGATGGCCGAGGAAGTGGTGACGCCCAGCCATATTGCGCAGGTCGTGAGCCGCTGGACCGGCATTCCGGTCGACCGGATGCTGGAAGGCGAGCGCGAAAAGCTACTCAAGATGGAAGACGCGTTGGGTGCCCGCGTGATCGGGCAGGCGGAAGCCGTGGCCGCGGTTGCGAAAGCCGTGCGGCGGGCGCGGGCGGGCTTGCAGGACCCCAACCGGCCGATCGGCTCGTTCATGTTCCTGGGACCAACCGGCGTGGGCAAGACTGAGCTGACCAAGGCTTTGGCGCAGTTCCTGTTCGACGACGAGACCGCGATGGTGCGCATCGACATGAGCGAATTCATGGAGAAGCACTCGGTGGCCCGCCTGATCGGGGCGCCTCCGGGCTATGTGGGCTATGACGAAGGCGGGGTTTTGACCGAAGCCGTGCGGCGGCGGCCATATCAGGTGATCCTGTTCGACGAGATCGAAAAGGCGCATCCGGACGTGTTCAACGTGCTGTTGCAGGTGCTCGATGAAGGCCGGCTCACCGACGGGCAGGGCCGGACGGTGGATTTCCGCAATACCGTGATCATCCTGACCTCGAACCTGGGCGCCGAATATCTCGTCGAACTCAAGGACGGGGACTCGGTGGAGCTGGTGCGCGGCAAGGTGCTGGATATGGTCAAGACCGCGTTCCGCCCCGAATTCCTCAACCGGCTCGACGAAATCCTGCTGTTCCACCGGCTGGGCCGCGAGCATATGGGCGCGATCGTCGATATCCAGTTCAAGCGGCTGGAGAGCTTGCTCAAGGATCGCGATATCAAGCTTACGCTGACGCCGCGGGCGCGCGATTGGCTGGCCAATGAGGGCTACGATCCTGCCTATGGGGCGCGGCCCTTGAAGCGAGTGATCCAGCGCTCCGTGCAGGACGGCCTGGCCGACGAGATCCTGAGCGGCCGCATCGCCGATGGCGATCAGGTGCTGATCGATGCGGGCGAAGACGGGCTGGTGCTGCTGCCCGGCATGGCGCCGGCAAGCGACGCTGCTGCATAAAGCAAACAAAAAGGCCGGGTGAAAGCCCGGCCTTTTTGGTATTTCAGCCCACGAAATTGGGCAGAATCAGCTCGCGCCAAATCCATTCGGGGCCCAGTTCGCCGCCCGGCGTATCATAAAGCCCGGCCAGGATGACGCAGGCGACGCCGGCTTCCGGCAATACAAACAGGCGCTGGCCGCCATTGCCGTAGCCGGCAGCGCTTGGCGTGCCTTCCGGGAAGGCCGGCGGCGTCGCGCGGCCTAGATACCAGAGATAGCCATAGGCCTGGCCCCAGACCGTATCTGTGCGGCGGGTCCAGCTTTGTTCGAGCCAGGACGATGGCACGATCTGGCGCCCCTCGTACCGGCCGCCATCGGCCAGCATGGAGCCGATGCGCAGCAGGTCGAGAGCACCCAGACGCAGGCCGGCGGCGGCCGAATAGACGCCGTCGCTGCCGGCGAACCACTCGCTCTGGTCGATGCCGAGCGGCAGGAACAGAGCATCGCGGGCGAAATCGTGCAGCCTTTGGCCGGAGCCGCGCTCGATCAGCGCGCCGATCAAGGCGACTGCGCCGCCGGAATAAATCCAGCGCTCGCCGGGCGCTGCGACGATATCGCGGTCGAGGGTGAAGCGGTAACGATCCGCCGCCATCTCCATGGCGATTTCGGAATTGCGCGGGTCGGTGTAAGGCAGCGACTCGTCCCATTCGAGCCCAAGCGTCATCGACAGAGCATGGGCGGTCGTGAGGCGGCGTCTGGCCGGATCGGCTGCGAGATCGGGATATTCGGGGAAAGCATCGACCAGCGGCGCATCAAGAGCGGGGACAAGACCGCGCTCGAGGGCGATGCCGTAGAGCAGGCCGACGACGCTCTTGGTCACCGAACGCAGGTCGTGAAGCGTTGTGCCGGTAAAGGTGATACGGCCGATGGAATCATAGCCGATCTGCTGGTCCTCGCCGGCAAAATAGCGATCGAGCAGCAGCTTGCCATGTCGGGCGAGAACAATGGCGTGGACGGGCGGAAGCTGCCCGGCAGTGACCAGCTCCTCGAGCTTCCGGGTGAGGTCGGGCGCGAAGCCTTCGTTCTGCGGAGCGGTACGATTCCAAGGCACGGTCACGGCGTTCTCCTTTGTCCTGATCCAAGCAAAGCGACATTTGGCAAAATGTGGAAGAGCGAATCGCTTCCGGGTCGGCTTGCCAAGTAATGGATCCTAGTTTAGAACAAATGAAGAACATAGGTGCGAAATGGCTGACAAGATCGACTATATCGAGTTTCCCAGCGGCAACCGGGCGCATAGCAGCGCCTTTTTCCAGGCGGCGTTCGGTTGGGGTGTGACCAGCTATGGGCCCGATTACGATGGCCTCAATGGCGCGGGCGTCGATGGCGGCGTGGATCAGTCCGCGGAAAAGGTCGCGGCCACGATGGCGGTGATCCGGACCGATGATCTCGATAGTGCGGAGCGGCGCGTGATCGCGGCCGGAGGGGTGATCACGCGGGCCCAGTTCGATTTCCCCGGCGGGCGGCGGTTTCATTTCCGCGAGCCGGGCGGGAACGAACTGGCGGTGTACGTGGCGCGGGAATAGGCTGGCGGCGGCATCGGCGGCGGCCGATGATCGCTTGTCTACACGAGGACCCACCATGACCGACGCCACCGTGCCCCTTTCAGATGATACCGCCATGGCCACGACGCCCGCGGAGCGGCGGTTCGTGCTGATCGCGGCGATCCTGGCGTCGAGCATGGGGTTCATCGATGGTTCGGTGATCTCGATTGCCATTCCGGCGATCCGGGCGGACTTGGGCGCGACGCTGGCGGATGCGCAGTGGATTTCCAATGGCTATTTGCTGTTCCTGTCGTCGCTGATCCTGCTTGGCGGGGCCGCCGGTGATCGGTTCGGGCTGCGCAAGATGTTCGGGCTAGGCATTGTGGTGTTCGTGCTGGCATCGCTGGTGGTGGCGCTGTCGCCGACGCCGCTGGTGCTGGTGGTTGCTCGCGCGGTGCAGGGCGCCGGGGCGGCCTTCATGGTACCGGGGAGTTTGGCGATCATCGCCAAGGCCTATCCGCGCGATGAGCGTGGCAAGGCCATCGGCATCTGGGCGGCCGCCTCGTCGCTGACCTCGATTGGGGGGCCGATCATTGGCGGCTTCGTGCTGACCTGGTTTGGGCAGGCGAGCTGGCGGCTGATCTTTGCCATCAACCTGCCGCTGGGTGCGGCGGCACTGGCGCTGCTGTGGTTTAGGGTGCGGGCGGACCGGCCCGAAGCGGGACGGCGGCTCGATGTGGTGGGTGCGGTGCTGGCGACGCTGGCGCTGATGCTGATCGCCTTCGGCCTGACGGGAAGCGGCAGCGAAAGCACGCCCCCGCTGAGCCATATCGCGCTTTATGCCGGGGGTGGCATTGTGGTGGCGGTGCTGTTCCTGCTCTGGGAGGCGCGGACCAGGACCCCGATGCTGCCGTTGCGGCTGTTCACCATCAAGGCATTTTCGGGCGCCAATGCGCTGACCTTCGCGCTCTATTTCGCGCTGGGCGGCACGATGTTTTTCCTGCCGATGACGCTGATTGCCGGCTGGGGCGTGTCGCCGGCCGAAGTGGCGCTGGCGCTGTTGCCGCTGGGGATCCTGTTGACCATATTGTCCTCGTTCAGTGGCATGATGGCGGATCGGTTCGGGCCGGCGCCGTTGATTGCGGTGGGCTCGATCTTGGTGGCAGTCGCATTCGCCTTGCTGGGCCTGACGGCCCCGCTACACAATGTGTGGTTTGCCGTCATGCCCTGCATCGTGCTGCTCGGCCTGGGCATGGGACTGGTGGTGTCGCCGCTGTCGACGGCGGTGATGACTTCGGTCAACGACAGCGATACGGGCGTGGCGTCGGGCGTCAACAATGCGGTGGCGCGCGTCGCGGGCCTCGTGGCGGTGGCGCTGCTCGGCGTGGTGGTGGCCTCGGTGTTCGAAAAGGCGCTGGGGAGTGCGGCGGAACTGCCGATCTTTTTCGGCATGGCGGCCCCGGGGTTGAGCCCGAGCGAAGAAACTGCCCGGCTGACTGCAACCGATGCGGCTTTTGCCAGCGTCGCCTACGTGACCGCGCTACTCAGCCTGGTCTCGGCGGCGATCGCCTGGTGGACGCTGGAGCGCAGACCGGTGAAGCGTGCGGGAAATCCCGCCACCTCCTAATTCGCCGTGGCGACGTTCACCTTGGCGGGGTCGCGCGTCATCAGTTCGTTGATCTGGGCGATCACCTGGTGGAACTGGTTCTGGTACTGGGGCGGCATGGTGTTTTCGCGCGGGAGCTTGACGCTGAGCGGATCGACCAGGTTGCCGTTGATCTTCATCTCGAAATGCAAGTGCGGGCCGGTGGCGTAGCCGGTCGAGCCCACATAGCCGATCAACTGCCCCTGGCGCACGCGCGTGCCGACATCGATGCCGGGCTCATACCGGCTCATATGGGCGTAGGCGGTTTCAAAGCCGTTGACGTGCTTGATTTCGATCTTGTTGCCATAACCCGATTGCCAGCCATGGAATTCCACTGTGCCGTCGCCTGCGGCGTAAATCGGTGTGCCCGTCTTGGCGGCGAGATCGACGCCGGTATGCAGCTTGCGGGTATGGAAGATCGGGTGGATGCGATAGCCGAAGCGCGAGCGAAGCGTGCCGCCGCCCTGCAGCGGGCGCCGGTTGAGGAAGCGTTTGCCGGTTTCGCCCTCGGGATCGTAATAATCGACTGTGCCCTCGGCGGTGGCGAAGCGATAAAGCTGACGCGTGGTTTGTCCCAGGGTGATGCCGACATAAAGCAGTTCGGTCTTGCCATCGGCATTGGCGGGCGTTTCGAGCACTTCGATGCTGTCGCCGGCCACGACCTTCTTGGTCATGTCGATGTCATAGGCGAACATGCCGATGATGCGCTCGATGGTGGCATCGTCCAGGTCGTGCTTGCGACCGGTCTCCCAGATCGAGCGGTAAATGGTGGGCAGGTTGGCGACGTTGATTTCCTCGGTGTCCTCATCGGGGAAGGTGATCGCCGGCGGCTCGAGGCCCAGCACATATTGGCCATTGTCGGTCAGGGCGACGGTGGCCTTGTGCTTGTCGGTATTGGTGGCGTCGTCATGCATATAGACGCTGAGACGATAGGGAATGAGGCTGTCGGAACTGCGCGAAGGGCCGAACAGGATGCGCAGCCGCGTGCTCGCCGGCAGATTGGTGGTGGGCAGCACATTGTGCAGATTGGTCTCGATGGCCGTGATCATCGGCGCGGTAAAGCCGTTCTTGGTCAAGACCTCGTTGATCGGCGTGGGTTCGCGAATGGTCAGGATGCGCTCGGCACGACCAAGGCCCGCCTGCTCGGCGTCGACGGTGCGGGGCACCACGGTGACATTTTCGGCGACGCCGCCCAGCGTATCACCGCCGACGACACCGAGATCGCGAATGGTCGGACCCAAGGCCGCATAGGCGAGGGTTGGAGTATCAAAACCGGATTCCGAATAGGCGCTTTCCACCGTGTCGCGCACGAAGGCGGCGGCGGACTGATCGGAAATCACCTTGGCCGGCACGAAGGTCATCGGCATGGCGGCCAGCCGGACGGCGACTTCGCCCTCGACCTCGGCGCCATAGATATCGGTATTGACCTCGGGGACGGCGGTGTTGGTTTCTGGCGCCGTGGCGGTGAGAATGGCGACCGGGTCATAGGCCGGCGCATCTTCGGACAGCGACGTGGCCGCGGTGGCCAGCGTCGCCCGGATGCGCACGAACGGCTGATTGCGGATCATGTCGCGCCCGTCGACGGTTTCGCGAATGGACGCCTCGATGACTTCGAGGTCGGAGCGGGTGGCGGCGACCGGACGGGAGCGCGAGGATTTGGCCGACAGATCGGTGGGGGCCTGAATTTCGGCCTTGGGCCGGGCGAGCTGCAAAGCCTCATAGGCAGTGGAGAAGGTATCCTGGCCCTGGAACGACACGTAAAGCGCGGCGCCCATCAGCAGTACGGAGGTGAGCCCGGTCATGACGGTGCCGGTGAGCCAGGCAAAGCTCAGCTCGCGGCCATGGGGAATTTCGCCATCGGTGGACTGCACGGTGAGGGCGGGACAGTCTTCGTATCCCGTGGCCTTTAGGCGTGCCGCGTGCCGATTTCGTTGCGCTGCGTTCAACGCCCAATCCTTAGAACTGTCACGGTCGTTCCCCCGAAGGCCGGTCTGACGCCGGTCTGCACATAGGTAGTTCGCGCGTATCCGCAGGAGTCTTATACGCGCAGTGCGGTGATCTGCAAGAAATGCGGCGATATTAGGCCCCAGGCTCGTTTGATGAGGACCGGACGGGGAGCGAGAGGCGGCCAATGCGGGGCAAAGGGTTGAACGGTCTACAAAACAAAACCGCGTCGGAGCCATCGGCGCTGTAAGGCCCGCAACCAATGGGCTCTCATGAGAGTTATCCACACGGGCGAATCTGCGTTTTTCCGAAAAAGTCAGTTTTGTCATTTTCCGGGCTTTACAGGTCAAACACCTGCCCCTATAACCCGGCTCATCGCTGGAGACGCGGTGCTGGCGACGGCGCTGACGACCGGCAAGCTTCTGAAGTTGCTGAGC
>NZ_JAQGJM010000019.1 GCF_028290625.1 Devosia sp.
CCACCGCCGCCTTGCATCGGCGGCGCCGGCTCCTTCGGCAGTTCGGCGACCATGGCTTCCGTCGTCACCAGCAGTGCGGCGACGGAAGAGGCGTCCTGCAGCGCGGTGCGCACCACCTTGGCCGGATCGATGATGCCTTTGGCGACCATGTCGACATATTCTTCGGTCTGCGCGTCGAAGCCGAAGGTCTCGGACTTGTTCTCGAGGATCTTGCCGACCACGATCGAGCCTTCGACGCCGGCGTTCTCGGCGATCTGACGCACCGGGGCTTCCAGCGCCTTCAGCACGATGTTGATGCCGGCCTGCACGTCGGAATTGTCGTGGTGGATGCGGCCGACCGCTTTCTTGGCACGCAGCAAGGCCACGCCGCCGCCCGGCACGATGCCTTCCTGTACCGCAGCGCGGGTCGCGTTGAGGGCGTCCTCGACGCGATCCTTCTTCTCCTTGACCTCGATCTCGGTGGCGCCGCCGACGCGGATCACCGCCACGCCGCCGGCGAGCTTGGCCAGCCGCTCCTGCAGCTTCTCGCGGTCGTAGTCCGAGGTGGTTTCCTCGATCTGCGCCTTGATCTGGCCGACCCGGGCCTCGATGTCCTTTTTCTTTCCGGCGCCTTTGACGATGGTGGTGTTCTCTTTGTCGATCACCACCTTGCCGGCGCGGCCGAGCATGTTGACGGTGACGCTTTCGAGCTTCATGCCGAGTTCATCGGAGATCAACTGACCGCCGGTCAGGATCGCGAGGTCTTCCAGCATCGCCTTGCGGCGGTCGCCGAAGCCGGGCGCCTTGACGGCGGCGACCTTGAGGCCGCCGCGCAGACGGTTGACGACCAGAGTTGCCAGCGCCTCGCCCTCGACGTCTTCGGCGATGATCAGCAGCGGCTTGCCGGACTGCACCACCGCTTCCAGCACCGGCAGCATCGCCTGCAGGCCGGACAATTTCTTCTCGTGCAGCAGCACGTAGACGTCCTCGAGCTCCGCGGTCATCTTCTCGGCGTTGGTGATGAAATAGGGGCTGAGATAGCCGCGGTCGAATTTCATGCCCTCGACGATGTCGACTTCGGTCTCCAGCGACTTGTTCTCCTCGACGGTGATGACGCCTTCATTGCCGACCTTCTGCATCGCCCGGGCGATCATCTTGCCGATCGCGGCATCGCCGTTGGACGAGATGGTGCCGACCTGCGCCACTTCGTCGGACGAGGCGACCGGCTTGGCGCGCTTCTCGAGGTCCTTGACCACGGCGGCCACCGCGATCTCGATGCCGCGCTTGAGATCCATCGGGTTCATGCCGGCGGCAACCGACTTGGCGCCTTCGCGCACGATCGCCTGCGCCAGCACGGTGGCGGTGGTGGTGCCGTCGCCGGCGGTGTCATTGGTCTTGGAGGCGACCTCGCGCAGCATCTGCGCGCCCATGTTCTCGAACTTGTCCTCGAGCTCGATTTCCTTGGCGACGGTGACGCCGTCTTTGGTGATGCGGGGAGCGCCAAAGCTCTTTTCGATGACGACGTTGCGGCCCTTGGGACCGAGCGTCACCTTGACGGCATTGGCGAGAATGTTGACGCCGCGCAGCATCTTGTCGCGGGCTTCGGTGGAGAATTTGACTTCTTTAGCAGCCATGTGAGGCGCTCCTTAAATACGGGAAAAGGGCAGACCGGAAGCAGAGAGCTAAAGCTCTCAGGCCTCGGTGATGCCCATGATGTCGGATTCTTTCATGATCAGCAGGTCTTCGCCGTCGACCTTGACCTCAGTGCCGCTCCACTTGCCGAACAGGATGCGATCACCGGCCTTGACGTCGAGAACGACGCGTTCGCCTTTTTCGTCACGAGCACCGGGGCCAACGGCCACGACGACGCCCTCGGAGGGCTTTTCCTTGGCGGTATCGGGGATGATGATCCCGCCTTTGGTCTTCTCTTCGCTATCGAGACGGCGGACGACCACGCGGTCGTGCAGGGGACGGAAGCTCATGTTTGCTCCTATAGCATCGAACTGGAATGCAATTTGTGCGCCGATGTTAGCACTCCTTATCCTAGAGTGCTAACAGGCTGCCGGGGATATAGGGAGGAGGGAGAACCGAGTCAAGAACGCTTGAACCCACTTCGTCGCTCATGCGTTAACGACATAACGACAACCGAACAGATGGCAGCCAATCATGACGGGACAATGTCTGGACAAGGATATCAAGATCACCCCGGCCAAGGGCCGCGTGCATGTGATCTTCGACGACGCCGAAATCGCGTCTTCCCTCAACGCCCTCGAACTCGAAGAGCCCGGCCATCCGCTGCGCATCTATCTCCCGCGTGAGGACGTGCGCCCCGATATCCTGGAAGCCTCCAATACCCATACGCACTGCCCCTATAAGGGCGACGCCTCCTATTATACCATCAAAACCCTGACCGCGACCGGCGCGGACGGCGTCTGGTACTACCCCGACCCATGTCCCCTGGTCGAACCGATCCGCGACCACCTCGCCTTCTGGGGCGGCAAGATCGAATACCGTAGCAGCGAGGTCTGATAGGGACTGTGCGGGCGCGGGACCCACTGACCGTCCCAAAAACTCGGTGTCATTCCGGCGCAGGCCGGAACCCATCCCGAGATCTAGCGACCGCCCCAAGGTCGACCGCGCCGTCCGGCCTCCGCGTGCAAAAGAGCCCCTCATCCGCCCTTCGCCCACAAGGGGGGGAAGGGGCATCGAGATCTAAAACAACCACCGGATCACCCCTCTCCCCTCGTGGGAGAGGGACAGGCATTTCTGCGTTCAGCAGGAATGTCAGGGTGAGGGGGCTTCTGCCCGCACCATTCTCAAAACTGCCCATCTCCCCTTTCGCCTTAACGTTTGCTGTTGCATAAGGGAACATGACCGAAAAAACCGAAAACCTGACGATCCGTCTCCGCCTCAAGGGCGGCAGTGGCCCCAATTCCAATTGGCTATGGGAGCTTGTCGATGCCCAGGGCAGCGTGGTGAAGTCCGGCACCATCAGTGGCCCCGAACACAAGGCCTTCGCAACAGCGACACAAGCCAAGGCCAAACTGGTCAAAGCCGAGGCCAAGCCGCGCTAAGTTAAGCTCCGACGGACATGGCGCAACCGTGTCCGTCAAGGACAGCAGCATCTGCCTGTCATGCCCGCCCAGTCTTCGCCTTCTCATCGAACCCTAGAGTCTGCCGTGACCGTCCCGCCCGCACCACCCGTCCCCGCCACCCCAACGGGGATCATGGACGGGCCCATGCGCGGCATCATGCTCAAGGTCGGTTCGGTCTGCATTTTCGTCATCATGTCGTCGCTGCTCAAGGCCACTGGCAACGTGCCCGCCGGGCAGTTGGTGTTTTACCGCTGCGTGTTCGCCATCGTGCCAGTCCTGGTCTATCTCGCCTGGCGTCGCCAGTTGCACGCGGGGTTCAAGACGGCCAATCCGTGGGGTCATTTCCTGCGTGGGCTGATCGGCGTCGTCTCGATGGGGCTGGGCTTTTATGCCCTCACCAAGCTGCCGCTCCCCGAAGCCATTGCGATCGGCTATGCCTCCCCGCTGCTGATCGTGGTGTTCAGCGCCATCATGCTCAAGGAGCAGGTGCATTTTATTCGCTGGTCGGCGGTACTAGTTGGCCTCGTCGGCGTCGCCATCATGCTGTGGCCGCGCCTGACGGTGTTTTCGGGCCAAAACGCCATGGGCTGGGGCGAAACCGTCGGCGCCATCGCGGCTCTTGGCGGCGCCATCTGCGCCGCCTTCGCCATGATGCAGGTGCGACGCCTGGTGCAGACCGAGCGCACCGAAACCATCGTGCTCTACTTCTTCATCAGCGCCAGCATCATCTCGCTGGTCACCATTCCGTTCGGCTGGGTCTGGCCCTCGCTCGAACATGTGATCTTCCTGATTCTGGCCGGTTTTGCCGGCGGCGTCGCCCAGATCATGATGACGGCGAGCTATCGCCATGCCGATATGTCGGTCATCGCGCCCTTCGAATACACTTCGTTGCTGCTGGGCCTGCTGGTCGGCTATTTCGCCTTTGCCGAAGTGCCCACCGTGCCCATGCTGATCGGCGCCGCCATCGTCATCGCCTCGGGCATCGTCGTTATCCTGCGCGAACACCGCCTCGGCCTCGACCGCGTCAAATCCCGCGAAGCCAATACGCCCTAGGCCGCTTGCAGCGCCTGGATTTTTTCCAGGTCCTCCGCAATGGCCATTGCCTCCTGGCTCAGGTCAAACGCGGTCTGCATGCTCATCCAGAATTGCGGCGTCGTGTCGAAGAACTTGGCGAGACGCAACGCAGTATTGGTGGTGACCGGTGTGGTTTCGGCCACCAGGCGCTCGATCCGGGTCCGCGGAACGCGGAGTTTTTTTGCCAGCGCATAGGCCGACAATCCCAGTGGCGCCAGATATTCCTCGCGCAGGATTTCGCCCGGATGGATCGCTGCAATAGTCTGGGTGTGCATTCGATTTTTCCTGTCCGGCCTGCCGATTGCGTCAGTGATAGTCGACGATTTCAACCTCATGGGCGCCGCCGTCTTCCCAGCGCAGGCAAATGCGCCACTGCTCATTGATGCGGATTGAGTGTTGCCCAGCCCGGTTGCCCTTGAGAGCTTCAAGGCGGTTGCCGGGCGGCGACATCAAGTCCTTCAATTCGACGGCATGCTCCACCATGAACAGCTTGCGCTGCGCCGACCGCAATAGGTCTGCGGGAAAGCCCTTTGGAGCCACTCCGGTGCCGACCTTTTCGGCGAATTTGCCTTTGAACGACGCTATCATCGGTAATCCGTGCTTTGTATCACGTCACGATACAGATGGCAAACAGATTGCGCCCTTAAGCCGCCCCCGCAACCCCATCGGCCCAGCTCTGCCGCTTACGATAAATAGTCGACGGGCTGATTTCCAACGCTGCGGCGGCGAGCGAGACATTACCCCCGAAGCTGGCGATCGCGTCCTCGATGATGCGCTGTTCCTGCTGCCACATCGGCAATATCGCCTGCACTCGCTGCTGCGGCACGCTGGTGCCGATCATTTCGGCGGTGCCACGCGATTCGATATCGGCGGCCGCGATCATCGCGCCGCTGATTTCCCCGCCGTCGAACATCACCACCAGGCGCCGCACCAGGTTCTGCAACTGGCGCACATTGCCCTTCCATTCGGCGGCCATCAGCGCCTGCGCGCATTCGCCCGAGAATCCGTCGAACGCCTTGTGCTCCTCACCTGCGTAACGCGCCAGGAAATGCCGCGCCAGCACCATGATGTCGCTCGGCCGCTGCCGCAGCGGCGGCAAATGGATGGGCAGCACATGCAGGCGATAGAACAGGTCTTCGCGGAATTTCTTCTCTGAAATCAGCGTCATCGGATTGCGGTTGGTGGCGCAGATCACCCGCACATCCACCTTGCGCACGCCCGCCTCGCCGACCCTGCTGAGTGTCCCAGTCTGCAAAAACCGCAACAGCTTGGATTGCAGCGACAAATCCATCTCGCCGATTTCGTCGAGAAACAGCGTGCCGCCATCGGCCAGTTCCGCCGCGCCCTTGCGGTCTTCGTGCGCGCCGGTGAAGGCACCGCGCGCCACGCCAAACAATTCGCTTTCCATCAAATCGCGCGGGATAGCCGCGCAGTTGATCGCCACCAATGGCTTGCCCACGCGCGGCCCCTTGGCATGCAATGCCTCGGCACACACATCCTTGCCGGTGCCGCTCTCGCCGGTGATGAACACCGGAGCGGCCGATGGCGCGATCCGCGCGATCTGCTCATAAACGAACTGCATGGCGCTCGACGCGCCGATAAAGCCGCCGAAATCGGCCACGCCCGCGCTTGGCCGGGCCTCGATGCCCAGCGTGCGCGTCTTGCCATGGCGCTGCGCCAACTCATCGATGCGCGCCGCGATAGCCGGTCCGTTCAGCGGCTTGACCACATAGTCGTGCGCGCCCGCCCGCATTGCGGCCACCGCAGCCGAAACCGAGGTGCCGTCCGAAATGGCGATCACCAGCGCGCCTTCGGCCAGTTTCACCAGCCGCGTCACCGCGTCTTCGCTGCGCTCGCTCAAATCGCCCAGGCTCGACAGGTCCATCAGCACGATATCGAATCGGTTCTGCCGCAAGGCCTCGACGGCCTGCCGGCCGGTTTCCGCCGCCGCGATTTCCGGTGCGCCCGCCAGGGCCGCGCTCAGCCCATCGACCACGAGGCGTGACGAGGCCACGTCCCGGTCGATCAGCAGCAGGCGTCCATTGGCATCGCACTGGCGTCCACTATGCATGCAGCCGATCCTCGTTGTTTCTTTTCACCCTCTCAGGCGGCGGCAAAACGCTCGGTTGCCACGCGAACAGGCGGTGTTGCATTTGATTGTTCGCGAACAGGGTAAATTTTCCGTTCCGGTTTGATCGCTATTAGACCAAATCCGCATTTCCATTGCTCTTGATCGCCGCCCGCACTCCCGATTAAGTCTGCCGCCATGAGCAAGACGGATGATTCAGAAGAGTTGAGTCCACTGGGGCGCGGCGTGCCCCAGGCCGGCGTGCGCATTGCCAATGAACGGGCCGTTTTGAGCCTGATCGCGCTGATGCCGGGCTCCTCCAATGCTGATTTGGCGCGCCGCTCGGGCCTGGGTCCGCAAACCACATCGCGAATCATTTCCGAGCTGGAGGACCGCGCCCTGATTCTGCGCGGCCAGGTGCTGCGGGGCCGCCGCGGCCAGCCGGCGACGCCCCTATTCCTCAATCCCGAAGGCGCCTATTCCATCGGCATCGAGATCGGCTGGCGCCACATTCAGGTGACGCTGGTCAACTTGTCCGGCAAGGTGCTGCTGCATGAGCACCGCGCCTATGACTACCCCGATGCCACAATTCTGTTCGCCGAAATCGCGGCCAGGATTGCCAAAATCATCGGCGGGCTGACCTCGCAACAGCAATCGCGCTTCGTTGGCGTCGGCATTGCGTCGCCCACCGCGATAGGGCGAAACAGCGAAATGTTTGCGGCCCATCCCGAACAGCGCTCGCTCTGGGAAACCATCGATGTCGCCGACCGCGTCGCCGCCGATACCGGCCTGTCCACCGAATGGTTCAACGACGGCAGCGCGGCCTGCTGGGCCGAAATCATCGCCCTGCCGGAGCCGCGCCCCGCCGGGTTCGCCTATTTCCACGTCGGCGCCTATATCGGGGCGGGCATCATTGCCGATGGCCGCCTCTGGGAAGGTCCCACCGGCAATGCCGCCAATCTCGGGGCCATCATGGTCTCCGATCGCTACGGCGCGCCCAGCTTCGTGCATAGCATCGCCTCGATCACCGCCTTCGAACGCTGGCTGCGCGAAGCGGGTACGACACCACCACCCGGCAGTCCCCAGGATTGGGACTGGGATGCTCTGGAGCCCCATGCCACCGCCTGGCTCGACGATGCCGGACGCGCGCTGGCCCAGGCCGCCATGACCACCCAGGCCATGGTCGAGCTCGACAAGGCCAGCATGGATGGCTCCATGCCCCGTTCCGTCGTCGAACGCCTGCTCGAGCGCGTGCAGTACCATTTGGCGCTGCTGCCGGTGCTGCGTAGCGGCCGCCCGACGGTGGCCATCGGCCATCTCGGCGCGTTCGCCGCCGCCAGGGGCGCTGCGCTCCTGCCCATGTACAAGCGCTATTTTTCCCGCGCCTGGAACCACTTCGGCGCCTGAAGTGTGCCTGTTCACAAGTGGCTCATGGCTGCCATGCAGCGCCACCGCGCCGGCCCCCACGCGGCGCCGGCATCACTAGCTGCCTGATCGCCCTCAAAAATTACCCACGGAATACTACCCGGTCACAGCTTTTGTGCGCTCGCTGTCAATGCTAAGAGAGCAGTGCCGAATCCCGGCCCACTCAAGCGATTGCGGACCGCTCGTGCAGGTATTGGTTTACACATTCATAGCGTTGGCGGCGCTCGGCGTCGGCTGCACTGCCTATTTCGGGCTCACGTTCACGCCTGCCGAGGCCATTATGGCGGCTCTGAGCTTTTCTGCCGTCGCGGTGGTCTTGCTTGAGCGCAGCCTGCGCCAACGCGCCGAGAATCGTCTGGAAAAGGCCATCGAGGACCTTGGTCTTCTGCTGGCCGCCGAGGGGCAGGCCGGCAGCACGCTGGGTCAGCGCGTCAATGCCCTGGCCGATCTCAATGCCGGTCGGCGCCTTGAAGGCGTCGAAGCCGATGTTTCCGTGCTGGGCACCGTGATCCGCCAGATCGCCGAGGCCGTCTCCGATATCGAGGAACGCGCCAACAAACCGCAGCCGATCCCGGCACCGGCGCCATTGGCCGCCGTGCCCACCAACGTCACGCAGGCGCCGCCACCCGTCGTGGTCCCCGTACCGCGCGAGCCCGAGCCGCCGATGGTCCCGGTCGAAACTCTGCGCCAGGCGCTCGCCGAAAACCGCCTGATCTATCACGTCCAGCCCATCATCACGCTGCCGCAGCGCCGCCCGCACGGCTATGATCTGGTGCCGCGCCTGATGCTGGACAATGGTGAGCTGGCCGACCGCGCCGCCTTCATGCCCCGCCAGGGCAACGAGGACCTGCTGCGCCATATCGAAGGGCTGGGCCTGATCGAGGCCATCGCCATCGGCCGCCGCTCACGTGCCGCCGATCAGCCGATCAATCTGTTCATCCCGCTGTCGCGCGCCACGCTGGGCGAATGGGTTGCCTCCGAACAGCTCATCGTCTCGCTCGAAGCCAACCGCGCCATCTCGTCCAGCATGGTTTTCGTGGTCACCGAAGCCGAATGGCAGGTGCTGGCGGCCGGCGAACGCGCCATTGTCGACGGGCTGGTCAAGAAGGGCGCGGGTTTCTCGCTGTCCGAAGTCAAATCGCTGCGCGTCGACGTCGCCGAACTGGCCGGGCAGGGGGTTCGTTCGCTGCGCGTCGATGCCACCCGCTTTATCGATGCGCCCGAAGCCTTCACCGATTTCCACGCCTCCGATATCGCCAATTACCTCAACCGGTTCGGCGTCAGCCTGATGGCCACCGGCGTCACCAGCGAGCGCCAGATTCTCGAACTGCTTGATATCGGCATCGCCCAGATCCAGGGGCCGCACATTGCCGCGCCCGGTCCGGTTCGCCCCGATCTGATGCTCGAGCGCCCCAAAACTGCCGCGCCGGTTCTGCGCCGCGCCGAAAGCAAGGTCTGATCGCCAGCCACGCCAGCGGCGACCAGGAAGCGCGTCATGATCGTCATCGTGCTCAACGGCTCGATCAATTCCGGCAAGACCACCACCGGCCGCGCACTCGCGGCGATTCTCCCCGGCGCCCGCTTCATCGATGGTGACGACCACGGCATTCTCGAATCGGTGCCGTTCCAGGAGATGATCGACCGCGCCGTCCTTTGGGTCGCCGATCAGATCACCGCCGCCACCGAACCCGTCCTCGTCATCGCCTACCCCATGCGCGACAGCGATTTCGCCAAGCTCCAATCCGCCTGCGCCGCCCGCAATGCCCGCCTCTTCGTCGCCACCCTGGCCCCGCCGCTGGCCGTCGCGCTCACCAACCGCGGCGCCCGCGAACTCGATGATGGCGAACGCGCCCGCATCCACGAAATGTACGCCGAAGGCTACCCCGCTCGCGCGTTCAGCGACGTCATCATCACCGACCTGACCACCCTCCAGCAAACCGCCGCCATGCTCGCCCTTCGCATTTCTCAACTATGAGCCATGCAACGGCGGCCATCGCTATTCCCGCTTCCGCCCTTGATCCCGGCTGCAACCTGCACCATAGAACGCCAAGGCAATCCCGCTTCCCCGGAGCCTCCGATGACCGCGCCCCTACCTCCCATTTCCGGCCTTGCCGATCTAGCCGGCCGCTATGATGCGGTTCTCAGCGACGTATGGGGCGTCGTGCATAACGGCGTCGCCGCCTTCCCCTCCGCTGTCGACGCGCTGGTGCAATACCGCAAGGCCGGCGGCAAGGTCGTCTTCATCACCAATGCGCCGCGCCCCTCCGCCCCGCTGATCGAGATGCTCGATCGCCTCGGCGTCGTGCGCGAAGCCTATGACGCCATCGTCTCGTCCGGCGACGCCACCCGCGTCATGATCGCTAAATATTCCGGCCGTCCGATCCACCATGTCGGCCCCGCCACCGAGGACGATGCGCTCTACGAGGGACTCAACGTGCGCCGCACCACGGCCGAGGAGGCCGATGTCGTCGTCGTCACCGATCTCGATACCGATGACGACACCCCCGAAATGTACCGCGAACGCGCCAAGCTTTGGCTCGCCCGCAAACTCCCCATGATCTGCGCCAATCCCGATCGCGTCGTCGAACATGGCGACAAGATCATCTATTGCGGCGGCGCCCTGGGCGATCTCTACGCCGCCATGGGCGGCATGGTGCTGATGGCCGGCAAACCCTATCAGCCGATCTACGAGGAAGCCTTCCGCCTCGCTGAGCTGGCCGTCGGCCGCCCGCTCGAAAAATCCCGCACCCTCGCCATCGGCGACAGCGTGCGCACCGATGCCACCGGCGCCGCCCAGTTCGGCATCGACCTGCTGTTTGTCACCGGCTCCATCCACGCCGCCGAACTCGATGCGTTCGGCAAGCCCAGCCCGCAAGCTATCGCCGATCTCGTCGCCCCCAGCCGCGCCCACATGGCCGGCTTCCTGCCGCGCCTGAGCTGGTAGTCTCTATGTCCGACTTTCTCCGCCTCGCCAGTCTCGACACTGTCCCGCAGTCTCTGCGTGGCGCCTATGTCGCCATCGGCAATTTCGACGGCTTCCATCGCGGCCATCAATCGGTGTTCGACCTGCTGCGCCGCCGCGCCGCCGAGGCGGGGGTGCCGGCCATCCTGCTCACCTTCGAGCCCCATCCGCGCGACGTCTTCGCCCCTAGCCCCTTCATGTACCGGCTCACCGACGGCAACGCCAAAGCGCGCCTGGCCGAAGCGCTCGACCTCGACGGCATCGTCATCCTCAATTTTGACCGCGCCTTCTCCCAGATCGAAGCCGAGGATTTCGTCTCCCGCTTCCTGGTTGATGCACTTGCCGTCACCGGCGTCATCGTCGGTGCCGATTTCCACTTCGGCCGCCAGCGCCGTGGCACCCCGACCTTCCTCGCCGCCGCCGGAGAGGCCCAAGGCTTTGCCGTCGAAGTCATCGATCTGCTCGATGAGGGCTCCGAGGTCATCTCCTCGTCGCGCATCCGTGCCGCCCTGTCGGAGGGCGACATCGCCGCCGCCAATCGCCTGCTCGGCTATCACTGGTTCATGGAAGGCTGCGTCGTCAAAGGCGACCAGCGCGGCCGCGAGCTCGGCTATCCCACTGCCAACACCGTCACCCACGATAATTTCCAGCTCGCCCAAGGCGTCTATGCCGTCCGCGCCCGCCTCGGCGACCGCGTATTCGACGGCGTCGCCGCCTATGGCAAGCCCATGTTTAACAACCAGCGCCCGCCCTTCGAGACGCATCTGTTCGACTTCTCCGAGGACATTTACGGCCAAACTATCGTGGTCTGCCTGATCGAGCACATCCGCGGCCAGGAAGTCTTCTCCGGCCTCGACGAGCTGATCTCCGCCATGAATCGCGACAGCAACAAGGCCCGCAAAATTTTGGCCGAGGCCAAGCCGTTGAGCGAGCTGGACAAACGGCTGGGGTTTTTCGGGTAGGCCCCTCATCCGCCCTTAGGGCACCTTCTCCCACGAGGGGAGAAGGGGACGGAGCTGTGAGCTCTCAGTCGTCACCCCTCGCCCCTTGTGGGAGAGGGACAGCTTGCGACGCGTTCAGCGGAGCAAGCAGGGTGAGGGGTTTGCTCCCAACCAAACCCTTTGCCCCATCGCCCCCACCTTGCTACAACCCCCGCAAATCTCCCCAACCGATTGCCGTTCCATGACCGATACTGCTGCGGGCGCCACCGAAACCGATTATTCGTCGACGCTCTTCCTGCCCGAGACCGAATTCCCCATGCGCGCCGGCCTGCCCGATCGCGAGCCGGGCTGGCTCAAGCGCTGGGAAGATATGGACATCTATAAGCTGCAGCGCGAGCAGGCGCAGGATCGTCCGCTGTTCACACTGCACGATGGCCCTCCCTACGCCAACGGCAATATCCATATCGGCCACGCGCTCAACAAGACGCTGAAGGACATTGTCTCCCGCTCGATGCAGATGCTCGGCTTCAACTCCGCCTACGTGCCGGGCTGGGATTGCCATGGCCTGCCCATCGAATGGAAGATCGAGGAACAGTACCGCGCCAAGGGCCGCGACAAGAACGAAGTCCCCATCAATGAATTCCGCGCCGAATGCCGCGCCTTCGCCACCCAGTGGGTGAATGTGCAGCGCGAGGAATTCAAGCGCCTCGGCATCCTGGGCGAATGGGACAACCCCTACCTGACCATGAGCTTCGACGCCGAAGCCCAGATCGCCCGCGAACTGATGAAGGTGTCCACCTCCGGCCAGCTCTATCGCGGCAGCAAGCCGGTGATGTGGTCGGTCGTCGAGCGCACCGCTTTGGCCGAAGCCGAAATCGAATATGCCGATTACGAGAGCGACACCATCTGGGTGAAGTTCCCCATCCTGGGCGCATCATCGGAAGTGCAAGGCGGTGACTTCGTCGCCAGCGCCCAGCTCACCCGCGATCTGGCCGATGCCTCCGTGGTCATCTGGACCACCACCCCCTGGACCATCCCCGCCAACCGCGCCATCAGCTTCTCGTCAAAAATCGCCTATGGCCTCTATGAGGTCACCCAGGCGCCCGAAGGCAATTGGGCCGCGACCGGCGAAAAATATGTTTTGGCCGACAAGCTCGCTGCGGAGGTCCTCGCCAAGGGCAAGGTCGAGGCCTTCACCCGCCTGCGCGACGTCAACCCCGCCGATATCACCGCCTGCGCCCATCCACTGCGCGGCCTCGATGGCGGCTACGAATTCAAGGTGCCGCTGCTCGATGGCGAGCACGTCACCGATGATGCCGGCACCGGCTTCGTCCACACCGCCCCCGGTCACGGCCTCGATGACTTCGAGATCTGGATGAATTCCGGCCGCCTGCTGCTGGAACGCGGCATCGACACCACCATCCCCTACGTGGTGGACGATGGCGGCTTCTACACCAAGGACGCCCCCGGCTTCGACGGCGCCCGCGTCATCGATGACTCGGGCAAAAAGGGCGACGCCAATAACCGCGTCATCGCCGCCCTGGCCGAGCGCCACGCCATGCTCGCCCGCGGCCGCGTTAAGCACTCCTATCCCCATTCCTGGCGCTCCAAGAAGCCGGTGATCTACCGCAACACGCCGCAATGGTTCGTCTATATGGACCGCGATATCGCCGGCGCCGCGGGCGATACCCTGCGCACCCGCGCGCTCAACGCCATCGATGCAACCAAATTCTACCCCGCCGCCGGCCAGAACCGCCTGCGTGCCATGATCGCTGACCGCCCCGATTGGGTGCTCTCCCGCCAGCGCGCCTGGGGTGTGCCGATCACCGTCTTCGTCAACAAGACCACCGGCGAAATCCTCAAGGACGAAACCGTCAATCACCGTATCGCCGACGCCTTCGAGGAAGAGGGCGCCGATGCCTGGTACGCCGCTGGCGCCGCCGAACGCTTCCTCGGCACGAACCACGCTGTCGCCGATTACGAGATGGTCACCGACATCCTCGACGTCTGGTTCGACTCGGGGTCGACCCACGCCTTCGTGCTGCGCAACAAGCAGAAGTGGCCGCACCTGAAGTTCCCGGCTTCGATGTATCTCGAAGGCTCGGACCAGCATCGCGGCTGGTTCCACTCGTCCCTGCTCGAGTCTTGCGCGACCAATGGCTACGCGCCCTATGCGAGCGTGCTCACCCATGGCTTCACCATGGATGGCGAAGGCAAGAAGATGAGCAAATCGCTGGGCAACACCGTCGCCCCGCAGGACATCATCAAGCAATACGGCGCCGATATCCTGCGTCTCTGGGTGGCCTCGTCGGACTATTCCGAGGACCTGCGCCTCGGCAAGGAAATCATCCAGACCACGGTCGACTCATATCGCAAGCTGCGCAACACCCTGCGCTGGCTGTTGGGCAATCTCGCCCATTACCAGCCCGCCGACGTTGTCGATTTCGCCGACATGCCCGAGCTGGAGCAGTTGATGCTGCACCGCCTGGCCCAGCTCGATGAGCAGGTCCGTGGCGCCTACAAGGAATACGACTACCGCCGCGTCGTCTCGCTGCTCACCAATTTCATGAACATCGAACTCTCGGCCTTCTACTTCGATATCCGCAAGGACGCGCTCTATTGCGACCCGATCTCGTCGGTGAAGCGCCGCGCCTCGCTGACGGTGCTCAATCACCTGTTCGATTGCCTCACCGCCTGGCTCGCCCCCATCCTGGTTTTCACCATGGAAGAGGTTTGGCTCGAACGGCACCCCGGCGCCGATAGCTCGGTCCACCTACGCCTGTTCCCCGAAGTGCCCGCCGAATGGCTGAACGACGGCTTGGCGGAAAAGTGGGCGAAAATCCGCACTGTCCGCCGCGTGGTCACTGGCGCGCTGGAAGTCGAGCGCCGTGAAAAGCGCATCGGCTCCTCGCTCGAAGCCGCCCCGCGCGTCTTCATCACCGATGAAGACCTGCTGACGGCCCTCGCTGGCGAGGACCTGGCAGAAATCGCCATCACCTCGGCCATCGAGATCGGCAATGCCGACGCGCCGGATACTGCCTTCCGCCTCGACGACGTCCCCGGCGTCGCCGTGGTCTCGGCATTGGCTGAAGGCACCCGCTGCGCCCGCTCCTGGCGCATCCAGCCCGATGTCGGCTCCGACCCCGAATACCCCGATGTCACCCCGCGTGACGCCCAGGCGCTGCGCGAACGTGCATCGGCGGGGCTCTAGGCTTGAACGCGCTCAAGGCTCAGTCGGCGCTCCTCTCCATCATGGCCGCGATCCTCGCCTTCGGGCTGGACCGCGCCCATAAGGCCTTCGCCGTTTCCGCTGACTGTATCGCCGTTGGCGCTGCACCATGCGTTGACATTTTCACCTCCTATTCCCCCCTGACGCTAACCAATTGGCGGGGCGGCGAAGTGGTGCGAGTGACCGATTTCTTCGATTACGTCCTGGTCTGGAATACCGGCATTTCCTATGGCCTCCTGACCGACCTGCCCAGTTGGGGCCTCGGCGTAATCATGCTCGTCGCCGTCGTCGCGCTCGCCATCTGGTGGGTGCGCGCCGACTCGTCCCTGATCCGGCTGGGCCTCGCCTTCTGCATTGGCGGGGCCTTATCCAATGGCCTTGATCGCCTGATTTACGGCGCCGTTGCCGACTTCTTCCATTTCCATCTCGGCGCCAATTCCTTCTATATTTTCAACGTCGCCGACATGGCCATCACCCTGGGCGTCATCCTCCTGCTGCTCGATTTGTTCGGCGTCGGCCGCGTCCGTCCCGCCAAAACCTGAGCCGCTAACCCAGTGTGAACGCATTGCTGCCAGAATCTGGCCTTAGCTGCTGTGATGCGCTATAAGCGCGCCAACAACCGAAGTCGCCGCGGCTCGCCGCTCTTGAAGGACGTTTCATGCATATTGGATTGACCCGGGCGGGCCTTTTCTCCCTTGGCCTCTTGCTGATGGCAGGCCTTGCCGGCTGCACGACGGCCGAAGGCACCAATGCGATGACCGATTTCGGCACCTTCGAGCGCGAAGTCATGACCTCGACCGCCCGCGGCGTAGGCCTTATCCCGGGTGAAGCGCCCAAGGCCGACCTGACCCAGGCGCGCGCTCCGCTGGTGCTGCCGCGCGATGCCAACCAGTTGCCGGCCCCAACGGTCGCCGTGGCCGACCAATTGCCGGTCGACAGCAACGCGGTGCAGATCGACGCCTCCAATTTGACCGAGGCCGACCTGTCCCGCCTGCGCAATGCCCGCGTCGTCGACATGCAGACCATTGCCGGCCGCCCGCTGACCGAAGCCGAAGCCAAGCAGCTCACCGCCCGAATGAGGGCCGCCAATGTGGGTATCACCGGCAACGCCAAGCGCCCGATCTACATGCCCCCGGCCGATTATTTCACCCGCGTCGGCGATGCCGACCTGGTGTGCCGCGCCCCCAATGGTGCTATCGTGGCGCTCAACGATGCGGCTTGCCCCGAAGACGTGCGCAAGGCCATCAAGGCCGCGATGTCGCGTCCGGTCAATGGCGTCACCGCTCCGGTTAGCGAAGGCATGCTTGGCGAATTCGGCGATAGCACCAGCACGAATAACTAGCTGCCTCCACAATTCACGAATACATCGCCCCGCTTCATGCGGGGCGATTTCCTTTTCCGCGCCGCCCATCCGGGTCCCGCATGACATGAAAGCTGCCCCATGACCGACCAGTCCGCCGTACCAGACACCGGCGATCGCCTCGCCAAGGTCATCGCCCGCTCCGGGCTCTGCTCCCGCCGCGACGCCGAAACCTGGATCACCGAGGGCCGCGTCGTGGTCAACGGCAAGAAGGTCATCACCCCCGCCTTCAACGTCACCGCGCGTGATAAGATCATGGTCGACGGCGCCCCCCTGGCCGCCCGCCAGGGCACTCGCGTCTGGCTCTACCACAAGCCTGCGGGCCTCGTGGTTACCGAGAAGGACCCCGAAGGTCGCGACACCATTTTCGAGGCCCTCGAAACTCATGGCCTGCCGCGCGTCGTCACCGTTGGCCGCCTCGATATCAATACCGAAGGCCTGATCCTGCTGACCAATGACGGTGGCCTCAAGCGCGTGCTCGAATTGCCCGCTACCGGCTGGCTGCGCCGCTATCGCGTCCGCGCACATGGCAGCGTCACTCAGGCCGCGCTCGACCGCCTTAAAGACGGTATCGAGATCGACGGTATCAAATACGGCTCCATCGAAGCCACGCTGGAACGCGACCAGGGCTCCAATGTCTGGCTGATCATGGCGCTGCGCGAAGGCAAGAACCGCGAGGTCAAGAACGTCCTCGGCGCCCTCGGCCTCGAAGTGAACCGCCTGATCCGCGTCTCTTATGGCCCGTTCCAGCTCGGCGATATTCCGGTCGGCGGCATCGAAACCGTCAAGGCCTCGACCCTGCGCGACCAGCTCGGCAAGAAGCTCGCCGACGCCGCCGATGTTGATTTCGACAGCGAAATGCCCGAGTCCAACGCCCTGGTCGGCAAGCCGACGCGCGACCGCCTGACCGGTCGCGGCACCAATACCGTCGAAATCGCCCGCCAGCGTTTCCGTTTCACCGACCACGCTGAAAAGACCGAGGAAGAGACGCGCGCCGAACGGCCGCGCCAGGATCGTCCCGGCCGTTTCGATAGCAAGCGCCCAGCGCCCAAGAAATTTGATGATCGTGCCGAAGAAGAAATGGCGCCGCCCCGCCGCATCATTTTCGATGATGGGCGTGAGGAGGAATTCGTGCAGAAACGTTCCGGCAAAGGCACAACCTGGCGCGATCCCGACGATCAGCCCGCCCGCACCTTCGGCCAGCGTCCCGATCGCCCGGCCAAGCCCGCCCGTGCCCCGCGCGCCGAAGGCGCTTCGCGTCCGGCCCGCTCCGATGGCCCAGCCCGCCCGAGCCGCGATACTGCCGGCAAGCCGCGCGGCGACTTCAAGGGTCCCAAGCGCGAGTTCGGCGATCGTCCGGCGCGCCCGACCAGCAAGGCCGTTTCAGGGCGCGTCGCCGCCTCCAAGTCCTATGGCGAACGCCCTCGCACCGCACGTCCCGAGGGTGCGGATCGTCCCAAGCGCGATTTCGACGCGCCACGCGGCGCTCGCCCGACCGGCGCCGCCGGCCGTCCCGATCGCGCCTTCACCGGCACCCCGCGCGGTCCCCGTCGCGGCGATGCCGAGGCCCAGCGCCTGTCGCGCGATTACGCGCCCCGCACGCGCCCTGACAATGAGCGCCCCGGCGCCGAAGGCCCCAAGCGCGCCTATGCGCCACGCACCCGTCCGGACAATGAACGCGGCGGCAATGACCGCCCGGCCCGTGATTACGCGCCGCGCACCCGTCCCGATAGCGAACGCGGCGTAGGCGCTCGTGCTACCCCCACTCGTCCCGGCCGCAACTTTTCGGAAAAGCCAAAGTCGTTCCGCCCCGATGACGGCCGTCCGCAGCGCAGCGAACGCCCTGAAGGGGATCGCCCGGCGCGCAGCTATTCCGACAAGGCCAGCCGCCCCGGCCGCGATGCGCTAGGCCTTGAATCCAAGACCTACGGCAAGCCGAAATCGCGTCCCGACGGCAAGCCTTATCCCAAGCGCGACGGCGCTGCCCCCGCCCGTGGCCCCAAGCCCGGCGGCTTCGGCAAGCCCGCCTTCGGTGGTGGTCGTCCCGCCGGTGGCGCTGGCCGTCCTGCTGGCGGTGCCGGTCGTCCCGCCTTCGGTGGCGGTCGCCCCTCGGGCGGCGGTCGCCCCTCGGGCGGCGGACGTCCTTCGGGCGGTGGTGGTCGCCCCACGGGCAGTGCCGGCCGTCCTTCAGGCCCGCGTCGTCCCAAATCCTAGTCTCGACCTCTGCGCTGTAGGGCGCTGACCACGCAGTCGTCTCCCTCCCCCTTCGCGGGGAGGGATCAAGGGTGGGGGGAGCCACATCCTCAAGCCCCAGAACTGACCACCCCCATCAAGGCCCCACCATGCGCATCGTCGCCGGCAAATTTCGCGGTAAAACCCTGACCTCCCCGTCAGACGACAGTATCCGCCCCACCGCCGACCGCGTGCGCGAGAGCATGTTCAACATCCTCGCCTCCCGCCTTGGCCCTGTCTTCGATGGCGTCCGCGTGCTCGACCTGTTCGCCGGCACCGGCGCGCTGGGTCTCGAAGCCCTCTCGCGCGGCGCCGCCCATGTCACCTTCGTCGATATGGGCGCCGAAGCGCGCGGCCTGATCCGCGACCACATCGAGGCCTTCGGGGCAGGGGGCATCACCAAGCTGCTGCGCCGCGACGCCACTGACCTTGGCACCCCCGGCTCGCTCAAACCCTTCGATCTGCTGTTTCTCGACCCTCCCTACGGCCAGGGCCTAGGCGAACGCGCCCTCACCAACCTCGCCCCCCAGGGCTGGCTCGCCCCCGGTGCCACCGTGGTCTTCGAGGAAAGCGCCGACGCCACCATCGAAATCCCGGCCGGTTTCACCCTCGACGACCGTCGCATCTACGGCGCCGCGGCCGTGCATTTCCTGACGTTTGGGGGCGAGGGGTAGAATATCGCCTCGGAACGTGGGGCCTTTCCGCAGTGGACGATGCTTCCCCACACGTCCTTTCCGCGGGCTTGACCCGCGGGCCTCTCACCACCCCACCGTATTCAGTGCCGGCCGAGGGTGACTCGCGGGTCAAGCCCGCGGGAAGATCGTGTGTGTGAGTACAGTAGATTAGCGCAGGAACCTGCCCTCACGCCCCCGCACACGCTCCGCACTTCCCCCGGATCTCCATCGTCGTCCGCTCTACGACGAACGCGGTTCCGGCCGCCCATTCCCCCAGCCGATCCTCGATCACGCTGTCGGCAAATTCGTCGACCTTCCCGCATCCTTCGCAGATCGCAAATGCGATCAGCCCGCTGCGATGGCAATGCTCATCCGCACAGGCCACGAACGCATTCAGGCTCTCCAGCCGATGCACCAGCCCACGCTCCACCAGCTTATCCAGCGCCCGATACACCTGCAACGGCGCCTTGAGCCCATCCTCGCGCAGCCGATCCAGAATATCGTAGGCGCTGAGAGGCGCGTCCGAATGCGCCAGCGCGCCCAGCACCAGCCCCTGGTTCTTGGTCAGGTCATCGGCCCACACATGATCGTGGCCCGCGTGGCTGTCATCCGAATGTGCCATTCTGTCCGCCTTTCCACCCGCCGCGCCTCGTAAGGCGCGGCGGCATTGCAATCTTACTTGCCCAACATCGCCGGCACCAGCAGGCCGATATTGTGCTTGAACATATCTATATAGCTCGCCGCGCCCTGGTCAGCCTC
Source organism: Devosia sp. (assembly GCF_028290625.1). Taxonomy (GTDB): domain Bacteria; phylum Pseudomonadota; class Alphaproteobacteria; order Rhizobiales; family Devosiaceae; genus Devosia. Next base: position 19,799 of record NZ_JAQGJM010000019.1, read on the forward strand.
CGACAGCGCATCGGCATAAAGCTCGCCGCCCACCGTCACGCCGGTCTCGTCCGCAATCTGCTGCACCAGCCGCCCATCGCTCATATTCTCGATGAACAGCGCCGTGACACCATCGCTCTTGATCTGCGTGATCAATTTCGCCACGTCCGCAGCCGAAGCCTCGCTATCGGTCGAAATCCCCTCTGGCGCCAGGAATTTCACCCCATATTCCTCGCCGAAATACCCGAACGCATCGTGGGTGGTGATCACCTGCCGCTTTGCGGCCGGCACCGCCGCGATATCGGCGATAAGCTGGTCATCCAGCGCAGTAATCTCCGCCGAATAGGCAGTCGCATTGGCCTCGTAGGTCACACAACCATCGGCATCCACCGCGCACAGCCCCGCCGCGACGTTCTTCACATAGAGCAGCCCGTTCTTGAGGCTCTGCCACGCGTGCGGATCGGTCACTACCGCGCCGTCCTCATCCATGGTGTGCGTCTTGACGCCCTCGCTGGCAACCACGACCGGCCCCGTAAAGCTCGTCGATTCCACGAACCGGTCCAGCCATCCCTCGAACCCCAGCCCATTGACGAACAACACATCCGCCTGGCTCACCGCCACCGCATCGGACGGCTTGGGCTCATAAACATGCGTATCGGCGTTCGGCCCGACAATCGTCGTCACCGCCACCCGCTCGCCACCGACCCGCGCAACAATGTCCCCAAGGATTGAGAACGTCGCCACCGCCTTGACCTCCGCCGCAAACGCCGGCGCTGCCAAGGCCGAAACCAGCAAAGCCAGCATTGTCGATTTCAAAATCTTCATTTCGTATTCCTTCCAGCTGTGGGGCACGTCCGTGTCCCACGGCCTCAGCCTCCGACTCGGAAATCCGAGGCGGAGCAAGCAGTTACCAGCGGGCAAGGCCCTCACGCCACGCGATGCCGCGGCGCCTGCACCCGTGTAAAAATCACCCCGCGCCGCCCGAAAAACAGCGAAACCACATAAATTCCCCCCGCCACGAGGATAATCGACGGCCCCGACGCCACCCCGAGATAGTAGGAAATCAGCAGCCCGAAATAGCTCGACACCACACCGAACCCCACCGCCAGCGCACACATTCCCTCGAGCCCTCGCACCCAGAACCGCGACGCTGCCGCCGGCAACATCATCAGCCCCACCGCCAAAAGCGTGCCCAGCGCCTGGAACCCGCCGACAAGGTTCAGCACCACCAGCGCGAGGAAAATCAGGTGAACGGGATGCCCCGCCTTGCTGACGCTGCGCAGGAATGTTGGATCGAGGCACTCGGCGAACAGGGGGCGCCAGATGATTGCCAGCCCCACCAGCGACACCGTCGCGATCGCCCCGATCATGATCAGCGCATCGTCGTTAAGGGCCAATACGGTGCCGAAAAGGACATGCATTAGATCCACATTCGACCCCTTAAGGCTAACCAGCATCACCCCCAGCGCCAGCGAGATCAGATAAAACGCTGCCAGCGACGTATCCTCGCGCTGGATGGTGAACCGCGACACCAGCCCCGCCAGCAGCGCCACCACCAGTCCCGCCGCAAAGCCGCCCAGCGTCATCGGCAAAATCGCCAGCCCGGACACCAGGAACCCCGCCGCCGCTCCCGGCAAAATGGCATGCGCCATCGCGTCGCCCGTCAGGCTCATCCGCCGCAACATCAGGAACACGCCCACCGGCCCCGCGCTGACCGACAGGATGATCGCCCCCACCAGTGCCCGGTTCATGAAACCGAACTGCGCGAACGGCTCGATGAAAATCTGGAACACGTTCATGCCGCGTCCCCATGATGATGGTGCTTTGCCGCATGGTCGTGCCACGGCGCATGCTCGTCCCACGCCTCGGTCATCCGCCGCGCCTTCAGCAGGTTTTCCGGATGCAGCGTCTCGCTCGTTGCCCCCCAGGCGATCGGCTCGCGCGCCAGCAACAGTGTCTGCGGAAATACGCGCCGCACCATCTCGACATCATGCAGCACCGCGATCACTGTCCGCCTTTCGTTGTGCCAGTGCTGCACCAGCGCGATCAGGTCGCCCACTGTCCTCTCGTCGATCGCCGTGAAGGGCTCATCCAAGAGGATCACCCGCGCATCCTGCAACAGCACCCGCGCAAACAGCGCCCGCTGCAATTGCCCGCCCGACAGCGTATCGATTGGCCGCTGCTCAAATCCCCGGAGCCCTACCGCCTGCAGCGCCTCGTCCAGCGCCTGCCGGTCGTCACCGCGAATGGCCCCAAATAATCCTCGGCTCTTCCAGAATCCCAGCGACACCAGGTCGCTCACCACCGCCGGAAATGTCCGGTCAATCTCGGCGATCTGTGGCAGATAGGCGATCTCGCGCACGGAAATCCCCGCATGCTCGATCCGCCCGCCCAGCGGCTTCAACGCGCCGGTAATGCCCTTGAGCAAGGTGGATTTGCCCGATCCATTCGGCCCCACGATCGCCGTCAGCGACCCCGTCTCGAACGCGCCATGCAGGTGATGCACCGCCGGATGCCCATCATAGCCCAGCGTCAGATCGTCCAGCCGAATGACCGCGCTCATGCCAGCAGAGCCCAGATCGCCACCCAGATCAGCGCCACCGGCACCAACACCAAGCCAACCCGCGCCCCCGCGCTCATCTGCGCCAGGCTAAAATTCCGCATGCGTCACCCACGTAATGTAATACAGTTACGTGTAACTTAGTAACGCCGGGGGTGTCAACGGCATCCTCGATGCAGCTCCTCCCCTTGACGGGGGAGGTTGGGTGGGGGTGTTCGGAGCCACGATGGTAGGGACCGGGCTAAACATCCCCCGCCCTTGATCCCTCCCCGCAAGGGGAGGGAGACGACTGGGAATTCAGCGCCCTATCTTCCCCAGGAAGGAGGCGGCCGCTTGCACTGAACCCTACTTGAGCGGCCCCTTGAAGATAAAAAACGCTCCCCCAAAAATCAGCGCGAACCCCACGGCATGGTTCCAGTTCAGCCTTTCCCCCAGCACCGTCACCGCGAAGATCACGAACACGCTGAGCGAAATCACCTCCTGGATAGTCTTGAGTTCCGCCCCTGAATACACCCCGAACCCGATCCGGTTCGCTGGCACCGCCAGCCAATATTCGAACAGCGCGATGCCCCAACTGCTCATCACCGCCACCCACATCGCCATGGCTGGAAATTTCAGGTGCCCATACCAGGCAAAGGTCATGAACACGTTTGACGCGATCAGCAGCCCGATCGGCGCGAGGGTAGCGAAATTGAGGCCCATGAATGCTCCGGTCAGTAACAGGATCGCGCGTCAACGCAGATGCTTGGTCGCCCGTTCCAACGCAAGCTCGGCTTGCTGGGTGAGGGCCCTTTCAGCACTCGTTCATAGGCTGAGTCGGCTATAGTGGGACGATCTGGCCAAGATCATTTTCGTCACAAGGGACATCCGCCATGCTTGCCCGTTTATCCTTCGCCTTGCTCTGCGCCTGCCTTGTCGCCACTCCGGCTTTGGCCAAGGACAAAACCGCGTTTTCCTGCACCGGCGTTTTCGGCCCGGACAGTTCCGAGGCCCTGTTGATCAAGACTTATGGCGCCGATAACGTGGTCACTGGCCAGGTGCCCGGCGCCGAGGGCATCGACATGCTGGCCACCACGGTATTTCCCAATGATCCGGACAAGACCATGGTGTTCGGCTGGATGAACGAGGAGACGCGCGAGGGCCTCGGCTTCGTTGATCTGCCCCCCTCGATTGAGGGCCCCCATGGTGTCCATATCGGCATGAGCGTCGCCGACGTCCTCGCCATCAACGGCCAGCCTTTCAACATCGGCGGCTTCTGGTGGGATTACGGCGGCTATGCCCAGATCGAACAGGGCACGCTCGCCAATGCCGATGACGCGACCTGCTTCCTCTCGCTGCGCTTTTCCCCGGCCGAGGAATATCCCCAGGATCTCGATGTCAGCGCGGTCTCGGGCGAAGTCTCCATTCCGGCCGACGAACCGCTGCTCGAAAAACTCGACACCCGCCTCACCGTGGTCAGCGTCGGCTTCCCCAGCGCTGAAGCCGAATGAGCCGATTGGCGGCGGGGCGGATTGACCGCTCCGCTGCCGCGGCGTACACCAAACCTGTGTTGGTTTCCCGCGCCCGCTGCGGCAAGGGAATCAAAAGGGAATACGGTGCGGATTACCCATCAGGGGCCAAAACCGGAACTGCCCCCGCAACTGTAAGCGGTGCGCTCTTCTCATATGCCACTGGCGAAAGCCGGGAAGGCGAGGGGAGCTGTATCCACCGCGAGTCAGGAGACCTGCCAACACCTATCCAGGCGAAGAGCCTACTATCAATGTGCACACGGAGGGTGTTGCTATGAATACCGTTACCCAGACTGCCGGCATTGCCGGTCTCACCATCTCTCAACGGCTTATTGCCGGGGGGTTGGCCTTTATCATTGGCATGACGCTGCTGTTCGGCGTCGGTTTCGCCAGCGACATGGCTGTTCATAATGGCGCGCACGACACCCGCCATTCCATGGGCTTCCCCTGCCACTAAGCACCCGCCGCTTAGCGGCTTGAGAGAGAAAAAATGAAACTGTTCCAGCGAATCTTTTTCGCTGCGGTCCTTGCCGGGCTCGCAGCAGGCCTTGTCATGTCCGCACTCCAGCAATGGAAAGTCGTCCCCCTGATCCTGGCCGCCGAAGTCTATGAAAACGCCGAACCGGCGCACGAACATGAGCACGCGGCCGCATCCACCGATGCCGCCGCCCCGGTCGCCGCGCACGAGCACGACGAAAACGCCTGGGCCCCCCAGGACGGCTTTGAGCGGACTGCCTATACGGTCCTCGCCGATGTCCTGGGCTGCCTCGGCTTCGCGCTCGTCCTCGTTGCCGCGTCCGTTGTCTTCAAAATCGAAATCACCGTTGCCAATGGCGTGGTCTGGGGGCTTTGCGGCTGGATCGTCTTCCATCTCGCCCCTGCCTTTAGCCTGCCGCCTGAACTCCCTGGCATGCCCGCCGCCGATCTGGCCGCCCGCCAAACCTGGTGGTGGGGCACCGCCATAGCCACGGCGGCCGCGTTCCTGCTGGTCGCCAAGTGGCGTAATTCGGCCGCCATCGCCATTGCGGCCGCGCTGATCCTCGTGCCCCACATCATCGGCGCGCCGGCTCAGCCCGAGGAAGCCAGCGCCGTTCCCGCCCATCTGGCCACCGCCTTCGCCGCCTCGGCGCTTACCGTGTCTGCCGTGTTCTGGCTGCTGGTTGGCCCGCTGATCGGCTTCTTCAACGAACTGCTGTCCCGGGCCGACGCGCCCGCCGCCCGGAGTGTTCCCGCATGAGCAAGATTCCCACCACCGTCATCACCGGCTTTCTCGGCGCCGGCAAAACCACCCTCGTGCGCCATCTCCTGGCACACGCCCCGAAGGGCAAGCGCATCGCGCTGATCATCAACGAATTCGGCGATATCGGCGTCGATAAGGACATCCTTGCCGGCTGCGGCGACGACACCTGCCGCGAAGAGGATATGATCGAGCTGTCCAATGGCTGCATCTGCTGCACCGTGGCCGAGGATTTCATCCCCACCATGCAGGCTCTGCTCGCCCGCCCGGACAAGTTCGATCACATCGTCATCGAAACCTCGGGCCTGGCGCTACCCCAGCCGCTGATCCGCGCCTTTAACTGGCCCGAGATCAAGGCCCAGGTCACTGTCGACGCCATTGTCACCGTCGCCGATGCGGCAGCGCTGGCCGAGGGCCGCTTTGCCAGTGACGAAGCCGCCATCGATGTCTTGCGAAAGGCCGATGACATGCTGGATCACGAAACGCCGCTCGGCGAACTATTCGAGGACCAGCTGTCCGCTGCCGATCTGGTCATCCTCAACAAGACTGATCTCGTCGACGCCGCCACCCTCGCCAAGGTGGAAGCCAGCCTGCGCGCCGAAATGCGCCCCGGCACCGGCCTGATCCACGCCCATAACGGCCACGTCGATATCGGCGCTCTCTTGGGTCTCGGCCTCGGTTCGGAAGCGGACATCGCCAACCGCCCCAGCCACCACGAGCTGGAGCATGGCGGGCAAGCCCACGAGCACGACGATTTCGACAGCTTCTCGCTCCGTTTCCCCTCGATCCTGGGCAAGGACGAACTTCTCGCTGCCATCGAAACCACAATCCGCTCCCACGACGTGCTGCGTCTTAAGGGCTTCGCCGCCATCCCCGGCGCTTCGGCCCGCCTCGCCATCCAGGCCGTCGGCCCGCGCCTCACGACCTACTTCGACCGCCCCTGGAAGGACGGCGAACTGCGCGAAACCGCGCTGGTGGTGATCGGCGAAAGCCCGCTCGATCGCGCCGCGATCACTGCGAGCCTCGATCGCGCCGTCGATAAAGCCGCCTGACATGACCCAGCGTAACGTTTGGCTCGTCGTGATGTCGGTCGCTGTCGGTCCCCTGATCGGCAGCCTGGCCTTCATGGCGGGCATGACGCTTTACGATTGGCTGTCGCAAGCCGGTGGTCCCGGCGCCGTCCGGTTTGTGCTTGATTATTGGCCGATCATGTTGACCGGCGGCTATGTGCTTGGGTTCATTCCAGCACTGATTTTCGCCATCGCCATGGCGAACCTGTCGTCTCGCATCAGCAGCCGGCGCACGCGCCTTGCAATCGCGGCGCTGCTGGGGGCAGTAATCAGCCTCGTCATTGTCGGCTTTTTCACTGTCGGCGGATTTGGTGGGATGACCGCAAGCGTCCTCGTCCTCATGGCCGTCGCGGTGACGGGTGCGGTGGCGGGGCTTGTTTGCATGGCAGTCATCGAATGGCTGCATCCACTGCACAAGCCGGCGCCCACGGCCGCAACCTGATGCACCGTCTCTCCGCCCAGGCCGAGGCCATCAAGCAGGAAGGCGAGGCCGATCGCGAGTCTCTGGAATTCAGCGGCGTGATGAGGGCTTGCCCTGTCATGTCGGCGCCTGCGCCCCGTGTTAGCGTGTTCCGGCAATCCTGCTGGAACACCCGAACGCGAGGCCTGCCATGGCAAGCACTTTCCTCAGTTTCACCACCTGCAATACCCTCAATCTCAACCTGCCCGGCAAGCCGGTCTATGCTGATGCCGACGGCTGGAGCGAACAGCAATACAATGCCAAGGTCGGCTGGCTCGGCCGCACCCTCGCCACCATGCAGGCCGATGTCTTCGGCTTCCAGGAACTCTGGCACGGCGACGCGCTCGACGATGTCCTGGCCCAGGCCCACCTTGAGGCCACTTACACGCCGCTCGTGCCCCCCAACCATGATGGCGGCCGTATCGTCTGCGCCGGCGCCGTGCGTAACGATCTGTTGCTTGGCGAGCCCGAATGGATCGAGCATTTCCCCGACAATTTTCGGCTCGAAAGCGAGGGCGACGACGCGCAGACGCCAGCCATCGCCGTGCGCATCAACAGTTTCTCCCGCCCGGTCCTGCACTTCACCGTCAAGCCGACTGCCAATGCCGTGCCGATCAATGTCTATGTCGTCCACTTCAAGTCCAAGAGCCCCACTCAGGTCTTCAAGGAAGACTGGTACGAGGCCGAAACCTATTCCCGCCACGCCGAAGCGCTTGGCTCCGCCCTGTCCACCATCCGGCGGACAGCTGAAGCGGCCGCTTTCCGCATGCTGCTGGTCGAAAAGCTCCGCAACACCGACGAGCCAGTCGTCGTCCTTGGCGACATCAACGACGCCACGCTCTCCAACACCGCCAACATCCTCACTGGCCAGCCGAACTATCTATTCGGCCGCTCGGTCGGCGGCGGCGACGTCGATCTCTATACCGTCCAGACGCTGCAACAATACCGCAGCACGCGCGACGTCTACTACACGCACATCTTCAACAATGAGCGCGAGTCGCTCGACCACATCCTGGTCAGCCAGGAATTCTACGACAATTCGCGCAAGCGGATCTGGTCGTTCCACAGCATGGATATCGCCAACGACCATCTCAATGCCGACGATCACAAGACCTCCGGCACCACCGACCACGGTGTCGTCCGCGCCATCTTCAAGCTCGATCCCGCCTGATCGATCGCAAGCTGGGGGGAGGGGCTGATGCACCTCCTCTCCGCCCAGGCCGGCGCCATCCAGCAGGAAGGCGAGGCCATCGACCTCGCCCAGTCCGCCGGCGCCCTGATCTTTGCTTCCGCCGCCGATAGCGAACTGGCCATGCTCGCCGCCGCCGCCGATCGCGCCGGCGAAACCAAGCTGCGCCTCGCCAACACCCTGCGCCTCAGCCACAATCTGTCGGTCGATCTCTGGCTCGATCAGACCGTTTCGCACGCCCGCCTCGTCGTCCTCCGCCTCATCGGCGGCGTGGCCTATTTCCAATACGGCGTCGACGAACTCACCGCGCTGTGCGCCAACCATCGCATTCCGCTGGTCCTCCTCCCCGGCGACGCCAACCCTGACCCAATCCTGCAATCGCGCTCCACGATCCACCCCGACGACTGGCAGCGCCTACATTCGCTCCTGATTGCCGGCGGCCCGGACAATGCCGATGCGCTGCTGCAGGCATTCAAGCTTTTGGCGGCCCCTTCCTCACCTCACCCCTCCGGGGAGAGGTCGCCGGCAAAGCCGGCGGGTGAGGGGCCCTTGCTCGCTACTTTAACGCCCGCCCCCTTCGCCCGCTTCGGCCTCTGGCACCCCGCCCTTGGCATGACCGATGAGGTCGGGCTCCGCGCACAACTAGAGGCGAACCGTCCCCACGTCCCCATCCTCTTCTATCGCGCCGCGCTCGAAGGCGCCGGCACCGCCACCATCACCGCCCTCATCGCCGAGCTGGAGCGCCAGCACCTTGCCCCGGTCCCCGTCCTCGTTTCCTCCCTCAAGGAACTCCCCTGCGTCCGCTTCGTGCAGAACGCCCTGAGCGCGTTCCCGCCCGCCGCCATTTTCAACCTCACCGGCTTCGCCCTCGGGCTCGACGCGCTTGACGCTAAGTCCAACCCCTTTGCCACCACCGACGCGCCCGTGATCCAACTGATCCAGTCCGGCCGCTCCGAGGGGCAGTGGCTTGCCGATCCGCAAGGCCTGTCCTCCAAGGACATGGCCATGTTCCTGGTCATGCCCGAACTCGACGGGCGACTGGGCGGACTGATCGTTGGTCACAAGGCCGATGCCGTCTGGCACGAGCGCTGCCAGGTTCCGCTGACAGCCTACACCCCCGACCATTCCGGCATCAGCCGCGCCGTCGCCCTCGCCTCCAACTGGTCCCGCCTCCGCGTCGCAGCCCGCGCCGAACGCAAGGTGGCCCTCGTCCTCGCCAATTACCCCATCCGCGATGGGCGATTGGCGAATGGCGTGGGATATGATGCCCCGCAATCCACGGTGGAGATGCTCAAAGCCCTGGCGACCGCCGGCTATGATCTTTCTTCACCTCTCCCTTCGGGGGAGGGGTCGGCCGCGACGCGGCCGGGTGAGGGGGCCTTTCCCGCAACTGGCAACGCGTTGATCGAGCAGCTCCAGTCCGGCCCCACCAACGCCAATCCTACTCGCGGGTCATCCCCCGCCACCCTGACGCTCGCTCGCTACCGCACCCTGTTCGCCATGCTCCCGCCCAAAATCCAGCCCGAAGTCACCACCCGCTGGGGCGACCCCGCCACCGACCCCTTCGTGCGCGAAAACACCTTCCACCTTCCCGCCCTCATCTTCGGCAACGTCGCCATCTTGCTCCAGCCCGCCCGCGGCTATCAGCTCGACGAAACCACCAGCTATCACGACCCCGCTCTGGTCCCACCCCACGCCTACCTCGCCGCCTATCTCTGGCTGCGCCACGAGTTCGGTGCGCATGCGTTGATCCACAACGGCAAGCACGGCACGCTCGAATGGCTCCCCGGCAAGGCCACTGCGCTGGATGACGCCAGCTATTCGGACGCCCTCTGGGGTCAGCTTCCGCACCTCTACCCGTTCATCGTCAACGACCCCGGCGAGGGCACTCAGGCCAAGCGCCGCACCGGCGCTGTCATCATCGATCACTTGGTTCCCCCGCTGACCCGCGCCGAAATCTACGGTCCCCTCAAGGACCTCGAGGCACTGCTCGACGAATACTATGCTGCCTCCGGCATGGATCGTCGCCGGCTGGCGGACCTGCGTCGCCGCATCCTCGATTTCACCCGCGACGCCCGCCTCGATCGCGACATCGGCCTGCCCGAGGACGAAACCGCCGCCCTGATCAAGATCGACAATTTCCTCTGCGACCTGAAGGAGGCCCAAATCCGCGACGGCCTCCACATCTTCGGCCAGTCGCCGCAGGGCGATGTCGAGCGTGACCTGACCGTCGCGCTCGCCCGCGTCCCGCGTGGGGACAACGGGGGCAAGGATGCGTCCCTGATCCGCGCCCTGGCCGATGACCTCAAGCTGGGCTTCGATCCCCTGACTGCCAAACTGGGCGAGCCGTGGACCGGACCTGTTCCCATCTCACCCCGCCCACCGGCAGACACCAATTTTCGTACTGTCGGCGACGTCGTCGAACACCTGGAATCCATCGCCTCACGCTTGGTCGATGGCGAGGCTCCACCCGCCGACTGGACCGCCACCCACGCCGTTCTGGCCACCGTCAACGAGATCATCCGCCCCCGGCTCGCCGCCTCCGGCCCGGCCGAAATGCAGGCGCTGCTCGACAGCCTCGATGGCAAGTTCATCGCCCCCGGGCCCTCCGGCGCCCCCTCGCGCGGCCGGCTTGATGTTCTCCCCACCGGCCGCAACTTCTACTCGGTCGACAATCGCGCCATCCCGACGCCAACGGCTTGGGAACTTGGCAAAAAATCCGCCGAAAGCCTGGTCCTCCGCCACTTCCAGGATCACGGCGTCTATCTCAAATCGGTCGCCCTCTCGGTCTGGGGCACCGCCAACATGCGCACCGGCGGCGACGATATCGCCCAGGCGCTAGCGCTGATCGGCGCACGTCCCACCTGGGACCCGTCGTCCCTCCGCGTCTCCGGCTACGAAATCATCCCGCTGCCGCGCCTCGACCGCCCCCGCGTCGACGTCACCCTGCGCATTTCCGGCTTCTTCCGCGATGCCTTCCCGGCCCAGATCGCCCTGGTCGACCGCGCCGTCCGCGCCATTGGCGCCCTCGACGAACCCACTGAAGACAACCCCATCGCCGCCCGCATGCGCACCGACGCGCTAGGCCTGATGGCCGAGGGCAACTCCGAGCGTGACGCGGCGCTTGCCGCCGGCCACCGAATTTTCGGTTCAAAGCCAGGCACTTACGGTGCCGGCCTGTCCGCCCTGATCGATTCGGGCACGTGGACAACAAAAGCCGATCTCGCCAACCGCGCCCTCGATTGGGGCCAATATGCATACGGCGCCCAGGCCGCGGGAGTGCCCGAACGCGCCCGTTTCGCCGCTCGCCTGTCTGACCTCGACGCGGTCATCCACAATCAGGACAATCGCGAACACGACCTGCTCGACAGCGACAATTACTACCAGTTCGAAGGTGGCCTCGCCGCCGCCGCCGAAATGCTAAGTGGAACCAAGCCTCTAGGCTATCACAACGACCATTCCCGCCCCGAACGGCCGCTGATCAAGACGCTGGAGGAGGAAATTTCCTTCGTCATGCGCTCGCGCGTGGTCAATCCGAAATGGCTCAACGGCGTCAAGCGCCACGGCTATAAGGGCGCGTTCGAGATCATCGCCACACTCGATTTCATGTTCGCCTTCGCCGCCACCACCGGCGCGGTCAAAAGCCACCATTTCGATCTGGCCTTCGAGGCCTTCGTCGAAGATCAGGCCACCCGTGATTTCATCAAGCAAAACAACCGCTTCGGCTATGACGAACTGATCGCGAAATTCAACGAGGCCCGCCAGCGCGGCCTCTGGACCCCACGCTCCAATTCCGCCTACGCTTATATGGAGGAGACACCATGATCGACCGCGCGCCCAAGAAAACCGACCTGATGAGCGAAGCCGAGCGCGATGCCTATCATGCCGAAAAGATGCGCAAGAAGAAGGATGCGCGCGACAAGATCCTGTCGACGAAGACCGACGAGAAGGGCCTGCTGATCGTCCATACCGGCAAGGGCAAGGGAAAATCCACGGCCGCTTTCGGCATGGTGTTCCGCGCCATCGGCCACGGCTTCAAGGTCGGTGTGGTTCAGTTCGTCAAGGGCGCCTGGGATACCGGCGAGCGCGATATCCTGCTGAAATTCCCCGAGTTGGTCACCATCAACGCCATGGGCGAAGGCTTCACTTGGGAAACCCAGGACCGCCAGCGCGACCTAGCCGCCGCCCGCGCCGCCTGGGAACAGGCCAAGGCGCTGATCATGGACGAGAGCTACAAGCTCGTGCTGCTCGACGAGCTGAATATCTGCCTGCGCTACGATTATCTTCCGATCGAGGAAGTCGTGGCGTTCCTCAAGCAGAAGCCGCACGACACCCACGTCATCGTCACCGGCCGCAATGCGAAGGACGAACTGATTGAAATCGCAGATCTGGTCACCGAAATGACCGAGATCAAGCACCATTTCCGCGCTGGGGTGAAGGCCCAGGCGGGCATCGAGTTCTAGCAAACGCTTTGGAGCGAGCCCACCAGCTTGTCCACCACGCCGTTCATGCGCGCTATGTCGCGCGCCGAATGTTCCAGGCGGAATGCCGCGTAGCTCTGCCGGTCGCACAGCAGGATCATGCGCTGGTAGAGGATGCGAGAACCCTTGATGGCGGAGAAGCTGGCCCATTCCGGCGTCACCGCCTGATAAGTCACGTTCCAGGTGCCGGCCTCGTCCTGCTCCATGTGCCATTTGACCTCGGCTTCGAAGCTTTCGTTGCCCACGCCGAGCAGGCCGCCCCAGATTGTCAGCCGCTGCGCGCCCCGGCGATGCTGAAATTCCTGCCCGTCGCCATTGTCGCTTTCGCCCTGGCCCAGAAAATCCGGCGGGATGGCAACGCTGTAGCCATAGCGGTCATTGTCGTAGTGACCCCAATCCTGGGCCGAAGCGGGACCCACAAGTAGGGCAAGCAGAAAGGCGAAAATCAGTGTGCGCATGCGCTAGATTTGCCTGCACGGGCCCAACCCAGCAAGTCAAAACATCATTCAGAGCACCACGATTCCGGCATGCTTGGCCTTGTTTTCAGGCTCCACATGGATGGTGATCTGAATGTCCTCAACCGCCTCATGCAGCTTTGCTTCGATATTGTCGCAGATCGCATGTGCCGCATCTACGCTCATCGCGCCCGGAACCACCAGGTGGAAATCGATGAAGGTCAGCGACCCGGCCTGCCGCGTGCGGATATCATGCGCCTCGATCGCGCCATCGGCATTGCTGGCAATGACCTCGCGGATGCGCTTGAGCCGATCCGGCGGCGTCGCGGCGTCCATCAGCCCGCCAACGCTATCGCGCATCACGCCCCAGCCCGACCACAAAATGTTCAGCGCCACAAGACCCGCCAGGATGGGATCCAGCACCGCCCAGCCGGTCAAAAGCACCAACACCAGTCCGATCAGCACGCCGACGGTCGAGATCACATCTGTCAGCAGATGCTTGCCATCGGCTTCCAGCGCCGGCGAGCGCACCTTGCGGCCGTAGCGGATCAGAACGAACGCCCAGACGACGTTGATCGCCGTCGCGCCCAGGCTGATGGCAAGGCCCTGCGCCGGTGCCATTGGCAGGTGCGGCGCAAAAAAGCCGAGTATCGCCTCGCGCATGATCAGGATTGCCGCCACGATGATCATGACGCCCACGATCACCGCCGAGAAATATTCGGCCTTGTGATAGCCATAGGGCAGGGCGGCGTCGGCCGGCTTTTGTGCCAGCCGCACCGCGATCAGGGCAACGATGGCGGTGACCACGTTGACGATCGATTCCAGCGCGTCCGAATACAGCGCCACCGATTCCGTGGTCCACCAGGCCAGCAATTTGAGCCCGAGCACGACCAGCCCGACCACCAGGCTCAACGCGGCAATCGTCACCGTCTTGTTTGCCGCTGCAATTGCCAAAATATTGCCCTGTTGACTCCGGCCAGTTTACGCGACCGCCAAGACTGGGGCATAACGCTCCCCGCCCACTCGCGCAAGTCATTGTATTTGCAAATCATTTTCAGAAGCATTCCGAACTGGGCAGCGGCTGGCAAGCCTTTGATTGACCACGCGGTTTGCTCGGCCTAGAACCAATCCAATTGCAGCGTTCCCTCAAGGAACTGAAACAGAGTCCGGTGCGGTCGACCCAAATCGGGGACCAAGTCCGGAGCTGCTCCGGTCTTTTGCGAACCTGCCTCTTGCGTTCAAAGAGGCGATCATGGCCAAGCCTGCCCCATCGGCATCGGGTTTCGATGCCGCTACAACGCCACCCATTGTCGTCGGCATCGGCTGCCGCCGCGGCGTCGCGGTCGACGAAATCATCGCTTTGGTTGAAGACGCCTTTGCTACCGCCAACCAATCGGTATCCCTGCTCGTGGCCATCGCCTCGTTGGATCGCAAGGCGGCCGAGCCCGGCCTTGTAGCCGCCGCAGCCTATTTCCGCATCCCCCTCAGAACCTTCACGGCCATCGAGCTAGCGGTCTCGGAAGCCAGCGTTTCCACCAAAATCCAGACTCTAGTCGGCACGCCAAGCGTTGCCGAAGCCGCGGCCCTACGCGCCGGGTCGCTCCTCACGCCGAAGCTCAAATCCGCCCACGCCACCTGCGCGCTGGCTCTCACCGGCCCCGATTTCGATCTTGCCAGCTTCGGTCAGGCTGCTCCCGGCAATACGCCCGCTTCCACCGCCAGCATGGCCGCATCGAGGTCGCTGACCTCCAATGCCGGGCCATAGGCGGGCCGCGCGATCATGATCACCTTGACCCCCAATCGCCGCGCCGCCTCGAGCTTGGCCGCGGTCTGCCCGCCGCCCGAATTCTTGGTAACCAGATGAGTGATTCCCTCGCGCTCCATCAATTGCAGCTCGCCCATCAGCTCGTAGGGCGGTCGCGCCAGCAGGAGGCTGGCATGCCGCGGCAGTTCGAACGCCGGCGGCTCGATCAACCGCACCACGAACTGGCAATCGTCGCGCTGCAGAAACGCCTCCAGCCCCATATGGCCGGTGGTCAGCAACACGTCGGCATTGGGGGGCAGCGCCGCCGCGGCCTCGGCCACCGTTTGCAGCGTCAGCCAATCATCGCCCTCGCGCTGCTGCCAGGCCGGGCGCATGAATCGCACCAGGGGAACGCCGGTCACTTTGGCGGCCGTCACCGCATTGATCGAAATCAACCCCGCATAGGGATGGGTCGCGTCCACCAGCCGCTCGGTGCCGACGGCGCGCATATAGGCGCAAAGCCCCGGAATGCCGCCGAATTTGCCCATGCGAATATCGCCTTCGGGCAATTTCGGATCGGTCGTGCGTCCCGCCAGCGACGACATCACATCGTGCCCCTTGGCGACCAGCCGGTTGGCCAGTTCGCGCGCTTCCGCCGTTCCGCCCAGAATCAGGATTTTCATCAGCCGCCCGGCCTCCTCGCCTCGCTGCTCGACTGTGCCCGCGTGGGGCCCATGTCGCAACGTTTTTGGGTGCGATAATGTTCGATTGGATCAAGCGGCCCCGCGTCCGCCCTGGGCATTTCGCCGCGCTGGACAATGCCGATTTCCCCCCCTTCGCCCCGGGCAGCGTCTGGCTCGTCGGCGCCGGTCCGGGCGGTCCTGGTCTTGTCACGCTCCTGGGCTATTACGCCCTCGGCCAGGCCGATGTCGTGGTCCACGACGCCTTGGTGCCCGCCCAATTGCTGGCCATGGCCCGCCCTGACGCAAAGCTCGTCTTCGCCGGTAAGCGGGGTGGCAAGCCGTCACCCAAGCAGGCCGATATCTCGCTGCAACTGATCGATCTGGCTCGCGCCGGCAAGCGCGTGCTCCGCCTCAAGGGCGGCGATCCGTTCATGTTCGGTCGGGGCGGGGAGGAGGCTGGTGCTCTGGCCGCCGTCGGCGTGCCATTCCGCATCGTGCCCGGCATTTCCTCGGGCCTGGGCGGGCTGGCCTATGCGGGCATTCCCATTACTCACCGCGACACCAACCAGGCCGTGCTGTTCCTCACCGGCCACGACGATAGCGGGGCCGTGCCGCAGGCTGTGGATTGGGCCGCGGTCGCCAAGGCGGCGCCGGTGATCGTCATGTTCATGGCGGTCAAGCATCTCGGCTCTATTGCCGACAAGTTGCTGGCCGCCGGGCGCGACGGCGCCGATCGGCTGGCCATCATCTCCAACGCCGCCACGCCGCAGCAATCGATCATCGAGACCACATTGGGTGAAGCGCATCTGCTGCATGACGTTCCGACCCCCGCCGTCATTGTCCTCGGGCCTGTGAGCGGGTATCGATCCTCGCTTGATTGGTACATCGGCAAGGCGCGGGAGCATGGGTTTGGCTAAAGGCCTCGTTATCGCCGCGCCGCGCTCCGGCTCCGGCAAGACCGTCATCACCCTTGGCCTGCTCGCCGCCCTGCGGCGTCGCGGCGTTGCCGTCGCGCCCGCCAAGACCGGGCCGGACTACATCGATCCGGCTTTTCTCGGCCGTGCTGCCGGCCGCCCTGCGGTCAACCTCGATCCCTGGTCGATGTCGCCCCACCGCCTGAAGCATCTCGCCGCCCAACAGGCCGGCGAAGCCTTGCTGATCGTCGAGGGCGTCATGGGGCTGTTCGACGCCTCCGCGGACGGCACCGGCTCTACCGCCGACCTTGCCGAATTGCTGGAGCTACCAGTCATCCTGGTGGTCGACGGAGACAAACAGAGCCAGTCCGTCGCCCCGTTGGTGGCTGGGTTTGCCAACTGGCGCGTCGGGGTCCGTGTTGCCGGGGTCATCCTCAACCGCGTAGCCTCCACCAAGCATGAGCGCATGCTGGTCGATGCCCTGGGGCCCACCGGAATACCCTGCCTCGGCGCTATCCCGCGAGACCCAGCCCTCGTCATTCCCGAGCGCCATCTCGGCCTGGTCCTCCCCGGCGATATCGACACGTTTGAACCCTTCCTCGCCGCTGCCGCAGAGGCCATCGGCGACTATATCGACCTCGATCGCCTGCAGGCTTTGGCCACGCCCATCGCCGAGACCCAAGACAGTCCGGCGCCGCTGCCGCCGCTGGGCCAGCGCATCGCCATCGCCCACGACGCGGCGTTCGCTTTTCTCTATCCGCACTTGCTCGATGGCTGGTGCGGGCAGGGCGCCGAACTCACCTTCTTCTCCCCCCTCGCCAACGAGGCGCCGGCGGCCGATGTCGATGCCATCTTCCTGCCCGGCGGCTATCCAGAATTGCATGGTGCTACGCTTGCGGCCGCCGAGACATTCAAAGCTGGCTTGCTTGCCGCCCGTGATCGTGGCGCGCTGATTTATGGCGAGTGCGGTGGCTTCATGGTG
This sequence comes from Devosia sp., assembly GCF_028290625.1. Taxonomy (GTDB): domain Bacteria; phylum Pseudomonadota; class Alphaproteobacteria; order Rhizobiales; family Devosiaceae; genus Devosia. The sequence continues at coordinate 37,061 of NZ_JAQGJM010000019.1, forward strand.
CTCGGTGAAGTGCTGGTCGACAAATCCGGAATGCCGCACGAAATGGCCGGGCTGCTGCCTGTCATCACCCAGATCGACCGTCCCAAGCGTACGCTGGGCTACCGCCGCCTGACGCAATCGGCGCTGCCGTGGCCAACGCTACTCAACGGCCACGAATTTCACTATTCTTCGGTCAAGCAATCGCGCCTGCCGCCTCTATTCGAAGCCACCGACGCAACCGAAGCGCCGTTGCCACCGATGGGCGCCGTCATCGGCCGAGTCATGGGCTCCTACGCCCATGTGGTGGATGCGGCATGACCCGCGTCCTGATGTTCATGGGCACCGGCTCCGATGTCGGCAAATCTCTGCTCGTCGCCGGGCTGTGCCGCGCCTTCACCAATCGTGGCCTCCGCGTCGCGCCGTTCAAGCCGCAAAACATGTCCAACAATGCCGCCGTGACCGAAGACGGCGGCGAAATCGGGCGCGCCCAGGCCCTGCAAGCCCGCGCCGCCAAACGCCCGCCGCTGACCGCGATGAACCCGGTCCTGCTCAAGCCCGAACAGGAAACCGGCGCCCAGCTCGTGGTGCGTGGCCAACGCCGCACCTCGATGTCGGCCCGCGATTATTTCGCCCGCCGCGCCGTGCTGCTCCCCGAAGTCCTCGCCGCCTATGCCGAACTGGCCGCCGACGCTGACCTGATCCTCGTTGAAGGCGCCGGCAGCGCCTCTGAGGTCAACCTGCGCGCCAACGACATTGCCAATTTCGGCTTCGCCCAGGCAGTCAATGCCCCGGTCATCGTCATCGGCGATATTCAGCGCGGTGGCGTCATCGCCTCTTTGGTCGGCACCTTCGCGGTCATCGACCCCGTCGATGCCGCCCTCATCGTCGCCACGCTCATCAACAAATTCCAGGGCGATCCAACCCTGTTCGATGCCGGCAAGACCTTCATCGCCGAACGGACCCGCGTGCCATGCCTCGGCCCAATCCCCTATTTCGCCGATGCCCACAAATTGCCCGCCGAAGACGTCATGGCCCTCGACGTCCCCCAGCGCGCCGGCACCGGCCAATACACCATCGCCGTCCCCCGCCTGCCGCGCATCGCCAATTTCGATGATCTCGATCCTCTCCGCGCCGAGCCCGGCGTGTCCGTTATCATCATCGAGCCCGGCCACGCGCTGCCGCGCAATGCCGACCTCATCATTCTGCCCGGCTCAAAAGCCACCCGCGCCGACCTCGCCGCCCTGCGCCAGCATGGTTGGGATATCGACATTCTCGCCCATCACCGCGCTGGGGGCAGGGTGCTGGGCGTCTGCGGCGGTTATCAGATGCTCGGCAAAACCATCGCCGATCCCGACGGCATCGAAGGCGCGCCCGGCACCAGCCCCGGCCTCGGCCTGCTCGATCTCGATACCGTCCTCACCCCGGTCAAACAACTCCGCGTCGAACACGCCACCCACGCCGCCACCGGTCTGCCCATCGCCGGCTATCACATGCATATGGGCGTCACCCAGGGCTCCGACTGCGCCAATCCCTTTGCCTATGTGGACGCGGCGCCCGAAGGCGCCATCAGCCCCGATGGCCGCGTCGCCGGCACCTATCTGCACGGCCTGTTCGCCGCTGATGACTTCCGCCGCGCCTTCCTCGGCAACGCCGCCACGGCGGGCCTCAACTACGAAGCCGGCGTGGATGCCACGCTCGATGCCCTTGCCAATCACCTCGAAACCCATCTTGATCTCGACGCGCTCCTGGCGCTCGCTCAACCGGTTCGGACCGCCTGATGCAATTTCTCATTCCCCCGCTCGCCTTGCTGATCGAACGCATCTTTGGTTATCCGGCCCAATTGACTGCCATCATCGGCCACCCGGTCATGTGGTTCGGCTGGCTGATCGACTACCTCGAGCAAAGATCGAATAGCGCCTATCGGACCGCTGACGAACGCCGCACCGCCGGGGTCGTAAATCTCGCCATCCTGCTCGGCATAGCACTGGTTGCCTCAGTCCTTGTCCAGCAGGCGTTCCGCGCCATTCCCGGCGGTTGGGTTGTCGAAATCCTGCTCGCCACACCCTTCCTGGCCCAAAAGGAACTCGGCCGCGCCGTCCACGCCGTCGCCGAAGCCATGCGCACCTCGCTCGCTGCTGGGCGCGAAGCCGTCAGCCACATCGTCGGCCGCGATCCACAGGCGCTCGATGAAGCCGGCGTGTCCCGAGCCGCCATCGAGACCCTGGCCGAAAGCACCTCGGACGGTGTCATCGCCCCATTGTTCTGGCTGGTCCTGCTCGGTCTGCCCGGCATTGCGCTCTACAAGGCGATCAACACAGCTGATTCGATGATCGGCCACCGCAATGACCGGTATCGCGACTATGGCTGGGCCGCCGCCAGACTCGATGATGTGGTCAACTGGATCCCGGCGCGCCTCACCGCCGTGCTGATCACGGTTGCCTGCTTCTTCACACCCTACGCTAGTCCCGGCAAAGCCTGGGCTACCGCCCGCCGCGACGCGCGCAAACATGCTTCGCCCAATTCCGGCTGGCCCGAAGCCGCTTTCGCCGGCGCCCTGGATTTCACCCTTGGCGGCCCACGCAGCTATGCCGGCGAAATGGTCAATCTCCCCGCGTTCGGCACCGGCAAGCGCGACCTCGTCGGCAGCGACATTTTGCGCGCCTTGCAGCTTTATCGCGTCACTCTCAATGTGACATTGGTGGCCAGCGTGATCGGGGCACTGCTGATCTGGGCAGCGGCCGGCTAGCCTGGCCGCGACCGGTGTGTTTCGCGGAGTCATTCCCGCGCAGGCGGGAACCTCCGTTTTCTTCTGTCCGATCCCCAACAGAGGTTCCCGCCTACGCGGGAATGACCCGGTGGGACGGGATGGGTTGGCGTAATGCCCAGCGGCCTAGGCCTCGTACAGGCGCGGCGTATCCATGCTCGGCGCCTCGCCCTTGAGCACCATCGGCAGGCCAGCAACAACGAAATAGACATCGTCGCAAATCTCCGCCAGCCGCTGATGCGCCGATCCCGCCAGATCGCGAAACGTGCGCGCCATGGCATTATCCGGCACGATGCCCAGCCCGACCTCATTGCTGACCAGCACGATCTTGGTCTGCTGGACCTGCCCCAGCGTCTCGGCCAATTGCTCGACCGCTCCAGCGACTTCCTCGCCCGCCATCAGCATATTGGTGATCCATAGCGTCAGGCAGTCGACCAGAATCACGTCGTGCTGCTTGGAGGTCCTGATGATCGCGTCCGACAGCGCCAGTGGCTCTTCGATCGTGGCGAATCGCCCGGCGCGGCCGCGCTGGTGGCTTTCGACTCGTTCGCGCATTTCTCCATCCAGCGCCGTGGCTGTCGCCAGATAGGCCGGCTTTTGACCCTCGTGCATCGCCAGGCGCTCGGCAAAAGCCGTTTTGCCCGACCGTGCCCCGCCCAGCACCAGCAGATGTCGTGTCATGTTCAACCCCTTCCGTCCCGCAACGGTATCGATGATTAAAAGCGTGAGCCGTCAGCCGGTTGCGTTCGCCCGCCATGGCCCGTAGACAAGCTATGCGAAACTGTGGCTTTGGTCGCGCCCAACAGGCGCTTATTGTACTTTCGTCTTAGCATCTTTCGCATTATGGTCCGCGCCGAACCGACCCAATAAACTCTTGGCATAGAGACGGAGGCGCCCGCGTGCCCAGATACTATCTTGGCGTTGACGGCGGCGGCACCAATTGCCGCGTCCGCCTTGCCGACGAGAACCTGAACACCCTCGCCGAGGTCAGGAATGGCCGCTCGAATCTGCAGATCGACGATGGTAACCCCGCCTATCAGGCGATCTCGATGGGCACGCAGGAAGTGTTCGCCAAAGCCGGTATCGACGCCGCGCAGATGGCCGATACCTATGCGTGTTTCGGCATGGCCGGCGCCCGCCTGATTTCGGCGCGCGACGAATTTGCCGCGCGGCCCTGGCCGTTCGCCGCCGTCAAGGTTTACGACGATATCGATATTGCCCATGCGGGCGCACTGGGTGGCGGCGATGGCGCTGTCATCATCGTCGGCACCGGTTCGGCCGGTCTCGCCATTGTAGGCGGCCAACGTTTTCAGGTCGGCGGCTGGGGCTTCCCCGTGGGCGATCAGATGTCCGGCGCCATTTTGGGCCGCGAACTGGTGCGCATCACCGTGGAGGCCGAGGATGGCCTGGTGCCCGGCTCGGAACTGACCAAGGCCGTCGTCGCGCAGATGGGCGATAACGACGCCATCATGGATTGGTCGTTCAAGGACGAGCGCAATCCCGCCGATTACGGCGCGCTGATGCCAATGTTCATCGACTATTTCGAAAAGGGCGACCCGATCGCCCGCCAGTTGATGGATTTGCAACTGGGCTACATCGACAATTACGCCAATTGGTTCAAGGCGCGCGACGCCAAGGTCATGGCCATCGTTGGTGGCTTCGGCCAACGCCTGTTCCCACTACTGCAACAGCGCTACGGCGCCTTCGTCGCCCTGCCGCTCTATGAACCGCTGCACGGCGCCGTCATTCTCGCCAAACAAAATTTCGCTTAAAAGCCTGCCCAAAGAAGGACTTAGCCTCGTGTCCAGCCGTATCATTCCGGTCCAGCCTTTCGATTATGTGGTGTTCGGCGCCACTGGCGACTTGACCAAGCGCAAGCTTATCCCGGCGCTGTATCATCGCTTCAAGGATGGCCAGTTCGACGAGCAGTCGCACATTATCGGCGTCTCGCGCTCCAAGCTCAGCGATGCCGATTTCCAGAAGCTGGCCCGCGATGCGGTCACCGAATTCGTGGAAAAGGAATACCAGGACGCCGCGATCATCGACCGCTTCGTCACCATATTCTCCTACGTTGCCAACGATGTCAGCGATCCAACCAAGTGGACCGACCTGGGCAAGGCGCTGCGCGACGATCCCAAGATCGTCCGTGCCTTCTACCTCGCCGTCGCGCCCGACCTGTTCGAGCCGATCGCCGAATACCTCAGCAAGAAGAAATATTACCGCCGCGACGCCCGCGTGGTGATCGAAAAGCCGCTCGGCCACGATCTTGCCTCGTCGATGGAAATCAACGACGGCGTCTCCAAGATCTTCAAGGAAGATCAGGTCTACCGCATCGACCACTATCTCGGCAAAGAGACGGTGCAGAACCTATTGGCGCTGCGCTTCGCCAACACGCTGTTCGAGCCGATCTGGAATTCGGCCCATATCGACCACGTCCAGCTCACCGTGGCCGAGTCGGTCGGCGCCGGCACGCGCGGCTATTACGACGAATCCGGCGCCCTGCGTGACATGATCCAGAACCACATGTTGCAGCTGCTGTGCCTTGTCGCCATGGAGCCGCCGGCTTCGGACGACGCCAATGCGTTGCGCGACGAAAAGCTCAAGGTGCTGCGCTCGCTCAAGCCCATCGTCAATGGCGACGTCGCCCGCATGACCGTGCGCGGCCAGTATCGCGGCGTGAAGTCCGAGACCACTTCGGTCGCCGGTTACCAGGATGAGCTGCCCGAAGCCAAGAAGGGCAGCCGCACCGAGACCTTCGTTGCCCTCAAGGCCGAAATCGAAAACTGGCGCTGGGCCGGCGTGCCGTTCTACCTGCGCACCGGCAAGCGCATGGCCAGCCGCGTTTCGGAAATCTGCATCCAGTTCCGCTCCATCCCGCATTCGATCTTCGACCATGCCGAAGGCGCGCCCAAGGCCAACAAGCTTATCATCCGCCTGCAGCCCGACGAGGGCGTCAAGATGATGATGATGATCAAGGATCCGGGCCCGGGCGGCATGCGCCTGCGCGAAGTGCCGTTGAACCTGAGCTTTGCCCAGACTTTCAGCGAGCGCACGCCTGAAGCCTATGAGCGCCTGCTGCTCGACGTGATCCGCGGCAACCAGACCCTGTTCATGCGCCGTGACGAGCTGGAAGCGGCCTGGAAATGGGTCGATCCGATCCGCGAGGCCTGGGACAATTCCTCCGAGCCGACGCAGTCCTACACAGCTGGGACCTGGGGCCCGACCGGCTCGATCGCCCTGATCGAGCGCGACGGCCGCACCTGGTATGAAGGCGAAAACTAGATGAGCATCGAACGCCGCAGCTTTGCCGATAAGCCGACCCTGGCCAAGGAATTGGCCGAGGCGGTTGCCGACCGTATCCGGACGGCCATCGCGGAGCGCGGCACGGCGTCCATTGCGGTCAGCGGCGGCTCGACACCGGGCCGTTTCTTCCAGGCTCTGGGCAAGACCAAGGACATCGATTGGTCCAAGGTCATCGTCACCCTCGTCGACGAGCGCTGGGTCGATGAGATGAGCAATCGCTCCAATGCGCTGCTGGTCAATGAGCGCATGTTGCAGGGTCCGGCAGCAATCGCGCGGTTCCTGCCGCTCTATTCGGGCGGCGACGAGCCGACGCCCGAGCTGGTCGCCAAGACCAATGCCTCGCTCGCCAACCTGCCGCGACCCTTCGCCGCGGTGGTGCTCGGCATGGGCAGCGATGGCCATACCGCGTCGTTCTTTCCCGGCGGCGACACGCTGACGCAAGCGCTGTCCGCCCCCGGTCCCGCACTCGCCATCCACGCCCCCGGCGCCGGCGAGTCGCGCATCACCCTCACCCTTCCGTATTTGTTGAGCACGGATGGGCTCTACCTTCACATCGAAGGGGAAGAAAAGGCCGTCGTTCTCGACACGGCATTGAGTGAAGGTCCCGTAGAGGACATGCCCATCCGTGCCGTCTTGCGCTCCGGCCAGACTGTAACCGTCTACTGGTGCCCGTAGTCCCCGTCGCGGTCCCCAATCGACCGCTTCGGCCACTTAAGGCTCCACCAAGGAGCTAAAATGTCTGTTCGCCAAGCCATCCAGGATGTCACTGATCGTATTGCCGCCCGCAGCCGCGATACCCGCCGCGACTACCTCAATCGCCTCGACGCCGCCAAGGAGGCCGGCGTTTATCGCTCGACCCTGAGCTGCGGCAATCTTGCCCACGCTTTTGCTGCCTGCACGCCCTCCGAAAAGGCCGCTTTGGCAGGCAGCAAGACCCTGAACCTGGGCATCGTCACGTCCTATAACGACATGCTGTCGGCCCATCAGCCGTACCAGTTCTATCCCGATATCATCAAGGAAGCCGCCCGTGCCATCGGCGCCACAGCCCAGGTTGCCGGTGGCGTGCCTGCCATGTGCGATGGCGTCACCCAGGGCATGCCCGGCATGGACCTGTCCCTGTTCAGCCGCGACGTCATCGCCATGGCCACCGCGATCTCGCTCAGCCACAACATGTTCGACGCCGCCGTCTATCTCGGCATTTGCGACAAGATCGTCCCCGGGCTCTTGATTGGCGCGCTGACCTTCGGCCATCTCCCCGCCGTCTTCGTTCCCGCCGGCCCCATGCCCTCGGGCATGCCGAACGACGAAAAGAGCAAGATCCGCCAGCTCTACATGGAGGGCAAGGTTGGCCGCGCCGAGCTGCTCGAGGCCGAATCCAAGTCGTACCACTCTGCCGGCACCTGCACTTTCTACGGCACCGCCAATTCCAACCAGATGCTGATGGAAATCATGGGCCTGCACCTGCCGGGTGCCAGCTTCGTCAATCCCGGTACCCCATTGCGCGATGCCCTGACCAAAGAGGCGACCAAGCGCGCCCTTTCGCTGACCGCCCAGGGCAATGACTACACCCCCGTCGGTCACGTCATCGATGAAAAGTCCATCGTCAATGGCCTCGTTGGCCTGCACGCCACCGGCGGCTCGACCAATCACACCATGCACCTGATCGCCATCGCGGCCGCCGCTGGCCTGCACGTCACCTGGGACGACATGAGCGACCTCAGCGACGCCACGCCGCTGCTGGCCCGCGTCTACCCCAACGGCGTCGCCGACGTGAACCATTTCCATGCCGCCGGCGGCATGGGCTTCCTGATCCAGGAACTTCTCGCCAGCGGGCATCTGCACGAGGACGTCAAAACAGTCTGGGGCAATGGCCTCTCCGGCTATGCCGTGGAAGCCAAGCTCATCGAAGAAAAACTGACCTTCGAAGCCTCGCCCAAGGAATCGGCTTTGCCCAAGGTTTTGACGGGCGTCGCCACCCCGTTCCAGACTTCGGGCGGCCTCAAGCTGCTGTCCGGCAATCTGGGCCGCTCGGTGATCAAGGTCTCGGCCGTCAAGCCAGAGCATCGCGTCATCGAAGCCCCCGCTCGTGTCTTCCACGGCCAGGAAGGCCTGCAGGCCGCCTTCAAGGCCGGCGAACTGAATGGCGATATGATCGCTGTGGTCCGCTTCTCCGGCCCTCGCGCCATCGGCATGCCCGAGCTGCACAAGCTCACTCCGGCGCTGGGCGTGCTGCAGGACCGTGGCTTCAAGGTCGCGCTGCTCACTGACGGCCGCATGTCCGGCGCTTCGGGCAAAGTGCCCGCCGCCATCCACATGACCCCCGAAGCCGTCGATGGTGGCCCCATCAGCAAGCTGCGCGACGGCGACATGATCCGCCTCGACGCCAATGAAGGCACGCTGACCTTCCTCGGCGACGAAAAGGAACTCCTCTCCCGCACCCCGGCCACCGAAGACCTTCGCCCCCAGCACTACGGCATGGGTCGGGAGCTGTTTGCCGGGTTCAGGAGCCTAGTGGGTGTGGCGGATCGCGGCGCGAGCGTGTTCCAGTAGGTCCTTGTGGGAACGCACCTCTGTATGTTATACAAATGTTTGACATATAGAGGTGCGGATTATGGCCACAACACCGTTGAAACGCGCTGACGACCGCCCCTCGACGAACTTACCTGCCGTGCGCACGAGGCTCAAGAAGGCGGGTGGTTCGCTGATTATGACAGTGCCCGCCCGTGCGCGCGATGCGTTGCAACTGACTGCAGGTCAGGAGGTCACCATCACGGTGGTTGACGATACGCTGGTCCTGCAAGCAGCCACGCCTGTTCGACCCAAGTACAAACTTGATGAGCTTTTGGCGGAGTGCGATTTCAGTTTGCCCTACAGCGAGGAGGAGCGCGCCTGGATCGACGCCGGGCCTGTCGGCCGGGAACTGCTCTAGGCATGGAGCGAGGAGAAATTTGGCATTGCGATCTATCTCCAGCGGCCGGACGCGAACAAAAAGGGCCGCACTACGTGCTGATCATCTCGCCACGGGCCTTCAACAAAGGGGGCGTTCCACTGGTCTGTCCTATAACCACGGTCGGTAATTCTTCGCGGATGAGGGGTTTTGCCGTCAATTTATCTGGAGCCGGCACAGGCGTGACCGGAGTGATCCAGGTCGATCAGATTGCGGCCATTGATATCATCGCGCGCAAGGGGCGGGCGACCGGGGAGAAAGTTCCCGATTTTATCATTGAGGACGTACTGTCTAGACTTGCCACTATCGCGCAATAGGCTGAGAGCTTGGGACTAGCGACTCCGCCCGAACAACCGTTCGATATCCCGCTTCTTGAGCTCCACATAAGTTGGCCGCCCATGGATGCATTGCCCGGAATGGGGGGTCGCCTCCATGTCGCGCAACAACGCGTTCATCTCGTCCACCCGCAGCCGCCGCCCCGAGCGTACCGAACCGTGGCAGGCCATGCGGCCGATGATGGCGTCCATGCGATCCTGCAGGGCCGAACTGGTCTCCCATTCGGCCAGGCCATCGGCGACGTCGCGCACCAGCCCCGAAATATCGGTCTGGCCCAATAGGGCAGGGGTCTCGCGCACCGCGACGGCGCGGGGGCCGAAGCGTTCGAGGTACAGCCCGAAGCGTTCCAGCTCGGGGGCTGCCTCTTCGAGGCGGGCGCAGTCTTCTTCGGGCAATTCGATGATCACCGGAATGAGTTGCGCCTGGCTCGCGACCGGGCCAGAGGCAAGCTGGGCCTTGAACCGCTCATAGACCAGCCGCTCGTGAGCCGCGTGCTGATCGACCAGCAGCAGGCCCTCGCCATTCTGGGCGATGATGAAATTGTCGAACATCTGCGCCCGCGCGGTGCCGAGCGGGAACTCCATCAGCTCCGGGCCAACATCGGACATTTCGACCCGTGCGCTCGGTTCGGTAAAGCCCGACAGGCCAGATTGAGCACCGTACCCCGGCGAGAATGGATTGCTATGGCCCGTGCCGACCACCCGTTCGTAGCCGCTATTGGGGGACACCGGATCGCTCCAGCGATAGTCCCTCGACGGGCTGGTGGCCGCCGGAGCGCTCGAATAATCCGGCGCCGTGAACGCCCCCAGCACATCCTCGGCCACGCTGCTCGAAGCCTTGAACCCCGCCGCCGCCAGAGCTTCGCCGACCGCCCGGATCACTGCGCCGCGCACCGCCCCGGCATCGCGAAACCGCAACTCCGCCTTGGCCGGGTGCACGTTCACATCGACCTCCCCCGGATCGACCGCCAGATAAAGCGCGATCACCGGAAACCGGTCACGGAACGTATAGTCCGCATAGGCCGCCCGCACGGCCCCGACGAGCACCTTGTCGCGCACCGAGCGGCCGTTGACGAAATAGAACTGCGATAGCGAATTGGCCCGCGTATAGGTCGGCAGGCCCGCCAGCCCCGCCACGACGACACCGTGCCGCGCCGTCGCCAGCTGCACCGCGTTCTGGGCGAAATCATCGCCGATCACCTGCGATAGCCGCGCCTCCAGCGCCCCCGCACCATTGACCGCAGGCCAGTTGGCGGGGCTGCGATCGCTGCCGTTGAGCACGAAATGCACGCCCGGGTTGGCCATCGCCAGCCGCTTGACCACATCGGTGATGGCGCCAGCCTCGGCCCGGTCGGTTTTCAGAAACTTGAGCCGTGCCGGAATATTGGCGAACAGGTTCTTCACCTCGACAATGGTCCCCCGGTTCATAGCCTGCGGCACCGGCCCATGCCGAACACCGCTCCGCACCTCAATCCGCAGCCCGCTTTCCGCATCCATGCTGCGCGAGGCAATGCTCAGTTCCGCCACCGACCCTATCGAGGCCAGCGCTTCGCCACGAAATCCCAGCGTGCGGATATCGTCGAGATCGTCGGCGCTGAGCTTGGAGGTGGCGTGGCGCTCCACCGACAGCAGCAGATCGGCGCCATCCATGCCATGGCCATCGTCCTCGATACGCATCAGCCCTTTGCCGCCCATGGCCGTGGTGACGACGATCCGGGCAGCCCCGGCATCGATGGCATTCTCGACCAGTTCCTTGACCACGCTGGCCGGGCGCTCCACCACCTCGCCGGCAGCGATGCGGTTGATCAGGTCTTCGGGCAGTTGACGGATGGGCAAGGGCGATTCTCCTTGGCCCCAATATAGGCGATGCCAGCGCGGTTTCCGACCCGGTTCGCACGATTGCACACCGCCGCAACTGCACCGGTGTGACAGGCGCCCGCCTGTCTGCTATGTGCGGTCCCAGATTTATTCCGGAGCGCTGCCTTGATCATCGAACCCAAGATTCGCGGTTTCATCTGCACCACCGCTCACCCGGTCGGTTGCGCCACCAATGTCCAGCGCCAGATCGACCATGTGGTCGTCAAGGGCGCGATCCCCTCGGGTCGCAAGCGCGTGCTGGTGCTCGGCTGCTCCACGGGCTACGGGCTGGCCTCGCGCATCGTCACCACCTTTGGCAGCGATGCCGACACCGTCGGCGTGTCGTTCGAGCGCCCACCCGCCGAAAACAAGACCGCCAGCGCCGGCTGGTACAATAACCGTGCCTTCGAACAGCGCGCAAAAGCCGCCGGCCGCGTCGCCATCACCGTGGAAGGCGACGCCTTTTCCGATGCCATCAAGGCCGAGGTCGTCGAGGCCATCAAGGCCAATCTCGGCCAGGTCGACCTCATCGTCTATTCGGTTGCCTCCCCGGTCCGTACCGATCCGGTGGACGGCGTTACCTATCGCTCGGCCATCAAGCCGTACGGCAGCGCCGTAACCTCCAAGACGCTCAATACCGGCACCGGCGAAGTGTCCGAAATTTCGGTCGAGCCCGCGACCGAGGAAGAAGCCGCGTCCACCGTCAAGGTCATGGGCGGCGAAGACTGGGAACTCTGGATCAAGGCATTGTCGCAAGCCGGTGTTCTCGCCGATGGCTTCCAGTCGCTCAACTATACCTATCTCGGCAGTGAATTGACCTGGCCGATCTACCACAAAGGCACCCTGGGCAAGGCCAAAGCCGACCTCGATCGGGCTGCCGCCGCCATTCGCGCGCAGTTCGGTGATCAGGCCGCCCATGTGGTGGCGCTCAAGGCTGTGGTGACGCAGGCCAGCTCCGCCATCCCGGTCGTTCCTCTATATGGGACCCTGCTCATCAAGGTCATGGACGAAATGGGCATTGGCGAAGGCACCATCGAGCAGATCGACCGCCTGTTCAGGGTGAAATTGCAGGATATCGCGCTCGACGAGGCCGCCCGCATCCGCGTCGACGATTGGGAACTGTCCCCAACCGTGCAGGCCGAGCTCAAGAAGCGCTGGGCCGAGCTCACCACCGAAACCCTGCCTGCGCTTGCCGACCTGCCAAAATATCGCGAGGAATTCCTCAAGCTATTCGGCTTCGGCCTGGGCGGGGTCGATTACACCGCCGACGTCGATCCGCAGGTTGTTCCCGCCGCCTGATCCAGCCATGACCATGCCGCTCACCCCAATGGACCTCGCTTTGGCGCTTGCCGAACAAGCGGCGGCCGACGGCGAGGCGCCAGTGGGGGCGGTGGTGGTCGAAAATGGTGTGGTACTCGCCGCCGAGCGCAATCGCATGAAGGCGCTCAACGACCCCACGGCGCATGCTGAAATGCTGGTCATCCGCGCCGCGCTCGCCAAGCGAGGCACCGGCCGTCTTGATGGCTGCGATCTCTACGTAACGCTGGAGCCCTGCGCCATGTGCGCCGGCGCCATCGCCCATGTCCGGCTGCGGCGGCTGTATTTCGGCGCCGAGGATATCAAGGCCGGGGCCGTCGAGAACGGCATAAGGCTGTTCGAACAGCCCACTTGCCACCACGCCCCTGAGGTCGTCGGTGGCCTCAGCGCCGAGCGATCGGCGACATTGCTGCGGTTATTTTTCCAGTCCCGCCGCGGCAACTAAGGCGTGGCGCCTGGCTGCGGCGGTGGAGGACTTCCTCACCGCCATGCCGGCCTGATGGCCTCTATTCCGCCGGCCTGATCAGGCCCACTTTCATATCCTTGGCCGTGTAGATGACCTTGCCATCGGCGATGACGCGGCCATCTGCCATGCCGAGAGTCAGCGCCCCCCGTTTGACGCGGTGCATGTCGACCTCATACCGGACGAGCTTGGTTTTAGGCGTGATGTCGCCCCGGAATCGCACTTCCCCGACCCCGATCGCGCGTCCCTTTCCGGGCGAGCCCGACCATCCCAGCCAATAGCCGACAATCTGCCACATCGCGTCGAGCCCCAGGCATCCCGGCATGACGGGATCGCCGGCAAAATGGCAGTCGAAAAACCAGAGCTCGGGAGAAATATCCAGCTCGGCCACGACGTGCCCCTTGCCATGCTCGCCGCCGTCCATGCTGATTTCCACAATCCGGTCCATCATCAGCATCGGCGGCGATGGCAATTGCGCATTGCCCGGCCCGAAATCGCCGCCACGGGCCGAGCTCAGCAGGTCATCCTTGCTATAGGAGGACTGCGGCTTGTGAAATGTATGGGGATCGGCCATCGATTGCGCTCCAGGTTGAGCTGGCTAGCAATACTGCAATGCAATGGAGTTTCAACCTGCAGACGGGCAGACTACCCGACCTTGACCTTCTGCTGGTCCGCCATCCAGGCCTCGATCTTGGCGTCGAGGATGCGCTTGAAGCGGTCTTTTTCCTTCTCGGCGTGGCCGACGATTTCCTTGACGCGCCAAAATTCCATGGCGCCGAACGAGGCGACGTGGGGGCGGATATACATGTCGGGCGGATAGGCGGCCATCATGTGCGCGGTCAGCGAATGCATCATGATCTGCGCCGAGCCGAACCACAGGTCGAGCGCCTTGTGGTCGGTCTTGGTGATGCCTTCGGATGGGTCGCCATTGACATCGATGCCGATCAGGAAATCGGTATCGATGTCGGCCTGGTCGAGCGGCAGCGGATTGACCACGCCGCCATCCACCAGGATATGATTGGCATAGGTGACGGGCTTGAACAAGCTCGGAATGGCGATCGAGCCGGCAATGGCGGGACGCAGATGGCCCGAGCTGAACACCACCTGGTGCCAGGATTGGAAATCGGTCGCCACCACATAGAGCGGGATCTTGAGATCCTTGAACTCGTCTGGGAAGCCTGGCGGCGTAAAGGCGTCCACAATGCTGGTGGCGTCGAGCTGCATCGAAATGCCGTTCTTGAGGATGCCGCCGATGCCGCGCAATTGCGTCGCCCACAGCTTGCTGGCGATAATGCGCATCGTGCCCAGCACGTTGTAGGAATGCTCGCGCAGTTCCGCGCCGCTCATGCCTGAGGCCCAGCCGGCGCCGATCAGCGCACCGATCGAGGTGCCCGAAATCACGCTGGGCTTGAGACCCAGCTCGTCCATTGCCTCGATATAGGGAATGTGCGTGAGCCCGCGCGCCGAGCCGCCGCCGAGAGCCACGCCAATTCGTGGACCTGAAACCGTACTTGCCATGTCCCGCTCCTTGCCCTTGGACCGGAGGCGGTCGATCAGCGCCTGGCCGCGCTGTTGCAGCGGGGTGGATGGACGCTCGTCCGATGTCTGGTCAAAGACAGTTGATAGATAGGGTAGGCCCGCGAGGTTTACGAAGGGTTCAGACGCCGTTGCGGGCGATTTCGCGCCAGCCGATGTCTCGGCGGCAAAAACCCTGTGGCCAATCAATCTGTTCCACGGCCGAGTAAGCACGGTTTTGCGCTTCCTGCACATCGGCGCCCAACGCGGTGACATTCAACACGCGCCCGCCGTGAGCTAGTAAACGCGCACCTTCGCGCCGCGTTCCCGCATGAAAGACTTGTATTGTCGAAGTATCGAGGCCATCGGCACCCTTGATTTCTGAGCCGTTGGTGTAAGGGCCGGGATAGCCCTTGGTGGCGAGGATGACGGTCAGGGCGAATTGATCTGTCCACGCCACGCTGCGGCCTTTGAGATCGCCTGTCGCGGTCCACAGCAGCAATTGCAGTAGGTCCGATTGCAGCCGCATCATCATGACCTGGGTTTCGGGATCACCGAACCGGGCATTGTATTCCACCAGCTTCGGACCATCCGCCGTCAGCATCAGCCCGGCATAAAGCACCCCTTGATAGGGCGTGCCGCGCGCGGCAAGACCCCGCACGGTCGGTTCGATAACCTGGGCCAGCGTCTGCTCGTAGATTTCCCGCGTCATCACCGGGGCAGGGGAGTAGGCGCCCATGCCGCCGGTATTGGGTCCGGTATCGCCGTCGAAGGCGCGCTTGTGGTCCTGTGCGGTGGTCAGCGGCAGGATATTTTCTCCATCGCAGAGCACGAACAGGCTGACCTCCTCGCCCCCCATGAATTCCTCGATCACCACCTCGGCACCCGACGCCCCAAAGGCGCCAGAGAAGCAGTCGATGATGGCCTCTTCCGCTTCCTCGACGCTCATCGCCACCGTGACGCCCTTGCCGGCGGCCAGGCCATCGGCCTTGATCACGATTGGTGCGCCTCGCACATAGAGGTAGGCGAGGGCCGCGGCTTCATTGTCGAAGCGTCCATAGGCGGCGGTGGGAATGCCCATCTCATCGCACAAAGCCTTGGTAAAGCCCTTGGAGCCCTCCAACTGGCCCGCCGCCTTGGATGGGCAGAAGCATTTGAAACCAGCGGCGCGGACATCATCGCCCAGGCCGGCGACGACCTGCGCATCCGGCCCCACGACGACGAAGTCGATCGCCATCAGCTTGCAGAAATCCGTGACGGCCTTGTGGTCGGTAATGTCCATGACCACGTTCTCGGCCACCGACCCGGTGCCACCATTGCCCGGCGCGATGAACAGCTTGGTCAGCAGCGGCGACTGCGCGATTTTCCACGCCAAAGCATGCTCGCGGCCGCCCGAACCGATCACTAGAACGCGCATGGCAGTCTCCGTGTTCTCAGTCGTCACCCTTCTCCCCTTGTGGGAGAAGGTGGCGCGTAGCGCCGGATGAGCGGGTTGCGATGGCCAAAGCTACCCCTCACCCGCCCTTCGGGCACCCTCTCCCACAAGGGGAGAGGGGGAGCAAGAGCCGAATGCGAAGGTGACCCAACTCTTGACGCATCCGCCTCGATGGCGCACCAGAACACCATGGCCGAAACCCTGACCAACGCCACCGAATATACCGTTTCCGAGATTGCCCAGGCGGTCAAACGCACGGTCGAGGAAGAGTTCGGCTATGTGCGGGTGCGCGGCGAGATCTCCGGATTTCGCGGGCAGCATTCGTCCGGCCATGCCTATTTCACGCTGAAAGACGAGAACGCGTCGATGGACGCGGTGGTATGGAAGGGCAATTGGGCGCGCCTCGCCTTCAAGCCCGAAGAAGGACTGGAAGTCATCGCCACCGGGCGGCTGACGACCTTCCCGCGCTCGTCCAAATACCAGATCGTCATCGACAATATCGAGCCGGCCGGCGCCGGTGCGCTGATGGCGCTGCTCGAGGAACGCCGCAAGAAACTGCTGGCCGAAGGTCTGTTCGACCGTGAACGCAAGCGCGAAATCCCCTATCTGCCGCGCGTCATCGGTGTCATCACGTCGCCGACCGGTGCGGTGATCCGCGATATCCTGCATCGCCTGGCGGACCGTTTTCCCAGCCATGTGCTGGTGTGGCCGGTCCGCGTGCAGGGCGATACCTGCGCCCCCGAGGTGGTCAACGCCATCGAGGGTTTTAACGCGCTGCTTCCCAATGGCCCTATTCCGCGCCCCGACTTGCTGATCGTCGCCCGCGGCGGCGGCTCCATCGAAGACCTCTGGGGCTTCAACGAGGAAGCCGTGGTCCGCGCCGTCGCCGCCAGCGGCATTCCGATCATTTCGGCCGTGGGCCACGAAACCGATACCACGCTGATCGACTACGCCGCCGACATGCGCGCGCCCACCCCCACCGCCGCCGCCGAAGCCGCGGTGCCGGTGCGCGCCGAACTGGTCGGCTACGTCGATGATCTCGGCTCCCGCCAACGCCAGGCCGCGCGCCGCATCTCCGCTAGCGCCCGCGATCGCCTCCGCGCCGCGGTGGCCGGACTACCCCGTCCTGCCGACCTCGTCGCCACGCAGCGTCAACGCCTCGATCACGCCGCCACCAACCTCCTGAGCGGCCTGCGCCACTCCGTGCAGCGCCAGCGCGTGCAGTTTTCCCGCATCGAGCCGCGCCTCGGCCCGCAGGTCCTGCGCCAGCGCAGTCAGGACTTGGCGCAACGCCTCGCAAATCTCTCCGGTCGCTCCGAAACCGGCCTGCGCAAGACCGTCGACCGCGCTCGCCTGACCTTCGATCCACGCGCCGATCGCCTGCTGCCATCCGCCAAGCGGCTGGTCGAGCGCAAGTCGTCGTCGCTGGCCGCCATCGGCCCCAAACTCTCACCCAATGCCCTCAGGGCCGAACTCCGCCATTCGCAAACCCAACTGGCTCCACTGGCCGCCCGCCTCCTGGCCAACTTCAGCGCAAGCCTCGTGCAACGCCGTTCCGCCCTCGACCAAGCCGGCAAGCTACTGGCTTCGGTGGGCTATGAGAGCGTGCTAGCGCGCGGCTTCGCCATCGTCACTGACGGGCAGGGGCAATTGGTTCGTTCCAAGCAGGGACTCGAAGCCGGCGACCCCCTGACCATCCGGTTCGCCAATGACGAGACCGTGCCCGTGCTGGTCACCGGCGCCCATGTAGCGCCCAGGAAAAAGCCACGGCAGGCAACTGATAACGATCCGCAGGAAAGCCTCTTTTGACGCGCAGCATTGAGCGCTATATCGAGTGCCAGCAAGGATTTGTGCGATGAACATTTTCGATAAAGGGTTCACCCCCGCTGAAGCGGTGATCCGCTACCTGGATGGCGACTACGTGGTGATCAAGCCAGGCACCTTCGTGCGCTGCGCTATCACCGGCAAGACCATTCCGCTCGATGAATTGTTCTATTGGAGCGTCGACCGCCAGGAGGCCTATGCCGACGCGGTGGTTGCCAATGAGGCGCTCGAACGCTTCGGCCGCGGGAACTGAGGCGGTGGCTGTAGCGTCCAGCCGTCTCCGTTATCTATTCATTTCCAACGGTCATGGCGAGGATGCGATCGCGGCGGCCATCGTGCGCCAAATGCCCGACACCGTGTCTATCGAGGCCTATCCGATGATTGGTGCCGGCAATGCCTATACGGGCGCCTGCCCGGTGGTGGGCCCGCGCGCCACGCTGGCGTCGGAAGGCTGGCGCAACGTCAAAGGCTCGCTGCGGCGCGATATCGCGACCGGAGGCCTGCGCACCGTGCCACCGGCCCTGCAGTTCCTGCGTCGCGTGCGCGGTAGCTACGACCGCGTAGTGATCATCGGCGACATGGTCGGCGTGCTGGCCTGCTGGGCCACCGGCTACCGCGATCTCTATTATCTCGACGTCTACAAGACCGGCGCGGCCCGCCTCTATTCCGCGCTGGAGCGCTGGGCCATCAAGCAGAGCTGCAAGGCCGTGTTCTGCCGCTCCGACAATCTGGCCTCGTCTCTGACCGCCATCGGCGTCAACGCGCGTTGCGCTGGCAATGTCATGATGGATACCATTCCACACGGCAATTACGACGCCGCACAGCGCCGCAAGCACTCCTTCGCGGTGACACTGCTGCCCGGCAGCCGGGCGCTGACCTCGGAAAGCTTCGCCCTGCAGGTGGAAGCACTGCGCAAGCTGGATGCGTCGCTGCGCCCCGACGTGTTCCTTGCCATTGCGGGCGGGGTCAAGGTCGAAGACCTGGCCAAGGCCGCCGGCCTCCGCCGTTCCGCCACGCTCAGCGCCGAACCCGACGATCTGGGCGAGCTGTCCGATGGCAAGCTGACCGTCCACATGGCGCGGGGCGGCGCGATGGGGAACCTCCTGGAACAATCCGACCTGGTGCTGTCGCAAGCCGGCACCGCCACCGTTCAGGCACTTGGGCTGGGCATTCCCGCCATCACCTTCCTCAACCCGCGCGACCGCCGCTCGCGGTTTCGCGATGAACAGACGCTGTTCGGCGATGCGCGCGTTGTGGTGCCGGCCGAGGCCGACGCGGTCGGCGATGCGTTAAGCAAGCTGCTATCGGAGCCAGCCGAACGCATGCGCCTCGGCCGCATCGGCCGCGAGCGCATCGGCGAACCCGGCGCGGTGAATGCGATTATCGAGACGCTGGTGGAGGGCTAGATGCCCCTTCACCTCGCCCCTCCGGGGAGAGGTCGGCGCCTCGCGCCGGGTGAGGGGCCTTCCCCATGCACAACACCCACTGTCTTTCCTTCCCGTGTGCTTGACCCGCGGGCCACTCTCAACCTCGCACGAATGGCGAGAGGCCCGCGGATCAAGTCCGCGGGAAGAGCAGAAAGGGTAGGCGCGGGGAGATGCCTGTTCCCCCTATGCCTTATCCGTCTCCGGCTCCAGCAACCGGTGCAGATGCACGATAAAATACCGCGTCTGGGCGCTGTCCACGGTCATCTGCGCCTTCTGCTTCCACGCCGTATAAGCGGTGGCATAATTGGGATACAGCCCCACGATATCGACGGCGCTCAAGTCCGAAAAGGTCACGCCCTCGATGCTCGACAGCTCGCCGCCGATCACGAGATGGAGCAATTGTTTGGGTGAGTCAGTGGCCATTCTGCCGTCCGTCCTTAAGTTGTCACAGGCTGCGATAGCGGGGTTTCCGAAGGGCAGCCGTAGACCTTGATCAGCGCCGCATGCACCAAAGGTTGTAGGCTCATGTCGCCGAGCGCCGCAAGCGCACCGTGGCGCACATCACGTTTGTTGAAAACGGGGAACCCGGTGCACACGTCGGAAAAGTTGATGCCGGCCTCGTCCAGGATCAGCGCCGCCGCCGCGATATCCCAATCCTGCGAGCCGCGCCGCGATACCGCCGCATCGATCTTGCCCGTCGCCACCTGCACGAGCCGATAGGCCAGCGACGGATAGGCGGGGCCGCGCACATAATCCAGACCCGCCGCCTGCATTTCCTGATGCACCGCGCCCGGCGCCGGAATCAACGGTGCCGATCCGGCCCGTCGCCGCCGCACCAGCGGCTCGGCATTGAGCCGTGCGCCGCCACCCTTGACCGCGTCATACATCTCATTGCGTGCCGGCGCGAAAACGACGCCCGCGATCGGCACGCCGTTTTCCACCACCGCGAGGCACACCGTCCAGCTATCCTCGCCATTGATGAAGCCGCGCGTGCCGTCAATCGGGTCGACCACGAACACGCGCGTGCAGGACAGGCGGGAGGGATTGTCGACGGTCTCTTCGCTGAGCCAACCATAATCGGGCCGCGCGGCTAGCAGCGCTGCGGCCAGATAACGGTCCACCACGATGTCGGCTTCGCTCACCGGCGAGGCATTTTCCTTGGTCCAGGTCTTCAGTTCGCGCCGAAAATAGCTGCTCGCGATGATCCCCGCCGCCACCGCACAGGAGCGGAGCAGTTCAAGATCTTCTTTTGCGGAAGTGGGCGGCTTGGTCATCGCCGTGGCTTTTAGGCGGTGGCCGGGCTTTGGACAAGGGCGGCGCGCGCGGTGGCGATCAACACCCTGTTGGGTCTGCGTCCAGTATCTTCAAACAGATAGCGCACGATAGCTTCAACGTGGCGGAAATTTGCTGGTTAATGCCCCCGCAAAAGACCCGGTTAATTGCTTCCTACACCTGGTTATACCCTGCTAACCCTCTCGGAAAACAACATAAACTTAACCGAACCGATTAAGGGGGCAGGTAAGGGGACGCGCTATGGTGACCCCACGAAAGAGAGCGCCGACAAGTTCTCGAAGTTGACAGGAAGGCATACGAAAATGGTTCATGGCGTAGGAATGGAAGGCGGCTCGGTCGTACTGGCATTTGGCAAGCCGGCAGTGATCGACAAGCGCTTCATGGCGGCCAATGACAATGGACCCAAAGAGCCGGTCAAGACCGTGACGGTGCGCAAGCAGCTCGAAAAGAGCGGCGTGGCCATCAAGATCAAGGTCCCGGTCGATGAGTTCATCGGCGTAGCGGTATCCACCGCCATTTCGGAGGAGGGCGTGCTGACGTCCTCGATCGAACTGGTGCATGGCGATAGCGAACTGAATTATCGCGTGTTCGAAGAAATCGGCAATCACAACGTCGTCGCCGAATGGCAGAACTGGGGCCGCAAGCTGCGTCTGCCCCTGTTCATCAAGGCCGGCGACGGTGCCTATATGCCCTATTCGCAGCAGGTCGACGGCGTGGCGCTCGGCGCTTCCGCTTCCCGCCGCAAGATGGCCGCCGATGCCAACCGGCGCCCCCGCTTCCTCAACCGCCGCAAGCCCGGCCAGGAAGCCAACTAGTTTACCCGCCCCGACAGAGCGCTGCATCGCTCCCAAGGGTTTGCCTCCAAAGCACGCTAAAGCCGGTCCCTTGGGGCCGGTTTTTGGCGTTTTGGGTCACTGTCTCCGGTGCTTCCCCAACCTCTGTCCTTCCCGCGGGCTTGACCCGCGGGCCACTATCAGCGCTCGCTAGACTTTGTGGGTGTGGCGAGAGCCCCGCGGGTCAAGCCCGCGGGAAGGCCAGTGGTTGGGGGATGCGTGGTGGGAAAAGCGGCGCTTGGTGGAGGAGCCAGTGCTCAGCGCCCTACCAAACCCACTCCGCCAGCAGCGCCAGGCTCAGCGCAATGCCTACCAGATTGTTCGACAAAAACTTGGCCAGGACATTGCCGGGGACATCCTTGTCGAACGTCTGCACCTGCCAGGCCAGCAGCCCGGCGGCGATCAGCGACAGCACCGCGAACACCAATCCTGCTCCAGCCACGATTGCCGCCGCCAACCACAGCACATAGGCGATGCCGTAAAACACCCCGATCAGCAGCCTCGTCTGACTGCCGAACAGGCGGGCTGTGGATTTGACGCCGATCAGCGCGTCGTCCTCGATATCCTGCAGCGCATAGATGGTGTCGTAGCCAATGGTCCAGGCGATGCAGCCGAAATACAGCAGTAGCGGCGCGAGGCTCAGCCCCCCGGTCTGCGAACTCCAGCCCACCAGCGCGCCGTAGGAAAAGGCGAGCCCCAGAAACGCCTGTGGCCACCAGGTGACGCGCTTCATGAACGGATAGATCGCCACCAGTGCCAGCGACGCGACGCCCAGAATCACCGTGAAACGGTTGAACTGCAGCAGGATGAGGAAGCCCAAAATCGCCTGCGCGGCGAGGAAGGCGAAGGCCTCCCGCGTCGTCACCTGCCCGGATGGAATCGGTCGCGACCGTGTGCGGGCGACCTTTTCGTCGATATCGCGGTCCACCACATCGTTGAAGGTGCAGCCGGCGCCGCGCATCAGCACCGAGCCGATCAGCATCAGGATCGCCGCGCGCCAATCGAACCCGCGCGCAGGATCGGCGATCGCGGCCAGCGACAACCCAAAGACGCAGGGCCAGAACAGCAGCAGCAGAGGAATCGGCCGGTCCCAACGCGCCAGCCGGGCATAGGGTTTGAGCCAGTTGGGGGCAAAGCGGTCCACCCAATTGGTGTTGTGTGCATCGGCAACTTTGCCGGCCGGCGGAATAGTTTCAGACATCGGTAACAGACCTTCTGACGCGCTGGATGCCATCCCTCGCCCCTTGCGGGAGAGGGACAGATTTTCTGCGTTCAGCAGAAAATCAGGGTGAGGGGTTCTCTCGACGCATACAGTGGTTATGGTGGCTCGCAAACCCCTCATCCGCCCCTTCGGGGCACCTTCTCCCGCAAGGAGAGAAGGGAAAGTGCCCAGACCATGCCCCGCACCCACGCTTCCCTGCCGCGCCTCTATGTCGAGCCCCATCTGGGGCAGGGGGCCTCGATCGCCTTGGGCAAGGAGCAATCGCTCTATCTCGCGGCGGTGTTGCGCAAGACCGTCGGCGACGAAGTGGTGCTGTTCAATGGCCGCGACGGCGCCTGGCTTAGCCGCCTGACCAGTGATTCCAAGAAGTCCGTCACGCTCGAAACCGTCGAGCGGGTCGCTGCCCAAACGCCGGTATCCAATCTCTGGTACGGCTTCGCCCCGCTTAAGACCGAGAGGCTGGACTACGTGATCCAGAAGGCCACCGAAATGGGCGCCGGCACCATCGCGCCGGTGCTGACCAAATTCACCCAGGTCAGCCGCCTCAAGCATGAAAAGCTGGTCGCCAACGCGATCGAGGCGGCCGAACAATGCGAAGTGCTGAGCGTTCCGGTGGTGGCGGCCGAGATCACGTTCGCCAATTTGCTGGCGAGCTGGACCACCACGCAGGGCACCCGCAAGCTGATCGTGGCCGACGAAAGCGCCGCCTCCGCCTCACCGGTAGATGCCATCGCCGCACTGCGCGGCACTCCCATCGGCCTGCTCATCGGCCCCGAAGGCGGCTTTTCCGATGAGGAACGCGCTCAATTGCGCGCGCAACCCTTTGTGATCCCAGTCAGTTTAGGCCCGCGAATCCTGCGTGCCGATACTGCCGCCGTTGCCGCCTTGGCGGTGATTCAGGCAATCATCGGCGATTGGCGATAAAAGGCGATTGCTTTCATCCCGGCGGACGCTATGTTCGCGCCCACTCCTGACCCCTCAGCCTCAGAGGACTTTATGGCCGGCGCCGAAAGCATTTCTCCCCCCATCGAATCGCGTGCCGACCTGATCGAGGCGATGGCCAAGGGCAGCAAACCAGCATCGCAATGGCGCATCGGCACCGAGCACGAAAAGCACGTTTTCCATACCGATCCGCTGCGCCCCGTCGCCTATGAGGGGCCCAACGGTATCCGCGCTCTGCTCGATGGCATGTCCGCGGCGACTGGTTGGCAACCCTTCCTCGACGAAGGCAATCCCATCGGCCTTTGGGACAAGGACACGATGGGCGGCATTTCGCTCGAGCCCGGTGGCCAGTTCGAACTGTCCGGCGCGCCCCAGCCCGACCTGCATGCGACGGCGCATGAAACGGCCGAGCACATCCGCGTCGCCAAGGAAGTTGGCGCGCCCCTCGATATTCATTTCCTCGGCCTTGGCGTGACGCCGCTCTGGAGCGTGGCCGAAATCGAGCGCATGCCCAAGTCGCGCTACGGCATCATGGCGCCCTATATGGACAAGGTCGGCACGCTCGGCACCTCGATGATGTTCCGCTCCTGCACCGTCCAGACCAACCTGGATTTCTCGTCCGAAGCCGACATGGTCAAGAAGCTGCGCGTCTCGCTGGCGCTGCAGCCCGTGGCCACCGCACTCTTCGCCAATTCGCCCTTCGTCGATGGCAAGGACAGCGGTTATCTCAGCTATCGCAGCCATATCTGGCTCAATACCGACAACGACCGCACCGGCATGCTGCCCTTCGCCTTCGAAGAGGGTTTTGGCTTCGAGCAATATGCCGACTATGCGCTTGATGTGCCGATGTATTTCGTCCTCCGCGATGGCCACTACATCAACGTCGCCGGCGAGAGTTTTCGCGCTTTCCTCAAGGGCGAACTGCCGCAATTGCCGGGCGAAAAGCCCACCAAGCGCGATTGGAATTATCACCTCGGCACCATTTTCCCCGAAGTGCGCCTCAAGACCTTCCTCGAAATGCGCGGTGCCGATATGGGCGACGAAAAGTCCGTCACGGCATTGTCGGCCTTCTGGGTCGGCCTGCTCTATGACGAAATTTCGCTTGAAGCCGCCTATGAGATGATTAAGCCCTGGACCCAGGCGCAGCGTGAAGAAATGCGCCGCGAAGTGCCCAAGCACGGGCTCGCGACCCCGTTCGACCGTTCCAACCTCTACGACATCGCCGCCCAGGCCGTTGGCATCGCCGAAGCCGGCCTCGTCCGCCGCGGCATCCGCAACGCCGAAGGCAAGGACGAAACCATCCACCTGGCACCGCTGGAAGAAACCATCCGCCTGGCCAAGTCGCCGGCCGAGCGATGGCTGGATTTGTATCGCGGCGAGTGGAATGGCGATCTGACCAAAATCTTCAAGGCGGCAGAGATTTAGGCGGCACGCCCTCGTGGTTCGAGGCTCGTAAGAACTCGCACCTCACCATGAGGGCTACTGGAATACCGAGCCAGCAGTAGCCCTCATGGTGAGGTGCGAGCCTTCGCGAGCCTCGAACCACGAGGGCGTGGCACCGACCTCACTTCGTCTGCAGCTCGAACACTCGCTTGCCGGCCCAAGCCCCCAGCGCAATCAAGATCAGCGCCAGCATCAATCCCAGCCCCACCTCGAACGTCCCCACCTCGCCCCGGAACAGCGCCCGCACCGCATTGACGATGTGCTTGAACGGGTTGACGTCCGACAGCAATTGCAGCCATTGCGGCGCCAGGCTCATCGGCAGCAAAATGCCCGACAGCAGCAGGATCGGCAGCGACACCATGTTGACCAGCGGCGCAAAAGCGTCCTCGCTCTTCATCGCCAGCCCTGCCGAATAGCTGAAATACGAGAACGCCGCGCCCAGCAGCCCGATCATGATTATGCCCAGCACCGCCGCACCCACCGGGACGCGCAGCCCGAAAAACAGCGCGCAGACGATCAGGATGATCGCCTGGACCACCAGCACCACAACGTCGCGCAGCACCCGCCCGGTGATCAGCGCGGTGCGGCTGGCCGGTGACACCAGTTCCCGATCAATCACCCCAGACCGCCACTCGGCGATAATGCCGAAGCCGACGAACGCCCCGCCGAAAATGCCGAGCTGAACCAGCAGTCCCGGTACAAACACCGTCCACGCATCCCCGGGCGGAAACCCCGGCGCATTGGCCAGGGGCACCAGCAACGGCCCGAACAGCGTCAGATACAAAATCGGCTGCAACACCCCAATCGCCACCCACATCGGCTGCCGCAACGACAGCCGCATGGCGCGGGTAAACACAGTCCAGGTATCGGAGAAGAAGGTCATGATCTTGCTAGCCTCTATTTTGGAAGGCATTGAACTTGCAGTCGTCACCCTCCCCCTTCGCGGGGAGGGATCAAGGGTGGGGGATGTCTAGCCCCGATCTGGCATCGTGGCTCCGAACACCCCCACCCAACCTCCCCCGTCGAGGGGGAGGAGCCGCATCGCGGATGCGGCTACACGTGCGCTATTCCCGCAGCGACCGCCCCGTCAGCGTTAAAAACACATCATCCAGCGTCGGCCGGTTCACCTCGACGCCAATCGCTTCGATCCCCGCCTTGGTGAATTCCGCCAGCAGAACCGGCAGCGCCGAGCCACCATCCGGCACATGAAACCGCACGATATGCCCATCCGCCACCGGCACGTCCGCCCCCGGCAACATGCCTGCCACACCCGCCGCCTCGACTGCGTCCTCGGCTCGCCGCAGCGTCAGCGTGATCGTATCGCCCGAAACGCGCTTCTTGAGTTCCGCCGGCGTACCCTCGGCAACGATCTTGCCCTGGTCGATGATCAGGATGCGATCGCTCAGCGAATCGGCCTCGTCCATGTAGTGGGTGGTAATGAACACCGTGGTCCCCATCTCGTCGCGCAGCTTGCGGATATGGGTCCACAGGTTCGCCCGGCTTTGCGGGTCCAGCCCCGTCGACGGCTCGTCGAGAAACACCAGTTTCGGCTCATGGATCAGCCCCATCACGATATCCAGCCGCCGCCGCTGCCCTCCCGACAGCGAGCCGCAATTGCGGTCCCACACATCCGCCAGGTCGAGATCAGCCAACAGTTTTCGCGCCCGTGCCTCGGCGGTCTTGGGGTCGATGCCATAGAGCTTGGCATGGCTGACGATTTCCTCGCCCGCCCGCGCTTCCGGAGCCGTCGAGCCCGCCTGGCTGACATATCCAATCGCCCGGCGCACTCCCACCGGATCGCCGCGCAGGTCATGCCCCGCCACCACCGCAGTGCCGCCAGTCGGCTCCAGCAACGTGCACAGCATCTTGAGCGTCGTCGTCTTGCCGGCCCCGTTGGGTCCAAGAAAGCCGACGATTTCGCCGGCTCGCACCGACAGATCGACCCCGCGCACCGCCTCGATCGATTTGCCCTTCGCCTTGTAGGTCCGCTTCAAGTCCCGTGCTTCGATCATCGCCGTATCCATTCGAACTCTCCGTCGTCCCGGTGCACTCAGACAAATTGCTTAGGTCCCGCTCAGGGCAGAACATGTCAGCAGCCTTGCGCCGAGAACTATCTTGATCTATAATTATCTTATGAATCAAGATAACCAAACGTCAAGCGATAATTTGAATGCCGGCGTCTGGGCGACTCCGCAGGGGGCTCGTCTGCAGCAGGCGGTTCGCGCCAACCAGACCGCCAGCGACATGTTCGATGATTGCCTGGCTCGCTTCATGGGCATCAACCGCACCGACGCGCGCTGCATGGACATTATCGAGCGCCACGGTCGGGTCACCGCAGGCCAGCTGGCAAGCGACAGTGGCCTTACCACCGGGGCGGTGACCGTCGTCATCGATCGGCTCGAAGCCATCGGCTATGTCGTGCGCGAGCGCGATCCCGCGGATCGCCGCAAGGTCTGGATCAAAATCACGCAGCTGGCCGGAGACTTGTCGGACCGGCTGTTCAGCCATTTCCAGCTGATCGGACCGGCCATGCTGGCCCGCTTCACGCCCGATCAGCTCGCCGCCATCATCGAATTCCTCGAGGTCGGCAGCCAGATCAATCGCGATCTATCATTCCTACTCGAACAGCATGTCCAGCGCGGCACGCTCTCGGCGGAGACGCGCATGATCAACGCCCGCGCCTTCCAGCGCGATGCGGGCGTGAAGATGAAGGCCATAGTCGCGGCACTGGAAAATGGCGGAAAGCTGGAGGACTGAGGCGCTACTCCGCCGCTTCAGCCAGCGGCACGCGCGTATCCAGATTGCCCATGGACTGCACGATGTGGTTGGCCAGCACGTCGTAAATCCCGCCATAGGCGTGGCTGCCACGCATCAGCGCGATTTGCGCATCGCCCAGTCGGGGCAGGCCATGTTCTTCGCCCAGCACTCGCATGCCCGGCTGCAGTGCGCTTTCAGGCAAAAATCCGACGGCCAGGTCCGACAGCACTGCGCTCGAAATCGCCGTAGCGTTGGATGACGTATAGGCGATGCGGTAATCCTTGCCGACGCGGTTGAGCGCCTCCACGGCATCGACCCGCCAGATACAGGTCTGCGATCCGCTCGCCAGCGGCATCGGCTCGCTCGCCAGTGCACGCCCGCCATGGCTGGCCACCCAGAACATCTTTTCGGTGCGGAAGAGCTCGCCGAAATTCTGGTCGGTCCCCTGGGTGAAAACGATCAGGTCGTACTTCCCCGCCTTCATCCCCTCCAGCAATTGCTCGGACGCCATGCAGGCGACGTCGACGGCAATCTTGGGATGGGTGCGCTGAAAACTCGATAGAATCACCGGCAGCAACCGCACCGCATAATCGTCCGGCACCCCGAAGCGGATCGAGCCCGCCAGATCCCCTTCAGAGAAGTGGTCCATGATTTCGGCATTGGTGCGCAGCATTTTTCGCGCCCGCGCATACAGCACTTCGCCATGCTGGGTCAGCGACACGCTACGCCCGTCGCGCGTCAAAAGCGGGTGGCCCAAACGCTCTTCCAGGCGCTTGATCTGCATCGATACGGCCGATTGGGTCTTGTTCACCCGCCGCGCCGCTTCGGTGAAACTGCCGCAATCGGCGATAGCGCAAAAGCTCTGCAATTGGTCCAGATCGAGGGGGGCGGTCATCGGATGATCCCATCACTGAAATTGATCGAGTGAATGAAATCTATTTGTTAGACGAATGGATGTCCAGAGCGTTATCTCATACCCATCGGCGCCAAAACGGCGCTGAATCCCGCCGGTCCCTTCGGCAAAACAATATTTCTGGAGAATTCCCATGGCTCTCTCGCTTTCCGGCGAGCGGCCCTCCGCGGCCGCCATGCCCGTCAGTCCCTTCGCCGTGCTCGTCCGCTGGGTTGCCAAAACCCAAGCCGCGCGCACCCGCCGGACTGCGCTGGCCGCCCTATTGGAACTGGACCACAATCGCCTCAATGATCTTGGCATCGATCGCCAGGACGTGGTCGATGCCATGCGCCTCAATGGCACCGCTGCCGGCCGTAGGCTGACCGCCGCCCGCGCCGTCAAAGCCCGGCTCTGAGCGAATAGCACCAGCTTATCGCTGCGATCTGGTGTCGCAGCGTGATGGCTGCCTTGTTTCTGACGAAACCGGCGCTCACCACATCCGGACTGGAGTGC
This sequence comes from Devosia sp., assembly GCF_028290625.1. Taxonomy (GTDB): domain Bacteria; phylum Pseudomonadota; class Alphaproteobacteria; order Rhizobiales; family Devosiaceae; genus Devosia. Next base: position 66,122 of record NZ_JAQGJM010000019.1, read on the forward strand.
CCCCGGCTTCAGTCGCGCTTGAAATTGCGCATGGTTTTCGCCATGTGCCTCCTCGTTGGCATGAATTGTCCGTCCGGATTGCTCGTGCCATCTCCCGGGCCGGTTTTGCCACCGGCCTATCCTGATGACTTGCCGGATGAGCGCCTCGCGCTTGTCCGGCTTTTTTGTTGGGCCCGGCCAAAAAATCTGTCTCCTATGTCGGAAAGCATGTTGGTCACTCGTCGCTAGGGAAAGCCCGCCAACACGCAATCCTCTGGAGCCGCCTCCCATGACCCCGACCATCACTGCCTTTGAAAGCTCGCCCGATCGCGGCCGGGGACTGGCGCGTGACATGCGCGTTCGCTGGGCGCTCGAAGAAGTCGGCCAGCCGTACGATGTCCGGCTGGTTTCGTTCAAGACGATGAAGGAGCCTGCCCATCTGGCGCTCCAGCCGTTCGGGCAGATCCCCACCTACGAGGAAGGCGACCTCGCCCTGTTCGAGACAGGATCCATCGTGCTCCACATTGCCGAGCACCATGCGGGCCTGTTGCCGGAGGATGCCAATGGCAGGGCGCGCGCCATCACCTGGATGTTTGCAGCCGTCGGCACCGTGGAGCCGCCGATCCTTGAATTGGAGACCCTCAAATTCAGGGAGGGCGACAAGCCCTGGTTCGAACAGCGCCTGCCGCTGGTCAAGGATCGCATCCGCGACCGGCTGAACCAGCTTGCCGCTCGCCTTGGCGATGCCGATTGGCTCGACGGCGCCTTCACCGTCGGGGATTTGATGATGGTGCACGTGCTGCTTAGGGTGCGTCCATCGGGTCTGCTGGCGGAATTTCCGACCCTCGCCGCCTACACCGCCCGCGCCGAAGCCCGACCCGCCTACCTGCGGGCGTTCGCTGCACAATTGGCGGTTGCGACGGGCAAGTCACCAGTCAGCTAAAGCTGACGCCCAGCTCGGTCTCGCGCCGCCAGATCACCTTGCAGGCAAAGCTGCGCTTGTCGTCCAGCACTAGTTGGAATGTGTCGGGAACGCCGATGATGCTGGCCACACGCAATTGCGCGCCCGCATCCGAGAGATTGCGCACGGTGCAGGCAAAGGTCGAAAACCCGTCATTGACCACGATCCGCGCGCCCTTGAGCGTGCGTTGGCGGGGGAGGGCGCGTCGTTCCGCGTCCATGAGGCTACCTCGCGACTAGAGCGTTTTCACGGGAGTTGGGCGAACCCATCCTTGAAGCCGTTCAGCGACACCGGAATGCCGATGCCCTCCTCGGGGGTCTTGAATACCACGAAAATGGCGTCCTTGCCGGTCGACAGCGTGTCGATCATCTTGTCGTCGAGCACCACCTCGGCGACGCAGCCATTGGGCAGGCAGCGCACGAAGGCGACGCGGCCCATATCCTTGCCATCGACATTGAGGCCGAGCCCGTTCGGCAGCAGCACGCCGAGCGGCGCCAGCACTCGCAGCAGGCGCGCCTGTTGGTCGGCGGTCTTCAGCACAATCACCGATAGCCCCACATTGGGCTGGTCCTCGGCCATCACGTTCTGGATGATGGCGCATTGCTCGAAGCTCGCGCCCGGGGGCGTGTCGCAGCTCATCTGCCAGTCGCCGAACTGAGCGCGTACCACGCCCTGGCCGAGAGCGGCGCCCCCGGCGAGCGCCAAAACCGTCGCGGTCAGCCCTGCGAGGACCAGATTGCGCTTCAAAATCGCCATCACTCGATCAATTCTCCCGTCGAATCGCGCAAGCGCGAGGACTAATGCCTGTTTCCGACAGGTGCCTTGCCCTGTCAACCAAGCCCGATTTGCGGGCGATATGGGCTGCAAAGTGCGGCGAGGGTGAGGCCATTTTCAAGGGGTGGGCACATTATGACGCATGGGGATGGCGTATCGGCAGAATGGACTTGGCTCCGGCGATGTGATTTAGCTCGGAGTTGAGTTTAGCGCTCCGAGGTTGAGTCGGGGCGGCGTTTGCTATGCCGCACTTTACCCCTCAATCCTGGCGCCGCGCACCAATGGCAGTCTATAGGGGGTTTTCGGTGACCGGACAGTTCAACAGGCGTTTGGGAGCCGTAGCAGCCGCCGCGCTGTCGTTCCTGCCAGCAGTGGCATGGGCGCAGGAGGCAGTGCCCGAGAGTGGCAGCCAGCCATTGCCCGGCGAGTACTCGCTCCAGCGTTCCGTGACGCCGATCATGGACTCCATCGTCGCCTTCCATAACGGCATTCTGCTGTGGACATGCGGCCTGATCGTGGGCCTGGTCCTGGTTCTGATCATCATCGTGGCCGTGCGCTTCAATGCCAAGGCCAACCCGGTCCCCTCCAAGACCACCCACAATACCCTGGTGGAAATCCTCTGGACCGTGCTGCCGATCATCGTGCTGATCGTCATCGCTATCCCGTCCTTCGGCGTGCTGTCGGACCAGCTGACGACGCCTGACGGGCAGCGCAAATATCTCGGCTCCAACATCTTCTCGTTCGGCGATGTCGCGGTTCCTGCCCCTGAGCTGACCGTCAAGGCGACGGGCAACCAGTGGTACTGGGATTATGAATATGTCGACCAGGCCAAGAGCTTCTCGTCCAACATCCTTGGCGAAACCGATCCGAACGGCCAGGGCGTCGACCGTCCGACGCTGAAGCCGGGCCAACCGCGCCTGCTGGCGGTGGACAATGAGCTGGTCGTGCCGGTCAACACCACCGTGCGCGTTCAGGTGACTGCCGATCCGGGTGGCGTAATCCACGCCTTCGCGGTGCCTGCATTCGGCATCAAGATCGACGCCGTTCCCGGCCGTCTCAATGAAACCTGGTTCAATGCGCGCGAAACCGGCATATTCTATGGCCAGTGCTCGGAACTGTGCGGCAAGGATCATGCCTTCATGCCGATCGCTGTGCGGGTCGTGACCAAGGAAGAATTTACTGCGTTCATGGCGTCGTTCGAGAGCAGTGGCGACTATGCGACCGCCAATGCCACCCTCGCAGCAGTCAAATAAGAATAAGGGTTAGGGGACTTCAGCCATGGCCGACACTACTCATCTAGAAGCACATGCAACCGGCCACGATAGCGCCGCTTCGCATGACCACCACACCCCGACCGGCTGGCGGCGCTACGTCTACTCGACCAACCATAAAGACATCGGTGTGATGTATCTGTGGTTCGCCGTGATCGCAGGCATCGTCGGTGGTCTGCTCTCCGGCTTCATGCGCATGGAGCTGCAGGAACCCGGCATCCAGATTTTCCACGGCCTCGCAGCCATGGTCTACGGCATCAATGGCGACGCCGCCGTCGACGCCGGCAAGCACATGTACAATGTGTTCACCACCGCCCACGCCCTGATCATGATCTTCTTCATGGTCATGCCGGCGACCGTCGGCGGCTTCGGCAACTACTTTGCCCCGCTGATGATCGGTGCCCCCGATACCGCTTTCCCGCGTATCAACAACATCGCCTTCTGGCTGTTGCCCCCCGCTTTCATCCTGCTGCTGATGTCCTTCTTCTTTGCTGGCCCCGATGGCGCCAACATGAACGGCACCGGCGGCGGCTGGACCATCTATCCCCCGCTGTCGACCACCGGCCAGCCTGGTCCGGCCATGGATTTCGCGATCCTGGCGCTGCACGTCGCCGGTATCTCCTCGATCCTGGGTGCGATCAACCTGATCACCACCATCTTCAATATGCGCGCTCCGGGCATGACCATTCACAAGATGCCGCTGTTCGTGTGGTCGATCCTGGTCACCGCCTTCCTGCTGCTGCTGGCTTTGCCGGTGCTCGCCGGCGGCATCACCATGCTGCTGACCGATCGCAATTTCGGCACGGCCTTCTTCAAGTCCGATCAGGGCGGCGACCCGGTGCTGTTCCAGCACCTGTTCTGGTTCTTCGGGCATCCTGAAGTGTACATCATGATCTTGCCGGGCTTCGGCATCGTCAGCCACATCATCTCGACCTTCAGCCGCAAGCCGGTGTTCGGCTACCTCGCCATGGCCTACGCCATGGTGGCGATCGGCTTCGTCGGCTTCGTGGTGTGGGCTCACCACATGTACACGACGGGCCTCAGCCTCGACGTTCAGCGCTACTTCGTGGCCGCCACCATGGTCATCGCGGTGCCGACGGGCGTGAAGATCTTCTCCTGGATCGCCACTATGTGGGGCGGCTCCATCACCTTCAAGACGCCCATGCTCTGGGCCATCGGCTTCATCTTCCTGTTCACCGTCGGCGGTGTGACCGGTGTGGTGCTCGCCAATGCCGGCGCCGACCGCGTGCTGCACGACACCTACTATGTGGTGGCTCACTTCCACTACGTGCTGTCGCTGGGCGCCGTGTTCTCGATCTTCGCGGGCTGGTACTACTGGTTCCCGAAAATGTTCGGCTACATGTACAAGGAAACCCTGGGCAAGATTCACTTCTGGTCGATGTTCATCGGTGTGAACCTGGTGTTCTTCCCGCAGCATTTCCTCGGCCTAGCTGGCATGCCGCGCCGCTACATCGATTACCCCGACGCCTTCGGCATGTGGAACCGCGTCTCCTCGATCGGCTACTACATCACGTTCCTGTCCATGCTGGTGTTCTTCTACGCCACTTGGGAAGCGTTCCGGGCCAAGCGTCCGGCTGGTGATAGCCCGTGGGGCGATGGCGCGACGACGCTGGAATGGACGCTGAGCTCGCCTCCGCCGTTCCACCAGTTCTCGACCCTGCCCAAGATCGACTCGACCAACGTTCACTGACGAAACCATGGGCCGCCACTGGCGGCCCATCCAACAAAGGCAAGGCGCGTGGCATTTATCGACAACTCCAACAGCATTCCCGCTCCGGCGGGCGAGGCGCGGGTAGAGGACTACCTCGCGCTGCTGAAGCCGAGTGTCATGTCGCTGGTGGTGTTCACCGCCATTGTGGGCCTGGTGGTGGCGCCCGGCGCCATCAATCCGGTCATCGCCGTCATCGCCATCCTTTGTATCGCCATCGGGGCAGGGGCCTCGGGCGCGCTTAACATGTGGTACGATAGCGATATCGACGCCATTATGAGCCGCACCGCCAACCGTCCCATCCCCGCCGGCCGCATCACCCGCGAAGAAGCGCTGGTGTTCGGCCTCGTGCTCTCGGTGTTCTCCGTTGCCCTGCTTGGCCTCGCTACCAATTGGGTCGCGGGCGGCCTTCTCGCCTTCACCATCGTTTTTTACGCCGTCATCTACACGATGTGGCTCAAGCGCTCGACGCCGCAGAACATCGTCATCGGTGGCGCGGCCGGCGCTTTCCCGCCCATGGTCGGGTGGGCCGCCGTCACCGGCACCATCTCCATCGAGAGCGTGGCGCTGTTCATGATCATCTTCCTGTGGACCCCGCCCCATTTCTGGGCGCTGGCGCTCTACAAGCAGTCCGACTACGGCGCTGCCGGCATCCCGATGATGCCCAACGTCAAGGGCGAAGCCTCCACCAAGCTGCAGATCCTGGTCTATTCGGTACTGCTGGCCGCCTCGGCTCTGGTGCCGACGATCCTCGGTTTCTCCGGTCTCGTCTACACCGTGGTCGCGGTGCTGACCGGCGCCATGTTCCTCTGGCTCGCCTGGAAGCTGTTCCGCGCCGAGGATGGCGTGCCGATGCGCAAGGCCGCGCGCACGCTGTTCACCTATTCCCTCAGCTATCTCTTCATCGTCTTTTTCGCGCTGCTGACCGACAATCTGCTAACGCGTTTTGGGAGTGTCATCGGATGAGCGCGCCAAACGAAATCCGCGAAGTCATCATTTATCCGCCCGAGATCGAAGCCGCCCGCGCCAAGGTGCGCCGTCGCCGCTCGCTCGCGCTGGGCGCGGCCCTGGCGCTGTTCGCCATCACCTTTTACGTGCTGACCATCATCAAGATGGGTCCGGCGCTGTTCGACCGGGCGATCTGATGGCCACAACGACGACCCTCCCGCCGGTGACCCCGCAGATGCGCCGCAACCAGCGCGTCGGCTTCATCTGCCTTGCGGTCGTGGCCAGCATGGTGGGCGTCGCCTATGCGGCGGTACCGCTCTACCAAATGTTCTGCGAAGCCACCGGCTATGGTGGCACCACCCAGAACGCGTCGAGCAATCCCAAGGGCGTCATCGCTCGGTCGATGACCGTGCGCTTCGACAGCAATGTCGATAGCGGGCTGAACTGGACCATTGTGCCGTCCAAGCCGATCACCGACGACATCGGCAAGGTCGACACGGTCAATTTCGTGGCCACCAACAATTCCGACCACGCGGTCACCGGGCAGGCGATCTTCAACGTCTCGCCCGAACGCGCCGGCTACTACTTCAACAAGATCGAATGCTTCTGCTTCACCGAGCAGACGCTGCAGCCGGGTGAAACCGTGCAGATGCCGATCGTCTTTTTCGTCGATCCCGATCTGGCTCAGAACGCGGAACTCGACACACTCAAAGAGCTGACGCTCTCCTACACATTCTACCCAGTCAAAAAGGGAAGCTGAACAAATGGCCGCGATTGAGGTAAATCACGACTATCACATGGTAGAGCCGAGCCCGTGGCCGTTTGTCGGCTCGGTGGGCACGCTGATCATGGCGATGGGCGGCGTGTTCTGGATGCACCACTGGACGCCGTGGGTGTTCCTCGCCGGGCTGGCCATTGTGCTCTACACCTTCTTCGCGTGGTGGAGCGACGTCATCAAGGAATCCACCACCACCAAGGCGCATACGCCCGTGGTGCAGATGCACCATCGCTACGGCATGATGCTGTTCATCGCCTCCGAAGTGATGTTCTTCGTCGGCTGGTTCTGGGCGTATTTCGATGGCTTCTTCCGCCACAGCGATGTCGAGCAATATGCCCGCGTTGCTGCCACCGGCGCGTCCTGGCCTCCGACCGGCGTCGAACTGTTCGACCCATTCCACCTGCCCCTGTTCAACACCCTGATCCTGCTGACTTCGGGCACCACCGTCACCTGGGCGCACCATGCGCTGCTCGCCGGCGACCGCAAGGGCCTGCGCTGGGGCCTGGTGCTCACCATCGCGCTCGGCCTGCTGTTCTCCTTCGTGCAGTTCACCGAATATCGCGAAGCCGCGTTCTCGTTCGCCGGCAACATGTATGGCGCCACCTTCTTCATGGCGACCGGCTTCCATGGCTTCCATGTGATCATCGGCACCATCTTCCTGATCGTCTGCCTGATCCGCGCCGAGCGCGGCCAGTTCACCCCGGAAAAGCATCTCGGTTTCGAGTTCGCCGCCTGGTACTGGCACTTCGTCGACGTGGTCTGGCTGTTCCTGTTTGCCTCGATCTATGTCTGGGGCAGCTGGGGCGTTGCGGTCGGCCACGGCGGCTGATCGAACGGCATCGATTTTCTCGGGGCGCAGCACATGCTGCGCCCCGAATTTTTTGAAGGCACCCACGTGACGATTAGTCCCCAGCCGTCACCCTTCCTGGTCGGCCTCCTGTGCCGTTGCCCGCGCTGTGGCAAGGGCAAGCTGTTCTCCGGCTACCTCAAGATCGCGCCGGCCTGCTCGGTCTGCGGCCTCGATCTCAAATTCGCCGACAGTGGCGACGGCCCCGCTGTGTTCGTGATCTTCCTCGTCAGCCCGATCATCATCCTGCTGGCGCTGATCACCGGCGCCTTGGTCAGCATTCCGCCTTACATGCACCTGATCCTGTGGATACCCGCCACCATCATCCTGTCGGTTGCCTTATTGCCTCCGTTCAAGGCGACTTTGGTGGCGCTGCAATATCGCCACGACGCACATGAAGGGCATCAATGATGGCCGAAGCAGTTTCAGCAAAACGTCTCAGCCCCGTGCTGCGCTGGAGTTTCGTTGCCCTGATGGCGGGCCTGACCATGGTCTTCGCCTGGCTCGGCGTCTGGCAGATCGAGCGGCTGGCCGAAAAGGAAGCGCTGATCGCCGCCGTCGCCGAACGCCTCAACTTGCCCCCGGTGCCCCTGCCGACCCAGGCGCAATGGGCAACGCTGGATCTGGAGAAACTCAATTTCTCTCCCATGTCGCTCACCGGCACCTTCAAGAACGACCAGGCCGTCACCGTCTTCACCAGTCTGGTTGACGGCAAGGGCCCGGCCTCCGGTCCCGGCTATTGGGTCGTCACCCCCTTCGTGCTGCAAGACGGCGGCACTGTCTTCGTCAATCGCGGCTTCGTGCCCGAAGACCTGCAGGAAGCCGCGCTCAACGACCCCGGTGCGCCGCAGGGCCTCGTGACCATCACCGGCTTGCTTCGCCCGGCCGAAACCGCCGGCTGGTTTGTGCCCGAAGCCAATACCTCCGATCGCATCGAATGGGTCCGCGACCCCGCGCGCCTCGCCGCCATGGTCGATCCGGCTCTCGCGCCCTTCGCCCCGTTCTACATCGACCAATCCGCCGGCGCTCCGGGCGTGCTGCCGCAAGGCGGCGAGACGATAGTCGAGTTCCCCAACAACCACCTCGGCTACGCCTACACCTGGTTCGGCTTCGCCATCATCACCCCGATCATGCTGGGGTTTTGGTTGTGGCGACAACGGCGGGTGAAGCCGTAGGTCCAACAGTCGTCACCCCTCTCCCCTTGCGGGAGGGACAGCTTGCGACGCGTTCAGCGGAGCAAGCAGGGTGAGGGGTTTGTCCCCCCACGCGCGGTGATTGTGCCTAGCCGCGATCCCTCCCAACCACCGGCCCTTCCCGCGGACTTGATCCGCGGGTCTCTAACAACTCGTGCCGTATTGAGAGTGGCCCCCGGATCAAGTCCGCGGGAAGGGCCGGTGGGTGGGAGAGTGGGAGAGTGGGTGCCAAGAGCATCACCCACATGCCAGAAGAAGGGGACGCGGCGGTAGAGGTTGCGCCTCGCCCCTCGTTTGACTAGGTTGCAACAATTCTAAAAGGGCTCTTCCCCTCGATGCAGTTTGTTTCTACGCGCGGCCAGGCGCCGTCGCTCGGCTTCTCCGATGCAGTGCTGGCCGGCCTTGCCACCGATGGCGGACTCTATGTTCCGCAATCCTGGCCCCAGATCAGTCCCGACGAAATCGCCGGTTTCGCCGGCAAGCCCTATAGCGAGGTGGCCTATGCCATCATCTCGCGCTTCGTCGGCGATGAGATTGCCCCGGCCACGCTGAAGTCGATCATCGACGGCGCCTATGCCGGCTTCCGCCACCCGTCGGTCGCGCCGCTGGTGGAACTGGAGCCCGGCCACTTCGTGCTCGAGCTGTTCCACGGTCCCACCTTGGCCTTCAAGGACGTGGCCATGCAGTTCCTCAGCCGGGTAATGGACCACATCCTCACCACGCGCAAACTGCGCGCCACCATCGTCGGCGCCACCTCCGGCGATACCGGCTCTGCCGCCATCGAGGCCTTCCGCGGCCGCGACACCACCGATATTTTCATTCTGCATCCGCTTGGCCGCACCTCCACCGTGCAGCGCCTGCAGATGACCACCGTACTCGATGCCAACGTCCACAATATCGCGCTGCAAGGCACGTTCGACGATTGCCAGAACGTCGTCAAAGCCCTGTTCAACAATCATCGCTTCCGCGACTCGGTGCGCCTCTCGGGAGTGAACTCCATCAACTGGGGCCGCATCGTCGCGCAGATCGTCTATTATTTCACTGCAGCCGCTTCCCTCGGCAGCCCGCAGCGCAAAATCAGCTTCACTGTGCCCACCGGCAATTTCGGAGATATCTTCGCCGGCTACGCCGCCAAGCGCATGGGTCTGCCGATCGATCGCCTGATCATCGCCACCAACGCCAATGATATTTTGGCCCGCACCATGGCCACCGGCCGCTACCAGATGGATGGCGTCGAGCCCACCATCAGCCCCTCCATGGACATCCAGATTTCCTCGAACTTCGAGCGCCTGCTGTTCGACGCCGCCGGCCGCGATGCCGCCGCCGTCAACCGCATGATGGATAGTCTCAAACAATCCGGCGGCTTTGCCCTGCCGGACTCCGCGCTGGCCAATATCCGCGCCGAATTCTCCGCTGGCACCACCGGCGAGGCCGAGACCCGTGCTGCCATCGCCGCGACCTACAAGAATTCCGGCTATCTGCTCGATCCGCATACCGCCGTGGGCGTGCATGTGGCCCGCAATGAACGTCAGGGCAGCACCCCCATGGTCACGCTTGCCACCGCCCATCCGGCCAAATTCGCCGATGCGGTGACAGAGGCTAGCGGCATCGCGCCGGCCCTGCCGACATGGCTCGCCGATTTGCATCAGCGCGAGGAACGTCTCAGCGTCCTTGCCAACGACCAGGCTGCGGTCGAAGACTTCATCAGGGCGCGCACGCGTGCCGCATAACACAAGCATCGGGTGGTCGCTGACCGCCGGTGCCGGGAGGATTGCGTGAGTCTACAATCGACAACCCTGGACAACGGCATGGTGGTCCTCACCGATGACATGCCCCATCTCGAAAGCGCCTCGCTGGGCGTCTGGGTCCGGGCCGGCGCTCGCAGTGAGCGCAAGGCCGAGCACGGCATTTCCCACCTGCTCGAACACATGGCGTTCAAGGGCACGACCTCCCGCACCGCCCTGCAGATCGCCGAGGCGATCGAAGACGTCGGCGGCGATCTCAATGCCGCGACCTCGATCGAGCACACCGGCTATTTCGCCCGCGTGTTGAAAGAGGACGTGGTGCTCGCCGCCGATATCCTCAGCGATATCCTCCAGAATTCCCTGTTCGATGAGAAGGAGCTGGAGCGCGAGCAGCAGGTTATCGTCCAGGAAATCGGCGCCGCGCGCGATAATCCCGACGATCACGTGTTCGACCTGTTCCAGGCCGCCGCCTTCCCCGAACAGCCGATCGGCCGCACCATTCTGGGCACGGTCGAATCCGTGCGCGAATTCAAGCCGGAAGTGATCCGCAAATACCTGAACCGCAACTATGTGGGCGACCACATGGTCATGGCCGCCGCCGGGAATGTCGATCACGACGGGCTGGTCAAGGTCGCCGAACAGCGCTTTGCCACCCTCAAGGCCAATGGTGCGCCCGCGCCCCAGCGCGCCGAATATAAGGGCGGCGAGGAGCGTCTCGTCTCCGAGCACGAACAGGCCCATATCGTCATCGGCTTCGAAGGCCGCGCCTATAATTCGGACGGCTTTTACGCCGCCCAGGTGCTGGCTTCCATTCTGGGCGGCGGCATGAGCTCGCGCCTGTTCCAGGAAGTGCGTGAAAAGCGCGGCCTCTGCTATTCGGTCTACGCCTTCCACTGGGCCTTTGCCGATAGCGGCGTCTTTGGCGTCGCCGCCGCCACCGGCGAGGAGGAGGTCGGCGCCCTGGTGCCCGTCGTCATCGACGAGTTGCGCCGCGCCACCCAGACCATCACCGACGAAGAAGTGATCCGCGTCCGCAACCAGATCCGCGCCGGCCTGCTGATGTCGCTGGAAAGCCCCTCCGCCCGCGCCGGCCAGCTCGCCCGCCAGCAGATCCTGTGGGGCCGTCCCATCCCGATGGCCGAAACCGTGGAGCGCATCAACCGCATCACCGCCCAGCGGGTCAAGGATGTGGCCGAGCAGATTTTCCTGTCCGGCACGCCCACCCTGGCGGGCATCGGCCCCATCGCCGCCTTGCCCGATCTCGAGGCCGTTGGCGGCCTGCTCAAGCGCTGAGCGGGCCCACGCGATGATTTGGCCCTGGTCATCGCCGGCATCTCTGATCAGCCTCAAGGGCCCGCGCCTGCTGCTGCGTCTGCCCCAGCATGGCGATTACCAGGCCTGGTACGGCCTGCGCAAAACCAGCCGCGACTTCCTCAAGCCGTTCGAACCACGCTGGACCGAGGCCGATCTGGCGCGCTCGGTCTTCACGGCCCGCGTCAAGCGAGCGCGTCAGGAGGCCGAAGACGGCAGCGACTATTCCTTCCTGATCTTCACCACCACCGGCGGCAAGGAAACCCTGGTCGGCGGCATCACCCTCTCCAATATCCGCCGCCGCGCCGCGCAGTTCGGCAATCTGGGCTATTGGATGGGCCGCCAATTCGCCGGGCAGGGGATGATGACCGAAGCGGTCGGCATCACTTTACCCTTCGTCTTCGATAGCCTCGACCTGCACCGCCTCCACGCCGCCTTCCTCCCCGGCAATGCCGCCTCCCGACGCGTGCTGGAAAAGAATGGCTTTGTGGAGGAAGGTTTTGCCACCGGCTACCTGCAGATCGACGGTCGCTGGGAGGACCACGTGCTCTTCGGCCTCACCCGCGAACGCTACGAAATGCGCCGCCGCACCCGGCATGCCTGAGTGTTGTTGCCAAACGGCAACATGGCTCAACGCTTGTCGCATGGGGCAATCCCCGCTACCAAAGAGCGCTCCCCTCAAGAGGACACCGTCATGGCCGCGACGCCGAAACAGTCGAGCGCCGTTTCGCTGCCATAATGAAGCCTAGCGCAGGATATAATCGCCTCTGATGCGTCACCTTTTTGCACTCGCGATGTGTCTTGCGTTCGCGCTCGGAATCCTCGCTCCAGCCGCTGCCTTCGAAGTGATTTCCGTCCCCGAGGACGTCAACGCCGTCAATCTGTCCGATGTCGTCGAAGTCCAGCAGGGCGCCGAGGGCAAGGTGCAATTGTCGACCGCTCCCGGCGAAGATGGCATCATCCGCCGCATCGAAGTTTTGGCGACCCAGCAGGGCAGCAATCCCGATTGGGCGCTGTTCGCGCTCAAAAACGAAAGTGACCAGCAGATCGAGCGCCTGCTCGTGGCGCCATTCTTCCGACTGCCCGGCTCCGGCGTCTTCAGCCCCGATCTGGGCGATGACCGCATCAATGCCCTCACTCCTAGCGCCGGCATTCGCCCGGTCCGGCTGGCCGATCCCGAAGCCGACGTCTTCGAGGTCACCCTCGATCCCGGCGCCACCGTCACGTTCGTGGCCGAACTCACCTCCGGCCAATTGCCCGAACTCTATCTGTGGCAGCCCAATGCCTACCGCGACTATGTGAACTCGTTCACCCTGTTCCGCGGCGTGGTGCTCGGCGTCGCCTCGCTGGCCGCGGTGTTCCTCACCATCATGTTCGTGGTCAAGGGCCGCGGCGTCTTCCCCGCGACCGCAGCCTTCGCCTGGGCGGTGCTGATCTACCTGCTGATCGATTTCGGCGTCCTCGGCCGCTTGCTCGGCCTGAGCAGCGGCGGCATGCAGCCCTTCCGCGCCGCCTCGGAGGCTGGCATAGCCACGACTCTGGCCGGATTCCTGTTCATCTACCTCAACCTCCACCGATGGCATCTGCGCTTCATCCATCTGGCGCTCGGCCTCGCGGCGCTGTTCCTCGCGCTCTTCGCCTTCGCCTTCTTCCAGCCCGCCATCGCCGCCACCATCGCCCGGCTGGTTCTGGCGCTGCTCGGCGTCTCCGGCTTCTTCCTGATCCTGCTGCTGGCGCTGCGCGGCTACGACCGCGCCGTGCTGCTGGTCCCCACCTGGATCATCCTCATCGCCTGGCTGTTCTATGGCTGGCTGGTCATCACCGGCCAGGTCTCCAATGACATCGCCCAGCCCGCCGTCGCGGGTGGCCTCGTGCTTCTGGTCATGCTCCTCGGCTTCACCTCGGTGCAACACGCCTTCTCGGAAGGGCAGGTGTCCATCGGTACCCTCTCCGAAGTCGAGCGCCGCGCCCTGGCCCTCACCGGCTCCGGCGATTTCGTCTTCGATTGGAACATCGAGCGCGACCGCGTCTCCGTCTCCGACGAACTCGCCACCCGCCTCGGCGAAAAACGCGGAGCCCTCCGCGGCGCCATCAAACGCTGGCTCGATCGTGTCCATCCCGATGACCGCGACCGCTTCCGCACCGCCTTCGATACCCTGGTCGAACTGCGCCGCGGCAAGGTCTCGGCCGATATGCGTATCGCCGGCCACGACGGCAGCTACCGCTCCTTCCGCATGCGGGTAAAACCCGTGCTGGGCGGCGACGGCCAGGTCAACCGCATTGTCGGCACCCTGCAGGACGTCACCGAGGACCGCGCCTCGCGCGAGCGCCTGCTGCACGACGCCGTGCATGACAGCCTCACGGGCCTGCCCAACAAGCAGTTGCTGCTCGACCGGCTGGAGCGCGCCCTCGTACGCGCCCGCACCCCCGGCGGCACCAAGCCGGCCGTGTTCCTCATCGATATCGACCGCTTCATGGACCTTGAGGAGCGCATCGGCCATTCCGCCGCCGATTCGGTGCTGCTGGCCGTATCGCGCCGCATTGCGCGCATCATGCGCCCGCTTGATACTGTGGCGCGTGTGTCCGGCGACCAGTTCGCCGTCATCCTCGCCTCCGAACAAGCCGCCGGCAAAATCGCCGAAACCGCCGAGCAAATCCGCAAGGCCCTCAAGGCCCCGTTCAATTTCGGCGACCGCGATCTCACCCTCTCAGCCTCCATCGGCGTCACCATCTATGACAGCAATCCCGCGAGCGCCGCCGACGTGCTGCGCGATGCCGAACTGGCCATGTATTATGCCAAGCGCCTCGGCGGCGACCGCATCGAGGCCTATCGCGCCTCGGCCCGCTCGATTTCCGCCTATAACCGCGCCAGCGAAGAAGACCTCGAACGCGGCATGAAGCAGGGCGAATTGCAGGTCCAGTTCCAGCCGATCATGGATATCGTCTCGGGGCGCATAGCCGGGGCCGAAGCCCTGATGCGCTGGCTGCACCCCACTCGGGGCATCGTCGCGCCCTCCGAATTCATCACCCTGGCCGAACGCTCCGGCCAGATCGAACGCCTGGGCCGCATCGCCTTCGAGCAGGCCGCCTACCAGACGCGCGACTGGATGACCTCGATTCCGGGCCTGCCGGAAGAATTCTTCGTCTCGGTCAATCTGTCCCCCGGTCAGCTCGCCGCGCCGAGCCTGCTCAACGATATTCGCGCCGTGATTGCCCAAAATCCGGGGATTGCCAATCACCTCAAGCTTGAACTCACCGAGTCCCAGGTGATGACCAATCCCGAGCATTCCGCCTACATGCTCGAAGCGCTGCGCGGCATGGGCCTCGGCCTGGCGCTGGACGATTTCGGTACTGGCCATTCGTCGCTGAGCTACCTGCACCGCTTCCCCTTCGACACCATCAAGATTCCAGCCGATTTCGTGAAGATGGGCGATACCAATGGCATCGGCCACACCCAAGGTCCGATCATCAGGGCCATCGTAGCCCTCGCCAACGATCTCGATCTCGCGGTGATCGCTGAGGGCGTCGAAACGCCCGAGGAAGTCGAGCGCCTGCGCCAGTTCAATTGCCGCTTCGGCCAGGGCTTCGCCTTCGGCGCCGCCATGACCGCCCCCGAATTCGGCAAACAACTAGCCGCCCAGGTCGCGCGCCTGCCGGCTCGTGAAACGGCCAGCTAGACAAGCCGTGCCGATGGGCCGAACGACGCGGCTCACCAGGCTCAATCGACACTCAGAATTTCTGCAGTGTTGCGGCGCTACCAACTAGCCCCACCCGCCGTCCTTCCCGCGGGCTTGACCCCCGGGCCACTAACAGTCCGGCACGCATGGGCGTGGGCCCGCGGATCAAGTCCGCGGGAAGGCAGTGGGTGGGTGAAATCGGTCAACTAGACGCGCGCTTGGGGCAAGTCCTTAGGCGTGCCCAGCATCCGGGCTCAACGTCGCCCGCGTAATATTCAACATCCCCAGCGCGGCGTCGTAGCGCCGTTCCACCGGCGTCTCGAACAACAGTTCGCGCGAGAACGGCACAGTCAGCCAGCCATTTTGCGCGATCTCGCCCTCGAGTTGCCCTGGCGCCCAGCCGCAGCAGCCCAGCGCGAACAAGGCCGCTTTGGGTGCCGGCCCGAACGCCATCGCCTTGAGAACTTCCAGCGTCGCCGTCAGGCAGATATTGTTGGCCACCTCATAGGTGTTGCCGCTGTTGAAATCGGGCGAATGCAGCACGAAGCCGCGCCCCTTTTCCACCGGGCCGCCGCGCATCACCGCGCGCTCGCGGATCGCGTCGGGCAGTCGGATGATCATGTCCGGATCGCCCAGGTCCAGCTCGTCCAGAATATCGGCGAAGCGCATGTCCAGTTCATGGTTGACCACGAGGCCCATGGCGCCATCATCGCTGTGACCGACGAGAAAGATCACGCTCTCGGCGAAGCGCTCATCTGCCATGTCGGGCATGGCCACCAGGAATTGTCCTTCGAGTGAGTTCATGGCGTCATTCTAAAGCCTACGGCCCGCCCTGCCAAGCGAGTGCGCGCCCATGCACCCCTGCCGGCTTCACGAAGCCATGAACATCGGGCGCTAGGCGGCGCCGATATCCTGGGTTACACGAGTGCCCATGCGCATTTACCCTAAAGCTATTTTGCTGCTCAGCCTGATCGCCACGCCGCTCGCGGCAGCCGAAACACCGTGGCAAACGGTGGCGCCGGGGGTCACCATGCGCCTCGTCAGCGCCGGCACCGTCAAGCCCGATGGCACCACTTGGGTCGGCGTGGAATTGAACATGCCCCAGAACACCAAAACCTATTGGCGTATCCCGGGCGAGACCGGCCTGCCCACGCAACTCGATTTCGCCGGGTCGCAGGGCGTTACCGGCGACGCGATTTCGTGGCCCTATCCCGAACGCGACCAGTCTGAGCGCTATCTCGATTACGTCTATCGCGGCCCCACGCTACTGCCCGTCCAGCTGACCCTCGATGCCGCCACCGCGCAGATCGAGGTCGCCGTGGTGATGGGCGTCTGTTCCGATATCTGCGTGCCCGCCCAGGCAAAGTTCAGCCTGCCGGTGGATGGCGCCAAGGACATGCCCAATGGCCTGCGCATCCGCCAGGCCGTGGCCATGGCGCCGATCGCCTGGGCAGACGCAGCCCAGCCCATTGGCGATGTGCAATACCGTGCCGCCGATCAGATGCTCCTGGTGCACGTCACCAATCCCGCCGTCGATCCGGATTCCCTGATCGTCGCCACCGCGGATGGCGCGCCCTTCTTTGGCGCGCCGCAAAAAAGTCCCGAACCCGATCTAGTTCTGATCCCGGTTTTGGGCAAAACCCATGAAATTAACTTGGAAAACCGCCCCGTTCAGCTCACATTCACTACTGATATGGGAGCATATGAAATCACCCGGCCGGTTCAAACGGCCGAATAAGGTCACGAGGGCGATCGGGAGCAGGGCGCAATGCCTTGCATGCGGGGGCAAAGCCGCATATCCGGGTTCCCAACAATTCAAGCGTCGCCGGCAGCGGGCAAAGCCGCCGGTAATGAAGGGGCATATTCCTATATGATCGAGCGCGGTAATCCGGTCCCGTCGGTGCGGGTCAAGCTTGTCGATGCCAATGGCATTGCCGATACCACCAGCGACACCGTCCTCGGCACCGGCTTGGTGGTGTTGTTCTCGGTTCCCGGCGCCTTCACCCCCACTTGCCACGTCAATCACCTGCCGGGCTTCATCGCCAACCATGCCAAGCTGCGCGCTGCCGGGATTACCCGCATCGTCTGCGCGGCGACCAATGACCATCACGTCATGAAGGCCTGGGCAGAGGCCACGGGCGCCCTCGGCAAGATCGATTTCATCGCCGACGGCAATGCCGAACTCGCCAAGGCCTTGGGCCTGGCCAAGGATTTCAGCGGCAGCGGCATGGGCACGCGCTATGCCCGCGCCGCCATGATCATTCGCGACGGCATCGTCGATAACGTGTTCGTCGAAGACGCGCCCGGCGTGTCGGCCAGTGGCGCACCGGCCATCCTGATGGCGCTCGAAACCGCCAACAGCTAGTATCTGCGTTAGGAGACGATTTCATGTTCAAGTCCACCCTGACCCTGGCTGCGCGACGTGGTCTTGCCCTTGGCGCCACCGGGCTCGTCGCGGCAGCGCTAGCCGGTTGCAGCATGGGCGGCATGTTTGGCGGCGGCTCACCCGCAGCTGACGCCAACCTGGCCAATTCCAGCCCCAGCGCTACCGCGATGGCCCAGGCCCAGACCAGCGCACTTCCGGCAATCGCCACCGCCTGTCCGCCCATCAAGGTACGCACCGGTACCGAAGCGATGTTCTATTATGGCAATGGCAAGGTCGGCGATCCGCGCACGCTGCAATATCAGGGCGTCATCGATAAGAGCACCCGCAATTGCGTGGTCTCCAATGGCCTGATCACCGTGCAGATGGGCGTCGAGGGCCGCGTCCTGCTTGGCCCCGTCGGCACCCAGACCTCGGTCACCGTGCCGATCCGTTTCGCCGTCGAGCGCGACAAGCAGGCCGTGTTCTCGGAAAAATATCAGATCCCGGTCGCCATCACCCCGCCGGCGCAATCGGGCGACTTCATCAAGGTTGTTCAGAACGTCGCCATCCCCTATCTGGGCGGCGAGGACATCACCATCTGGGTCGGGTTTGATACCGGCAAGTAAGCGGCTGGCCTCTGTGATGGTCCAGTAGGGCACATCCCACCCGCCACGTTGGGGGCACCATCGCATCCCACCCCCCGTTCTTCCCACGGGTTTGACCCGTGGGCCTCTAACCCCACCCACAAACCTTCGGTGTGCGAGGATAGCGACCCGCGGATCAAGTCCGCGGGCAGCATCGTGGTTGGGGAACGCTCGCTGACAACCGGCGAAGTTACTCCGCCGCTTGCGGCAGCTCTTCCGGCCGTTCCCAGCGCAGGATTGGCGAGCGCGCCGCCCGCGTCTCGTCCAACCGGCGCCGTGGCGCCTTCATCGGCGCGGCGGTGAACCGTTCCGTATTCCCCGCCTTGGCGTCGGCGGCCAGTTCTTCCATCACCTCACAGAACCGGTCCAGCGTCTGCTTGCTTTCGCTTTCAGTCGGCTCGATCAGCATCGCCCCATGCACCACCAGCGGGAAGTACATCGTCATCGGATGGAAACCCTCGTCGATCAGCGCCTTGGAAAAGTCCAGCGTGGTGACGCCAGTGCCGGCCAGGAACGTATCGTCAAACAGTGCCTCATGCATGGTCGGATAGTCGCCGAACGGCACCGAGAAGGCATGGGCGAGCCGCGCCTTGATGTAGTTGGCATTGAGCACCGCATCCTGCGCCGCCTGCGCCAGCCCGTCGCCACCGTGCGACAACATATAGGTCAGCGCCCGGACATACATGCCCATCTGGCCCTGGAACGCGGTGATGCGCCCCAAAGAGTCACCCTCGGCATGCTCGACCAGTTCAAGAACTCCAGCATGCTGGCGCACGAACGGCACCGGAGCGAACGGCGCCAGCGCCGCCGACAGCACCACAGGCCCCGCACCCGGACCCCCGCCGCCATGCGGCGTCGAGAAGGTTTTGTGCAGGTTGATATGCATCGCATCGATGCCCAGATCACCCGGCCGCACCACGCCCATGATAGCGTTGAAGTTGGCGCCATCGCAGTAGAAGAACGCCCCGGCATCATGCACAGCCTGAGCGATTTCAATGACTTGCGGCTCGAACAGGCCGCAGGTATTGGGGTTGGTCAGCATAATCGCCGCCACGTCGGGCGACAGCGCATCCTTGACCGCCTGCACGTCCACCGTGCCATCGTCGCGCGCCGGGATCGGCTTGACGGTGTAGCCCAGGAATGCCGCCGTGGCCGGATTGGTGCCGTGCGCACTCTCGGGCACCAGCACGATACGGCGATGGCTCTGCCCCGCCGCATCCTGCGCCGCCTTGATCGCCATCATGCCGAGCAGTTCGCCATGCGCGCCGGCCTTGGGCGTCAACGCCACGGCCGCCGTATTCGTCAGCGTCATCAACCAGTTAGCGAGCTGGTTCATCAGCTCCAGCGCGCCCTGCACGGTCGAAACCGGCTGCAGCGGATGGATATCGGCGAAGCCCGGCAGGCGGGCGATCTTCTCGTTCAGCCGCGGATTGTGCTTCATCGTGCACGATCCCAGCGGATACATGCCGCTGTCGATTGAGTGGTTCAGCCGGCTCAGCCGCACATAATGCCGCATCGCCTCCGGCTCGGTCAGCCCGGCCAGATCCAGCGCCGACTTGCGCTCGAAGCCGCCGAGGCGACTGGTTGAAATCTCCGCATCCGGCAGATCAACGCCCGAATGCTCGGTATCGCCAATCTCGAACAGCAGCGGCTCGTTCGGCAGCATCGAGGAGCCCGAGGTGGAGGCGAAGCCAGAAGTGCCGGTGCCGGTCGGACGGCCTTGCGTATTCATGCTCATGCCAATTCCTCCGTCAGCGCCGCCACCAGGGCCGCGATATCCTCGTCGGTCGTCAGCTCCGTCGCCGCCAGTACCAACAGGTTGGCAACATTGGGATTTTCCGGCTCCAGCCGGCTGACTGGCACGCCAGCCAAGATGCCCCGTGCGGCCAAGGCCTCGACCAATGGCGCTGCCGGAACAGCCACGCGAATGGTCATTTCGTTGAAGAACGTCTTGTTGAGCAGTTCTACGCCCGGAATACCGGCCAGAGCGTCAGCCAGCGCACAAGCCCGCGCATGGTTGAGCCGCGCCAGCTTGGTAAAGCCGGCCTCGCCCAGCAGCCCCATATGGATCGAGAACGCCAGCGCGCACAGCCCGGAATTGGTGCAGATATTGCTGGTCGCCTTCTCGCGGCGGATGTGCTGCTCGCGGGTCGACAGCGTCAAAACAAAGCCGCGCTGCCCGTCGGCATCCACGGTTTCGCCGCACAGCCGCCCCGGCATCTGCCGGATGAATTCCTTGCGCGTCGCCATCAGCCCCAGATACGGGCCACCGAAGTTCAACGCATTGCCGATCGACTGGCCCTCGGCCACAACGATATCGGCGCCATAGGCACCCGGAGATTCCAGCAGGCCCAGCGAGACGATCTCGGTGACGACTACGATCAGCAACGCGCCCTTGGCATGGGCGGCGTCGGCGGCGGTCTTGAGATTGCGCAGATGGCCGTAAAAGTCCGGCGTCTGGATGACGATGGCGGCAGTCGTCTCGTCGATATGATCGAGAATATCGCCTTGGCCTTCCGGCGACGCCGACAGGCATTCCAGATCAGCGTCGTCCTTGAGATAGGAGCGCACCACATCGCGATAATGCGGATGCAGCCCACCCGACAGCACGATCTTGTTGCGCCGCGTCAACCGCCGCGCCATCAGCACAGCCTCGGCCGTGCCGGTCGAACCGTCATAGAGGCTGGCATTTGCCACATCCATGCTGGTAATCTTGGCCACCTGGGTCTGGAATTCGAACAGCATCTGCAGCGTGCCCTGCGAGATTTCCGGCTGGTACGGCGTATAGGCCGTCAGCCATTCCGAGCGCTGGATCAGATGATCGACCGTCGCCGGCACATGGTGGCGATAAGCGCCGGCACCAACGAAAAATGGGCCATCGCTGCCCGCCCGGTTCTTGCCGGCCAGCGCCTTCATATGCGCCTCGACGAGGTATTCTGGGCTGTGCTGGGGCAGGTTCAGGTCGAACGTTTTCAGTGCCTTGGCCGGCACGGCGCTGAACAGCGCCTCGATCGAGCTCGCGCCGATCACGCCAAGCATCTCGGCGCGTTCGGCATCGGAATGGGGGAGGTAACGCATGGGATCTCTTGCTTCTTACTTCGTCAAATCGGCATAGGCCGCGTCATCGAGCAGGCCATCCAGCTCGCCCGCTTGGCTGATGGCGATCTTGTAAATCCAGCCGCTGGCTTCCGGATCAGAATTGATGAGGCCGGGATTGCCGGACAGTTCGGCGTTCACTTCGGTCACCGTGCCCGACACTGGCGCGTAGATTTCCGAGGCGGCTTTGACCGACTCGACCACCGCGGCCTCATCGCCCTTTTTCAGCACCTTGCCGACGCTGGGCAGTTCGACAAAGACGATGTCGCCCAGGGCGTTCTGGGCGTAGGGCGTGATGCCCACAATGCCGGTTGAGCCCTCGACGCGAATATACTCGTGGTCCGGGGTGAATTTGGTGGTCATGATCGATCCCTCAACTAGGATTTGGCTTTGCGGAAATAGCGGTGTGGTACGAAGGGCGTGGCAGTCACCTGTGCCGGTTGCATGCGGCCGCGAACGCTGACCTGCAATTGCGTGCCCGGCGCGGCATGCGCTGGCGGCACAAACCCCAAGGCAATTGCCCGGGCTAGGCTAGGGGCAAAGCCGCCGCTGGTGACCTTGCCCACGACCATGCCCGAGGCATCGAGAATTTCGGTGCCCTCACGCGCTGGCGCGCCTTCGACGAACAGGCCGACGCGGACGCGAGACAGCTCTCCGCCGAACTCTTTCAGGATGCGCGCGGCGCCCGGAAAGTCGGCGCTCTCGCGGCGGCGCTTGGCGACGGCGAAATTGAGTCCCGCTTCAGTTGGAGAGACCGTTTCGTCCAGGTCATGCCCATAAAGCGGTAGCCCGGCTTCAAGACGCAGGCTGTCGCGCGCGCCGAGCCCGATCGGCTTGACACGTTCGTCGGCTAGCAGGGCATCCCACATCGCTTCGGCCATGCTGGCCTCGCAGAGGATTTCGCAGCCGTCCTCGCCGGTATAGCCCGAGCGGGCGATGATCAGCTTGGTGCCGTTCCACTCGAACGGCGCATAGGTCATGAAGCCCAGCTCGGCAACACCGGGAACAATGGTGTCCAGAACGGCAACTGCCTCGGGTCCCTGCAGGGCCAGAAGGGCGCCGTCATCGGCGCGAGTCAGCTTGGCTTTGTCGCCGGCAGCCTTGGCGATGATGTCGAAGTCATTGTCCTTGGTGCCGGCATTGACCACGATATAGAGCGAACCGGGGAACAGCGGCGAGCGAGCCACCATCAGGTCGTCGATTGCGCCGCCGGTCTCGTTCAGCAACAGGGTGTAGCGTACCTGACCGGGCTTCAGCCCCTTGATGTCGCCGCAGACCAGCGGCTCCACCAGCGCCGCGACTGCAGCATGATCGGCATCGGCGTCGCCGCTTGGATTGTTCAGCGTCAGGAAGCTCGGCCCCATGTGGCTGACGTCGAACAGGCCCGCATGCTCGCGGGTCCATTTATGCTCGCCCATGATGCCCGTGGGGTACTGCACCGGCAGGTTATAGCCGCCAAACGGCACCATGCGGCCACCGGCGGCGACGTGCTTGGCATAAAGCGGGGTGGTTTTGAGGTCTTCGACTGGTTCGGACAAGCGGCGCTCCCGGCAAATGGACACTGCGGACATTCGTTCCCGAACGCCGTGGTGCCCCCTCTGTCCGCTGAACCTGAGAGATTTCCCGGCCGCCTATGGGCCGGTTGCTCCTTCGGTGAGGCGTGTGCGCCTGCTTTCCAGAGTTTTCGTCGAACTGCGGTCCATTTGCCTGAGAGTTTCCGGGGCGGTTGCTCCTTCGGCGCTGGACTGAACCAGCTCTCCCGCAGTCATCGGCACCATGGGGGAGATTCCTCAGGGCGTCAATCGCGCTGCGGGGCAGGGCACAGGGAATTGTGCCACGCCCTCGTGGTTCGAGGCTCGTAAGAACTCGCACCTCACCATGAGGACTACTAGAACCTCGCAATTCCAGCAGTCGTCCTCATGGTGAGGTGCGAGCCCTTCGCGAGCCTCGAACCACGAGGACGTGGCACAATGTGCCCGCCCAAACAAAAAGGCGGACCTTGTGGCCCGCCCCTAATTCTCACGCTTGTCGCCAAACCTTAGTTCAGCTGCGTACCAACATCCTTGATGGCCTTGCTGACCAGATCGTCGCCCTTGCTGGCCATTTGCTGGCTGAGCACGATGCGAGCGGCTTCCACGGTCAGGTCGGCGGCGCGGGCGCGCACTTCGCCGAGTGCCTGGGCTTCAGCCTGGGCGATCTTGTCCTGCACTGACTTGGTGCGGCGGGCGATCAGGTCGGTCAACGCCACATTGGCTTCTTCGGCAAGGCGCTTGGCCTCTTCCTGGGCGGCAGTCACGATGCCGGCGGCTTCGCCTTCGGCAGCGACGCGCTTGTTTTCATAGTCGACCAGCAGGGCTTCGGCTTCCTCGCGGAGGCGCTTAGCTTCGGCCAGGTCGGTTTCGATCTGAGCGATGCGAGCGTCGAGCATCTTGGTGATCATCTTCGGCAGGCCGAAATAGATCATGATGCCGATGAAGATCACCAGCGAGATGGTGGCCCAGATGGTTGCCCAGCTGGTTGCGTCGATTGTCGAGAAGTCCATCCGAGCTACTCCTTGGCCGCGGTGGCGACAGCGTTGCGCGCCTCATCGGCCGAAGCCGAACCGGTGAGCTGAGTGACCAGCGCCTGCACGGTATCGGCGGCGATTTCGGACACATGGCCAAGGGCCTCGGTCTTGGTCGCCTGGATGCTGGCTTCGGCATCGGCGACCTTCTTGGAGAGGTCGGCCTCGACCGCTTTGCGCTTGCCGTCGATATCGGCCTTGATGGCGTTGCGGGTTTCTTCGGCAATGGAGTGCGACTTGGCGCGAGCCGCGGCGTGGGCGGCCTCATAGGCTGCAATCGCCGCGTCGGTCTTCTGGCGGGCCCCGTCGGCTGCGCTCAGATCGCCATCGATCCGGCTCTTGCGGTCTTCGAGGATGGAGCCGATGCGCGGCAGAGCCAGCTTGCTCATCGCGAAATACAAAATTGCGAAGGTGATCGCCAGCCAGATCAGCTGGGTGCCAAAGCTCGAAGGATCGAACGGCGGAAATACTTCGGAATGTTCACCGCCATGCGCCTCTGTGGTCGCGTGGACAGCACCACCCTCGGCAGATGCATCGACAGCCGCCTGGGCGACGAGCATCACTGGAGTTTCGGTTGCCATATTGGTCTACCCATTGGTGAGCCGGCTCGAAAGCCTTCGAAAAAAGCGGCAGCCCGGAGAAATTTCCCCCCGGCCGCCGCTCCTAATGAACGAACGCTGATATCACACTGCGAACAGCAGGAGCAGGGCGATCAGGAACGAGAAAATGCCCAGAGCTTCGGTCACGGCGAAACCGAAAATCAGGTTACCGAACTGGCTGCCGGCGGCAGAAGGATTACGCAGGGCGCCCGACAGGAAGCTGCCGAAGATGTTGCCCACGCCGATAGCCGCACCGGCCATGCCGATAGCTGCAATACCGGCACCGATGTACTTGGCGGCAATTGGATCCATTTGAATACTCCTTGGAGACCGAAGATTTGGGTTTCTGCCGTCCGGCCACCGTGGCCGCACGAATAGCTAGGCAGTCAGATTAATGCGACGGATGGATCGCATCATTGATGTACATCGAGGTCAGCACCGCAAACACATAGGCCTGCAAGGCTGCCACGAGGAATTCGAGCGCCGTGATGGCGACCGTCATGATCAACGGCAGCGATGCGCCGAGGAACCCGAGAACGCCCAGCGAGCCGAGCGAATAGATGAAGCCCGCGAACACCTTGAGCGTGATGTGGCCCGCCAGGATATTGGCGAACAGACGCACGGAGAGCGAAATCGGGCGCGACAGGAACGAGACAACCTCGATCGGCACCACGATGGGCAGGACATAGCCGGGAACGCCAGCCGGCACGAACAGCTTGAAGAACTTGAAGCCGTTGCGATAGAGGCCGTAGCCGATCACCACGACGAACACCAGGATGGCCAGGGCGGCCGGCACGATGATGTGCGAAGTGGTGGTGAAGAAGAACGGGATCATGCCGAACATGTTGGCCATCAGCACGAACATGAAGAGCGAGAACACGAAGGGGAAGAACTTCATCCCCTCGGAGCCGGCGGCCCCTTTGACCATATTGGCCACGAAATCATAGAGTAGTTCGGACACTACCTGTGCCCGGCCGGGCACCAGACGGCGGCCGGCGGTCGAGCCGAGCAGGAAGATGACGATCAGGCCGACCGTCAGCACCATGAACAGGGCCGAATTGGTGAAAGCGAAGCCGCCTTCGCCGCCGAGCGAGAAGATATTGGTCAGTCCAAACTGATGGATCGGATCGACTTTATTCGGATCGGCCACGCCCAA
The DNA here is from genome assembly GCF_028290625.1 of Devosia sp. Lineage (GTDB taxonomy): Bacteria > Pseudomonadota > Alphaproteobacteria > Rhizobiales > Devosiaceae > Devosia. Next base: position 91,758 of record NZ_JAQGJM010000019.1, read on the forward strand.
ACCCCGGTCTAGTTATCGTCTTCATCATCCGTGCTCGAACCTAGGTCCGAACCCGGTGGCGGCGGCGCCGCCTTGTTCATTTGTGTCACCACGCGGATGACATTGAGAATGCCTGCGGCGAAGCCCACCAGTAGGAGGATGAGCAAGCCCCACGGCCGGGTTCCCAAGCCGAGATCGACCAGATAACCCAGGCCCGCTCCCACCAGAATAGCGGCGATGAACTCGGTGCCGATGCGCATGCCGCGCGCCATACCGCTCATGTCGCTGGGAGACATGTTCGAGGCTCTGTTGGCCTCGACATTGCGTTCCCTCTGGGCTGAGGCAATACGCGATGCAAGATCGCGCGTCACCCCTTTGGCACTATCGGGCTGACCGTCGGTATCTTGCGGTTTTGGCATCCGCTCGCTCCCCTTGGCCGGCCACTCCCGTGTGTTCCGGGGCGCCTTTATTAGTCGCGCGCAACATAGGGAAGGGCAGTTGGAGTGTCAAGACGAGGCTGATCGGCTTAACATACTGATGTGTATGGTATTTTTGGCTTGGCAGCAGGGTGCGGCATGCTGTCCACAGCTAATCGTGGCGAAGTCTGGGCAGGGCGCAGAGGATTCTCTGGCTAAACCGCCTCGCGGAAGCTCTCGGCCGTGGTCAAATCCACCGAAACCAGTTGGCTGACCCCACGCTCAGCCATCGTCACGCCGAACAGGCGATCCACCCGGCTCATCGTGATCGGATTATGCGTGATCACCATGAACCGCGTCTGCGTCCGCTGGCGCATCGAATCCAGCAGGTTACAGAATCGCTCCACATTGGCGTCATCCAGCGGGGCGTCGACCTCGTCGAGCACGCAGATCGGCGCGGGATTGGTCAGGAACACCGCAAAGATCAGGCTCATGGCGGTCAGCGCCTGCTCGCCACCCGAAAGCAGCGTCATGGTCTGCGGCTTCTTGCCGGGCGGGCGGGCGATGATTTCGAGGCCCGCTTCCAACGGATCGTCGCTTTCCACGAACTGCAATTCCGCCGTGCCGCCGCCGAACAGCGTGGTGAACAGCTCCTGGAAATGCGCATTGACCTTGGCAAAGGCCTCGTTGAGCCGAATGCGGCCCTCGCGATTGAGCGATGCAATGCCCTGGCGCAACTTGGCGATGGCCTCGATCAGGTCGTCCCGGTCCTTGACCATCAGGTCGAGCTTTTCCTGCACCTCGACAGCTTCCTTTTCCGCCGACAGGTTCACCCCGCCCAGCCGCTCGCGCTCAGCCTTGAGCCGGTCCACCTTCTGTTCGATGGCATGCTCATTGGGCAGGGCTTCTTCCGGCTTGATGCCCGAGGCCTCGAGCGTCCGGCTGGCTTCGATATTCAGCGTCTCCTCGATCTGGCGCTCGATCTGCTGGCGCTGGACGATGAAGCCCTTGAGCCGCTCCTCGATGCGCGTCAGCTCGATTCGCGCCGCCGCCAGCGCTTCGCTCGCCAGCCGCAAAGCCTTGTCGGCCTCGCGATAAGTCGTCTGCGCCACGCTCAAACTGTCGCTTGAAGCCTTGTGCTCAACCTTGGCGCGCTCGATCTGCTCGTCCAGCGCCGCGCGGCGGGCGGCAAAGCCATCCGGTGTTTCATTGACATTAGCGAGCTGGCTGGTGACTTCGGCGGTGCGGCTATCGAGTGTTGCCAATTGCGCCATCGCGCCCTCACGGCGGCGTTGCCAACTGCTGCTATCTCTTTCCAATTGCGCCAACCGACTATCGCGCATCCGCGCCGCAGTCTCGAACGAGCCCAGTTTCAGCCGCGCCTGATCGGCCCGCTCGCGCAACTGCACTAGGCTCGCTTGCCTTGCTTCGGCGAGCTCGCCGGCATCGTCCTCGTCGCCGGCCTCTTCAAGCGCCTGTTCGGCATCGTCGCGGATCGCCTCGGCTTCACTCAGGCTGGAGGCCAGTCGCACGCGCGCTTCTTCCAGCGCACTCTGCCGCGTGGTCAAATCGCCGATGGCGCGCTGGGCCTTGTCGACTTCGATCTGCGCCGCGCCGATGGCGTGCTGGGCTGCGCGCCAGCCATCGCGCTGCTGCTTTTCGGACTGCCGTGCCTCGGCCAATGCCGTGGTCAGGGCGTCGATATCGCGCTTCCAGCCGTTGCGCTCGGCCCGGGCCCGCGTGACTTCCTCGTCCAGTTCTGCCAGCCGATTGCGCTGTGCCAGCCGCTGTGCGGCGGCGCTCGGTGCGTCGGCGGCGGCCACAAATCCGTCCCAGCGCCACAGCGCGCCCTCAAGCGTCACCAGCCGCTGCCCCGGTTTCAACGCATGCATCAATGCCGGACCATCCGCATCGCTAACCAAGCCGATCTGGTCCAGCCGCCGCTTCAATAATGGATTGCCTGAGACATAGCGCGACAGCGGCTCGGCGGCCTGGGGCAGGGCGGCATCATCATATCCGTCGATAGCCGCCGCCCAATGCATCGGCGCTCCAGCGTCAGACGAGGCCTCGAGGTCGTCCCCCAGCGCCGCGCCCAACGCGGTTTCGTATCCCGGCGCCACCTTGAGTTGATCGACAATCGCCGGCCAGAGCGAAGCCCCGACATTGAGCATCTTGCCAAGCGTAGTTGCCTCGGCCTCCAGCCGGTTCAACGCGGCTTCGATCTCCTGCAATTTCGGCCGCGCCGCGTCGAGCCTGGCTTGCGCTGCAACGGACACTTCCTCCGCCGCCACTGCGCCTTCTTCCGCCTCGGCCGTGTCCGCCTGCGCTTTGGCCAGAGCCGCGCGCTTGCGCGTCAGTGTCTCATCGGCATCGAGGCTCGCCGTAATCGTCGCCGCTTCGCGCTCGACTTCGGCCACCTGCTGGCTCAACCGCGCTATGCGTGTCGCCGCATCCTCCGCGCTGCGTTGCGCCTGTACCCGTCGAGCGCGAACCTGCGCCAGTGCATCGGCCGCCGCGCGTGCTTCGGCCTCGGCGGTAAACACCAGTGCTCGCGCCGCGTCGGCGGCAATCCGCGCGTCGTCAAATTCCGCCTGCGCCGCCTCGCCCTCGTCCTGTAGCTGCGCCTGCTCCTCGCCATAGACCGCCAGCGTCGTTTCGCTTTCGGCCACCAGATCGCGCTCACGCGTCCCGTCGGCGGCCAATTGCCTGATGCGGTCTTCCAGCTCGACGCGCCGCTGGCTATTGCGCCGGGCCTCTTCCGCCAATTGCTCGGACAGGATCGTGTAGCGCTGCAGCACCGCCCCGGTCACCGCCTCGCGGTCGCGCAATGGCTGCAGCGCCGCGTCCGCCGTTTCCAGCGCGCGCTGCGCCTGCAATTGCTCATGGTTGGCATCGGCCAAGCCACGGATCAGAACCGCCTGTTGCGCCTCGGCCTCTTTTTCTGCAAAGCGCGCTGCCACCCAGCGAATGTGGAACAGCGTCGCCTCGGCGCGGCGGATATCGCCGGAAATCGCCCGATAGCGCATCGCCAGCCGGGCCTGCCGCTTCAGCGTTTCGAGCTGCGTGTCGACCTGGCCGATAATATCATCGACGCGTTCCAGATTGCTTTCGGCCGCCCGCAACCGCAATTCGGCCTCGTGCCGGCGCGAATGCAGCCCGGAAATCCCGGCGGCTTCTTCGAGCAAGGCCCGTCGCTGCGTCGGCTTGGCGGCGATCAATTCGCCGATCTGCCCCTGCCGCACCATGGCCGGCGAATGCGCGCCGGTCGAGGCATCAGCGAACAGCAATTGCACGTCGCGGGCGCGTACTTCCTTGCCGTTGACGCGATAGACCGAGCCACTTTCGCGCTCGATGCGGCGGGTGATTTCAAGGATGTCGGCATTGTTGAGCGCGGCCGGCGCGGTGCGGTCCGAATTGTCCAGCACCAGCGTGACTTCGGCGGAGTTGCGCGCTGGGCGCCCGCCAGAGCCCGAAAAAATCACGTCATCCATGCCCGAGGCGCGCATCGCCTTGTATGAGCTTTCGCCCATCACCCAGCGCATCGCCTCGACCAGGTTCGACTTGCCGCAGCCATTCGGCCCGACAATACCGGTCAGCCCCGGCTCCATATGGAGCACGGTTTCATCGGAAAAGGATTTGAAGCCGTGTAGCTTGAGGCGGGAGAATTTCATCGCCTCTCACCCCCCCTTCTCCCCTTGTGGGACTTCGAACCGTCCCGAAGGGCAAATCGCTCCTGTGGAGCGATTTGAGGAGAGAAGGCCGAGAGGGCTGTGCCCGAACGGCTGGTGGCGCGCAGCGCCGGATGAGGGGGCCGTGATGGCTGAGAGAGACCCCTCACCCTGTTCTTCCGCTGCACGCGGAAGAACTGTCCCTCTCCCGCAAGGGGAGAGGGTAAGCAGTAGAGATTAGGGAGCAGCAGGCACGGCAGGTGCAGGCTCAGCAGGAGCGACGGGTGTTGCCGTCTCGGCCGGTGCAGCGGGAGCAACTGGCGTTGCAGTTTCAGCCGGCGTAACCGGGGTTGCGGTCTCACCCGTTGGGGCAGGGGCAGCAGGAGTCGTTCCCGCGGCAGGAACGGGTGCGGTTCCGGCGGGCAGCAGCGGGTCGATTTCGGCCGCAAGCTGTTCAAGAGACTGTTCCCCGGAGAGCGTCTTGCCATTGATGTAGAACGTGGGCGTGCCGGCAAGGCCAAACTCGTTCAGCGCCTGATCGCGCAGCGATTCCATCCCGGTGAACAGCGCCTGATTCGTCAAGGCGGCGTCGAAGGTTTCCTGGGTAAAGCCGAGCTGCTTGGCGATTTCGAGGATCGCGTCGCGCGGCTTGTCCGAAGTGCCCCAGGTCTGCTGGGTTTTGAAATAGGTCGAGATGACGTTGTGGTAATTGGTTTCGCCGGCCGCGTCGGCCAGCATGAACACCGCGGCGTCCAACACATTGCGCACGAACGGGCGCAGGATGAACTTGACGTGGCCGGGCTTGACGTAAGTCTCTTCGAATTGCGCGAGGACCGTGTTGGAGAAGGTCGCGCAATGCGGGCAGGTCGGCGATGCGTATTCAATCACCGTGACCGGCGCATCGGGCGAGCCCTGCACCTTGTCGGTAAAGCCGGTGGGGGCCATCAACTTGGCCATATCCACGGTGTCGCCATCGGCGGCCAAAGCCGGAGCCATCCCGCTAAGGCTGAGCGCCGAGGCGGCAGCGGCTAAAACGAGGGTGTCACGACGGGTAAACTTCACTGGGAACGCTCCTGATGGCTTTGTGGCGACACTACACATCGCCAAAGTGTCGGCAAGTGGGCACATGCATCAACAGGGAGTGAACGTCTACTTGTTCTTGCCTTCCGGCCTGCTGGACAGCGCGTGGCCCAATGCCCGCAACGCCTCCCTCAGGCCTTCGTCCTCAACCCCGGCGAGCGAGGCTCCGACCTTCGCGATAGTGCTCTGGCTCGGTTGACGACGCTTATCGTCCCCCTTGGCTGAATGCCCGCTGAATGGCTCTGCCGACAAGCGGACAGCCCCCACCAGCACATAACCGAAGTATCGGTTCACCGCCGCCGCGATCGCCGGCCCTTCATGGGAAATGGCCAGCGCATGGCCGGCAATGCAGCGCAGGTAGAGCGTCGCCCCCTCGGCGCTGCGCTCGCCCCGCGGCCAGGTCAATTTGTCTGGAATAGCGACCGCATCATATGGCTTTGGCGCCATCGCGCCCCAATGGGTGATGATATCGCGACTGGCAAAGCCTCGTTTCTTCAGCACCGGATCGAGCGCCCCCGCGAGCGCATCAGCCAGCGACATAGACCGATTGCGGCGCTTGGGTTCGGGCGGAGATTTGGGGGCGGTGGTCATGGCGGGACACTAGCATTTGGATAACGCCGCGACACCCCCTCCCAACCTCCCCCATCAAGGGGGAGGTGCCTGCCGGTGGGCTGAACTGGATCGAGTCCCAAGAGTGGAGAGAAACCTCCCCCTTGATGGGGGAGGTAGGAGGGGGTGCGCTTCGATCCTGTTGATGTGAACCCAACTCCGCTTGCACCAATCGCCGCCTTCCCCCAATTCTCCCCTATGCATCTGCCGTCCCCCGCTCCCATCGACGCTCCATCGGTCCTCGCCTGGTATGATCGCCACGCCCGCGATCTCCCCTGGCGCATTTCCCCCGCCGACCGCGCGCGCGGCGTCGCGCCCGATCCCTATCGCGTCTGGCTCTCCGAGGTGATGCTGCAGCAAACCACCGTCGCAGCCGTCCGCAAATATTTCGAGCGCTTCACCTTTCTCTGGCCCACCGTGCAGGATCTCGCCGCCTCGCCCATCGAGGCCGTGCTCGTCGAATGGGCCGGCCTCGGCTACTACGCCCGCGCCCGCAACCTGCACGCCTGCGCCGTCGCCGTGGTCTGCGACCACAACGGCGTCTTCCCTAATACCTCCGTGGGCCTGCAAGCACTCCCCGGCGTCGGCGCCTACACCTCCGCCGCCATCGCCGCGATCTGCTTTGACGAACCCATCGCCGTCCTCGACGGCAATCTTGACCGCGTCCTCGCCCGCTATTACGCGCTCGACGTCCCCGTCCGCGACGCCAAAGAGGAGCTGCGCGCGGCCCTGCAAGCCTCAGTCCCGACGCGCGCCGGCGATTTCGCCCAAGCCATGATGGACCTCGGCGCCACCATCTGCGCTCCGCGCAATGCCCTCTGCATGCTCTGCCCGATCCAGCCCGGCTGCATCGCCACGCGCACCGCCGACCCGACGATCTACCCCATCAAGCCCCAAAAAGCCGACCGCCCCACCCGCAAGGGCCACGCCTATGTGATGACCGACGCCGACGGCGACGTGTACCTGCAAACCCGCCCCGGCAAGGGCCTCCTCGCCCAAATGACCGAAGTCCCCGGCTCTGACTGGGCCGCTACTCTCCCAGCCCCCGATTACCCCACCCCCACAACTTGGCGCCACCGCGGCCAGGTCATCCACGTCTTCACCCATTTCCGGCTGGAACTGGAAGTCTGGTCGGCGACGGTTGATCCCCAAGGCATGGACAAGGGCTGGTGGTCCGACCCCAAGACCCTCAAAGGCGAAGCGCTACCGACGCTGTTTCGGAAGGTTCTGGCCGCGGCGGGGCTAGACTAAGATCAGGGAGCAAGCTGAAAGTTCGGGCCGCCGTCTTCCTCAACAATGTCCAGGCCCGCAACCGCTATGTTGGCCGGAATCGTCTTGGCATCCTTGGGACACTTGGAGCTGTTGATCACAAGTTTGGTGATCTCGCTCAAAAGATATGGAACTTGTCGTTTAAAAGATATGGAACTTGTCGTTTAATTGAGGGCGATGCGGGAGGCACGATGGTGACAGTCGCCTGCGCATCGCTATATCGGACTATCAGCCGTCGTTGTTGAGCCCAAGCCTGCGCTTGCTGGGAAACAGCTATCTCCTGACCCAGCAGAAATCGAAGCTGACCATTGGTGCACAACTGACCCATGCGCGCCGTTAGCTGGACTATTCCTGCTTCCGGTAGCTTGGCCATTTGAGCCGAGGCCGAGTTCTGCCACGGGACGGCCGCCATCGCCAGGAGCGCTAGTAGAATGCGTGACCAAGTCATACCGGAGGTTCCTTTGTGGTCTAGGCAGCGTTGCCAAACATAGACCCAAAAATCAGGAGGCGTCACGGACCGACACAGCAAACAAAAAGGCCGCCGGGGCAAACCGGCGGCCGAAGTAAGAGCCTGATTGATTGGAGGTCAGGATCAGGCAGAAAGCAAATCAAGTTTCGCACGTATATCCGTACGAAGATCGTCTATCGGGGCGACGCCTCGGGCAGTATCGTGATGCCAAAATGTCCACCCGTTGCATGCCTCGGAACCCTGAACCAGCGCCCCCACCTTGTGGATGGAGCCCTGGTGAGAACCCGAGACGAGTGAGCCGTCGGCACGAACCATGGCAGAGTAACGTTTTGTTAAGTCAAACAGTTGCGCCCCCGGCTCGATTAATCCCTGCTCGATCAGCGAGCCAAACGGAATGCGGGTTTCCTTGCGCTTTGGCGTCACCGATTGCAGAGCTTCGAACACACCCGGCCGGATCGCCGCGATCCGCTTGAGCGCCGCCGCGATGTAAGTGTCCTCGCGTTCGATGCCGATAAAGTGACGGCCCAGCTTGCGCGCCACGGCGCCGGTCGTGCCGGTGCCGAAGAACGGGTCGAGCACGATATCGCCTGGCTTGGTGGTCGCGTTCAAAATCCGGAACAGCAGCGCTTCGGGCTTCTGCGTCGGATGTACCTTGTCGTCGGCATCGTCCTTGAGCCGCTCGGCGCCGGTGCAGATGGGGAACAGCCAGTCGCTGCGCATCTGCGTGTCGTCGTTGGCCAGTTTCATGGCTTCATAATTGAAGGTGACGCGGCTCTTCTGGCTCTTGGCGGCCCAGATCAGCGTTTCATGCGCATTGGTAAAGCGCGTGCCACGGAAATTCGGCATGGGGTTCGCTTTGCGCCAAACAATATCGTTGAGCATCCAGAAATCGAGATCCTGCAGCGCCGTGCCGACGCGGAAGATATTGTGATAGCTGCCGATCACCCACAGCGCCCCATCGGGCTTGAGCAGGCGACGCGCAGCCGCCAGCCAGGCGCGGGTGAATTTGTCGTAATGGGCAAAGCTGTCGAACTTGTCCCAAGCGTCATCCACCGCATCGACCTTGGATTGGTCGGGACGGGTCAGCCCCTGCTCGAGCTGCAGGTTATAGGGCGGATCGGCAAAGATCAGGTCGATCGAGCCGGCCGGCAGTGCGTTCATGTGGTCGATGCAATCGCCCACCAGAATAGTATCGATCGGGAGCCTTGTGGGCTCTTCCGCAGCGGCCACCGGGGCCGTACGCGCGGTACGCAACATACACTTAACCCTAACAAAGGACTAACTATCCTGTTGTAGCGCGGTAGGGTTAAAGTGGAATGAATAGAATGGGTTAGCGAGAGGTTAAGAGGCCAGGTCGATGATCGTCGCGCTCACCGTCAGGCGCAGCCGGGCCTCGACGACCGGGGCGAAATCCGCCCTGTGGTGCCGGCAGGGGCCATGATCGGTCAGCGCCCGCAAATGCTGGGGCGTTCCATAGCCCTTATGCGTCGAAAAGCCGAAATGGGGCGCGTCGCAATCCATGATGCGGCACATCCGGTCGCGCGTCACTTTGGCGACGATCGAGGCCGCGGCGATCGACACGCTGCGCCCGTCGCCGCCGATCAGCGCAATACCTTCGCAGGGCAGGCCGGGCGGAATATCGCGTCCATCGATTAGCGCCCGGTCCGCCGCCACCGATAGCCCGCGCACCGCCTGGCTCATCGCCCACAGCGTGGCGCCCCGAATATTGCGGCTGGCAATGATGGTCGGCGGTGCGACCACGACCGACACGATAGCGCCGCTGACCACGATCAGTTCGAACAACGCCTCGCGCTGCTCCTCGGTCAGCTTCTTGGAATCGTTGAGGCCCGGCGGAATATTGTTCGGGTTCAGCACCACGGCAGACACCACTACCGGCCCGGCCAGCGGTCCGCGGCCGGCCTCGTCGACGCCGGCAACAATCCGCGCCCCGCGCGCCTGGGCCGCGAGCTCGTGGGTATAGTCGGGTTCGGTCTGCTCAATTGATTCGAACAACATGGGCGCAGCATCTGCGCCCGCGCTGCGATGTCAACTCAAAGCCGCCAGCATGGCCGCGCGATCTGGTGCAAAAATATGCCGGCCGACCTTGTTGGTCTCATAGACGAAATCGCGCAGCGCCGTGCTGGCGGCGACCGCAGCGCTGACATCGCCGAGGATCACCAGGCGGCAATGATAGTTCTGCAATTTCTGGATAAAGGCGCCGGCCAGCCCGCTGCGCAGCCGCAGGAAGTCCGGATCAAGCCGCTCGGCGGGCAGCACGATCACGGTCGCGTCGCTCGAGAACGCCTCGCTCAGAATATCGCTGGCGTCGCGATCGCTGCCCAGTGGTGGGCCCATGGGCTCCAGTTCCAGCACGGCTAAGCCGTTGATTTGCGCCACCTGCACGCTAATCTCCTCAAAAACTCCTAGACGCCGGCCTGTATTCTTCGCCGTCGCTACTGTAAACAGAACTGCGCCGGGGGCGGCACGTAGAGTTTGTCGATGATCGCTAAAATCAGCCTCGCCGTCATTCTGGCCGCCTTGTCGGGCCTGCCGATTGTCGCCGCGCCGTTCCATCATTCCTTTGGCGAATGGCGGGAGTACAATCAGGATTGGCTGGCCGCCTGTCCCGATATCATCAATGAGGACGCCACCGACTATTACGGCACGTCCTGTTTTGCCAGCACCGGCAGCGAAGAACTCAACAGCACCAACCTGCCGGCCTGGAAGCTGACGCTGATCTTGAATCGGCTGACCGGGGTGATCGATGTCGCCTTCACGGGCGCAGCCGACGCCGTAGAGATCGACACGACCCGGCCGTTGCGGATCGCTTTTGGCGGAGATGCCCCGCTGTTGTTCGACTTCACCACCGATCTGCAAACCCGCTACAACACTGTCAATCAGTGGTTCGTCGCCGATCCGGCACGGCGAGATAGCCTGATCGGCACGATGAAAACGCGCAATGCGGCGACGCTCACCGTGCCGCTGACCGAGCTTGACGAGCAGACCCGCAGTGTCTGGCTGTCCCTGCGCGGCGTGACCGCCTCGCTGGATTTCATGGCTAGCTACGCCCGCAAGGTCGCCCAATATTGAATTATTGCCGTCCCGCCCAATTGGCGTAAAATCCCAGCAATGTCGGCAGCAGCGCGCCGTCTGCCTCCCAGGCCACTTCGGTCAGATGCAGGATGCCGGTCAGCAGGTTGATCCGCTCGCGGTCGAGCACTCGCCCGGTCAGCGCCTCGTATTCGGTCACGATCCGCGCCGTCAGGTCAGGCGAGACCAGGCTGGGATAGACGAATTCCTAGTGCAGCGGTCCGAACCCTGAATCGGCGAAGTCATAGATGCCATTGAGCCGCCGGCGCTCATGATCGAACGCCATGTTCCAGCCATGGCCGTCGAAAAAGCCGTAGATCGTCCCCAGCGGGTCAGGCGGAAGCTCTTGCCATGCAGTGATCGTGCGCTCGGCCAGCGCCCGCTGTTCGGCCGGCAGCAGCGGCGCCGCGCGCTGCAAAATGTAGTCCGGCTCCGGCCAGCCATCGAGCGGCGCAGCGCCGGCACCCGCCATCGTCTGGGAATCAAGCGCGTGCAATTGCGCAAAGAAGGCCGCCATTTCCCCCGCCAGATGCTGCCGGTCCTCGTCCGGCAAGCGCTCATAGTCCGCCGTCAGCAGGTGTTCACCCGTCAGCTTGCGATGGCGCGAAAACAGTCGGGGACTGCGGAATAGCTCAAGCTCCGGCACCGGTGTGGTGATGGCGGGCCCGATGACGGCCAGCAGCCGCGCCTCCATGGCGAGCGCCGTTGCCGCGTCCTCGCTGCGCGGGAATTTGAAGATCAGTTCATCATCGACATCGACCGCCAGACTGTCCCAGCCCTCCGCCAAAAGGCCGAACCGGCTCCCGGCAAGCTCTGGAAACGCTTCGACGAGGATGGCCCGCAGCGTCTCAAGGCTCAACTCTGGTGGTGGCATTGGCAATCCCCGCGGCACTCACAGCGCCTTGCGCATCTCCAATACATCGAAATCGTCGCGCCCCGAAGCCGGGTGCTGCTCAAAGGGAAATGGATGATGCCGGCCGGTCTGCACATAACCGCGCCGTTCATACCAGGCGATCAATTCGTGGCGCAGGTTGATCACATAGAGCGTCATGACGTTGCATTTCCACAGCGTGCCCACGCTGGTCTCTAGCTGCGCTAGCAGCGCCCGGCCAATTCCGGCGGTCTGCACCGCTGGATCGACCGATAGCATCCCGAAATACCCGGCCTCGCCGCGCCGTTCGATCATGGCGCATGCGACCAGCTTGCCATCGCGTTCGCCCAGCACGAAGCGATGATTGTCGTCCGCGATCAGGCCGGCGACTTCCGCCAGACTGGTGCGCGGCTGGCTGAGCAGATCGGCTTCGCTGGTCCAGCCGGCACGCGCCTCCGGGCCGCGATAAACCCGCTCCACCAAGGCATGGATCGCCCCGACATCGGCCGACGCTGCATATCTGAACGCGATCTCACCCACGCCAACACTCCCGACAGATCAGCGGAAGCCGTGCCCGCAACAAATCCAGGGACAGAAAAGACAGAAAGTGCCGGCGCTGACAACTAGTGCGCCGATCATTGTAGCCTCTTAGAACAGGCTCATCTGCTTGTTCTCGGGCCGGGGCGGCTCGAACAGGTCGGTGCGGATGGCCGGCAGTTTCTCGTCCAGCCCATAGCGCTCGCGCGCTTTCTCGAAGCGCTGCTGCAACAGCGTTGCATAGGGGCCTTCGCCGGTCATGCGCGTACCGAAGCGCGGATCGTTGTCGTAGCCGCCGCGTGTATCGCGCACCAGCGACAGCACATGGCGCACCCGGTCGGGGAAATGGCGCAGTAGCCATTCGCGGAAAATGTCGCGCACCTCTCCGGGCAGGCGCAGCAGCACCATGCCGGCGCCCTTGGCGCCCTGCGCTGCCGCCGCATCGAGAATGCGCTCCAGCTCCATATCGTTGATCGCCGGAATCATCGGCGCCGCCAGCACCGAAACCGGCACGCCGGCTTCGCTCAGCAGGCGGATCGCTTCCAGCCGCCGCGCGGGGGAGGACGCGCGGGGCTCCATCTTGCGGCTGAGCTTGTGGTCCATCGAGGTCATCGAAATGCCCACCTTGACCAGCCGCAGCTTGGCCAGTTCGGTCAGCAGATCGAGATCGCGCACGATCAGTGCCGATTTGGTGACGATGCTCACCGGATGTTTGGTTTCCAGAATTACTTCCAGGATGCCGCGCGTCAGCTTGTGCTTGCGCTCGGCCGGCTGGTACGGGTCGGTATTGGTGCCCATGGCAATGCGCTTGACCTTGTAGCTCTTCGCCGCCAGCTCCGCGCGCAAAGCTTCCACCGCATTGGTCTTCACATAGATATCGCGCTCGAATTCTATCCCCGCCGAGTGGCCAAGATAGGCATGCGTTGGCCGCGCAAAGCAGTACGAGCAACCATGCTCGCAACCACGATAAGCATTGATCGAGCGATCGAAGCCGATATCGGGGCTGTCATTGCTGGTGATGATGGTCTTGGCGCGTTCGAGATGTTCGATGGTCTCGAAAATGGGCAGTGGCTCGACGCTGTTCCAGCCATCGTCGAACCCTTCGCGGCTCTGCTTCTCGAAGCGGCCGCTGCGATTGGACTGCGCGCCACGGCCGCGATTGCGGCTCGGGTCGACCAGTTCGCGCCGCGCCAGATCGGCGTCGCGGCTGCGGCTGAGCTTTTCCAATGCTTCGAAAGACGGGGCCTGATAGAGGGCCATTGCTGTTCTCCTGCCGGCGAAACCACAGTCGAATCGTGAATTCAACGTCCCCCGAACATAGGGGTTGCATAAGAACATAACAAGAACAGATTTGCAGGCGCACCGCTGCTGCCCACCACATGGGAATCGGGAGCGCCTGCTTCAATCCCCAAGTCCGTTTCTACCACCGCAAGGCAGAACTGCACCTGCGTGGCTGGACAGGGCGGGGCCACCGGCATAAACCAACCAGCCCTTTCGAGACTGCCGGAAGGCGACATATCCTTAAGCAGTCGATTTAGTATTGACCCTCGGGGGAGGGCGGTTTACTAAACAATGCGCTTAACTATTAAACTCGGCCTGCTGACACGCGCTGTCGTGGATTTGTTGCACCACCGTGTCGAAGTGAACCGCCGTCATTCGTCTTTATGGCGATACTGATCGTATGAAGGGAAAGCCCCATGACCACCGATGCTCCAACCTTGGCCGATTTCGAGGCTACTGCCCCTGTCGAGGACCATAGCGCCCGCAACAAGCTCGTCATCGGGCTGCTGCTGGTCTCGGCCTTCGTCGTCATTCTCAATGAGACCATCATGGGCGTGGCGCTGCCGCACCTGATGGCCGATCTCGACATCACCGCCAGCGCCGCGCAGTGGCTGACCACCGCCTTCATGCTGACCATGGCCGTGGTCATCCCGATCACCGGTTTCCTGTTACAGCGCCTTAATACGCGGCCGGTGTTCATTCTGGCTATGTCGCTGTTTTCCGCCGGTACGTTGATTTCGGCGCTGGCGCCCGGTTTTGGCGTGCTTGTGATCGGCCGCATCGTGCAAGCTTCCGGCACCGCCATCATGATGCCCCTGCTGATGACCACCGTGATGAACCTGGTGCCACCGGAATCACGCGGCAAGACCATGGGTAATATCTCCATCGTCATCTCGGTCGCTCCCGCCATCGGGCCTACCATTTCCGGGCTGATTCTGTCGGTGCTCGAGTGGCGCTGGATGTTCATCCTGGTGCTGCCGATCGCCTTGGCGGCGCTGGCGCTTGGCGCGTCGCGCATCAAGAATGTCACCACGCCCACGGACGCCCCGATCGATATCCTATCGGTCATCCTCTCCGCCATCGGCTTCGGTGGCTTGGTCTATGGCCTCAGCGGCCTTGGTGAAGCCGCGATCCATGCGCCGCTCGTATCGCCCTTCATCCCGCTGGCGGTGGGCGTGGCCGCCATCGTCATCTTCGTGCTGCGCCAGTTGCAGTTGCAGAAACAGGATCGCGCACTACTCGATCTGCGCACGCTCGCCATCCCGGCCTTCACCATCTCGGCGGCCATGATGTCGATCCTGATGATGGCAATGTTCGGCGCCTTCATCCTGCTGCCGATCTATCTGCAGAACGTGCTCGGGCTGACCACGCTCCAGACCGGTCTGCTGCTGCTGCCGGGTGGGCTGATCATGGGCCTCTGCGCGCCCACCGTGGGCAGCCTGTTCGACAAATACGGCCCCGTGCCGCTGGTTATTCCCGGCGCCATCCTCACCAGCGCCGCCTTGTGGGGCCTCACCTTCATCCAGGTCGACACCCCGTTCTGGGCGCTGCTGATCGCTCACCTGGGGCTCAGCGTCGGCTTGGCACTGATGTTCACGCCGCTGTTCACCGTCAGCCTCGGCTCGCTGCCGCCAAATCTCTATTCGCATGGCAGCGCGGTGATCGGCACCACCCAGCAAGTCGCCGGCGCGGCGGGCACGGCCCTGTTCGTCGCCATCCTGACCCTGCAGTCGGCGGGTCTTGCCGCCGGTGGAGCTGATGTGCTGACCGCGACGACTGGCGGTATCAAGGCGGCGTTCCTCTGCGGCGCCATCATCTCGCTGCTGGCGGTGGTTGCGGCCTTCTTCATCCGCAAGCCCGCCGGTGGCGCGCCCGGCATGGGCCACGGCCACTAACTACAGCAGCCGCAACAGTTCGGCGGCAACACCATCGAGGGGGGCGACGCTCCCCTCGGCCCGGCACAGGATCAGTGCCCCCTCCATCCCCGCAACCGTCGTCAGCGCAATCGCCGCGGCGCGGGCAGGGGGCAGGCCCGCGGTTTCGAGCTGTTCGGTCAGCAATCCTACCCAGGCCCTGAACGTTTCCCGCACCACCCCGATCAACTGATCCCCGGGCGCCGTATCGATCGCAGTGCCCGCCACGGCGCAGCCCGATGCCCCGTTCGACGCGATTACCACGCGCCGCCACAGCTCCACGAACCCGTTGATGACCTCCACCGCACTGGCCCCATCCAGCGCCCGCTGCCGCGACAGCACGAATGCCCCCGTGGCCTGCACCGCGGCCTCTGCCAACTGCGCCTTGCCCTCGGGAAAATGGTGATAAATCGAGCCGCGCGGCGCGCCGCTATCGGCCAGCACGTCGGAAAACGACGTTGCATTGACCCCGCGCGCCGCGATGAGCGCCACGGCACTGCGCACCATCTTGGCCCGGCTATCGTTCTCCATCACGCAATTCCTTGACTATGACGACCGTCATATGGCATCGATTGTCCATTGACTATGATGACCATCATAATTCCTGGAGAAGCTCTCATGCCCATGATCGATGTCTACGCTGCCAAGGGAACGTTCGGCAACAAACCCGCGCTGACCAAGGCGCTCAATGCCTGCCTGATGGCCTGGGAGAAGGTGCCGCCGATATCCTGGTTCACTGATAACACTGCCGCTTTTATCCACGAAATGGACACGGATTCGTTAGCTAATGCTAACGGCGACAGTAGCTTTATACGCATTCAGGTACTCACGCCGGTCGGCATTCTGGATCGCGATAAAAAGCTGGGTGTCACCCGCGAGATGACCGACATCATCGTTGCGGCATCGAGCAATGCGACGCCGAAGGAGCATGTCTGGGTGCAGATCGTGGAAGCGCCAGATGGTGGCTGGGGCATTGGCGGCCACGCCTATCTCAATGACGAAATCGCCACCGAAGCGCGTCGCCGTCTTGGCATCGCGTAGGGCCCAATCGGCCCAGCGCCGGTCTAGCTGACCGGCGCGACTGCCTGATTCTAGCGGAAGCGGTAAGTAAGGCGACCCTTGGTCAGGTCATAGGGTGTCATTTCGCACAACACCTTGTCGCCGGCCAGCACGCGGATGCGGTTCTTGCGCAGCTTGCCGGCGGTGTGGGCGATAATCACATGATCATTCTCCAATTTGACCCGGAAGGTCGCATTGGGCAGCAATTCGGTAACAACGCCCGGAAATTCGAGCACGTCTTCTTTGGCCATGTAGGCTCCTGAGTAGCCCCGAAGCAGGGCCTCGGCAGACGCCGGGCGGGTTCGGGTATGTTGGGATCATCACGTCTGGCAACCGGGTTTCCCCAGAGGCGTCGACAGGCAGAATGGTCTGGTGGACGTTATATAGTGTAGTTCACCTGCTTTGTGAACCACTTGCCGGTTTTCAGCGCGCAATGCAGCCATCTATTCGCTGCGACGCGCAATGACTGCTTGTTCCAGGTCGATATTCTCCAGCATTTCGCGCACGATTTCGTCGTCCAGCCGCTCCGCGTCGCGCTCGGCGATCAGCGCCCCGCGGCGCGCCGCCTGCATTTCGCCGACAATGACCATCATTTTTTCGCGGCCCACGCTGGTATCTGCGCCCCGGCCTGCCGGACTGAGGCCAAAGTCGCGCTTCACATTGGCCAGCATGCGCTCGCTGAACGCCTTCCCCGCTTCGTCCTCCTGGGCGTCGCGGATTTCCTCCAGCTTGTCGATCGAAGCCTTTTGAGTTGCCACCCGTGCCAGCGCCACCTGCTCCTGGCGAAAGGCTAGGTCGCCGTCATTAGTAATGCCCAGCCACTTGATCAGCCAGGGCAGGGTCAATCCCTGCAGGATCAGCGTTCCCAGTGCCACCGCGAAGGCGATGGTGACGATCAGGTCGCGTTCGGCCAACGGCGCCCCGGCGGCAGTGACCAGCGGCGTACCGGCTGCGGCCGCGAGCGTCACCACGCCGCGCATGCCCGACCACGACAGCACCAGGTTTTCGCGCCAGCCCAGCGGCTCGGCCAGCTTCGCGTCCGGGCTGCGACCGCGCCGGCCGCGCCGCGTCGGGCGCGCATTGATGCTCGCCAGGCGCCGCTCGAACCCCTCCTTGCGCCGCGGATGGCTCCATTTCGATAGCACGGCACTGAACATCACCCAGACGATACGGACCAGGATAACCGCCACCAGTGTCAACGCGGAAAGGCCCGCCAGTGTGCCCAGGGTATAGCCGTGCTCGATCGCGTCCTCGACCACAAAGCGGAACTGCAGCCCCATATAGGCGAACACGAACGCCTCCAGCAGCGCATCGACGACACGCAGGAATTCGCGCTGCTGAATGCGGCCGTCGAATTTGAGATCCGACGAATTATGCCCCAGCGACAGCCCGGCAAACACCACCGCCATGACACCCGAAGCGGTCAGTTCTTCCGCCAGCATATAGGCCGCGAAGGGGGTGATGATGGTCAGCGCCGTGACCATGGTCGGGTTATGCAATTGCCGGCGCAATTGATGCACGATCCCGCCCATGAAGACGCCCAAAATGGCGCCGACGCTCGCCGCGAACAGGAAATACAGCGCCGCGTTATCGATCGGCATCGATCCGCCGGTGGCCCCCGCTACCGCCGCGCTGAACAAAGCCAGCGCTGCCGCGTCGTTGATCAGGCTTTCACCCTTGAGCACCGTCATCAGCCGGTTGGGCAACTTGAGCTTGGTGCCGATGGAGACTGCGCTGACCGCGTCGATAGGCGCGATCACCGCGCCCAGGATCAACGCCGCCGGCAGCGACATCACCGGGTAAAGCCATCCCAGCAGTGCGCCCACCGCCACCGTGCTGACCAGGATCAGCGCCACGCCCATGTTGAGGATCGAACCGATCCGCTTCATGAAGCTGAAAAACGAGAAATTCACCGCCGCCGAAAACAGCAATGGCGGCAGCACCAGCCCGAGGATGATATCCGGCTCCAGCTCGGTGCGCGGCAATCGCGGCACGAAGGACACCGCAATGCCCACCATGGCGAGGAACAGAGCGGACTGATATCCCTTGCGCTCCGCAAAGATCGTCAGCCCGATAGCCGCCATCATCACGATCAGGATTTGGGATGCGCCCATGTGCCGTCTCCGTCGCCGAATGTGTCGTCCACCGGCTAACTCAGAAAGCGCCCCACACAAAGGGATTTTCCTTCTTTCTCCCGCTTGTGGAATTCTGTCTTGCTTGAACATCGTGCCACGCCCTCGTGGTTCGAGGCTCGCGAAGGGCTCGCACCTCACCATGAGGGCTGCTGTTGATTTCGCGATGTTCCAACAGCCCTGATCATCTCAGTAGACCTCATGGTGAGGCGGGAGGCGCAGCCGACCCTCGAACCACGAGGACGTGGCGCTGTGGGCGGTCTCCGCTTGCTTGAACAGTTCAAAGAGCACCTCCCTTGCCAAATCCCACACGCGGGCATATACCCGCATCCATGGATCAAACCTGCCTCTGCATTGCTGTCCGCAAAGCCTCGCGCCGCATGACCACAGTCTACGACGATGCGTTGGCGCCGGTCGGCATCAATCTCGCGCAATACAGCCTGCTCAAAAAGATTCGCCGTATGGCGCCGGTTTCCCTGACGGACCTTGGCACCGCCATGGACCTCGACCGCTCTACCATCGGCCGCAACGTCAAGGTGCTGGACCGGATGGGCCTGACCCAAGCCGTTACCGGCAGGGATCATCGCGAAGCCACCGTCGAGCTCAGCGAAACGGGGCAGGGCATCCTGTCCACCGCGATCCCGCTCTGGGAGCGGGCGCAGGGCCAAATCAACACAAAGCTGGGTGCCGATAAGGTCGCCCAGCTCGAACAACTGCTGGCCGAACTCTGATTTTTTCACGCACAAACGGGTATATACCCGAAAATGGACGCCAAATGACCTCATGCCCAGGATGCCAGCCATGATTTCCAACCGTCTCGCCGCCTTCCTCGCGGCTCGCGGCATCCATTATGGCTGGGTCGCCGCCGGCACCACCTTCCTCGTCATGCTCGCCACTGCCGCCGCCATGGGTTCGGCCGGCGTGCTGATCGAGCCGCTGCAAAAGGAGTTCGGCTGGAGCACCGCGGAAATCTCCACCGCCTTCGCCATTCGCCTTGTGCTGTTCGGCCTGCTCGGACCCTTCGCCGCCGCCTTCATGAACCGCTTCGGCGTTCGCGCCGTCGTTGCCACAGCGCTGTTGTTCATCTCGGGCGGCATTCTGGCCTCCTTCGTCATGACCCAGGTCTGGCAGCTCGTCCTGCTCTGGGGCGTCGTGGTCGGTGTCGGCACCGGCATGACCGCGCTGGTGCTGGGCGCCACCGTCGCCGCCCGCTGGTTCGACAAGCGGCGCGGCCTCGTCGTCGGCATGATGACCGCCAGCAATGCCACCGGCCAGCTTATCTTCCTGCCCCTGATCGCGGCGCTCACCGAACAGATCGGCTGGCGAACTGCCCTCACGCTTGTTGTCGGCATCCTGCTGGTCGCCATGCTTGCGGTCCTCGTTCTGATGCGTGACCGCCCCGCCGATCTGGGACTCACCCCTTATGGCGGCACCGCCATCGTCGCGGCCCCACCGCGCGGCAGCATGCTGTCACTTCTCACCTCGCCGATCGCCGCCTTGCGCGACGCCGCTAAGACCTCGGTGTTCTGGGTGCTGTTCCTTACCTTCTTCGTCTGCGGCTTTTCCACCAATGGCCTGATCCAGACCCACTGGATTTCCATCTGCGGCGATTTCGGCATTGCGGCAGTAGGTGCCGCCGGCATTCTCGCCGTCATCGGCATATTTGACTTCGCCGGCACCATCAGCGCCGGCTGGCTCTCCGACCGTTTCGACAATCGCTGGCTGCTGTTCTGGTTCTACTTCCTGCGCGGTCTGTCGCTGCTTTACCTGCCATTCAGCGGGTTCTCGCTAGAAGCGCTGGCGCTGTTTGGTGTCTTCTACGGCCTCGATTGGGTCGCGACCGTCCCGCCCACAGTCAAGCTGGCCGCCGAGCGCTTCGGCCCCGAAAAGGCCGGTCTGGTGTTTGGCTGGGTCTTTGCCGGCCATCAGCTCGGAGCCGCCAGCTCTGCCTTCTTTGCCGGCGCGTCCCGCACCCAGTTCGATAGCTACATGCCCGCCGTCTTCATCGCCGGCGCCCTCTGCGTCATCGCGTCCCTGCTGATCCTGACCGTCGAGCGTCCAGCTTCGTTCAAGGCAAGGCTCCAGACGGCCTGACGCAAGCACTCGTTAACCCCTGTGGCAGCTTGGCGGGAGGAGTTCACCTTCCGCTAAGCTCCGTAGGGGAGATTGCTGCCACAGGCGGGGGCATGGCATGAGCACGACTAAAGCGTCGAAGTGGCAGTTTTCTCACAAGGTCATGCTGCCGGTGGTGCTGGCCATTACCATCACCGTGGTGGCTGTCGCAGGCTTTGTGGTTTGGTCGACGGCCCGAACCGACGATCATGCCCTGACGCGTGAAACGGCGCTGGTCGCCAACGCGCTGGCCGATCAGTTGAAGGCCATGCCCACCATCCAGGTGGATTACGCGGTGTGGGACGAAGCGCTCACCGCCGTGGCGGAGGGCGACACTGCTTGGCTGGACGAAAATATCGGCGGCGCGGTCTATACGGCCTATGGGCAGCAGCGCAGCTACGTTCTCAATTCCAAATTGCGTCCGGTCTATGCCATGCGCGACGGCGGCAAAGTGCCCGCCAAGGCCTTCGAGCCGGTACGCGCCGTCGTCATGCCGCTGATCGACAAGCTCCGCTCGCTGGACGGCATCGCCGCGACATCGGCCTATAATAACAGCGTAAACGGCACCGCGCCGTCCGCCACGGACGTGGCCCTGCTCGATGGCCACCCGGCCATGATCAGCGTCATGCCCATGCTGTCCTACTCCGGCGACATGACCGAGGAGGCCGGCAATGAGCCGATCCTGGTTTCGGGCATGTTGCTGGAAGACGATTTGGCCACCCAGCTCAAGAACCAATACCTGTTCAACGGCGCCCACTTTGCGCTCACCGCCGACGTGACGGGAGGGGAGGCCGCATACCCGCTTCGCAACAATGCCGGCGACACCATCGCCTGGTTCAAGTGGCAGCCCGATCGGCCGGGCGCCCGCATCCTGCAGGATACGCTGCCCGCTCTGCTCGGCGCCTTCGTTGTAGCCGGCATCATCATCGCGCTGCTGCTGCGCAATCTCCAGCGCGCCTCCACCCAATTGCAAACCGAGCGCGCCGAAGCCCAGCATCGCGCCCTGCACGATCCGCTGACGGGCCTCGGCAATCGTGCGCTGTTCCGCGATCGCCTGCACCAGGCCGTCAGCGCCATGCAACGCGGCGAGCCGCAATTGGCGCTGCTGGCGCTCGATCTCGATCGCTTCAAGCAGGTCAACGACACCCTTGGCCACGAAGCCGGCGACGAATTGCTGCGTCAGGTTGCCGGCCGCATCGCCAGCATGTTGCGGCCCACCGATACCCTGGTGCGCCTCGGCGGCGATGAGTTCGCCATCATCCAGACCGGCATCTCCACCCATGCGGATGCCGCCGACCTGGCCCAGCGCGTCATCGACTCCTTGCAGGCGCCGTTCCATCTCTCCGGCACCAGCGCCCAGATCGGCGTCAGCATCGGCATCGTGACGGCGCCGGACCTGGCCCAGACCGAACCCGAACTCGCCTCCCGCGCCGACGACGCGCTCTATCGCGCCAAGGCCAACGGCCGCAACTGCTTCAGCCTCTATGCCGTGCCGGCCAACGAACCGGCCCGGCTCGAACAGGAAATCCGCCAGGCCTTCAGTGTTCGCATTCGCAACGCCGATGCGGCCTGACTATTGATTTCACGACGTTCGTTCGAGCAGGCTTTCGCCGCAGTCGGTGACGGTGACTGTCCCCGGTCGCGGTGAAAAGCCCAGGACGCGCCGCGCCTTGTCTGAGCTGAGGCGGAACTTCCGGCCAATCAGCGGCGCCAGTGTCCGCACGCTTGGCAGGAATGGCAGCAGTAGCCGGACCACAAGGGTCGGCAATTGGCGGGTCGGCGTTTTGCTGCCAAGGCTGCCGAGATTGGTGCGCAGTGTACTGGCGATTTCGTCCATCCACATGAAGTCGCCGGCGGCGATGAAGCGCTCGCCAGCGGCCTCCGGCGAGGTCATGGCTCGAATGTGCAGGTCGGCGAGATCGCGCACGTCCACCACCCAGAATCCGAGCTTGGGCATGGCTCTTGGCCGCCCCTCCAGCAGGTCCTGCAAAATCTTGACCGATCCCAGATTCTCCGCGCTCAGGATCGGGCCGAAGACGGCGCCGGGCAGCACGGTGGTGAGTTCGGTCATGCCGCCGCTGGTCTTCATGAAGTCCCATGCCGCGCGCTCGGCGAGGATTTTCGATACCCGATAGGCGTCGAACTGCGGATCGTCCGGGTCGGCCCAGATCGTCTCGTCGCTGATCCGGTCGGTGCTCAATGGCGGCCTTGCGGTGGCCGCCGCCGAGGTCATCACCACGCGTTTGATCCCGGCGCCGACTGCTGCCTTGAGCACTCGGATTGTGCCATCGCGCGCCGGCTCCACAAACGAGTTCCTATCGCCGGGAATGCCGCCGCCCAGTGGCGAGGCGACGTGCAACACGTAATCGCAACCCGCCATGGCTTCATCCCAGCCGGCGTCCCGCGTCAGGTCGGCAGCCACGAAGGATAGTCCGTCGGTATTGGCTCCTGCGGCAGCGATGGTCGCGCGCAAAGCCGGCGCTTTGGACAGGCTGCGCAGCGTCGTGCGCACCAGATAGCCGCGCTGCAGCAAATCCACGATGCACCAACCCGCGACAAATCCCGTGCCGCCAGTGACCAGAACGGTTTCAGGCATTTGAGCTCTCCAGACCCTCACCAGAGGGTATCGTTGACCTTATATCTACAGGTGTATACCATGAGCGAAGCCATAAGTCTACACCCATATACATGAGGCCCGAATGGAAGAGCCAGCCCACCGACCGCGCAACGCGACCGCCACGCGCGCCGCGATCCTGGCATCGGCCCGAACCGCTTTCGTCCGCTCCGGCTATGAGGGCGCCGGCCTGCGCGAGATCGCCGAAGGCGCCGGCGTGACGGCGATGATGGTCAATCGCTATTTCGGCTCGAAAGAGGGGCTGTTTTCGCAGGTGCTGGCGGCGGCCAATGCCGATCCGATCATCGCCACCGAGGAAATCCTGCACGCGGCCGACCGGGATCGCCGCATCGCCGCGGCTTTGGTTCAGGTGACGACGCCCGAAGCTACCGCGCTGGATGGTTTTCTCATCATGCTGCGATCGGTATCCAGCCTCGGGGCAGCGGCGATCGCGCGTGATGTCATTGAAAGCCAGCATCAGCGCAATGTCACCGCCGCGCTATCGGGTGCGTCCGCCGCTCAACGGGCGGCGTTGCTGATGTCATTGGTCGCCGGCGTGCAGATCATGCGCCAGGTCATCCAGCTCAAGGCGCTGACCGATGTGGAGCCGGAAGCGCTCGCCGACCTGCTGCAGCCGCTGATCAGCGCGCTGATGGACGAAAAAGCCTAGCGCTCGTCCAGCCGCGGCATCAGCTCGACGAAGTTGCAGGGCTTGTGCCGGTAATCGAGCTGGTGGGTCAAAATGCCTTCCCAGGCATCGCGGCAGGCGCCGCGCGAGCCGGGCAGGGTGAACACGAACGTCGTGCCGATCAGCCCCGCCGTCGCGCGGGACTGGATCGAGCTGGTGCCCACCGTGGTGCCCGAATACTGGTGGAACAGCACCGAAAACCCCTCCATCCGCTTGTCGAACAACGGCTCGATGGCCTCGGGCGTGACGTCGCGCCCGGAAAAGCCGGTGCCGCCGGTGGTCAGGATCACATCGACTTTCGGATCGGCGACGAAATTCTGCACTGCCGCGCGGATCAGTTGGATGTCATCGCGCACCACGACTCGCTCGGCACACTTGTGCCCATCGGCCTCGAGAAGCGATTTCAACAGCGCGCCGCCGGTATCTGTTTCCAGCGTCCGCGTGTCCGAAACGGCGATGACGGCGATGGTCAGCGGGACAAAGTTGCGGTCTTCAAACCGAGCTGACTTGAACATCGCTTTTCTCCGCTTCTTCGCTTTCCGCATCGTTTGGCGGAATGTCATCACTATCAGCGCGCGGGTCGAGCGCAACCGATTCCGGGGTCACCTGCTTGTCATTGCCCATCGGCTGGAACGGCGCGCGACCAGCCGCTGCCGGGGCGCTGCGCACCCGCATGCGCAGGAACGCCGTGACCGCCAAAGCGCCATGGAAAGCCGCCGTGACGATGAACAACCCCACCGGCGCAAACGCGCCCATGATGAACGACGCCACTGCCGGACCGATCGCCAGCCCTACGCCCAGGATCAGCAGCATGCCGCCGGCGATCTTGGCGAATTCCCCGTCCTTGGCAAAGTCGTTGGCGTGCGCCACCGCCACCGCATAGATCGGGTTGGCACAGAAGCCGTAGAGCGCGAACAGCACATACATCATCCAGCCTGCGGAGGGATTGATGATGACGGTCAGCCCGCCGATCACCGCCGCCGACCCCGAAAGGCCGATCAGCACGATGCGCCGGTCGATCCGGTCGCTCAGCCGCCCGAAGGGGATTTGCGCCACAGCGCCCAGAATAGCCGCCAATGCAAACAGGAAAGCGATGCCGCTGGCATCCAGCCCCTGCTCATAGCCATAAACCGGCGCCAGCGTGCCGAACGAGCCATTGGCCATGCCCACCGAAAAGGCCGCAATCGCCGCGACCGGCGAGGTCTTGTAGAGGAGCCGCACATCGAGCCGGGCCGAGGCGAGCGGGCGCGGCTGCGGGCTCGAGGTCAGCGCTGTGGGCAGCACGGCGCAGATAAAGCTGATGGCGCCGAGCACGAAGGGGATATAGCCGGCGGTGCCGGTCATCGACATGGCGATCTGCCCCAGCGTCGAGGCCGCCATGTTGATGGTGACGTAGATCGAGAACACCGTGCCGCGGCTCTTGTTGTCGGCCACCTCGTTGAGCCAGCTTTCCACGATCATCGCCGCGCCGGCAAAGCAGAAGCCCGAGAGCGCGCGCAGCACGATCCAGCTCCAGTCGTGAATCATCATCAGGTTGAGCAGGATGGTGACCGTGCCGATGGCCGCCATCACCGAAAATGCGCGGATATGGCCGACTTTGCGCACGATCAGCGGCACGCTGATCGAGCCGGCGACGAAGCCGACCGACCAGCCGGTGCCGATCAGGCCCAGCGACAGCAGCGAAAACCCTTCCTCGGCTCCGCGCACCGAGAGCAGCAGTCCCTGTAGCCCACCGCCGAACATCAGCAGGGCGGATCCCAGGAACAGGGCATAAATCTTGATTACGGAGGACATGGACGCTTCCGGCTGGGATTTGAAATCATCACGCAATGGTGACCATACCCCGGTGTCATTGTTTCGCACGGCAAAAGTGCGGCGGGACGCAAATTTGTTTTGGGCGCCTAGCGTGGGGGACGAAGCCGGCCAGCTAGCTACCCAATCCCCAACGCATCCAGCTTCATCCGCAAACTCAGCATGTCCCGCCAGGCCTGCTGCTTCGCCGCCGGATTGCGCAACAAATACGCCGGATGCAGCGTCGGCATCGCCTCGACGCCATGGCGGCCAACCGTCAGCTCGCTCCAGCGCCCGCGCATCTTGAGAATGCCGATACTGGTGTTGAACACCGTCTGCATGGCCGGACCACCCAGCGTCAGGATCACCTTGGGGGCCACCAGTTCCACCTGCCGGTGCAGGAAGGGCAGGCAGATCGCCAGCTCCTCGGGCGTCGGCGTACGATTACCCGGCGGCCGCCAAGGCACTGTATTGGCGATATAAACCTTGGTGCGGTCCAGCCCGATGGCGCCCAGCATCCGGTCCAGCAATTGTCCCGATTTGCCGACGAACGGCTTGCCCTGCCGGTCCTCTTCGGCCCCCGGCGCTTCGCCAATCAACATGATTTGCGCGTCCGGATTGCCGTCGGCGAAACACAATTGCGTGGCGCGCAGTTTCAGGCCGCACCCGTCATAGTCGCGCACGATGGCTTCGAGTTCGGCCAGGTTTTGTGCCGTTGCGGCGAGCCCGCGCGCTTCGCCCGGATCGGTGGCGAAAGCGGCGGCCGCAGCGGGCGCCGCCTCGGCCAGCCCCTGTGCCATGGGCCGCGATTCTGTCGCTGGTACAGCCACTTCGGCGGGTCGTGCCGGGGGACGTTGGGCGAACCGGTTGACCGGCTCCTCGCCCACCGCCACGTCCACTCCGGCAGCCCGATACCAGTCGAGCACCGACAGCAATTCGCTGGGATTGAGCGGTCGATCTTGAGCCATGGGCCGACTTATGTCACAGCACTGGACGGCCTGCCAGATGCGGCGGGCTGCCGCAACAGCACAATGTGACTGCCTGCACGATGCGCCGAGCTTGCGCGACAGCCGCAAAATCGACACTGTTTGCGCGAAAACCGGCCTGCACCGGCCAAGGAGAACTGAGCCTCGTGACCAAGCTTTTCAACCGTCTCGCGCGCCCCGCCGTTCTGGCGCTGGCTCTGGGCAGTCTGGCAGCGCCCGTCCTGGCGCAGCAAAGCCCACTGCCGCAGCAGGCGATGAACATGCTCTCACTGCTCGGGCCCAGCGAGACCGGCAGTTATTTGGCGGGTCAGCAGGCCCTCAAGGAATTGCGCACCAAAGAGGCCGCAACCTATTTCATGGAGGCGGCGCAGGCCGATTGGGACAATCCGATCCTGGTCGAGCGCGCCTTTATCGGCTTTGCGGCCGATGGCCAGATCGGCCAGGCGGCCTCCACCGCCAAGCATCTGCTCGAACTCGATCCCCACAATGAACTCGCCGAGCTGGTCGTGGCCACCGAGGCGCTCAAGGAGCGTCGCTACCCGGCGGCCGAATCTACCCTGTCCGGCATCGGCCAGGACAGCTTCACCGCCATCACTGGCGGCATCCTGCGTGCCTGGGCCATGGTGGGCGACAACAAGGCCAAGGAAGCCGAAACCACGCTCGACAAGCTGGGGCAAGGCGGTCTTGAAGACTTCCTGCTGTTCCACCGCGCGCTGATGGCGGAGGCCGCCGGCGATACCGACAAGGCGATCGATCTCGCAGGCCAGGCCTTCGATGCCGAACCCAATGTCGCCCGCGTCGTCGAAGTCTATGCGCGCATCCTCGCCAATGCCGGCCATTTCGACCAGGCCAAGGAAGCCATCGCCAAGTTCGAAGGCCAGGGCCTCAATCACCCCGTCGTCACCATCGTCAAGAACATGATCGATGCCGGCCAGAAGCCAGGCGTGTTCGCCTCCAGCGTACAGGTCGGCGCCGCGGAAGTGTACCACGGCATCGGCGTGGCCCTGTCGCGCGATGGCAGCATGGACCTGTCGATCGTGTTCCTGCGCCTCGCGCTCTACCTCGATCCGCAGGCCGACGTGATTTCGTTGGCGCTCGGCCAATTGCTGGATCAGGCCGGCCAGAACGAGGCCGCCAATGCGATCTATGACGGCGTCCCCGCCACCTCGCCGATGAAGCCGACCGCTGTCGTGCGCATTGCGCAGAACTTGGACACCATGGGCGACCGCCCCGAAGCGCTGCGCCGCCTCGGCAATATCGTCGCCACCCGCCCCAATGACCTCGACGCCGTTTCGGTGATGGGCGATCTGCTGCGCTATGACGAGCAATATCCCGAGGCCGCAGACGCCTATACCAAGGCCCTGGCGATCAGCGGCGGCGAAAGCCCGTCGGATTGGCGCTTCTACTATGTACGCGGCATCGCCTATGAGCGCGCCGGCGTCTGGCCCAAGGCCGAAGCCGATTTCCTCGAGGCGCTCAAGCTCAATCCCGACCAGCCGCAGGTGCTGAACTATCTCGGCTATAGCTGGATCGACAAGGACATGCACTTCGACGAGGCGCTGGAGATGATCCAGAAGGCCGTCGCCGCCGTGCCGCAGGATGGCTACATCGTCGATTCGCTGGGCTGGGCCTTCTACAAGCTCGGTCGCACCGACGAGGCGGTGACCACGCTCGAACAGGCCGTGCAATTGCTGCCTAACGATCCAGAGATCAACGACCATCTCGGCGATGCCTATTGGAAGGCCGGGCGCGAACTGGAAGCCAAGTTCCAGTGGAAGATTGCCGCCTCGGTCGACACCATCGGCAACGTCAAGGAACGCACCATTCCCAAGCTGGCCAATGGCCTGACAGCCAGCGCTGCGCCTTAACGGCGTGCTGAGCGTCCAGGCAGCACCCGCCAAGGTCAATCTCGCGCTGCACGTAACCCGGCGGCGCGAGGACGGCTATCACGACCTCGAAAGTCTTGTCGTGTTCGCCGACGTGGCCGACGATATCGAAGCGCTGCCGGCCAAATCCGACACGCTGGTTATCACCGGCCCCTTCGCCAAGGCGCTGGGCAATGGCGATAACCTGATCACTCGCGCCGTTGCCGCTTTCCGCGCGCAATGGCCCGGAGCCGTCGAACAACCGCTGGCCATGACGTTGCGAAAGAACCTGCCGGTTGCCGCCGGAATTGGTGGTGGTTCCGCCGACGCCGCCGCTGCCCTGCGCCTGATGGTGAGCTTGTCGAACACGCCCATCCCCTTGCCTGAGCTGTCGGCACTGGCCCTGCGGCTGGGGGCCGATGTTCCGGCATGTCTGCTCTCGGTGCCGTTGGTGGCGCGCGGCGTTGGCGAAATCCTGTCGCCGCTGCCCGAATTTCCAACCCTGCATATCGTGCTGGTCAACCCGCTGGTGCCGGTCGCTACCGCCGATATCTTCCGGCGCCTGCGCGCTCACGACAATTATACGCTGCCCGCCTTGCCTTCGCCGCTGACGCGCCCGGCCCAGCTCGGCATCTGGCTGGCCGAAACCCGCAATGACCTGCAGCCGCCGGCGATCAAGCTTGTTCCCGCGATTGGCGATCTGATTGAATTACTGGGCCTAACCCAGGGCTGCATCCTGGCCCGCATGTCGGGTTCCGGCGCCACGGTGTTTGGCCTCTTCGGCTCCAGCGGGCAGGCCCACCAAGCCGCACAGGTCATGCGCGCCGCCAATCCGGACCACTGGGTGGCGGCCGCGCCGCTGATTGTGCCGTAGATTGTGCCACGCCCTCGTGGTTCGAGGCTCGCAAGAACTCGCACCTCACCATGAGGGCTACTTTGAAATCGAGCTCCCAGTAGTCCTCATGGTGAGGTGGGAGCGGAGCGACCCTCGAACCACGAGGGCGTGGCACGACGCCTAGTAAGCCCGGCGCACGCTGAATTCGACGACTTCGGCCAAGAGCGTTTTCATTTCCGACGCTGGCAATACCGCCAGCGCATCCACGGCCGCCCGCGCGTGGGCGTCGGCCCGCTCCAAGGTGCGCGTCAACGTGTTGTAGCGGCCCATGATGGTCACCACGTCGCGAACCTGCGCCTCGCTGGCGTCCGCATGGCCGAGTGCCGCCGAAATCAGCGCCTGCTCGGCAGGGGTGCCTTCGGCCAGGGCCAGAATTACCGGCAGCGTCATCTTGCCTTCGCGCAGGTCGTCGCCGGTATTCTTGCCCATGGCGCCGCTTTCGCCGCGATAATCGAGGACGTCATCGACCAGCTGGAACGCATTGCCCAGCTCAAGCCCATAGGCCTTGAGCGCCAGCCGTCCGGTATCGTCGGCGCCGCCCGCCATGGCGCCCACTTCGCAGGCTGCCTCAAACAGCGTCGCCGTCTTGGCGCGGATCACTTCGGCATAATCCTCGGGCGTGGTCGCCAAATCGCCGGTCTTGGCAAGCTGGAACACTTCGCCCTCGGCCATCGCCGCGGCGGCGGCTGCCAGCACACCGAGCGCCGCGATATCCTTGGTCTCGACCATCATCATGAAGGCTTGGCCGAGCAAAAAGTCGCCCACCAGCACGCTGGCCTGGTTACCCCAGATCATCCGCGCTGCCGGCTTGCCGCGGCGCATGTCGCTCTCGTCCACCACGTCGTCGTGCAGCAGCGTGGCGTTGTGCATGAACTCGACCGCAGCCGCGAACTTGATCGCGCTGCCGACACCGCCGCCGAACAAGGCGGCCGCCGCCACCGTCAGCATCGGACGCAGCCGCTTGCCGCCGCTCTCGATCAGATAGCGCGCCAGCTCGGGCACCATTTCGACATGGGAATCGGCGCGCTCCAGGATCAGCGCATTGACCTTGGCCATATCGGGAGCCGTCGCCGTCAGCAGGCGCTCGATCGCGTTGGCGCTGGGAGCCTGTTTTGTTTGCGTCGCCACTGACACCGGCACATCATCCTCGTTTGACCGCATTCGGCAATTCTGGTTGAGCACCTTGTGCCCAGGCATGTAAACTGGCGCCAAACCGGCCATTTCGGATGCGATGTCCCTAGACCAGCCAAACGTCTTTGTAAAACACCAAACGCTTACGCGCGACGCCTTTTTGGGCGGCAGGATCACTGTGTCGCAGCCCCGCCACGGCTTTCGCGCCGGGCTGGACAGCGTACTGCTCGGCGCCGCCGTGGCGAGCGATAGCACTGCATTGCTGGACCTCGGCTGCGGTGTCGGCACCGCCGGCCTCGTGGCGCTGGCGCACAACCCGGCGCTGGCCGCCACAATGGTCGATCAAAATTCCGACATGCTGGCTTTGGCGAGGCTCAATGCCGAAGAGAACCATTTTGCCGCCCGCACCACGGTGATCGAGGTCGATGTCGCCGCCAAGGGCGCCGCCCGCCTCGCCGCCGGCTTGCGCGAGAACGCCTATTCCAGTGTCATCGCCAATCCGCCCTTCTTCGACAGCGCCGGGGGCACCCTCGCCAAGGACGGCGCCCGCGCTGATGCCCGGCATATGGGAGCGGAAAGCCTTGATCTCTGGGTGAAGACCGCCGCTGGGGCTGCCGCCGCGGGGGGCGAAGTCATTTTCATATATCCCGTCGAATCGCTGCCGCCGCTGCTGTCGGCCTTTGCCGCCCGCTTTGGTGCCATCACCATACTGCCGCTCAGCCCGCGCGCCGATGTCCCGGTCACCCGCGTGCTGCTGCGCGCCGTCAAGGGCTCCCGCGCGCCGCTGACCATGCTCTCCACCCGCGCCCTGCACGATGTCGAGGGGCGCGCCTTTACCCCGCAATTCGACGCAATCTTGCGTGGGACGGCGCGGCTCGTCTGGTAATTGGCCGCGATGCGCCCTAAATCTGGCCGCAGCAACATCGGAGCGGGCATGGCGCAGACACCGGCAAAACGGGGCAATTGGTTCAAGCGCCTCATTGGGCGCGACAAGACCGTCATTCCCGTCATCCGCCTGCAGGGCGTCATCGCCGCCGACCAGCGTCAGGGCCGGCTCAACATTGCCAATGTGGCGCCACTGCTCGCCCGCGCCTTCGCCATCAAATCGGCGCCCGCCGTGGCCATCATTGTCAATTCTCCCGGCGGCTCGCCGGTACAGTCGCGGCTGATCTCCAAGCGCATCCGCGACCTGGCTAACGAGCACAACAAGCCGGTGCTGGTTTTCGTCGAGGATGCCGCGGCCTCGGGCGGCTATTTCATCGCGGTCGCCGGTGATGAAATCTTCGCCGATCCATCCTCCATCGTCGGCTCGATCGGCGTCATCATGGCCGGCTTCGGCTTTGTCGACGCCATCGGCAAGCTCGGCATCGAACGCCGCGTCCATACCGCCGGTCGCAATAAATCCACCCTCGATCCCTTCCAGCCCGAAAAGGCCGAGGACGTTGAGCGCATCAAAACCTTCGAATTGGACATCCACCAGGTGTTCATAGACCACGTCAAATCTCGCCGTGGTGCCAAGCTCAAAGGCGCCGACGATGCCCTGTTCACCGGCGAGTGGTGGACCGGCCTGCGCGGGCTCGACCTCGGCCTGATCGATGCCATCGGCGACGTGCATGAAGTGCTGCGTAGCCGCTATGGCAAGGACATCGTGCTCAAGCTGATCGAACCAAAGCGCGGCCTGATCAATTTTCCCCGCTTCGGCTTTTCCGCGCAAAGTCTGGTCGGGGACGTTTCCGCCAGCATCGAGGACCGCGCCGTCTGGGCGCGGCTGGGCCTCTAGATGACCGCAATTTTCATCCGCCTCGCCATCTATGTCGGCATCGCACTGATCATCTATCTCGGCGTCCGCAAGATCTGGCGCGACTGGACCGGCACCTTCAAGAAGGACGAGGAGGAAGCCCGCCGCGTTCGCCGCGAACGTGATCTGCGCGAACGCGCCCAACCCGGCGTCATCGATCTCAAGCGCGACAAGGACGGCACGTTCCGGCCAGGGGACAAGGAGTAGGGCAGGGGCCACAATGCCGATTGACCCCTCGCGGCCTCCCCACTAGGTTCCGGCCGACATTCAGCCGGACCTGACCCATGACCGATCGCCCCTCCTATATGGACCCCCGGAACTCGTTCCAGGGCCTCATCCTGACGCTGCAGCAGTTCTGGGCGGAGCAGGGTTGTGTCATCCTGCAGCCCTACGACATGCAGATGGGCGCCGGCACGTTTCACACCGCCACCACCCTGCGCGCGCTTGGCCCCAAGCCGTGGAAGGCCGCCTATGTGCAGCCCAGCCGCCGCCCCAAGGATGGCCGCTATGGCGAAAATCCCAACCGGTTGCAGCACTATTACCAGTTCCAGGTCATCCTGAAGCCGTCGCCGTCCGACATGCAGGAGCTGTACCTGCGCTCGCTGGCCGCCATTGGCCTCGATATCGCGCTGCATGACGTGCGCTTCGTCGAGGACGATTGGGAAAGCCCGACGCTGGGCGCCTGGGGCCTCGGCTGGGAATGCTGGTGCGACGGCATGGAAGTCAGCCAGTTCACCTATTTCCAGCAAGTCGCGGGCTTTGAATGCTCCCCGGTCCCAGGCGAAATCACCTATGGGCTGGAACGCCTCGCCATGTATGTGCAGGGCGTCGAGAACGTCTACGACCTCAACTTCAATGGCGGCACCGGCGACGACAAGGTCACCTATGGCGACGTGTTCCTGCAGAACGAGCAGGAATTCTCGAAGTACAATTTCGAGGCCGCCGATACCGACATGCTGTTCCGCCACTTCAAGGATGCCGAGGACGAGTGCAAGGCCATCCTGCTCAAGGGCGCCGATGGCAACCGGCAGACCATGGCCGTCCCCGCCTATGAGCAGGTGATCAAGGCATCGCACAACTTCAATCTGCTCGATGCCCGCGGCGTCATCTCGGTTACCGAACGCCAGAGCTACATCCTGCGCATCCGCGACCTGGCCAAGGCGTGTGGTGCGGCGTGGTTGGAGACGGCTGGCGGTGGGGCTGAATAGGGTACGCAACCGTACTCCTGTGGTAGCGCTCATGCAGGACGCTAAGTTATTGCAGTAGCATGTCGCCATGTTTGGCGACGTTGCTCATAATGTCGTCTTGGACGGAGACAAGAATGGCAGTTAACTTGCTCGAGCCTGATCCGTTTAATAAGGCATCGCTAGCGCCTGTTGGGGATGCAGCGGTAGTGCCAATCTATGCTGCTGTTGGATATGCATTACACCGTTGGGAAGGGTGCGAGACTAGTATCGCAACCGTCTACTCTTCTCTTGTGAAGCCAAAAGGCGGGAATCATGTACTCATGCGTTCCTTTGGCACGATCACAGCGCCAAGCACGCGCCAGGAGATGATCAAATACGCCAGCGAGGCCTACTTCGAACAACACGAGAATCCGGCGCTGTTGGCGGAACTTAAGGCCTTTTTGAAGCTCTATCAAAATGCTGGGCAGCGGAGAAATGATATCGCGCACGCGGTGGTGGAGGCGGAAGGGGCATACGCTATAATCGACAATAAGGCAGTGCCACTTCCCGATGAGTGGTTTCTGGTCCCATCAATCTTCACGACAAAAAAGCGAGAAACTAGGATGAGAGGTCCCAAGTATCGGTTCTCCAGTCGAGAAATTAGACATTACGCTGATTGTTTCGAAGCCTTGGGCGAAAAGGCAGGAAAGCTGTCAACGGCAATTCGGAAATTTTACTCGTCGTTTCCAGAGAAGTATCAATCCGATTGGTCATGAGGATGGCAAGTCGAGCGTCGACAATCGCGCCACGGCGACAATCGGTTAGTTCAGCGCAATGCTCCCCGCGCTGCGCGAACTTGTCCGATACCGCTTCGGTGCCATCCCGATTGTGCGCTTGAACGCATTGCTGAACGCGCTTTCGGACGCATAGCCCAGCGTTCGAGCCAGCGCGGACACGGGCACTTCGCTGTCGCGCAGGTCGCGCTCGGCCAGCCGCATGCGCCAACCCAGCAGATAGGCCAGCGGCGCCACGCCAACTGCCGTCTTGAAGCGCAGCGCAAACGTCGTGCGCGACATTGCTACCGCCTTGGCCAGTTCGCCCAGCGTCCAGCTTCGGGCAGGATCGCCATGCATCAGCCGCAGCGCCGGGGCAATCCGCTCATCGCCCAGCGCCTTGAGCCAGCCCTCTTCCATCGGCTCGGCGCTCGCCAGATGCGCCCGCAGCGCCTGCACGAACATCAATTGCGCCAGTTGCGCGGTCGCCACCGCCGCACCCGGCCGGTCCACCGCCATCTCGCGCACAATCTGGTCGACCACCCAATTCAGCGCCACCGCTTCGGCCGAGACGCTGCGCACATGGATCATTGGCGGCAGCACGTCGAGCAGGATGCTTTGTCGCTTCGGATCGGCCGCCACATGCCCGCCGATCATGAGAAAATCCCGCCCGGCGTCGCGTGCGACAATCATGCCGGCCATTCCGTCCAACGTTGCCGTGGCCATTTCGGGCGTTAGCGTCCGCTCGCTGGTCAGGACGAACGAGCGGCTGCCATTGACCAGGATGACATCGCCAGTCGCCAGTCCAACCGGCGCCAGCCCGTCCATGATCACCCAACAGCGCCCCTCGGCCACTGCCATGAACTTGATTACGTCGGGTCGTTCGAAGCGTCGCGCCCAAGCCCCGCCGCCAACCAAGCTGCCCGAAAGCAAGCAGCGCGCATTGACCAGATCGAGAATTTCAGAAAGCGGATCGGAACTCATTGCGTACGATCGCTCAAAAATCACGGACTTTCAAGCATTGGGAATCCGGGTGCTGAGGCATAGATCCTGCTGCGAAACGACAGGAGACCACAATGTCCACTCTTCAAGCGCCCATCGGCTCGGGCTTCGGTGCCGCCACCACCGCCCAGGAAATCGTCGCCGGCACCGATCTGTCCGGCAAAATTGCTATCGTCACCGGCGGTTATGCAGGCATGGGGCTGGAAATTACCAAGGCGCTGACCGCTGCCGGCGCCACAGTCATCGTCCCCGCCCGCGATCGCGAAAAGGCGCAGCTTTCACTTGGCACCGTGCCCGGCGCCGAGCTGGAATCCCTTGACCTGATGGATGCCGCATCCATCGATGGCTTTGCCAGCCGCTTCCTCTCCTCCAACCGTCCGCTGCACATTCTAATCAACAATGCCGGCATCATGTATCCGCCGCTGCAACGCGATGCGCGCGGCAATGAATCCCAGTTCTCGACCAACCATCTCGGCCACTTCCAGCTCACCGCCCGCCTGTGGCCGGCTCTACAGCGCGCCAATGGCGCCCGCGTCGTCTCGGTCTCCTCAATCGGCCACCACCACGCCAGCGTGGATTTCGATGACCCGAACTTCCTCACCCGCGCCTATGATCGGGGCATCGCCTACGGCCAGTCCAAAACCGCCAATGCCCTGTTCGCGGTCGGCCTCGATGCCCGCGGTGCCGCCCATGGCGTGCGGGCCTTCGCCGTCCATCCCGGTGGTGTCATCACCGATCTGGTGCGTTACATCTCGCCCGCCGATCTGCTGGCCTCCGGCTATGTCGATGCGCAGGGAAAGGCGATCATCGATCCGGCCCGCAATATGAAGACTGCCGCCCAAGGCGCCGCCACCAGCGTGTGGTGCGCCACCAGCTCGCAACTCGACTTCATGGGTGGCGTCTACTGCGAGGATTGCGACCTCGCCGTTGCCACGGCCGCGGATTCCACAACCCTGCTAGGAGTCCGCCCCTGGGCCATCGATCCCGCCCTGGCCGATCGCCTCTGGACCCTGAGCGAAAGCCTCACCGGCGCGGCATTCCTCTAACTCTTCCTCGATTTCTCGGTAGAATTGACCAAGCGGCAGAATTAATGCCGCCGCGGCAAGAATGGTGCGTGCCGAGGCCCCAAATCCCGTTGCTTCCCTTCGTCCCCAATGCCACTGTCCCGCCGGGGCATTGGGGCGAGATTCCGCCTCGCATTGGAGGCGTTTATGACCATCTGGATTATTCTTGCTGTCGTCGTCGTCGCGGTCGTCTATGCCATCTCCATCTACAACAGCCTGGTCAAGAACCGGCAGTTGGTGCAGGAGGGATGGTCGGGCATCGATGTGCAGCTCAAGCGCCGCACCGATCTCATCCCCAACCTTATGGAAGCCGTCAAAGGCTACATGTCGCACGAGCGCGATACGCTGCAGGCGGTGACCGATGCCCGCGTCAACGCGCAGAGCGCCGCCAATGCCAGCCCCGAGGAACGCGCCAAGGCCGAAGGCGCCCTGTCGGGCGCGCTGGGCCGCCTGATCGCGGTGGCCGAGGCCTATCCCGATCTCAAGGCCAGCACCAATTTCCTGGAATTCCAGCAGGCGCTGCAGACCATCGAAGACGAAATCCAGCTCTCGCGCCGCTACTACAATGGCGCCGTGCGCAACCTGAACACGACGGTGGAAAGCTTCCCGTCCAACCTGATCGCCAACAATTTCAAGTTCGAGAAGGCTGAGTATTTCGAGCTGGAAAACCCCGCCGATCGCGCCGTCCCGACCGTCAAGTTCTGACGCCATGCGCCCCATCGCCCGGCTTCTGCTTGCGCTGCTTGTCGGCCTGCTCCTGGCGCTGCCCGCCGCGGCGCGCGAGGAAATTCGTGCTTTCACCGCCGATGTGATCCTCGCCACCGATGGGACGGTCAACGTCACCGAAACCATCGATGTGCAGGCCGAGGGTGACGAGATCCGGCGCGGCATCTACCGCGATATCCCCGTCACGCTGCTCGGGCCCGAGGGCGGCAAGATCCGCCCCGGCTTTGATGTCCTGTCTGTCACCCGCGACGGGCAGGACGAGGCGTTCCGCATCGAGCGCATGGGCGATTTCCAGCGCATCTGGATCGGCGATCCCGACGTCTTCCTCAATCCCGGCAAGCATCGCTACGTCATCAATTACACCATGACCCGCATGGCGCGTACCTTCGAGGGCCACGACGAGCTCTATTGGAACGCCACCGGCAATTACTGGATTTTCCCGATCGTCAACGCGGTGGCCAATGTGACGCTGCCCGAGGGCGCAGTCATCGCCAACAGTGCGGGCTATACCGGCCCCGTGGGCTCCACCGAACAAGCCGTTACCATCACCCGCACGTCGGACAATACAGCGACCTTCCGCACTACGCGCCAGCTTGGCGCCGGGGAGGGGATGAGCTTCGTCGTGGCCTTCCAGAAGGGCGTGCTGGTCCTGCCGACCGGCCTCGAAGCGTGGCTGCAATGGCTCTCCGACTTGCGCGAGGTCATTTTCCCCGTCATCGCGGCGCTCCTGGTGCTGGCCTACAATTTCCTCGCCTGGTCGCGCGTTGGCCGGGACCCGGAAAAGGGCACCATCATTCCCCTGTTCCATCCGCCCAAGGACTTCTCCCCCGGTCTCACCCACTACGTGCACAAATGGGGTTTCGATAAGTCCGGCTGGACCGCCTTCACCGCGACCATTTTTGAGCTCGGCGTCAAAGGGCTGGTGACCATCGACAATTCCGGCGACCACCTGCGTGTCACGGCCACCGGCAAGCAGCCCGATGCCCCCCTGCCGTCCGGCGAACAGATCGTTTTCGGTTATTTTGCCGCCGAGGGCGACGTCACCGTCGACAAGTCCACCGGTCTGGCCTTGCAGAAGAAACGCGGCGAATTCGTTTCCGCCATCGAAAAGGAAAACCGCTCAACCTGGTTCAAGGGCAATGTCGGTTATGCGGTGCTCGGCTACGTGCTGGCGTTCGCGCTGCTCGGCGCCATGGTGCTGTTCGATGTCCTCGATCCGCTCTGGCTGATCGGCTCCATCATCATCGGCGTCGTTCTGGGCCTGTTTGGAACCTCGTTCAGTTCGATCTGGAAGGGCGGCATTTTCACCAAGCTGTTCGCCGCCTTCTGGGTCACTGTGGTGGCTTTCAATATCTTCGGCTTTGCGCTCGATTCCCTCACACAGATGACGGTCAATACCGCCGCCATCGCAGCGATTTCCATCGTCCTGATCACCGTGGTCTTCGCCGTTCTGATGCGCGCGCCCACCATTCAGGGCCGCAAAGTCATGGACCAGATCGACGGCTTCAAGATGTATCTGGAAACCGCCGAGAAAGAGCGCCTCAACATTGCCGGCGAACCGCCCATGACCGTGGACCGCTTCGAACGCATCCTGCCCTATGCCATCGCGCTCGGCGTGGAAAAGCCCTGGAGCGACCATTTCGAGGCCGAACTCGCCCGCAACGCCGTCAGTGATGCCACCGGCGGTTATTCCCCGCTCTGGTATAGCGGCGGCAGTGGTTTTGGCGCCGGCAACATGGCCAGCAATATCTCCAACACCGTCAGCGCCGCCGCAGCCGGCATGACCGCCGCCATGGTCGCGGCGCAGCCGGTGCAGGCGTCATCGTCCGGGTTTAGCTCGGGTGGCGGCGGAGGCGGATCGTCCGGCGGTGGCGGCGGCGGCGGTGGCGGCGGCGGGTGGTGACATGGCGCCACGCCCTCGTGGTTCGAGGGTCGGCTGCGCCTCCCGCCTCACCATGAGGACTACTGGAACGATGAGGGCTGTTGGAACACCGCAGTTCTATCAGTAGCCCTCATGGTGAGGTGCGAGCCCTTGCGAGCCTCGAACCACGAGGGCGTGGCACGATACCCCACCTGCGCAATGGACATCCGTCTCCCCCCAAGCTAACAAACCCGCGCCTCTAACGTCTGGTGCGCTGCTATGCCCGAATTGCTGCTCGAACTTTTTTCCGAAGAGATTCCCGCCCGCTTCCAGCGTCGCGCGGCCGAAGATCTGAAGAAGGCCGTCACCAATGCGCTGGTCGATGCGGGCCTAGTCTATGAGGGCGCCCGCGCCTTCGTCACCCCGCGCCGCCTGGCGCTGACCGTGACCGGCCTGCCGGCTCGCTCGCCCGATACGCGCGAAGAGAAAAAAGGCCCCAAGGTCGGCGCGCCCCAGCCTGCCATTGACGGTTTTTTGCGCGCGGCCGGGCTGACCACCATCGATCAGGCCAAGATCGAAAGCGATCCCAAGAAGGGCGATTTCTACATCGCCCAGATTGAAAAGCCCGGCGCCGACGCCGCCACGCTGCTGTCCGCCATCCTGCCCAAGATCCTCACCGATTTTTCCTGGGCCAAATCCATGCATTGGGGCAGCGGCAGCTTCAATTGGGTGCGCCCGCTGCGCGCCATCACCGCCACTTTTGGCAGCGAAAACGAAGACCCCGTGGTCATCCCCTTCGCTAGCAACGAACTGACCTCCGGCCAGACCACCTTCGGCCACCGCTTCCTCGCGCCAGACGCCATCAAGGTGCGCCGCTTCGATGATTACGTGACCGCGCTCGAACGCGCCAAGGTCGTGCTCGATCTCGATCGCCGCAAGGAAATCATCAAAGCCGATGCCGACAATCTCGCCTTTGCCCAGGGCCTGACCGTCATCGCCGACGAGAACCTGCTCGAGGAAGTCGCGGGCCTAGTCGAATGGCCCGTCGTCATGATGGGCGCCTTCGATCCGGAGTTTCTGAAGCTCCCCGAAGAAGTCATCATCGCCACCATCCGCATTAACCAGAAGTGCTTCTGCCTGCGCGATGCGTCGGGCAAGCTGGCGCCCAATTTCATCATCACCGCCAATACCATCGCCAGTGATGGCGGCGCCGTGATCACCGCCGGCAATGAGCGCGTTATTCGCGCCCGCCTCAGCGATGCCGCCTTCTTCTATCAGGGCGATCTGGCGACGCCGCTGGAGCATGGCCTGCCCAAGCTCGAAGACACCGTATTCCATGCTAAGCTGGGCACCCAGTTCGCCCGCGTCGAGCGCATCGTCAAACTGGCCGGCGAAATCGCCCCCATGGTCGGCGCCGACGTGGAGCGCGCCAAGCGCGCCGCCATGCTCGCCAAGGCCGATCTGACCACCGGCATGGTCGGCGAATTCCCCGAGCTGCAGGGCCTGATGGGCCGCTACTATGCCACCGCCCAGGGCGAGCCCGCCGATATCGCCAATGCCGTCGAGTTGCACTACAAGCCCCTCGGCCCCACCGACAAGGTGCCGACCGATCCCACCGCTATCGCCGTCGCCCTGGCCGATAAGCTCGACCTCCTCACCGGCTTCTGGGCCATCGACGAAAAGCCCACCGGTTCTCGCGATCCGTTTGCGTTGCGCCGCGCTGCTTTGGGCATAATCCGCATCATCGCCGAAAACGGCCTGCGCTTCCCGCTCAAGGTCGAGCCCGATCTGCTGGCCTTCTTCCACGACCGCCTCAAGGGCACACTCCGCGATGCCGGCGCCCGCCACGATCTGGTCGATGCGGTGATTTCGGCCGACAGCGACGATATCCTCGAAATCATCCAGCGCGTCGGAGCGCTCAGCGAACTGCTGTCCTCCGACGACGGCGTCAACCTGCTCGCCGGCTACCGTCGTGCGGCGAACATCCTGGCCGCCGAGGAAAAGAAGTTCAACCTGACCTATAACGGCGCGGTCGATCAAGGCCTGCTACGCCTGCGCGAGGAGACCGATCTGGCCTTCGTGGTCGATGCCGTCCAAGCTGCCGTATCGGCCCATGTCGGCCGCAACGACTACAAGGGCGCCATGGCCGAACTCGCCACCCTGCGCGGTCCGGTCGATGCCTTCTTCACCGCCGTCATGGTCAATGATGAAGACTCAATGGTCCGCGTCAACCGCCTGAACCTGCTCAGCCGCCTGCGCGACACCATGCATCTGGTGGCCGACTTTTCGAAGGTCGCGGGTTAAGGCAGCTTCGGGTGCTGCATGGCATGTCATCGCCCCACCCACTGTCCTTCCCGCGGGCTTGACCCGCGGGCCTTTCACCCCACCAGCTGGACGACGCGTTTGCCGCGAGTGGCCCGCGGGTCAAGCCCGCGGGAAGACAGGAAGAGGGGTGATCGTTAAGATCCCACTCAACCCTACCGCACTGGCAACGCGCACAGCACGCTGCCCATATTGGTGGTGAACATGAACGACGCCTCGCCCTTGGCGTCGGTAGTGAAGCTGCCCGTCAGCCCGATATCGGCCAGTGGCCCGCTGAGCGCGTTGACGCTATTGCCCGACGAGGCCACCTGGCCGCTGCCGCCCACCGTGGACTTCGAGTCGAACTGATAGTCGCCAGCCACCTGCAAGGTCAGGATGCCGAAGGCCTTGCCGTTCATGTCGACGCATTGATAAACGCCTGGCGGCGGAAACTGTGCCAGCGCGGGCAACGTTGCGACGAGTATGAAAGCAGCGACGAGCATGATTTTCTTCATGCCCAGGATATTGCGCCCCGGGCCGCGCAATGCCAAGTCACACTGGCGCTACAAAAGGATCGACGATGAGCATCGGACTTCTTGCCCTCCTCGATGACGTCGCCGGCCTGGTCAAGGTCGCCGCGGCCTCGCTTGACGATATCGCCGGACAGGCCGCCAAGGCCGGGGTCAAGGCCGCCGGCGCGGTGATCGACGATGCCGCCGTGACGCCAAACTACGTGCAAGGCTTCAAGGCCGACCGCGAACTGCCGATCGTCGGCAAGATTGCCTGGGGATCGATCAAGAACAAGCTGTTCTTCCTCTTGCCAGCCGCCTTGATCCTGAGCCTGTTCGCTCCGTGGCTGATCACCCCATTGCTGATGATCGGTGGTGCCTACCTTTGCTACGAGGGGGCCGAGAAGGTCTTCCATGCCCTGGCGCCCCACAGTGCCGAGGCCCATGAGGCAGCGCTTGAACCGACCGCGATCGATCCCAAGACAATGGAAGATCAACAGGTCGCAGGCGCGATCAAGACCGATTTCATCCTGTCGGCCGAAATCATGACCATCATCCTGGCCGCCATCGACGTGCCGGATTTCTGGACCCGTGCGGTGATCCTGGCCATTGCCGGCATCGGGATCACGATTGCGGTTTACGGCGCCGTGGCGCTGATCGTCAAAGCCGACGATTTCGGCCTCTGGACCGCCAAGAACGCCCGCACGGGTGCCGGGCGGGCTACCGGCCGCGGCATCGTCGTATTCATGCCGGTCTTCATGCAGGTTTTGAGCGTCATCGGGACCGCCGCCATGACCTGGGTCGGCGGCAGCATCGTCGCGCACGGCCTCGATCAATTCGGCCTCAACGGTCCCGAGCTCGTCATCGAAGCGGCCGCCCATTGGGCCGAGCATGCGCTGCCGGCGATCGCCGGCTTTGCGGGCTGGTTCGCCACGGCGCTGGTCGACTTCATTTTCGGCCTGGTGTTGGGGGCGATCATGATCCCCGTCGCCGGCTACGTCATCGCGCCGCTCTGGAAGACCATCAAGCGGATGTTGCCGAAGCGGGCCAAGGCCTAAAGTCAGGTTCCGAACATCTAACGCAACATGTTTTGAGTTGAGCATCCCCCACCCACCGTCCTTCCCGCGGGCTTGACCCGCGGGCCCCTCGCCCCAGCACCAAGTGCTTGTCGAGAGTGACCCGCGGGTCAAGCCCGCGGGCAGATCGAGTGTGTGGAGGCTGCAGAGGAACGAAGCGCCAGCGTATGCGCTCACCCCCTAAACCGGTGGCATCAGCGGATCACGCTTCTTCTGCTTGAACGGCGCCATGCCTTCATTGGCCAACTGGTCCGCGCGCTCGTTGAGGTCATGCCCGGCGTGGCCCTTGACCCATTTCCACTCGATGGTGTGGCGCTTGGTCGCCTCGTCCAGCGCCTGCCACAGTTCGAGGTTCTTCACCGGCTTTTTGTCGGCAGTCTTCCAGCCGTTTTTCTTCCAGCCCTTCATCCAGCTCTGCACGCCATTCTTGACATATTGGCTGTCGGTATGGATTTCGACGGTGCAAGGGCGCTTGAGGGCATTGAGCGCCTCGATCGCCGCCGTCAGCTCCATCTTATTATTGGTGGTGAGCTGTTCGCCGCCCTTGAGCTCTTTAGTCTTGTCGCCATATTGCAGGATCGCGCCCCAGCCGCCGGGGCCTGGATTACCCGAGCAGGCCCCGTCGGTGTGGATGATGACGGTCTCGCTCATGCCGATAACTGGCCTTTATGCATGATGTGGCATTGCGTCTGCTGTCCGTCGAGCTCGCCAACGTGGGTGCGTACCATGCCGATCTTGGTCAACACCGCCAGCGAAGGCGCGTTGCGCACATCGGCGAAGCCGAGGAAATACATCCAGTCGGTTTCCCGAAAGATCCAGTCTCGCAGTGCGCTGGCCGCCTCGGTCGCATAGCCGTTGCCGTGATATTCGGGGAACATCGCATAGCCGATTTCCGGCTCACCGCGCTCACCGTGCAGGCCAAATCCTGCGCGCCCCACCAGGATACCGTCACTCTTGCGCCGCACGCGCAGCTTGCCCATGCGATGGCCGGCGAAATTGTCCAGCCAGAGCGCCACCCGTGCTTCGCATTTCGCTCGATCCCACGGCGACCCATCCGCCTTCAGATAGCGCGACACATCGGGATTGCCATGCAGGCGCAGCAGGTCATCGACCTGCTCCATCGTCCAGCCGCTGAGCACCAGCCGCGCGCTCTCGATCAAATCCAGGCTCATTGGCCAACGGCCGCCGCGATGGTGCGCAATTCGCGCGGAATGTTGAAGGCGATATTTTCCCGCGCCGTCACCCGCGCCTCCACTTTGATGTCATAGCGCTGGGCGAACGCCTCGATCACTTCGTCCACCAGCTTTTCCGGCGCCGAGGCCCCCGCCGAAACCCCGAGCGTGCGAATACCCTCAAGCCGGCTCCAGTCGATCTCCGCCGCCCGGTCCACCAGCATCGATACCTTGCAGCCGGCCCGTTCGGCCACTTCCACCAGCCGCAGCGAGTTCGACGAATTGGACGAGCCCACAACGATCATCGCATCGACTTCCGGTGCCACCGATTTGATGGCTTCCTGCCGATTGGTCGTGGCGTAGCAGATGTCTTCCTT
Source organism: Devosia sp. (assembly GCF_028290625.1). GTDB lineage: Bacteria > Pseudomonadota > Alphaproteobacteria > Rhizobiales > Devosiaceae > Devosia. The sequence continues at coordinate 136,038 of NZ_JAQGJM010000019.1, forward strand.
ATGCGGCCCGTTGATTGCCGGAAACTTTGCCTGCAAGGCGCGGACGATCTCGCGCGTATCATCCACCGACAGCGTCGTCTGGGTCACGAAGGCCAGTGTCTGCGGGTCGCGCGGCGTAAACCCAGCCACATCCGCGACCGTTTCGATCAGCGTGATCGCGCCGGCCGGCAATTGCCCCATCGTGCCCACCACTTCGGGGTGTCCCTTGTGCCCGATCAGCACGATCTCGTGGCCCTCGGCAAAATGCCGCTGCGCCTCGACATGCACCTTGCTCACCAGCGGGCAGGTGGCATCGAGGAAGAACATGTTCCGCGTCCGCGCATCGGCCGGCACGCTCTTGGGCACGCCATGGGCCGAAAACACCACCGGCGCCCCGGTGTCGGGGATCTCGTCGAGCTCCTCGACAAAGATCGCGCCCTTGTCGCGCAGGCCATCCACCACATATTTGTTGTGCACGATCGCATGGCGCACATAGACCGGCGCGCCATATTTCTCCAGCGCCAGCTCAACGATCTGGATGGCACGATCGACCCCGGCGCAAAATCCGCGCGGGGCACACAGCAGAATGTCGAGATGTGGCCGCTTTTCCATTCCAGTGAGATGCTTTCTGATCATGGCCAAGTCAAGTCTTGTTGCGGTGACCGGCACTGATGGGCATTATGCAATGCAATTGAAGACAAGGACTTATCGGTGAGTTTGGCGCAGGAAATGTTTGCGATTGCCCCCGCGGTGGGGAAGGCAAACCTGTCGGCCAGCCAGCTCAAGCTGCTCGCCGGCAAGGCCCGCTGGATTTTCCGTGTCGGCGAAACCGGCTTTCCCACCATCCCCACCATTGCCATCACCCGTGGCGCCTGGGAGGCTTTGCAGGCCGAACGCGCCCGCAAGGACACGCGGCTGCGCACCCATTGGATCGCCTGCCTGTTCAAGCTGGTGGGCGAGGATGCCAAGCCGCCGACGCTGGTGGTGCGCACCTCGGCCAGCCACCACAATGGCGGCCTCATGCCCGCCAAGACCGGCATCAGCGCGCCGGCCAGTCCCGAAGATTCGGTCGATCCCAGCCGCCCGTTGGCCAAGGCCATCAAGAACGCGTTTGATTCCTACGGCTTCGGCCAGGCCTGGTCCGGGCCGCGGCAGGACGATGACCGCTCGCGACAAATCGTCCTGGTGCAGACTGCCGCTAGTGGCGAGCTGGAACAATTCCTGACCCGCAATGCCGTCACCGGCGCCCTCGGCCCGGCCCCCGTCGATGGCTCCGCGCTGCCGCGCCTGCCCGAGGACATCCACGCGCTGGTTAGCCTGCTCGACGCCAAGGCCGGCCGCCACATGACCTGCCTCGTCGCTATTCAGCGTGGCCAGGTGCAGTTCGTCTCCGCGCGCGGCATTCAGGCCACCCCGGCCGCCGAACTCGAAGCCGCTGTCGACCGCGTATCGCGCAAAGTCTGGTCGGCCCAGAACGCCGTCAGCCGCGTCGATCCGGCCCGCATGGCCCAATTGCTGCATCCGCGCCTGCGCTCCACCGAAAACGCTGCGCCCATTGCCATCGGCCTTGGTGTGGCACCTGGCGCCGCCAGCGGCATCATCGTCTTCAATCCCGAGGACGCGGCGCGCCTGCGCGCTCGCGGCAAGCACTGCATTTTGGTGGTGAACGAAACCGGCCCCGCCGATATCGAGGGCATGAAGGCCGCCACCGGTATCCTGACCGCCCGTGGCGGCATGTCCAGCCATGCCGGCGTCATCGCCCGCATCACCGGCAAGCCCTGCGTTGCCGGTGTGCGCAACCTCTCCGTCGATGCCACCGAGATGGTCGCCCGCATCGGCGACCGCGAATTCCGCAGCGGCGACCGCCTCACCATCGATGGCAGCGACGGCCACGTCTATGCCGGCGTACTGCCGCTGGCGCAGCCGCATATCGGTGGCGCTATCGGTAAGCTGCTCGGCTGGTCCGATGCCTCGCGCACCATCGAAGTGCGCACCAATGCCGAAACCGTCGAATCCGCCCGCACCGCGCTCAGCTTTGGTGCCGAGGGTATTGGCCTGGCCCGTTCCGAGCACATGTTCTTCTCCCCCGAGCGCATGGTGGCGTTGCGCCGCATGATCCTTTCCGAGGACGAAGACGATCGTGCCCGCGCCGTCGATGGGCTGGTGGGCTTTCAGACCGGTGATTATTCCGACCTGTTTTCGACCATGAAGGGCCTGCCGGTCACCGTCCGCCTGTTCGATCCACCGCTCCACGAATTCCTGCCGCGCACCGATGAGGATATCGAGGAAACGGCGCAGTCGCTGGGCCTTGCCGTGCGTGCTTTGCGCCTGCGGCTCGAGCGAATTGCCGAGATCAATCCCATGCTCGGCCATCGCGGCGTGCGGCTGGCCATCACCTATCCAGAAATTCTGCAGATGCAGATGCAGGCTGTCATCGCCGGTGTTCGCGCCGCGACCGAAACGCAGGACAAACCAGTCGAGTTCGAGGTTATGGTCCCCTTCGTGTCGACCGTCAGCGAAGTCGCCTGGGTACGTGACAAGGTCAACACCATCATCGCCAATTCGGGTGTGCTGCGCTCTGGCAAGGTCAAATTCTCCTTCGGCACCATGATCGAGCTGCCACGTGCCTGCCTCCGCGCTGGCGAGATCGCCCCGCTGGTGGATTTCTTCTCCTTCGGCACCAACGACCTGACCCAGACCACGTTCGGCATTTCCCGCGATGACGCGCCGACCTTCCTCGCCGCCTATCAGCGCAAGGGCATTTATGAGCGCGACCCCTTTGTCAGCATCGACGAGAAGGGTGTCGGCGAGTTGATCGCCATGGCAATCGCCCGCGGCCGCGCCACCAATCCAGGCCTCAAGATCGGCATTTGCGGCGAACATGCCGGCGATCCAGCCTCGCTGCGCTTCTTTGCCGGCCTGGGCATCGATTACGTGAGCTGCTCACCCTATCGTGTTCCGGTCGCCCGGCTGACCCTGGCGCAGGCCTTGGCTTAACTAACGCCGTCACACCCCCTATATACACTGGGCGCAGCGCGGCACGAGACCGCGCACACGATAGGGATGTTGCTTTGAAACTTTTGCCGGTTCTGGCGCTGCTGCTCTTGCCTCTGCTGCCCGCAACTCCCGCCTTCTCCCAGGCGAATGGCGCGACCTGCGCCGCCGTCACCGACGATCCCGAACGACTGGCCTGCTACGACGCCATCTTCCGCGCCGCCCCCGGCGATACCGCCAACAGCGTGTCGTTCAATTCCGAGCAATTGATCCCCGCCCGCCCCAGCGGCCGCCAGCCCGCAGTGATGACCGTGGCCTGTGCCGCCAAGGCGCTCTCGGTCAAATTTTCTTTTGCGGGCAATACCATGTCGCCGATCGGCAGCGACGCCGGCATCAGCCTGCAGCTCGATTTGCAGGCCGCCCGCAACCTGACCTTGCCGACCACCGACGCCAACACCGCCCTGCTGGTGACCCGCGACGCCAAGACCTTCCTCGAGTCTTTCCAAGGCGCCACCAACCTGACCGTCCGTGTCACCCCCGTCAGCACCCGTTCCCTCACCGTGCGCTTCCGCGTCCAGGGCCTCGACCAAGCCATCGCCCCCATCATCGCCGCCTGCGAGTAGCGGGTGGCCCCTCTGCGACAAAATCCCCCGCCACATCCGTGCCCGCATTTCCCCACGCTGTCGTCACATCCTCCGTTTACCGGCTGCTAACCCTAATCAGACATCATCACGATCGTCGGCATTTTAGCGTCACTTTCGCCGGCGATTAGTTTTGTTGCGTAAGTGTTGAGTAGCGTTGATGGCCCATCCACACCGGCCCGTCGTCCGAAAGGGCGCGGCCAGAGCGGTTGCTCGGCGACACCCTTTTGCCCGTCTGTTGGCATTGGGCGTCATCGGCACAATGAGTTTTGCCGGCCTCACCGCTGCCGCCCACGGACCCGCGTCCGGAGATTTGGGCGATCTGGGCAAGCCCATGCCTGCGCTCGCCGAGGCCAGCATGGCCAGTTCCAGCACCGACGCGATCATCACTGGCTCGGTCAATACCCTGGCCGATACCGCCAGCTTCTCTGGCCCCAACCGCGCCGAAAAATCCGATCGTCACCGGCCCACGCCGACTGCGATGGCTATCGCCATGAGTTTTGAGCGTGCCCGCATGCACATCGCCGACCTGCGCGTCGGCCCCGTCGATCCGGCCAAGCCTGCCGCGACCACCCAGCTTGCCGACGCCGATCCGATCATCGTCGGCAAGGGTGAGGACCAGCCGCGCATTTCCGTCGCCGCGCTCGATCCCGCCATGGATTCCGATGCCCTGCGCGCCATTGCGGGTCTGGCCCCCGAGGCGGCCGCGACCCCAATGCCGATGCTGGCCTCTGACCAGTTGGCCTATGCGCGCGCCAATGCGCCCGCCACCGGCGCTTATGCGGCCGGCGCCGTCATGACAGCCGATGCCAAGCAGCTTTGGTGCCTGTCATCGGCGATCTATTTCGAAGCGCGTGGCGAGAGCTATCGCGGGCAGGTGGCGGTGGCGCAGGTGGTGCTCAACCGGGTCAAGGATCATCGTTATCCCAATACCATTTGCGGCGTGGTCTACCAGAACCAGACGCGACGCAATTCCTGCCAGTTCTCCTTCGCCTGCGACGGCATTCCCGAACGCATCAACGACGAGAAATCTTGGGCTCAGGCGCAGGATATCGCCAGCAAAGTTACCGCAGGCGAGCTCTACCTGACCGAAGTCGCCGATGCGACGCACTACCACGCCAGCTATGTCCGCCCCGCCTGGGCTCCCCGCATGACCAAGGTCACCCAGATCGGGCTGCACATCTTCTACAAGTTCAAGCGCGGCTGGCTGTTCGGCTAATTGCGGCTTCGCTGAAGGTCAGCAGCTCGCTGTATGCCGCGTAAACACGCAGGTCACGTCATTGCTAATGAAGGTCGAGTGGTTGCGGCCACGGATATGAACGAACGAGTTGCCGCGCACCAGCGGCAGCACCGTCCAGTGCCGGCCAATGCCGAGGACGGAAATCGCGCCGGCATTGTCCGACGGCACTTCGTTCACCGCGATGCCCGGATACTGGATATTGTTGGAAAACATCGCGTCGGTTGAATAGGTGCCCGTGGCGGTGGTGGTGATGTCCACATAGCTGACGCGGCCGAACTCGATCTTCTTGACCCGGCTCTTGCTGGTGGGTGTGGTGTCGACCCAGTCCTCGTACTGGACGTCGTAGGCGCTGCCCTCGAACTTCACCAATCCATCCGGATCGATGCCAGTGCGGCTTTCGTCGGCGAAGACTGAAACAATGGCGCCCGGCCCGATTGCGGCGACGCCCATGCCGCAGAGCACGCCTACGGCCATTCCCAACAGCACTTTACGATCTGGCAGACCCATGGCTCATGTCCCGAAATGAAGCGAACGCTCACGCCTTCTTAACACTTCATTAGCCATAGGTGCCCCGTCAGGGCAAAGTTCATCCTTTGTTAGGGTTAATCTCCGCCGGATTTTTGAGGCTGGTTAGAGAGATATGGCGTGGAACGCGGCGACGAAGCGGTCATGCGCTTCGCGCGTCGGCCAGGGCCGGATCAGCCGGTCGAAAGCGTCCACGTCAAAGGTCGGCATGCTGGGCTCGCCGAAGAATTTGCGCGCTTCGGGCGGCGCGAAACCGGCCAGATGCACCGCTTCGAAAAATGCCGCCTCGCGGTCGGCCTTCTTGATCAGCTTGGTCAGCGCCGCGCTGGGTATCGCCGGCAGCGTGAAACGCAGGTGGATCGCGCCGAGCAGCCGATTTTCCACGTCCTTGTAATTGCCGCCCATGGCGGCTTTGAACGGGGAGATGATGTCGCCCATCACATATTCGGGTGCATCGTGCAGCAGCGCCTGCAATTGCGCGGCGCCGTCGGCATCTGGATTGTGGGCGCGGAACAATTCCAGCACCAGCACCGAATGCTGTGCCACCGAAAAAGGATAATCCCCAATCGTCTGCCCGTTCCAGCGCGCCACGCGCGCCAGCCCATGGGCAATATCGCTTAGTTCCACGTCGAGCGGGGAGGGGTCCAGAATATCGAGCCGCCGTCCGGACAACATCCGTTGCCAGGCGCGGTCTTTTCCGCGTGCCATGCTGCCCCCAAAACTGATTGAGCCTTGAGGGTAGGGCAGGGGCCGCGATTCTTCAAACTCCGACCCGTCCCGCAGGGCAAATCGCTCCAGTGGAGCGACTTAAGGGGAGGAGGCCATGAGAGCTATGCTCTAATGGCCGAGCCGGGCACTCAACCACGCCCACCGCTCCTTCCCGCGGGCTTGACCCGCGGGCCTTTGGCCACACCACTGATTACGTGTTGCGGGCCGCGACCCGCGGGTCAAGCCCGCGGGCAGATCGAGTGTGTGGAACGGGTCTGGCCGTTAAGCCTCCTCGACGCTGACCTCGCCGAACGCGTAGGTGGCCCAGCCCGGCAGTTCCAGCGCCACCGCCTTCCCGTCCACCACCGCTTCGATCCCCGGCCCAAACCGATCCAGCCGCAAAATCCCCACTGCGGCGCCATCCACCACCCGGCCAATGGTCCCGCTATCGCGCCCATTCGCCAGCACCGGCGCAGCCGTCTCCACCCCACGCACGATCACCGGCCGTCGCCGCGCCGTGCCGCGATGCTTCATCCGGCTCACCACTTCCTGGCCCACATAGCAGCCCTTGTCGAAGTCGATGCCATCGAGAATATCCATGCCGATATCGTGGGCAAAGACGCTGTCCGGCGCGAAATCCTGTCCCAGTTCGGCGATGCCCGCCGCGATGCGCGCGCGCGCATAGTCGCTGTCGTCTGCTACCCAGCCCTTGGCCTCGTCGGCGCTATCGATCACCCGATAGCCGACGCGTCCTTGATGCACGATCTGACCCGACTCCGCCTCGCTGGCCCAACCCGCGCGATGGCTCGCGCGTAGATCATCGATCACCACGTTGGCGCGCAACCGATACATCTTCATGCGTTTGAAGAAATCATCCGCCACTGAGGCATGCACATCGAGCCACAACGCCTCTTGCGCCCAGCCCGCGAGCCCCTCGGCCAGCACTTTCCCCTGCGGCGACAGCAGCGCCCACCAGGCCGCCATGTTCCCAGCGCTGGGGATTGGCCCGGTCACCACATCATTGAGCAATTTATGCGCATCCGGCCCAGAAAACCGGAACACGGCACGATCGGCACGCAAATGGATGGTCATGTTCACTTGCCCCTGAGGCGCAGCTTCCGCTAAATCGGCCACAACGATTGGCGAGCGGACCCAAGACATGGCGCACTACGAGCAGATTTTCAAGAACGGTACGCTGGTCAACCACGATGGCACGGGCCTCGCTGATATCGGCATCCGCCATGGCCGCATCGCTGCCCTTGGCAATCTGTCAGGCGATACTGCCGATCACATTACCGATTGCCATGGATTGCACATTCTCCCCGGCGTCATCGATACCCAGGTGCATTTCCGCGAACCCGGCCTGACCCACAAGGAAGACCTGGAATCCGGCTCGCTCTCGGCCGTGATGGGCGGCGTCACCGGCGTGTTTGAAATGCCCAATACCAATCCGCTGACCACGACGCGCGAGACCTTCGACGCCAAGATCGCCGCCGGCACCAACCGCATGCACTGCGATTTTGCCTTCTATATCGGCGGCACCCACGAAAATGTCGGCGAACTTCCTGTGCTGGAACGGCTCCCGGGTTGCGCCGGCATCAAGGTGTTCATGGGTTCATCCACCGGCTCGCTGCTGGTGCCCGATGATGACGGCGTCGAAGCTATTCTCCGCGCCATTTCTCGCCGCGCCGCCTTCCATTCCGAAGACGAATACATGCTGGAGGAGCGCAAGCATCTGCGCGTTCCCGGTGATCCGTCCAGCCATCCGGTCTGGCGTTCGCCCGAAGTGGCGCTGAATTCGACCAAGCGCCTGGTCGCGCTAGCCCACAAGACCGGCAAGCGCATCCATGTGCTGCATATCTCGACCGGGGAGGAAATGGTCTTCCTTGCCGACCACAAGGATGTCGCCAGCGTCGAGGTGACGCCGCACCACCTGACCCTGGACGAAACCGCCTACACCAAGCTGGGCACCTATGCCCAGATGAACCCGCCGGTTCGCGACGCCGCCCACCGCGCTGGCATCTGGGCCGGGGTGGACAATGGCGTCGCCGATATCCTCGGCTCCGATCATGCTCCGCACACGCGCGAAGAAAAGGATCATGCCTATCCGGCATCCCATTCCGGTATGACCGGCGTGCAGACGCTGGTGCCGATCATGCTCGACCACGTCAATGCCGGCCGCATGAGCCTGGCCCGGTTTGTCGATATGACCAGCGCCGGGCCGAACCGCCTGTTCGGCATCGCCAACAAGGGCCGCATCGCCGTGGGCTATGATGCCGACCTGACCATTGTCGATCTCAAGCGCACCGAGACCATCCGCAACGCCGACGTCAAATCCCGCGCCGGCTGGACCCCCTATGACGGTGTCTCCGTCACCGGCTGGCCCGTCGGCACTATTGTCCGCGGCAACACGGTGATGTGGCAGGGGGAATTGGTCAGCCCGTCGCTGGGGCAGCCGATGCGGTTTCTGGAGGCGTTGCGCGCCAGCGCTGACTGATCACAAAACCCAACCACCCACCTGGTCATCCCCGCGCAGGCGGGGACCTCCGTTTTTTTGCAGAGCAGTCCAACAGAGGTTCCCGCCTGCGCGGGAATGACTCCGTGGGGTAAGTGTCTGGCTGTCCCCTTCTCAGTCCCCCGCCACAAACGCGCTCCAGTCGCCGTTCGGCTGAATGAACACGCGCCAGTAATACCATCCGCCCATATCCGCCAGATCCACGACATGGTCCGACGGCATCAGCCGATAGGCGTCCACCATCTGGCCCGGCGTCAACGTGGTAACATCTGCTACCGCCAGATAGGGCCACACATAGCTCGGCTCGGCGCTGGTCGCGCCGATCATCGCATAGGGCGCTTCCAGCATGTCGCGCAGGATCGCCAGCGTCTCCAGCCCCGTGCCGTCCACCGATTCGGTCTTCAAATAGGCGATCGCATCGTCCGGGCCGCCAAAACTCACCTGTGGCGGCGTCTTCTGCGCCGTGATGATGGCGCGCAGCCCTTCGATGTCGCCCGACTTTGTCACGGCGATCAGCGCGGCGCGCTTGTCCTGAACCGCCTGCGGCAGCTTGGATAGGTCGTCGCTGATCACCAGGTCCGCATACGGATCGTAGGGCGCCGCATCCTCCGCCAGCGCCACTTGCCCCGCCGCAAAAACCAACAATCCCGCCAAAGCCACTCCACGCATCCGCAATCCTCCAAGGCCCCTTGGCCCGGATCATCACCAGATACGCTCGCGCTTCAAGTCTATTGCAGGACGCGGTCCAGATTGTATTCGCCGGTGCGGATGCGCGCGGGCAGCATTTTCACCAGTTCGGCGGTGGCGTCGTCGCCATGCAGCTTGACGAAGGTCGCCAGCGCCGCAAACAGCGAGGCATGGGCCAGGGCGACACTGTCCACCCCATCATCCTCGGCGCTATTCCAGGCCTCGGCCAGGTATTCGAGCGCCAACTGCCGCTCGCCATGGTCGTGGTCCACCGTGCCGATGTCGTCGGCTGCTGGAAATGGGGTCTTGCTGATTGACATACCGGCTGGGTTAGCATGGGTCTGGCGGACGCGCAGGCGAGAAGTAACCCGAAGGTTAACACTGGCCTAGGAATTAGACTTAACGGGGAAACAGGCTATTCGGCGAAGCGCGTATGGATATCGCGCGCCACCTGTTCGGCCTCCGTCAAAAGCCGCGTCAGCGCTTCCTTGGCGGCGGGCGTGCAGGCATGGTGAAACCGCGCGAACGCCGTGTAGCCGCCATTGAACGCCCCGGCCAGGCGTTGCCGCCGGTCCTCGTCGGGCTCATCGAGGTTGATCAGGTCTTCCATCTGCGCGCGCCAATCGGTGGTCCCCGCCTGGCAGAGCGGCTGCAGGAAATAGAGGCTCCCCATAATCTCGGCCAACCGCTCCATCTGCGGCTGATAGAGCGGATCGATGGCCCAGGCCGAGGGGCTTACCAACAGCATTGCCGCCGTCACGAAAGTTCTGAAAAGCTTCAATTGTGCATCCGCATGCTGGCTCGCTTCGTCTCTATCAGCTTCGCTCGAACAGCGCGAATGCCTTGGCAAGCACAAGATCGAGATGCGACGTGGTGCGCAGGGTGCCGATTTCGTCCGCGCCGACCCATTGGGTGCCAGCGATCTCGTCGGATGGCACAATCTCGCCCTCGAAGCCCTGCGTGGCGAACACCGCTAGCCGAAACGCCTTGTCCTTGCCCAGCCACTGCTCCATCACCGGATGCAGCCCAAACACGGTTAGCCCCAGCTCTTCCTTGATCTCGCGGGCGGCGCATTGCTCGATGGTTTCACCCGGCTCGATCCGCCCGCCCGGCAGCGTCCACAAATGCTGGTAGGGCGCGTAGGCGCGCTTGATCAGCAGCACCTTTTGCTTGTGGATAAGGGCGACGCTGGCCGCATTGGCTGGACTGCTCATCATCGCTCCATTTGCGATTCTGCTGGCTCGGCACTACCTGTAACCCAGGCGTAAGGAGACCCCAAGCATGTGCGGACGCTACGCATCCACCCTGCCGCCCGAAATGATGCAGGAACTGTTCAAGACGCTGAACAGCATCGAGCTGATCCCGCGCTTCAATATCGCGCCGACGCAGCCGGTCGCCGCCATCTGGGAAGAATCAAAGCGCCGCGAGGCTCATTTCGCCCGTTGGGGGCTGGTGCCTCGCTGGGTCAAGGACCCGCGCGAATTCCCGCTGCTGATCAATGCGCGGGTCGAAACCATGGCCGAAAAGCCGGCCTTCCGCGACGCCCTCAAGCATAGCCGCTGCATCATCCCCGCCAGCGGCTATTACGAATGGCGGACTAATCCCGACAAGTCCAAGCAGCCGTTCTATATCACCCACGAGGACGGCCAGCCGATGGCCCTCGCGGGCCTCTACGCCACCTGGTCCGGCCCCGAAGGCGAGGAAGTCGACACCGTCGCCACCATCACCGTGCCCGCCAATGGCCAGCTCTCCGCCATCCACGACCGCATGCCGGCAATCCTCGAAGGCGACGCCATCGAGCAGTGGCTCGACGTGAGAGGCACCGATGCCAAGACCGCCTATCAACTGGCACTGCCGCTCGCCGATGGCGCGCTGAAATTCCACCCGGTCTCCACCCGCGTCAATTCCGCCCGCATGGACGATCCCGGCCTGATCGAGCCGGTCGCTGACGTTCGCCCCGAACCCGTCCCCAAGAAGAGAGCCGCCGGTGGCGGTTCGCAGATGGATTTGTTCTAGCCGCCCGCCACATTGTCGCGCCGCCGTGCTAGACACGCCACCACACCATTCGACTGCGAGTCCCCGTGTCCGCCCCCATCCGCCTTGCCGATACCGCCTCCCTCAAGGGCATGGCTCTGGGATTCCTCGCCTATTCGCTGTTTGCCGTGCATGACGCCGTGGTGAAGGGCATCATCATGGAACTGCCCGTGGTGCAGATACTGTTCCTGCGCAGCCTTGTTATCGTGGTCATCACCCTATCCATCGGACGCGCCGGCGTGCTGACCGGCCTGCGCCTGTCGCCCAACAAGCACATGATGCTCTATCGCGCGGCGCTGACGCTGGCCGCCTGGTGCATGTATTATTCCACCGGCCGATACCTGCAACTGGCCGAGATGACGACGCTCTACTATTTCGCGCCGGTGTTCACCATCGTGCTGGCGGTCATCTTCCTCGGCGAACGCCTGACCCTGGCGCGCGTCAGCGCCGCCGCCATCGGCTTTTTCGGTGTCATCGTCGCCTGCAATCCGGTCGGCATGAGCCTGGGCTGGCCGTCGCTGCTGGTGCTCGCCGCGGCGTTCTGCTGGTCGGTGGCGATGATCCTGATGCGCACCATTTCCAAAAGCGAAGGCACGCTGGTGCAGACCCTGGCGATCAACCTTTGCTACGTGGTCGTCATGGGCATAGCCTCGATCTTCTTCTGGCAACCCATGGATGCCCGCAGCATCGCCTTCGTTATTGTCGCCGGTCTCATCGGCGGCGTGGCGCAATATGCGCTGGTGGATGCCGCGCGGCTGGTGCCAGCGGGTGTGCTGGGAACGGTCGAATACTCGGCGCTGGTCTGGGCTTTTGTGTTTGGCTACCTATTCTGGAGGGAAGTGCCGTCCACCTCGGTCTATCTCGGCGCCGCGTTGATCGCGACCGCGGGCTTATTGGTCGCCTGGAACGAGCGCCGTCGCGCGCCCGTCCTCGAAATGCCCTAGCCGCCGATGCCGAAATAGCCCAGCGCGTCGCCGATCTCTTCTTCCTCGTAACCGAGATGCGACAGCAGCACCCGGCCGAGTGCCTCGTACACTTCCTTTGCGTCCTCGAACCGCGACGTGCTGGGCTCGCGCGCCAGCGCATTGAGCGCATCCACCTGCCGCACCAGCAGTTCGTGCACCACCACATGCTCGGCCTGCAGCCGCTCCGCCACCTTGCGGAACGCCTCGCCTTGCTTGCTCAACTCGGGAAAAACCGCGTAATCTTCGATCGAATGGTGCGTATTGACGATCTGGCAGTGCCGCCCGCACAAATTGCCGAACCGCCGGTAATTGCCGATGATCTCCAGGTCCGCCGTCTGCGCCGCGACCTCCTCGACCGAAACCGCTCCCGCCGACGCCCGCTCGATCAACTCGCCAATGGCCTGCATGTTCTCGCGCAGATGGTCGTGGATCATCTTGAGATGTTCCCCCGGCGCCCGCTGCGCCGCCGTCAGCCCTCCAAGCCTGGGCGCCTTGGGGCGCGTGGCATCGTCTAGAAATTCAATATCGAGCAGCATTGGGTCTCCGAAACGGGAAAATGGATTGTTTCCCCGAAATGGGACCAGCGCCGGATCCGATCAAGTAGGTACATTTTAGTGACGATCACCCCAGCATCTTGCCCGGGTTCAAAATCCCCTTCGGATCGAGCGCGGTCTTGATGGCGTGCATCATTTCAAGCGCCACCGGGTCCTTGATCCGCTTGAGCAGGTCGACCTTGAGTTGGCCGATGCCGTGTTCAGCCGAGAACGAACCGCCCAGCTTGAGCACGATCTCGTAGATCGCCTCATGCACGGCGTCGTCCTGGGCCATCACCCATTTCGGATCGGCGCCAATCGGCTGGCTGAAATTGAAGTGGATATTGCCGTCGCCCATATGCCCGAACGGCACTGGGCGAATGCCCGGCATCACCCGCTCCGCCGCCGCCGATCCCTCGGCGATTAGTTGCGGAATGGCCGCGATCGGCACCGACACGTCATGCTTGATCGAGGCGCCTTCGCGCGATTGCACCTCGCTCATCTGCTCGCGAAAAGCCCACATATTGGTGCGGTCGGCGGCAGACTGGGCCATTGCCGCTGTTTCCAGCAGACCCTGTTCCAACCCTGCTTCAAGCGCTGCCTCTAGCGCGCCGGGCTCGGTGCCCTTCATCCGCGACAGTTCAACCAGCGCATACCATGGCGATGGCCCCGCCGTGGGGTCACGCGTCAACATGCCGTGCCGTAACTGGAATTCCAGCCCGATCTGCGGGATCAGCTCAAATGCATTCAGCCGCGAGCCGGCCCGCGCCCGCAGCAGTTGAAACAGCTCCAACGCCATGTCCGGGGAGGCCACGCTGACCAGCGCCGTCTCGTGGTCTTCCGGCTGCGGGAAAATCTTCAGCGTCGCCGCCGTGATGATCCCCAGCGTTCCCTCGGCCCCGACGAGCAAGTCCTTGAGGTCGTAGCCCGTATTGTCCTTCTTGAGCGAAGTGAGCCCCTGATAGAGCCGCCCATCCGCCAGCACCGCCTCGACGCCCATGCACAATTCCCGCGCATTGCCGAACGCCAGCACATTCACCCCGCCCGCATTGGACGACAGCACGCCGCCAATCCGTGCCGAGCCCTGCGAGGCCAGCCAGAGCGGAAACATCGCCCCCTCCGCCTCCGCCGCCTTATGCGCGTTTTCGAGAATGACCCCGGCTTCCGCCGTCATCGTCCCCGCCGCGATATCGATCGCGCGCACCTTGTCCAGCCGTTGCAGGCTGACAATCACCTCGTCGCCGCGCAATGGCACTTGCGCGCCCACGAGCCCGGTATTGCCGCCCTGCGGAATGAGCCCAATGCCCTGCGCATTGGCCCAGCGCACCACCGCCTGCACCTGCGCCACGTCCGCCGGCCGCACGATTGCCGCGGCCGGTGTGTGGAAGCGCTTGCGTGGCTCGTTCAGATAGGGCGCCATGTCGCCGGCATCGGCGATGACCGCCGTCGGGCCTAGCAGGCTGCTCAGTTGGGCGGCAATTTCGGCGGTGCTCAGGGCCATGAAATACCTAAATTCTTGCATTGGTTTCGCGAGGCAGTGAACTTGCCGGTCAGGACACCCTGTGCCACAACCGGTATGGTGGCTCCAACGTCGTTAGCATGAAATTGCTCGACAATGTCGAACCCCGGGCGGGCGAATAGTCGCTCGTTTGTAACTATGCTGCGGCAGGCGGGTGCGCGCCTGCAAGAGAGATCGAACATGACCGCCTTGATCTGGCCAGAGATCTATTTCGTTCGCCATGGGGAAACCCCCTGGAACGCCGAGCGCCGCTATCAGGGGCGCAAGGATATTCCACTCAACGAAAAAGGGCAGGGCCAGGCCGATCAGAACGGGGTGGCGCTCGCCGCCCTGTTCGCCGCGCGTGGCCTCGATCCGATGGCCTTCGAATGGCACGCCTCGCCCCTCAACCGTACCCGCGACACCATGGACCGCGTCCGCGCGGGTTTCACCACGCCGCTGCCGCCGGTCAAGTATGACGTGCGCCTGATGGAAATCTCCTTCGGCGTGCTTGAAGGCATGCTGTTCGAGGAACTGCCCGCCAACATGGCACATGCCCCGGGCCGACGCACCGAATCCTATTGGGAATACCGCCCCGAAAACGGTGAAAACTACCGCGACGTCGAGGCCCGCCTCGAACAATTCGCCCACACCATGACGGGCCCCTCCATCGTCGTCGCACACGGCGGCATCGCCCGCACCCTGCGCGTGCTGATCGAGCGCGCCCCCATCCTCGAAGTCATCAACTGGGCGCCTCCGCAGGACGCCATCATGCACTTCACTCCGGGCAAGATGGAGTTGCTGCGCGCCGAATAGGTCTTGATTTGGTGCCAAATTCAGGTCATTTTATGGGTCTGAATTGAGGTGCCAAAATGAATGAGCATTTTCAGCGTGTGGAAGCTGATCTGGTGGTGAGCGTCTCGGAGCTCAAAAAGAACCCTTCGGCCGTCTTCACCAAGGCGTCTGAGAACGCGATGGGTATTGCTGTCCTAAACCACAACAAAGTGGTCGGCTATGTTCTGCCCCCGGACGTTTATGAGGCCCTTCTGGAAGAACTCGACGATTTCAGGCTGGTCGAGATCGTCAAGGAACGAATGAACGAACCAACCGTCTCCGTCGACATTAATGACCTATAATCTGGACTTCACTCGAAGCGCTAGGCGGGAATGGGACCGTATCGACGCTGCCTTGCGCGAGCAGTTCAAAAATAAGTTGGATGAGCGGCTGCGCAATCCAAGGGTGGTTGCGGATGCGATGCGCAGGATGCCAAGCTGCTACAAGATAAAACTTCGGAAATCCGGCTTTCGACTGGTCTATCTCGTACAGGACGAGCGCATAACGGTTCTGGTGCTGTCCGTCGGCAAACGAGATGCCGACAAAACCTATCTCAAAGCGGCACGCGAGCTCGACGACCTCGATTGACCTTCCCGCCGACGGCTCCTAAAAAGCCCGCACGCAAAGGGCCACACCATGTCTTTCAATACCTTCGGACAGCTTTTCCGCTTCACCACCTGGGGTGAAAGCCATGGTCCTGCGCTCGGCGTGGTGGTCGATGGCTGCCCGCCCGGCATCGCGCTGACGCCAGAAATGATCCAGCGCGATCTCGATCGCCGCAAGCCCGGCCAGTCCAAGTTCACCACCCAGCGCCGCGAGGACGACGCCGTGCGCATCCTGTCCGGCGTGTTCGAGGACGAGCGCACCGACGGGTCGCGCACCACCGGCACGCCCATTTCGCTGATGATCGACAATACCGATCAGCGCTCCAAGGATTATGCTGAAATCCGCGATAAATACCGTCCGGGCCACGCTGACTATACCTATGACCAGAAATACGGCATTCGCGATTATCGCGGTGGTGGGCGCACCTCGGCCCGCGAAACGGCCGCACGCGTCGCCGCCGGTGCCATCGCCCGCGCTGTGCTTGCCGGCATCACCATCCGAGCCAGTCTGGTGCAGATCGGCCCGCACAAGATCGATTACGCCAATTTCGATTGGGACCAAGTCGATCAGAATCCGTTCTTCTGCGCCGACGCGACAGCCGCCGCCATGTGGGCCGACTATCTCGATGGAATCCGCAAATCGGGCAATTCGGTTGGTGCCGTCATCGAAGTCGTGGCCGAAAACGTCCCGGCCGGCTGGGGCGCGCCGATCTATGGCAAGCTGAGTGCCGACCTGGCCTCCGCCATGATGAGCATCAATGCCGTCAAGGCCGTCGAAATCGGCGCGGGCTTCGAGGCCGCTAGCCTGACCGGCATCGATAATGCCGACCAAATGCGCGCCGGTCCCGACCGGCCATATTTCCTGTCCAACCATGCCGGCGGCATTTTGGGCGGCATTTCCAATGGCGATCCCATCGTTTGCCGGTTTGCGGTGAAGCCGACATCATCGATCCTGTCGGAACGCCAGACCGTGACGACCGCCAACGAGAACACCGACATCATCACCAAGGGCCGCCACGACCCTTGCGTGGGCATTCGCGCGGTGCCGGTGGGTGAGGCGATGATGGCGTGTGTTCTGGCCGATCACTATCTGCGCCATCGCGGGCAGACCGGTCGCGAGGGCGCGGTGGGGTTTGAGCGGAACTAGTCCCGCGCGAACACCATCACGGTTTCCTGATTGCCGTCGCCGCCGGTGATCGGGGAGGCCACCGACATGCGGTGGGTAAAGCCTTGCGCAGCCATGAAGGCCACGACCTCGCCCAGTGCCTCGGCGATTGCCTCGGCGCTGGTCACGATGCCGCCCTTGCCGACATTCTTGCGGCCGACCTCGAATTGCGGCTTGAACAGGATTACCGCCGAGGCGCCTGGCGCACACAGGCCCAATGGTGCCGCCAGCACTTTGGTCACCGATACGAAGCTGACATCTGACACCAGGACTTCGATGGGGTCGGGGACCTGCTCTGCGCTCAAATCTCGCGCATTGAAGCCTTCGATGTTGACCACCCGGTCACTGCCGCGCAGCCGCTGGTGCAACTGGTCATGACCCACATCCACGGCGTAAATCCTGGCTGCTCCGCGCTCCATCAGCACCTGGGTAAACCCGCCCGTGGATGCCCCGACATCGAGGCAAACCTTGCCGGTCACGTCGATCGCGGCCGCTTCGAGCCCCGCGACCA
This sequence comes from Devosia sp., assembly GCF_028290625.1. Lineage (GTDB taxonomy): Bacteria > Pseudomonadota > Alphaproteobacteria > Rhizobiales > Devosiaceae > Devosia. The sequence continues at coordinate 153,472 of NZ_JAQGJM010000019.1, forward strand.
GTTTCAGCGCCGCACGCGACACATAGTTGGAGGCCGGATCGCTCAGCGCCAGCTTATCGTCCTTGCCGACCATCTGGTTCTGCTTGACGGCGGTCACGTCGTTGATCGTTACCGTGCCGCGCAGGATCGCGTCGCGCGCCCTGGCGCGGCTGGGTACGAGGCCGCGTTGTTCCAGCGCCAGGTCGAGGCGGATGCGTTCGCTCATCCCCCGATCAATCGCTGGATTTTGCCCTCGGCGGTGTCGCTGGCCTCGTCATAGGCGATGGTGCCCTGGAACGTGCCGTCGGCCTTCATCAGATAGACCAGCGCGGTGTGGTCGACGAGATAATACGGGTCACCTGCCTCCCCCTTCTTTTCGGAAAACACGCCGAATGCCTTCTTGACCGCGTCGGTCTGTGCCTGATCACCCACCAGCCCGATGATCGAGGGGTCGAACCCTTCGACATAGCCCTTGACCTTGTCCAGAGTGTCGCGATCTGGGTCGACGGTGACGAAAATGATACGCAAATCATCAGCACTAGCGCCCAATTTCGCTCGCCATGCTGTCGTCTCCGCCAGCGTTGTCGGGCACACATCGGGGCAGAAGGTGTAGCCGAAGAATACCAGGCTCGGCTTGCCCTTAAGGTCAGCCTGCGTGAACTCGCCGCCCTTGGTGGAGGCCAGCTCGAACGCCTGCCCGGTCACGCCGAGCGGGCGGGCGGGGGGCTTGAACAGATAGAGGCCCGTGGCGCCGATGGCGACCAGGACCACGAGGCTCCACAAGACGATGCGGAAGTTGCGCAGGGTTTTTGGGTTTTGGGTCATGCTTTACTTTCTATGGGACGGCCAGCGCCCCCTCATCCGCCCTTCGGGCACCTTCTCCCACGAGGGGAGAAGGGGATGGAGCTGAGAGTTCTCAGTCGTCACCCCTCGCCCCTTGTGGGAGAGGGACCGGGTTTCTGCGTTCAGCAGAAACCCAGGGTGAGGGGGCCTTAAGCGTCCAGCGGCTCCGTTCCGGTCGCCTTGCCGTCGCGGCTCAGAGTGATCTTTTCGATTCGCGCTTCCGCCGTGCGCAGCAGGCCCTCGCAATGGGCCTTAAGTGCCTCACCGCGCTCATAAATTGCGATCGATTCCGCCAGCGGCGCGCGGCCGCTTTCCAGCTTGCCGACGATTTCCTCAAGCTGGGCCAGCGCCGCCTCGAAGCTCAGCGCCTTGATGTCCTCGTTGGCCTCAGCCATGGTAAAATCCTATTCTTCCAGTCGCCCGATGGCGCCGTCCATCAGCATGGCGACGTGGTGCGAAACGCCCCCGGCCAGCCCTTTGAGGTCATAGCCACCTTCGAGCAGTGACACAATCCGGTTGCCGCAATGGCGCTCGGCGACGTCCATCAGCTTGCCGGTGAGCCAGCCGTAATCCTGCGCATTCCAGTTGAGCTGGGCCAGGGGATCGCGCTCATGAGCGTCAAAGCCAGCCGAAATCAGGATCAGGTCGGGCGAAAAATTGATGAGTGCCGGGAAAATCCGCCCGATATAGGCCTCACGCATGGCCTGACCATCGGTATCGGGATCGAGCGGAGCATTGGTGATATTGCCCACGCCGGTTTCGCTCATCTTGCCGCTGCCCGGGTAGAGGGGCATCTGGTGGCTCGAGGCGTAGAACACGCTGGGATCGCCCTTGAAAATGTCCTGCGTGCCATTGCCGTGGTGCACGTCGAAATCGACGATTGCCACCCGCTCGGCGCCATATTTGCGCTGCGCCTCGCGCGCCACCACGGCGATAGTGTTGATCAGGCAAAATCCCATCGGGCTGTCGAATTCCGCGTGATGCCCCGGTGGTCGAATGGCGCAGAAGGCGTTGTCCGCCTCGCCCAGCAAGACGGCATCCAGCGCCGCCAGCGCGCCGCCCAGGGCCGTGCTGACCGTGTCGAGCGAAGTCGAGGAGATGAAGGTATCGCCATCGATCTGGCCGATTCCTTCGGCCGGTCGTGCATCGCGCAAGATGCTCATATATTTTGGCGAATGCACCAGCTCGGCCAGCGTCAGGTCGCCCGATGGGGCGGGTCGGCGCAGTAGCGCGTCGAAACGTGATTTGGCCAGCGCCTCGTCCACGGCACGAATGCGATCGGCGCGTTCGGGATGGCCTGCCGGCGTAACGTGGCCGTCGAAATTGGGTTGGTTGATGAGAAGTGTGGTCACTCTTCTACTCTTCTCGTGGGTTCACTCCGTCTTGACGTGCCGCCGCCCGGTTGTCAAACAGCCCTCATGAGCGCTTTCCTCGATATCGCCGCCGGTGCCGCACTTCTGCGTGAGGGAAAGCTGTGTGCCTTCCCCACCGAAACCGTCTATGGCCTGGGCGCCGACGCTACCGATGCCGATGCGGTGTTGTCGATTTATGAAACCAAGGGCCGCCCGCGGTTTAACCCGCTGATTGTCCACGTCGCTGATCTGGCAATGGCCAAGACCCTTGCCGAGTTCCCGCCGCTAGCCGAGCGGCTTGCCGAATTCTGGCCGGGCCCGCTGACTTTGGTGCTGCCCGCCAAGCCTGGGAATGGCCTGGCCGATGTTGCTACCGCTGGGCTGGATAGCGTCGCTATCCGGGTTCCAAACCATCCGCTGGCGCTGGAATTGATCCGTGCAGCGGGGCGTCCGCTGGCCGCGCCCTCCGCCAATCCATCTGGGCGTCTGTCGCCGACGACGGCGGAGCAGGTGGTGACCGGCTTTGAGGGTCGCGTCCCGGTGGTTGATGGCGGTCCCTGCAGGTCGGGCGTGGAATCCACGATTATCCGCGTTGATGGCGGCCGCTTGATCCAGTTGCGGGCAGGGGCGCTGGCCCGGTCTGACGTCGAAGCTACGATTGGGCAGGCTGTTGAGCTTGCGCCGAAGGACAGCGCTATCGCAGCGCCTGGAATGATGCTCAGCCATTACGCTCCGAGCGCAGGCGTGCGGCTGAACACGGTGCCGGAGGCTGGGGAGGCTTATCTGGCGTTTGGGGATGCGGCGGGTTTCACCGGCCCCACGCGCAACCTTTCACCGTCCGGCGACCTGCATGAGGCGGCGCGGAATTTGTTTTCGATGTTGCATGAGTTGGATGCGTCGGGGGCAGCGATGATCGCGGTCGCGCCGGTTCCAATGGAGGGATTGGGCGAAGCGATCAATGACCGGCTGGAGCGGGCTGCCGCGCCACGTTAGTGCCACGCCCTCGTGGTTCGAGGCTCGTGAAGAACTTGCACCTCACCATGAGGGCTACTGGAACAGCTCATGCCGAAAAGTAGCCCTCATGGTGAGGTGCGCCTCTCGGCGCCTCGAACCACGAGGGCGTGCCACAATCAGTCCCGCACCTTGTACGGCTTGCTTTCCCGCATGAACCGCATCAGGGCTTCGAGGTCCGGATCGCCGCCCGGCGGAAGCACCACCTTCAGGTTCACATAAAGGTCGCCGTCACCGTACAGCCCCTTGCCCTTGAGGCGCAGCGCCTTGCCGGTATCGACGCCCGGCGGCAGGTTTAGCTCGACCGAGCCGCCCAGCGTGGGCACGCGGATTTTGGTGCCCAGCACGGCTTCATAGAGCGCCAGCGCCACGTCGGTGCGCAAATCGGCGCCGTCGCGGCGGAACTGCTTGGACTTCTGGAATTTCACCGTCACCAGCGCATCGCCGGGCTCGCCGAATGGATTGGGCGCGCCCTGGCCTTTGAGCCGGATCTGCTGGCCTTCCTCGACCTTCTCGGGCAGCTTGACCGACAGCACCTTGCCGCTCGGCATCCGCACCGGGACCGAGGCGGCATTGTGGGCGTCTTCAAGCGACACCGCCGCCATGACCACGATATCCTCGCCCTTGCGGCCAGCGCCGCTTGGCTGCTGTGCTGCACCCGCAAACGGGTCCCATTGAGCGCCGCCGGGGCCCGGACGGGCACCGCCGCCGCGCTGTGTGCCGCCGAAGCCGCTCATGAATTCCTTGAGAATGTCCTCGGCCGAAAACCCGCTCTGCGCCGTGCGCCCGCCGCGTGCCGCGCCAGCGGCGCCCGGATTGAAGCCGGCGAATTTCGGATTGCCGTCCGCATCGATTTCGCCGCGATCGAACTGGCCGCGCTTTTCGACATTGTTCAGCAGGTCATAGGCATGCGTCGCCTCGGCAAATTTTTCATGTGCCGCCGGGTCTTCCGGATTCTGATCGGGGTGAAATTTCTTGGCCAGCTTGCGATAGGCGGATTTGATGTCCTTCTCGCTTGCCGAGCGGGTCACCCCCAGCACGGTATATGGATCGCGCATCGTGTCCTGTCGATTGAGTCTTGGCGTTGCTTCGCCATGGTTTCCCGTCCTATATGGCGAGCGTCCCCCGCCTTGTCCAGTTTTACGGCTGTCATCATGCTGCAGACCCTGACCGAACGCCTGTTTGATGATGGCGACCGCACCGATCTCGATCCTTTTGCGCTGTTCGAGGAATGGTTCGCGCTGGCGCAGGAAGCCGAGCCCAACGACCCGCACGCTTTGGCGCTCGCCACCGTCGATGCCGATGGAATGCCCGATGTGCGCATGGTCCTGCTCAACCAGCGCGATACCCGCGGCTTCGGCTTTTTCACCAATTTCGAGAGCGCCAAGGGCGAGCAACTCCATGCCCATCCCAGCGCCGCCATGCTGATGCATTGGAAGTCGCTGCGCCGTCAGGTGCGGGTGCGCGGCCCGGTCGAGGTGGTCACGCCAGCCGAGGCCGACGCCTATTTTGCCTCGCGCCACCGCGGCAGCCAGATCGCTTCGTCCGCTTCCGAACAGTCGCGTCCGCTCGATAGCCGCCAGGCGCTGATGGATCGCGTTTCGGCTCTTGAGGCGCAGGTCGGCGACGGCCCGGTCACCCGCCCGGCGCACTGGTCCGGCTTCCGCATCGTCCCTGTCAGCATCGAGTTCTGGAAGGACGGCCAGTATCGGCTGCACGACCGCGTCCGCTTTACCCGGCAAAGCCCCGATGCGCCCTGGGCAAATACTCGCCTCTATCCCTGATCAAGACATCTCCATCTGTCTTCCAAAACCCCCGGCGCTCGCATAGACAGTATGCGGGGCATCTGGGGACGCGTAATGGTCTTGGATAATGAGGGGGAACGGCCGGTACAGGTCGTTTTTACCGGCACGCGCCGTGAAATGGCAGGCATTCTATTGCGCGGCTATGCGCTGATGCTGCCCACCATTGGGCTTTACCGGTTCTGGGTCACCAGTTGGAAGCGCCGATTCTACTGGTCCAATACCGAAATCGATGGCGATCCGCTCGACTATACCGGCCACGCACTGCAATTGCTGATCGGCTTCATGCTGGCGCTGATCGTCTTCGTGCCGATCTATGCGCTGTTCTTTTATCTCTCGACCCAGAGCGGGGAAGTCGCAGTCACCGGCTATGGCATTGTGGCCGTGGTGCTGTGGTTCCTCACCGGTTATGCGGGCTATCGCGCGCGCGATTTCCGCCTGTCGCGCACCCTGTGGCGCGGCATCCGCTTCGATCAGGCCGGCAATGCCTTCGGCTATGCCTTCCGCCGCTTCGGCTGGACCATCCTGATGCTCCTCACGCTGGGCATCGTCTATCCGTGGATGAGTTCCAATCTCTGGCGCTATCGTTGGAACAACACTTGGTATGGCGACCGCCAGTTCAGCTTCACCGGCCGGGCTCGGGCGCTGCTTGGGCCGTATTACCTGGCCTATGGCGTCGTCGTGGTGGTAGGCAGCGTCGGCGTTTTGACTAGCGCCGGCATGGGCGCTTTCACCCCCGGCGGCCCGAGCGATCCGCTCAGCGTCATCCCCGGCCTCGTGGCTGCGCTGATCTGTGGCGCGTTCATCCTGATCTACCAATCGCGCGAAATGACCCGCTTCTGGTCGCAGGTGCATCTCGGAACCGCCAACCTGGCCGTGACCGTGCGCGCCCGCAGCCTGATCGGCCAATATCTTCTGTTCGGCCTGGCGCTATTGGGCATCTACATCGTCCTCGCCATCGGCGGCATCGTGGTGCTGTTCGTGCTCGCCAGCGACGCCTTTGCGGGCGGCGAGTTCGACACGGCCCTGTTCATGAGCCACCTGCAGGGCAGCGCCGGCGTGCTGATCGCTGTGGTGATCGGCTACCTGCTGATCCTGGCGGCCTTCAGCTTCATGCATGAGCTGTTCATCGGCCTCGGCTTCTGGAAGCTGGTGGCCCGCAACGCCAGCATCAGCGATGTCGCGTCGCTGCGCAGCGTGCGCGCCCGAGGCGAAGACAAGACACTGGCCGGCGAGGGCCTAGCCGATGCTCTCAACGTGGGAGCCTATTGATGAGCGTGCCCGCCCGCTACCAGGATGGCCTCGTCGCGCTGGTTATCGACGTCGCCCTTGATTATGAAAGCGTCGGCAGCGCCGGCAACCTGCTGCTGCGCGATCCGCAGAGCAATGCCATCCTGACGCGCTGGGCGGCCGCCGATATCCATCCCGCCTATGGCCGTAGGAACGAGCTGCGGCTCAGTTCGATTACCCAGAATTCCGGCGCCCGTATCATCGTCACCGGGCCGGCCGAAATCGGCCAGGTCCGCGCCATGCTGCCGGACCTGAGCGCCAAGCATCGTCTGGAGTTCGGCAAGCAACTGCGCATCGGCGCCATCGCCACCGTGGCGCTGGCCACTGTCATCCTCGCCTATCTCTATGGCGTGCCGCTGTTGGCTGCGCGGGTGGTCAATTACGTGCCGGCCGATTGGGAGCGCACCATGGGCGACACCGTCGCCACCCAGATGGAGGCGAGCCTCAAGGAAACCAACAATTTCGCTATCTGCGATCCCGATCCGAACAGCGTCGCCAATGCGGCGATTGCCCGTTTCGGCGCCGCGGCGCTGGGCACCGGCTCGCCGTTTACGCTCGATATCAAGGTGGTCCGCACCGACGTGGCCAACGCCTTCGCGCTGCCGGGCGGTAAGGTCTATTTCTTCTCGGCGCTACTCGACCGGGCGGAGTCCCCCGATGAGTTCGCCGGGGTGCTGGCCCATGAAATCGGCCACGTGGTGCATCGCCATGCCATGGAGGGGCTGATTTCTAGCGCCGGCACCGGCGCCCTGGTGGGCTTCATCCTCGGCGACATGACCGGCATTTCCATCGCCGCAGGTCTGGGCTCGACCATGATCGACACCCATTTTTCGCGCGAGGCCGAAAGCCAGGCCGATGCCTATGCTGCCGACGTCGCCAGCCGCATGGATTTCCAGCCCGCCGGCCTTGCGGACCTGCTCAACCGCGTCGCCGAAGACGACGATTTCAGCAAGGCCCTGGCCCTGTTCAGCACCCACCCGCTCACCGAGGATCGCCGCTTACATCTGCAGGCCCTGACCCACGAAACCCCAGCCGGGCTGGAGCCGCCCTTTACCGCCGCCGAATGGACCGCGATCAAGACCATGTGCGGCGGGCCGCTGAAGAGCCCGCCGCACAAAACCAAGCTAGGCACCTGATGGCACGCCCGCTTTCGGCAAATTGATTCAAACTCGCGCAATGGTTTGCCGCTAGTCTGGCTGAGCTTGGGAGACATCGCGACTTTTGCGCATACTGATCCGAACATCGAAATGGGCAAGTCTGGCGCGCCGCCTCGGCAGCCTGGCTATTCCCCTGACCGTGATCCCGGTGCTGCTGCACCGCGAACGCCTGATCCCCAGCGATATCTTTCTGATCGCGGCGCTTTTGGCCGCGCTAGTGGCGGCGCTGGCGGTCTGCGTGGCGCTGATTGCTTTCGTCCGGCTTTGGTTTGCCGGCGACAAGGGCTGGGGCCTCACCTTTGCGGGCCTGTTCCTGGGGCTGCTGTGCCTGGCGCCGGTCGCCTATGTCGCCATGCTGGCCGTGCGTTATCCGCCCGTCACCGATATCGCCACCACCGATCGCGGCCGCATGCCGCTGGTGCTGGAACCCGACACCACGCTGATGCCGCCGCCCAAACTGCTGTCGCTGGCGCAGATCGACGCCATTTTCCCCAATGTGCGGACCCGCACGTATCCGCTCGATGCCCAGCAGGCCTATGACATCGTGCTGCGCATGGTCACCGACCGCGGCTGGGACATTCGCCGGCAACAGGCGCCCACCACGCCCACCGGCACCGGCCAGATCAATGCCCGCATCGTCACCCTGTTCGGCTGGCGCGAGGAGGCGGTCCTGCTGATCACCGGCACCGCAGAAGGCGTCAACGTCGACATGCGGTCCGCCTCCATCAACGCCGTCCACGATTTCGGCTCCAACGGCCAGCGCGTCGAAGACTTTCTGGTCGCCCTCGATACCGAAATCACCACCCTGCTGCGCGACAACCCCAATGCGGACCAGCCGGTCGAGGCCGATCCGGATGACGGTGCTACTGACGATGGCGCGCCCGTCAACCAGGCGCCGACCCCCAGCCAGCGTCCACCAGCCGCCGAAGACGCTCCCGATGAGATTGTCGATCGAGGCTGAGCTGGCGCTAATCCGCCTTGAGCCGCGCCCCGAACGGACCGCGCCGGACGGTGAGTTTGCCGAGGCCCTCCAGATATTCCACGTGCGCGGTCACGGTCATCCGCGCCGCAATCCGCAGTGCCAGGCCGATATTCGGATAGACCGCCGACACTACCTTGCCGAGGCTATCCGCCCCCGCCTTTACGGCCGCCAAAACCTGCTCGTTGCGCGCCTCGCGATGCGCCTTGAGCGTCCTAGCATAGCCCACCCCATCGGCGATCGGGCCGCCATGCGCCGGTACGTAGTGGGAAAATTCCAGCGGGATCACCTTGTCCAGCGACGCCAGATAATCGGCCATCGATCCGTCCGGCACCGAGACCAATGTCGAATTCCAACCCATGATGTGATCGCCGGTCAGCAATGTCGGCGTTCCCACCAGCCCGAATGCCAGGTGGTTGGCGCAATGCCCCGGCGTCGTGTGCACGCCGATGCGCACCCTGCCTACCTCTAGCACCTCGCCATCGGCCAGCTTTCTGTCCGGCACCAGGTCCCAGTCGCAAGAATTCTGGATCGGGTTGCGCTCGAAACGCCGCAAGGGCCGGGAGGGCCGATGCCGCCCCTCGAACCACAGCGGTACGCCCCATACGTCGGCCAACCGCCGCGCCGAAGCGCTGTGGTCGCGATGGGTATGGCTGAGGATGATGGCCTCGATCGACCGTCCCGCCACCGCGCGCTCCAGCGCCGCTTGATGAGTGGCACTGTCCGGACCGGGATCGATCACCGCGACGCTGTCATGGCCGATAATAAAGCTGTTGGTCCCGGTGAACGTATAGGCGCTGGCATTGGGCGCCGTAACCCGCACCAGTCCTGGCACGACGGGCACGGCCTCCCCGGTCTGCGGATCGAAGTCGGTATTGAAGATCAGGGCCGGGGCAGGGGATGCCATTGCGCGAAATATTCCAACGGATTATGAAGTTCGGGTTCTGAATCGAGATGCTCCCGGGAGGGGTGCCGGTTCACCAGATGCACGGAAGGTATAAAATGGCTGTGACTTTGACCACGCCCAATACGTTGCTCGGCACATTTCAGCCGAAATCGGACGCCGCCAAGCTCGCCATGGGCCTTGTCACCGTGGTTCTCGGCACCGCGCTGCTGACCGTCGCCGCCAAGATCAACGTGCCAGTCTGGCCGGTTCACATCACCCTGCAGAGCATGGTCGTTGCCGCTCTGGCTGCCGCCTTCGGCGCGCGCATCGGTGTCGCCACCGTCATGCTCTATCTGGTCGAAGGCCTGTCCGGCCTGCCGGTTTTCTCCACCGGCGGCGGGTTCGGCTACATCATGAGCCCGTCCTTCGGCTTCATCATCGGCTGGTTGCCGATGGCCTATATCATCGGCATGGCTGCCGACCGGGGCGCCGCCAAGCGCCCGCTGACCATGTTCGCCACCATGCTGGTTGCCGACGCTGTCTCCTTCGCTTTCGGTTTCGCCTGGCTGATGGTGGTTGCCAACCTGATCACCCAGGGTGGCGGCGCGCTGCCTGCCTGGCTGTCTGGCGGCAATCTGCTCACCGTGGCCTTCGATGGCGCCATCAAGCCGTTCATCATCTGGGACGTGCTCAAAATGGCCTTCGCCGCGCTGACCGTCACCGGTGCCTGGAGCCTGTTCGGCGCCAAGCGCTGATCCCAACAAGATTATTGATCAAGGCCGGTCCTTCGGGGCCGGCCTTTTTGTTTGTGCATCAGGCGGAACCCGCAGTGCCAGCGCACGTTGCTCCTGCAGTTCATCAGGAGAAGCGTCATGGGTATCATCTGGACGATCATTATCGGATTTGTCGCCGGCATCATTGCCAAGTTCATCATGCCGGGCAGCAATGAGCCCTCTGGCTTCATCATGACCACGATCCTGGGCATCGTCGGTGCCTTCGTCGCTTCCTATCTCGGCCAGGCCCTGGGCTGGTATGCGCCCGGCGAAGGCGCGGGCCTGATTGGTGCCGTCGTCGGCGCGATAATCGTGCTGTTTGTCTGGGGCATGATCGCACGCCGCCGCGCCTGATCCGCACAGAGGAGACTGAAATGGCTAAGGGAATGCCTTCCATGGTTGCCTTGCTCGGCCTGCTGGCCGTCGCCGGCTACCAGAACCGCGACAAGCTCGGCGGTCTGCTCAATGGTCTGGGCAACCAGCCAGCGGATCCCGCCAACCCCAATCGTGCACCCGGTGGGCTCGGCGATATTCTTGGCGGCCTCGGCGGGGCGCTTGGCGGCGCCTCTGCTGGTGGCGTGCTCAGCGGTGGGCTTGGCGACCTCGTCGATCGCTTCCGCGAAACCGGCCGCGGCGACAAGGCCGATAGCTGGATCAATACCGGCGCGACCAATGCCACTGTGGATCCAACAGATCTTGAAGAAACCCTGGGCGAAGACACCATCACCGAGCTGACGCAAAAGACCGGCCTCTCGCGCTCCGACCTGCTCGAGCGCCTCTCCAGGACGCTGCCCGAAGCGGTCAATAACCTGACCCCCGAGGGCCGCCTGCCAACCGAAGCCGAAGCCCAGCGTTTCGCCGGCTAGCTTTCGTTCAAGCCCCTTTGATCGCCATGGCCGAATCACGGCCAAACAAAAACCCCGGCCTCTTGCGAGACCGGGGTTCTGATTGGTCGGAGTAGAGTGATTCGAACACTCGACCCCCTGCTCCCGAAGCAGGTGCGCTACCAGGCTGCGCTATACTCCGTCATGGGTCGTGAGCCCAAGGGGCTTGCGATGCGGCGGGTTATACCCGCGCTTCCCCTCCCGTTCAAGCGCTTCCACAGGTGAATTATCCTTGGCTCCGTCATTATTGCGAAGCACCCGCAAACCGTGTAGGAACCGCGCCAGTTGGGGCGTCGCCAAGCGGTAAGGCAGCGGCTTTTGATGCCGCCATTCCCAGGTTCGAATCCTGGCGCCCCAGCCAAATTCCATACAAATGTCCGCACCGCGAATAACTGCGACGCTTGAGCTTTAAGACTGCGACGCTGATTGCTAGTTGTTTGTCCGTCGAGCTCGTCTCCGGGTGACCCGGTGGGCTCCCTCTCAAAGGCCCGCAGGTTTCGAGAAAAGCAAAATTTTGCTGGTGGTCGGAAATCCAACCGGCAAGAGAGCTTGGCCCTAACGGCTCCAAATTCCGCACGCTCGGTGTTTCGATACAAGCATCACCTGACCGCCACTATCCTTTGAACGAAGGATTACGCAGTGGAAATCCTTGCTCAGGTGGCGGGGCTGATGGATTGTAGTATTTGACGATCAAAGATTGGTTCAAGGAGCTGAGATCATCGAGCAACGCATCGATTATCTCAACGAATTGAGCGAGTTCGTCAGCCAGTAGGAGGAGGCAGCAAGGTCACTCCACGACCGCCCACACTGCCCGCGCGTTGACGAGGCATTCAGTCCGGGTTCAGCCGCCGAAGATGTATTGGGGCCAAACGCCGTCACCTATTTGGATCTTACTTTATGCGTCAGTCTCGTCCCTTGGCTTACACATTGCTCGCCGGCTCAATGTTCCTTGCTGCTGCCCTTCCGGCAATGGCCGCGCCCAATGTCTGTGCGTTCCGCGCCTATTCTGATGCTAGGGATCCGGGCGGCACCAATGTGCGGAGCGGCCCAGGCACCAGCTTTGGCATCGTTGATGTCCTCATGCCGGAAAAGGACGATAGCGACTATGTATGGTCGCCTGAATTTGCCGTGACCAAGTTCGAGAATGGCTGGTTCCAGATTGGCGATGCCACTGCAGGTCAATATGGCGATGGTCCCGAAGTGCAGGTCTTTAAAGGTCCCGGCTGGGTTTCGGCCAAGCTGGTGAAGTTCGCCATTGAGGACTGGAACCTGCGCGATGGCCCTTCATGGGATGCGAAAGTGATCCTGGAGATGGCCTCTGATACGCCTTGGTACATTGATAGCCTTCGGGTCCAAACCGTTCATGCCTGCGATGGCGGGTTTCTCGATGTCACGCTCGTCAACGACGCTAGCGACACGCGGCGCGGCTGGGTCAATAATATCTGCGGCAACCAGGCCACCACATGTTCCATGGGCAGCGAACGCTTCGATGACGAGGCGGAGTAGCGCTCGCTATGTCGGTGACAGCCTGCCACGAATGTTCAGGCAGCGCTCACTCGTCGTTGCAACGGCAGCTTTCAGGAACAGATGCCGGGCGGTCCGAATGACCTCTGTGGATGGCTCCCGCATTGCAAGAGAAAATTCGGTGTTCTGGCGCATTGGTCGGGTGCAGTCTTCTGTCCGGCCTGTTGATGCAGCCACTATAGACTGCTGGCCCTGATGGGGTCGGCGAACAGGGTCCCAATCTGAAATTCAGGCTATTGCGCCTCGGTCATTCGACGGGTTGTCCCTGTTTCCGGCCTGACCGGTTTCGCCATCACATCGCTTCGCTCTCACAACCTCATGGAGCCGGTTGATCGGCTCGAACTGGATCTTGCTTCAAGATTCAATCTCTTCCTGGTTTTACGCTGCAAGGCTTGGGGCATGGCGAGCCTGGTAGACCTCGCCGCGAGCCATGACCGCCCAGACCACGCGGGCCATTTTGTTGGCCATGGCTACGCTCGCAACACGCGCCGGCTTTCGGGCAAGCAACGCCAGAAGGTAGGGATCCGCAGCCTCGGGTTTGTACTTGGCCCGGCGGACCAGAGAGGTCGCGCCGATCACCAAGAGCTTTCTCAGATACCGATCACCCATCTTGGTGATGCGGCCGAGCCGGTCTTTGCCACCACTCGAGTTTTGCGATGGCGTGAGCCCGAGCCAGGCGGCAAACTCCCGACCCGAACGAAACTGTCCCGGATCAGCGACCGATGCTGCCAGTGCTGTGGCGCCAACCGGGCCGATGCCAGGAATGGTCGATAGTCGCCGCGCCACCTCGTCAGTTCTTTGCAGAGCAATGATCGCGCGGTCGATCGCCTGCAAACGGACATGGGTATCGAGGACCTGAGCACAGAGGAGATCGAGTATCTGCTTCGCCACAGCGGGCACTTCTGGTTCGACTTCACTCACCGCGATCTGGCGCGCCAGGCCAAGCGCCCGCTCTAAACCTACTGGGATGTCGATGCCGAACTCGGCCAGCAGACCGCGGATCATGTTCACCAGTTGCGTGCGCTGCTTGACCAGGAGGTCGCGTACCCGGTGCACCGACAATGCCGCCTGCTGCCCGGTCGACTTCATCGCCACGAAACGCATGGTGGGGCGGGTCACGGCTTCGCAAATCGCTTCGGCGTCCACAGCATCGTTCTTGCTGCGCTTCACATAGGGCTTTACATAGGCCGGCGGCATAATGCGGACCTCGTGGCCCAACTTTGTCAGCTCGCGAGCCCAATGATGTGACGTCCCGCACGCCTCAATGCCGATCAGACAGGGTGGCACCCTGGTGAAGAACGGCAGAACCTGCGATCGCCGGAGTGTTTTGCGCACAACAACATCTCCAGACACATCAACAGCATGAACCTGAAAAACACTCTTGGCCAGATCGAGGCCCACGGTGGTAATCTGCATGGCGGATGGCTCCTTTGCTCGGGTTGCCTGATAGCAAACCCACTTTGGCACTCAGATGCCGGGAGCGGGAGCCATCCACCTCATCTGAAATGGGGGCG
>NZ_JAQGJM010000024.1 GCF_028290625.1 Devosia sp.
GAGCGGGCTTTTCATCGCGGCGAATGGCTTCTTTTTTCCCTCCACCCCGCTGTGGCTCATCATGGTGGCGCTGCTTACCGGCGGCGTGTTCCGCTCCATGCTGTTCACGGGGCTTAACGCCATGAGCTTTGGCGACGTGGAAGAAGCCGATGTCAGCCAGGCCGCGGCAATGAACGCCGTGATGCAGCAGTTGACGCAGGCTTTCGGCGTCGCGCTGGCTGGCGGCATCCTGAGCATATTGGTCAGCTTCCACGGCGGACATCTGCAGCTGATGGATTTCCACGTGGCATTCTGGATCGTTGGAGCGATTTCAGCTTCGGCGGCTTTCGTGTTCATTCGGCTGCCCGCCGATGCGGGAAAGGAAGTTTCAGGCCACAAGCTGCGGACTTTGGCCAAGGAATGAACCCTTCCCGCATCACGCCGCTGGTTCTGGCCGTAGCCTTGTTCATGGAGAACATGGATTCCACGGTGATTGCCACGTCGCTGGCCGCGATTGCCGCCGATATCGGCTCCGAGCCGATTGCGCTGAAACTGGCGCTCACTGCCTATCTGGTGGCGCTGGCCATCTTTATTCCGATCAGCAGCTGGATGGCCGACCGGTTCGGGGCGCGGAACGTGTTTCGCGGCGCCATGGCAGTGTTCATCATCGGCTCGATAGCCTGTGCGCTCTCCGGCTCGCTGATGGCTTTCGTGGGTGCTCGTTTCCTGCAGGGCATGGGCGGGGCGATGATGACGCCGGTAGCCCGGCTGGTGCTAGTGCGCGCGACGCCACGGCATGACCTGGTCAACGCCATGGCCTGGCTGACCATTCCCGGGCTGATCGGGCCGATCGTTGGCCCCCCATTCGGCGGGTTCCTCACAACCTATCTCAGCTGGCACTGGATTTTCCTGATCAACGTGCCGATCGGCGTTTTGGGTGTGCTGCTGGTCAGCAAGTTCCTGCCCGAGACCATCCGCAATGCGCCGCGCAAAATCGACATGAAGGGTTTCCTGCTTGCAGGGACGGCGTTCGCCTTGTTCGCCTTTGGGACCTCGGTGATCAGCCTGCCCGCCCTGCCCCCCATTGTTGGCGTGGTGGCGACGGCCGTTGGCATCGGCGCGGGGTATCTCTATGCTCGCCATGCGCTGTCGACTGAGTATCCGCTGTTCGACCTGCGGCTGCTGCGGTTTCCGTTTTTCCGCAGCTCGATCGTGGCGGGCACTTTTTTCCGGCTGGGCCAAGGCGCGGTGCCGTTTCTGTTTCCGCTGATGCTGCAGTTGACCTTCGGTCTCAGCCCGTTCCAGTCCGGCATGGTGACCTTTGCCGGCGCGGTGGGCGCGATCATCGCCAAGTTCGTTGCCAACCGGCTGTTCATTGCCTGGGGCTTTCGCAATGCGCTGGTTGTCTCGACCGCCATTTCGGCCCTGGGGCTGGTGGCGATGGGCCTTTACGATCCATCCACACCGGTGCCGCTGATCATCTCGATCCTGATCTTCGTAGGCTTCTGGCAGTCCATTTTCTGGACCGGCAGCAATGCTTTCGTGTTCGCCGATATCGACGACAAGGATGCCGGCCAGGCCAATGTCATGAGCCAGGTGAGCGCGCAGCTGACAATCGCTCTCGGCGTGGCGCTGGGTGGCGGGATACTGGAGGCCAGCAACGCCATCCGTGGCGGGGAACTGGTGCTGGCGGATTTCCATCTGGCGTTCTTCGTGGTCGCGGCGCTAACGGCGATTTCAACCGTGATGTTCGCGCGGTTGCCCAAGAATGCCGGATATCAGTTGACGTCGGGGCCGCATGGGCATTAGGGGCTGGGGCGTACAGCACCCCCACCCAGCCTCCCCCTGAAGGGGGAGGAGCCGTTCGGTGAGTAGGCTTGATCGAGTTCCAAGCGCCGGGGCACTCCTCCCCCTATAGGGGGAGGTGGGGTGGGGGTACCTATCTGGCCGCAGAAACGGCAGCCTTATTCCTCGCTCTCGTCCACCGCTTCTCGATCCACATTCCCTCTGAAACCCTTGGCTATCAGATAGGCCTCGGCGGAGTCCTGGCGGCTGGATTTGGGCTTGGCATGGACGGTGGTGCGGAAATGGCGCTTGAGCATGTGCAGCAGCTCATGCTCGGTGCCACCCTGGAACACCTTGGCGACGAACATGCCGTTTTCGGCCAGCACGTCGATGGCGAATTCGGCGGCGATCTCGATCAGGTGCACGATGCGCAGATGGTCGGTGGGGCGATGGCCGGTGGTGGGCCAGGCCATGTCGGACATGACCAGGTCGACCTTCTTGCCGCCCATGGCATCGATCAAAGTCTGCGGCGCGTCGGGATCGGTGAAATCCTTCTGCAACAGGATGACGCCGGGAATCGGATCGACGAACAGATAGTCGATGGCGACGATCAGTGGATTGGCTTCGGTCGAGCCGATCGCCTTGGCCGCAACCTGCGACCAGCCACCGGGCGCGGCACCTAGATCGACGATGCGCATGCCCTTGCGGAACAGGTGATGCTTTTCGTCCATTTCGCGGATCTTGAAGGCCGCGCGCGAGCGCAGGCCTTCAGCGCGGGCGCGGGCCACGTAGGGATCGTTGAGCTGGCGCTCCAGCCACATGGTGGAGGAGACCTTGCGGCCCTTGGCCGATTTGACCCGGATCTTGAGGTCTTTGTCGGACTTGCGTCCGCCGGTCCCGAGGGATTTTTCAGCCATTGGCGCTTCTCCGCAGCGGGTAGCGTGTCGACCGGCTCTGGACGCGGTCGGCGTCCATCAGCGAGATCAGAATGCCCTCGCGCAGGCCCCGGTCAGCGACGCGGACGCGATCGGTGGGCCATTCGCGGCGGATCGCCTCGAAAATGGCACAGCCGGGCAGCACCAGATCGGCCCGGTCGCGGCCAATGCAGGGATGGGCGACGCGGCGTTCGAACGGCATGGCGAGCAGGATCTTCATGGTCTCATCGACCTCGGCCCGCTTCATCCACAGGCCATCGACCTTCTGGCGTTCATAGCGCTCGAGGCCCAGATGCAGCCCCGCCAGCGTCGTCACCGTGCCGGACGTGCCGATCAGGTGCACGGGGTGGCTGGCGATCATCTGGCGCAGCTTTTCGCGGCCGCGGAACTGGCGCAAATGGTCCGACACATGGGCGACCATGGCCTCGAACACTTTCGGCGTCACATCGATACCGCCGAATTTCTCGGCGATCGAAACCACGCCCACCGGCAGCGACTGCCAGGAGCGGATCGAAGCGGGCATGCGGCCCTGGCTTTTAGGCCGGCCACCGCGGAAATCGAGCCAGGCCAGCTCGGACGAGCCGCCGCCGATATCGAACATCAAGGCACCGGCAGCGTCGGCATCGATCAGATCGGCACAACCGGTGACAGCCAGTTCGGCCTCCGTGCGGCGATCGACGATTTCCAGATCAAGCCCGATTTCATTGTTGACGCGTTCGAGAAAGGCGGGACCGTTCTCGGCGGCGCGGCATGCTTCGGTGGCGATGAGGCGCATGCGGGCGGGCTGATGCTCGCGCAGTTTATTGCGGCACTGGCGCAGCGCTTCCATGGTGCGTTCCATGGCCGCCTCGCCGAGCCGGCCGCTGGTGGAGACACCCTCCCCCAGCCGCACGATGCGGGTGAACCCGTCGAGCACGCGAAAGCCATGATCGTGCGGGCGCGCGATCAGCAGGCGGCAATTGTTGGTGCCAAGATCAAGCGCCGCGTAAACGGGGCCGCGATGCTTGCGGTGGGGGTTGGGCGCTGGTGGCGTCCGCTGTTCCGGCGAGGGACTTGGGGCGTCGATTGCCCCTGCCCCTCCCCCGCTCTGGCGTTCGCCATCCCGGGGAGGAAATGCCGCATCGTTCGCAGACGATAGCGCGGCAGCGGACCGATCTGAATCGGTCACGATAGTCTCCTGCGTGCACGGTCGCCGACCGATAAGGCGGCCGCGCCCGACGCACATTTATTGCGTGTCAGGATCGACGGTAAAGCAAGGGGCCGTTTTGCGCAATCGCTGGCGTTGCAAGCGGTGAATGCCCGCCGCACGGGGATGAGGCCAGAAGTGCGCCGAAATAATTGGGCAATCGGTTCTGAGGCCTTGAACCGAGCGTCGAATGTGCTAAAAGCCGCTCCGAAGCAACTGGGCCGGCCCACCGACCGCCCCCGAAAGCACCCCTTTCGCCGCTTCCCAAGCGCCCTGCGCTTTTGGGGAATAGTTCAACGGTAGAACAGCGGACTCTGACTCCGTCAATCTTGGTTCGAATCCAGGTTCCCCAGCCAACAAGTTTTATCAGCAAAATCAACGACTTAAGCGACCGACAGCACACAAAGACTGCCGGTTTTTTGTTGCAGAGCCCTCAGTAAGATTCCCCGGATTCCGGGCGTTTCTCAGGGTTCCCGCGATTCCGTGCAACATGAGATGCAACATGGGAAGGCCCCTACCTGACGCCTTTCCGCTGTCATCTGGCCCCGGCCCACGAGCGGAGAAATGGGGACAGTTGTCAGGGGACAGAGTCGGCTATGCGCATTTCGCGGAAGATGCCGCAGAATGTGTCGAACTGTTCCTGCGAGATTATGACCTCATCGCCTGCTACAAGGTCGGGGCGCTGCTCTTTGAGAAGTTTCATGTCCTCACTAAGCGGGCCATGCTTCGTGGCGTTGGCCGCGAGGCGCAACTCATTCAAGAGGTGAGTGTCAAAGACAATGCCGTATTGTTTGAGGTTTTTTATCGCGGGCCAGATTTTCAGCTCTGTCGTGCGCGTTAGGCTGATCACCTTCTTTTCGAACGTATGATAGAGGCTCACAGTTAGCCAGACGCGCAACTCGCTCAGGGCGCTCTCGATCTCATCATCTAGGTCTATGGCAGCCTCGCGCGGATTGGGAGGCCAGCCAACACCTTCGATGTATTCTGGCGGTGTTCCCTCACCGGCATTGGTGTATTCCTCCCGTAGTCGCCCTTGCCTGTCTCGCAACGCCGCAGCGCTCGTGGAATATACCTTCGCCATTGCGTCCATATGGAACTTAATGAACACCAATAGCAGTGTCGCTCTGACGCTTGGATGTGCCATGTTTGCCCTTGCCACTCGGGAAACCCGGTGATCTGCCCAAAATGTACCTGTGGCGAGTGTGTAAGCAACAACCAACTGACGTTTCGCCAGCGGACAGTGGAAAAGCAAAAACCCGCCATCGCTGGCGGGTCATGGGTTCAGGGTCGGCGACAGTTCTATACCCACTTTCTCTTGAGAACCTAAGGGCCGGCCCTCAACAGGCGCTGTCTATGGTAACAAATGTAGATGATGTGGAAACATACATCCAATCCTGCGAAGCATTGTCGTCGACGGTTTACCTGCGAGCGTTCGACCTTCCTTACGGAGACCGGGAAAATGCTCTGAAAGACCTTGCGATGATGGGTATTACCCAAGGTGCTCTGTTCCCCGGTCTAGACGGTGCCTGTGAGGACCTCAAGGAGCGGTTTTTTGGGCGTTAAGGACACAGTGCTGAACCCTGACAAAGGGTGTCACAAAATCTGCGAGTGTCTCACCTAGCACCGGGGTGACCTATAGGCTCGAATGGGCGTGGACCCTTGCTGGCGGCTCGCGTATCGTTGCGGCAAGGATCAGATTGGTTCGTTGTGTCCATGGATTGCCTGGTAAACCTCTATTCTCAGCGGATGGCCGCCCTGGCGGGGCGGGTCGAGAATGTCGAGGCTGTGATTCGCGTTGCGCTCCCGCCGGAACTGCACTTCGTCCAGAACTGGGTGCGGGAGAATTTCAGTGAGTATTGGGTCAGCGAGCTGACAGTGGCGATGGCGCATCAGCCGCCGGGTTGCCTGATCGCGACGGTCGACGGCCAGCTTGTCGGCTTCGCCTGCTACGATGCTACGGCGCGGGGATTTTTCGGACCGACCGGGGTCGCCGAAAGCCAGCGCGGCAAGAACATCGGCCTGGCGCTGTTCTATCACACGCTGGCGGCGATGAAGGCGCACGGCTACGCCTATGCGATCATCGGTTCGGCTGGTCCGGTGGAGTTCTATGTCAAGGCCGTGGGGGCGGTGCCGATCAAAGCTGACAAGGAAGACATTTATCAGGGGCTGCTGCGCGTCCGGCCCAAGCCGGAGGCCGGCGCGTAATGGCTGCTTCCACGCCGCTTGCGCTGTTTGTCGGCATACCGGGGCTGGAGCTTTCGGCCGACGAAATGGCGTTTTTCCGCGAGGCCAATCCGTTCGGGTTGTTCCTGTTTCGGCGCAACCTGGACAATCCTGAGCAGGTGCGGCGCCTGTGCGCCCAGTTCCGCGAGGCGGTGGGGCGCGAGGATGCGCCGGTGTTCATCGACCAGGAAGGCGGGCGGGTTCAGCGGCTGAACAACGGCAAGTGGCCGAGCTTCCGCAGCCTCGGCGAATTCGGGGCGTTGGCGCGCAAGGATATTGAGCTGGGCAAGCGCGCCATGCGGCTCTCGACCCAGGCGATGGCATCGCTGATGGTCGAATTGAGCATCGATAGCGGCACGACGCCGGTGGTCGACCTGGCGCGCAAGGGTACCCATGAGGTGATTGGCCAGCGCGCATTCGGCGACGATCCGGACCTTGTCATCGCCATGGCGCGCGAAGTCATCGCGGCCATGCTGGAAGCGGGCGAGCTGCCGGTCATCAAGCATATTCCGGGCTATGGACGGGTCACGGTCGATCCCCATTTCGACTGTCCGGTGGTCGATGCCAGCCGCGAGGACTTGCGCGACACCGATTTCCGCCCGTTCATGGCGCTGCGGGATACGCCCTGGGCCATGGTCGCGCATCTGATTTTCACCCAGATCGATCCGGAGCGCCCCGCATCGGTTTCGCCGCTGGTATGCGAGGTTATCCGCAAGGACATTGGCTATGACGGGGTGATCATCACCGATTGCCTCACCATGGAGGCGCTCAAGGGCACCTGGGCGGAGCGCGTCACTGCGGCGCTCGATGCCGGCTATGACATTGCCCTGCATAGCCAGGGCGATCTGGCGGCCAGCCAGGCGGCGGCGAGAGCAGCGCGGCCGCT
Organism: Devosia sp.; assembly: GCF_028290625.1. Classification (GTDB taxonomy): domain Bacteria; phylum Pseudomonadota; class Alphaproteobacteria; order Rhizobiales; family Devosiaceae; genus Devosia. The sequence goes on from NZ_JAQGJM010000024.1 coordinate 6,995, forward strand.
CAGCCAGGAGAGTCTGGTGCGGATTGCGCGCGGGCAGGCCATGCGCGGCGCCAAGCGGGTGGACATTGCCGCCTTACACGCCGAAGTTGAGCAGATATTCGAGGAGAACGGCATCGCCTAGGCGGTGTTCAGATTGCAGAGGGAGAAAAGCAGTGCTGAAAAACAAGATCATTCTGGCGGCTTCCGCCGTGGTTATGGCGATGGCGGCGGCGCCGGCCAGCGCCCAGAGCGTGCTGACGGTCAGTTCCGAACAGACCACGACCTGGGTGCGCAATTTCAATCCGTTCAACCAGACCTCTGCCCGCGCGACGACCAAGGATTTCATCTACGAGCCGCTTGCGATCTTCAATCGCCTGGCGGGTAACAAGTGGGAATACCGCCTGGCGGAAAACTTCGAGCTGGCGGACGACCTCAAGTCGATCAGCTTCACCCTGCGCGACGGGCTCAAGTGGTCCGACGGAGAACCCCTCACCGTCGACGACGTGGTGTTCACCTACGACTACCTCAAGAAGTTCCCGGCGCTGGATTTCAACTCGGTTGCGCCACTGATGGCGTCAGTGGAAAAGGTCGATGAGCACACTGTCCGCTTCAACCTGGTGCAGCCCAATTCGCTGATCGCCACCACCATCGTGGGCATGCCCATCGTGCCGCAGCACATCTGGAAGGATGTTGCCGATCCGGTGACTTTCTCCAACGAGACGCCGGTCGGCTCGGGTCCGCTGACGGAAATCAGCCGTTTCACCCCGCAGGTTTACGAGCAATGCCGCAATCCCAATTACTGGGACGCCGATAGCCTCAAGGTCGACTGCATCCGCCTGCCCCAGCTCGCCGACAATCCGCAGGTGCTCGCGGCGCTGGCGGACGGCACGCTCGACTGGGCGACCAGCTTTATTCCCGACATCGACAACACTTTCGTGGCCAAGGACCCCGAGCACAATAAATACTGGTTCCTGCCATCGAGCCTCGTCGCGTTTACGCTCAACCTTGAATCGCCAGACGAGAACAACAAGAAGGCGTTCAATGACGTGAACTTCCGCCGCGCGGTCAGCATGCTGATCGACCGGCAGACCATCATCGACATTGCCGGTTATGGCTATCCGGTGATCAACGAAGATCCGGCCATGCTGGGCGAGTTCTACAAGGCGTTCGGCAATCCGGAAGTCGCCACCCAGTTTGGCCAATATGGCAAGTTCGACCTCGATGCCGGCGTGGCGTTGCTGGACAAGTCCGGCTATGTCGACAAGGACGGGGACGGCTTCCGCGACAATCCTGATGGCACGCCGATCGCCGTCGATATCGAAATCCCCAATGGCTGGACCGACTGGATCGACGCCACCCAGATCGCCATCGAAAGCCTGAAACAGGCCGGTCTCAACGTGCAGATGAGCACCCCCGAGGAGTCGGTATGGGCATCTGACTTGATCGACGCGAAATACTCGATGTCGCTCAACGCCATCGCATCGGCCGCCAATCCGTATTTCCCCTATATCCGCTCGTTCAATCCGGCCGATTTCGGCAAGAGCCGCTTTTCGGCCCAGCGCTGGACCGATCCCGAAGTGATCGAAATGCTCAATAAATACACCCAGGTGAAGGACCCGGCCGAGCAGAAGTCGATCATGGACGCCATCCAGCTCAAGGTGGCGGCGGCCATGCCGGTGATCCCGGTCTACAACAGCCCATCCTTCTACCAGTACAGCACCAAGCGCTTCACCGGCTGGGCCAGCGCCGACAATCCGATCAGCTCGCCGGTGGTCTCCAATGCCAATCCGGGCCGCCTGATCCAGTTGCTGGCGCTGCGACCGGTTGCTCAATAATCATCGCTGAGCTCAGGTGAGGACGCGCTGCGGCGCGCCCTCACAACCGGACACCGACCTTCGGAGGAATTCGCATCCAATGGCCTTTCTGCTCCGGCGCGTGGTGTTTTATCTGGCGGCGTTCATTGCTGCCGCCACGATCAATTTCTTTCTGCCCCGCCTGATGCCGGGCGACCCCGTCCAGATCATGTTCGCGGGTGCCGGCTCCAACCTGTCGATGGAAAACCTCAACGCCCTCAAGCTAACCTTTGGCTTCATCGATGCCCCGATCGGCCAGCAATATCTGGCTTACCTGCAGAGCGTGTTCACAGGCGACCTGGGCCGTTCGGTCAAATATTTCCCCCTGCCGGTCACCGAGCTGCTGGCGCGCGCGCTGGTCTGGACTGTGGGCCTGGTGGGCAGCGCCACCATTGTCAGCTTCATCCTGGGCACGCTGCTCGGGGTCATGGCGGCCTGGCGCCGCGGAACGCTGTTCGACTCCGTGGTTTCGCTGCTGTCGATCTTCTCCAGCTCGGTTCCCGCGGTGGTCATTTCGCTGACCATGCTGTTCGTCTTCGGCTATAGCCTGGGCTGGTTCCCCAATGGCTATGCGGCCGATCCGATGCTCGATCCGGCCTTTGGCTGGAGCTATATCTCCAGCGTGATCCACCACGGCGCGCTGCCCATGTTCACGATGGTCATTGTGCTCACCGGCGGGTTCGCGGTGACCATGCGCAACAACATGATCAACCTGCTGGGCGACGACTACATCGTCATGGGCCGCGCCAAGGGGCTCAGCGAAAACCATGTGATGCTGTGGTACGCTGCCCGCAACGCCCTGCTGCCCACCGTGTCTGCCCTGGCCATATCTATCGGCACCATATTGGGCGGCTCGCTGGTGACCGAGGTGGTGTTCAACTATCCGGGCCTGGGCAATATGCTCTACCAGGCCATCCTGGCCCGCGACTATCCGGTGATCCAGGGACAGTTGCTGATCATGACCGCGGCCATGCTGGTCTCCAACTTCGTCGTCGATCTGAGCTATGTACTGCTCGATCCGCGCCTCAAGAAGGCCTGACCGATGCAGCTCTTTTCCCAGCTCCTGCAGAACAAGAAGGCCACGGTGGGCGTGACCATCCTGGCCATCATCATTCTCGTCGCCATCTTCGCGCCGTTCCTGAGTGAGTACAGCCCGACCCAGCGTGTCGGCCGCCCGCATCAGGCGCCGTCGCTGGAGCATTGGCTCGGAACGACGCGCTTGGGCCATGATGTGTTCACCCGCCTGATCTATGGCGCGCGGGTGTCGCTGGCTGTGGGCTTTGGGGCTGGCCTGATGATTACCCTGATCGGCACCGTTTTGGGCATCATTGCCGGCTACAAGGGTGGCGTGATCGACGAGATCATCAACTTCTTCACCAACCTCGTGCTCGTCATTCCCAACCTGCCGCTGCTGCTGGTGATCGCGGCCTTTGTGGGCCAGGCAAGTCCGCCGGTCATCGCGGTTATCCTGGGGCTGACATCCTGGGCCTGGGGCGTGCGCGTCACGCGTTCGGAAACGCTATCGATCCGCCAGCGCGACTACGTCAAATCCGCCGAAATGCTGGGCGAGCCGAGCTGGCGCATCATGGCCTTCGAGATTTTTCCGAACCTGATCTCCATCGTGGGCATCAACTTCATCGGCAGCGTCATCTTCGCGGTCATCACCGAGGCAACGCTGGAATTCCTCGGGCTGGGCGATCCCAATACCGTGTCCTGGGGCATCATGCTGTACAATGCCCAGAACGCCTCGGCCCTGTCGGTCGGCGCGTGGTGGGACCTGCTGTCGCCGTGCTTCGCGCTGGCTTTGCTGGGCCTGAGTCTCGCTTTGATCAATTTCGCCATCGACGAAGTGGCCAATCCGCGCCTGCGCACGGGGGGCATGCTGGGCCGCTGGACGCGAATGGTCCGCGCCGGGGAGGGCAAGCTGTGAACGTCCTCTCGATCGCCAATCTCTCCATCGACTATGTCGGCGCCGAGAGCGTCTTCCACGCCGTCAAGGACGTCAGCTTCAATATCGCGCCGGGCGAGTTCTTCGGCCTCGCGGGAGAATCCGGCTGCGGCAAGTCCACCATCGCCTTCGCCATCAGCCGCCTGCATCGTCCGCCGGCGTTGATCCGGACCGGCAGCAAAATTCTGGTCGACGGGCGCGACGTGCTCGAACTCGACGACGCCGAACTGCGCAGCTTCCGCTGGCGCGAGGTGGCGATGGTGTTCCAGAGCGCGATGAATTCGCTCAACCCCGTGCTGACCATCGAGGCGCAGTTTTACGATGTGCTCAACACCCATCTGGGCCTATCGCGCGTACAGGCAAAGGCGCGCGCCGCTGAACTGCTGCGGCTGGTGGATATCTCGCCCGATCGCCTTTCGGCCTATCCGCACCAGTGCTCGGGCGGCATGCGCCAGCGCATCGTCATCGCCATTTGCCTGGCGCTCAATCCGAAGCTGCTGATCATGGACGAGCCGACCACGGCGCTCGACGTCGTGGTGCAGCGCGAAATCCTGCAGCGCATTGATACGCTGCGCAAGGAACTGGGCTTTTCGGTGCTTTTCATCACCCATGATCTGGGCCTGATGGTGCAGGTCAGCGACCGCATCGGCATCATGCTGGAGGGCGAATTGGTGGAAGTGAACGACGCGCAGACGATCTATCGCGCGCCCAGCCACGATTACACCAAGCGCCTCTGGGCCTCGATGCCGCGACTGCACGGCACCCCGATCCGCCAGGAACCCGCCTCATGACTGCCCCTGCCCCCGTCCTGGCGCTCGACAATGTCTCCAAAGTCTTCGGCAGCAAGGACAAGCCCGTCTATGCCGCGCGCTCGGTATCGCTCGCGCTCTATCCGGGCCGTACCCTGGCGCTGGTGGGCGAGTCAGGCTCCGGCAAGACCACCGCCGCGCGGCTGATCATGCGCGAATATCGTCCAGACCAGGGGCAGCTCTTGTTCCGCGGTGCTCCCGTTGGCGACGGCAGCCTCAAGGCCTATCGCGCCGCGGTGCAGATGGTGTTTCAGGATCCATTTTCCGCGCTCAACCCAGCCCATACCGTACGCTATCACCTGGAACGACCGCTGCGGCTGCACCAGCCTGACCTTGGGGCCACCGCGCGGCAGGCGGCCGTCGCCGAGCTGCTGGAGCGGGTCAAGCTCGACCCTGCCCTGATCGCGGCGAAATATCCGCACGAACTGTCCGGCGGCCAGCGCCAGCGCATCAGCATCGCCCGGGCGCTGGCGGTCAATCCCGCCGTCATCGTGGCGGACGAGCCGACCTCCATGCTGGACGTCTCGGTTCGGCTGGGCATTCTCAACCTGCTCAACGACATGAAGTCGCAGCTCGGCCTCGCGCTGCTCTACATCACGCATGACATCGCCACGGCCCGCTACGTGGCCGAGGACATCATGGTCATGTATGCCGGGCAGATCGTGGAATGGGGCGACATGGACAGTGTGCTGGGCAATCCGCAGCACCCCTATACGCGGCTGCTGCTATCGGCCGTGCCTGATCCGGACCGGCGTTTCGGCGAAGGCCGACCCGACGACGAACTCAGCCGCATCGACGTGATCCGGCGTCAGACCGCCCTGCCCCAGCCCGAGGTGCGCACGATCGCCGCCAATCACTTCATTCGCCCAATGCCGGCGTAGCTAACGTCGCAGCTCATATCGCATTGCCACGGCCCCAGACCCGAATTCCTGCTGGCCCACAAGCCTCAGGTCGACGGGCTTCGACAGGCCCGCGAACGGCGTCGGCCCATGGCCCGCAAGCCTGGGATGCACGATGAACTCGTACTCATCGATCAATCCCAGCTCGGCCAGCGCCAGCGGCAGCGTCACGCCTGCCACGTAGAGGCCATCGCCGGGCTCCTGCTTCAGCTGCCGGACGGTTTCCTCCAGGCGATCACCCCGGATGAGCTCAGCGTTCCAGTCGACCCGCTCGAGCGTATCCGACACGACATACTTCTTGGCCGCGTTGATGGTTCGCGCGAAGGGCCGCATCCATTCGACAAGCCCGTCGGGCCAGATCTCCGTTTCCGCCGGTTTCCGGAAAGCACCCTGCATCATCTCGTACATGACCCGGCCGAAAATCAGCGCGTCGGCCTGTTCGATGATCCGGGCCGAGTAATGATGCATCTCTTCATCCGGCTCGACGGCATTGTGATCGACGCAGCCGTCGAGAGTGACATTGATCGAAAATCGAAGCGGTCGCATTTGGTCCTCCCTGTGGTTGGAGCGTGTGCCCCCGGTCAAAGCCTTCTGTATGCTGTCGGTTCACCGCCGCCCTTGGCGATCGTGCGGGCGATGGCTTCGGTCAGTGGTTCGATCACCACGGCCATATGGGTGGCGTTGGCGTGGACGATGTCGGTGTCGCTGACCATGATCGCCACGTGGCCGCGCCAGAAAACGAGGTCCCCGCGCCGCAGCACATCGACCGGCTCACCCATCGCCGCCTGCTGGTCGCTGTCGCGCGGGCAGTCTCGGCCGCTGGCGTAAAACGCTTGCTGCACCAGCCCGGAACAGTCGAGCCCCAGGCTCTCGCGGCCGCCCCACTGGTAGGGCGCGCCCACGAAGCGCTTGGCGACCGCCACATAGTCGGGCTCCGCCTGGGCGATGGGAACGAGGTGTTCCTGCACGAACCAGCCGGCCGCCGTCTTGACGAAGCGGCCCTCCTGCCCTTCGGCGGTAATTAGGGCGTTCATCGAATAGAGACCGGTGGGCGGGGCCTTGATGCTGGGCACGCTGAAAGCGTAGGTGCGTAGCGCCCGCACCGTATGGGTCGGCGCGGTTGTCTGCACAGTCAGCCCGGTTGTCTCGACATAGCCGACATAGCCGTCGCGTTTCGCCTGCCCGAAGGCCCAGCCATCCGCCTCGTCTAGCACCTCGAACAGTTCGCCAAACAGCAGTTGATCGAGCTGTTCGGCATCGGGCGACGGCGCGCGGCGCAGGGCGGCGGCGGGGACCGTCGCCTGGCGCATGGTCGTGTCGATATAGCGGGTGGCCGGGACGATGCCTTCCAGCGACCGGGCGGCGGTTCCGTCGCGCAAAAGGGTCAGGCGGGGATCAAGCAAAGCGGGCCATGAAGGAGGGATTGAACATGGCTGGACGCTAGCGCAACGGCGGCGTTCTGTCATCCACCCGCGCTCCGCGAGCAAGCTGATGGAAAAAGGGAGGCCGCGAACGGCCTCCCCTCAGGGTTTATTGCGCGGCGGCTGGCTTCAGCTTGGCGGCAATGAACTTGAAATTGCTCCACCACCACCACGGGCCTTCATAGTAATTTTCGGCCGAGGGATAGTTGGTCCAATAGGTCTCATTCACCGGCACGAACTTGGAGGTGCCGAACATCTCAATCACCGGCAGGCCCTGGACCAGTTCCTTGAGGATGTCGGTGCCCAGCGGCACGATCTGCGGATCGTCGGCCGGGATGGCGCGCAGCTTGTCGATCAGGGCGCTGAGTTCATCATCGACATAGCGGCCCTGATTGGACGAGGCCGGCGTGCCGTTATCGCGCACATAGTCCTTGTGCCAGCCTTCCATCCGCACGAAGAGATCCGGCGTGATGGCGCAGGACGAGCCCCAATACGAGCCGACTTCATAGTCGCCGGTGTTTTCAGCCGTGAAAAAGGCGCCGGCCTGCATCTGCTGCACCTGCGTGGGCACGCCGAACTGGGTCCACTCATTGGCGACGGCAAAAGCCAGGCGCTGGGATTCCACTTCGAAATCGGCAGGCGCGAGGATGTTGATGGTGAAGGGCGTCCCATCGGGTTTCAGCCACGGGCCGCCATCATTGGTGAAGCCGGCCGCCTTCAGCAGCTTGGTGGCTTCCTCGGGGTCATGCTTCCACCAGCCGACGCCGAGCAGGTTGCGCAGCGCCTCGGGGTCCTCGGGAATGCCGGCAGCGCCTTCCGAACGCAGCCGTTCGCCAAGGCGCACGGCGTAGTCGGGATCAAACGGCTTGTAGCCGTCCTCGAGCGTGAACTCGGCCAGCCATTGGGCCATCGGCTTGTGATAGGTGTCCATCAGCACCGTGGTGGGCGGAATGGCAATCGGGGATGCGCGCAGCATGCCAGAGAACGTGGCGATGCTGGCCTGTTCTGCATTGATGGCGAGTGCGAGAGCCCAACGCGTCTTGGCATCGTCATAGGGCGCCTTGGAGGTGTTGAAATGCATGCCACGTTCGCACGGATCATCGAGGTTGGCGTACGGGAAGTCGTTGAACCAGGCGTGGATTTTCGGGTTCTGGCTGCGCAGGATATCGAGGCTTTCCGGCGAGATGTCGGTCAGGATATCGATGTCGTTGGCGGCCATGGCCAGCACGCGACGCTCTTCGGTGCCATAGCTGCGGAACAGCACATATTTGGCGGCGGGCTCGCCGACGATCTGGCCGACGTCGGAGTTCTGCCAGTCCTCGCGCTTTTCCCACAGGAACCAGGTGCCGTTGGGATCGCTGTCCTTGTACTTGTAGGCGCTGATGGTCACCGGCGGGAAATTGGTGAAGGTCGCCGCATCTTCTTTTTCCCAGACATGCTTGGGCACGACGTGGAATGGATTGCCATAGATGACCGAACCCAGCACGATGGCGAGGCGTGGCGTTGGCTTGGTGGTGGTGATCTCGACAGTGTTGTCGTCCACCTTGGTCACCGAGGCGATCTGGGCGGCATAGGCGGAACTATAGGACAGCGCCGGGGTATTGCGGATCATCTGGTCGGTGAACACCACGTCGTCGGCGCTGAAGGGCTGGCCGTCGCTCCAGGTGAGGCCCTGGCGCAGTGCCACCTTGAAGACGGTGAAATCGGCATTGGCCACCGGCATCTCGGCGGCAAGATCGGGAATCTGGCTGCCCTTGGCGGTGTCGATATCATAGAGCAGAGCGCCCGCCATCTGGTGGTAGCCCTGATTGATGGTCACCCCCTGCTGGTACATGTTCATATTGGTCGGATTGCCGACGCGGGCATTGAGCATATCGACGATGAGCGTTTCGGCGCGTGGCGTGCCGACATCGGTCATCTGCTGGGCGAAGCTGGGCATGGTGGCGGTGGTAAGCATGGTGCCGCCGAGCGTGATCGCCAGCGCCACCGCCATCAGCGTGCTTCTGCCGCGCCGTTTCGGGAATTGGGTCGTCGTCATGGTTCCTCCTGTCGCATTAAGCGTTGTGATTGATGGTCTGGTGCGTTGACGCACTCTTTTGCCTGGTATCGGCATAGCCAAACTTGCGGTCGATATCGGCAAGTTCGCCCCAGCGTTGGCCGACGGTGGGGATCGCCGCCATCAGCTCGCGCGTGTAGGCTTGGGTCGGATTGTCGAGGATTTCGGTGGGCGCGCCGCTCTCGACGACGCGGCCGGTGTTCATGATCGAGACTTGGTCGGACAGGTAATAGGCCGTCGACAGGTCGTGGGTGATGTAGATGAACGACACCCCCTGCTCTTCCACGATCTGGCGGAACAGGTTGACGATCGACATGCGCAGCGAGGCGTCGACCATCGACACCGGCTCGTCGGCAACGATCAGCTTCGGCTTGGGGATCAGCGCCCGCGCCACGCTGATGCGCTGCAGCTCCCCGCCCGAAAACTGGCGGATGTATTTGCCGCGGATGCGCTCGTAACTCAGGCCCACCGATTTCAGCGCCAGGTCGGTCGCTTCAACGGCCTGCGCGTCATTGCGCGCGATTTTCAAGTTCAGCGCGGTGCGGCGGAGATAGAACTCCACGGGGAGATAGGCGCTGAAGGCCTCGAACGGATTCTGGAATATGGGCTGCACCAGTCGCCGGAATTCGGTGTTGTCGATGCGGTCGCTCGACTTGCCGCTCAGCGGCCGCCCCAGCAAGCGAATGCTGCCCTCGCTGGGCTCAACCAGGCGCAGGATCATGCGGGCAATAGTGGTCTTGCCCGACCCGGATTCGCCGACAATGGAAAACACCTGCGGTTCGGCCGGCAGGGTGAACGAGACATTGTCCACGGCCTTGAATGAGCTGCCGCCGAACAGACCGCCCTTGCGATAGGCACGCGTCAGGTTCTGCACTTCGAGAATGGGAGCGCCGGTCATGCGGACGCTCCCACCACTTCGACCGCCCGCTTGCCGTGGAGGCGCGGCAGCGAGGCAATCAGGTTCTTGGTGTAATCATGCTGGGGGTTGGCGAAGACCTCAGCGGTGGGCCCCTGCTCGACGATCCGGCCCTGGTACATGATCACCAGCCGGTCGGTGATCTGGTAGTGCACGCCCAGATCATGAGAGACGAGCACCAGCGAATTGCGCTGGCGGCGCTGGATTTCGACCATCATCAGGAGGATCTTCTTCTGAACCACGACGTCCAGGGCCGTGGTGGGCTCGTCGGCCAGGATGAGCCGTGGATTGACGAAGGCGGCGATGGCCACCAGCACGCGCTGGCGCATGCCGCCCGACAGCTGGTGCGGATAGGCATCGAGCACGGTTTCCTCGAGGCCGAAGCCGGCGAGAAAATCGGCGATGCGCTGGCGCAGCGCCCGGCTGCTGCCCTGCTTCTCGCGCGCCGGCAGGCCATCGACGACCTGGGCCTCGATTTTCATCAGCGGGTTGAGCACGCTCATCGAGCCTTGCGGGATATAGCTGAGCTGATCCCACCACAGTGGCGCGAACTGGCTGGATTGCGCCTCGATGACCTTGCCGGTCCTGGCATCCTCGAAGCGTCCGGTGACGGTGCCGCTCTGGATGCGCAGGCCGGTGGAGAAATCGCCATAGACGGCCCGCATCAGCGTGGACTTGCCGGAACCCGACTCCCCGGCAATGCCGAGGATTTCGTTGTCGTTGATGGTCAGGCTGACCTGATCGACGGCCTTGATGAAGCCCGCCGTTCCGTAACCGACGGTGACGTTGTCGACCGTGATCATATGCTCATCCTCCGTGCGGAGGAGCGCATCGAAACGCCCGAAGACACCAGGAACAGGCCGATGAACAGCAGCACGATGGCCACCACCGGCGAGCCGATCCAGATGTATTTGCCGCCGAGCAGGGCCTGATAATTGATGGCCCAGTAGATCATGGTGCCGAGCGTCGCCTGCTGGGCGCTGGAGAGCCCGATGACGGCCAGCGCGCTTTCCGTCGAAATGCCCACCAGCACGGTGTTGATGAAGTTGGCGGCCGACCAGCCGGCGATATAGGGGAAGATGTGACGCACCAGAATGCGCACGCTGGATTCCCCGGAAAACCAGGCGACATTGACGAATTCGCGCTCGCGCATGGTGAGCGCGACGGCCCGGACCTGACGCGCCGGATAGGGCCAGTTGAACAGCACCAAAGCCAGTCCGACGATCGGCAGGGCCAATTGCCCACCGAACAATGCCGCCATGAGAATCAGGATCGGGAGTGTCGGGATGCAGAGCAGTGCATCCATGAAGAAGGACAACACCCGATCGAGCCAGCCACCGGCATAGCCAGCAGCAAGACCGAGAAACACCCCGATCACCGTCGAAAAGCCAGCGACGATCAGGCCGAGGATCAGCGAATTGCGCAGGGCATAGGTCAGCAGCCAGAACACGTCCTGGCCAAGGCTGGTGGTGCCAAGCCAATGGGCGGCACTGGGGTTTTGGTTGCGCGGTGCGGTGTACCACACCAGCGGATCGCCGGGCGCAAACCACGGCAGGATAGCGCCGAAGATGATGAAGACGATGACCAGGACCACACCGAGATAGAGCCGGAACGGGGCATCAGCGAAGAATTTTGCCATGATGCTACCTGTGCCGGATGCGGGGATCGAGAAGCGGGTAGATCAGGTCGATGATCATGGTGGCGGTGGCCACGGCGATGACCGACAGGCTGATCGTCCCCATGAGCAGGTTGAAGTCGCCCTGCAGCACGGCGGTGTAGATCAAGAGACCAAGTCCCGGATAATCGAAGAGGATTTCGGTGATCAGCGAGCCGTTGAACATCAGCCCGATCTGCAACGCCAGAAAGGTGATCTGCGGCAGGATGGCGTTGGGCAGCACGTAGCGCGACAGGATGCGCGCGTCGCCCAGCCCTTTGAGGCGGGCATAGCGCACGAACTCTTCTTCCTTGAGCGCGGTGGTCTGCGCCTTGACGCTGATCACCCACCAGCCGAACACCACGATGACGATCGACATGGCCGGCAGGAACGAGTTCCACACCACGCTGGTGATCAGTTCCCAACTCCACGGCGCGCCGCGGATGGTGGTGGTCAGCGGGAAGATTTTCCAGATGTAGGAAAACAGGATCGAGAGCAACAGAGCCAGAATGTAGTACGGAATCGGATAGAGGCAGATGGCGATGCCTTCCATGACGCGCGAGCTGGTGCTGTTGGGCTTCCAGCCCGAGAGCAAGCCGACGAAATTGCCCAACACCCATGCGATCAAAGTCGACGTCAGCAGCAGCCCGAAGGTCCATGGCAGGGCGTTACGGATCAGCTCCATCACCGGGGTGGGATACATCGACAGCGACGGCCCGAAATCGGCGGTCAGGACGATGCGCTTGATGAAGGCGCCGTATTGATCCCAGAGCGAGCCATCCAGCCCGAACGTATCGGCCAGCGACTGGCGCAGCGCATCGACCTGCGCCGCATCCATATAGGCGCCCTGGGAGGCGACCTTGGCCAACATGGCTTCGACTGGGTCGGTGGGACCCAGCCGCGGCACAAAGAACAGCACCGTCAGCGCGAAGATGACCACGAGGATGTAGACCACCAGCCGCCCAGCGATATAGCGGAGCAGGTTCATCAGATGACTTCGAGATAATCGCGGTCGGCGAGTTCGGGGAAGGGCGCGGTCGGCAGCGTCTGGTACCAGAAGGCAGTCGAGGCGATGTCGTCCTGCAGCGGCAGGTAGCGGCGGTCCTTTTTCTCCGTACGCCAGCCCAGCGCCTGTATCGTCACCCGCAGGTCATCGTCGAAGCGGATCGGGTCCGTGATGTGCCAGCGATACATGCCGAAGCGCATCTGGCTCTGGTAGACCCCATCGGGCCGGAGCACCTGCGGCAGACCGGCATAAGGCGTGGTGAACTCGCGATAGCGGCTGTCCATGGTGTCATCCACCACCCCGCCATCGAAATTATAGGCGCCGCAGAAATAGTCCTCAGTGCCGGTGCCGCAGATGGTGGGAAATTGCGCATCCCCATCCATGAAGAACTTGATCTCGCCCTCGCCCCACCAGCCGGCATTTTTGACGCCCCAGGCCATATAGGTGCCCACATATTGGCCCTTGCCCTTCACGCCTTCGAGGATGGTGTAATCCTCTTTGAACGGCAGCGGATTGGTGCGGCGGAACTGGGCGTGGAAATAGGCCGCGTCCTCGGGCACCTCGGTCAGCGCGTAGTTGATCTGGTAATAGATGATGCCGAAATCGGTCGGATCGCGGTTTTCGATTTCGATGCGTGCCCGCTTGCGGAACGGCATCTGCCAATAGCAATTGAAGGCGCGGCCGGGATTGACGCAGACCGCCAGCGAGGTCACCTGCGCAAACCGGTTCCAGCCCGAGCAGAAGAAATCCCCAATCGGTGCCACCACCGAGGGGTGTTCCTGGTCGTCCCAATAGATGCGCAGGATCAGGTCGCGCCAGCGCAGATTGGCCGTGGTCAGCCATATCTGCTGGATGGCGCCCGGCCCCTCGATATCGGCCAGCACCCGCGTCTCGCCGGGCTCGATCCGGATCGAGGGCGATACTTTCCAGCCCTGCCCCAGCCCGCGGGCGCAATTGGCCCCGGTGCCTTCGGTGGCCATGCCCCCTTTCCCCTTTTCCCCGGAGAAGTTCTCCGGCGATATTGAGCGGGTCTTGGCGTCCGAGAGTCTGTAGAGATTGCCGAGAGAGAGATCGAGGCCGGAAAAGGGGGCGTTCATCTGATGTTCCGTATGAAGCGGGCAAAGTGCAGCCGATCGCGAACACGGCGCGCACCGAGCCACGGCATGCGCAAAACTGGACCGTCCCCGGCGCATGACGCGCGGGCTCGGCATCTCGTGATTTTGGCGAAAAATTGGCTAGAGGCGCGGCTACGCGCTGTCGTTGATTGTCTGCAATTGCTCTCTCCCGAATGGCCTGCGCGCCGCCGGCTTATGTGCCAGTTCAAGCGTGCTGCAACCCACTACGTGCGACCGGAACCCGTTCGACAACCTCAGCATAGCAAGCAAATCCGGTTTTGCAAATGCATTCACAAATCAATTTGCAAACCGATTTTCTCAGTGGTAGCGATCCATTCATGACGACGATCTCAAAAGTTGCCGAGCGTGCCGGCGTGTCGCGCACCACCGTTTCGCACGTGCTCAACCACGCCGATCGCGTATCGCCGCACCTGCGGGAGCGCGTTCTGGCGGCCGTGGAGGAGCTGGGCTATTCGCCCAATCCGCAGGCGCAGAGCTTACGCACGGGCCGCACCAATATCGTGGCCCTGCTCATCCCCGATATTCTCAATCCGTTCTATACCGAGCTGGTCAAGACGGCGCAGGTGGAGCTCGAGGCGATCGGGCTCGACACCATGATCTTCAATTCCGACGTGCCCGGCGGGCACCCGCAGGAGCACAACCGCGAATACCTGCGCCAGATTCGCAACAAGCGGGTGGATGGCCTGATCGTGGGCAATTTCGCCCTGCACCGCATGCACGATGTGCTGTTCAAGCTGGATATGCCCACGGTGTTCATCGGCGACCTGCCCAATCAGGCGGTCGACAATGTGAAGGCGGATGATTTCGGCGGCGGGGCAGCCATGGGCCGATACCTGGTCGGCAAGGGGCATCGGCGCATCGCCCACGTGACTGGGCCATCCTACTTTTCCGAAGCCATGGCTCGGGCGGACGGCTTCGAACAAGGCACGGCGGATGGGGGGGCTCCCTCCGACCCTACGCTGCGCTACGAGGGCACCTATCTGGCCCCGTCAGGCGAACAGGCCGTCGACTGGCTGGTCGAGAACCATCGCGGGAAAATGCCCAGCGCGATCTTTTTCGCCAATTACCTGATGGCCAATGCGGGGCTGGCGCGGCTTTACGACCACGGCCTATCGGTGCCGGGGGATATTGCGGTTGCGTCATTCGGCAATCAGCCGGAAATGCGCTATGCCCGCCCTACCCTGACCCGCGTCGGTGTCGCCCCGTCTGCCCTGGCGCATCGCGCCAGCATCATGCTGATCGAGCGGCTGAACGGCACCTATAGCGGGGACCCACGCAGCGAAATCCTGCAATGCGAACTGCTGGCGCTGGACAGCGCCTGAGCAGGTCTCATTCGTATGCCAGGGCGGTAGCAAGGGCGCGGATGCCAGGCCGGATATTGCTCTCCGACACGGTGCTGAACCCGACCAGAAGAGTGGTCGAGGCCGGACCGGTTGCGATGAAATGGTGCGTGAGCATGCTCACCGCGAGACCCATTCGCGCCGCCACTGAAGCAAACTTTTCCTCATCGTAGTGGCGGGGCACGGTCACCGAGGCATGAAGGCCGGCCGCAATGCCGGTCACGGTGGCATCGGGCATGAACTCGGCCAGCGCATTGATCAGCATCTGCCGTCGCCGCCGATACTGCAGTCGCATCCGCCGCAGGTGCCGATCGTATTCTCCGCTGGTGATGAGCACGGCCAATGCATGCTGATCGATGCGGCTTACGCCATAATCGCTTATCCGCTGCTCTGCCTGGAGGTCTTCCAGCAGGCGATGTGGAACCACCAGCCAGCCGAGCCGCAACGCCGGAGCCAGTGCCTTGCTTGCCGTTCCTGCATAGACGACGGTGTTCGGATCGAGACCTTGCAGCGCGGCTACCGGCCGCCGGTCATAGCGAAACTCGGCATCGTAGTCGTCTTCGAGTACGAAGCCGTTGCGCTCCCGCAGCCAGGCCAGCAAGTTGTGCCGCCGCTCGGGGCTCAGCACCACGCCGGTCGGGTACTGGTGCGATGGCGTGACGAGGGCCGCCGCTACAGTGGTCGAGGTCACCTTTTCGATATCGATACCGAACGCGTCGACGGGGACTTTGACCAGCTCCAGACCGGCGGCGATCAGTGCCGCCAGGTTCGTGTGCCCAGGATCCTCGATCGCCATGGCGGCGACGCCCACCTTGCGGAGCGCGCGGGCAAACAGGCTGCGGCTGGCTTCGAAGCCACCGGTAACGACGATCTGGTCGGGAGTGGCGATCACGCCGCGAACCCGGCCCAGATAATCCGCCAGAGCCACGCGTAGCGGCAGCACGCCGTGACGGTCGCCATAACCGAAGTCGTTGGGCTCCATCTGCGCCAGCGCCTTGCCCGTCGCCTTGAGCCAAAGAGATTTTGGAAACGAGGTCAGGTCGGGCAGGCCGATGCGAAAGTCATAGCGAAGGAGCGGCGCGGCGGCGGGCTTTGCGGCTGCTGCCAACGGCGCCTGCGGATCGCTGTTGCTGGCTGCGGTAACAACCGGCAGCGCGCCCTGCCGGATGGCGAGATAGCCCTCTGCGGCAAGCTGCGCATAGGCCTCGCTCACCAGTGGCCGCGAAACGGCCAGTTGTCGCGACAGCTCGCGGGAGGATGGCAGGACCACCCCGGTCTTGAGGGAACCGGCGCGGATGGCCTCACGGAGCTGTGTTTCGATCTGCGCTCGAAGCGTCGCGGGGTGATCGCGGTTGAGGCCGATGAGGAGCTCTGTCTGTCGACTGGTCAAGTCATTTCCTCCGAACTGGACATTGAGAGTATAGCCAGTTGCGCGCAATTTGTCTGCGAAGTCAGGAAACGATGACAGGAAGGATTGCCGTGATGAGCACCTTGCAGTTGATCTTCGATAGAGTACGCTTCGCCTTCGCCCGCCACAGGAAGCAGAGAACGGCCTTGCAGGACCTCATGCGCCTTAGTCCCGCAAAGCTCGATGACCTCGGCATCGACGCCTTCGCCCTGCACGAAGCCCTGGCGTCACCCCGCCGGCAGGAGCAACCGGACGCTCACTTTGCGGCCATCGGCGTCGACCAGCATCGGCTGGCCATTGCCGCGGGCGAAGTGTTGGGGAGGCCCAGCCCGAAAATGCAGCTCAGCGAGGGCGACCCGAAGCTGTTCATGCCGTGGATGGCGCTGCAGGATCAGTGATAGGTGGCGGGATAGCCGCCGCGTTGATTGAATGGGATCATGAGCACCACAACGGTCACCGTGACGGCAGAGGCGACACCGGACGAACTGGCGGCAATCGCCGGTGGGCTGACGGCGTTCAACGAAGCCGATGTCGGCCCATCGGGGCGGGTTGCTCTCATCGTGCTAGTGCGCGACGAGAACGGCGCCATTGTGGGCGGCATTTCGGGATATACGGCCTGGGGCTGGCTCTATGTGCAATGGCTGTGGATCGCTGAAGCACAGCGCGGGCGGGGCATGGCCGGGCAAATGCTCGGGGCGGCCGAGGCCGAAGCGCGACAGCGTGGCTGTCACGGCGCCTATATCGATACCTTCAACCCGGTGGCGCTGAGGGCCTATCAGCGGCAGGGCTACGTGCCGTTCGGGGAACTTGCGAATTTCCCTCCCGGCCGCGCCCGCACCTTCTTGCAGAAGGCGCTCTAGCCCGCGATACGACCGCCCTGCAATGGATGGGGCACGCCGGTGGTGGATGGGAAGCTGATCGCCAGGCCGCGGATGACGCGGACGGCGAGGAAGGCGAAGCATTCCGCCTCGATAGCATCGCCGCGCCAGCCGACCGCTTCGGCGGGGACCACCTCGACGTTCGCACGGGTCGCCAGCATGGCCATGATCGCCGGATTGTGTCGGCCGCCGCCGCAGACTACGAGTTTTTTGGGCCGCTGCGGTAGCAGGTCGAGCGCCTTGCCGACAGCACTGGTGGTGAAGGCGGTCAGCGTCGCGGCGCCATCCGCCGGGCCGAGGCCATCGGCCATGGTGGACAGGAAGTCGAAGCGATCGAGCGACTTTGGATAGGGCGCCGAAAGGTATGGGTGCTTGAGCAATTCCTTGAGGCGGGGCTCGTCGACTTCGCCGCGCAGAGCCAGTTGGCCATTGCGATCCATCTCCCCCAGCCCGAGGTCCTTGATGAAATCGTTGATCGGCGCATTGGCGGGGCCGGCATCGAACGCGATGAGCGTATCGGCACCATCCCACCAGGTGACGTTGGCGACGCCGCCCAGATTGAGTACGGCGGTATCGCCCTTGGCGTCGAGACCCCGCAACAGCGCCTGATGATAGATCGCGGCCAGTGGCGCGCCCTGCCCGCCCGCCTGCACATCGGCGGTACGGAAATCGTAGGCGACCTTGACGCCGAGTAGGCGATGCATCAGTTCGCCATCGCCGAGCTGGCGGGTGGCACCGATGCGGCCCGGCTGCGGGGCGCGGTGCAGCACGGACTGGCCGTGGAAACCGACCACGCCGATATCCGCCATGGTCATGCCGTTGGCCTCGACCAGTTGACGCACGGCCGCAGACTGCGCGCGGGTCAGCGCCTCCCCGGCCTCGGCAAAAATGGCGGGATCGGCACCCTCGAAGTTCCATTTTCGTGCCTGGGCCAGGGTGTCCTCGAGCAAGCGGCGGATCGATGGGGAATAGGGCGCCAGCGTGAAGGGGCCGAAGCTTTCCACGCGCTCGCCATCGGTCTTGAGCATGGCGACATCGATATTGCCATCGAGCACAGTGCCGGTCATCAGGCCGACGGTCCAGATCGGGTCCATAATCATTGCTCCGCGTTGATGAGATCGCCGACTGCACGGCGCAAAGCGACAATGCCGCTATCGAAATGACGGGTGGGGTGGACGCGGTTGGTCAGCAGCGTCCAGGCGCGGCCATTGGCGAAATCGATCCACAGGCCGGTGCCGGTGAAGCCGGTATGGCCGATAGTGTCGGGCGAGCAGTTATCGCCCCCGGACCAGCCATCGTAGGAGCGCTCCCAGCCATGGGTGCGGCGGCCCGATATCGTGGTGCGGATAAGCGGCGACGCTGCCCCGCCCAGCAAGCCTTGCGCGAAATCAAGCACCGAACCCACCGGCCCAAACAGTCCGGCATGGCCCGACCCTTGCAATGCAAAACAGTTTTCGTCATGCACCTCGCCCACCACGACGCGGTTGCGCCAGGGGTCGAACTCCGTCGCCGCTGCCTGCGCCGGGTCGGCGGACCAGGCGAAGCCCGGTCCCGGGTCCATCTGACGAATGGTCTTGCCCTCGATACGCTCCAACGCGATACCCAGCAGGATGAAATTGATATCGGAATAGACGGCGGGACCCGCCGGCCATTCGTGCTGCAATACGAAGGCGCGGAGCAGGTTCGGGTCGGTGCCGTAGGTGTAGAGCGGGAACACGCCGGGGAACGGTGTCTGATGCCCGAGGCATTGGCGAAAGGTGATTTTCCGCTCCCAATTATCCACATTGTACTGGCGGAAATCAGGGATCACCGAGATCAACGGCGCGTCGAGGTCGATCCGGCCGGCCTCCGCATGCGCGAGGATACGCTGGGTGGTGAAGATGACCTTGGTCAGCGAGGCGAGGTCGAACCAGGTGTCTTCCGTCATCGCGCGCGGCGTCGGCACAAGTTGAGCCGATCCGACGACGCGGGTCGCGCGCGCGCCGCTGGCGTCAACGAGGCCGAGAATACCGCCGGGAATGCGCTGGGCTTCGACCGAAACTTGCAATGGCGCGAAGGCGCGGTCGATGATGGCTTCAACTAAACTCATACTGTCTCCAGGCGAACGCGATGATCGGGGCCAGCCTCGCGCCACCGCGACGGCTGCGGCTCATAGCCCTTGGGCCGCACCAGCGATGGCACCTGCGTGGCGTCCACGGTGAACACCTGCTTGCGCCGCTCGATAGCCGGCACGGCGGCGATCAGGCGCTTGGTATAACTGTGCTGCGGATCGGACAGCACGGAGGCGGCCGTGCCGATCTCGACCAACTGGCCGGCATACATGACCGCGATGCGATGCGCGATGCGCTCGACCACCGCCATGTCGTGGGAAATGAACAGGTAGGCGAGGCCGAATTCGCGCTGCAGGTCGATCAACAGGTCGAGCACACGCGCCTGCACCGAAA
Organism: Devosia sp.; assembly: GCF_028290625.1. Classification (GTDB taxonomy): domain Bacteria; phylum Pseudomonadota; class Alphaproteobacteria; order Rhizobiales; family Devosiaceae; genus Devosia. The sequence goes on from NZ_JAQGJM010000024.1 coordinate 26,742, forward strand.
CGTCGAGCGCCGACACAGCTTCGTCCAGCACCACGACTTCCGGATTGAGCATCAGCGCTCGGGCGATGCACAAGCGCTGGCGCTGACCACCGGAAAACTGATGCGGAAAACGGGTCAATGCATCGTCGGGCAGCCCCACCCGCGCCAGCAAAAATGCCATTCTCTCGCGCAGCTTGGCATCGCGCCGCTGCCCGGCAGCAATCGCCGGCTCAGCCAACAGGCTTTCAACATTCAGCCGCGGATTGAGCGACGCAAACGGGTCCTGGAACACCATCTGCACCGGGCGCGGGCTGCGGCCCGAGGCCCTGTCGATCCGGCCGCGCGTGGTGCCAACGAGGCCGAGAATGGCGCGGGCGGTGGTGGATTTGCCCGAGCCGCTTTCGCCGACAATGGCGAGGGTTTCGCCGGGGACCAGATCGAAGCTGACGCCATCCACCGCATGCACCGCCCCAGCGGCGCGGGCGAACAGGCCCTTGGCGGCGGGGAAGCGGACGACGAGATTGTCCACCCTGACCACCGGTGCGGCGCCTGCCACGCGGCTGCCATCGCTGCGGACAGCGCGGCCGCCATTAAAGTGAGGCACCGCCTTGAGCAGGTGGCGCGTATAATCGTGCTGCGGATTATCCAGCACGGCGTCCAACGCGCCCTGCTCTACCGCGACGCCATTCTGCATCACCATGATCTGGTCGGCGATGCCGGCGACGAGCCCGATGTCGTGAGTAATAAAAATCATCGACATACCGAGCTCGCCGCGCAGTTCCGCCAGCAGCGCCATGATCTGCGCCTGCACGGTGACATCGAGCGCCGTCGTCGGCTCATCGGCGATCAGCAGGCGCGGATTGCTGGCGATCACCATGGCGATCATGACGCGCTGGCGCATGCCGCCTGACAGCTGGTGCGGATAATATTTGAGGCGTTGGGCAGAGTCGGGAATGCGGACGCGCTCCAGTGCCTCCTTGGCGGCCCGGGTGGCGGCGCTGCCGGTGAGGCCGCGATTGAGCTTGAACGCTTCCTCTATCTGCGCGCCCACGGTGTGGACGGGATTGAGCGAGGTCATCGGCTCTTGAAAGATCATGCCGATATCGCTGCCGCGCACGCGAACCAGCGCTGACTCGTCAGCCTTGGTCACATCAAGCATGGAGCCGTCGCCCCTTTGCAGAGTGATACGGCCGCCGGTAATTCGGCCGCCGCCGAAATCCACCAGCCGGTTGATCGACAGCGCCGTCACCGATTTGCCCGACCCACTCTCGCCGACGATGGCCAGCGTCTCGCCCGCGGCCAGATCAAAGCTCACGCCCTTGACCACCTCATTGGCCTTGGGGTCGCGGCCGAAGCCAACATGCAGGTCCTTGACGGAGAGCAGCGGGGTCATGCCGGCCGCTCCTGCGTCCGCGGATCGAGGATATCGCGAAGTGCGTCGCCGAACAGGTTGAAGCCCAGGATAGCGAGCATGATGGTGAGGCCGGGAAACACCATCAGCCATGGCGCGCGCGTCATCATCGACTTGCTCTCGGCCAGCATCACGCCGAGCGACGGCGCCGGCGGCTGCGTACCGAGGCCCAGGAAGCTGAGGCCGGATTCAGTCAGCAGGGCCCAGGCGAGCGCCAGGGTGATTTGCACGGTCAGCGGCGCGACGAGATTGAGCAACAGGTGACGTGACAGGATGTAGGGTTGCGAACTGCCGAAGGTGCGCGCGGCTTCGACGAACTCGCGCCCCTTGAGGGCCAGCGCGGGCGCCCGCACGACGCGGGCAAAGATGGGCGTATAGACGATGCCGATCGCCGTGATGCTGGTTGCCACACCGGGGCCTTCGATCGCGACGATCAGCAGTGCGAGCAGAATCGCCGGAAATGCCAGCAGCACGTCCATGATCCGCATCAATATGCCGTCCCAAAGGTGACCCCACCACGCGGCAAACAGCCCGATCACGGTGCCGGCGGTCGCGGCGACCGCAACCGACGCGAATGCGACGAGGAAGGATTCTCCGATGCCGAGCATCAGGCGGCTGAAGGTATCGCGACCCAAAAGGTCCGTGCCGAACCAGTATGTGCCGCTCGGCGGCTTCAGGCGATCAATCACATACTGCTTCAGCGGATCGTGCGGTGTCAGGCCGATGGCGCCTAGTGCCGCTACCACGAGGAACAGCAGGATGATCGCCGCTCCGATGCGGCCGCTGGGGTGCCGCAGCACCGCCCTGAGTAACCCCATCACCTGCCCCCGAGCCGGATGCGTGGATCAAGCGCCGCATAGGCGAGATCGACCAGGAGGTTCACGACGAGGAAGTTGAAGGCGATGAACAGCACGGCGCCCTGCACCAGCGCGTAGTCGCGTTGCGAGATCGCATCGAGGGTCAGCCGACCCAGCCCCGGAAGCGCATAAATTTGCTCGACGATGACTGCGCCACCCAGCAGGTAACCGAACTCGACGCCGCTCAGCGTCACCACGGGGATCAGCGCATTGGGCAATGCATGCTTCCAGACGACATCGCGCTGCGACGCGCCCTTGCTCCGCGCCGTACGGACATAGTCGTCGCTCAAAACGTCCAGCATTGCCGACCGCGAGATTCGCGTCACCGCCGCCGCGAAGGCGAAGCCCAGCGTGATCGACGGCAGGATCATCTGCGCCAGATTGCCCAACGGATCGACGAACAGCGGCGTAAACGAGCCCATGGCTGGCAAGACGTGGAAGTTCACCGAAAGCAGATAGATCAGCACCAGCCCGAAGACGAAGCTCGGTGTCGATTGCCCAAGCATCGCGAAGAGCCGCACCACCAGGTCGGATGGACGATTGTTACGCGTCGCGGCAAACACGCCGGCCGGAACGCCCACCGCCAGCGCAATCACCATCGAGAGCAGCGCCAGCTCGATGGTCAGCGGAAAGCGGGCGATAATCACCTCAAGCACCGGCTTGCCATAAGTCGTCGAGATGCCGAGATTGCCCTGGAACAACCCTGCCAGCCAGCGGCCGTACTGCACGACAACCGGCTGATCCAGGCCAAAATAGGCGGCGAGCGAGGCACGCTGCGCATCCGTCAATAGCCCAGCTTCGGTGCCCAGCATCGCGATAATCGCGTCGCCGGGCACGAGCCGGATGGCAAAGAACACCAGCAGCGACACGCCCAGCAGGACCAGCGGAAACGTCAGCAGTCGTTGCAGCAGATAGTTCATGGTGGGCGCACTTACCGGTAGTGAGGCGGGATTGGTGTCCCGCCTCGGAGACGCTACTCGCCCACAGTCACCTTGCTCAGCGAGAAGAGCAATCCGCTCGGATTGATCTCATAGCCTTTCACGGTGGCGAGGTTGGCGGTGTAGGTCACAGTGCTGCTAATCCAGATCCAGGGGGCTGCTTCGGCGAGGCGCTGCTCGAACTCCTGGAAGATCGGCTTGCGCTTGGCGATGTCGGTCTCGACCCGGCCCTCCTGCAGCAACTTGTCCAGTTCGGGATCGGCGTAGTTCGATACCTTGATCAGATTGCCGTCCTTGGTGAAGTAACGGTTATACATCGGGTAGGGATCCGGGCGGCCGCCATTCTGCGCCACCGCCATGTCAAAATCACCCTTGAGCCAGGTATCGACATAGACCTTGAGGTCCATGGTCTGGATGGTGAGCTTGACGCCGATCACCGCAAGCTGGCTTTGCAGCACCTGCGCTTCATTGGCGGCATAGGGTGGCTCGCCGGTCGCGGCGATCACGTTGACCGAGAAGCCGTCCGCAAGGCCGGCCTCGGCCATCAGCGCCTTGGCCTTCTCGACGTCCTGCTTATAGCAGAAGAGGCTCGCCGGATCGGACGCAAAGGCTGCCATGGTCAGCGGGCCCGTGACCTTGCCCTCGCCGACGAGCGCGGTATCGATGATTTCCTGCCGGTTGACGGCACAGGAAATGGCCTGCCGCACCTTCACATTGTCCATAGGCGGACGCGACGGATTAAGCTGCAGCACGTTGTAGGCGAGGCCGGGAATGCGGTTGAGCGTCATGTTCGGCTCACCCGGGATCAGCGTCGCGATGGTCGGGTCGTTGAACAGCGCGAAGTCGATCTGGTTGGCGCGCATCGAGTCGATGATGGAGCTCTCGCTCGGCAACACCGAAATGGTGATGCCATCGACGCCAGGCTTGCCGCCGGCCCAATTCGGGTTGGCGCTCAGCACTTCCTTGACGTTCGGATCCCACTCGTCGAGCATGAACGGGCCCGAGCCGACGGCCTTGGTGGCGACGCTGCCATCGGCGATGGCGCTGGCAGGAACGATCGAGGCATTGGTGCCCGACATGGCAACGAGGATCGGCGCGTCGGGCTGGCTCAGGTTGAACACCACGGTCTGCGGGTCCGGTGTATCGATGGTCTTGATCGAGAGGAAGTTGGCGCGTGCCGCCGCTGCGGTCGCTTCATCGAGCAGGCGCTCGAAGGAGGCCTTGACGTCGGCGGAGGTCACCGCGTCGCCGGTCGAGAATTTGGCTTTCGGATCGAGCTTGAAGGTGAGAGTCAGCCCGTCGCTGGAGAATTCCCAGCTCGTGGCTACGGCCGGGACGACATTGTACTGCGCGTCGAGCCGCACCAGCGGCTCATAGATCAGCTCGAGCAGGCGCAGCGACGAGAACGCCGTCTGAGTATGCGGATCAAGGCCTGTGGCGTCCTGCGCCCAAGCCATGCGCAAGTTCGCCGCCTGCGCCGGCAGCACCAAAGTGGCAGTACCGAGCAGCGTCGCCATCGCGAGGCTGGTCAAAAGCGTCTTGCCGAAATTCAAATGCATGAAGGTCTCCCGCTCCGAGGTTTTTATGAGCTGCGCCGTTCCGCACCCCAACGGAAAAGGCATTGCCGGAGGAGAGCTTACGACTGCCAATGCGTCAACTGCAACGTTGTTATCGGCCTGCCATGCATGATGGCATTTTCCCCACGCCCTGGCGCCCCTTGCTAACCTGGATTCTGTGCCATAGCGTGACCGGCTTTGGGACTGGTATTGAACTGGTATGGTCTGAGGAACAAGCATGGCACGACTAAGCCTGCGCGGGATCAAGAAAAGCTTCAAGACTGCCAATGTGTTACATGGTATCGACCTCGATATCGGGGATCGCGAGTTCGTGGTCTTCGTCGGCCCCTCCGGTTGTGGCAAATCCACCCTCCTTCGCCTGATCGCCGGCCTCGATCCGATCACCGAAGGCGAGTTCGTGCTGAACGACCAGCGCATGAACGACGTGCCGCCATCCAAGCGCGGCATCGCCATGGTGTTCCAGTCCTACGCGCTCTACCCGCATATGGACGTCTACGAAAACATGGCTTTCGGCGCGCGGCTGATGGGCCTGACCAAGCCCGAAGTCGAGGCGCGCATTGCCGAGGCGGCGCGGATGCTGCGGCTGGAACCGCTGCTCAAGCGCTATCCGCGTGAACTCTCCGGCGGACAGCGCCAGCGCGTGGCGATCGGGCGGGCGCTGGTGCGCAAGCCGGAAGTGTTCCTGCTGGATGAGCCGCTCAGCAATCTCGACGCGGCACTCCGCTCAGAAGTGCGGCTGGAGATTGCCCGCCTGCACCGGCAGATCGGCGGCACGATGATCTATGTCACCCATGACCAAGTCGAGGCGATGACGCTGGCCGACCGGATCGTGGTGATGAATCTGGGCCGGATAGAGCAGGTCGGCGCGCCGCGCGAGCTTTACGAAACGCCGGCCAATACCTTCGTCGCCGGGTTCATCGGGTCGCCCAAGATGGCGCTGGTCAATGTGCAAAAAACAAGCGATGGCATCACTTTCGCCGGCGGCGATACGCTGGCCTTGCCCCGCCTTCCCGCGATGGGCGATGGGCCGCTCAAGATCGGCGTACGGCCGGATGCCTGGAGCCTGAGCCGCGATCTGGCCAGTCCCGGCATCGCCGCAAGCGTGGTCTATACCGAATATCTGGGCGAGAATGCCTTCGTCTACACGCGCCTGACTGACGGGACGCTGGTGGGCGTTCGCACCACGCCGAACGAGCTTTATGAGCCCGATGAAAGCGTCCGGCTCTCGGTCGATCCGGTCGCAATCCATTACTTTTCCGCCGAGGATGGCCGACGGTTACCCGCATGAAGACGGGCAAGTCCATTCATTAGCAAAAGCGATTTGACAGGAGAGGAAGACAAAGTGCGAACCAATCTATTCCGTATCGGCGTGGGCCTCGTGGCGACGATGATCGCGGCCCCGGCATTTGCGCAGGACCTGACATTGTGGAGCTGGCGCCAGGAGGACAAGGCCCAGTACGAGCAGTTTATCAGCACGTTCGAGGCGGCCAATCCGGGCATCACGGTCAAGTTCGAGACCTTCGAAGCCACCAATTACAACACCATCCTGTCCACGGCTTTGGCCGGCGGCACCGGACCGGACCTGATGATGGTGCGCGCCTACGGCGGCATGGAAGCCATCGCTTCGGGCGGCTATCTCGAGTCGATCTCGACTGAAACGGTCCCTGCTCTGGCCGGTTTCGCGCCGACCGCGATTGCCGCGGAAACCATGCGTTCGGACAGCAAGATCTACGCCGTCCCCTTCGCCAGCCAGACCCAATTGGTGATCTATAACAAGGGCCTGTTCGACGCCAACGGCATCACCGAGCCGCAGACCTGGGACGAGTTGATCGCCGCGGCCCAAAAGCTCAAGGATGCCGGCGTAATTCCCTTCGCCAACGGCACTGCGACGGCGTGGCAGAACGAAACCGTGCTGTTCGATCTGACCTCCTCGATCATGGGCCCGGCGTTCAACGATGACCTCCTGGCCGGCAAGGCCGACTTCACCGATCCCCGCTTTGTTGAGGCTTTGACCAAGCTCAAGGAAGTCAGCGCCTTCTTCCCCGATGGCTTTATCGGGCTGGACTACCCCTCCGCCCAGCAGCTGTTCAGCTCGGGCATGGCGGCGATGTTCGCGGGCGGCTCGTATGAACTGGCGACATTCAAAACGCAGAATCCGGACCTCGACCTGGGCGTGTTCGCGGCGCCTGGCAAGACCGCCGACGACCCCAAGCTGGTCAGCATCTACTATGATGGCGGCTATGCGATGAACGCCAAGGGCGCCAACAAGGAAGCAGCGCTCAAGTTCCTCAATTATGTGGCCAGCCAGGAATTTGGCCAGGCCTTCGCCAATAGCCTGAACAATATCTCGACCATCCCCGGCGTGACCTTCGACAACCCGCTGCTGCAGGAAGTTTCCGAGCTGAACGCCTCGGCTATTCCGTATATTTTCTTGGTGAATTTCCGCTATGGCGAGCCCCCCGGCTCGGTGCTGGAACAGCAGGAAGTGGCCAAGCTGCTGGGTGGCCAGACGACGCCCGAAGCCGCCGGCAAGGCGATCACCGACGGACTGGCCGTCTGGTACGAGCCGTTCAAGAAGTAAGATGCCGTAACGGGTATTGCCACATACACCGAACGGCTCCTCCCCCTTGACGGGGGAGGACGGGTGGGGGTGTTCGGAGCCACGATTTGAGATTGGGGCTAAACATCCCCCCACCCTTGATCCCTCCCCGCGAAGGGGGAGGGAGACGACTGAGACGCCAGCAAAATACGAATAGAGGATAACCCGATTGCGAATGACTGGACGCGGATGGTGGATTACCGCCCTGATCGTGCCGCCAATGGCGTTCGTGGCGCTGTTCATCATCTATCCAATCGTCGCCGCCTTCACCTATGCGTTCTTCGACTGGCAAGGACTGTTGCGCGGCGACTTCATTGGGCTGGCCAATTTCCACAAAGTGCTGTTCGAGGAACCCTATGCTGCTTGGACGCGCAACGCATTCACCCACAACATCATGGTCTTCGTCGCCCTGATGGTGCTGCAGAACGGGCTGGGATTCTTTCTGGCCTATGCCCTCTGGCGCGAATTGCCCGGCGCGCGGTTCCACCGCATAGCGGTGTTCCTGCCGGTTGTCTTGTCCACCGTCATCGTCGGCTATCTGTTCAAGCTGTTCATGCATCCGCTGTTCGGCGTGTTCAACATCAGCCTGCGCGGCATTGGCCTTGGCGGATTGGCGCAACCCTGGCTGGGGCAGGATTCCACGGCGCTCTGGGCACTGATCATAGCCAATGCCTGGCACATGCTGGGCTTCCCCACCCTCGTCTTCCTCGCCGGCATGCAGCGCATTCCTACCGAAATGCTCGACGCCGTGCGGATGGAAACCCAGAGCGAGTGGGTCAAGATCACCAAGATCGTCTGGCCGCTGGTCGCCCCGAGCGCCACGGTGGTGTTCGTGCTGCTGTTCGTCGGCGCATTCAACTGGTTCGAGCTGCCCTACATCATGGCCGGACTCGACGGCTCGCCTTATGGGTCGACCGACGTGCTCGGCCTCTATTTCTACCGCACCGCCTTCGGCGGCGTCTCATCCGGCCAGCCCAATTTTGGATTGGGTAGCGCGCTGGCCGTGCTGATCTTCGTCTTCATCGCCGCCATTGCCAGCGTTATCACCGTGCGCTTGCGCGCCCGGGAGATTCAGCTGTGAGCGCCGAGCCCAATACCTACTACGACCGCCGCGGGATCATCGGCACGCTAGGGCGGGACGGGCTGATCCAGATCATTCTCGTGGCCAATACGGTGATCATGCTGGCGCCGATCCTGATCATGCTTTTCTCCGCATTCAAATCCACCCAGCAGATTTTCAAATCGCCGTTCGGCTTTCCCGATTTTGCCAACCTGACCAACTTCACCAAGATCTGGGAACAGACCAATTTCCTGCGCTATCTGCTGAACTCCTTCGTCGTGACCGGCGCCTCGATGGCGCTAATCCTGATCCTGGGCACGATGGCCGCCTATGCGCTGGGACGCTACCGGTTCTTCGGCGCCGGGTTCATCCTGATGTTCTTTATCGCCGGGCTGACGCTGCCCCTGAAACTGGCGATCATTCCGCTGTTCATCCTGATGCGCGACATGGGCATTCTCAACAACCAGCTGTCGTTGATCTTTGTCTATACGGCGATGGGCCTGCCCTCGACCGTGTTCATCATGACCGGCTTTATCCGCACGCTGCCGAACGAGCTGGAAGATGCGGCCCGCATGGATGGCGCCAGCGAAGCGCGGATCATGTGGGCCATCATGCTGCCGCTGGTTCGCCCGGCCATGGTGATCGCGGCGATCCAGAACGTGGTGCCGATCTGGAACGACTTCTTCTTTCCGCTGGTGTTCATCCAGAACGACGCGCTCAAGACCCTGCCGCAGGGGCTGACGACGTTTATGGGCGAATATACCACCGATTGGGGCGTGCTGTTTGCCGGGCTGACCCTCTCGGCCGCGCCCATCATCGCCATCTATATCGTCCTGTCGCGCCAGTTCATCAGCGGCATGACATCGGGAGCCATCAAATGAAACTGGAACGCGGCTCGCTGATCGTGTCCTGCCAGGCGCGGGCGGACAATCCGCTGCACGGGCCACAATTCATGGGCGCCATGGCGCTGGCGGCGCGCGATGGCGGGGCAAGAGCGATCCGCGCTAATGGGCCGGAAGACGTACGCGCCGTGAAGGCGGCGGGGCTGCCGGTGATCGGCATTCACAAGGTGTTTGCCGAGGATGTGCCGGTCTATATCACGCCGACCATCGCGGCAGCCGATGCGCTCGCCGAAGCTGGCGCGGACATCATTGCGCTCGATTGCACGCCGCGGCCACGCCATGGCGATACGCCACGGGCGATCATCGCGCATATCCGGGCCTTGGGGCTGGAGAGTTTCGCCGATATCTCGACGCTGGAGGAGGGCATGCTGGCCGCCGAACTGGGCGCGACGTACATATCCACCACGCTGTCCGGCTATACCGAATATACCGAGACCAAGCCGGGCGGACCGGACCTTGAACTGATCCGGGCACTCTTCGCGCATATCTCGGTGCCGATCATCGCCGAGGGCCGGTTTAACACGCCAGAGGTGGCCCGGGCCGCCATCGACGCTGGGGCCTATGCGGTGGTGGTAGGCACCATGATCACCAATCCGCGCGAAATCACCAAGGGTTTCGCCCGGGCGGTGATGGGGTGACCGGCTTTATTTGCTTCACCTCTCCCTCTGGGGGAGAGGTCGACCCCCTTGGGTCGGGTGAGGGGGTTCCCCCTGCACCGCACCAAGAAAAGGGCCCCTCACCCGTCGCTGCGCGCCGACCTCTCCCCCAAAGGGAGAGGTGAAGGATGAGCGCGTATCTGGGCGTCGACATCGGCGGGACCGCATCGCGCTGGGTGCTGGTGGATGACAATGGCGAGGTCATCGCGCGTGGCAGTGCCGCCGGCGCGACGGGCCATGTGTTCAATCCGGCCGAGCGCGAACGCCTGTTGGCGACCCTCTCCACTATCGCTGAAGCTGCTCGTGAGTTTTCACCCGTCGCCGCCTGCCTGGGCATTACTGGACTGGGTGAAAGCGTGCACGACGCAGTACGCAACATGGTCACGGCGCTGTTCGGCATCGAGCCATCGGCCGTGCAGCTTGGCGACGATATGGAACTGGCATTCCGCGCCACCTTTGCGCCGGGCACCGGACATCTCATCTCGGCGGGCACGGGATCGATCGGGCTGCACTTGAGCGCGGACGGCGAACTCATCCGCGTGGGCGGGCGTGGATTGTTGATCGACGATGCCGGCTCCGGCACCTGGATCGCGCTCAATGCGCTCGACCAGCTCTATCGACGGATCGACGAGACGGGCGGCCCGGCCGAGGCCGCCATTCTGGCCACCGAGCTTTATGCCGAAATGGGCGGTGTGGGCTGGGACAAGACCCGCAGCTTCGTCTACGGCAGTGACCGTGGCCGCATCGGCACCCTGGCGCAGGCCGTGGCCCGCGCGGCAAGCCAGGGCGACGCGATCGCCACCGACATTCTGGCGCGCGCAGCTATCGAGCTGGCGCGCCTGGCTACCGCCTTGATCGCACGAACCGGTCCCCTGCCCGTCGCCTTCATCGGTGGTATCACTACGCTACATCCCAGCATCAAGCCTGCCCTCCTAGCAGCCCTCCCCCATGCCGTGGTCAGCTTTCCTCAAATCGACGCCGCAGCCCACGCCGCCCAATGGGCGCGGCAAATTCAGCAAGCAAACGAGACGACCTCATGAGCACCACCGAATCCGCCTCACTCCGCTATGCCACGCTGGAAGACTGGTCGAGCAGCGACCTCGTGGCCGGGATTCTTGAGGGCCAATACGCCGCCATCGCCGCAGTGCAAGCCGCGAGCGCCCCAATCGCCGAGGCGATCGATCGCGGTGCCGAGCGGCTGGCACGCGGTGGACGACTGATCTATCTGGGTGCCGGCACCTCTGGCCGGATAGCCACACAGGACGCCGCCGAATTGCCGCCGACGTTCAACTGGCCATACGAGCGCGCCATCACCCTGATGGCCGGTGGCAGGGACGCGGTGTTCCATGCGGCCGAAGGCGCGGAAGACAGCGAGCAGCTCGCGATCGACGCACTGGATGGCATCAGCGTTTCCGAGAATGACGTCGTCATCGGCCTCGCCGCCAGCGGGCGCACACCGTACGCCATCGGCGGCCTGATCCATGCCCGGGCCAAGGGAGCTCTGACAATCGGCATTTTCAACAATCGGGGCGGGCGGTTGGGCGAAGTCGCTGATATTTCGATTCTGATCGAAACCGGGATCGAAGTGCTGTCCGGCTCGACCCGGATGAAGGCCGGCACGGCGCAAAAAGCCGCGCTCAACTGCATCTCGACCGGGGTTATGATCCGGCTGGGCTTCGTCTATCGCGGCTTGATGGTGGAGATGCGCCCCACCAACGTCAAACTGCAGGACCGCGCGGTCAAGATGGTGGCGACCCTCGCCGACGCCGAATACGAGGTGGCCAAGGGCGCGCTGGACACTGCCGGGGGCAGCATCAAGCTGGCCACGACCATGCTGATATTGGGGCTGGACCGCGACGCCGCGCAGCAACGACTGAGCGCGGCGGGCGGAAACTTGCGCACCGCACTACGCGGCTGAACGGCTATCCGAACCGGCTGACGCTGTAGGGTGCCGGATCGATGAAGGGAGCCTGGCCGGTCATCATTTCGGCCAGGAGCCGCCCGGTGGCGGGGCCCAGTGTCAGGCCGTGATGGGCGTGGCCGAGCGCTAGCCAAAGTCCCTCGCGGCCTTCTGGACCGATAACCGGTTTCATATCGGGCGTGCAAGGACGCGCGCCCATCCAAGGGCTTGGATCGAGACGCTCACCCAAAGGATAAGATGCGGCGGCGATTTTCTCGGCAACATCGAGCTGCGCCGGATTGGGCGGCGCGTCGAGCAAGGCAAATTCCGCCCCCGTGGTCAGGCGCAGGCCGTGGTTCATCGGCGCGATGAGGAAACCCGCGTCGTCGTAGATCGGCATGGAAATGGTGGCATTGCCACGGGGGGCATAATGCATGTGATAGCCGCGCTTGACGCCGAGCGGCAACCGGCGGCCGAGCTTGCGCAGCATTTTGTCCGACCAAGGCCCCAAGGCAATGACGGCCTCCTTGGCGGTGACCGCGCCGTTGGTGGCATCGACCTCCCAACCGCCAGCCACGTTGCGCAGCGTCATTGCGTCGCCGGTGACGAATTGGCCGCCCAGCTTTTGGAACAGGCGCAGATAGGCCTGCGTCAGCGCCAACGGATCGCGCACGCTCCAGGGCTGCGTCCAATGGATACCGCCGGCAAGCTCGGCGGTGACCCCGGGCTCTCGTTGCCTCAGGGCATCGGCGTCGAGTGCTTCATGCTCCAGCCCGAACCGCTCGAACGCCTCGGCCTGTTCGCGCGCGGCCCGATAATTGGCTTCGCCGCGATAGGCCTGCATCCAGCCGGCCTTGCCGATGAGATCGCTGGCGCCTGCCTCTTCGATTAGCGGGGCGTGTTCGCTAACCGCGTGGGCGATGAACTTGGAATAGTCCTCGACAATGGCGCGATACGACGACGCGCGCGATGACCACCAATATTGTACCAGGAACCGCGAGATCGCTGGCAGCGCGCGCCACTGGAACCGCATGCTCGTGCTTTGGTTGCGCGCATACTTGAGCAGCGTCGCCATATCCTGGGGAAACAGATGCGGCGCCACGCCCTCGCGCTGGATCAGCCCGGCATTGCCGAATGAGGTCCCCTCGCCCGCGCCCTGCCGATCGACCAGCACCACTGAGCGACCGCGCTTGACCAGATGGATGGCAACGCTGACGCCAACAATCCCGGCCCCAAGCACAACGACATCCGTCTTCATTTGCAAAACCTATGCGGTAGAATCAACTCAGCCCATGCATCGACAATTTGCAGCGGCTGGCAACCGGGCTCCGGTACAATTCGCTGTCAGCGGACCGGTTTGCTGAGATTGCTCAGGCGGCGAAAGTGCGGTGGGTGGAGGCGCGGAAGTGGGCTTCGATCGCCGCGACGGCACCCTCCACGTCCCTCGTCTCAAGGCACTTGATCACCTCAAGATGCTCGTCGATGGTCTTGAGCAGGGCGCTGCGGAAACCTGGGCGGCGATGCACCTGCTGGGCCATGCGGATATTCTCCTGCACGCGATCGTGGGTGTCGAGAATGGCGCGGTTGCCCAGGGCTTCGACAATCTCGCGGTGCATGCGCATGTCCAGCCGCGTAAAGCGGATAAGCGAGTCCTCGAAGGGTCCGCCTTCGCTCAGGTTGAGGCGGGCCTCCTCGTGGCTTTCGCGCATATTGGCCAGCCATTCCTCGGTGACGGTGTCGCCGAAGCTGCGCAGCGCGAACACCTCGATCATGATGCGGAACTGGTAGTTCTCGCGAATGAACGCGACTTCGGGATAGACGATTCGAATTCCCGTGCGCGGCTTAATCTCGACCAGCCCGAATTCCTCGAGCAGCACTAGCGTTTCGCGCAGCGGCGACAGCGATAGTCCGAGCAGGTCGCACAACTCGTTCTGCGTGACGACCATGCCCGCTTGGAGCGTGCCGGCCTGCATGGCCTTCCGGAATCGGCGGTATCCATCATTGTCTTGGCGGGCGTCGGACATTTTCACCTGTGAAGCGATATCGTGGTTTTCCACGGCTGGTATATCCATTAGCAGTTTAGAAATCTCATAAAAACCGAGGCATACAATCGAATTTGGACGCCTTACGAGCGTTTCGAGGCGATCCATCGCCCTCCTGTCCAGGCAATTATCCACAGGCCCGCTTGACCTGAGATATTATTAGGCCCCAATAATATCTCAAGGGAGAAAAGCCGATGCAATCGATAGCCCGCTGTGCGGTCCGGGGCCTCTAGATGGCCGCCGTCGAACTCAACAATGTCAGCAAGTCGTTCGGCCCGGTCAGCGTCATAGAGGGCGTCGACTTGACCATCGAGAAGGGCGAGTTCGTGGTGTTTGTCGGCGCCTCGGGCTCTGGCAAGTCGACGCTGCTGCGCATGATCGCCGGCCTCGAAACGGTCAGCGGCGGCGACATTCGGATCGATGGCAAGGACGTCACGTTCGATGAGCCGTCGGACCGCGGCATCGCCATGGTGTTCCAGTCCTACGCGCTTTATCCGCATATGAATGTCTACGACAACATCGCCTTCAACCTGAAGCTGGCGCGGGTTGGACGCGAGGAAATCGACAAGCGGGTCAAGGAGGCCGCCCGCATCTTGCGGCTCGAGCCATTGCTGGGCCGGTCCCCGGCGCAACTCTCCGGCGGACAGCGCCAGCGCGTCGCCATTGGCCGCGCCATCGTGCGCAATCCAAAAGTGTTCCTGTTCGATGAGCCGCTGTCGAACCTGGATGCCTCGCTGCGGGTGCAGATGCGGCTCGAAATCGAGCGACTGCACCGCGAACTGGGCACCACCATGATCTATGTCACCCATGACCAGGTCGAAGCCATGACGCTGGCCGACCGGATCGTGGCGCTCGACAACGGCCGCATCCAGCAGGTCGGGCCCCCGCTCGAACTCTATGCCAGGCCAAACAACCTGTTCGTCGCCGGTTTCATAGGCTCGCCCAAGATGAACCTGATGGCCGGCAAGGTAGTGGAGAAGACGGTCGGCCAGGCGGTCGTGGAACTCGTCGCAAATGCCGCACCCCGGCTCGAACTTGCCCTGCCCGACGCCACCGTCGGCGATGCGCTGACGCTTGGCGTACGACCCGAAATGCTGACGATCATCGCTGGGGATGCAACCGTTCCAAGCGGCATGACCGCGCTGCCGGCCAGGGTCGAGTCCATCGAACGGCTCGGCAATATCACCTTTGCCTATCTCGATGCAGGCACATCCGAGCTGCTCACCATCCAGGTGATGGGGCACTCCGATCTTGAGCCCGGACATGCGGTTCGCGTCGGGATCAGGGCGCAGGATGTGCACGTTTTCAACGCCGCCGGCGCAGTCATGACGTCGGCAATACAGCGATAACCGGCAAAGTCCGGACATGAGGAGGAGAGACTGATGCGTAGCTTTAAGGCCGCCGCACTTGTGGGCGGTATGATTCTGGGGGCGACGGCGGGCGTCGCGACCGCGCAGGATGCGGTGACGCTCAATGTCTGGTCGGACACGCCGCGCCTGACGATGTTCGATCTCTATGACAAGACGCACGACGGCGTTACGCTCAACGTCACCACCGTGGCGCCAGCGGACCTCATCGCCAAGATCCAGCTCGCGCTGCAAGCCAAGAGCGAAATCCCCGACGTGATCTTCATGTCCGATATCGGCTACACCGCCCAGCTCTCGACCCGGCGCTCCAACTATCTGATGGACCTGACCGATCAGGTGCCGCAGGCGCTGCAGGACGAGTTCTACCCCAATGGCAATTCGCCCTGCCACGTCAACGGCAAGTTGCTCTGCCTGCGCAACGATCTCGCCCATATGATCGTCTGGTACGACAAGGATGCCATGGCCGCGCTGGGCCAGCCCGTTCCCACCACCTGGGAAGAGTTCCAGAAACTCGGCGAAGCGCTTGGCCCCAAGGGCTATGTGCTGGGCAGCGCCGTCGAGAGCTTCCCGCTCTATAGCTACCTGGTCTCCGATGGCTGCGATCTGGTCATGCCGGTCGAGGGCAAGGAAGACACCGTCAAGATCGACCTGACCACCGAGGCCTGCCTCAAGCCGGCGCGCATGGTCGACACCATGATCGCCAATGGCAGCCTGTCCAAGGTCGGCACCTTCGAGCCCGATTTCGTCAACCTCGCCAAGACCGGCAAGGTGCCGCTGATGGTCGGGCCGACCTGGTTCGGCGAATATGTGATCAAGCCGACCTATGAATGGCCCGCCGGCAAGCTGGTCGCGGCATTGCCCCTCAAGTGGGACGACCAGAGCCAGCCCCTGACCTGGAGCTGGGGCGGCGGCACCTATGGGGGCTGGAAGGATACGGCCCATCCCGCCGAAGTCGTCGACCTCATCACCTGGATGGCCACCGACGTCGCCAACCAGACCGAAGCGGTGACCCTGCCCGCCCATCGCCCCTCCGCCGAGGCCTGGGGCGCCCGGCTCAAGGCCGACTCCTACTATGCCAGCCCCGACGTGTTCGACGTCGAGGTGGCCGCGGCCGCGTTCAGCCATCCCGGCTACACCAGCCTGCGCTTCGTGGTCTCCGACGCCATCGCCAAGGTGGTGGTGCAGGGTCTGAGCAGCGGAGGCACGGTGGAGGGCGCCCTGCCCGCGCTGCAGGCCGAGCTGATCAATCTCGCCAAGCTCAACGGCTACACCTTCGAGTAAGCCAATCCATCGGCCGGGTGCGCCTCTGGCGCGTCCGGTCGCAACGGCAGCAGGGTATCCATGAGCGCGATAGCGATGGCATTGGACGGACCGCTTGCGACAAGCGATCGCGCCCGCAAGGAAAAGCAGAAGGCGCGGCGCGACGCTCGCATGTCCTATCTGCTGCTGGCGCCCTATCTGCTGCTGCTCGTCATGTTCGGACTTTTCCCGATCGCCTATGCCTTCGGGCTGAGCTTCTTCGACACCATCGAAATGGTGTTCTGGGGGCTCACGAACTACCAGTTCGTGTTCGACGATTTCCGGGTACCGGCCAGCGTGGTCAACGTGCTCGGCTTCGTGGCCATCTGGGTGGGCATGACGGTGATCGGGGTGGCGACTTTGTCGCTGATGCTCGACAGCGTCGGCCGCAGAACCGCCAATGCGTTGCGAACGGTCTATTTCCTGCCGGGCGCGGTGACCTCGTCGGCCATCGTCGTGCTGTGGCTGTTCGTACTCGACCCATCGGTCAGCCCGTTCCAGCCGGTGCTGCATGGGCTAGGCTGGGGCACGCGGGCCGATGTCATTTCCGGTGTCGGCCTGGCCGGGATTTTCGCCATCATGGCGTATTTCTCGAGTTCTGGCGGCTGGATCGTAGTCTTCGGCGGCGCGCTGGCGAGCCTGCCGGTCGAGGTCATGGAAGCGGCACGGATCGATGGGGCCAACCGATTCCAACTGGCTCTGCGCATCAAGTTGCCGCTGATCTGGCGCTCGCTGGTGCTGATGGCGATCCTGTCGCTGGCCGGTGGACTGCAGCTATTCGTCGAGCCGCAACTGATGGGATTGGCCGGCCCCCAGTTTGCCCAGAGCGATTGGTCGCTCAACCAGATGGCGTTCCAATACGCTTTCCGGATGGGCGATTTCGGTGCCTCGGCCGCGCTCAGCACGCTGCTGGTCGGCGCCTCGATCGCCATCGCGCTGGTGATCGTTTTCGCCACCAAATTCTACAAGATCGATTGAGGGCATCATGAGCACCAGAACGGCACCCATGCGCCTCAACCTCGGCCGGTTCGTCGTCTATGCGACGCTGGCCTTCGCGGTCTGCTTTTACGGCATTCCGTTGCTGTGGCTGTTTGTCGCCGGGACGCGCTCGGAGGCCTCCTTGCTCAGCGATCCGCCATTTGCGCTGGGCACCTGGGAGGCTTTCACCCGCACCTGGAATAACCTGACCAGCTACAACAATTTCCAGATCGTCAGTTGGGCGACCAATTCGCTGATCTATTCGATCGGCGGGGTGCTGCTGTCGCTGGCGGCGTCGATCCCTGGCGGCTATGCGCTGGCGCTGTCGGAGTTTCCGGGACGCAAGCTGATCCTGCTGCTGACGCTGATCGCCATGATCACGCCCAGCACCGCGGTGGTGCTGCCCATCTTCCTCGAGATGAACCTGCTGGGCCTCAGCAATACCTATGCGGGCATGATCCTGGCCTCGGGCTTCTTCCCCTTCGGCGTCTACCTCACTTACGTCTATTTCTCGACCTCGCTGCCCAAGGGCGTGATGGATTCCGCGCGGGTCGATGGCTGCAATCGCTTCCAGCTGTTCACCCGCATCGCGCTGCCGCTGGCGCGGCCGATCATTGCGCTGGTGGCGTTCTTCAGTTTCCTCGCCATCTGGTCGAACTACTTTTTGGCCTTTGTGCTGCTCAGCGACGACAAGCTCTACAACCTGCCGGTTGGGCTGACGGCGCTGGTCAGCGGCTCGGGCGCCCTCAGCAACCTGCCGTCCAACGACGTACCGATCAAAAAGCCCGAAGTGGTGTTGGCCGCCATTTTGGTCGTGCTGCCGGTGCTGTTGATCTTCATGGCGGCGCAACGCTTCGTGCGCTCCGGCATGCTGTCGGGCGCGGAAAAAGGTTAGCGGCCAGCTCGGTCGCAATTACTATACTGACGGAGGATGTAATGAAGATCACGGGGTTCACGGGCTGGTTGGTTGAAACCGAGCCGGGGCCGAAATTCATCTGGCGCGACGGCCTGCCCGGCTCGCACGGCGATATTCCGCGCGGCACCAAGCCGCGCAAGGCGGTGATCCGCATGGAGACCGATAGCGGGCTCGTGGGCGCCATCGAGGTGGGCCGCGGTGATGCGGTGATTGACCTGGTTCGGCGGCGCTACAACTGGTTCATCGGCGAAAATCCGCTGCTGACGGAGCGGATGTGGAACCTGATGTGGGAAATCGACCGCATCGAGGAGGTTCATATGCGCTCGCTCGGCATGCTCGACATGTTGTGCTGGGACGTCAAATCGCAGCAGGCCAAGATGCCAATCTACCAGCTGCTGGGCGGCCACGATCGCGTGGTGCCGGCCTATGCGTCGACGGTCACCTGGCCGACGATGGATGAGTACGAACGCTACATCAAGATGAGCCGGGACCTCGGCTTTACCGCGTTCAAGCTGCACGCCTGGGGCGACGTGAAGCGTGATATCGCGCTCTCGACCAACCTGCGCAAATGGGTCGGGCCCGATGCCGACCTGATGTTCGACGGCTCGGCGGGCTGGGACTATGTGCAGGCGCTGGAATTCGGCAAGGCGATCCAGGATCTCGGCTTCCTCTGGTACGAGGAGCCGATGCGCGAGTTCTATCTCGGCGCCTATGCCAAGCTCTGCGACAAGCTCGATATTCCGGTGCTGGCCGCCGAAACCTCGGACGGCGTGCACTGGAACATGGCGAGCTGGATCGAGGGCAAGGCGCTCGACATGACCCGCGTCTCCACCTTCTACAAGGGCGGTTTCACCGGGGCGATGAAAATCGCGCACATGTCGGAAAGCTTTGGCATGCGCGCGCAGGTGCACGGCATGGGGTTGGAAAATGCCCAACTCTGCGCCGCCATTTCCAACAACGATTATTACGAACAGCTCATCATGAACGAGGAGCAGATCAAGGGCCTCGACAAGCTCGGTCCGCTCGCCATCGTCGGCGGCAATCTCACCGTCACCGACGAGCCGGGCCTTGGCTACCACTATGACTGGGACGCCCTCGACAAGGCGGCCCTGACCAAGATCGAGGTCACCGAGAGGCTGGCCTGACCCCAAGAGCAAGAATGCAGCCAATGCATCAATCGAACCAACAAAAATGGAGGAGTTATCAATGACGAGTTTCGATAGACGTTCAGTCCTGAAGCTGGGTGGAGGCGCGCTTGCCGCTTCTGCCTTGCTGCCGGCGCATGCCTTCGGCCAGTCGACTGCAATCAACTACTGGCACACCTTCACCAGCCAGTCCGAATTTGCTGGGCTCGACGAGGTGATGAAGCTGTTCGCGGCGGCACATCCGGACATCACGGTCACGCAGGAAAACATCCCGAACCCCGAATTCATGGCCAAAGTGACGGCGGCCGTGGTCTCGGGTAGCCGGCCGGATACCACCATGGTGGCGTCCGAACGGGTGGCCGATCTGGTCGCCATGAATGGCCTCACCGACCTGACCGACCGGATCGCAAGTTGGGACCGCCGGTCAGATTTCGACGACGCCCGTTTCAAATCGATCACCGTGGACGGCAAGGTCTATGGCGTGCCCGCCTTCACCTTTGTCGACTGGATGTATTACCGCAAGGATTGGTTCGACGAAGCGGGCCTGGCAGCACCCACCACGTTTGCGGAATTCCGCGACGCGGCAATCAAGCTGACCGACCCGGCCAAGGGCCGTTACGGCTTCGGCATGCGCGCCGGCGCTGGCGGGCAGGCCTATGTGATCAATGTCATGGAAGGGTTTGGCGCCAAGCTGGTGCAGGACGATGGCACGATCGGCCTCGACCGTGACAAGGCCATCGAGGCCATCGACTGGTGGGCGGGCCTGTTGACCCGCGACGGCGCTGTGCCGCCCAGCGCGCCCAATGACGGCTTCCGCCAGATCATGGAAGCGTTCCAGACCGGCCAGACCGCTATGGTGTGGCACCACACCGGCTCGTTCCAGGACAATGCCAAGCTGCTCAAGCCCGGCGTTGAGTTCGCCACCGCCGTGATCCCCGCAGGTCCGGTCAACCGCGTCTCTCGCCTCGGCTATGCCTACAACACCGTGACCAATCCCGACACCATCGATGCCGGCTGGGAGTGGCTCAAGTTCTGGGGCGAGCCTGATGCGGCAATCGCGTTTCTCGAAAAGACTGGCTACTTCCCCGCCTCGACCGCTGCGGCCAAGGACGAGCGCATTTCGGGCAACCCGCTCTACAAGCCGGCCGCCGATACGCTGGGCTTCGGCATTCCAGCGCCGAGCTTTCCTGGCTCCGCCGGCTGGGCCGAGGGCGTGGTACTGCCCGCCTTCCAGCGCGTGCTGATCAAGGAAGCGACCCCCGAACAGGCGGTCGACGAGATGATCGACGGCCTTGCCCAAGCGATTGGCTAATCACGCCCGGGCGGCCGGACACCCGGCCGCCTCCCCTTTCCGAACAAAAGCGAGGCCAGATGATCTCGAATACAGGCCCTGCCTATTCGTCGCCCCAGCGGTCGGCGTTTGATCGTTACAATCCATTGCGCTGGATCGGCGAACTCAGCGAGACGCGGTACTGGATGTACCTGCTGCTGCTGCCGAGTGCGCTGCTGATCTGCGCCGTGGTGATCTACCCCACGCTGTACGGCATGCAGATGAGCTTCCACGAGATGCGGATCAATCGCCCCGGCCTCGGCAATGGCTGGGTCGGGCTGAAGCACTATCAGCGCATGGTGACCGATCCTGTCTTTTGGGTCTCGCTGCGCAATACCGCGGTGTGGGTAACCTCGGCGATTGCGCTTGAATTCCTGATCGGGCTTGTGGCCGCTCTGGCCCTCAACCGCAACCTGCCCGGCAGCAAAGTGCTCGCAGTGCTGATCCTGCTCCCCTATTTCCTGCCCAATGTGGTGGCGGGACATATGTGGGCGCTGATGCTCGACCCGCGCCTGGGCGTCATCAACGACCTGCTGGTCAAGGTTGGCCTGCTGCAGGGCTACAAAGCCTGGTTCGCCGATCCCACCACCGCCATGGCCGCCGCAATCGTGGTCGAGGCTTGGCACAGCTTTCCATTTTTCACGCTGCTGTTGCTGGCGGGGCTCAAGGGCATCCCCACCGATCTCTACAAGGCCGCCGATATCGACGGCGCGGGCGCGTTATCGCAACTCCGGCTGATCACCCTGCCGATGCTGAAAACCATCATTGCCGCCGCGGTCATCCTGCGCGTCATCGGCTTGGTCAATTCGCCGGACCTGCTGCTGATCCTGACCAGCGGGGGGCCGGGGCGCTCGACGCAGGTGCTGTCGCTCTATGCGTTCCAGACCGCTTACAAGGATTTCAATTTCGGCTACGCGGGCGCCCTTTCGGTGGTGATGTTCGTGCTGCTGATGGTGTTTGCCTGGGCCTATGTGCGGCTCTCAAAAGTGAACGAGGACTGACCCATGGCCGCCACCCGCTCACGCTCCAAATTGGTCTGGGACATCGTCAGCTACATCGTGCTGATTGGCCTGGCCTTCATCTGCATCGCGCCCATCGTCTGGACCTTCCTGACCTCGCTGAAGGTCGAGAGCGACATCGTCACCCGCACGATGCACTACATCCCCCCGAGCATCACGTTCGAGAACTATGTGAAGCTGTGGAACCAGTCGAGCTATCCGACGCTGGTGATCAACAGCCTGATCGTCACGTCAACGACCGTGCTGATCTGCCTGCTCACCGGCACTGTCGCCGCCTACGCGTTCTCGCGCTTCCAGTTCAAGGGGCGCACTCAGTTGATGCTGGGCTATCTCGTGGTCCGCATGTTCCCGGCCGTGTTGATGATCATCCCGCTGTTCATCGTCATGCGGCAGGTGGGCTTGCTCGACAGCACCTTCGGGCTGGCCGTGGCCTATACCAGCTTCCTGCTGCCGCTCTTCGTGTGGATGCTGAAAGGCTTCTTCGACGCGGCGCCCAAGGAGCTCGAAAGCGCAGCGCGCATCGATGGCACCACGCGGCTGGGCGCCATGTTCATGGTGGTCATCCCAATCGCCCGCAACGGCCTTTTGGCCACCTGCGTTTTCGTCGCCATCGCGGCGTGGAACGAATATCTGTTCGCGCTGATGCTGACCACCAGCACCGGGTCGCGCACCTGGCCCGTCGGGCTGCAATTGATGGTCGGCGAGTTCCAGCTCCCCTGGGGCATGCTGGCCGCCGGCGGCATGATTTCCATTCTTCCTGTCATCGTCCTGTTTGCCCTGGTGCAGCGGGCGATGGTGGCCGGCCTCACCGGCGGCGCAGTCAAAGGTTAGACCCATGGCAACGCTTTCCATCAACTCCGTCCGCAAGAGTTTTGGCGCCGTCGAGGTGCTCAGCAATATCGATATCGACGTCGAGGATGGCGGCTTCCTCGTGCTGCTGGGGCCCTCGGGCTGCGGCAAGTCCACGTTACTCGCGATCATTGCCGGCCTCGAAACCAGTTCGGGCGGCGACATCCTGATCGGGGACCGCAATGTCAACGACGTGCATCCCAAGGACCGCAACATCGCCATGGTGTTCCAGTCCTACGCGCTCTATCCGACCATGCCGGTGCGCCGGAACATCGGCTTTGGCCTGGAGATGCGCAAAGTCGATGCCAAAGAGCGCGACGCAGCGGTAAACCGCGCTGCCGAGCTGTTGCAGATCGAGCATCTTCTGGACCGCAAACCGGGCCAGCTGTCCGGCGGGCAGCGCCAGCGCGTCGCCATGGGCCGCGCCATCGTGCGCAATCCAGACCTGTTCCTGTTCGACGAACCGTTGAGCAATCTCGATGCCAAGCTGCGCGTCGAGATGCGCACTGAGATCAAGCGGCTGCACGAGCGGCTGGGCACCACCACGGTCTATGTCACCCACGACCAGGTCGAGGCGCTGACGCTCGGCACCAAGGTCGCGGTGATGAAGGACGGCGTGATCCAGCAATTGGCCGATCCCGAGACCATTTACGAGCGGCCCGCCAACATGTTCGTCGCCGGTTTCATCGGATCGCCGACGATGAACTTTCTCAGGGGCACGCTGGAACAGGCCGCAGACGACCTGCACCTACGCTATGATGGCGGCACGCTGGCACTGCCTGAGCTGGCGCAGGACGTCGCCCATTTTGTGGGACGCACGGTCGTGGCCGGCATTCGTCCGGAAACGCTGAATGCCGGGCCCGGCGCCGCAACGCTGACCGGCATCGTCGACATCATCGAGCCAACCGGCCCCGACACCATGGTGATCGTCAATGTGGGCGGACAGCTCATCACCGCTCGGCTTGGACCGAGGGCTCGCCCCGTGTCCGGCCAGTCGCTGACCCTTTCGGCGGATAGCGCCGCCATCAACCTTTTCGATCCCGATACCGGCAACCGGATTTGACCTCCGGCCACGCCATCCCACGAGTTAGGCATCATGACTGATCTCTCCAAGCTCCCCCAAATCGTCGCTGCTCGCATCGCCACCATTCCCAAATGGGCGCTGCTGCAACGGCAGATTTTCAGTGTCCTGGACCAGGCCGCGATCGAGTTCGCCGATCGCTATACGCGCGACGATGGCACCCTGGTCTGGCGCGATCGCTGGCCGGGCATGGACGGCTCGGACGACCCCTATGAGGGGTTCATGAACATGCCGCTATTCTACGCTCTGGGCGGCAGCGAAGAAGTCTATTTGCGCTCGCGCACCATCTGGGATGGCATCACCTGGCAGTGGACGGAATATGGCCAGGTCCACCGCGAATACGACGCCTATTACGACTGGATGCACCACGGCGAGAGCAACCTGTTCTTCTACTTCTTCGGCCTCGCCGACCCCAGCGTGCCCAAGGACCGGCAACGCGCGCGGCGTTTCGCCGGCTTCTACAATGGCGAGGACGCGGAGGCGCTCAACTACGATGCCGACAAGCGCCTCATCCGTTCGCCCATCACCGGCAGCAAGGGCCCGCGCTTCGTGCAGACGGGTGAGGACTGGTCGACCCACCGCGAAATCCTCGACAATTACCTGCCGCCTTTCGAAGATATCCCTGGCATCGACCGCTACGCCACGGCGACGCCTTGGTCCAACGACACCACCTATGCGGACATTCTCGAGCGCATCAATACACGGCAATCGCGCGGCGACGTGCCGCTCAATCTGGGCGCCACATCGTTGATGACCCACGCCTTCGCCTATACGGGCGACGAAAAATACCGCGACTGGGTCATCGATTATCTTGGCGCCTGGACCGAACGCACCGCGCGCAATGGCGGCGTCACGCCCGACAATATCGGCCTCTCCGGCGAGATCGGTGAATACAACGACGGCAAATGGTGGGGCGGCTATTACGGCTGGCGCTGGCCGCATGGCTCGTTCTCGCTACTGGAGCCGATGTGCATCGCCGGCGTCAACGCCGCCCTGCTCACCGGTGACATGAGCCATCTCGACCTGCCCCGCTCACAACTCGACATGCTCTGGGACCTGCGGCGCGAGGAAAACGGCATCCAACTCGTGCCGAACCGGCACTATGACGCCGGCTGGCGCGACTTCCGCCCGATGCATCCGATGTATGGCACCTATCTGTGGAACGTCTCCATGGCCGAAGAGGACGCAGAGCGGGCCGAGCGCGGCTGGGCCGGCCACCTGTTCGACGCGGTCAATCCGGCCTATCACGGCTATGGGGCCTCCAATGGCGGCCATATGGGATTCAACGGCAATACGGCGCAGTGGTTCAAGTTCATACGGGGCGGCAATCCCGACTATCCCGAGGCGTTGCTTGAAGCCAATCTTGCGACCATCTCAAGCCAGATCGCGACCTTCCGGGCGCCCGAGAACGACCCCGAGACCATGGACCACTTTCGCGAGTCCATGACCATCCACATGTGGCAGCAGTTGACCCCGATGGTCCTTGAAGGCCTGACGCAACTCACCCTGGGCGGACCGATGCACGTCTACCACGGCGGCTTGCAGCTCGCGCGTTTCCGCTATTTCGACGCCGACGCCCAACGCCCCGGCCTGCCGCCCGGCGTGGCCGCACTGGTGGACAAGCTGGCCGACACCAGCGCCGCGCTCACCCTGGTCAACACCGACGCCCTCGTAGCCAAGCGGGTCATCATCCAGGCCGGCGTCTTCGGCGAGCATGTCTTCGACGGCGCCTCACTCGATGGCGAGCGCTTCGATGCGACCGGGCGCTGGCTTGTCGTCACCCTCGCCCCCGGTGCCACCGCGCAATTGGACCTCGGCATGCGCCGCTTCGCCAACGCCCCCAATTACGACACCCCCTGGCAAACCGCCGCCTCCGGCCCCGCGCCGCTCGTAGGGCGCGAAATGTAATTCAGAGCCGGCTCACGATCTCGCTGGCGCGGGACGTCCGCTGGTCAAACTTCGGCGCTGGCTTCTTCCTTTTCGCGCACACTTTCCAGGTTGCCAATGAGCCGTTGCAGAAGATGGACCAGGAGGTCGATCTCGGCATCGCTCATTCCAGCAGTTGCCTCCTCGTTGCCGACGTTGACGGCCAGGTCGATTTGCGGCAGCAGCGCCATGGCTTTGGCACTGAGCGAAATCAGCGTGCTGCGACCGTCGTTTGGATCGGGGGTTCGCTCGATCATGCCATCGCGCTCCAGGCGGGCCAGGAGTTGAGCCATGCTAGATTGCTCGATCCTGACGCGCGCCGTCAGTTCCTTTTGCGAAAGTTTCTCCCCCCTCCGCAACATGGTGAGAACCGGAAAGCTGGCGACACCAAGACCCATGGGACGGAATCTACCCTCCGCCAGGCGCATCATCACCCGTGCGGCCCGATTGATGAGATGTCCCGGCCTTTCGTACAGTGGCCATTCCCGCATTATATCCCTCTTGTATAGGCTCCTATATATAATATATAGGTACCTATCATTATCAGGCGCCGACGTAGACAAGCAAGGCGCGATTGAGGACGCATCATGATCACGATTATCGGAGCCGGCATGGGCGGCCTGACGCTGGCAAGCGTCCTGCATCGAAACGGCATTGCCGCTGAAATCTACGATGCCGACCTGTCGGCGACCTCTCGCCATCAGGGCGGTATGCTTGATGTCCACGAAGATACCGGCCAGGTTGCCATCGCGGCGGCCGGCTTGTCCGATACCTTCCGCACACTAGTCCTGCCGCAGGGCGACGCCATGATGGTCCGCGACAAGACCGGCACGATCCTGTTGTCCGATGAGGGGGATGGATCGCGTCCGGAAATCGATCGCGGCGCTCTGCGCAACCTGCTGATCGAAACGCTTCCCGCGGGCACGATCCATTGGAATTGCAAGGTCACCGAGATTGCCAAGGCAGACGGGGGAAACGAGCTAACATTTGCCGATGGCCGGGTGGTGACTACCGACGTGCTCATCGGTGCCGATGGGGCCTGGTCGAAAGTAAGGCCGCTGCTCTCCGCAGCAAAGCCCGTCTATTCGGGAATAACCTTTGTCGAACTGCGTTATTTGGATGCCGACGAGAAATACCCGATGGCGGCCGAGCTGGTCGGCAAGGGCACGCTATTCGCTCTCTCGGATGAACGTGGGCTTCTCGCCCACCGCGAGCCCAACCATGAAGTCTGCGTCTATGTCGCAGTGAAGGTCCCCGAAGAGTGGTGGAAAGGGCCGATCACACGCGACCTGCTGCTGAGTTTCTTCGCCGATTGGGACAAGCGATATCTTGATGTCCTTGCGGCCAGCGATGGGGACCTTAGCGCCAGGCAAATCCACGCCTTGCCGGTGGGACACAACTGGCCCCGCATTCCGGGCGTAACCCTTGTGGGCGACAGCGCCCATCTGATGTCGCCCTTTGCCGGCGAAGGCGTCAACCTGGCCATGATCGATGGCGCCGACCTGGCAATGGCCATCATCGACAATCCCGGCGACATCGAGAAGGCGTTTGCCAGCTACGAAGCCAAGATGTTCCCCCGTGCCGCCGAAAAGGCAGCCGAGTCCGCCGAAAACCTGATCGTCGCTTTCGAGGCGGACGCGCCCAAAGGTCTGCTGGCGTTCTTCGCAAGCATGAGCCAGCCCGAAGGGTGATAGTCAGCCCAAGTGGCCGGCCAGGTGCACTCAGAGCGGCGGAAACCATGGGCGCGGCGGCTAGTAGGCCAGCGCGTGTAACCCTGCGGCGAGAACGCGGATGCCGGCGACGATGTCGGGGATCGAGGAAAATTCCTCTGGGGTGTGGCTGCGGCCGTCTTTGCTGCGCACGAAGATCATCACGGTTTTGGCGATCTTGGCCATTTGCTGGCTGTCGTGTCCGGCTCCGCTCGCCATGGTCAGCGTCGGGATACCCTGCGTGGTAGCGGCGGTCTTGAAGGTGGTGACAAGAGCCGCATCGCTGAGGCAAGGCTCCTTCTCGATCTGGATGTCCCAGGTAATGTCCAGTCCGCGCCGCGCGGCGACTTCGCGCATCAGTGTTTCATGCAAAGCGTAGAGTTCCAGCCGCTTTTCAGGATCGGGATGACGCGCATCGATGGTGAAGGTCACCGAGCGTGGCACCACCGCAGAGCCATTGGGATAGACCTCGGCACGGCCGATCGTGGTCACGGCCGGCCGGCCCAGCCGATGGGCGGTATTGATAACGCCGCTGGCAATCTCGGCAAAGCCCGCCATCGGATCGCGCCGCAAATCCATCGGGAAGGCACCGGCGTGGTTCTGCTCGCCGGTCAGCGTCACCGCATAGTGGCGCAGGCCGGTGATGGCGTCGACAATGGCGACCGGCAGGTCAGCATGTTCGAGGATCGGCCCCTGCTCGATATGCAGTTCGATGAAGCTCTCGATATCGTCACGCTTGGCGCTGGCGATCTCGGAGGGGTGCAGTCCAACGGCGGCCATGGCCTCGGCGATGGTTTCGCCATCGTAACCGCGGGTCGTGGCCGGATCGTCCTGCCGGATTTGCCCGGTAATGGCGCGCGAGCCCCAGAAGTTGGCGGAAGGAAACCGGCTGCCTTCTTCTTCGCAGAGCGACACCGCTTCCAGCGTTCGCCTGGGCTGGCCGAACTGCGCCTTGAGCAATTTCAGCGCGATCAGGGCACTGAGGGCACCGAGCGTACCGTCATAGCGGCCACCGGGCTTTTGCGTATCGATATGGGAGCCGGAGACGATGGACTTGCCACCTTCGCTGCCCGCAAGCTTGCCCCAGACATTGCCCACCGCATCGGTGCTGACGGCGAGGCCGGCGTCCTCGCACCATTTGGCGAACAGGCCGTTGGCCGCAACCCATTCGGGGGAATAAACCGTGCGCCACACGCCGGTGCCGCTATGGGCGCCGATGGCACCCATCTCCATGATCATGGCTTCGACCAGTTCGGGATCGACGATGATTTCCGTCACGATAAACGCTCCTGCCGGCCACGCACGACCTGGGATAGCGCGACGGCCACCACCAATGCACCGCCATAAAACAAATCCTGCACGAAAGTGCTGATGCCCAGAATGGACAGCCCGGTGATCCCGGTCACCAGGAAGTAGACCGCAATGACCGAGCCGATCGGGTTGAACCGGCCGGGGGTAATGCTGGTGGCGCCCAGGAACGCTGCCGCAAATGCAGGCAACAGATAGCTGAGGCCCGAATTGGGATCGGCCGCGCCCAATGTGCCGACGAACAGGATGCCGGCGACGGCACCCAAAACGCCCGATACGAGGAACGTGATCGCCCGCACCTGGTCGACGCGAATGCCCGACAGCCGCGCCACTTCCCGCCCGCGGCCGACGAACAGCAGCCGCTGGCCGGCCGAGGTATAGGTGAACACGTACCAGATGATCGCAGCCACCAGCAGCGCGTAGTAGAACGCCAGCGGAATGCCGAACAGGCGCGTGACGATCACCGCCTGGGCGATGGAAAAGTCGATGCCGCTGATGGTGTTGGAATTGGAGATCCACAGCGTAATCCCGTGGATGAAGGTGCCCATGCCCAGGGTGACGATCAACGAATTGATGCGGAAATAGAGCACGATGAAAGCGTTGATGGCGCCGATCAGCAGGCCCACCGCCAGCGCGGCAAATACGGCCAACAGGATTGGCCAATGGAAATAGACGTTGAGCACCGCAATGGTCATCGAGCTCAGGGTCAAATTGCCTGCGATCGACAGATCGTAGTCCCCCGCCGTCAGCGGCACGATCAGCCCCAGCGTCAGCACGACCAGGATCGCCTGCGAGCCGAAGATGGTGGAGAAATTCGCCCAGCTCAGAAAGGTGGTCGGCCGCAAAATGCCGAAGACCAGGATCACTGCCAGCCAGGCGACGATCAGCCCGTAGCGCTCGCCATTATCGATCCAGCTCTGCCGTCGCGCCGCCCGGGCGGCATCCATATCGCTCATTGTGGGGAAATACCTTCCTGGGCCGTGATGTAGCAGCTCTCGGCGATGGCGGCCTTGGAGATGGCCTCGCCTTCAAGCGTAGCGACGACGCGGCCGCGCGACAGGACCAGCACCCGGTCGCAAATGGCCGCCAATTGTTCGTGATCGGAGCTGGCGCAGACGATCGCCGCGCCCTGCCCGGCCATGGTGCGGATTTCGCCGAACACCTGTTCGCGCGCACCAACGTCGACGCCCTGCGTCGGCTCGTCGAGCAGCACCAGCTTGGGCTGCATCTGAAACCATTTCGACAGCACTACCTTCTGCTGGTTGCCGCCCGACAGAGCGCTCATCAGCGCATCCGGATTGCGTGGCCGAACCTCGAGCGCGTCGTTCAGCTCGGTCGCGCGCTTGCGCATGGCGCCGCGATTGAGCCACAGCCCGCCGCCGAACTGGCCAAGGATGGGCAAGGTCACATTATCGGTCACGCTCAGCGTCGGCACGATGCCGGCGGCGAGCCGGTCGCCGGGGATCAGCACGATACCGGCCTTGACCGATTTGTGCGGCGTCGCCGTCCGCAGCGGATGTTCGGCACCCTCCAGCGACAGGAAGCCGGCTTCCGCCGTGCTGGCCCCGAAGCACAGGTTGACCACGTCGTCATAACCCGAGCCGATCAGCCCCGTCAGCCCGACGACTTCGCCGGCCTTGACCGTCATGGAAAACTCCGCGACGGCGCGACCCTTGAGGCCGGAGACAATCACGGCCTCGGCGCCCAGATCGCGCTTGGGTGGGCGCATCGACGCCAGGTCGACCGAACGCCCCACGATCAGCTCGACGATTTCGGATTTCCTGGCGTCTTTCGTCACCAGTCGGCCCACCACCTTGCCATCGCGCAATACCGTGATCCGGTCGGTGATCTCGCTGACCTCGTCGATATCGTGGGAGACAAAAATCACGCTGGCGCCTTCGGCAACGATGCCGCGCACCAGCGTGAACAGCTTGCGTACATCTTCGGCCGGCAGGAACGGGGTTGGCTCGTCGAGGATCAACAGTTGCGCGGTGGCCGATTTGGCCTGCTCCAACTGATCGAAGGCGCGCACGATGGCCAGCAACGCGCGCTCCAGCGGCGTCAACCGCTCGACCAGCGTCATGGGATCGAGCGACAGGCCCAGCCGGGCAAACAGCGCCAGCGCCCGCTTGGCCTGCTGGCGCCAGCCGATATACAAATGGGCTTCGGTGGCGTTTTCGCCCACCAGCAGGTTTTCCAGCACTGTCATCGATGGCACCAGCGCCAGATGCTGGTGCACGAAGGCGATGCCGAGCTTGCGGAATTCGCCGGCCGAGAGCGGCAAGGCCACTTCCCGACCGCCCACAAACAGGCGCGCGCCGGTGTCGGGGGCGTGGAAGCCAGCCAAAATCTTGATCAGGGTCGACTTGCCCGAGCCGTTCTGGCCGAGCAGGCCATGCACTTCCCCGCGCCGGACGTCGAGCGTGACATCATCGAGCGCGCGGGCGCCGCCAAAATGCTTGGAGAGATGTTCGATCCGTAGCGCCAGGGCTGAGGGATCGGACGATCCCCCAGCCGGCTCAGTGTTGGATTTGGCTGCTAGAGCTTCCATAGGTCCTTGTAACCTGCCAGGTATGCATCGCCATAGCCCTTGGAGGCTTCGGCCGGTGTGCCTGCGGTTGCGGCATTGTCGGCGTCAAAGATCAGCAGCGGGATCTTCGGATCGGTCACCTCGGGCAACCCGCACAGAATGCGCATCTGCGCATCGAGCAGGCCATAGGCGATCCAGTCGAGATTTTCGCCGAGATCCATTTCGACCTGACCGTTCTGAATCATGTCGAGCACGAAGGGCGTACCATTGAAGGTGGCGATTTTGACGTGATCGGCGGCGCCGGTGATCTGCAGCGCCGGAACCACGAACTGGTTCATGCCGTCATAGATCGGGATGATGTAGTTCAGGGTCGGATCGGCAATCACCGCCGACTGAACGGTCGGCTGGATTTTGCTCGCCCAATCGGGGATCGACATGTTCACGGTGGTGAACTTGCAATCGGGGCACTTGGCGAAGGCCTCGGTCAGGCCGGCAACCATGGAGTCGGTCGACAGCACTTCGTTGGTGACCAGCACCAGCGCATTGGTCTTGCCGCCGGTCTTGGCGATGGTCCAGTCGGCCAGCAACGCACCGGCTTCCTTATAGGCAATCGGGATCACGGCGCTGACACCGCCCGGCACGTCCTGGCCGAAGCCGCTGACATGGGAGGCGGTGACGATCGCGCCGGCGTCGCGCGCTGCCTTGATCTGAGGCACCAGCGAGCGCGGATCGGCCCCGGCCAGCAGGTCGATCAGGCTGACCTTGTTGGCAGCACCGTAGTCCAGGCCCTGGGCCCACTGGGTCGGCTGGCCCTGGTTTTCCCAGATCTTGAATTCGAAGCCGACGGTCTTGGCGATTTCGGCCATCGAGGCATTGATCGTCTGCAGGAACGGAACGGCGCTGGAACCGGGGATCGACATGATCGACTTGCCGGCCATGCAGGTTTTGGCGTCGAACGGTTCGCCCGCCGCCGTAAAAGTCGGAATAACGGTGTACTTGTCCAGATTGGCCTGTGCCGCGGCCACCGCATCCTGCGCGGAGGCGGCGCCTATCGTCACCATGCCAAAGGCGAGCCCTAGGCCCGCCAGCGTGAGTGCATTCCTTATCATTACGCTTCCCCTGTTCCCTGTCACGGCTGTGTGCGATCTTAATCGCCACCCGATTACAGTCACTATGTATACAGAGTTCACGACGCACAACCGATTTTCGCAGATTCTGCACGAAGTTTTGCAGATTCTCGGCGCGCCACGGCGGCTCCGATGCTTAATAGCCAAGCTGCGCATAATAAAGCATCATACCGCTCAAACAAGCAGCATTTAGCGGTGAATCCGGAGCCTCCTTGACCACAACGGGCATTTGTCAACGGATGCGGGCCCAATTGCCGGACCGCCGGCCTGTGGCCAAGCGGATAAATTCCACAGGGAAGTCTGCGGATAAATTATGGACTATGCATCCATAGTACCGTATCTCTGCTGAACACGGATCTGAGCGGAGACTGGAATGAAGACCATTGGCGTGGACGTCGGCGGCACGTTTACCGACCTGGTGTTTTGCGACATGACCAACGGCGACATCGCCATCCACAAGGTCGCAACCACCCCGGATGACCCTTCCCGCGGCGTGATGACGGGCATCACCGAACTCTGCGCCGCCAGTGGCGTCGATCCGGCAAGCATCGACTATGTTTTCCATGGCACTACGACCGCCACCAATGCGGTGCTGGAAAACAAAGGCGCCAAGGCCGGCATGATCACCAATGAGGGCTTCCGCGACATCATTCACATCGCGCGCCACCAGCGTGTCGAGCACTATTCGATCATCCAGGAATTGCCCTGGCAGGCGCGCCCACTGGTCAAGCGCCAGCATCGCAAGACTGTCGGCGGGCGCCTGATCCCGCCCACGGGCGAAGAGTTGGTTCCGCTGGACCGCGATGCCGTCCGCCGCGCCGCCGAGGAGCTCAAGGCCGAGGGCGTCGAGTCGGTCGCCATCTGCTTCCTGTTCTCCTATCTCAACCCAGCGCACGAACTTGAGGCCAAGGCGATCGTCGAGGCGGTGATGCCCGACGCATTCGTCACCACATCGGCCTTCATCTCCCCGCAGTTCCGCGAATTCGAGCGCTTCACCACCGCCGCGCTGGCCGCCTTTATCGGCCCCAAGGTCGATCGCTATATCGACCATCTCGATACCGCGCTGAAGACCAATGGCGTGCATGGCGACCTGCGCATTATGGCCTCCAACGGCGGCGTCGCCACCACCAAGATGGTGGTCGAAAAGCCGACGCTGACCCTGCTGTCCGGCCTCGCCGCCGGTGTGCTCGGCGGCAAATGGATCGGTGACATCACCAACCGGCCGCGGCTGATCACCTTCGATATCGGTGGCACCAGCGCCGATATCGGCATCATCGTCGATGGGGTGTTTGCCGAAACCGATGCGCGTTCGACCTCGATTGCCGGCTTCCCGCTGCTGATGCCGATGATCGACATTCACACTATCGGCGCCGGCGGCGGCTCGATCGCCCATGTCGACCGTGGCGGCGCCTTCCGCGTCGGTCCGCAATCGGCAGGTGCCGTGCCCGGTCCCGCCGCCTATGGCCACGGCGGCAAGGAGCCCACGGTGACCGACGCCAATCTGGTGCTTGGGCGCCTGGTCCCGCAGGACTTCCTGGGTGGCAGCATGAAGCTGGATGCCGAGGCAGCAACTGAAGTGGTCGGCGAACTGGCGCAGAAGCTGGGTCTATCGCTCAACGAGACCGCCGAGGGCATTCTCACCATCATCAATTCCAACATGGGCAACGCTATTCGCTCGCGCACCGTGCAGAAGGGCATCGATCCGCGCGGCTTCGCGCTAGTCGCCTTTGGTGGCGCGGGGCCGCTGCATGGCGTGGAAGTGGCCAAGATGCTCGGCATTCCCGAGGTCATTGTGCCGCCCTTCCCCGGCATTACTTCGGCCATGGGCCTGCTGACCACCGACCTCAAGTATGACCTGACCCGGACGCAATTCCAGGTGTCGGGCGCCATCGACCTGACGCGCATCAACACTGACTGCGTCGCGATGGAAACCGAACTCTCGGCCCAGTTCGCGGCCGACAAGATTGCCAGTGCCGACGTGTCGTTCCAGCGCACCGGCGATCTTCGCTATGTCGGCCAGGGCTATGAGCTCAAGATCGCCTTCCCAGCCGGCGAGATCACCGAAGCGGGCATGGAAGAGGTTTTCGCGGCGTTCCACCGTGTCCACGCGGCCGAATATGGCCATGCCTTCCCTACCAGCCCGATCGAGATCGTCAACCTGCGCGTCAGCGGCATCGGCAAGATGCCCAAGATCACCAAGCTCAAGCCCCCGGCAGGCGGTTCGCTGGCCGAGGCGCTGGTGCACACCCGCCCCAGCGTGTTCCGCATCGATGGCACCTTGCAGACCTTCGACACGCCCGTCTATCACCGCGAGAAACTGCCCCTGGGCGAGCGCTTCAATGGTCCCGCCATCATCCTGCAGAAGGATTCCACGACCGTCATGACGCCCTATTGCAGCGCCGTGGTCGATCCGTCGGGCTCCATCCTCATCACGCTGGGAGACAGCAAATGACCGAGCAAACCGCAGCCGCCACCCGCGTCGATGCCGTCACCGGCGCCGTGATCCAGGGCGCGCTGGAGAACATCGCCATCGAGATGGGCCACAAGCTGATGCGCATGAGCTATTCCAGCATCATCCGCGAAAGCGAGGATTTCGGCACCGCGTTGACCGACGCCACCGGCCGCCAGATGTGCGAGTGCAAGATGAGCACGCCGCTGCAGTCGGGCCCGATCCCCGGTTATGTGCGCGGCATTCTCAAGCAGTTGAAGGCGCGCGGCCAAACGGTCCAGCCGGGCGACGTCATCATGCATAACGACCCCTATGGCGGCGCCAGCCACGGCCCCGACGTGGGCTTTGCGGTGCCGGTATTCCTCGACAACCAGCTGATCGGCTGGTCCGTCACCACGGCGCACCATCTCGATATCGGCGCCTCCACACCCGGCAGCACCGGCATCGTGGATGCCGTCGATACCTATGCCGAGGGCCTGCAATTCAAGGCCATTAAGGTGGTGGAAGCCGGCAAGCGCAATGAAGCGGTGTGGTCGATCCTGCGCGACAATATTCGCGCCTCGGCGCTGGTCGTGGGCGATATGGAAGCTCAGGTCCAGACGGCCCAGATCGGCGCCGAGCGGTTCCTGGCGCTGGTCAACCAATATAGCCTCAAGACCGTCATGGATGCCTTCGAGGACCTGCTGGATTATTCCGAACGTCTGATGCGCACCGCGATCGCGGCCCTGCCCGATGGCGATTACGCAGCCACCACCTTCATCGACGGCTTCCTCGACGACGCCGATCCGACCCGCAAGGATTTGCCGATCGCCGTAACCCTCAAGGTGCGCGGCGATAGCCTGACGGTGGACCTCACAGGCACGGCCCCGCAATTGCCCGACCGGCCGATCAACATGCCGCTGGTCGGCACGGT
The DNA here is from genome assembly GCF_028290625.1 of Devosia sp. Taxonomy (GTDB): domain Bacteria; phylum Pseudomonadota; class Alphaproteobacteria; order Rhizobiales; family Devosiaceae; genus Devosia. The sequence continues at coordinate 62,609 of NZ_JAQGJM010000024.1, forward strand.
CGATATTTCGATCTGGCTGACGCTGCGCTCGATCCTGCTGGATAGCGTGCTGTATGGCGCCATCCCCCAGAACGAGGGCCTGAGCCGTCCCATCACCATTGTGGCCCCGCTCGGCAGCCTTGCCAATCCGATCTTCCCGGCGCCGGTGATCGCCCGCTTCTGCCCTGGCAATGCGCTGGCCGATACGGTGATGAAGGCACTGGCCCAGGCGGTGCCCGAGCAGATTTCGGCCGGCATCGGCAATCTGCGCGTCGTCGCCTTTTCAGGCACCGAGGCCGGCAAGCAATGGGTGCATATGGAAATTCTCGAGGGCAGCTATGGCGGCCGTTTCGGCTCGGACGGCATGGACGCCGTCGATACGCTGTTTGCCAACACCCGCAACAATCCGATCGAGGATATCGAGTCCCACCTGCCCATCCGAGTGGACCGCTATGAACTGCGCGAAAATTCGATGGCCGCCGGCCGCACACGTGGCGGCATCGGTACGATCCGCGAGTTCACCTTCCTGTCCGACGGAGCCTTCTCGGTCGAGGGCGATGGCCACAAGTACAAGCCTTGGGGCTATGACGGCGGCGCCGATGGTTACAATGCCTCGTTGCGGCTGATCCACAAGGCCGGCGGCGAAACGCAACTGGCCTCCAAGGTGCCCTATCACAAGATCAAGGCGGGCGATCACCTGATCTCGCAGGGCCCGAGCGGCGGCGGCTATGGCAATCCGCGCGAGCGCGATCCGGCCTCGGTCGTCTCCGACGTGCTGGAAGGCTTCATTTCCCCTGAGATTGCGGCCAACGAATATGGCGTGGTGATCATCAACGGCACGCTCGACACCACCGCAACCCAGGCCCGCCGCTCGGCCTAGAAACACTGATACCGGCTGTCGCCCTGCCCGGCGACGCCGGGGTGGGGTCGCGCCCCAAGGCGCGGCCCCTTCACCCCTCGAGAAATTCCCGCCAGCGCCGCACCAGATAACTGTGCTCGTCCATGAAGGCGTTCCACACCCGCACCCGCGACATGCGCTCGAAATAGGAGCCGCCCTCGCGCACTTCGCCCGGCGCGATGGCGGCTGCGCCCGTCGGATCGGTCAGCGTGGTTTCGGCGGGCTTGCCGGCATACCAATAGTCCCATTCCGCAGCGCTCAAATGCGGGCGCACCAGATCGGGCAGCACGAAGTAATAGCCCTGCCGGGCCACGATGGCCCCGCCTTTCCCGTTCATCCACCAGTTCAGATAGGCGTAAGCCGCGTCCAGTTGTTCGCCCTGGGCAGCCGAGGAAATGCACAAATCGACGTGCCAGCCGCGATAGCCTTCCTGCGGCACGGCGCAGATCACCGGGATGCCCTGGCGCCGCAACACGGCGATGGCGGGCGAAAACATCGATTGCAACACAGCTCCGCGTTGCATCGACCGCGCCGCATCCTGATAATTGCCCCAGATAGTCTTGAAGTGGCCAATCTTCTTTTTGTGCAACAGGATGTCGACCACCAGATCGATCTCCTCGATGGAAAGGTTGCCCACATCGGCAAAACTCACGCCCTCCGCCGCCTCGACCGCCAGCGCCGCCTCGATCATGCCCAGCACCGGGTCGCTCATGATAGCGACGCGGCCCTGCAGGCGCGGATCGAGCAGCCAGCCCCAGCTATTAGGGGTCCCCTCGGGCCATTCCTTGAGCGCCGAGGGCAGATAGCCGAACGCGTCCACGCCATGCAGCAGCGGCAGCATGACGACTTCGTCGCTGGGCGTCGCGCCGAGCAGCCCTGACGGCTGGCGGAACAATTGGTCGAACACCGAGCCGATGGCGCGCACATCGCCCTGCCGCGCCAACGCCTTGCCCTTGATCTGTGCCCCATTATGAATACGCCGCAGGTCGATCGCCTGGATCGCACGAGCCGTCCAGACCAGATCCACCGTATGCCACTGGTGATAGACATCGAAGGTGTCGGGCCGCGTCACCACGCGTTGCAGGCCCTTGACGCTGTCGATCAGCTCGAACTCGATATCGAAATCGAGATCGCGCGCCGCCGCCTCGAGCACCGGCTTGGGCAGCACTTCGCTGCGGCCGATAACCCGCAACTTGGTCCGAGGCGCCACTAATGCACCCGCGTCAGGTAAGGGGATATTTCGGGGGCATCGAACACCGACAGGACCTTGAGTCGCGCCCGCGCCCGCGCATGGTCGGCGTCAAGATGATGCCGCATCGCCACCAGCGCGCCTTCGCTGTCGCCCAGCAGCATATGATCCAGCACCAAGGCATGCTCGCGCAGCATGTCGGTCTCGTCATGCACACCGATATAGGTGCCGAACAGGCGATTGATCACCAGCGAGATCTGGCTCAGCCGCACCGCCTGCGCCAACCGTTTGTTGCGCAGGGGTCGCAGGCATTCGATGTGCAAATCGGCCTCGATCCGGTCCACCGATGCCTGGGACATGGCGCCCGCCTGTGTCAGTGCGGCATTCAGGCTGGCGCGCGCCGCAAGAGCCGCTTTCTGATCCAGATAGGCCATCGCCGCCGCCAGCGCGCTCGGCTCGATCAGCCGGCGCACTTCATGAGCCTCGTCCAGCATGCGCGCGCCAAAAGGCCCCGCAATCCAATGGGACGAGCGATCCTTGGCGATCAGCCCGCGCGCATCCATGCGCGACAGCACATCGCGCACCACGGTACGGCTGACGTCGAAATAGTCGCCGATCGAGGCCTCCGAAATCTGGAAGGTGCCGAACGGGATGCAGTTCATCACATCGGCTTCGACGGCTTCAAAAATCCGTTCCCAGCTCGCCTGGCCCAGGCTGCTGCCCAGTTCTTCCGGCAGGTCGAGTGTAAGCCGGTGTAGATTGGTGCGCCCCGGCGCCTGCGCCAGCGCGCCCTGCCCCACGACATAGCCTTGCGAGCTGAGCGCCGTCACCACGCCGTCCTGCGCCAAAAGCTCCAGCGCCCGCTTGACCGGCGGCCGGCTAACCCCCAGCCGGTCCGCAACCGCCGAGGTCAGCAGCCGCGTTCCCGCCGGCAAATTCCCCTGAGCGACGTTGCTCGCAAGGACTTCGCGCACGATTTGATAATAAGGCTTGGCCGCACCAGATTCGGATTTCTTCATCGCCGGTTAGCATAATCTACAACAACACATCCGCGAAGAACGATAGCGATCATTTTCAGCGGCCGAGGCCCATCTGTCGACGACGTGGCAATGAGGCTCGAGCTGGTGCTCAAGCCTCACCACCTGTAGTTTCGGTGGCGATGCGATTTCCTACCGCGCTTGCACCATTGCGGCGTCGTGGTTCCAGCCGAGCAGGCGTTCGGCCTTGGCCGAGCTGAAGAAGCTGCTCAACCCGCTCAGGTCCCCGGTGACGGGAATGTCGGGGAAATAGCGTGCCGCGAGGTCGAGACTCGGCACTTCCACGGTCGTGGTCGGCGAGACGATGTAGAACACCTCGTGCCCTTTGAAGGTGGAATTCACGCTGCGCAGGCATGCGTCGGCGGCGGCGTTGAGGTTGGTCCAGGCCCAGAGGTGTTTATCGACATTGGGACCGTGGGCCGGATAGACCCGCGCCGCCATTTCCCGCTCCGGCACCACGTAGTGAAACCGCATGCTGGCGATGGTCATGCCGTCGTAGCGGCGCACGAAAGCGTCCGCCTGCTGCTCGCAGATCCATTTCGAGAGGCTATAGGGGTCTTCACTGTAGTTGGCGTGGGTCTCGTCAAGCGGGAAGAAGTCATAGCGCGGGTGCCGGCTATAGGCGTGGCCGATAGCGTTGACGCTGGAGGCCTGGCAAATCCGCATGATGCCGTTTTCGGCGGCAGCGCGAAGGGCATTGTAGCTACCAACGACATTGTTGTTGTGCACGACATGATCGGGTTGCCGGCCGGGCGAGGGAATGGCCGCCATATGGATCAGCGCGTCGCAGCCGGCGAACGCCGCTACCAGGGCGTCATAGTCGTCCATTTCGGCCTGGATGAAGGTGACGGAATCCGGCAGTTCCTCGTGCTTGGGCACGCGGTCGATACCCACGATGCTGTGGCCCTGCGCCACGGCGAGCGCGGCAATGCCGCGGCCGACCCGGCCGCTGGCTCCGGTCAAGGCAATCTTCATGAAGCGCTCCCGCTGTAGACGGCTTCCTGCAGGCCGCGGATATAGCCGATGGCATAGAGCCGCCCGAACGCCGAATAGCCGGCATTGGCATTGCTGTCGCCCTCGACCGTCGGCACATGATCGGGTCGCAGCACGCCATCAAAACCGATGTCCCGATAGGCTTTCATGCAGGCCAGCATGTCGGTCTTGCCGGCGTCGTGCCAGGTTTCCTCGAACTTGGTGGGCACGCCGCGCACGTCGCGGAAGTGGATGAACGAAATCTTCTTGCCGAACTTGCGGATTTCACGCGGCAGGTCGTCGGTCATCAGGGTGAAATTGCCCTGGCACAGCGTGATGGTGTTCATCGGGCTGGGGACCAGTTCAATCAGGCGCTGGTAGTTTTCGATCGAGCGCATGATGCGCCCCACGCCACGGATCGGCGACAACGGGGGATCGTCCGGATGCATGGAGAGTTTGACCCCCGCCCGCTCGGCGACCGGCAGCACCTTGCGCAGGAAATAGTCGAGGTTGGTCCACAGAGCCTCCTCATCGATCGGTGGCTCCTTGGTCAGATCGGCGGGCACGTCGTTGATGTCAAAACTGGTCACCACCGAGCCACCGCGCGACGGCGTGGCCATATTGGTGCGCACCCAGTTGAAATCGGTCATCCACTCGTAGCACCAGACGGGAATGCCGAGCTTGCCCATGCTTTCGAGCAGGTTGCAGACCACGGCGATCTCTTCGTCGCGACCGGGCAATCCGCGCTTGGCCTTATTGAGCGGTGGGCGGGACTCGATAACACGCAGCTCAAAACCGGCGTCCTCATAGACCTGCTTCATGCGCTGGAGCGGCGCAAGATCGCCAACGGTCTCACCCGCCTGCAGCGTATCGAATGGCAGCCCGCCTACGGCGAGATTGACGCCCGCCTGCTGGGCAAGCTTCCACACCGGGGACGGCGCCGGGGAAATGAATTCGGCAATTTCGAGCATAAAACCTCACTCAGCAAAGACTGGCGCGTGGCCGTGGACGACCATGCATAAGTTGGGATGATTTGATCAGGCCGGCAGCAGTTCGGAAAGCCGCTCGGCCACGATCTCGGGCTGTTTGTCGTGCAGGTAGCACGCAGCGGCCTGACTGGGGTTGATCTGGAACAGCGGCGGACGCGTCTTGCAAATCTCCATCGCCTTCGGACACCGTGCGCGGAACGGGCATCCGGTGCTGACGCTATCGGCCTCGCGCGCAATGATCGGGTGTTCGCCCCAGCGCTGGTTCAGATTGGGCCACGGGATCGAATCCACCAGAAGCTGGGTATAAGGATGCTGCGGCGACTTGATCACCGCATCGACGTCGCCGGCCTCCATCACCCCGCCGCGATAGAGCACGATGATCGACTTGGCGATGTGATAGGCCGTGGTCAGGTCATGGGTGATGTAGATGATCGACACGCCATGGTCGCGCTGCAAATTGCGCAGCGTTTCCAGGATATTGGCGCGCAACGAGGCGTCGACCATCGACACCGGTTCGTCCGCGATCAGCAGGCGCGGCTTGAGCAGCAGGGCGCGCGCGACGTTGATACGCTGACGCTGGCCGCCCGAAAGCTGGTGCGGGAAACGCCCGAGAATGTCTTCGGGGCGCAGGCCGACGGCGGTCAGCGCCTCCTCCATGCGATTGCGTGCATCGGTCTTATTGCGGGCCAGCTTGAACCGCTTGATCGGCACAGTGAGCAGATGATCGACGGTGTAGAACGGATTGAAGACGGCAAAGGGGTCCTGGAACACCGCCTGCACTTCGCGGCGATAGGCCAGGCGGTCCTTGCCGGTGAGACCGGCAATGTTCTTGCCGCGGTAGAGGATTTCCCCGGTCGTCGCGGTGATGAAACCCAGCAGCAGCATGGCAAGCGTGGTCTTGCCGCTGCCGCTCTCGCCGGCCACCGTCATGATGGTCGGCTCGTCTTCCTTGAGGGTCAACGAGATATCGCGCAGAGCGATATTGGCATGCGGGCTGATGATGCCGCGCTGGTAGACCTTGGAGACGTTCTTGAGTTCGAGCAGGTTAGACATGACGCTGGCCCTCCTCCGCATAGAGGTGGCAGGTGACGGTTCGCCCGCCGGCTAGGGTTACGGATTCTGGACGCACCGTGCGCTGCAATTCCTCGGCATGGGGACAGCGCGGGTGGAACGCGCAACCGCTCGGCAAGCGCAGCAGCGACGGCGCGAGGCCCGGAATGCCCTGGAACACGCCTTTGTTGTCGAGATTGGGCAGGCTCGAAATCAGCGCCTGCGAATAGGGATGCTTGGGGTCGGTGAACATTTCGCGCACACTGGCCACCTCAACGAGGCGCCCGGCATACATCACCGCAACCTTGTCGACGAACTGGGCCATCAGGCCCATATCGTGGCCGATCAGGATGACGGCGGCGTTGATCTGGTCCTGCACCCGATCGATGGTTTCCATCACCTGCCGCTGGGTCACCACGTCGAGCGCGCTGGTCGGCTCGTCGGCGATGATGACCTTGGGTTCGAGCAGAATACCGATGGCGATGCAGACGCGCTGCTTCATGCCGCCGGAGAGTTCATGGGCGTACATGCGGAACACGCCGGAATCCAGATCGACGGAGCGCAGCGCGTGCATGCAGCGATCCATGATCGCCGAGCGGCCTTCCCGCGGCATATGGGATTTGATCGCATCGACCATCTGCGCGCCGATGCGCGTCACCGGGTTGAGCGAGTTCATCGCGCCCTGTGGGATATAGGCGATCTTGTCGAGACGGGCGCGGCGCATAGTGTCGTCATCGAGCGCCATCAGGTCGGTACCGTCGACGATGACGCTGCCGCCTTCGATGCGCCCCGGTGGCTTGATCATGCGCATCATGGCTAGGGCCATGGTGCTTTTACCGGAGCCCGATTCCCCGACCATACCGAGTTTCTCGCCGGCGCCGAGCGTGAAGCTGACATCGTCCAGCGCCTTGGCCCGGCCAAGGTCGGTGTAGTAGGTGACTTCGAGGCCCTTGACCTGCAGCACGGATTTGGCGCTGGCCGCGTCGTAGGCTGCGGTGGCATTGCGCGAGCCGGCCTGCGCGCCTGCGGCTTTTGTGTCCATCATCATTGTCTATTCCGACCTGCGTACGCGGGGATTGGCGAGTTCGTCGAGGCCCATATTCACCAGGGCAAGCGCGCCCAGGATCAGGATCATCGCGAAGGCGGGCTCCAGAGGCCACCACCACCAACCGTTGAAGAAGGCACCCTGGCTTTGCGCGGCCCAGATGATATTGCCCAGCAGCGGTTCGCGCAGCGGCCCGAGGCCGAGAACGGCCAGGTAGAACGAGGCGAACACCGCCGAAAACACCTGGCCGACAAAGGCCGCGGCGATGAACGGCAGCAGATTGGGCAGAATTTCGCGGAAGATGATGCCCATGTCGCTGACGCCGGAGAGCTTGGCGACGGCAACGAATTGCCGCTCCTTCATGGTCATCACCTGGGCGCGGATCACCAGGGTCGGCCCCATCCATGCAAGCATGGCAACGATGAGGGCCATGGTGAAGATGGTCACGTCGCGCTTGTCGAGCGAGCCGGCCACCACGACCTGGATCAGCAGCACCGGGATCGGCGTCAGGATCTGGCAGATAGTGCGAACGGTCGAGTCGACCCAGCCGCCAAAATAGGCCGAGGTGAACCCCAGGACCACGCCGACTAGCGTGCCGATGCCGCCGGCGAGCAGGCCTATGAAGGCGGTTTGCCACATGCCCACCACCATGGCCGCCAGCAGGTCGCGGCCGAAGAAATCGGTGCCGAACGGATATTTGAGGCTCGGGGCCTGCTTGAGGCCGGCCGACAGCGGATAGGCATGCTTGGGATTAACCACCATCAGGCCGATCACTGTGAACAGAAACAACGCGACGAGAATGATGACCCCGAGCGCCAACCCCTTGTTGCGGCGCAGATAGCGGAAGAACAGGACGACATTGCTGGGCTGGTTGACGGGGGAAACCATGGTGATGTTTGCCATGATGATCTCCTAATTGGCCCGAATTCGGGGATCGAGCAGCGGGTAGACGAACTCGAGGATCGTCATCAGCGCCGCGATGGCGATGGTGATGAAAATCACGATGCCATAGATTACCGGGAAGTCGTTGGCGCGGATGGCCAGGTTCAACGCCGTGCCAATGCCCGGCAGGCCGAATATGCCTTCGACGATCACCGCCGAGGTGATGACGGTGCCGAGCGCCAGCGCAAGGCCGGTCACCTGCGGCAGCAGGGCGTTCCGAAGGTAGTAGTCCCTGAAGATGCGCCCCCCGGTCAGTCCCTTATGCTCGGCGAAATTGACGTAGTCCTCGCCTTGTATGGTGATGCCCATGCCGCGCATGGAGAGCACCCAGCCGCCCACCGAACCGAAGATCAGGGCCAGCGCGGGCAGGATTTGGTGCTGCATCAGGTCGAGGAAGAATGACCAGGACCAGGTCGGCACGATGCCAGCCGAGTAGGCACCGCCGAGCGGCAGCCATTTCAGGCGGAAGCCGATGAAGAACAGCAAGAGAATGCCCATGATCACCGGTGGCACGCCGGTCAGCAGGATGAATGGTGTCGCGAGGGAACGGAGCCAGCCCGGAGCCTTGGGCCAAGCCGCAACTGCGCCAAGCAGGGTTCCGAGGACAAAACTGACAACGGTGGTGACCAGCAATAGCCCGATGGTCCATGGCAGCGCCTGGGCGATGACCTCGGTTGCGGTGGATGGATATTTGCTGAGCGAGTAGCCGAAATCCAACCGCGAGATATTGCCGAGATACTGCCAGTATTGCTCCAGCATCGGCTTATCGAGGCCGAACTGCTGCTGCATGGAGGCGATCATTTTTTCAATATCACCGGGCGAGAAACCGCCGGTGCGGGCCAGTTCGCCGAAGCGTTCGCGAATGGCGTTGCGCGATGACAGGCGCGGAATGAAGAACACTATGGTCGAGGCGGCCCAGACGACCAGGACGAAAAACAGCAGGCGTTTCACGACGATCTTGAAGTTCAATGGACTAATCCCGAAAGGTCTTGGCCGGCAGGAGGGGTTACGCGCCACCGGCGCGTAACCCTGGAGTGCGGACTACTTGGCGCCTGAAGGCTGCAGCCCGGTGATGACCAGCATTCCGGTGTGAGCCCAGAACGCGCCGTTCGTACCCATCCCGACATTGGTCGAGGACGGCCAGTTCTTCCAATAGTGGTTGTTGTACGGAATACGGTGCAGCCACTGGATGACCGGGACGTCGATGGTATCGCGCCAGTAGATCCCCAGAGCCCGAGCGGCACCGGCGATGAACTTCGGATCCTTCGAGTCGAGCGACTGGATGCTCTCGAGCAGGGCATCGTATTCAGGGTTGGAATAGCGCGAGAACCGGTTATTGCCGGCCGATGAACCGATGGCGTTGCTATACTTGCCGTTGAAGAGGTTGAGCGCTTCGAACGGGTCGAACAGGCTGGCGCCATGACCGAACATGTAGAGGCCGGCCTTGCCGTCGACCATGTTCTGATAGGCGTCGGTACCGAAGTTCACGTTGGAGTCAAAGCCCGCCTGACGCAGCATTTCGGCCAGGATCGGGGCGATGTCGCCGTGGATGTTTTCGAAGGCCTGGATGGTGGCGTCGAACGTCTTGCCGTCCTTCTCCCACAGGTCGTCGCCATTCTTGGCCCAGCCAGCTGCTTCCATCAGCTTGGCGCTTTCTTCGAGGTCGTACTTGCCGGGTTCGTACTTGGCTTCCTCGGCCTTGACTTCAGGCGAGTCGGCGAAGGCCTGCAGGTTCGGGTAGAGCGGGAATGGATAGATCGTAGCGATCTTCGCACCCTCGTAGAGCACTTCATTGATCTGGTCGCGGTTGATGGCGAGGCTGATGGCCTTGCGCACGTTCGGATCGCTGTAGGGCTCGAGCTGGTCGTTCATCCACAGCGAGTTCGGCCACCAGTCGAGATAGCCATAGGGCGACTCGGTGCCGGTCCAGGACTGAACTTCGGGGTTCTGCTGCAGGATGTTGCCGATGATCTGGGCCCGCATGTCCACCGACGAGTCAAACTCGTTGTTGACGATGCGCTGGGCGACCGTATCCATCGGCTGGTTGAGGATATTGACCACAACCACACGCTTCACAGCCGGTTCGGCCATACGGCCGGCTTTGACAGCCCACCAGTCCTCACGCAGGTTGAAGATCTTCTGGTTGGTGTTCCAGGCGACGATATCAAATGGCCCGGAATGAGGAATCGCGTCGCGGCCCGGCGCCTTGGTCGGATCGGCCTGTTCCGACAGATAGCCGGCTGGCACGATTGGAATGCCGGTGTCGAACTTTTCCGTCAGCACTTCGAACTTGAAGCGCGGTGCGGGCGCGTTGAACGTTACCTCGATGGTGAGGTCGTCCTTGGCGGTAACGCTTTTCACCAGCTCGGCGAACTGCACATGGTAGGGCAGCGTCTCATACTTGATCTGGCCTTCGAACGTGTAGACCACGTCCTTGGAGGTCACGGGCGAGCCATCCGACCACTTCGCGTCCTTGTTGAGCTTGATTTCCAACGCGGTGAAGGTGTCGTCGGTATAGTCCATGCTGTCGGCCAGCCACGGGATGAACTCGTTCTTGTAGATGCCGAAGTACATCAGCGGCTCCCACATCAGGTTGTTGCCTTCCTGATGGGTGTAGCCGGGCAGAACCCATGGATTGGTGGTGCCGATGGACGAGCCACCGGAAACGCCCCAACCCAGAATGACCGTCTGGTCGCGCGGCACGTCCGCCAGCGGGCTGGTGGGCACGATTTCGGTAGCGGCGACGGGCGCGGCATCCTGCGCGAACGTCGCGACTGGCGTAAACGCCAGTGCAAGCACTGCTAGTGCTGTAGCGAGTTTGAATTTGACCATGTGACAGCTCTCTCCCTTTGTCTGTCAGTGGATGGAGACGCTTGCGCGCCGAACTTGCAGAAATTGCCGCTCGCGCGCGGCTCCTCGTCCTCCCCTGCCCTCGGCAACCTCAAGTTACCCGGATCGCTTATTTTCTCGCGCCAATCGCGAATACATCGCCACCGACGCAATAGATTATCATGTTGCTTTTCTCGATTGATGAAGTCATAAAAACATCGTCCGCCGAACACAGGTTCGTCAGAACAGTCATCGCGATCGAAAAAACAATATTCGAACCGCCAGCCGTCACAGGACATTTATCCCGTTGCGGCCGGTCTGGCGCTCCTCCGAACCAGTGTTGCCAGCGCCAGCATGACAACCCGGTTTTATTATTATGCCATCAATGATTAGCCGTAGGGATATCCCGAGTCAACGCGCGAAATTGTAACGTTGCAATTCTCGCCTTGGTCGGGAAAAAAGTGATCGCAGCAGCCTCCTTCAGCTCAAAAATGCCACCACACTGTGGCGAATAATGGTGGGTGTTTCGGGGCGGATTTCGATGGCGGTGGCGACGCCCCGCCGGTTGATCGGATTGGGTCCGGTCGAGATGGCGTCGTTGAGATCGAAGGCCGCCGCGATCGGCTCGAGCCCGAGGCCACGATATTGGCCGTTCCAGGGCGGCGCCTCGACGCCACGGTTGGTGTGCCAGATCTGTAGCGACGGCAGTTGCGTGCGGTCCCAGTCGAGGATCATGCCCGCCCCTTCATCGAGCCAGGTGGCTTTCATCGGGCTGCGCATTCCGCAGAGCTGGACATTGAGGTTTTTCTGACTGCGTAGCGGCGGATGGCTCAGGTCTACCGGGCCATTGGCTTGCGGTACGGCGGCGAGACTGGAAAATTCCTGCTCCCCCGCGACCTGGCGCGGATGCACCAGCCCGAAGGCGAACTCGGCCTCGAGCCGCAGCCGCCCCGCCTGCTCAGGCAGCCGAAAAATCGGATGCAAGCCGACCGAGAGGGGCGCTGCCCGGCGGGCGAAGATGGTCAGCGTCGAATCCAGCGCAGGCGCATTCGGGCGAGCCGCCACACGGCGTTCGAGGCGCAGCACCGGCGAGGTTTCGGGATAGTCGAGCGCCAGCGTCACCGAGGATGCATCGGCGGAGACGACGGTCCATTCCTCGTCGGCGGCGGGACCATGGATCGGCCAGTCGCGCGGGCGGTCCATCAGCGCGGCCCATTCGGGCGGCGCACCCGGCGCCGGTCCGCCCGAGCCCATCGGGACGCAGACGAAATCACCGCCCAGCTCGCGCAGATGGCCGATGACGGACATGTCGGTCACGGTGCCCATCCAGGGCGCGCGCGCAAATGGCCGGAACGACTTGCCGCCCAGATCGAAGCGGCAATCGGCCAGCACCGCGGCGGTCGACAAGACCACCGCTTCGCCATGCGCCCATTTGAGAACGTGTTCGCTCACTGGGCAGCACCTGTGATGATGGTCATGCCGTCGAGCGTGGCCGGATCGGGCGGCAGTTCGGCGTCCCCCGCCGCAAGTCCATTGACTGACAGGACATAGGCGATGATGTCGGCGTAATCGCTGGCCGGCAGCGTCCCCGGACGCGACGGAGGCATGGTGTCGTGCGCCTTGCGGTAAAGGTCACCCACCGATTTGCCATTCCAGTTGCCGGCAAAATACTCGCCAGCCAAAGGTGTGCCATAGGTGGCGCTGATCAGGTTCTGGCCGTGACAGGACACGCAGTTGGCATTGTAGGCGATCTTGCCACGATCGGCCTGGGCGGCTGTGAAGCTCGGCGGCAGGCCGGCCGCGGCAGCGGCTTCGCCCGGCACGACCATGAGAGCCTCCGAAGTCGGCGCCGTAGTCGAAGCAGTCTTGCCGGTATAGCTGAACACCAGGATCGAGCCGGGGTTTTGCATCGTGGTGGTGGTGCCGCCGGCCAGCGCTTCAGCCAGCCCGCCCGGATCGGTCGCGACATAAATGGTCTTGCTGTCGGGGCTGAGGGCGACGTCACGGAAGCGGTTTTCAGACTGGAAATAGCGCTCGATCGGACCGCGCAGGGACTTGCCATCGGCGGCGAGCGGCAGGCGGTAAATCGAGCCACGCTTGAGCGTGGTGACGATCAGCGAATTCTCCCAGCCGGGAATGCCTTCGCCGGTGGGCATGTAGGTCTGGATGCTGGACGCCGCCACGGTCGGCCAGCAGATGAAATCCACGCCCTTGCAGACCGGATCGGTGAAATCCCAGTCGCTGGGCACGGTGAACAGGGTCGCCAGCGGGTCCTGCATCGGCTCGGTCCAGCTCGTTTCGTCCTCGACGGGAACGGAAGGATCGATGGTGATATCGGAGAACTGGAGCTGTTCGCAGGGCGTCGTGGCGTCCTTCCAGCGGGCATATTGATAGGCTTTGTCATCGCGGAAGCCCGCCACGTGCGGCCAACCAAAATTGCCGCCGGGGACCAGGATATTGACCTCGTCATCGGTCTTGGGACCCTGCTCCGAGGCATACAGCGTGCCGTCGGGGGCGAAGTCGATGCCCTGCATATTGCGGTGGCCATAGGTGAAAATGTGGCTCACCACGCCGTCGATCTGCGGATTGTCGGCGGGGATCGAGCCATCCAGATCGAGCCGCAGGGACTTACCCTGATAGGCGATGAAATCCTTGGCGGCGAGTTCGTCCGCTGTGGGCAGGCGCTGGGCTTCGATCGGCTGGCACCAATTGCCGAGCTGGTCTTTACCGCCATCGCCGATGGTGTAATAGAGCTTGCCGTCCGGACCGATCTTCATGCGGCCCGAATTGTGGTCGCTGCTCGCCGGCAGGCCGACGATGAGGTCCACCGGATCGATCAGCTTGTCGGTCGCCGCATCGTAGGTCAGGCGGACGATCTTGGTATAGAGGAAGCGATAGGGGCTGGCGGGATCGGTAACCACCGGATCGGCGCCGCGCGCGTCATCGACATAGGTATAGGCGGTATAGACGTAATCGTTGCCGGTTCCCCTGAGCAGGTCGGGATGCAGCGCCAAGCCCAGCAGGCCGTCCTGCCCGCCGGGCGCGGAGACTTCTTCGATATCGATCAGCGTGGTCTTGCTACCGTCGGCGGGGTTGATGCGATCGATGCGGCCGGCTGTGCGTTCGGTGACCCAGAGATAGTTGTCAGGCCCCCAGGTCAGCTCCCACGGCCCTTCAAGACCGGTGGCTAACACCTTCATTTCAAAGGGGACGGTCCCGGCGACGACGGCATCGGGGCTGTCCTGCGCCAGGGCCGGAGCGGCCATGGACAGAAGGGCGAAGACAAGAGCAACGTGACGTTTCATCTCAAGAACCTCCCTACTGCGCCGGTTGATCCGGCGGTTTTCGTTCAGGCTACCAGTTGGTCACCGACCCGTCACGCCGCCGCATGTGCGGCGCCTCCCAGAATTTGAAGCTTGCCGCCGTCAGCGCCGCTTCATTGACCTCGATGCCAAGGCCGGGGCCATCGGGCACTTTATACACAGCACCATCGAGCATCGGCATTTGCGGGAACATCTCCGCCGTCGGCGTGCCATTGTAGAGGTCAGTGGGATTGGCCCGGGTTTCGAGCGCGAAGAAATTGGCCACTGCGGCCGAGAAATGGATGGTCGCGGCCGTGCAGATCGGCCCCAGCGGATTGTGCGGCATCAGGTCGACGTAATGCGCCTCGCTCCAGCCGGCGACCTTCATCGCCTCGGTGAAGCCACCAACATTGCACAGGTCGAGCCGGTTGAACTGATGAATGTCGCGCTCGATGTACGGCAGGAACTGCCATTTCGAGGCGAATTCCTCGCCGATAGCGAAGGGCACATCGGTGAGCTTGCGCAGTGCCTCATAGGCCTCGGGCGTCTCGTCGCGGATCGGCTCTTCTAGGAAATCCAGCGTGCCCGAAGGCATTTTCTGACAGAAGCTGGCGGCTTCGGCCACCGAAAGGCGATGGTGATAGTCGATGCCGAGCACCACCTCATTGCCAAGCGCTTCGCGTGCCTTGGTCAGGAACGTCGCGCTCTTGCCGATGGATTCCCGCGGCTCGAAAATGCCGCCCGGATTGTCCCAGGCGGCGGGGAAGAAGCGGATCGTGGACCACCCGCGCTCAATCAGAGCGCGGGCGGCATCCAGAGTTTCCTCGCCATTGATAGAGCCGGTGGAGGCAAAGGTGGGGATGACGTCGCGGTGCTTGCCGCCGAGCAGTTGATAGACCGGCACACCCAGCGCCTTGGCCTTGATATCGTGCAGCGCGATATCGATTGCGGATTGGGCGGCGAGCAATACCCGCCCCCCCTCGAAATACTGGCTGCGATAAAGCTCCTGCCAGATCGCCCCGATAGCCATCGGATCGCGGCCGATCAGGAATTCGCGATAGTGCTCGATGGCGCCGACCACCGCCTTTTCGCGGCCGGAGAGCCCGCTTTCGCCCCAGCCGAACACGCCTTCGTCAGTCTCGATCTTGACGATGAGCTGGTTGCGGTGGCCGACCCAGACCGGATACGGCTTGATGGCGGTGATCTTCATGGCGCTTGCCTCACCAGCTCGTCATCGAGCCGTCTTGCAGGCGGGCGACCGGCAAATAAGCCTGTTGGTACGGATGCTTGGCGGCGAGGTCTTCGTCGATATCGACACCGTGGCCCGCCACTTCGCCGGGCTGCAGATAGCCGCGGTCATAGCTCCAGGCGCATTTGAACACGTCGTGCATCAGCTCGGTGTAGCCGGAGAATTCCTGGATGCCGAAATTGGGGATGGCGACGTCGACATGGATATTGCACCCCATGGCGATGGGCGACACGTCCTGCGGGCCGTGGCAGGCCGAGCGCACGTGATAGATGGCCGCAAGGTCGAAAATCTTCTTGAGCCCGGTGACGCCACCGGCATGCACCGAGGTGACGCGGGCATAGTCGATCAACTGCTCGGTGATCAGCGTGTGCGTATCGTAGATCGAGTTGAATACCTCGCCCACCGCCAGCGGTGTCGTGGTGTGCTGGCGGATAATGCGGAAGCCTTCCTGCAGTTCGGCGGGAATGGCATCCTCCAGCCAGAATAGCCGGAACGGCTCCAGGTCCTTGCCCAGGCGTGCCGCCTCGATCGGCGTCAGGCGGTGATGCACGTCGTGCAGCAGGTGGACATCCCAGCCCACCGCGTCGCGCACCTTCTCGAACAGCTTTGGCACCAGCGGCAGGTATTTGTGGGTGGCCCAGACTTCCTCATGCGGTACCACGCGCCTATTGACCAGCGCATCCTGGTCCGTCGAATGGCCGGTGCCATAGATCGGCGGCAGGCCGGGAATGGCGACTTGCGCGCGGATGGCCTCAAGCCCCTGCTCCCGCAGCGCCACGACGCCTTCGGCGACCTCGGAAATGTCGAGGCCGCCAACGTGCTTGTAGACCATCACCTTGTCGCGCGAACGCCCGCCCAACAGTTGATAGAGCGGCATATTGGCGGCCTTGGCCTTGATGTCCCACAGTGCCATGTCGATGGCGCCGATCGCCGCCATGGTGATCGGGCCACGGCGCCAATAGGCCCCCTTGTAGAGATATTGCCAGATATCCTCGGTGCGCAGCGGGTCCATGCCGATCAGGGTGGGCGCGACATGGTCCTCAAGATAGGAGGCGACCGACAGTTCGCGGCCGTTCACCGTGCCGTCGCCGACGCCATAAAGCCCCTCGTCCGTAATAATCTTGACCGTGACGAAATTGCGCCCTGGGGAGCAGACGATAACTTTGATATCTTTGATCTTCATGGCGAAGTCCTTGTGGTCTCTTCAGCGGACCGTGGGATGGAAAGCGATGGCGGTGGGCGAGCCGGTCTGGATCGGCGCGCCGAACGGAATGAGTGCCCCGGTCTCGGGCTGGTAGCGGAACAGATTGATGCAGTCGCTTTCCTGATTGGCGACGGCGAGCACCTGCCCCGTCGGATCGAAAGCGAAATCGCGAGGAATGCGACCGCCGGTCGGCGTCGTGCCGATGAATTTTGCGATGCCTGTGGTCTGGTCGATGGCGAAGCCGGCAACGCTGTCATGGACGCGATTGCCTACATAGATGTGCTTGCCGCCGGCCGCGATCCCGATTGCCGAGCCTGACGTGCCCTTGTGACCGCCCGGCGGTAAGGTCGACGCGCTGGACAGCAGGGTGAAAGTCCCATTAGCAGCGTCGAAGGCAAGACTCGCCAGCGTGCAGGTCATCTCGTTGACCAGATAGGCATAGGGCAGCGTCGGGTGGAACACGAAGTGGCGCGGGCCGGAGCCCGGCGGCAAAACGGTTTCGCCATGCGGCGTCAGCGCGCCAGTCTGCGCATCGAAGCGATAGACCAGCAGTTTGTCGATGCCCAGATCGGCGACGACGACGAACTTATTGTCCGCTGTCCAGCGGATACAGTGGGCATGCGGGCGATCCTGCCGCGCCGCGTCGGGACCCTTGCCGTTATGGGTGACTTCGGCCACGAGCGATCCAAGTGTGCCGTCGGCAGCGCGCGGATAGATGGCGATGGATTTGTTCGGCTTGGCGGTGATCGGCAGGCCGCCATAGTTGGCGATGCCGACGAAGCGGCCGGAATTGTCGTGGCTAAAATGCGCCGTGTAGTCGCCGCGGGTCGGCTGCTTGGACAGATATTCCAGTGCGCCGCTGGCGGGATCGATGGCGTAGCCGGTGATCAGGCCCTCGTTCCAGCCGCCCACTTCGCTGACTGCGGCCAGCGACTTTCCGTCTTTCGCCACCTCAACAAAGGTCGGGTTATCGATGCCCTCGGTGATCCCGAGCAACTCAGCCGCACCGGTTTCGAGGTTCAGACGAAAGGCGGCGATGCCTTTGGCGGCGGGCTTGGCGACATAGCCGATGCCACGATTGACGCCACCGACATAGAACAGAACTGAGGGCATACGAACTCCAGATATTCTTGATTGAGCGGCCCGCGCCGATGCGCGGACCGCCCCTACTCTAGGCGGCCTTGAGGAATTCGGCCATGCGGACCAGGCCCTGCATGTAGCCGATGGCGTGCGAGCGCCCGCGATGGTTCCAGTCGCTGTCGCCGTCCATCTTGGGCACGTGGTCGTCGAGCAGGAAGCCGTCGAAACCCAGCTTGGCCAGTTGGACAATGACCTCGGCAGGGTCGAAATTGCCGTCGCCGATAAAGCATTCGGTGAAGTTCGGCACCGAGCCCTGCACGTCGCGGAAGTGGATGTAGGAAATCCGGCCCTTGGGCGCGAAGAAGTCGATCATCTCGGTGACATTGGCTTTGCCGCCCGGCATTTCCGAGCAGCAACCCAGGCACAGGTCGAGCGTCCACGCCTCGGACCGGCCGACCAGGTCATAGGCCTTCTTGAAGTTTTCTGGCTTGTAGAACAGCCGCGCCACGCCACCCAGCATCGGCACCGGGGGATCGTCCGGGTGGAGGGCAAGCTTGAGGCCTTCCTGCTCGGCGACGGGCAGAACCGCGTTCATGAAATAGGTGTAGTTGGACCACATCTGGTCTTCGGTGATCACCGGACCATCCTTGCCGAACAGCGGCATGGACGATGCGCGACCCAAGGTCGTCGGCATGAAGGAGCGCAGCGTCTCGAGGTTGTCCTCATTGGCTTCGACCACGGCCATGTCGAACTGGCGCGCCGTAGCTCCGCCGCGCGTCGTGCCCTTGCGATCGGTGGTCCACACCGAATTGGGCATAAAGTGTAGGCCCAACACCGGAATACCGGCGCGCGCCACGGCCCGGATGGTGGCCTGATAGTTCTCGATCTGCTCGTCGCGGCCGTCCAGCCCCATCATCGCCTTGTGGTAGAAATGCGTAGGCACGTTTTCGATCGCCTCGAATTTGAGGCCGGCGGCTTCGACCTGGTCGACCAGCGCCCGCACGTCGGCCTGTTCCCAGCGGGTATCGCCCGGCAGGGTGGGATTGTTCATCTGCAGGCCGCTCGCGCCGATCTGGGCGGCAAAGCGCAAGCGCTCCTCGCTCAGATCGTGAAACTGCCCAACTGCAACTCTGATCGCCATGTCCGTCTGTCCCTTAATCCTAAAAAATCAGCCTTTGACCGAGCCGTCGGCCAGTCCGGCCACCATGAAGCGTTGCGCCACGAAGTAGAGGATCATCAGCGGCAGCGAGGAGATGACCGCGCCGGCCATCAACGGCCCCCAGGGCAGCACGTCGCTGGTGATGAGATAATTGAGCGCCAATGGCGCGGTGCGCTGGCTCTCCGAGGTGATCAGCACCAGCGCCAGCAGCAGCTCGTTCCACGCCCCGGTGAAGGTGAAGATGGCCACCGCCGCGATGCCCGGAGCCGACAACGGCAGCACGATGCGGAACAGCACGCCGATGCGGCTCAGCCCGTCGATCAGGCCCTGCTCCTCGACCTCGCGCGGCACGCCCTTGAAATAGCCCTGCAGCAGCCACGTCGACAGCGGCAGCGAGAAGGTCAGGTAGACCATGATGAGACCAAACAGCGAATTGCCGAGGCGCAATTGCGCCATGATGATCGACAGCGGAATGAACAGCAGCGAGCCGGGTGTCAGGTACGCAAACAGGATCAGCCGACCCACAAAGCCACGGAACCGGTAGCGGAAGCGCACCATGGAATAGGCGGCGAAGGAGGAGATGATCACCGAGATGATGGTGACGGTGAACGACACGATCAGGCTGTTGCGGATAGCAATCAGGAACTGCCCGTCGCTGAGCAGCTTGCTGTAATTGTCGAGCGTGAAGGTCTTGGGCCACAACGACGGCACGCGATAGATTTCGCGCGGCAGCTTGAGCGAGGTGATGATCATCCAATAGATCGGGAACAGTACCAGCAATACGGCAATGGCAAGCGCCGCATAGCTCAACACACGGCCGATGAGGAACCGGCGGCGGAGGCGTTGGCCGGCCTTGCTCTTGGCGAGCGGGATAGTGGCGGTGAGCGTGGCCATCAATCTTCGTCCCGCATCATCAGTGAGGTGGCGAAGATGACCAGGATTGCGAGGATGGGCAGCATGGCGACGGACACCGCGGCCGCCTCCCCCACGCGCTGGGTCTGCATGCCGAAATAGGCCAGCACGGGGAACACCATGGTGGCGTCGGACGGCCCGCCCGCGGTCAGCAGCCAGACATGTTCGAAGCCATTGGCGGTCCAGATCGACGACAGCAGCGTCGTGACGATCACCACCTGGCGAATGCCCGGAACGGTCACGACCCAGAACCGTTTCCAGGCATTGGCGCCATCGATATGGGCTGCCTCATAGAGGTCCTTGGGCACCGATTGCAGGGCCGCCAGGATCGAGATGAACCAGAACGGAAAGCCGCGCCATACCGAGGCGGCGATAACCGAGCCCATGGCGGTCTGCCGCTGGCCCAGCCAATCGACGACGTGGGGGTAAATGCCCGTGCCGGTCAGCACCAGATTAATGCCGCCGCCGATCGGCTGGTACAGCACGCGCCAGGTCAGGAAAGCGACGAAGGCCGGCATGGCCCAGGGCAGCATGAGGAAAGAGCGGAATATGCCCCGGCCGGGAATGGCCTGATGCACCAGCAGAGCCAGTCCGAGGCCGATCAGCAGCTTGAGCCCATCCGACACCAAGACGATGATCACCGTGTTCCAGATCGCGGCGGTAAAGGTCGCGGATTTCGAGAGGTAGACGAAATTCGCGAAGCCGATGAACTTGCCGACGCTGCCCACCACCTGGTCGGTGAACGACACATAGATGGCGAAGAAAAACGGATAGGCCACGAGCCCGATGATCAGCAGCACCACCGGTGCCACCAGCGCATAGGCAAACAGCTTTGCACGCACACCGGTCGGCAGGCGCCGCCGGCGTGATGGTCTGGTTGATGGGTCTGCGGCTAACGACATGGTCTATCCCGATAGAGAACCCCGGAGGGCCGAGCCCCCCGAGGTCGAATAAATCTGGCGGGTCAGTACTTGTCGTAGATGATCTGGCCCTGGGTCTGGGCTTCGTCCATCGCCTTGTCGAAATCCCAGCCGTCGACGACGACGCGCTGGCACATCTTGGGGATGATGAAGTTGGACGACAGGTCGGCCCAAGCGGCGTTGTAGACATCCGGATAGGCTGGAGCCGTGCCCGCCTTGGCGAGATTCAATAGGCCGGCAAGGATCGGGTTGGTGCCGTCGAAGGCACTCAACTGTTCCTGGTTCTTCAGCACCGGGCCATAGATCGCCACATTGAAATAGGCGTTCATGAATTCGGGCTGCGCCAGGTGTTCCAGCAACGCCTTGGCCTCATCCTGTGCACCACTATTCTTGGTGATCGCGCGGGTTTGCGGGGTGATCGGCGAGATGGTGCCCTTGGGTCCGGCGGGCAGCGGCGAGAAGGCGCTGCCGTCGTATAGCTCCGGATCATCCTTCTTGGCGGCGATGCCGACCGAGCCGGTGTTAGCGATGAAGGCGGCCTGCCCCGAAAGATAGGCCTGATTGTCGCCGGCGCCGTCCCAGGTGGTGTTGCCGGGCGGGAAGATGCCCTTGTCCCAAGCGTCCTTGAGCCAGGTCAGGTAAGTGCGGGTTTCCTCGGACTTGATGGTGACCTTTTTGCCCGCGTCATCGGCGATACGGCCGCCATAGGACTGCAGTACGTTGACCTGCACGTTGGCGTCGCCAACGTTGGACAGCGCCAGACCAAGGCCGGAAACCGGAGATTTATTGACCGCAACGGCCTGCGCCACCAGCTCGTCCCAAGTCTTGGGCGCGTCGGTGAAGCCTGCCGGCTCCAGCAGATCCTTGCGGCGGAGCAGAAGGTTGCCATTGACGCCAAAGGGTATGCCAGTTCGCCCGCCTGCATCGGCGGTGGTATCGGTGGCGCGATCGGTGCCTTCGAACCAGCCGCCCTGCGCGTCGCCGATCTTCTTGTAGAGATCGTCGAGCGTGATGAACTGATCCTGGCGCGACAGCAACAGCAACAAATCCAGCCCGAGATCGAGGGCATCGGGCATGGTGTTGGACGATACCGCAGCCGAGACCTTCTGCACGGTTTCGTTCTGGTTGATCATCACCACTTCGGTGGCGACGCCATTAGCGGCGCCCCAGGCGTTGATGGTGTCGGTCAAAAGCTTGTTGGCGTCATCGGAAAAAATCAGGCCGCCCCAATAGGTCAGCTTCTTGCTTTGCGCGATGGCCGGCATAGGAAAACTGCCCACGGCGGCGATGGCGAGGCTGCTGGCGGCGGTGCCGAGCACCCGGCGGCGCGTCCATCCACGCGCAGCACTAATAGGCTTGTCGTTCATGAAAATCTTCCTCCCACCCCGGCTGGCGCCTTTGCGGCTGCTCAGCAAGACCATCCAGAAGCTGTCGCTGCGGCGGCAGGCGACCATCCGGCGATGACTGCGACCCTCCTCCGGGCCCGACGCGCTCTACTTAAATATATTTCAACGCGTCTAGAAAATGTTAGAGCCGTGTCGTAAGAGCTGTCAACGGCTTATCGCGTCAGAATTACCGATAATCTTCATTGGGGGCATGCAGTGGGTCAGGGGATCGACAATCCCGGCTATCTGGCGTTCGTCGAGGCGCTGCTCGACGGACGGCTTAAGCTTGGGCAAACCCTCACGCAGGAGGAAATCTGCGACATACTCGGCATTTCGCTGTCGCCATTCCGCGAAACCACGACCCTGCTCGAGGCGGAGGGCCTCGTCACCGTGCGCCGCCGCATCGGGCTGACCATCTTTTACCCGGACGTCAAATTCGTCGGCAACACCTTCCAGCTTCGCGGCATCCTGGAGCGCGAGGGCCTGTCCAAATTTGCCCGCTCGGTGGGCAAGTCCTGGCTGTCCAAGACGCGCGCCGACCATGACGCGATCATCAATTTTGTGGAAACGGTCGCCGACCCGGCGGTCTATCGGGAACCGGTCCGGCAACTGGAATGGGCGTTTCACAACAGCTTCATCGCCGCGTTCGAAAATCAGCAGATCGCGGTGATCTACGAGCGGCTGCACCAGAAAATGTACCTGATACGATTGGTCAATCTGGAATCGGTGGACCCCACCAATACGATCAAGTCGATGCGCGAACATGTCGCCGTCATCGAGGCTCTGGAGCGACGCGACGCCCAGGGCGCCGTCGACGCGCTGGACAACCATCTGCGCGGCGTCCTCCATCGCACTCTCACCACCTGAGGCACATCCAAAGCCCGACAATACCGGCCTTTCCGCAATGCCGACTTGGCCGGCGCGACCGCGCGATATTCTGCCAATATGTCTCATTGGTATTTGCATCGACCAGTACGGGGCGGTCCGATTGACAGTGACGTCGGGTACTCCGACTATCCGCTCGTTGATCGCCCGCAGGCACAACAAGCAACTCCCGAGCAACGGCGAAACGTCCACTTGTGGGCGCCGTTACGGCTGACCCAGCGGGCAGGCCGGCTAGGGAATGTGGCGGTATAAAAAGGACCACAACCATGACTTTGAAGATTTCAGCAGCACGCCGTGCGGCGCTGGCTGGCGCTTACG
Organism: Devosia sp.; assembly: GCF_028290625.1. Taxonomy (GTDB): domain Bacteria; phylum Pseudomonadota; class Alphaproteobacteria; order Rhizobiales; family Devosiaceae; genus Devosia. Next base: position 85,953 of record NZ_JAQGJM010000024.1, read on the forward strand.
CGTCAGTTCTGCTCGCCGGCGTAGCGGCCATGCCGGCAGTCTATGCAGCCGAAGTAACGGGCGATCGCATCGTCAAGGCCGATAGCGAGCCGCAGAACTGGTTGACCAACAACCGCGACTATACCGCCCAGCGGTTTTCCCCGCTCGACACCATCAACAAAACCAATGCCAGCGGCCTCAAGCTGCTCTACTCGGTGGCGCTGAACAACCTGGTTCCCAACTATACGGAATCGACGCCCCTGGCCGAGGACGGCTTCCTCTACCTCACAGATACCTGGGGCGTGGTCTACAAGATCGACGCCACCTCGGGTGATGTGGGCCGCATCGTCTGGAGCATGGATCCGGGCCAGGAAAAGGCCTCGCAGGCCAATCGCGGCGTGGCTTTGGCTGGCGATTTCGTCATCTCCGTCGCCAATGGCCCTGCCCGCCTGATCGCCTCCAGCAAGGAGACCGGCGAAGTCATGTGGGAAAAAGACGTGACCGGCGATACGCCGCGCGTCGAGCTGACCGGCGCACCCCTGCTGGTCAACGGCAAGATTCTGGTCGGCGCGGCCGGCGGCGATGCGGGCACCCGCACATGGCTGGCGGCGTATGACGTGGCGACCGGCGACGAGATCTGGAAGAAGTACAATATTCCGGCACCGGGCGAGCCGGGTTCGGAAACCTGGACCGACGGCAACAATGCCTGGGAAACCGGCGGTGGCGCCATGTACACGACGGGCAGCTACGATCCGGCCAAGAACCAGCTCTATTGGGGCACCGGCAACCCTGTCCCGCCCTATGATCCGAGCGTGCGCGCCGGCGATAACCTCTTCACCAACAGCGTGCTGTCGCGCAATCCCGATACCGGGGACATGAACTGGTACTTCCAGTACACGCCCAATGACGCCTGGGACTATGACGAGTCGGGTACCCACATCCTGTTTACCAGCGGCGACCAGACCCTGATCACCCATTCGGGCCGCAACGGCTTCCTCTACACCTTTGAGGCCGATAACGGGCTGTTCCTCAAGGCCGAGCCCTATGCCGAAGGCATCAACTGGACCAAGGGCATCGATCCCAAGACCGGCAAGCCGCTGGAATATGACTCGGCACAACAGTTGCAGACCTATTCGGTGGAAACCCACCGTACGGCCGACGAGCCCACCAAGCGCGCCTGCCCGGCCAATGTCGGCGGCAACAACTTCTGGCCCTCGACCCTGAGCCGCAAGACCAACCTGATCTACATTCCGGCGATCACCGGTTGCGTCGAATACACCACCGATCCGGCCAAGCACACGGTCGAGCTGGGCTTTGGCGGCGGCGGCTATGTGGTCAACGAACGTCTCGAAAGCGAGCTGATCGCCGCCGACCCGGTGAGCGGCGAGATCAAGAAGCGCGTCCAGCTCAAGTACCCGAACTATTCGGGCGCCCTGAGCACGGCCGGTGGCCTGGTATTCACCGCCCTGATGGACGGCACGCTGATCGCCTTCGATGACGAGACGCTGGATGAAGTGTGGAAGATCAATGTCGGCGTCGGCTTCACCGCACCGCCGATGACCTTCGCGGTCGGCGACAAGCAGTATATTGCCATCGCTTCGGGCCTGTCCGGCTCGGCGCGCGGCAAGCTGCGCATGACCCCCGAACTGGCCGAACAGCGCAACTCCGCCATGCTGTTCGTGTTCGGTCTCTAGACCAGATGCGGGGCCGGGATTGCCTTGGTGCAGTTCCGGCCCCGCCCCTGACGGTTACATCACATGCATTTCAAACCGGACGCTGCTGTCGAACTGTCCTTCGGTGAACTGGCCGGTATGGGCGTCCACCTGCCGCTGGCCCGCACCACGCAGGTAGCGGGCGCTCACGGCATAATCGATGCCATTAGCCTGCAGCGTGCAGTCCTGCTTGAGGAACACCCCGCTGACCGGCGTCTCGCCGCGCGCGGCGGGCAAGTCGACGCACGTCCAGTCGCCGCCCTGCGGACGGAACCGCGACAGCAGGAACGGCTCAAGGAAGCGCGCCTCGTCGCGGCTGACCGAGGTATCGCGCGGATCGCTGACCAGCCGCAGCCCTTCGACCACGCCCGCTTCGTTGATCAACACCGACATCACCACCGGCATGCCATAAACCTTGGTGCCGGACGCGGCGATCTGCACGTCGAGGTTGTTGGCCTTGGCCCAATATTCCAGCTCGTCGTCATAGCGGAAATACACCTCGCGCCAGCCGCTGGGTTCGGGCGTGCAGGTCATGAAATCGGCGAAACCCGCCAGCGGCAGGCTGGGCGGACCGCCATTGGAGCCGCAGGCAAAATCGGCAAAGCCATCGGGAATCGCCGCGATGGGTTGGCCGAGCTTGATCTTCCACACATCGGCAGCCGGCGGCGCCTCCGCAGCCATGGCCGGAGCGGCGGTCATCAAGGCGAGCAGCACAGCGCGCATGATCGGTCTAGGCATCGATCGCAATCCTTCATCGTGGAGCCATTCCGGCAGTCGGCGGTTGAACTCGCCAACCACTGTAACCGTCGCGCGGGCCACGAGAAGCAATTCACAATATTTCGTTTTTGAAAGGACCCACCATCATGACTACCCTATCCAGCAGGCTGCGCCCGGGTTCCCGTTTCATCCTCGCCGCGGCTGGCACGCTGACGGCGGCGGGCCTGGCACTCGCCTTCGCGACCCCGGCCGCCGCCCAGATGACCGGCGGTGAGCGCATCTATTTCGAAAAGGGCCAATGCAACCAGTGCCATGGCAAGGCCGGCAATGGCGTGGGCGACGACCCGCGCGAAAACGGCGCCAATTTCCGCGAGAGCGGCCTCGACAAGGAGACCATGGTAATGATCATCTCCTGCGGCGTTCCCGGCACCAACATGCCCTATTTCGACAAGTTCTCGTACACCGACGACCGCTGCTACGGCATGACCAGCGAAGACGCCGGCACCGATAAGCCGCAGCAGCCGATCTCCACCTTCCTCGCCAAGCGCGATATCGACGCCGTCGCCGACTACATCCTCGAAACCTTCGTCGGCAAGGGCCCCGCGACCCCCGAGGAACTTGCGCCGTCGGCAGCACCTGCCGCCCCGCCCGAACCCGAGCATTGAGCCAGTTCGTGCAACGGTTCGGCCTGATCGTCCTGCTCGCGCTTCTGAGCGGGCCGGTGGCGCTGGCGCAGGAGGCCGAACCCCCGGCATCCTGCCCCGGATGCAGCCTGCCGGAGGCGCAATACAAACGGCAAAACCTGGCCGGGGCCGACTTTTCCAAAGCGGTCCTGACCGGAGCGATCTTCCACCGCGCCGTGCTGACCGGCGCCGATTTTGCCGGCGCGAACCTCGCCGAGGCCAATCTCAACAAGACCAGCGCCACCCAGGCCGACTTCACCGGGGCGGACCTGACCAATGTGCTGTTCTACGAATCCGATGGCGGCAAGGCCCATTTCGACCGCGCGATCATGCGCGGCGCCAAGATGCAGGGCGCGCGCGTATTCGGCGCCATCTTCGACGGCGCCGACATGAGCGAGGCTTTCCTCATGGGCACCCGGTTCGACGGTGCCAGCCTCAAGGGCACGGTGCTGGAGCGCTCCAACATGACCGATGCGGTGTTTTCGCAGGCCAACCTGGAGGGCGCGCGCCTCGCCAATAGCGGCCTGCTCAATGCACGGCTGCGCGGTACCAACCTGCGCAATGCCGACCTGTCCGGGGCCGACCTCTATCGCGCCGATCTCACCGATGCCGACCTGACCGGCGCCAACCTGTCGGGCGCCCGCCTAAGCCTGGCCCACACCAATGGCGCCATCTTCGACGGCGCCGATCTCACCGGCACCTACATGCCCGACGGCTCGCTGCACGATTGAACGCGACGGCCGGAGTGTCCCCACCCTGGCCGCCGCATGCATGGAACCGATTAGTTGGCGTCTTCGGTTTCCGCGCCGTTATCCTGGCCTTCGTCACCGCCTTCGCTCTCGTCAGCGGCATCGGTGGACGATTTGGTGTCCTGGGACAGGGTTGCCGTTCCGGTCGTCGCGTCGACCACATAATTGGTCTCGGTGCCGTCCTTGGCGACGGCGGTGATCCGGTAGCCCGGCCCGCTCGCTTCCATATCGAGCGACAGCTCCACCACCTTGCCGCCAGATGCGGTCTCAACTGCAGCCACCGCATCGGCCGCCGCGATCTTGGTGGCGCTCAGCGCCTGCATCTCGGTGTCGTTGGGGGCGACCATATCGGCCTGGGCAAAGGCGGCCGTGACCGGTGCGCTCAAGACCAGAGCCAGGATGGCGGTGCTCGTCATCGTATTGAACTTCATTCTCTCTCTCCGTTTGCGACGACGCGCCGTTGCGCCGTCGTGGGAGAGACTTAGGGACCGCGTCTTGCAGCGGCCTGTCGGCGGAGATACGGCTGCGTATAGCTTGCGGCCGAAATGGGGCGCTCAGCGCCGGTTCAGCCCCAGCACATTGGCGCCGACCCAGCATACCAGCGCCCAGGCCGCGCCGAGCGACCAGCCCGCAATCACGTCGGTGGGGTAATGCACACCCAGATAGACGCGCGAGACGCCGACAAGCAGCGTGAGAAAAACGCCGGCACCGAGGCACAGAATTGCCAGCCGCCGGTCGGCGCATAATGGCGCAAGCAGCGCCGCGAGCGTCAGGTAGACCACGGCCGACACGGTCGCGTGGCCGCTCGGAAAGCTCGAGGTGAACACCCGCATCGCCTCCAGCATTTCTGGCCGCGGCCGATCGTAGATCTGCTTGAACACCGATGACAGAATGGTGCCGCTGAGCACCGCGAAGGTCACATAAGCCGCCGTCCAGGGACGCTTGACCAGCAGCAGGCCGATCAGCACCAGGATGACGATCAGGCCGAGCACCGAGAAACTGCCCAGCGAGGTCACGTCGCGGCCAGCCTCTTCAAGCCAGGCCGGCCCGATCGGGTTCATGATGTCGCCGTTGTCGCGCAGCACCATGGTGACGGCGCGGTCGAACACCACCGTATCGCCCTCGATGACCTCATCGGCAACAAAGCCGAAGGCGCCGAGCAACACGGCCAATGCCAGGGCGGCGAACAGGATGGGGCGGCGCGAAGCGGGAATAGTGGGTAACTTCATAGCTCTGCTATGCCATGCCACGCGGGCGGCGTCTCCCACCCGGTTGAATTCTTACACCGATGTATAGCCGCTGACAGGCTGGCGTGACCCAGCCCTGCCTATGGTGAGTTCCAGCCAATCCACGCTTTGGAGCTCACGATGAGACTTTCGCACCTTGCCCTTGCTGTCTGCCTGTTCGTCCTGCCGATAGCGGGTGCCGCGACATTCCCCGCCTTGGCCGCGGTCAAGGTAAGCGAGTTGGGCGACCTCTCGGCCATGCACACCATCGTGGCCGACACCCAGGCCCTGGTGGCGTCCAATGACCTCGCTGGCGCCAAGGCCAGGATCACCGAATTCGAGACGGCATGGGACAATGTCGCCAACGACCTGCGCGCCAAGAATGCGCAAAAGTGGGACGCCATCGACGCCGCCTCCGATGTCGCGCTAGAGGCGGTGCGAGCAGACTCACCGGCGGCCACGTCTGACGCAGCGCTGACGGCGCTCTTGGCCCAGCTCGACAATCCGGGCGCCACCAATGCGGCCGGCGTCGTCACCACCGATACCTCCGGCAAGCCGCTGCCCTGCGAGGACATGCTCGCCCAGTACCGCGCCGTGCAGCCCAAGGCCGCCAGCCTCGACGATGCCACCAAGGCCAAGGTCGCCGACCTCGAGGCCAAGGGCCTGGAGCGCTGCAATGCCGATGACGACAAGCGTGCCGATGACTTCTTCGGCCAGGCCATTCAACTGATAGGTGCATGATGGAAATCGCCAGCACAACACGTTCCGGGCCGGAAATGGCCATCATCGACGGCGTCGAGGCCTATAACCGCGTCCCCCGCGCCACCGTCGATTTCTGGCTGATCAAGCTGATGGCCGTCACCGTCGGCGAAACCGCCGCCGACTTCCTCGCCCTCAATATGGGCATCGGCCTGCAGACCACGACCATCATCATGATGGTCGTTCTGGCCATCGCCATCGGCCTGCAGTTCAGCCGCAGGCGCTATGTACCGTGGACCTACTGGCTGGCCGTGGTGCTGGTCAGCGTCGTCGGCACGCTGATCACCGACAATCTGGTCGATACGTTCGGCATTCCGCTGGAGACCACCACGATCGGCTGCACCATCTTGCTCGCGCTGACTTTCGGTGCCTGGTACGCCAGCGAAAAGACGCTTTCGATCCACACCATCGTCACTACGCGCCGTGAAATCTTCTACTGGCTGGCGATCCTGTTCACCTTTGCCTTGGGGACCGCCGTCGGCGACTACATCGCCGAAACCCTCGGCCTGGGATATCTCGCCACTGGCGGGCTGTTCGCCGCCATCATCGCGCTGATCGCCGTCGCCCATTTCGTGTTCAAGGCCGATGCCATCCTGACATTCTGGCTGGCCTACATCCTGACGCGGCCGCTGGGTGCTTCCTTCGGCGACCTGCTGTCACAGCCGATGGAATATGGCGGGCTGGGCCTGGGCACGATCATCACCAGCGCCATTTTCCTCGCGGTGATCGCCGGCCTCGTAATCTATATGAGCCTGATGGCGCCGCGACGAGATGCCAGCGCGGCATGAGCCCGAAAGGCCATGTGCAGAGGCGGCGATCCCCCGATCGCCGCCCATTTCGTTGACGCGGCCGCTATCCTGATCGAGACTTGCCCCATGCGTATACTGTTCGTCGAAGACGATGCCCGCACCGCCGACTATGTGAACCGGGGCCTGACCGAGGCGGGCCATGTCGCCGATGTGATCCGCGACGGCCGCGATGCCCTGGTGCATGGCATGAACGAGCGCTTCGACGTCATGGTGATCGACCGGATGCTGCCGGGCCTCGATGGCCTGTCGCTGGTCAAGGCGTTGCGCGCCTCCGGCAATACGACCCCGGTCCTGTTCCTCACCGCCGTCGGTGGCGTCGATGACCGCGTCGATGGCCTTGAAGCCGGCGGCGACGATTACCTCGTCAAGCCATTCGCCTTTTCCGAACTGCTGGCCCGGCTGAATGCCCTGGCCCGCCGCCCACCGGCCCAAACCGAAAAGATCAAGCTGCAGGTGGGCGATCTCGAAATCGACCTGGTGCGCCATAGCTGCCGGCGCGGCTCGGTGGCGATCGACTTGCTGCCGCGCGAATTCGCCCTGCTGACCTATCTGATGCAGAACGAAAACCGGGTGCTGACCCGCACCATGCTGCTGGAGCGGGTGTGGGATTTCCATTTCGACCCGCAAACGAGCGTGGTGGAGACCCATATCAGCCGCCTCCGCGCCAAGATCGACAAGCCGTTCGACCGGCCCCTGCTCCATACCATCCGCAATACCGGCTACAGCCTGCATGCTTAAGGCCCTCTATCGCAGCACGCCGTTCCGGCTGATGGCGCTGCTGAGCGTCGCCTTCCTGGTGTTTCTGGGGCTGGCGGGCTTTATCGCCTTCGGGCTGATCCGGGCGGAGCTCGACGCCCGCCTGCAACAACAGCTAGAGCAGACCTTTTCGATCATCGCCCAATCGTATGGCGAGAACGACCTCACCGATCTGGTCGACTTGGTGCGCAGCAATGCTGCCGCCAATCCGGCACTGGAACGAGTCTTTTTGCTGCGCGGTCCGGCGGACGAGGTGCTTGGCGGCAATATCACGACCGCGCCGATGGCCACGGGCTGGTCAGTCGCCACCGCCGCCCAATTGGGCCTGACCGCCGATGACGAACTGTACCGCATCTATTCCGGCCCGGTCGGTGACAACACGCTGGTCGTCGGCGCCAGCTTTGCCGAGACGGACGCCGTGGGCGAGATCGTGCTCAACAGCCTCGGCATGGCCGGGGTCTTCTTCGTCATCCTCGCCATCCTGGCCGCCGTGCTGATCGCCACACGCGGCCAGCGCCGGATGGATCGCATTGCCCATACGATGGCCCTGATCGGTCGCGGCGAGCTGGCGGCTCGCATTCCGGTGCACCGCAACCGCGACGATCTCGACGACCTGTCCACCCAGATCAATCACGCGCTGGAACGGCTGGCCGGTCTCGTGGAAGGCATGCGCCAGGTCAGCGTCGACATCGCGCACGATCTCAAGACGCCGCTCAACCGCCTCAGCTTCACAGTGCAGAACGCCATCGAAAGCGAGGAAGCCGGCCAGTCGGTCGCCACTTTGTTGCAACAGGCGCAGGAGGAGACGAGGCAGATCAACATGACCTTCGAGGCCCTGCTGCGCATCGCCCAGATCGAGTCTGGCGCCAGGCGAGCGCGCTTCAAGGAGGTCGCGGTTGGGCCGATCCTGCAAAACCTGTTCGAAGCCTATGCCGATGTCGTGGAGGAAAACGGCCAGACCCTGACCATCGCCGTCGAGCCGTTGCCCGACATCCAGGGCGACAAGGACCTGCTGACCCAATTGTTCGCCAACCTGATCGAAAATGCCATTCGCCATTGTTCCCCCGATACCACGATCGCCATGTCCGCCAGCACGACCGGCGAGCATGGCTTCGAAATTGGCGTCTGCGACAACGGTTCGGGCATTCCCGATGCCGAACGCGACAAGGTCTTCCAGCGGCTCTATCGCCTCGACAAGAGCCGGAGCACCCCGGGCCATGGCCTCGGCCTGAGCCTCGTCAAGGCCATCGCCGAACTGCACGGCGCCACGATTGTGCTGGCCGACAACAAGCCCGGCCTTTGCGTGCGCGTCAGATTCCCCTGACGCCTCCGGATACCGGGCCACTCGCAAATCGGCGCGGTGGCGTGAACAGCCGTGCCGATTGCCGCACGAGGTCCAACTCCAGCCCATCCTGCGCCACGGTCGCCTCGATGATGGCGAAGACGCCGGAAACCGCGTCGGCCAAGGCATCGGGCGTCGCCCTGCCCTTGAGCGTCGCCGCCACGAACAGCGCGGTCAACAGGTCGCCGGTCCCCGATGCCTTGGTCACCAGCGCCGGCGTCGCCACCCTCCACGCCGCCGCTCGCTCGACCGCGATCGTCTCGATGCTCTGCTCCGCCGGACTACCCGTCACCAGCATAACGCGCTTGCCCAAAGCTTGCGCTGCCGCAACCAGTGCGCTGGTGTCGGGGCTGGCGCGGCCCACCAGTGCGTCGAACTCGAACCGGTTAGGCGTCAGGATATCGGCGAGCGGCACGAGCTGGCCGATAATGGCCTCGCGCACCTCTGCCTTGACGTAGAAACCCGGCCCGAAATCGCCCATCACTGGATCGCAGACATAAAGCAGGCCCGCATTGCGCGCCTTGGCGCGCGTCACGAAGTCGACCACTACCGCAGCGATCTCGGCCGAGCCGATATAACCGGTCATCAAGACGCGCGTGCTTTCCAGCAGTCCGCGATCCTCCAGCCCGGCCAGCAGGTCAGCGACCAGCCCCGCATCCATGACGCGGCCCTTGACGCTGGGATAGGCCGGGTGATTGCTGAGCAGCACCGTTGGCACCGCCGCCACTTCGAATCCGGCCAATTGCAGCGGAAACACTGCCGCGCTGTTGCCGACATGGCCGTGGATAACCTGGGACTGGATGGAGATGACGCTCATGTTATGCCGTTCGCGGTCTTTGCTGTGTTGGGAACCTGGGCCGGTTCGGCAGAATTTTCTAGCCCACGCCGCGTCGGCTAGAATGCCATCTCTGGCATAACCCCACTGAAGGGCTAGAGTAAGAGTTAATTACGCAACCATGACAAGGGCATAGCAGATGACAAAGTTTCTCGTTTCCCGCCGTACCCTGTTGAGCGCCAGCGCCGCGCTGCTGGCATCCACCGCGTTGCCCCGTCTGGCTTTCGGGCAAGATGCCGTCAAGGGCGGCCGCCTCATCGTTGCCGCCGATTCCGAACCGCGCAATCTCAATCCGGCCATCGTCGCCTCCAATGGCGTGTTCTTCATTTCCAGCAAGGTCATCGAGCCCCTGGCCGAAGCCTCCTTCGACGGCGAAAACGGCCTCGCGCCGCGCCTCGCCACTGCTTGGGAGGGCTCGGCCGATGGCCTCTCCGCCACCTTCACCCTGCGCGAGGGCGTCACCTGGCACGACGGCAAGCCGTTCACCTCCGACGACGTCGCCTTCTCCGCGCTCCAGGTGTGGAAGCCGCTGCAAAATCTGGGCCGGCTGGTCTTCGCCAACCTCGAATCCGTCGACACGCCCGATCCGCTGACGGCGATCTTCCGCTTCTCCAAGCCGACCCCGTTCCAGCTCATCCGCAACGCCCTCCCCGCCACCACCAGCGTCCTGCCCAAGCACCTCTATGACGGCACCGATATTGCCGCGAACCCCGCCAATGCCCAACTGGTCGGCACCGGCCCGTTCAAGTTCACCGAATACAAGCCGGGCGAATATTACCTGCTCAGCCGCAACGAAACCTATTGGGGCGAGGGCGAACCGAACCTGGATGAAATCCTCTATCGCGTGCTTCCCGACCGGGCCGCTGCGGCGAGCGCATTGGAAGCTGAAGAAATCCAGCTCGCTGCATTCTCGGCCGTGCCACTGGCCGACCTCGACCGCATCAGCAAGGTCGACGGCATCGAGGTCATCTCGAAGGGCTATGAGGGGCTGACCTATCAGCTCGTCGTCGAAATCAACCATCGCACCGAGCAATTGGCCAACCTCAAGGTGCGCCAGGCCATCGCCCATGCCATCGACAAGAAGTTCGTCGTGGACACCATCTTCCTGGGCTATGCCAAGCCCGCGACTGGCATCGTGCCGCAGAACGCGCCGGAATTCTACGACGCCAGCGTTCCGCAATATGACTTTGATGTCGACAAGGCCAACGCCCTGCTCGATGAGGCCGGTTACGCCCGCAGCGCCGACGGCACCCGGTTCACCCTCCGCCTGCTGCCGGCCCCATATTTCAACGAAACCACCCAGTTCGGCGCCTATCTGCGCCAAGCGCTGGCCGTCGTCGGCATTGACGCACAAATCGCCAACAACGACAGCGCCGCCCACCAGCAGGCCGTTTACACCGATCATGCCTTCGATATCGCGGTCGCTCCGCCGGTGTTCCGTGGCGATCCGGCGATCTCCACCGCCATCCTGGTCCGCACCGCGACCGCCGAAGGGGTGCCGTTCTCCAATCAGGGTGGCTACAGCAATCCGGCGATCGACAAGATCATCGACGACGCCTTGGTAACGGTCGACGAAAAGGCCCGCACGGAGCTTTATAACCAGTTCCAGCAGGCGGTTGCTGAGGATCTGCCCTTGATCAACGTCGCCGAATGGGGCTTCATCACCGTGGCGCGCACCAGCGTGCACAACGTTTCGAACAATCCGCGCTGGGCGGTTTCGAACTGGGCCGATACCTGGATCGATGGGTAATTACCCCCACCTAACCTCCCCCTGATAGGGGGAGGAACCCCTCCGTTAGCGTCGCACAATCTGGCCAAACCCGCCGGTCCGTCCCTCCCCCTATCAGGGGGAGGCTAGGTGGGGGTATCCTTCTCGTAAGACTCAGCCCAAGCCGGAATAACCCTTTGCAGCGTGCCGGAGAACTCGTCATCCGCCGCCTGATCGGCAGCATTCCAGTGCTGCTGATCGTGCTCGTCGGCACGTTCTTCCTGCTCGAACTGGCCTCCGGCGACGCCGTCGATGCCTATCTGGTGTCCAGCGGCGGGGGCGACGCGGCACTAGTGGAAACCCTGCGCGCCGATTGGGGGCTAGATCAGTCTCCCATCACCCGCCTCGGCCTTTATCTGTGGAATATCATACACTTGGACTTCGGCCATTCGGTCCTGCTCAACCGGCCAATCCTCGATGTGGTGCTTGAACGACTGCCGAACACCTTGCTGCTGATGGGCAGCGCCATCGCGCTGTCCTTCGGCATCGGTTCCTTGCTCGGCATCGTCGCTGGTTCCCGCCCCGGAAGCGCCCGCGATCGACTCCTGTCCATCGGCTCGCTGGCCCTTTATGCCGTGCCCAGTTTCTGGCTCGGCCTCGTGCTGGTTGTGGTGTTTTCCGTGCAATTGCGCTGGCTGCCCCTGTCCGGCATCGAAACGCTGGCTTCCGGCAAAGCCGGGCTCCACCGCGCCTGGGACATTTTCCGCCACCTCGTCCTGCCGGTTGGCGCACTGGCGCTGATCTACCTCGCGCTCTATCTGCGCCTGATGCGCGCCGGAATGGTAGAGGTCTGGCGGCAGGATTTCGTACTCGCCGCCCGCGCCAAGGGCTTGTCGCGCCGCCGCATCGTCTGGCGTCATGTTGCCCGCAACGCCCTGTTGCCGCTGATCACCATGCTGGGCCTGCAATCGGCCACCATGCTGGGTGGCAGTGTCGTGATCGAAAGCGTCTTTTCCATCCCCGGCCTCGGCCGTTTGGCGCAGGAAGCGGTCAGTGGTCGCGACACGCCGCTGCTCATGGGTATCATCGTTATCAGCGCCGTACTGGTCATCGTCACCAACCTGATCGTCGACGTGGTCTACGCCCTGCTCGATCCGCGCGTCGGCGCCAGCGAGGCCAGCGCATGAGCTTGATCGCGCGCTTCAGCCGCTCGCCCGAAGGACTGTTCGGCGCCGCCGTGCTGGCCGTTTTGATAGCGGTTGCTCTGGCCGCGCCATTGTTGTTTCCCCGCGATCCGCTCTCCATTGTCGGCCCCGCCCTGACCGCCCCCTTCACCGACTGGGCCCTGCCCCTCGGTACCGACCGGCTGGGCCGCAACGTTCTGGCCGAACTGGCGCACGGCTCTCGCGCATCCCTGCTGGTCGGCTTCGCCGCCACCCTGGCCGCAATTCTCATCGGAGCCAGCGTTGGCACCATTGCGGGGTTTGCTGGTGGCCTGGTCGATGAAGTGCTGATGCGGGTGGTCGACGCCTTCCAGACCGTCCCCGGCTTCCTGCTGGCGCTGGCCTTTGTCAGCGTCATCGGCGCCTCTTTGCCGGTCGTCGTACTCGCCATCGCATTGGGTGCATGGACCGGACCGGCCCGCCTCGCCCGTGCCGAAGTCCTCTCCCTCCGCGAGCGCGACTATGTCGCCGCCGCCCGCGTCATCGGCATGCACCCGGCCGAAATCGCCTTCCGCGAAATCCTGCCCAATGCCCTCGCGCCGGTGCTGGCGCTCAGCGCGGTCATCGTCGCCGGCGCCATCCTGACCGAGGCGGCTTTGTCCTTTCTCGGCCTGGGCGATCCCAACATCGTCACCTGGGGCTCGATGATCGCCGAGGGCCGCGCCGTGCTGCGCTCGTCGCCGTTCCTCTCCATCATTCCCGGCCTTGCGTTGGTCGTCACCGTGCTCGGGGTCTACCTGTTCGGCGAAGGCCTGTCCGAAGCCCTCAGCCGCCGACAGGTGCGGCTGTGACCGTGCTGACCACGATAGAGGATCTGAGCGTCGCTTTTCGCCAGGGCACCAGCAGCGTCACTGCGCTCGATGGTATCAATCTGACCATCAAGAATGGCGAACAGCTGGCCATTATCGGCGAGAGCGGCTCGGGCAAGAGCACACTGGCCCTCACTCTCGCCGGGCTGCTGCCGGCATCCGCCAGGCAGACCGGAACGATTGACTGGCCGGGCGGTCCACCCATTCCCGGCCGCGATATCGGCATGGTGTTCCAGGACCCGTCCGCCAGCCTCGATCCGGTACTGACCATCGGCGAACAGGTCGCCGAAGGCGCCGTGGCGCATCTCGGCCTCGGCTGGAAAGCCGCCGGCCTTCGTGCCCGTGACCTGCTGGCCCGGGTGCAGCTTCCCGATCCCGACAGCCTACTCCGCGCCTATCCACATCAATTGTCCGGCGGGCAGCGTCAGCGCGTCGCCATTGCCGCCGCCATAGCCGCCGGGCCGCGCCTGCTGATTGCCGACGAAGCCACCAGCGCCCTCGACACCATCGTCCAGGCGGAGATCGTGACGCTGCTTCGGAGCCTCGTGGCGGAGGAAGGCATGACGCTGCTCTTCATCACCCACGACATCGCGCTTGCCTCCAGTCTGGCCGACCGCATCGCTGTATTCCGCCAGGCAAAGCTGGTCGAAATCGGAGCCGCTGCCGACATCACAAGGCAACCTCGCGAGCCCTACACCGCGAGCCTGCTCGGCGCCCACATTGACCTGACCACTCCGCCATTGGTCGGAGCACGCGCATGACCGCCCTGCTCGTCGCCGAGGGCCTGGGCAAGTCTTTCCGTCGCGGCGGCGCTCGGCTGGTTGCAGTTGACGGTGCCAGCTTTTCCGTCGATGGCGGCGAAACCCTTGGCATTGTCGGCCCGTCCGGCAGCGGCAAGACCACGCTGGCCCGGCTCATCATCCGCCTGATCGATGCAGATACAGGCACGCTGCGATTCGAAGGCGCCGACCTTTTGGCGCTTCGTGGCAAGGCCCTGCGCGCCACACGCAAACGCATCCAGATGGTATTTCAGGACCCGCTCGCAGCGCTCAATCCGCGCGCCAGCGTGGCCGATGTGATTGGCGATCCGTTGCGCATCCATCGTCTGGCCGATCGCGCCAATCGGCCCGCCGCCGTAGCCCACCTGCTCGATCGCGTCGGCCTCCCCGCCGCTTTAGCCAGCCGAGCCGTCCACGAAATCTCCGGCGGTCAGCGCCAGAGGGTCGCCATTGCTCGCGCGCTTGCTACCGAGCCCCGGCTGATCGTGCTCGACGAGGCCGTGTCCGCCCTCGATGTTTCCGTGCGGGCACACATCCTCAAGCGGCTGGTGGAGCTTCAGGTCGAAAGCGGCATCAGCTATATCTTCGTGTCGCATGATATTGCCGTGGTACGCGCCGTCGCGCATCGCATTGCCATCATGGATCACGGCCGCATCGTGGAAACCGGCCCGACCGCGCAGGTGATCGCCGCCCCGCAATCGGCGACCGGCAAGGCGCTCATCGCCGCCGTGCCCCGCCTCATGCCAGCTGAGGATTGATGATGCCAACCCTTGCTCCCAACCCGCTGCTGGACCTGCAGCCGTTCCCGTCCGAGGGTTATGCCGATATCGTCGATCGCCTGGCTGTCCTGCTCGGCACCAGCAACGACGTATTGCTGGTTCAAGGCGAAGCCATCGTGGCGCTGGAAGCGGCGGCGACCAGCCTCGGCCAGCCTGGATTGACGGCCATCAACATCGTAACCAGCCCCTATGGCCACATGTTCGGCTCCTGGCTGCGCCGGGCAGGCACAACGGTCGTGGACGTCATTGCCGAACCGGGTCTGCCCGTCACTGTCGATGCTGTCCGCAGCGCGCTCGATGCCAATCCGGATGCGCGGCTGCTGGCACTGGTCCATGCCGAATCCGCCAGCGGCATTCTCAACGCCCTTGAACAGATCGCGGCACTGGCGCGCGAACGGGGCATCCTGACCGTGATCGACGCGGTCGCATCTGTAGGCGGCCACGCGCTCGATACCGACGCGCTCGGATTGGATGTCGTGGTCATCGGCGCGCAGAAATCGCTGGGCGGGTCGCCGGGCCTCTCGGCCATCAGCATCAGCCCCGCGGCCTGGAGCCTCGCCGGCCATGCAGCGGCGCCGACAGGTTCCATCCTATCGCTGCTCGATCATCGGCGGCTCTGGCTCGATACCGGTCGCGGCGCCCTGCCTGGCATGCCGTCGGCGCTGGAATTCTGGGCGCTAAGGGCCGCGCTAGAGCGGGTCGAAACCGAGGGCCTGCCGGCGCTGATCGCCCGTCATGTCCGGGCCGCCGATGCCACCCGTTCGAGCCTTGCCGCGCTTGGCTTGACGCCCTGGGTGGCACCAGACCACGCCTCCAACCTGGTCACCGCCGCGCGCTTGCCGGACCACCTCGCTGCATCGCAAGTGCTGGCGGCGACGGGTCACTCGTCCGGACTTTCGGTCGGCGTCGGCAGCATTGCCGAGCGCCTGGTTCGCCTCAATCATACCGGCGGCAATGCCAGCTTTGAGCAAGTTCTGGCCAATGTGGTTGCTTTGGGCGGCGCTTTGGCAAGTCTGGGGGAACAGGTCGACATCGGCGCGGCCGCTGAGACGGTGGCCGACGCTTACCGCGTCAACCGGGCCTCTTAGGGACGTTGCTCGGCGCACACGTCGCGCACGCATTGGCGCAACCAGCGATGGGCGGGATCGGCATCCAGTCGCGGGTGCCAGAGCAGTGAAACCGTAATTTCGGGCATGGAAACTGGCAGCGGAAAACTGTGCATGCCGAGGCGCAGGGGTTGCGTATGCCGTTCGGGAACGCTGGCGATCAGGTCGGACGCTCGAGCCAGCGCTAGCGCTGTCGAAAAGCCGCCGACCACGGTGACGATCTGCCGCTGCAACGCCAACACAGCCAAGGCTTCATCGATCGGTCCCTTGTCGAGGCCCCGTCGGGAGACGTGAACGTGCCTGCCGGCGGCGTAGAGCGACGGCGTGACGTCGCCCAAGCTCAAGGCGTGCCCCAGGCGAACGACGCCGATGAACCGGTCTCGGAACAGGGCCTGTGAACGCACCTCCGGCCCAGTCGTGATGCCGACAACGCCGGTTTCCAGATCGACGCTGCCGTCGCGCAGGGGAGTGCTGTCCTTGTCCGGCTTGGGCACGAAGCGCAGGCGCACTCCAGGGGCATCCTGCTGCGCGCGGGCAATAAGGGCTGGGCCGAAATTCTCGACAAAGCCCTCGTTGGTTCGCAGCGTGAAGGTGTGGACCAGGTGCTGGAGGTCGAGATTTTCCGCGGGACGCAGCACGGCTTCGGCGTCTTCGACGAGTTGGCCGACGCGTGCGCGCAGCTCGAGCGCCCTTGGCGTGGGCACGAGGCCGCGCCCGGCCCTGACCAGCAATGGATCGCCCGTGGTTTGGCGCAAGCGCGCCAGTGCCCGGCTCATCGCCGATGGACTCAGGCGCAACCGCCGGGCTGCGCGCGCCACGCTGCCCTCGGTGAGCAACACGTCGAGGGTCACGAGCAGATTGAGATCGGGTGTCGTCATAGCCCGATCCTTAGCACGGTTGAATCAATATGCGGCGTCAAACGCACGAATAGAGTGCAAACAGTGCGCCTTCCGCCATATATCGACAATGTCTAGGTCTCAGGCAGCTCCGTTGCGGAGCAGGGACAAAGATCATGACGAAGCCAGCCAGTGTCGGACACAATGCCGCCAGCGCAATGCAAGCGCAGTGGGCGCTTGCGGCCCTCTCGCTCTGCATGTTGCTGTCGTCGCTGGGCACCAGCATCGCCAATGTTGGTTTGCCGGTGCTGGCGGAAGCGTTCGACGCTTCGTTTCAGGCGGTGCAGTGGATCGTGCTGGCCTATCTGCTGGCGATCACCACGCTGATCGTCAGCGTCGGGCGGCTGGGCGACCTCACCGGACGTCGGCGCTTGCTGGTGGGCGGCGTGGCGCTATTCACCCTGGCCTCGGTTCTGTGCGGCATCGCGCCCACGCTCTGGGTTCTGGTGGCTGCGCGGGCGGCGCAGGGACTTGGCGCGGCGATCATGATGGCCCTGACCATGGCGTTTGTCGGGGAGTCGGTTCCGAAGGCCGTTGTCGGCCGGGCCATGGGGCTACTGGGCACGATGTCGGCGATCGGCACTGCGCTCGGTCCATCGCTGGGCGGCGTGCTGATCGCGGGGTTGGGCTGGCGGGCGATCTTCCTCGTCAACGTGCCGCTGGGTATCCTGACGCTCGCGCTCGCCTATCGAACCCTGCCCCCGGACCGCCGGCGGCAGAGCGTGGAGCGCGTTCGTTTCGACGTCATTGGCACGCTGGTGCTGGCCCTGACACTCGCCGCCTATGCCCTGGCGATGACGCTTGGGCGCGGCAGTCCGGGCCCGCTCAATGCGGCCTTGCTGCTGGTTACAGTGCTGGGCGTGGGACTGTTCGTGGTCGCGGAAACGAAGGTCAAATCGCCCTTGATCGCGTTGGGGATGTTCCGCCAATCCGGGTTGAGCGCGGGCCTTGCGATGAGCGCGCTCGTATCCACGGTGATGATGACGACCCTCGTGATCGGGCCGTTCTACCTCTCCCGCGCGCTGGGGCTCGCCCCTGTCCTCGTAGGGATCGTCCTGTCGGTCGGCCCATTGGTCGCCGCATTGGCCGGAGTGCCGGCCGGCCGCATGGTGGACTGGGTTGGCGCACAGCGCATGACCATTGGGGGGCTGATCGCGATAGCGCTGGGGTGCTGCAGTCTGGGTCTGATGCCGACCACATTCGGCGTCATCGGCTACAGCACTGCCATCGCGGTCGTCACCGCAGGCTATGGGCTGTTCCAAACCGCCAACAGCACCGCCGTCATGAGCGATATCCGCCCCGATCAGCGCGGCGTCATTTCGGGCATGCTCAATCTGTCGCGCAATCTGGGGCTGATCACTGGCGCATCCGTGATGGGCGCAGTGTTCGCGCTGGGATCGGCGGCAGTTGACGTGGCCACTGCTCAGCCCGCCGATATTGCCACCGGCATGCGGATCACCTTTGGCGTCGCGGCGGTGCTGATCGTGATCGCACTGGCGATTGCGGCGGCAGGTCGGGCGGCGCGGGTTCCGGCTCCCGTCGAGCCGTAACGCTGCTAGGCCCGACGCTGCTCACTGCCAGCCTCAGGCAGCTGCTGGGCAAAGTTCTGCAGCAGGATCATGGTTTCGGCTGCCGAACAGGGCCGCCCGAACAGATATCCCTGCCCCAGGCTGCAGCCGAGTTCCCTCAGCTTGTCGACTTGTTCCGCCGTCTCCACGCCTTCCGCGACGACCCGCATGTTCAACTTGCGAGCGATATCGAGAACGGCGCCGACGATGACCGAACTGGGCGCGCTGGTGGTCAATCGATCGATGAACGACTTGTCGATTTTGATCACGTCGACCGGAAAGCTCAGCAAATGGGTGAGCGAGGCAAAGCCGGTGCCGAAATCGTCGAGCGCCACCAGCAGCCCGCGCTTGCGCAGGGCATCCACCGATTTGGGGATGCGGTTGTCGCTGCCGCCGACGAAGACGGCCTCGTTGACCTCAAGCAGTACGTGGCGCAGCGGCACACCCACGGCCCCAAAGGTGCGGACCAGCCTTTCTTCCAGGTCGCCGCGCTCGAAATCGCCGGTGGTGACGTTGATGCCCACATGCTGGAAATGGATGCCGGCGTCGAGCCAGAGGCGGATGTCCTTGGCAACCTGGCTCAGCATCTGGCCGGTGAGCTGGTAGGCGATGCGCGGGTCGGAAAACGCCTCGTGAAATTCGGCGGCCGAGGCAATGCGGCCATCGGGACGACGCATGCGTGCCAGCGCTTCCAGCCCAACGATATCGCCGGTATCGAGCCGAACGATGGGCTGGTAGTGCGGCAACATCCGCTCGTCCGCGATCGCCTGGCCGACGTCGCGGACCATGTTGATGCGATTGACGATGGCGGTCCGCAGATCGCGGGTAAACGGCACATAGCCACCGCGATTGGTTTCCTTGGCGTGATACAGCGCGAAATCGGCATTCTGGCAGAGCGTGTCGGCGTCCTGGGTCGCAGCGTCGAACAGCGCGCCGCCGACCGTGATGTGCGGCTCGACGCTGTAGCCGGCGGCCAAAAGGAGGCCATTGACCTTGGACAGCACCTTGCCAGCGGTCGCTTCGAGTTCGCCCGCGCTGGTGCAGGCAGGGACGATGATGGCAAATTCGTCGCCCGCCAGGCGGCAGGCGGTCAATGCGGGATCACTGGCGTGGATGCGTTCGGCTATGGTGCGGATCACCGCGTCGCCGGCCGCGTGGCCCATGGTGTCGTTGATGGTCTTGAGCTGGTCGATATCGGCCAGCAACAGTCCAAATGGCGTCCCGCTGGCGATCTGCTGCTGCAGCAGGCCGTTGAAATGCAGGCGGTTGGGAACCCCGGTCAGGGTGTCGAAATAGGCGAGCCGGTGATTGGTGGCCCGAGCTTCCTCATGCTCGATGGCGATGGAGCAAAGATGGACGCTGGTCTGGACGATTAATCGTTCCAGCTCATTGGGACCGCGAGGTTCCTTGAAGTAAAACGCGAAGGTTGCCGCAACGCCGCCATCGCGATTTGGAATGGGCGTGGACCAGCAGGCCTTCAACCCCAACGGGATCGCCAGAGCCTTGTAGTCTTGCCAGAGCGGGTCATGCTCGATGTCAGTGACGAGGACCGGCTCGTTGCGCCACGCCGCCGTGCCGCAGGAGCCGACATTGGGCCCAATGGGCCGGCCATTGATCGCCTTGCTGAAGCTGGCCGGCAGGCCCGGGCTAGCAATCGTATGCAATATGCCCGGCGCCTCGACGGCCAGTATCGTGCAGGTCGTGCCTGGCGCCATGGCTTCGGCGCGCCGACATAACAGGCCAAGCGTCGAGGCCAGCGACTCGCCGCGCGCTATAGCCTCCAGCACCTCGGTTTGCAGGTGCAATAGTGATGCGCTAAGGACACTCATGTTGCACCTCATGCCGGTGACTACGTATTAAACCATAGCTCTAAAGTATGGATGCCGCAGAACCTGCGGTTTTTAAGAGCTATGACAGCACAAGATTAACCTCTCCTGCTCATTGCTATGAGTCAGCACTTCAGCGGCCGCTCTCACCGACTAAAATTATGCCTGTCCCATAGCAGGCAGGCTGCGTACGAAATTTACGCAAGGCCGTGATTTTTCAGGCAGAACAGTTTTATTTACTCTCTGTAGGATATCTTCTGCGGAGGCATTAAATCTGCTTGGGACACCAAGTCAGGCCATCGACCGATTGCCACGAGGTCCCATGGACGACTTTGAATTCTTCGAGGATGACGCGGAGTCGGTCAAAGCCGCGGCTTTGACGCAGCAATCTCTGGTGGACACGCAAAACCAGTTGGGCGCCATGCTCGACGTAATGCCGATCGGCCTGCTGATCCATACCGAGCAGGGCGTGCTATTTGCCAACAAGGAGGCCTGCCGGCTCCTGACGGTGACCAAGCGGGAAATCCTCGGGCACCACCTGCTCGACTATATTCGCTCCGCCGATATCGAGAAGATTTCCCAGCAATTGCGGTCTTCGTTCCTGGGCGAAGGCAAGACCTTCGAGCAGGAAAGCACGCTGCAACGACCGGACGGGTCGCAGCGGCTGGTCAAGTTGATTTCGGGGCGCCTGCCCTGGGATGGCAATCCGGTGATCCAGTTGCTGTTCCAGGACATTACCGACCAGCGGCGCGCCGAGTTTTCCATGCGCCAGCTCACCATTACCGATGAATTGACCGGCGCCTATAATCGCCGGCACGCCAACTACGAGGCGGCGCTCTATATCTGTGCGGACGCGGCTACCCGCCTGCCGCTGAGCGTCATCATGGTCGATATCGATCACTTCAAGCGCGTCAACGACACCTATGGCCATCCGGTTGGCGACATTGCGCTGAAGCACTTGACGCGGCTGGCACACGATTTCGTTCCGACCATCGAGGGCACCGATTCAGCGCTGTTCGCGCGGATGGGTGGCGAGGAGTTCATCATCCTGCTGCCCGGCGTCGAAATCGCTGCAGCCGGCACTGTCGCGGAGCGGTTCCGGCGCGCGGTACAGAACATGAGCATCGCTTTGCTCGACGGCGAGCTGAAATTCACCATCTCGCTGGGCGTCGCGAGCTATCGCGATGCGGACTGCACGTTCGATGGCCTGCTCGGACGGGCGGATGCTGCGCTCTATGACGCCAAGGCCGGCGGCCGCAATCTGGTGCGCCTGGCGGGGTAAATCTGGCGGATCAGCCCATCCACTGGCTGACCGGCGCCTGGGCGTCCTGCAGCGGCTGGGTAATGATATCGACCAGGGTCGGACCATCGTGGCGCACGGCTTCGCGCAAGGTCGCGGCGAGCTGGGCCGGGTCGCTCACCGAATAGGATTTGACCCCATAGGCGGCGGCGACCCTGGCGTGGTCGGTGCGGGAAAAATCAACCGAAAAGTAGCGCTGGTCGTAGCCGGCCTTCTGGCTCGCCTTGATCCAGCCGTAGACGGCGTTGCTGAACACGATCATGGTCAGCGGCACGTTCTTGCGGACGATGGTTTCGAGCTCGCCGACAGTGAAACCGAAGCTGCCATCGCCCATCAAGGCGACGACTTTGCTCGACGGGCTGGCGTACCAGGCGCCGACTGCCGCCGACATGGCATAGCCCAGCGCGCCGTGGGCGCGGTTCGTGATGAAATGGCGGCCCGGCTGCTTCAGGTTGAAATAGGCCGCGACGTAGGGGCATGGCGTGCCGGGATCGGCGACGACGATGGCGTCGGGCGGCAGCACGCGGTTAAGTTCGGCAATGATGCGCTCGGGGCGGATCGGGGTTTCGAGGCTTTCCGCCAGCGGCAGGAACTGCGCACGCCTAGCGGCTTTAGCTGTTGCTACGGCGGCGGTGCCATCAGCGGCCAGTGGATTGCCGTCGGCAATATTGTGCCGAACGGTCGCAGCCAGCGCAGCGAGCGCCAGCTTGGCATCGGCGACGATGCCGACCGTCGTCGGATAGTTGGCGCCGATCACCATGGGATCGATATCGATGTGGACGATGGTGGTGCCACGCTTGGGAAAGCGCCAGTTTTCCGTGGTCGTCGAGCCGGCGCGGCAGCCGATGAACAGCACCAGATCGGCGGCAGCCACAATTGCCCGCGTGGCCATCACGCCGCCATTGGCGCCGACGACACCGGCATTGAGCGGGTGGCTGTCAGCCAGCGCGCCCTTGCCGCTGACGGTGGTGCAGACGGCCATGTTGAGCAGGGTCGCCAAGGCATCCAGTTCGGCGGTGGCGCCAGCTGAGATCACGGCGCCACCGCAGATCACCACGGGATTGGCCGCACGAAGGAGCAACTCGGCCGCGGCATCGACGGCCGCGGTATCGGGGGCGCTACGGCGCGCCGGAGCCGTGGCATGGGCGGGGTCAGCCCACAGATCCTCATCGTCGCGCAGGGTCTGTTTCTGCACGTCATAGGGCAGGCAGATATGGGCCGCGCCTGGGCGGCCGGTGGTCATGGCCCGGAAGGCAGTGCGCATGATGCCCGGCACCTGATCGGGCAGGTCGATCGTGCCGTTCCACTTGGTCACGGGGCGGTAGAGCGCCTGCTGATCCAGCTCGGTCAGCGGGTAGCGACCACGCGAGGTCACCGGCACGTCGGAGGTAATGCCCAGCACCGGCACGGAGGATTCATTGGCCTCAGCCAGTCCGGGCAATAGATAGGTCGCCCCGCCCCCACTCGGGCCTTCGCAGACGCCCACCCGGCCCGATACGCGCGCATAGCCATCGGCCATGTAGGAGGCGCTGCGCTCGTCGCGGGTCAGGATGTGTTCGATGCCGTGATCGAGGCGGTACAGCGCATCGTAGAGCGGCAGGCTGGTATCGCCACAGAGGCCAAACACATGCTTGACGCCGTGCAGTTGCAACATGCGCACCATGGCCTCGGCGCCATTGGGTGCATTGGCCTTGGTGTCGCTCATGGCACTCTCCGGCCTAGTTCAGCGCATTGACGATGATATCGCCGGCCTCGCGCGTGCCGCTGACACTATCGCCCTTCCGGGCAATGTCGCCAGTGCGCAAGCCATCGGTCAGGGCCTTGAGCACCGCTGCCTCGACCCGGTCGGCCTCGGCCGGCAGGTCGAAGCTGTGCCGCAGCATCATGGCGGCCGACAGTATGGTGGCAATCGGGTTGGCCATGTTCTTGCCCGCCAGATCTGGGGCCGAACCGTGGATCGGCTCGTAGAGGCCGAACTTGCCCTCCCCCATCGAGGCGGAGGGCAAGAGCCCAATCGAGCCAGTGAGCATCGAGGCCTGATCAGACAGGATGTCGCCAAACAGGTTGGGTGTCAGCATGACATCGAACTGGGTCGGATTGCGCACCAGCATCATCGCCGCCGAATCCACCAATTGATGGGTCAGCGCCACGTCCGGATATTGCTTGCCCACGGCAGTCACGACTTCGCGCCACAGGCCCATGGTTTCGAGCACGTTGGACTTGTCGATCGAACACACCTTGCCGCGGCGGGTGCGCGCAGCCTGAAACGCCACATGGGCGATCCGCTCGATCTGGCTCTCGGTGTAGCGCATGGTATTGGTGCCGACGCGCTCGCCGTCCTCGATCGTGATGCCGCGCGGCGTGCCGTAATAGATGTCGCCATTGAGCTCGCGGATGATCAGCAGGTCGAGCCCAGCAATGATTTCCGGCTTGAGGCTCGACGCGTCCTTGAGGGCATCGAATAACGTCACCGGGCGCAGATTGGAAAACAGCCCGAATTCCTGCCGCATCTTGCGCAGAGCGAAGCCGGGCTTCTTGTCCTGGGGCAGATGATCGAATTTGGGGTCGCCGACGGCGCCGAACAGGATGGCGCCCGAAGCGCGCACCACAGCCAGGGTTTCCTCCGGCAGCGGATTGCCGAACAGGTCGATTGCCGTGCCACCAACCGGGGCTTCGGTGAAATCGAATTTCAGCCCCGGCCGTTCCAGCACCTTGAGCACCTTGACCGCCTGCGGCACGATTTCCAGACCAATCCCGTCGCCGGGCAATACCGCGACCTGCATGTCAATTCCTGATATAGGCATAAAAGAAATGGCCGCCCGCGAACAGGCGGCCACGCCGATCGATACTTACTTCGGCAGCGCCGCCGTCAAGGCCGTGAGGCGCACGATTTCGCTGTCCCAATATGCGCCGTACTGGGTGTGGTCCATGTACTTCAGTTCCAGACCCTGATCCTGCACGCGCTTGATCATCTCGGGATCGGCGGCCATCTTGCCGATCGCGTCGCTGAGGGCGGTCGCTGCGGCTTCGGGCGCACCGGCCGGCAGGGCGAAGCCGCGCGAGGTACCCGAATAGATCTTGAAGCCGGATTCTTCGGCCGTCGCGACGTCAGGCATGAAGGTGCTGCGCTTGTCGTTGAACACGGCCAGCACGCGGATACGACCATTGGCCACCTGCGCGGTGAAATCGCCGACGCTGCCCTGAACGGCGGTGATGTTGCCGCCCATCAGGTCGTTGAGCGCGAGGCCCGAGTCATTGTGGAACACGGGGGTGAACTTGACCCCGGCGGCCTGCTCGATGCCGATGACGTCGAGATGTTCGCGGCCACCCGGCCCGGTAACGCCAACGGTCAGCTCTTCGGGCTTTTCCTTGGCGGCGGCGATGAAGTCGGCCAGCGTCTGGTACGGGCTGTCGACCTGGACGGCGATTGCGCCGGGATCATAGGCGAAATTGGCGACAGGGATGAAGCTGTCGCGATTGAACTGAGCGCCACGCGCCGCGTCCATCGACAGGGTGATGACGGTGGGCAGCGAGGTCAGCCCGAACGTGTAGCCGTCCTTGGGCGCATCGGCCAAAGCCTGCATGCCGACCTGAAGGCCGGCGCCCGGCAGGTTGACGACCTGATAGCTATTGCCGGGGAATGCGGCTTCGAGGCCGCTCGTGACCAGGCGACCGGTGATGTCCGCGCCGCTCCCGGCAGTAGCGGCGACGATCACCGAGCTGCGCTTGTTGGCTTCGGGGTAAGTCTGGGCCTGTGCGGCGGTGACACCCGCCACGATCAGGCATGCGCCGGCCAAAACGGCGGCAAATCGCTTCGTCATATTTTCCTCCCGGAAGATGTTGCGGGTGCGTCACGTTCTGAACTGACGCTTGACCCTTGAGTAGAGTTATACAACTGGCATTGAGCCATTTGTCAACCAATATGAACCAATCTACTATTGGCTCATATTGGCGTAGTGCCGATCGGCCTGCATGAAGCCATCGAGCCCCAGCAGCGCGCTGCGCTGGTCGAGGCTCATCATCCGATCTGGATAGAATTCGTGCACGCCGCCGGTGCGGGCGAGCGAGGCCATCAGTTCCTGCATGGCGTGGAGCGCGGTCTTCTGCAGCGCGCCCGGATAGGTGACGATGCCATAGCCCATGGCCGCCAATTCGGGATGCGTCAGCAGCGGCGTCTTGCCGCCTTCGGCCATGTTGGCCATCAGGGGCACTTTAAGGTCGGCCAATGCTGTCACATTGCCAGCCAATTCGTCACGCGAAAGGGGCGCTTCGATGAAAATGCCATCAGCCCCCGCCGCCACATAGGCCCGCGCCCGCGCCAAAGCGCGCTCCGGCCCCTCTATCGCCCGCGCATCGGTGCGGGCGATGATCAGCAGGTCCGGATCGGTCCGAGCATCGGTGGCGGCCCGCAGCTTCTGCACCATCTCGTCGACCGGGACGACGTCCTTGCCGGCGAAGTGGCCGCAACGCTTGGGCGCCACCTGATCCTCGAGGAACAGCGCGGCGACGCCGGCACTTTCAAACGCCCGCACCGTGCGCTGTACGTTCAAAGGGTTGCCATAGCCGGTATCGCAATCGGCGATCACCGGCAGGTCGGCGGCCTCGACGATTGCCCGTGTGACGTTGAGGCTTTCGGTGAAACTTAGCAGCCCAATATCTGGGACGCCGAGCGCACTTGCCGCCACCCCGGCCCCCGACACCATCATGGCCGGGAACCCCGCCTGCTTGACCAGCAGCGCGCTCAGGCAATCATAGACGCCGGGGGCGAGCACGCAGGCGCCCTCGCCTAGCAGTTTCCGCAGCGTAGCCTTGTGGGTCTGGCTCATCTCAATCCACCGCATCCGCGCCCAATACGGCGCTGCGCCGCCTCACCTTGCCGCTCCATAGCGGCATGGTGAGAATAATGATGGCGATGACCAGCAGCGAGATCGACAGGGGGCCACGCACCAGGATTTCGAGGCCCCCGCGCGAAATGCTGAGTGCCTGCCGCAATGCGCCTTCCATCAGCGGCCCCACGATCATGGTCAGAGCCAGCGGCGCCATCGGGAAGTTGAGCTTGCGCAGGATAACGCCGAGCAGGCCGAACAGCAGCATGACCCAGACGTCGAAGGGGTTGTTGTTCACCAGGAACGTGCCCAGGCAGATGAACATGATGATCAGCGGATTGAGGATCTTGAGCGGGATCTGCAGCACTTTCACCCACATGCCGACCAGCGGCACATTGAGCAGCAGCAGCATGAAATTGCCCACGATCATGCTGGCGATGATCGGCCACACCACCTGGGGATGCTGCGAGAACAGCAGCGGGCCGGGGGTCAGCCCGTTCATGATGAAGGCTCCGAGCAGGATCGCCACGCTGGGCGAGCCGGGAATGCCCAGGGTGAATAGCGGGATCAGCGCCGCATTGGCATGGGAATTGTTGGCGGTTTCCGGGCCGGCGACGCCCTCGATCGCACCCTTGCCGAAGCGTTCGGGATGGCGCGAAACACCCTTTTCGACCGCATAGGACAGGAACGAGGCCAGCGCCTGCGTGGTGCCTGGGACCAGACCAAGGAAGAAGCCCAGCACCGTGCCACGGGCGATCGGCATGCCGGAATCCTTGAACTCCTGCTTGCTGGGATAGAGCGCCTTCATCGACACATTGGCGACTTTGCCAACCGGGTTTTGCGAGGCCAGCAGCACTTCGGAGAGGCCGAACAGACCCATGACCACGGGGACGAAGTCGAGACCACCCAGCAACGGCGTCAGCCCGAAGGTAAAGCGCGGCATGCCCATGGTGGGATCGGACCCAATCACGCCGAGCATCAGGCCGAATACGGCCATGGCCAGAGCGCGCAGCATGGACTCGCCGGCGAGCAGCGACAGTGTCGCCAATCCGACGGCAAGAAGCGCGAAGAATTCCGGCGGGCCGAAGCGCAGCGCTACGTCGGTCAGCAGTGGTGCGATCAGCACCAGTGCCAGCACCGCGCAGGTTCCGCCGACGAACGAGCCGATGGCGGCGATACTCAGCGCCGCGCCGGCCCTGCCCTGCTTGGCCATCGCCGTCCCATCGAGCATGGTAACCACCGAGGCCACCTCGCCCGGCACACTCAGCAGCACGGTCGAGATCGTGCCGCCATAGTAGCTGCCATAGAAAATGGCCGAGAGCATGATGATCGCGCCGGTTGGGTCCATTCCATAGGTGATCGGCAGAAGGATCACCATGCCGCCGGCCGAGCCGATGCCCGGAAGCACGCCGACCAGCGTGCCGACGAGGCAACCAATCAGCGCATACATCAGGTATTCGGGCGTCAGCGCGGTGCCCAGACCCGCGACGAAATAAGAGAGTGTGTCGAGCATCTTACAATCCGATCGCGGACAGCGCGCCGTAGGGCGCGGGCGGCAGGTAGACATGCAGCCAATTGGAGAAGGCGTAGGACGCGCCCAGCCCGCCACCCAGCGCCACGGCCAGCGCCATCAGCACATGCACGCGATTGACCAGCAGCAACACCAGCAACACGACGAACATCGAGAGCACGAAGCCGAGCGGCACCACGGTGAGGGCAAAGAACCCGACCATGACGAAATTGATCGCCATCTGCGCGCTCGCGGCGGGTTCGGGGATGATCATGTCCTCAAACACGACCGGCATCTTGGACACGAAACTTGCAATCACCGACGCCGCTGACAGCGCGATCAGCAGCAGGCCGAGCCAGAACGGGAAGAAGCCCGGACCCGGGCCAACCGGCGTGTAATAAGACAGTGCCAGTGACTGGACGACGACATAAAGGCCCAATGCAATCAGCACGATGGAGACGCCGCGTTGCAGCGTTACTCCAAGCCGATTATTGGCAGCCACCGCCGCGGGGTCGGGCGGCAGCTCCTGTTCGAGTGTCATTGCATTCTCCTCAACCTGCGAGCTTTGCCAGGTCGGCGGCGGAATATGCTTCCGTCTCTGCCCCGGGCCAGGCCCGATAATACTTACGCCTGTGCGGCCTCTGCCGCACGTTGCCGCTCTGCTGCGGCTGACCTCAGTTTGGTCAGCGTGGTACGCACGCTGATCGCCTCGGGGTCGGTAATCAGTTCGATCAAAGCATTGCCCGGCGCCGCCAAAGCCCGCTCCAGCGCCGCGGCGAAATCCTCCGTCCGCTCGACGCGTTCGGCGGGAATCCCGTAGGCTCCGGCCAGCGCGGTGAAATCGGGATTGACGATGTCGGTCCCCACTTTACGACCAGGAAATTCGCGCTCCTGATGCATGCGGATGGTGCCGTAAATGCCGTTATTGACCACGATGAACAGCACCTTGGCGCCATATTGCACCGCGGTGGCCAGCTCCTGGCCATGCATCTGGAAACACCCATCGCCTGCCAGCGCCAGTATCCGCTGGCCCGGATTAGCAACCGAAGCCGCGATCGCCGCCGGCACGCCGTAGCCCATGGCCCCGGAGGTCGGCGCCAGTTGCGTGCGATACTGCCGGAATACCCAATGCTTATGCAGCCAGCCGGTATAATTGCCGGCGCCCGAAGCCACGATAGTGTCTTGCGGCAGGCGCTGGCGCAATTGGGTAATGACCTGACCCAAATCGACGGCAGCGCTGGTCGGCTGGGGGACGAGGCTTGCCTCATAATCGGCGCGCGCGGCGCGCACCCAATTTTTGCGGACCGCGCTGGCGATGGCGGGCAGGCCAGCCAGCGCGGCCGCCACCAGGCTCGGCGCCGCGTTTATAGCGAGGTCGGCCTGATAGACGCGTCCGAGCTCTTCGGGATCGGAATGGATATGCACCAGCGGCTTGCCGATGCGTGGCGGCTTGAGCGCCGCATAACCCGCAGTGGTCATTTCGCCCAGCCGCGGCCCCAGGGCCACGACCAGATCGGAGGCCGCCAGCCGCGCCATCAGGCTCGGTTCAGCGCCAATGGTGAAATGGCCGACATAGTTGGGATGGGTATTGTCCACATAATCCTGACAGCGCAGTGACACAGCCACCGGCACGTCATGGGCTTCGGCGAAGGCCAGCAGTTCAACGCCGGCCTGCCCGGTCCAGCCACCGCCGCCGAGGATCAGCAGCGGCTTTTCGGCCGCATGGATCATGGCGGCGAGCTTGTGGATATCGCTGCTTCGCGGCGCGGCCGGAATTGGTTCAGCACGCAGGCCGATTTCGATATCGCCGGCCACCAATTCGCTCAGCATATCTTCCGGCAGCGACAGCACCACCGGGCCCGGCCGTCCGGCCATGGCCGTCTGGAAGGCGCGATGGACATATTCGGGAATGCGGCGCGCATCGCTGATTTCGGCTGCCCATTTGGCCAGCGGCGCGAACATGGCGGGGAAGTCGACTTCCTGGAAACCCTCGCGATCCTTGATCTCGCGCGATACCTGCCCGATGAACAGCACCATCGGCGTGGAATCCTGAAATGCTGTGTGTACGCCCGTCGAGGCATTGGTTGCACCTGGTCCGCGGGTGACGAAGCAAACGCCGGGCCGACCGGTCAGCTTGCCATGGGCTTCGGCCATGTTGGCGGCGCCGCCTTCCTGGCGGCAAACCACCAAGTTGAACTCATCCTGGCGATCGTGGAAGGCATCGAGGACGGCAAGATAGCTTTCGCCGGGAACGCAGAAGACCTGGTCAACGCCCTGTTTATGCAGGCATTCGACCAGCAATTGTCCGCCAGTCCGCGCCAAGCCGGCCGTTAACGCCATACCATCCCCTCCCTGGGTGATCCAATTCCGGATTAATCCGGCCATTTCTGGACCAATAGCGTCTCGCCGGAATGGTTGCAAGCTTGTTTTCGCCAGTGTAAGTGCCAATATGGCGATGAACCAATTCGATTTGCCGCGATCAGGCGACGAGGAAAATATGGGTACCAGAGCGGCATCGGACGGCAGCAGCCAGGCGATTTATGAAGACTTGCACCGGCGCATTGCCGAAGGTGCATTGATGTCGGGCGCAAGGCTGCCGACCGAGCGCGAACTGGCGATCCAGTATGGCGCGGCCCGCAACACCGTGCGCAAGACCATGGTGCGACTGGTGGCGGAGGGGCTGATCGAGCGCCATGTCGGTCGCGGCAGCTTCGTCACTGAGCCAAAAGCCGCTAATAACAATGTCGATTCGGCCGCCTCGCGCTTTCAGCTCAATGAATTGCTCGAAGCGCGCCTGCTGTTTGAGCCGGCGCTCGCCGCTCTCGTGGTCGAGCGCGCCAGCGATGACGATCTGGCGGCATTGGAAAACAAGCTCGATGTGCTGCGCGCGGCAAAAAGCTGGTCGGAGTTCAAGGAAGCCAAATACGCGCTGCATTTCGCCATCGTGGCGCTCTCGCACAACAGTTTTCTCGAATTCGTCTTCAGCGAAATCATCGCCGCCCGCCGCGCCGTTGCCTGGCGTCGGCCGGGACCGGCCGTACCCTTGTCGATGGTGCATGACGTGGCCATTGCCGAGAACGTGGCCATCGTCGCGGCGCTGCAGGATCGTAACGAGAAACTGGCCGCCGAGCTGATCAAAGCGAACCTGTTGCGGGTGTTCCTGTCGCTGTCGGGAACTTAAACCGGTAGCGGCCGCACTGCCCCAGCCAGAAATGGCAGCAGTTCATCATCGAGGTCAGTGTCGACGGCGTCGGTGAAGACATTGGTGGCGATCATCAGACCGGCAAAGGCGATCAGATCGACCAGCGTCTTGTCGGTGTAGCGCGCGGCGAGCGCCAGCCACACATCGTCGGGAACGGATTTCGGATCCTTGCCGATCGCGGCGCCAAGGCGCTGCAGTAGCGCTTCGGCCTCAGTCGGCACCAACGCATCGGGATCGTCACCGCCCTGGATCAGGGCGCGACGCATGAAATTGGTGCCGACCCCGCTGCCAGACGCGAGGCTGATGGCGTGGGCGAAAATCCAGATCGGGCGGTCTCCGAGCACTGGTCTCAACTCATCGCGCAGGGTGAACCATTCGCCATAAACCCGCAAAGCCGCGGGAGAATGCAGTAGTGTGCGCTTCATATTGGTCATGCGACCGCGCAGGCGCAACTCCTCGTCATGCGCCGCCTGCTGGTCCGATGTCGCGGCGGCGTAGTCGAGCTGCGGGATGCGTGCCATGTCAGAGAACGACCGGCTCGACGTCGCGAACAATGGCGCCATGCTCGAAGGTATTGCCGACAGTGCAGATTGCGTGGGCCTCGGCGATCAACGCCTGCCGCTCTTCATCCGAAAACTCACCCGCGATATCGAACGTAGTGGCGAAAGACGCCACGCGCGATGGCAGCTCGTGGGCTTTTTCGTGGGTCACCTCGACATCGACTTTAACCAGCCGGTCGAGCAGGCCCAGCTTGCGGGCGGCGATGCGTACGCTCAGCACCAGACACCCGGCTAGAGCCGCATCCATGAATTCGAGCGGGGTGAACCCTTCATCGGAGGCCAGATTGGCGAGCTTGGCGGCGGCCCCCGATTTCGCCTGCACGCCGCCATGCCCGGCATGGTCCAGCGTGGCGCCGACTGTGGTGGGACGGGTGACAATATTGGGCATGATGGCGGGGCTTTCGGATAGGGGCGGCAGTATTTTAATAGCTTAGATTGGCGACGTCGCCCACTCGCGCAAGGCGAAGATGCGCACGAACCGATGCAAAGAATGGCTTTATCAAAAGCGAGGCAGAATCGAGAGATCGATTTTACTGCACCTAAAAAAAATGGAACCGCACCGCAGGGCGTTGAGTAGGCATTCGGCAAGTGACATTGTATCGATACACCAGACGGCGCCACGCGGTTGCGTCAACCGTGCGCCCCGCTCGACCGAGCGGAACGATCAGGAGTTTTTATAGATGAGCAATTCGATTTTCCGCGGCAGCGTCACGCGCCGCCAGTTTGGGGCGCGCGCCATCGCCGCGACGGCCGCCATGGTCGCCCTGCTCGGCGTCAGCCCGGCCGTGTTGGCCCAGGCCGCGTTCGACAAGGATGCCGTTATCGAGATCGGTTCGCTCTATGAGCCACAGAACCTCGACAACACCGCCGGCGCCGGCCAGGGCGTCAACGAGGCCTTCAACGGCAACGTTTATGAGGCGCTGTTCGCACTGACCGATGCCGGGACCGTCGAAAACTCGCTGGCAAAGGACTACACCGTCAGCGAAGACGGCCTGACCTACACCTTCACGCTCCAGTCGGGCGTGACCTTCCACTCCGGCGATCCGCTGACCTCGGCCGACGTCAAGGCCAGCATTGAGCGCGTCACCGCCGAGGCCTCCAAGAGCTCGCGCAAGAAGAGCCTCGCGACCATCGCCAAGATCGAAACGCCGGATGACGCTACCGTGGTCATCACGCTGTCGGAAAAGTCGATCTCCCTTCCCTATAACCTGAGCTATGTGTGGATCGTCAACGATACCGCCACCAGCCTCACCGATAAGGAAGACGGCACCGGCCCCTACACTCTGGCCGATTGGCGCCGCGGTTCGACCCTGTCGCTCGACCGCAACGACAAATACTGGGGCACCGCGCCGACCAATGCCGGCGTGACCTTCAACTATTTCACCGATGCCACAGCGCTCAACAATGCGCTGCTGACCGGCGCCGTCGACATCATCACCTCGGTGCAGAGCCCCGATGCGCTGGCGCAGTTCAAGGATAATGCCGACTTCACCGTCACCAACGGCCAGTCGACCACCAAGGAAATCCTGGCCTTCAACGACCGCGTCGCGCCGTTCGACAACGTCAAGGTGCGCAAGGCCATCGCCCGCGCCATCGACGACAAGAAGCTGCTCGAATCGATCTGGGGCGAATACGGCACGCTGATCGGCTCGTTCGTACCGCCGACCGACCCGTGGTACACCGATCTGACCGCCGTCGACGCCTATGACCCGGAAAGCGCCAAGGCGCTGCTGACCGAGGCCGGTTACCCCGATGGCTTCACCTTCAAACTCGATACGCCCGACTACGACCCGCATCCGATCGTCGCCGAATTCATCAAGAGCGAGTTGGCCAAGGTTGGCGTAACCGTCGAGATCAACATCATCACGGCTAACGAATGGTACACCAAAGTGTATCAATCGCTGGACTTTGCGGCGACGCTTCAGGAGCACGTGAACCACCGCGATATCGTGTTCTACGGCAACCCGGATTTCTATTGGGGCTATAACAATCCCAAGGTGATCGAGCTGATCAAGCAGTCCGAAGCGAGTGCCACGGTGGACGAACAGACCGCCAAGTTGCTCGAAGCCAACAAACTTATTGCCGAAGACGCGGCATCGGATTGGCTATATCTCTATCCCCAGATCGTGGTATCGGCTGCCTCGGTAACCGGCTATCCGGTCAACGGGTTGAACTCTCAGTTCTTCGCCTACGACATTCAAAAGGCGGAATAATTCCGCGCGAGCCGGCGAAAGGGGCTGCCTATTCTCAGCTATATCCTGCGCCGGCTCGCCATTCTCATTCTCTCGCTGCTGCTCGCCTCGGTGGTGCTGTTCGCGCTGTTGCGCCTGCTGCCGGGCGATCCGGCAAATGCCCTGCTGGGCGTTGGCGCCACCGCCGAGCAAATCGCCGCGGCAAAAGCCCAAGTCGGCTCGGACCTGCCGCTGGCTGAACAATTCGTGCGCTTCGTCTCCAGCCTCGCCCGCTTCGATCTGGGCACCTCATTCGTCAGCCAGGCGCCGGTGGGCGCGGAAATTCCTAACCGGTTGACGGTGACGATTCCCGTCACGCTGCTGTCGTTCGCGCTGGCCATCGTCCTCGCCGTGCCGCTAGGCATCGTCGCCGCGGTCAAGGCCGATCGCTGGTATGGCGGTGTGATTTCGGTGGTATCGCAGCTCGGCATCGCCATTCCGGTGTTCTGGGTGGGCATCTTGCTGGTCACGGCTTTTGCCATCAATATTCGGCTATTTCCCTCGGGCGGATTTCCCCGCCACGGCTGGGCGGAGCCGCTGGAGGCGCTGCGTAACCTGGCGCTGCCCGTGCTGACTATTGCGGTGGTGATGGCCTCTTCGCTGCTGCGCTATGTGCGTTCCGCGACGCAGGATGTGCTGGGCAGCGATTACCTGCGTACCGCGCGAGCGCTCGGCTCCGGATTTACGGAGGCGCTGCTGCGCCATGGCGTGCGCAATGGCGTGGTGCCGATCATTTCCATTATCGGGATCGAGCTGGCCTCGACCTTTTTGGGCGCCGTGGTGGTGGAGAGGGTGTTCGCCCTGCCCGGCCTTGGCTCCATGCTGCTGCTGGGGATTTCGCAACGCGACTATCCCAACGTGCAGGGCGTGCTGTTCGTCTCGACGCTGCTGGTGCTGCTGATCGGGTTTATCGCCGACCTGGTGCAGCGCCTGGTCGATCCGCGCCTGCGGGATCGCATGGTGGGATCGCCATGAGCGCAGTGGCTGCACTACCGACGCGGAAATCGCGGCGCTCGTGGCTCTTCGCCCTCGGGTTGACCCTGGTGGGGATCAATGTGGCCGTGGCGCTGCTGACGCTGGTCTGGCTGCCCTATGATCCGTCCAGCACGGCGGGCGGGCGGCTGGAAACGCCATCGCTATTGCATTGGGCTGGCACGGACCGGTTGGGCCGCGATCTGTTTACGCAGATCATGATCGGTTCGCGCATCGCCCTGATGGTGGGTGCCGGCGCGGTCGCCATCGGGGCGGCCATCGGGGTCACGCTGGGCGTGCTATCGGCCTTCGCCACGCGGCTGCTCGACGACACCTTTGCCGCGGCATTCGACATTCTGATCGCCTTTCCCACCCTGCTGCTGGCCATGCTGGTGGTGGCGGCCAGCGATACGGCGAGCCTGTGGACGGCGATCCTGGCGCTAGGTATCGCCATTTCGGCCATCGTGGCGCGGTTGACGCGCATCCTCGCCAAACGGGTCATCGGCATGGACTACATCACCGCTGCCCGCACCTCGGGCACGTCATGGCCGCAAATCGTGGTCAAGCATGTGCTGCCCAATATCTGGCCGACGCTGCTGGTCAATTTCGCGCTGCAGTTCGGCATCGCCGTCACCGCCGAGGCCTCGCTGTCCTATCTGGGCCTGGGCGCGCCGCCGCCTAATGCCTCATGGGGGCGCCTGCTGCAGGAAGCGCAGGGCACGGTCTATACCGCGCCCTTCGGCGCCATCGCGCCGGGGCTGGCCCTGCTGATCCTGGTCATCGGCATCAACCTGTCGGCCGACGGATTGCGTGACATCGGCGACCCGACACGGCGAGGCTCGCGATGAGCCTGTTGTCGGTCAAAGGACTAAAGATTTCCGCGGCGGAACGGCCGCTGGTGTCCGACCTGTCGTTCACGGTCGCTGTGGGCGAGCGGGTGGGGCTGATCGGCGAGTCGGGGTCCGGTAAGTCACTGACGGCGATGGCGATCATCGGGCTGTTGCCGCGCAATATCGTGGCCAGCGGCTCGATCACTCTGGATGGGCAGCAGGTTATCGGCGCATCCGAACGCAATCTCGGGCAATTGCGTGGCAGCGCTACGGCGGTGATTTTCCAGGAGCCACTGACGGCGCTGGATCCGCTGATGCGGCTCGGTCGCCAGATCGAGGAGCCGCTGCGGCGGCGCTATCGGCGCGAGGGGCTCGACCCGAAAGCCATCAAACACGAAGTGCTCGAACTGATGGAGCGCGTCGCCCTGCCCCAGCCGGAGCGCATTGCCGCCGCCTATCCCTACGAAGTTTCGGGCGGACAACGGCAGCGGGTAGCGATCGCCATGGCACTGGCGTGCCAGCCAAAGCTACTGATCGCCGACGAGCCAACCACGGCGCTGGATGTGACGACGCAGGCGGAAATCCTGAAGCTGCTCGACAGCCTGGTGCGCGACCTCGGAATGGCGCTGCTGTTCATCAGCCACGACCTGCCGGTGGTCGCCAACGTGGTCGATCGGCTGACGGTTTTGCGCAACGGCGTGGCCGTGGAGCAAGGCGCGGTGCGCGACGTGCTCGGCGTGCCGAAGAACCCCTACACGAAGACCCTAGTCGAGGCTGCGCGCGCCTTCGATCAAGCGCTGGGCCGCACGCCATGATCCTGTCCGTCGACCATGTCAGCTTCGGCTATGCCCGCGACCGGCAGGTGCTGGACGATGTCAGCCTCGTGGTCAAGCGCGGCCGGAATCTCGGCATCGTCGGTGAATCGGGCTCCGGCAAGACCACACTGCTGCGGCTGCTGCTGGGGCTCAATCGACCGACCAAGGGGACTATTCGCTTTGGCGAGCAGATGCTGGACGCCGGCAATCGCGGCTTCATGCGCGCGTATCGCCGCTCCGTGCAGGCGGTGTTCCAGGACCCCTATTCCTCGCTCGACCCACGCCAGAACGTCTTCGGCATCATTGCTGAACCGCTGCAATCGCTGAATATCGCGGTGCCGCATCGCGAGGCGGTCGAGGCAGCGCTGGTGTCCGTTGGATTGCCTGCGGATGCCATGAACCGCTATCCGCATGAATTCTCCGGCGGGCAGCGGCAGCGCATCGCAATCGCCCGCGCCATCGTTTCGCGCCCCGAACTCATACTCGCCGACGAAGCCGTCAGTGCCCTCGACCTCTCGACACGCATCCGCATCGTGGATTTGCTGAAGACGCTTGGACGGAAAATGACACTGGTGCTGGTCTCGCACGACCTCGGCGTCGTCGCCTCGCTGTGCGAGGACATCGTGATCCTGGAGCGCGGCCGCATTGTCGAAAACGGCAAGACGCGCCAGATACTCGACCACCCGCAACATCCCTATACGCGTAAATTGATCGACAGCGCTCCGCGCATGCCGGCCTGAACTTTGGTGGATCCTATGGCTTCTGATTACGACGCGACGATCAAGGACTGGCAGGCGCAGCGCATTGCCCATCTCACCGCCGAAGATGGCTGGCTCAACGTCATTGGCCGGTTCTGGCTGGAAGACGGCACCGCCAGTGTCGGTTCAGACGAAAGCAATGACATCATACTGTCCGCCGGCCCCGCCCACCTTGGCAGCATTACGCAGGACCAAAACGGCGTGACGTTCCAGCCAGCAGAAGCTGGCGCGGCGCCCATCGTGCTCAAGATCGATCCCGTCAATCCGCCCCGCTTCGCCCTCGGCTCGCTGCGGCTGGAAGTGACGACGATGGACGGCCGTAACGCCTTGCGGGTGCGCGACATCGATGCGCCGGAACGCGTGAACTTTCCCGGCCTGCCCTATTTCCCGATCGACCCGAACTGGCGAAAGATCGCCGACTGGGTGAAGCTGGACCGGCCTATAGAGATGGATGTCGACACGGTCCTCGGCATTCCCACGACGGTGACGATAACCCGCAAGGCCGTCTTCACCCATGACGGCGTCACCTACGAATTGCTGCCCACCCATGGCACTGCCGCCAAGCCGCAATTCGTGCTGCGCGACCTCACCTCCAAGACCGAGACCTATGGCGCGTCGCGGTTCCTCTACGGGGAAGAGCTGACCGACGACACCATCATTCTCGACTTCAACAAGGCGTTCAATCCGCCCTGCGCCTTCACGGTCCACGCGGTGTGCCCGCTGCCGCCGCCGGAAAACATCCTGCCCATCCGCATCGAAGCGGGAGAACAGCGACCGAAGGGACATTGAGCCGCCGCGTTATTGCGGCGCGGTGCAAAGCCCGGCCATTGTCATCGAACCGTCAACCGCAGCCGCTAGGGCTCCCGCCAACGGTCGGCCCGCCTCGGGTCGGCATCGACTGCAACGGCAGATCAGGAGCTCTCCATGCGCCACCTCATCCTTGCGGGCCTCATGCTCGCCACCGCGTTCACCCCGGCCCTCGCTGCCGATGACACGCTGGTGCTCTATACCAGCCAGCCCAATACCGATGCGCAGGCCACGGCCGACGCGTTCATGGCCGCCAATCCGGGCATCAAGGTGGAGTGGGTGCGCGACGGCACCCCGCTGATCATGGCCAAGCTGCGCACCGAAATCGAAGCCGGCGCGCCGCAGCCCGATGTGCTGCTGATCTCGGACATGGTCACCATGGAAGGCCTCAAGCAGGAAGGCCTGCTGCAGGCCTATCCCGAAGCCAATGTGGCGGGCTTCGAGCCGGGCCTGATGGACAAGGACTTCAGCTATTTCTCGACCAAGCTGATCACCACCGGCATCATCTACAACACGGCGGCGCCAATGGTGCCGACCAGCTGGCTGGACCTAACCAAGCCGGAAGCCAAGGACCAGATCGCCATGCCCAGCCCGCTGACTTCGGGCGCGGCGATGATCCATGCGGTGACGCTGACCGGTAATCTCGACGGCGGTTGGGACTTTTACACGGCGCTGGCGGCTAATGGCGCTCTCGCCTCGGGCGGCAATGGCGATGTGCTGAAGGCGGTTGCCGGTGGCGACAAGCTCTATGGCATGATCGTCGACTACCTGCCGATCCGCGAAGCCGCCAAGGGTGCGCCGGTTGGTTTCGTGTTTCCCACCGAAGGCGTTTCGGCGGTGACCGAGCCGGTGGCGATTCTCAAGTCGGCCAAGCATCCCGATGCGGCCAAGCTGTTCATCGATTTCCTGCTGTCGGAAAAAGGCCAGCAGCTCGCCTCGTCCATGGGCTACATCCCTGCCAGCGCCAGCGTGGCCCTGCCCGCCGGCTATCCAGATCGCGCTTCGATCCACGTGCTCGGTTATGACGCGGCCAAGGCTCTTGCCGACGACGCGGCGAACAAGGAAAAGTTCACCGAAATCTTCGGCCAGTAATCTTCAAAGTCAGCGTGACCGAAACACGGCTAAACAGTTCCAGCGACACGGACATTCGCCTCTCCCTCTCGGGCAGGATGGGTGTGTCGCTTGGTCGGATGACCGGCACTGCATTGCCCGTCATTTTCGTTTTTGTCGTGATTGGGGTGCTGTGCCTGCTGCCGATGGCGCGACTGGTTTGGGCGGCGCTGGCGCCGGGCGGGGTGCTGGATTTATCGATTTTTCTGGAGCGAGCTGCCAAGGCGGCGACGCTGAGGGCCACGCTCAATACGGTAGATACGGCGTTTTTCGGGGCCGTGCTGGCGCTGCTGATCGGGGTGCCGTTTGCGCTGCTGGTGTCGATGAGCGACATGGCTGGGCGCAAGCTTGCTGGATTTCTTCTTTTGCTGCCGCTGATGGTCGCGCCGCAGGTGACGGCACTGTCGTGGATGCACCTGCTGGGGCCGTCGAGCGCTCTTTTGGGAGCGTTCGGATTGGCGCCTCCACCCGGCTCTAGCAATCCGCTGCTTGGACGCGGCGGCATCATCGCGCTCTACGGGTTTCAGCATGCGCCGATCGTGTTCATCACCGTGCGGGCGGGGCTGGCGGGAATTCCGCGCGACTATGTCGAGGCCGCAAGAGCGTCGGGCGTTCGGCCGCTGCGGGTCTTACTCGATGTGGTGCTGCCGCTCGTACGGCCTTATCTGGCGGCGGGGGCGGCGCTGGCTTTTGTGGCCGGCATCGGCAATTTCGGCATTCCGGCACTGCTGGGCATGCCGGTCAATTACCTGACGCTGACGACGCTGATCTACCAGCAGCTTTCGAGCTACGGCTCCGGGGTGTTGCCGCAGGTGGCGTCGCTGTCGATCCTGATCGGGGTGCTGGCGCTACTTGGGGTTGGGTTGCAGGGTTTTGCCTTGCGCGGACGTGGGCATCGTTTCACGGCGGGGACGTCGGCGCGGTTCAGCCTCCGCGGATGGCGCCTGCCCGTGTCGGTCCTGGCGTTTATCGTGCTGCTGGTAATGATCGCGCTGCCGATCCTGGCGCTGGTCGGCACGTCGTTGATCCCGTCCTATGGCGTGCCGTTGACTTGGGCGACGCTGACTTTCGACAATTATGCCGAGGTGCTGACGCGACAGGCGTCGACGATCCGGGCATTCGTCAATTCCACAAGCCTCGCCGGTGCGGCGGCAGTGATCCTGGCGCTGGGTGCGGTGCCGCTGGCTATTGCGCTGACGCATCTGTCGCGACGGGGGCAACGGCTGGCGCATGGGCTGGTTGATTTGCCCTATGCGCTGCCGGGGATCGTGTTGTCCAGCGCCTGTATCCTGTTGTTCCTCAAGCCGCTGCCGTTGATCGGCAGCCTATATGGCACCGCCTGGATAATCCTGATCGCTTATCTGATGCGGTTCCTGGCGCTGGCGCTCAAGCCCGTCACCACCGCTATCGGGCAGATGTCGCATGATCTGTTGGAAGCGGCAGCGTCGTCGGGCGCCGGGCCGCTGCGGAGGCTGTTGACCATCACGACGCCGTTGGCGGCGCCGGCCGCAGTCGCGGGAGCGCTGCTGGTGTTCATGACGGCGTTCAATGAATTGACAGTTTCGGCGCTGCTGTGGTCGGGCGGGCACGAGACGCTGGGAGTGATCCTGTTCAGCCTCGAGGAGGCGGGCCTAGCCACCCACGCGGCGGCGGTCGCGGTGACCACCATCGTAGCGGTTGTCGTCTTGCTGCTGGCGGTGGACCGGCTGGGGCACAAACTGCCGGCAGGCGTTTTGCCCTGGCGTTGAGGGGCTGAGTGATATTCGAGCTTACCACTCCTTCCTTCCCGCGGACTTGATCCGCGGGCCGTTCGCCGCTTGTGCCGGATTGAGAGCGGCCCGCGGGTCAAGCCCGCGGGAAGGACGGTGGGTGGGGATGGATCAGGTACAATAGATCGAGCGTACTCTTGGCGCTAGCCAGGAACGATCCAGGCGTCGGTGACGGCGACATGAACCTTGGCACCAACCGCGACGGGCTCGGGGCTATCGAGGACAAGGCGCTCACGCGAGCCGGTGATGGTCAGATGCAGCTCATAGACCGGGCCCTTGTAACTTAGGCCGTCCACTGTGGCAGCGATGCCGGCATCGGCCAGGTGGAGGGATTCGGGGCGGAGCAGCAGCTTGGCGGGACCGGTCTGAGCAGTTCCCCGCGCCGCGAAGTGATGGCCAGCCACGCTCGCGCCCTGCCCGTCCACCGTGGCGCTCACGATGCTGCCGCGGCCGACGAATCCGGCGACCATGGCGTTGGCCGGGGAACCGTAAATCTGCTGCGGGGTGCCAAGTTGTTGTAGGCGTCCACCATCCAGCACGGCGATACGGTCGGCCAGGGCCAGCGCCTCGGCCTGATCGTGGGTGACATAGATGATGGTGGCGCCGGTGCGCTGGTGGATGGCGCGAAAGGCCTCGATCATCGAGGCGCGCAGGTGGACGTCGAGATTGGCCAGCGGTTCGTCGAACAGGATGGCCTGGGTTTCAGCGACGAGGCACCGCGCCAAAGCAACACGCTGGCGCTGGCCGCCGGAGAGTTCATCGACGCGGCGAGACTCGAAACCGGCAAGGTCCACGGTTCGCAACGCCGCCGCCACCCTGGGGGCGATCAGCGAGGATTCTATGCGGCGAGCCCGGAGAGGATAAGCAATGTTCTGCGCCACATCCATGTGCGGCCACAGCGCATAGGACTGGAAAACGATGCCGACGCCGCGATCCTCGGGTGCATCCTGGTGCTCCGGCGTGGCGACCGTGCGGGTGCCGAACAGGATTTCGCCAGCGCTGGGGGTTTCGAAGCCGGCGATCAGGCGCAGCAAAGTGGTCTTGCCGCAGCCGGAGGGGCCGAGCAGTGCGGTGAACGAGCCGGCGGCGAAGTCCAGGTCGATATCGGACAGCACCGGCGCGCCACCAAAGTTCTTGGCGATGGATTGCAGTTTGATATCGGTCATGCGCCCTCCAGTCGTCTGCGCGACCTATAGGCGTCATATGTCAAATTGGCGACAGCTATGACCTAGCTGCTCGACGGACCTCCGATGTGACGGTAGCTGCCGTGCCAGTAGATCAGCGGCTGGGCATCGCCACGCGTGGTGACGGCCCGGACCCGGCCAATCAGGATCGCATGGGAGTGACGGTCGATGGCTTCTTCCAGCTCGCAATCGAGGACGGTCAGGGCATCGACCAGGGCCGGCGTGCCGGTAACGAGTTCCTGCCACTGGCCGCCGAGATAGCGGTCGGCGCCCTTGATGCCGCCCCGGCCGGAAAAGCGGTCGGCAATGTGCTGCTGGTCATGGGCGAGGACGTTGACGGCAAAATGGCCGTGGCGCTGCAGCGTCGACCAGGACGAGGACGCGCGGTTGAGGCTGACCAGGATCGAAGGCGGATCGACCGACAGCGACGACACCGAAGTGGCGGTGAAGCCGGTGCGGTCATCGCCCTTGCCGACCGTGATGACACTGACGGCCCCAGCCAGATGGCGCATCGAATCCTTGAAGCTATCGCTATCGACCGAGGACAGTAGACCGGGATCAAAGGCGGGCGACAGGGTGGCCAGATCAAGCACGGACATGGAGGTTTTTTCCTTCGAACACGGCATAGCGGCGACAGGACAATACGAGCACGCCGTGCTGGTCCACGGCGAGAGCGGGCGTTGCGAATGCGATGGGCGCGGGACAAATTGCTTGCCCCGACGGGGAGGCTGGTAGAATTGAAATCTACAAAACGATAATGTCTATGTTTTTAGTAGAATATTGTATGATGGGCTGATGGTGGTAGCCGACCTTCACCTCGCCCCTTTGGGGAGAGGTCGACCCTCTTGGGTCGGGTGAGGGGCCTTTACTGGGTGA
Source organism: Devosia sp. (assembly GCF_028290625.1). GTDB lineage: Bacteria > Pseudomonadota > Alphaproteobacteria > Rhizobiales > Devosiaceae > Devosia. The sequence continues at coordinate 128,964 of NZ_JAQGJM010000024.1, forward strand.
CGCGCGTGGGAAAGGCCCCTCACCCGTCGCTGCGCGCCGACCTCTCCCCGGAGGGGCGAGGTGAAGAGCGGCTATCGAAGCTTCACCAAGGTCCGCCCCTGCACCTTGCCGGCCAGGATATCGCGGGCGGCCTGGGGCAGTTCGGCAAGGCCGACTTCGCTGACGAAGGGTTCAAAGGCGACGGGATCGAAGAGTTCGGCGAGGCGGGTCCAGGCCGGGATGCGGGCCGAATAAGACTGCATGACGCTGTCGATGCCGAGCAGGGCGACGCCGCGCAAAATGAAGGGGAGCACGGTGGTGTTGAGTTCTATCCCACCGGCATTACCGAAGGCGGCGACGGCGCCTTGGGCTTTGACCTGTTTGAGCACCTTGCCCAGCATGGCGCCGCCAACCGTATCGACAACGCCAGCCCAGCGGGCGCTTTCGAGGGGTTTGTCGGGCGTGGCCATCAGTTCGTCGCGGGCGATGATGCTGGTCGCGCCAAGTTGGCGGAGGCCCTCGGCCAGCTGCGGGCGCCCGGAGACGGCGACGACCTGGTAGCCGAGCTTGCCGAGCAGGTGCACGGCGATGGAGCCGGTGCCGCCCCCTGCCCCGGTCACCAGCACTTCGCCGCCACTGGGGGTGAGGCCATTGGCTTCGAGCCGGTCGATGGCGCGCATGGCGGTGAACCCGGCGGTGCCCAGCATCATGGCGGTGCGGGTGGACATGCCCTTGGGCAGCGGCACCAGCCAGTTGGCGTCGAGCCGCAGCTTTTGCGCGTAACCACCCCAATGGGTTTCGCCGACGCGCCAGCCGGTGAGGATGACCTGATCGCCGGGGGCATAGCGGGGATCGGCGCTGTCGAGGACCGTGCCCGAGGCGTCGATGCCGCCGATGTGAGGATAGGTGCGGACGATGCCGCCACCGCCGGTGAGGGCGAGGCCGTCCTTGTAGTTGAGGCCAGACCACTCGACGGTGAGGGTGACGTTGCCGTCCGGCAGGCGGGAGTTATCCAGCGTTTGGACGCTGGAGGTGATGGCGCCGGCTTCGGACTTTTCGGTGAGGAGGGCTTGGAAGGGCATGGGCGTTGGGCTCAGGGGCGGCGTAGGTGCCCCACCCTAGCCCTCCCCATAAGGGGGAGGAACAGGTTTGTGAATGTGGCAATGCCGCCGAGAGCAAAGACCCCTCATCCGCCCTTCGGGCACCTTCTCCCACAAGGGGAGAAGGGGACAGAGCCGAGAACTGTCAGTCGTCACCCTCGCCCCTTGTGGGAGAGGGACAGCTTGGGACGCGTTCAGCGGAGCAAGCAGGGTGAGGGGTTCTACCGTGCCGCCCAGTTCATGCCGCGACGCAGGATGGTGTTCATCTGCGGCACCTTGAACTCGCTGGCGACGTGGCCGAGCGAGGAATAGAACACCCGGCCCTCGCCATGCTTGCGCTTCCACACCACCGGCATGGTGACACCGTTGATCCAATAGGCGTGATCGCCATTGAACGTCGTGGTCGCCAGCACCTCGTTGGAGGGGTCGACATGCATGTAATATTGCTCGGAACGGTAGGCGAAGCTGTCGACGCCGGCCATCACAGGGTCATCCGAGCGGGTGATATCGACGCGGTAGTCAATGATGTTGCCGGGGTGAGCCACCCACTGGCCGCCGACCATGAACTGGTAATCGACCGCATCGCGGAAGGCGTCGCCCATGCCGCCGTGATAGCCGGCAAGGCCCACGCCACCCTGGACCGCGGCGACGAGGTTGGAGACCTCTTCCTTCTCGATCTTACTCATGGTGAAGATCGGCACGATCAGGCTCAGGTCCTTGATCGAGGGATCGGCAAAAGCCTCGGTGGTGTTTTCCACATAGACCTTGAAGCCGTCTTCTTCGAGCATGGTCTTGATGATGGCGGCGCATTGTTCGGGCTCATGCCCGCTCCAGCCACCCCAGACGATCAGTGCTTCGCGCATAGTAGTTCCTCCGAATATGCTTTAGCCCAGCCGGCCGTCGACCAGCGATTCCGATAGCGGCGCCGGTCGGGTGACCGGCGTGGTGATGTCAATGACCCGGCCCGATTGCGACGAGGTCTCGAACGCTTCCATGACTTCGAGCACGTGCAAAGCCAGATCGCCACTGGCACGATGCGGGCGATTGGAGACGATGGCGTGGGCCATGTCGGCCAGGCCGATGGAGCGGTAATTGCCCTCGCCCGCATAGGGCATGTCAGTTTCTATATCGGCCCATTCGCCGCCCTTTTTTAGCAGCTGGATCTGGCCGCCGAAATGGTTGGGATCGGGCACGATCAGGGTGCCTTCGGTGCCGTAGATTTCCAGCGGCACGTGCTTGTGGGCGGCGACGTCGAAGCTCATCGTCACCTGGACAACGGCGCCGTTCTGGAACACCAGCGTGCCCGAGACATGGGTGGGAACGTGGACGGGGATAACCTCGCCATTGCGTTCCTTGGACGTGATGGTGCGGGTCGGACGCACCATGGTGCCGAAGCCCGATACCTTGGCGACGGGGCCAAACAGGTTGACCAGATCGGTGATGTAATAGGGACCCATGTCGAGCATCGGACCGCCGCCGGCTTCGTAGTAGAAGGCGGGATTGGGGTGCCAGCGCTCATGGCCGGGGCACATGAAATAGGCGGTGCCGCCGACCGGCTGACCCAGCGTGCCCTCGTCGACAATGCGGCGCGAGGTCTGGTGCGCGCCACCGAGGAAAGTGTCGGGTGCCGAGCCGACGCGCAGGCCCTTGGCCTTGGCGGCGGCAAGCAGCTTCTGGCCCTCGGAGAACACCACGCCGAGCGGCTTTTCCGAATAGACGTGCTTACCGGCAGCGATGGCGCGCAGACCAACATCGACATGCGCATTGGGGATGGTCAGGTTGAGGATGATATCGATCGACGGGTCGGTGAAGATATCGTCGAGGGCGACGGCCTTGAGGGCGAATTCATCGGCGCGGGCCTTGGCGGCGGCCGGGTTCATGTCCGCGACGGCGCGGATATCGAGAATGGGGAAATCCTTGCTCGCCTTGAGATAGGCAGCCGAAATATTGCCCAGGCCGATAATGCCGATACCAACTTTGTCCATGATTTATCTCCCCGCTTCGGTGTCTGAAAATTCGGTTGTATTGCTGCGGCGCGCCGGGCCGGTGGTGCCCCAGGGCGAGCCATAAAGTTCGCCGAGCGCCACGGCGGCGGCGCCGCGGGCCCATAGCTCATCGCTGACCTCGTCGATGACGATCTGGGCGACGTTCTTGAGCGGATCTGGAATGGCCTTGGCGAAGGCGAGGCGCAGGGAATCCAGCAGGTAATCGCCCAGAGCCAGGGTCGAGCCGACGAGGATGACGCGCGGTGGCGCGAACAGGGCGACGAGGTTGGCGATGGCGATGCCCAAAGCCGAGCCAGCGCGGGCGGCGGCGATGCGCAATTCGTTGTCGCCCTCTTCGATCAGCCCACGGACGCGGCCCATGCCCTGCCCCAGGCGGATGGCGTCACGGACGCGCGAGTCGCCATGGTCGCCGTCGAGGATGGCGCGCTCGCTGGCCAGTTCGGAGAGTTTGATGGCATGTTCGGGGTCCGAGCCCATGATCATGTCGCCCAGAGTGAGGCTGAGTTCGCGGGCGCCGCGGAACAATTGGCCGCCATGCAACACGCCGAGGCCCAGGCTTTCCTCGATGGCCACCAGCACGAAATCGTCGCAGTCGCGGCCGCGGCCGAACCAGTGCTCGGCCATGGTGATGGCGTTGGCGTCGCTTTCGACGATGGTGTCGATATCCAGCCGTTTGACGATGGCTTCCTTGAGCGACACATTGGCATCGCGGAACACGGCACTGGAGCGGACACGGCCGGTGCCGTGCTCGATGATGCCGGGCAGCGACAGGGCTACGGTCTTGATTTCGTTGAGCGCCAGGCCCGCATCCATGACGCAGCGGCGCACGCCGTCCTCGACCAGATCGGCAATGACCTCAACCGGCAGGCGATCGACGCGCACCGGCAGGGTGAGGCTGGCGAGCACGTCCCCCTGGAAATTGGTGACGCAGAACACCAGCCGGTTGGACGCGATCTTGGCGCCGACGACGCGGGCGGCTTCGGGATTGAGCGTCAGCATGACGCGGGGCCGGCCGCGGGCGCCGCCGCTGCGCAGATCGCCTTCGTGGCGGGTGGAAATCAGTCCGTCATCGAGCAGCGAGGCGGTGATGGCGGAGACCGTGGTGGCGGAGAGCACGGTGCGCTCGCCGATCTCGACACGCGAAATCGCCCCGAACCGCCGAATGGTGTCGAGAACGTGGAAGCGGTTGATCGCCCGCATCAATTCGGGGTCGGCGGTCTTCATCGGGCGGCAATAACTCGGTTCGTCCCCTCGCGGCCGCAATTACAACGCGACGCGAATTAAGTGCGGTGGTTGTAGCCGCGGGTTCGGTAGGCGCGCAAGAGCAAAACGCCCGATATCCGGCAATTTCCTGCTCGGTCGCGGACACGTTTCCAGCGAGGCCTTGACAGATCGATAAACCCGCGCACTATTTAATGCGCATCAAGGACAAATATGTCCATGCGGGAGGATTACCATGAAATTGCATTTTGGCCGCGCCACGCGGCGTTCGTTTATGGTCGCGCTGGGTGCGATCGCCCTGACCGCCGGTGTAACCGCGGCCTACGCGGAAAGCACCATCAAATGGATGCATCTGGAAGCCAATCCGGATCGGCTCAAGACCTGGCAGGACATCGCGGCTGCTTATGAGGCCAGCCATCCAGACGTCAAGATCGAGTTCCAGTTCCTCGAAAACGAGGCCTTCAAGGCCAAGCTGCCGACCCTGCTGCAGTCCAATGACGCGCCCTCGATTTTCTACACCTGGGGCGGCGGCGTGCTGAAGGCACAAACGGAAACCGGCAAGATCCGCGACATTACCGCGGCGATGGATGCCGATGGTGGCGCGTGGCGCAACACGATCTCGCCTGCTGCCGTCGATGGCCTGAGCGTCGATGGCAAAGTTTATGCCGCGCCAACCCAGTCCGGCCTGGTTTCGTTCTTCTACAACAAGGCGCTGTTCGAGAAAGCCGGCGTAGACGCGACGACGATCAAGACCTGGGCCGATTTCCTGGCCGCCGTGACCAAGATCAAAGCCGCCGGCATCACCCCGATCGCCGGTGGCGGTGGCGACAAGTGGCCGCTCCATTTCTACTGGAGCTATCTGGCGATGCGCGAAGCCGGCAAGGCCGGGTTCGACGCTGCCAAGGGCGGCGAAGGCTTCCAGGGCGAGGCTTTCGTCAAGGCCAGCCAGGATCTCGCCGATCTGGGCAAGCTGGAACCCTTCCAGGACGGCTATCTCGGTGCCAACTGGAACGACACACAGGCCGTTTTCGGCGATGGTCGCGCGGCCATTCTCCTGGCCTTTGAAAACACTGCAACGCCGCAGAACCAGGCCAACGTGGCCACCGACGGCAAGGGCCAGCCGCCGGAAAACCTGGGCCGCTTTGCCTTCCCGCTGGTTGATGGCGGCGCCGGTGTCATCACCGACGACTTCGGCGGCCTCAATGGCTGGGTGGTGACCACCAATGCGCCGCCGGAAACTGAGGATTTCCTCAAGTTCCTGACCAGTGAGGCTAATGAAGCCACGATGGCCGAGAAGAATAACATCCTGCCGACGACGCTGGGCGCCGACAGCGGCGTCAAGGACCCGTCAATGGCCGATAGCGCTGGGCAGATGGCCAAGGCCACCTGGCACCAGAACTATCTGGACCAGGACCTGGGCCCCAATGTCGGTCGCGTCGTGAACGACATGTCTGTGGGCATCGTCTCTGGCGAAGTGACGCCGGAAGACGCCCTGCAGCAGATCCAGGATGCGTTCTCGCTCGAACAATAATTCCTCCTGCCGCCGCGTCGTCTTAGGATGGCGCGGCGGGTTTTCGTTTTATGCAGGAGCGACCGGCTACAATGAGCCAGATCACTACCGCGAGTGGCGTGTCAGCGCGCCCAACCAGTTTCCTGGGATTGACCACCCGCCGTCGCGCGCAGATGCGCGGCAAATGGCCGGTGCTGGTGCTGTTCCTGCCGCCGGCGCTGCTGCTGTTCACCGTCTTTGTCATCCTGCCGATGGGCGAGGCGGCCTGGTATTCCTTCTTCAACTGGAATGGCTACGGCCTCCCCGAACAATGGATCGGCTGGAAGAATTACGAGCTGGTGTTCAAGCAAAGTGCGTTCCGCAACGCGCTGGTCAACAACGGCCTGATCATCCTGATTTCGATCTGCATCCAGGTGCCGCTCGCGATGTGGCTGGCCACCATGGTCACCAAGAGCATCAAGGGCGCGACGTTTTTCCGCCTGATTTTCTTCCTGCCCTATGTGCTGGCCGATGTCGCGGCTGGCCTGATCTGGCGCTTCGTCTATGATGGCGAATTCGGGCTGGTGGCAAATATCGCGCGCACTTTCGGGCAGACGCCGCCATTCTGGCTGGCCGACAAGCAGGTAGCGTTCTATGCCGTACTGGCGGTCATCGTCTGGAAGTATTTCGGCTTCCACATGATGCTGTTCATCGCCGGGCTGCAGTCGCTCGACAAGAGCGTGCTGGAAGCCGCCGATATCGATGGCGCAACGGGGTGGCAGAAATTCTATCGCGTCACCCTCCCCCTGCTCGGCTCGACGGTGCGGCTGTCGATCTTCTTTGCCGTGGTTGGCTCGCTGCAATTGTTCGACATGATCATGCCGCTCACTGGCGGCGGTCCGTCCAATTCCACCCAGACGCTGGTGACCTTCCTGTTCTCGTTCGGCGTGATGCGCATGCAGGTCGGCTTCGGCTCGGCTGTGGGCGTGATCCTGTTCATCATCTGCGTCACCCTGGCGTTCAGCTACAAGCGGGTTTTCATGAAAAATGACTGAGCTGACCGCACCCCCGATTGACGCCGCGACGGCCGCTACTGGCGGTCGGCGGCTGAATGTGAAGACGCAGACTTACCTCTACGCCTGCCTGATAATCGTCGCGGCGATCGTCGTGGTGCCGCTGCTCACCACTGCCTTTGGCGGCTTCCGCACCATTGGCGATCTGCGCGGCAATGCGTTCGGGATTCCCAGGGAGTGGATCTGGTCGAACTATGGGGACATCCTGTTCAGCCAGCGCTATTGGCTGCAGATGGGCAATTCGCTGCTGATCGCGGTGCTAACAGTGTTTTTGACGCTGCTGTTCGCCTCGATGGCGGCCTTTACCTTCGCGCATGTGAAGTTTTTCGGTTCGGACTTTTTGCTGAATTACTTCCTGGTCGGGCTGATGTTTCCCGCCGCAACGGCCATCCTGCCGCTGTTCATCCGCATCCGCGATCTGGGGCTGCTCGATACCTATTGGGGCGTGGTGCTGCCGCAGGTAGCGTTCGGCCTGGGCATGAGCATTCTCTTGTTTCGCAACTATTTCCGCAATCTGCCCAATGAGTTGTTCGACGCGGCGTTTGTGGATGGCGCGGGCTATTTCCGGTTTTTCTGGCACATTTCGTTGCCGCTGAGCCGGCCAATCATCGCCACGGTGGGTATCATCTCGTTCGTGGGGAGCTGGAACAGCTATATCCTGCCGTTGATCATGCTGAACTCGGAGAGCAAGTATCCCTGGCCGCTCGGGATCATGGTCTACAAGGGCGAATTCGCGACGGACTGGCAGCTGATCCTGGCGTTTATTACGCTGACGATCTTGCCGACCGTGATCGTGTTTTTTGCCGCGCAGAAGCACATCATAGCGGGGCTGACGGCTGGGGCGGTGAAGTAGGGTGGGGCACGCACTCGTGGTTCGAGGCTCGCGAAGTGCTCGCACCTCACCATGAGGGCTACTGGGAAATCGCAAGTCCAAGAGTAGCCCTCATGGTGAGGTGCGCCGCTTGGCGCCTCGAACCACGAGGATGTGGCACATTGTTCCCCACTCACCGTTCTTCCCGCGGGCTTGACCCGCGGGCCGCTCTCAACACGGCGTGGGCGGTGAGAGGCCCGCGGATCAAGTCCGCGGGAAGGAAGAAAGTAGAAGGTGGCGCAAGAGCAGCGCCTAGCCGCTCATCTCCACCCGCCCGCTGCTCCTCTAAGCGCTGACCCGCGCCCCGCTTTCGGCATCGAACACATGCACCTGGTCGCGGCCGGCGCGGACGCTCAGGCGGCTGCCGGCCACGACGTCGACAGCGCCGCTGACCACAACCGTGATCGCGCGTTCCCCGATCTTCAAATTCACGAAGGTCTGCCCGCCTGTGGGCTCGACATAATCGACATCGCCATCCAGCACGGTGCCGGGGCCGTCGAGCAGCAAATGCTCTGGCCGTAGGCCTATGATGACCGCCTGCCCCGCTGTCACCGCCCCACCGGGCACGAAATCGAACACTACGCCTTCGGGCGTCCTGGCCTGCCCCGGCCCGACGATAACTGCATCGAGGAAGTTCATCGATGGCGAACCGATGAAACCCGCGACAAAGACATTGGCTGGGTGGCGGTACAGCTCCATCGGCGTGCCCGACTGCTGGATTACGCCCTTGTCGAGCACCACCACGCGGTCGGCCAGGGTCATGGCCTCGACCTGGTCGTGGGTGACGTAAATCGAGGTCACGCCGACCTTCTTGTGCAGGGCCTTAATCTCGCCGCGCATCTGCACGCGCAGCTTGGCATCGAGGTTGGACAGCGGCTCGTCGAAAAGGAACACGGACGGATCGCGCACGATGGCGCGGCCCATAGCGACGCGCTGGCGCTGGCCGCCGGAGAGCTGGCTGGGCTTGCGCTCGAGCAGCGGTTCCAGTTCCAGCATGCGGGCGGCGTTGGCGACACGCTTGGCGATTTCGGCCTTGGGCTTGCCCGAAAGCTCGAGGTTGAAGCTCATATTGCGCGACACGGTCATGTGCGGATAGAGCGCGTAGCTCTGGAACACCATGGCGATATTGCGCTCGCGCGGGGTCATGTCGTTGACGACCTGATCGCCGATGGCGATCTCGCCGCCCGTGATATCCTCAAGCCCGGCGATCATGCGCAAAATGGTGGACTTACCGCAGCCGGAGGGGCCGACCAGGGCGACGAACTCGCCCTCATCGACATGCAGGTCGATGCCCTTGATGACCGAAACGGTGCCGTAGCCCTTTTCGATATTGCGCAAATCCAAAGATGCCATTGGTCCGTCTCCACCCTGCTGGTCATTGCCAGTCTATTGGGGGACGATATTATTTGGATTGCGCAGAAAATCAACGGCGCTGTCGCTTGCCTGCCAGCATTTTCGCGTTAGCGGCCCTTAACGCGGGTGAAAAGCGCATCAAGGCCCTCGCTATAGCTCTGCTGCGCGCCGGTCTTGTCCAGATGCTGGCGCAATTGTTCGTTGAGGCCGCCCGGCGTGGCATAGTTGTGCACCAGTTGGGCATAGCTGACGTTGGGATGATCGGCGGCGGCGGCCGCGAGCCCGATGCCAAGCTGGGCCAGATAGGCCCGCGACTGCTCGGCCGGAATGCCCTTTTCCACCAGCCAGCTGTCGATATTGGCCATGGTGGCGAAGTAGGCGCTCATGGTGGCGCTGGCGACGGTCAGGACATCGATGTCGTCCTCGCTGGCCAGGGTGATGGCGCGGCCGAGGCGATCGAACAGCGCCGCGATTTCGGGATCGGTTGGGTAGAGCAAGGTGCCGCCCAGCCCGACCGCGACGAAAGGCAGCGGCACGGCGCGGCGCAGACGTCCGGCCGGCTCCACCAATTCGGACAGGCGGCGCATCGAGACGGTGGCGACGAGGCTGATGACGCGGTGGCGGGGCTCGAAGCGCAAGTCCCCCATCACCTCGGCGACCACCTGCGGCGTCACGGCGATGAAGACGGTGTCGCAGCGGTCGAGCACATCCTGGTTGGAGGCGGCAACCTGGACGTCTGGAAGACCGGCAGCCAGCTCGGTGGCAAGCACCGCATTGCGCGGCGACAGCACTATGGGCCGATCATCGCCGTCGCGCCGCAGCCCCCGCACGATTGCGGCCGTGATCGTACCCGTCCCAACAAAACCCAGCGTCATCGGCAAATTCCTACAAAAATACAGGGACTTAATGCATGCTGAAAATCGGCTGGCATGTGACCGCCGAAGCGCGTCGTATCAATTTCGCAACCGTGGTTGTGTTCTCCTCAATGCGCAATGCCGGACGGGTCAGCGCGTTCCTCAGGATTTCAGCGATGGGAAATAATCGACGGCGGTGTCGGTCAGCAGGTCCTTGATATCGGCCAAAGGCGCGGCGACGATGGCGCCCATGCAGGCGGCCTGGTCGATGCCTCCGATCAGGAATACGGCGGTGTCGTCCGGCGCAAAGCTGATGTCGAGATGCTTGGCGATGTTCTCGTTGATCTCGCATTCCGCCGCATAATCGGCGTCATAGTCGGGCGTCTTGGGATAGGCAGCGATGACCCAATCGATCAGCGCCTGAGCCGGATCGTCGGTAGTGGCATCCCAGTCCTTGAAAATCGCGCCGAGATCCAGCGCGCCACCGGCACGGACATCATAGGTGTAATAATCGATGTGATTGTGGGGGGAGGCGCCGCCGCAATAGAGGCTGCCGCTCTGGCTGATGCTCATCACGGTGTCGCTGACATAATCGACCGAAATGCCTTCCTGGTCGACATCGCCCAGCGGGCTATAGCCATCGCCGACGCGCCGCTCATCCCAGCCACCGCTCAGATAGTCCTGGCCCAGGCACTCGAGCCCGATGAAACTGGTGGCCCAGCGCTGCTGGTCGAGCATGAGGTTGACCGGGGCGATGTCGCCACCAGCCGGCAGCGCGACGACGCGGGGAAAGGTGAACTTGGTGCGCGGATCGACCACGTCGTGATAGGTCGCGCCGTTCATGGTCTGGAGCGGCCCCTCGGTCAGCGGCACCTGCATCTTGGCGTAGTCGTAGGGCGTGGTCTCAAGCGCGATCGGGGCGCCGGTATAGTCGTTCCAGAGGAAGTTATCGTAGGCGAAGGTGTCCTGGCGATCGTAAGTGCGCTGGCCGATGCGGGTCAGCATCACCTCGACCACCGCGGCGGACGGCGGATCGGCGCGCCAGAGGCCGGTCAGGGTCGAGCGGTCGGGCGCGTAGTGGAGAATCCAGTGAGCGCCCAACGGCGCGGTGCTGTAGTCGCCGTCTTCGGGCACTACGCAAATCTCAGGCGTACAACGCTTTTCCTCGGCGAGTTCAAAGCCGTCCTTGCCTTGAATGATGAAGTGCAGCGGCACGTCAGCGCCGTCGGATAGCTGAGTATAACGACCGAGCACCGGGCCATCTTCGGGTTCGGTGAGTTCGAGGATGATCTTCTGGTCACCGCGCGTACCCGTATAGGTCACGGCCGCAGCGAAGGCCGGAGCAGCGGCAAGGCCGATCAACAGGGCGGCGAGGGCGACGGACCTCATGGACATGTAGTGGCCTGGCTGCCGCAGAGATCGTTGACCCAGCCGCGCTTGGTCTGGCCGGCGGGATTGGTAATCGTCACGTCGAGAAAGCCGCCGTCGCAGGCATGGACTGTCTGCACGCGGACCTCATCCAGGTTCCATGGATTGACCTGATCGTCGAGGCTATGCATGTCGAGGACGGTTTTGGCATCCGGTGATGGGCCGTCACGCAGCAGCGGGTCTTCGATGACGAAGTCCACTAGCTTGGCGGACACCCAGCCGGGGCCCTTGAAGACCTTGTGTGGGGGGATGTCGCCAAAGTCGCCTATGCTCGCATCGCCGATCTGGAACCAGCCACTATCAAATTTGGTGACGTCAAATTCCGGCGACCAGTCATAGTCCGACGCGTCGTGGACCGCCTTGAGCACGCCGATAACTTCGTGACTGGTGCCGGGGCCGCTGCGCACATTGGTGCCGGCGGGATCCGAGCCATCCGAATAGGCGTGAAAATCGCAGATATTGCTGGCGGCGAGAGTGGGCAGGCTGGTGGCGAGAACCAGCGTGGCGGCGAGCAGCGCGGTGACGTGGGCAGGACGCTTGGGCATGAATGCTCTATTCGAAAAACTGTTGCGGCGGGACTGCTTTGTCATCGCCCGCTGCGGGTGAACCCAGACTGAATGAACTGCGGGTCGGAGGTTCAACCTGGGGCCATTATAGGCGCCCCAACACATCATCAGCCAAGGACCGTCACCATGCGTCTGCCCACTATCGCTTTGAGCGCCCTCGTACTGTTGGCCGGTATCGCGCCCGCGGCAGCCACTGGGACGCTATCCTGCAGCGTGCAAGATCAGCATGTGGCCTTCGACATCATGGGCGTGGTGCCGCATGGTTCGGGCGATCCAGTGCTGCAATTGCGCACCGAGCTGCGGGCCGGCCTCGACGGGCCGGCGTCAGATCAGCCAGTTGTGGTGTTCACCGATGCGATGCTGACGCAATATTGGTACGACGAAAATTTGCTAAACCTGCGCTTCTATACCGAAGACAATAGCGGCGCCTTTTCGTCGTCCGAATTGCTCATCACCACACACGCCGACGCAGAGCAAGACGGCTTCTTCCCCGGCCATTATCACGTCAGCCTTTATCGCGACGGTCCTGTCGAGATCGACGGCGACGTGACCTGCTCGGCGGACTGACGAACTCCTCAATACCTCCTCCTCGCCTGCACAAATTCTGCAATCGGGGAGCGCATCTTCTTTTTCATGCGCAACACCGACACGACCCAGCCCGATCGTTCCGCCCAGATGCCTTACCGTCTTCGTCATGACGGCTGGTGGCTGGTCGGCGACCTCCAGATCCCATGCACAGGACAAGGGCCGGATCGTGTGGGTTGCGCTCTTTCATTGATCGATTGCCGTCCCGAGGAGGACCTGAATGACCGAAACGACAATCAGCGTATCGGCGCCGCCCAGTTCGCGGCTGCGCCACGCCGGTAGGGCAATCGCCGCGACCCTGGCGCTGATCACCGTCGCCGACCTGCTGTTGTTTCGGCACGAGCCGGGGCTGTCGCTCGCCATCCTGGTTGCCGCCATCGCCACTGGCATCGTAGTGACGGCGACACGGAAAATCACCTTCAAATCGCTCGTCGCGGCCATCGTTCTGACCATGATTGCCGCGCTGCCCTTGGTCGAGGCGCCGAGCATTCCCGGCGCCCTCTGTGCAATGGTGGCCCTGTCCATCCTGTCGCTGACGCTGTCGGGACGCTTGCCGGCCCGATTTACCACCCTGCCCGGAAAGCTGTTCGGCTTTGCGCTCCTCGCCCCGTTTCGCTGGCTCGAGGACGGGGTGCAATTGCTGGCCAGCCAGAGCGGCACCGGCATCGGCCGCAGCATTATCCGCCAGGTCGTGATCTGGCTGGTGCCGGTCGGCTGCGCGCTGGTGTTCGTCTGGCTGTTCAGTTCGGCCAATCCACTGATCGAGACGGTGCTGGCCAAGCTCGATCCGTCGTTTCTCGCCCAGTTCGGCAATCCGGCTCGCATCATGCTCTGGATGATCGTGGCTATCGTGGTTTGGCCGCTGCTGATCCCGCGGCTGTTCCAGAAGCGCCGCTTCAAGGCCGACGCAGCGATCAGCACGCTGCCCGACGGACTGCTGTTCGGCTCGGCCGCGATCCTGCGTTCGCTGATCGTGTTCAATGCCATTTTCGCGGTGCAGACGGCGCTGGACCTGATCTATCTGTGGGGCGGCGTTGCCCTGCCCGAGGGCATGACCTTTGCCGACTATGCCCATCGCGGCGCCTATCCGCTGATCGCCACCGCCCTGCTGGCTGGAGCCTTCGTGCTGGCGGCCATGCGGCGCGGCGGTGCGGGCGAGAGGAACAAGGTCATTCGCTGGCTGGTCTACGCCTGGATCGCGCAAAACATCATGCTGTGCGTGTCCTCGCTGCTGCGGCTGGATCTCTATGTGGACGTCTATTCGCTGACCGAATTGCGCATTGCCGCCGGCATCTGGATGGCGCTGGTAGCCGTCGGCCTGGCGCTGATCCTGGCACGTATCGCGCTACGGCAGAACAATGCCTGGCTGGTGGCGGCCAATTGCGTGGCGCTGCTGGCGACGCTCTATGCCTGCGCGTTCGTGGATTTCTCAGCGGTGATCGCAGACTTCAATGTCAGTCATAGTGCCGAAATGGCTGGCGAGGGTGAGGCGCTCGATCTTGTCTATCTCAGCAGTCTGGGACCCACGGCGTTGCCGGCGCTCGACCGCTACATCACCGATCCCAAGATTGCCGCGAATGGCGACAGCGATAATTCATATGACATGCTGGCTTATTATCGCCGCGAACTACGCAAGCCCTTCGCCCTCCGTGAGCCCGATTGGCGCGCCTGGAGCTTCCGCAACTGGCGGCTGGAGCAATATCTGGAGCGTCCGGGCATTGCGGATTTGCCGTGAAGCGATAAGTCTGGCGACGCCAGCCGGTAGGAAGCCATGCCCCAGCGTATTCTTGTCGTCGATGACGAGCCTCACATCCGCGACGTGATCTGCTTTGCACTCGACAAGGCCGGGTTCGCCACCACCACGGCGCGCAACGGCGCCGAGGCCATGATGGCGGTGGGCCGCGGCGGCGTGGATTTCATGGTGCTGGATATCGGCATGCCGGAGATGGACGGACTGGACGTCTGCCGGCAGGTTCGCAAATCCAGCAACCTGCCGATCCTGTTCCTCTCTGCCCGCGACGAGGAAATCGACCGCATTCTTGGGCTGGAGATCGGCGGCGACGATTACGTCACCAAGCCGTTCAGCCCGCGCGAGCTGGTGGCGCGGGTCAAGGCCATCCTCAAGCGCAGCAACGGCAGCGCCGGGCCGGACAAGGTGCTGGCTCATGGCGATCTGCGGCTGGATCGTGCCCGCCACAGCGTTGCCGCCGGGGAGAAGGAGATTGCGCTGACCGGGCTGGAATTTTCCATCCTCGAAGTGTTGCTGGCGCGGCCGGAACTGGTATTCAGCCGCGAGCAATTGATGAGCGCCGCCTATGGGGCGGGCATCTATGTGGCCGATCGCACCATCGACAGCCATATCCGCAATATTCGCGCCAAGTTCTCCGACGCCGGGCGCGCGACAATCATCACCACCGTGCACGGCGTCGGCTTCAAGCTCAGCCCGGACGCAGCATGAGCGGTCCCCGCATCATTCCCAAATGGCGGCCCTCGCTGGGGCAGATCGTGTTTTCAGTGCTGCTGACGGTGCTGGCTTTGCCCGCCTCGGTGGTGATCTGGTTCCGCGCGCTGGACAATACGTCGAGCCGGATGGGGCCCATCGAATTGGGCGCGCTGCTGGTGGCGCTGGCGTTGACCATTGGCATCGCCTTCGTTTTGACGCGCACCATCACGCTGCCGATCGCGGCGCTGGTCGTGCGGGCGCGAGAAATCGGCACTGGGGGCCGTGCCGCGATCCAGCCGCTGGACAATTACGGCACCAGCGAAATCGCCACGCTGGCACAGGCGTTTTTCGATCTCGCAGCGCGGCTGGTTGACCGCTCGGATTATGTGCAGTCGTTTGCCGCGCATGTGTCGCATGAGCTGAAATCCCCGCTGACCGCCATTCGGGGCGCGGCCGAATTGCTGCGAGATGCCGAGATGACGGCCGAGGAACGCCGGCGCTTTCTCGACCACATCGTGGCGGATGCCGACCGGCTGGATGGCCTGCTGGTGCGATTGCGCGAGCTGGCGCGGGCCGAGCTGCCGATGAGCGGCGGGCACACCAGCCTGGGCGATATTGCCGCTGATCTGGCGGCACGGTTTCCAGAGCTGGCCGTGGATTTCGATGCCGAGATCAATCCCGCCATCGCTCTGTCGCCAGAGGTTGCGGCCATCGTGTTCGGGCATCTGGCGGATAATTCGGTACAGCATGGGGCGACCCGGCTGACGCTTTCGGCGGCGGCCAGTGCAGGGGCGGTCAGCATCATCGTGGCGGACAATGGTCCGGGCATTTCGCCGGGAAATCGGGCGCTGGTGTTCCAGCCGTTCTTTTCCACCCGCCGCGCCGAGGGCGGCACTGGCATGGGGCTGGACATCGCCCGCGCCATGCTGGAGGCCCATGGCGCCAGCATCGCGCTGGTCGACAGCGACGGCGGCGCAGCGTTCGAGATAGTGGTGCCGGTCACTTAGCATATTGCCACGCCCTCGTGGTTCGAGGGTCGCTACGCTCCCACCTCACCATGAGGACTACTGACTAATCGCAGCTACCCAGTAGCCCTCATGGTGAGGTGCGAGTTCTTACGAGCCTCGAACCACGAGGGCGTGGCGCGATGCTCAGGCAAGAACGGATTCCCGCTTTCGCGGGAATGATGCGGTGGTTGGGGATCGCGAGACGCCAGGCGTTTGCATTTCCGTCCAACCATGGCAGTCTCCCGGCAAGGGGCGCAGACCCCAGGGAGATCAGGGAGGAAAGTCGCGTGGCATTCGCCCTGCGCATTACCCGCATCATCGACGAAATCAGCCGCCTGGTCGGCCTGGTGGCGGTCTGGATGGTGCTGCTCTCGGCGGCCGTCAGCGCCGTCAATGCGTTGTTTCGCTATTCCACCGGGGGCATGCTGTGGTTCGAGCGGACCTATGGGGGCGGCGTGTTCGGCTGGTTGCTCAAGCTCTACAGCACCAATTCCAACACCCTGTCAGAGTCCGTCTGGTACATGTTTGCCGCCATGGTGATGCTCGGCGGCGCCTGGGCGCTGAAGATGAACGAGCATGTCCGCGTCGACCTGATCTATGGCGCCGTCAGCGAGAAGGCGCGCACATGGATCGACCTGCTGGGTGGGCTGTTCTTCCTGATGCCGCTCTGCGTGTTGATGATCTATTTTACGTGGCCGTGGTTCGTTCAGTCCTATGTCAGCCATGAGGGGTCGCTGAACGCTGGCGGGCTGATCCGCTGGCCGGCCAAGCTGATGATTCCGCTGGGCTTTGCGGTGCTGGGCCTGCAGGGCGTCGCCGAAATCATCAAGTGCATCCTGGCGCTGACCACCGACTATGTGCGCGAATTCGCCTACGAGAAGCCGCTGCAATGATCGATTTCATCCGCGCCAATATGGCGCCGCTCATGTTCGGCGGCCTGGTGCTGTTCATGGTCATCGGCTATCCGGCGGCCTTCGCGCTGGCCGCCGTCGGGCTGTTTTTCGGGCTGGGGGCGATCGAATTGGGGCTGATTGCGCCCAATTTCCTAGGCAACCTGACCTATCAATTGTTCGGCGTGCTCTCCAATGAGCTGCTGCTGGCCATTCCGTTCTTCACCTTCATGGGGGTGATCCTGGAAAAATCCGGACTGGCCGAAGACCTGCTCGAAGGCTTTGGGCAGTTGTTTGGCGGGGTGCGCGGCGGGCTCAGCTATGCGGTGATCCTCGTGGGCGCGGTGCTGGGTGCCATTACCGGCACGGTGGCGGCCTCGGTGATCGCCATGGGGCTGATTTCGCTGCCGATTATGGCGCGCTATGGCTATAATGTGCGCCACGCTACCGGCGTCATCGCCGCCTCGGGCACGATTACCCAATTGATCCCGCCTTCGCTGGTGCTGATCGTGCTGGCGGCGCAATTGCAGGTGTCGCCGGGCGATATGTATATCGGGGCGACGGGCGCCTCGATCGTGCAGGTGTTGCTGTTTGCGGGCTGGGTGCTGCTGCTGTCGATCGTCCGGCCGCAGGATGTGCCGGCCTTGCCGCCCGAAGCGCGCACGCTGCGCGGCTGGGCGCTGGCGGCGAAGGTGGCGCGCGGCATCATCCCGTCGCTGGCGCTGATCTTCATTGTGCTGGGCACCATTTTCCTGGGGCTCGCGACGCCAACCGAGGCCGGCGCCATGGGCGTGGTCGGCTCGATGCTGCTGGCCTGGATGAACGGCAAGATGAGCCGGGCGCTGGTGTGGTCGGGCATGCAATCGACCATGCGGCTGACCGCCATGGTGGTGTTCATCCTGCTCGGCTCGCGGGTGTTCTCGCTGGTGTTCCAGGGCGTTGGCGGCGGCCACTGGATCGAGGCCATGCTGGCCAATCTGCCGGGCGGCGTGATCGGCTTTCTCGTGGTGGTCAACCTGTTCGTGTTCGTTTTGGCGTTCTTCCTCGATTTCTTCGAGATCGCCTTCATCGTCATTCCGCTGGTGGCGCCGGTGGCGCAGGCGCTGGGGATCAACCTCGTGTGGTTCGGGGTGATGATCTGCGCCAATATGCAAACCAGCTTCATGCACCCGCCCTTCGGCTTCGCGCTATTTTATCTGCGCAGCGTCGCGCCGCGCGAGACAGTCAAGACGCGGGACATCTATTTGGGCGCCATTCCGTGGCTGGTGCTGCAGCTGATCCTGGTGGGGATTTTGATTGTCTGGCCGGGGCTGGTGACGACGTTTCTCAACGACGGGCCGGCGGTGGATCTGGACACCATCCACATCACCTTGCCGCAGCAGGGCGAGGGCACCACGCCGCCGCCCAAGTTCGACATGAGCGCGCCGCCGAGTTTTAACTGAGGCACTCATTCCCTCCCCATTCGCCGCCCTTCCCGCGGACTTGATCCGCGGGCCTTCATCAGCATGGCGCAAGGTGGGAGTGGCCCGCGGGTCAAGCCCGCGGGAAGGACGGTGGGGAGGAGCCATCCTGCCAAAGGAAAAGCCCGGTGCTTCCACACCGGGCCTCATTCACTCCGCGTCCTAACCCCTAAAGCGTCCCTGCCCGCTGCTGGGTCATCATGAACTGGTCGTAGTTGTATTCGGCGATCTGTTCCCAGAGGTAGTGGTCCTTGCGGAACGCGGTGATCGAGTCCCAGACTTTCTTGAAGCCCGGATTGCTGGCCGACATTTCGGCATAGACTTCGTTGGCGGCCTTGAAGCTGGCTTCCATGATGTCCTGGCTGAAAGGACGCAGCTGGGCGCCGGCGCCGACCAGTTTCTTGATCGCGGTTGGGTTGACGAAGTCGTATTTGGCCAGCATGTCGGCGCTGACGGCCTGCGAGGCGGTCTTGAACAGGGATTGGTAAGCGGGCGTCAGCTCGTCCCATTTGGCCTTGTTGATCATGGCGTGGACCGTCGGGCCGCCTTCCCACCAGCCGGGGTAGTAGTAGTAAGGCGCGACCTTCTGGAAGCCGAGCTTTTCGTCGTCATAGGGGCCAACCCATTCGGCGGCGTCGAGAGTGCCTTTTTCCAGCGCCTGGTAGATTTCGCCGCCGGGCAATTGCTGGGGAATGACGCCGAGCTTTTGCAGCACGGCGCCGGCAAAGCCGCCGACGCGGAATTTGAGGCCTTCGAGATCGGCCACGGTGTTGATTTCTTTGCGGAACCAACCGCCCATCTGGGCCGCGGTATTGCCGCACGGGAAGGCGACGATGCCTTGTTGGGCGAAGAACTCGTTGGAGAGCTCTAGGCCGCCGCCATAATAGTACCAGGCGCTCATGCCGCGGGCATTGAGCGAGAACGGCACCGAGGCGAACAGCGCCCAAGTGGGGTCCTTGCCCCAGAAATAATAGGAGACGCTATGAGCCATCTCCACCGTGCCGGCCGCTACGGCGTCGGCTACCTCAAGGGGCGGCACCAGCTCGCCGGCACCAAATACGTCGATGGTGAAATTGCCGTCAGTGGCCTCGGAGAGGTATTTCGACAGCGTCTCGGCGCCGCCATAAATGGTATCGAGGCTCGGCGGAAACGACGAGGCCAGGCGCCACGAGACCTTGGGCTGGCTCTGCGCAATGGCAGGTGCGGCCAGTGTGGTGGCAGCCACGGCGCCGGCAGTGACGACACCGGCCTTGGTGAAAAACGAGCGACGATCCAAAACAAAACCTCCCTGTTTGCCGGGCGTGTTCGCCTCGGCGCAATGGGGGAAGAATACACGGCGGTGTGAGCCTGTCCAGCAAGGGCGGGCCGCGCAGCGACGTCGATTTGGATCGACTTATTCGCGCGGCAGCGGGCCCATACGGGTGATATCGGCGCCGCGGCGCGCTGCGATATTGAGTCGGAAACCCTGGCCAACCCGTTCGGAACGCTCAATAAAAAGTTCAGCGATATCGGGCGGGCAGAGCTCGATCGCGGTCTGGCGGAACAGCGAGAGCCAACGCGAAAAATGCGCGTCGGAGAGTTCGGGGATGGCCATATGCTTGGGCATCGGGCGGCCGCCATAGGTGCCGGTGCCAAGCAGCATGGAGGACCAGAAACTGGCGATCTTGGTGAGGTGTTCGGGCCAATCGGCCTCGGCGATGACGCGGTTGAACACCGGGCCGATCACGTCGTCCGCACGCGCCTTGGCGTAGAAGCTTTCGACCACGGCGCGGACCATCGCCTCGTCGAGCCCCTCGGGAGTCTCCCAGCCGGAGCGGGTCAGTCGCGTGCCGACCGGTGGGCGGGCGGGCTCAGTCATGGGTGTCATCCTCGCCCTGCGTGATGGTGTAAGCGCAGCGGCGGGCGCCGGAGAGCATGTGTTCGGTACGGCGCACGTCGGCGCCAAGCACTGTCTGGAACACTTCCAGTTCCGCACGGCAAAAGCCCTGACAGACGGCGGCGGCGGCGCAGATGGGGCAGTGGTTTTCCATGAGCACCAGACTGCCGTCCGGCTCCTCGCGCCATTCGGCCATGTAGCCTTCGGCCGAGCGGATATCGGCCAGGGCCGCCACCTTGTCGCGCAGGCTGATGCGGTCTTCCATCGCCGCGCCGTAACTGGCCAGCGTCTGGGTTTCACGGGCGGCAACGATGGTGTCGAGAGCGCCCTCCCCCAGCGTCGCGCGGACGATGTCGAGCATCTGCACGGTGAGGGCCGCATGGGTATCGGGAAAGCGCGTCGCGGCCTCTGGCGTCAGCCGCCAGATTTGGAGCGGCCGGCCAACGGGGCCTGGCTGGTCACTGGCCGCAACCAGGCCGTCCTTGGCGAGTTTGACCAACTGCTGTCGCGCCGCTTCGCCGGTGGTGCCCAGCAAGTCGCCGAGCCGCGCCGAAGACAGCGACCCATGCATTTTCAAGGCCATGAGAATACGCTCCGCCGGATCGCGTGGCGACCAGGCGGTGTTTTGCATTCCCTGACTTGACTTAGGCGTGGTGATGGTTTTCAAAGCCATGGCTTGGAATTATACGTCCCGGCGACGAATTGCAAGATTCGCCGCGCAACGAAAAAAGAGGAGCCGACCATGGCCTTCACCCTTCCGAACCTGACCTACGCGCATTCCGCCCTTGCCGACAAAGGCATGAGCCAGGAAACCCTTGAGCTGCACCACGACAAGCACCACCAGGCTTATGTGACCGCGCTCAACGGCTTCGTGGAAAAGAACGCCGACCTGCAGGGCAAGTCCCTCGAAGAAATCATCGCCTTCGCCAATGGCAAGGCCGACCTGGCACCGGTGTTCAACAATGCCGGCCAGCATTGGAACCACATCCATTTCTGGAACGCACTGAGCCCCACCGGTGGCAAGCTGGGCGGTTCGCTGGAAGCCAAGATCGTCGCCGATTTCGGCAGCGTCGATGCGTTCAAGGACGCCTTCAAGACCGCCGCGACCACGCAGTTCGGTTCGGGCTGGGCCTGGCTCGTGCTCGCCTCGGACGGCAAGCTCAAGACCGCCAAGACCCCGAACGGCTCCAATCCCCTCGCCACCGGCGAAGGCAAGCCGCTGCTCGGCCTCGACGTGTGGGAACACAGCTACTACGTCGATTTCCGCAATCGCCGCCCCGACTACGTGACCAACTTCCTCGACAAGCTGGCCAACTACGAATTCGCCGAAGCCAACCTCAAGGCCTAAATATCCCGTGTTGCCCGATGATGGTTTCGCGCTGACCGAAATGCGCCTGCGCGAACCGGCTCATCCGCCGGTTCGCCTCGCCGAGTTCCGCGAGACCATGGGGTCGATGGCCGCGACCGTCAGCGTCGTGACCACGACCCACGCGCGCGAAACCATTGGCAGGACGGTTACCGCCGCCCTGTCGCTGGGCGCAAATCCGCCCTCCGTCCTCGTTTCCATCGACATCACCGCGCGCCTGGCCGATCTCATCCTGATGTCGCGCGGCTTCTCCATGGCCATGCTGGCCCAGGGGCAGGAGCTGATCGGCGATGCCTTTGCGGGCAAGCTGGGCGACGATCGCTTCACCTATGGCGAATGGGGCAATTGGCCATCGGGCAATCCGATGCTAATGGGCGCCGTCGCCGCGCTGGATTGCGAACTGATCGGCACCATCGAGACCGGCACGCATGTGCTGTTCGCCGGCGCCATCGTGCATAGCGAGATTTCGCCCCAGCTCGAGCCGCTAATCTGGCATCGCCACCGCTATCGGACATTGACGGATCAGGTTTGAGGCGAGCACACTGCTCGGGCTGCAACCATTGTTCGCGTTGCGACTTTTCCCTTCCTCCCAGGAAGCTCACCGTGCCGAAATACTATTTCCACTACCGCACTGATGACGGTGTCGTCCGTGACGACAAGGGCGACGACCTCGAAGACCTCGACGCCGCCGAGCGCCACGCCGCTGAACTTGGCCAGGCCATCATTGGCCGTGCGCTCGGCGAGGGCGACGACCCCAAGGCGCCAAGGTCCATTGAGATCACCGACGCGACCGGCGAGGAACTGCTCTACGTCGTGTTCTGGGCAAGCCCCGAGCCAGTGGAGAAGGGCAAGCCGGGGACGGTGGTGGAGCCGGTGACGCTGCACTGATTGCCGATTGAGTCACAATCTCACCCCACCCCCGCCCTTCCCGCGGGCTTGACCCGCGGGCCATTCTCAACACGGGATGAGCGGCGAGAGGCCCGCGGATCAAGTCCGCGGGAAGGATCGTGGGTGGGGCGTGTTTGTGCGATTATCCTGCTCCGGGAACCCCACCAGCGCTAGACAGCACCACCGCCATTTGCTTACGTCCGCGCGGAGGATTTGCATGGAAGTCTCGATCATCATCGCCGGCGTCGTGGCTATCCTGGCCATCGTACTGGCCATCGTGCTGTTCATCTCGCTGAATGCCCGGCGGCGGCTCAAGCTGATGGCCAAGTATAACGACCAGCAAGCCGTCGACATGATCATGTCCAAGCGCATCTGGGAGGGCATGACCGAGGCGCAACTGATCGAGGCCTGGGGCAGGCCCGCGGAGATCGATGAGCGCGTGCTCAAGACCAAGACCGCGCATGTGTATAAGTACAACCGGTCCGGCAAAGCCAGCTTCCGCGACAAGGTGAAGCTGGATGATGGCGTGGTGATCGGGTGGGATCAGAAGGGACGGCGGGAGAGCTGAGGTTTGGCGTAGGGAGCTAATGCAACCCACCCACTGCCTTCCCGCGGACTTGATCCGCGGGGCACTGGCCGCATGTGCCGTGTTGAGAGAGGCCCGCGGATCAAGTCCGCGGGAAGGACGGTGGGTGGATGAGATCGCGTAGGTAGCTGTCGATTTCTAGCGGCCAGCCCCTAAAATAACCGCCACCGCTTCGGCCTGAACGCCAACCGTGTCTTTTCCCCAGCCGGATGATCGAATGGCAAATCGATCTCGACCTTGTGGCCTTCGCCGCCGATTTCGAGTTCCACCCGGCGCGTGCCGCCGACGCGGCGTGATGAGGTGACGACACCGGCAAGCGATGCATCGTGCTCGACCAGTTCCACATCGTGGGGGCGGAAGAACAGGCGGGCCTCGCCGGTCTTGCTATCGGGGGCCGGAACGCCGATCGCGCGGCCGCCGGACCACAGTTCGCCGTTTTCCACCGTCACCGGCAGTTCGCTGGATTCACCAATAAAGCCGAACACGAAGGGCGAGGTGGGCTGGTCATAGACCGTGTCGGGCGAGCCGACCTGCTCGATCTTGCCCTGGCTCATGACGCAGAGCCGGTCGGCCAGTTCGAGCGCCTCTTCCTGGTCATGGGTGACGAACACCGTGGTGTGACCCGTGCGGTCGTGCATTTCGCGCAGCCATTTGCGCAGTTCGCGGCGCACCTGGGCGTCGAGGGCGCCGAAGGGTTCGTCGAGCAGCAGCACGCCCGGCTCGATCGCCAGGGCCCGTGCCAAGGCCACACGCTGCCGCTGGCCGCCCGAGAGTTGGTTGGGATAGCGCTTCTCCAGCCCTGAAAGTTGCACCAGGTCGAGCAGCTCCAGCGCGCGGCGGCGGATTTCGCCGGCCGGCGGCCGCGTGGCGCGGGGGCGCACGCTCAGACCGAAGGATACGTTTTCCAGGATGGTCATGTGCCGGAACAGCGCATAATGCTGGAACACGAAGCCGATATTGCGCTCCTGCACGGTCTTTTCGGAGGCGTCGATATCGCCGAAGAACACCTTGCCGGCGGTGGGCATTTCGAGGCCGGCAATGAGCCGCAGCAGCGTGGTCTTGCCGGAGCCGGATGGCCCCAGCAGCGCGATCAGTTCGCCCGAATTGATATCGAGCGAGACGTCGTGCAGCGCGGGAAAACGGTCGAATTCCTTGCGCACATTGGCAATGCGAACTTGCATATGAAAGACTGATCCCTAGTGACGGCCGGTGGCCGCGAGTTCATCGCCGAAGCGCCATTCCAGAAACGACTTCAGCACCAGTGTCAACAGGGCCAGCATGGCCAATAGCGACGCCAGAGCAAAGGCGGCGGCGCCATTGTACTCGTTGTAGAGGATTTCCACCTGCAGCGGGATGGTGGTGGTCTGCCCACGAATGCGGCCAGAAACCACCGCCACCGCGCCGAATTCGCCCATGGCGCGGGCGTTGCACAGCAACACGCCATAGAGCAGGCCCCAGCGGATATTAGGCACCGTGACGCGCCAGAAGGTCTGCCAGCCGTTGGCGCCGAGCGACAGGGCCGCCTCCTCGTCGCCAGTGCCCTGGTCCTGCATCAGCGGGATCAGTTCGCGGGCGACGAAGGGGAAGGTGACGAAGATGGTGGCGAGGATGATGCCGGGCAGCGCGAACAGCACCTCGATGCCATAGGATTTGAGCCAGGGCCCCAAAAAGCTGCCGGCGCCGAACAGCAGGACATAAACCATGCCGGAAATGATTGGCGACACCGAGAACGGAAGATCGATCAGGGTGATCAGCAGCGCCTTGCCCTTGAACTCAAACTTGGCGATGGCCCACGAAGCGCAGACGCCGAAAACCACGTTCAGCGGCACCGCCACGGCGGCCACCAGCAGGGTCAGGCGAATGGCGCTCTGGGCGTCCTTGTTGGCCAAGGCCGAAAAATACGCCCCGACGCCCTTGGCAAAGGCTTCGATAAAGACCGACCACAACGGCAGGATGAGGAACAGCGCCATGAACAGCAGGCAGAGGAAGATCGCGATCACCTGGACCGTCCGGCTTTCGCTGACCGGGGAGGTGTGGTGGCGGTGAAGATGTCTGATCTTAGTTGCCATAGCCAAACCTCTTGCGGCTCCAGGCCTGGATCAGGTTGATGATGAACAGCATCGCGAACGAGATGATGAGCATCACCGCGGCGATCACCGTGGCACCGACATAGTTGAATTCCTGCAGCCGGATATAGATCAGCAGCGGCGCGATTTCCGACACGAACGGAATATTGCCGGCGATGAAGATCACCGAGCCATATTCACCGACACCGCGGGCGAAGGCCAGAGCGAAGCCGGTCATGATGGCCGGCGTCAGGCTGGGCAGGATGACGCGGGTAATGGTCTGGAAGCGCGATGCGCCCAGGGTGGCGCTGGCTTCCTCGACCTCGCGGCTGACCTCTTCGAGAATGGGCTGGATGGTGCGCACCACAAACGGCAGGCCAATGAAGATCATGGCGATGACGATGCCGATTGGTGTGTAAGCGATGCGGAAGGGAAACCAGTGCCCCACAATGCCGTTCGGCGCATAGATGGCGGTCAGGGCAATGCCGGCGACCGCCGTCGGCAGCGCGAATGGCAGGTCCACGACGGCATCGAAGATGCGCCGGCCGGGAAAACGGTAACGGACCAGCACCCAGGCGATCAGGGTGCCGAAGATGACATTGACGCCGGCGGCGATCAGCGCGGTGACGAAGCTGACCCGCAATGCGCCCAGCACCCGCGGATCGGTCGCGGCTTTCCAGAACCCGTCAAAGCCCAGCCCGGCACTGCGAATGCCGAGCGCGATCAAGGGGATGAAGACAATCAGAGAGAAGTAGGCGAGCGTAAAGCCGAGCGTCAAACCGAAACCCGGTATGACGCTCGGCTGTTTCAATCGCCAACCATCCCGTTTCGGGGTGGTTGATGTCATATGTTACTGCCCTGCGACTGGTGCGTAGATCTGGTCGAAGATACCACCATCGCCGAAGAATTTAGCCTGCGCTTCTTTCCATCCACCGAAATCCTCGATGGTGGACAGCTTGATGTCCGGAAAGCGCGCAATATCCTCAGGCTTGGCCAGTTCGGGATGGAACGGACGGTAGTAATTGGCGGCCGCGATGGTCTGGCCTTCAGCGGAATAGAGATACTTCAGATATTCCTCGGCGATATCGCGGGTGCCCTTCTTGTCGACATTGACGTCGACCACGGCAACCGGCGGTACGGCCAGGATGGAGAGCGACGGATTGACGATTTCGAAGGCGTCGGGGCCGAGTTCGTCGAGCGCCAGATAGGCCTCGTTTTCCCAGGCCAGCAGCACGTCGCCGATGCCGCGCTGCACGAACGTGGTGGTCGAACCACGGGCGCCGGTGTCGAGCACGGGGACATGCTTATAGAGATTGCCGACGAATTCCTGCGCGGTGGCATCGCTGCCGCCCGGCTGTGCCTTGGCCCAGGCCCAGGCTGCGAGCAGGTTCCAGCGCGCGCCGCCGGAGGTCTTGGGGTTCGGCGTGATCACTTCCACGCCGTCCTTGACCAGATCGCCCCAATCCTGAATGCCCTTGGGATTACCCTTGCGGACCAGGAACACGATGGTGGAGGTATAGGGTGCGTTGTTGTTCTCGAACGTGCCCTTCCAGTCCTTCTTGATCAGCGCGCCCGGCGAATTGGCGATGGCGTCGATGTCGCTTTCCAGCGCCAGGGTCACCACATCGGCTTCAAGGCCGTCGATCACGGTACGGGCCTGAGCACCGGAGCCGCCATGGGTGGCTTCGACCGTGATGGCCTCACCCTTCAGTTCCTGCCAATGCTTGACGAAGGCCTCGTTATACGCGGCATAAAGCTCGCGGGTCGGATCGTAGGAGACGTTGATGATGCTGCGTTCCTGGGCATGCGCCGTGACGGCAAAGCCCATCGACAGCGATGCCGCCAGCGCGACATAGGCGAATATTCTGGTAGCGCTTTTCATATCTCTAGCTCCCCATAAACCGATGTCTAAACACTACTTGAACAGTGGGGTATTACAAGGCGCAGCCCCTGCCCCGAATCCCCCTCCGCAGAAAATGCTTTGCCAAAAACGGCTCCAGCGGCAGAAAATGATCGCCGCGATGGCCGATATGGCTATTCCGGC
This sequence comes from Devosia sp., assembly GCF_028290625.1. Taxonomy (GTDB): domain Bacteria; phylum Pseudomonadota; class Alphaproteobacteria; order Rhizobiales; family Devosiaceae; genus Devosia. Next base: position 156,115 of record NZ_JAQGJM010000024.1, read on the forward strand.
GCAATTTCATTTCAAATCTTAACAGGGCCCTAATTGCCGCGGGAAGGGCATTTTCAAAATGGCAACGGGCGGGATCGTGGCCGGTTCCCAGATCGCGCGGCGTGGGAACCACATTCCGGGCCGTCATCAGGCTATTGCGCGAGGTGACTACGTCTTCAAGCTAGGCGACATCGGGCCGACGGTGCGCCAAACTCGTCGCAACGATAAGGGGAGAATCACGGTGCAGGCGACTATCCATTCCGTCCGCGATGCGGTGCTGAGCCGCGCCGAGGCGCTGAGCGATGACGAGGCGGACTTCGCCCATTTCCTCAAGACCGCCACGCTGGCCGGCGCCGCCGAGGATCTGGTGGGACTATCCCCCGATTGGCTCGAAGCCGTGCTGCGGCGCACCTATGCCCATGTGGGCAATTATAGCGGCACCGCCAGCAGCGTCATCCTCACGCCGCCGGAGACCGCATCGGCACCGCTGGTCATCGATATCATCTCGCCGGACATGCCATTCATCGTCGATAGCGCGCTGGCGGCAGTTCGCGCCGCTGGTGGCACGATCCGGCTGTTCGCCCATCCGGTCATCCACCACGATGGCCGCGCGCTGAGCGTGCTGCATATCCATAGCGATCCGGTGGCGGACCTCTCCGCCATGCAGGCCGAGCTGGACGGCACCATGGCCGATGTGGGCCGCGCCGTCGCCGATTGGCAGCCGATGCTGGAGCGCGTGCGCGCCGCAGCGAAGGAATTGAGCACCTCGCCGGCCAAGAGCCGCGACGAGGCGGTGCTGTTCCTCGAATGGCTGGGGGAAAACAATTTCACCTTCCTCGGCGCACGCCAATATCGCCTGGAAGGCGCGCAATTGGTGCCCCTGCGCGAGACCGGGCTTGGCATAATGGGCGATCCGGCGCTCAAGGTGCTGCGCAGCGGCGCCGAATTCGTCGAAACCACCCCTGCTCATACCGATTTCATGGCTTCGTCCGAGCCGCTGCTGATCACCAAGGCCAATATCCGCGCCCGCGTGCACCGGCGCCAGCACCTCGATTATGTCGGGGTCAAACTCTATGGCGCGGACGGCAAGGCCACCGGCGAATTGCGTATTGTCGGCCTGTTCACCTCGCAGGCCATGGCGACACCGCATAGCGAAGTGCCGATCATCCGGCTCAAGCTGGGCGAGGTGATGCGCCGATCCGGTGTCGATCCGCAGGGCCATGACGGCCGCGCGCTGCTCAGCGCACTCGACAGCTATCCGCGCGACGAGCTGTTCCAGGTGACCACCGACGAGCTGCTGGAGTTCACCACGGCGATTGCGGGCCTCTATGATCGCCCGCGAGTCCGGGTGCTGCCGCGTATCGACCGCTTCGACAATTTCGTCTCCATCCTCGTTTTCGTGCCGCGCGACCGCTACGATAGCGCCGCCCGCTCGCGCATCGCCCAATACCTCGCGCAGCAATATGATGGGCGCATCTCGGCCTATTACCCGCATTTTCCTGAGGGCGACCTGGTGCGCCTGCATGTCATCATCGGCCGCGTCGCCGGCGCGACGCCGCGTCCGAGCCGTGCCGAGCTTGAGGCGCGCGTCGAGGAACTGACGGCTACCTTCGGCGATACATTGATGGCCGCAGCCGCAGACCCAGCCACAGTCAGCGACTATCGCAACGCGTTTTCACAGGCTTACCAGTCCCGCCACGGGGCGGCTGACGCGCTGGCCGACATCGCCATTTTGCAGACTTTGACCGACGGCGCGCATATCGCCATCCGGCTGCACAACCGCACCGGCGGCGATGGCGCGCTGGGGCTCAAATTCTATCATCACGGCAGCGCAATTCCGCTCAGCGACCGTGTCCCCATGCTCGAGGCCTTCGGCTTCCGGGTCATCGACGAGCGCACCTATACGCTGAACCCGCGCGACGGCACCGAGCGCTATATCCACGACCTCGTACTCGCTCGCGCCGATGGCAGGGCCTTCGATATGGCCGCGCTCGGCCCTGCGGTGGAAACCGGCCTGCTGGCTGTGTGGGAAGGTCGCGCCGAGAGTGATGGGCTCAACGCGCTGGTGCTGACGGCCGGCCTGAACTGGCACGACGCCGCCCTGCTGCGCGCGCTGTCGCGCTATTTGCGCCAGATCGGCATTTCCTATTCGCAGCGCTATATCGCCCAGGTTCTGGTGACGCAGTCGGCGGCTGCGGCGGCGCTGATCCGGCTGTTCGATGCCCGGCTCAACCCGGCCCAAACCGGCGATGCGGACGCGGCCCGCGCCGATATCGACACGGCGCTCGAAGCCATGGCGTCGCTCGACGAAGACACCATCATCCGCCGCTTCCTCAACTTGGTGGAAAGCGCGCTGCGCACGAATATCTGGCAGCACGATGCCGATGGCAACGCGCGCCCTGCCCTGTCGATCAAGTTCGACAGCGCCAAGGTCGACGGCATGGTCGCCCCTCGCCCGTTCCGCGAAATCTTCGTCTATTCGCCGCGTGTCGAGGGCATACACATGCGCTTCGGCGCCATCGCGCGTGGCGGTATCCGCTGGTCGGACCGGCCCGAGGATTTCCGCACCGAGGTGCTGGGGCTGGTCAAGGCGCAGCAGGTCAAGAACGCCGTGATCGTGCCGGTTGGCGCCAAAGGCGGCTTCGTGCCCAAGCGGCTGGTCGCCGGCATGGCCCGCGAGGCTTTCGCCGCCGAAGGCGTCGCGAGCTACAAAATTTTCATCGGCGCGCTGCTCGATATCACCGACAATCTGGTGGGCAATGACGTGGCGCCGCCCAAGGACACCGTGCGCATCGACGGCGACGACCCCTATCTGGTGGTCGCCGCCGACAAGGGCACGGCGAGCTTTTCCAACACGGCCAATGCCATCGCCATCGAGCGCGGTTACTGGTTGGGCGACGCCTTCGCGTCGGGCGGCTCGGCCGGCTATGACCACAAGGAAATGGGCATTACCGCACGCGGCGGCTGGGAGGCCGTCAAGCGGCACTTCCACGAGATCGACCGCGATATCCAGAAAGAGCCGTTCACCGTGGTCGGCGTCGGCGACATGAGCGGCGACGTGTTCGGCAATGGCATGCTGCTCTCGCCCGAAATCCGCCTGCTCGCCGCCTTCGATCACCGCGATATCTTCATCGATCCCAATCCGGACCCGGTCGCGAGCATGGCCGAACGGCACCGCCTGTTCGAGCTGCCCCGCTCGAGCTGGCAGGATTACAAGGCGCCGATTTCCGAGGGCGGCGGGATTTTCCCGCGCAGCCTCAAGGCCATTCCGCTCAGCCCGCAGATGCGGCGCATCCTAGGCTTGGGCGGCGCCCATGCCACGCCAGCCGAAGTTATCTCCGCCATCCTCAAGGCCGATGTGGACTTGCTGTGGTTCGGCGGTATCGGCACCTATGTGCGCGCCAGCAGCGAATCCAATCTGGCCGTAGGCGACCGCGCCAATGATGCGGTGCGTGTCACTGCCAACCAGTTGCGCGCGAAAGTGGTCGGCGAAGGCGCCAATCTGGGCACCACCCAGCTCGCCCGCGTCGAATATGCGCTGGCCGGCGGCCGGATCAATTCGGACGCCATCGACAATTCGGCCGGGGTGAACTCCTCCGACCTTGAGGTCAACATCAAGATCGCGCTGCAACCGCTATTGGCCGACGGCACCTTCACGCAGGAACAGCGCAACGCCTTCCTCGCCTCGATGACCGAGGAAGTGGCGGCGCTCTGCCTGCGCAATAACTACCTGCAGCCGCTGGCCATCTCGCTGGCGCAGCGTGCGGGCCTGGCCGAACTGCCGGACCATCGCGAACTGATGGCTCGGCTGGAAGCGCGCGGCCTGCTCGACCGGGCCGTGGAATTCCTGCCCAGCGACGCCGCGCTCGACGCCCGCGCCGCCACCGGCAAGGCCCTGACGCGGCCCGAGCTGGCCGTGCTGCTGGCCTACGCCAAGCTGACGCTTTACGCCGACCTGCTCAATGACGGCGAGCTGGATGACGAATATCTGGCGGGCGAATTGTTCCGCTATTTCCCCGAAACGCTGCACACGACCTATCCGCACGCCGTGCAAACCCACCGCCTGCGCCGCGAAGTCATCGCCACGGTGCTGGCCAATGCCATGATCAACCGCGGCGGCCCGGCCTTCGTCACCGAGCTGACCTCGGCCTCCAGCGCCAGCGCCGGCGAAATCGCGTTGGCCTATGCGGCCACCCGCGATGTCTATGGCCTGACCGAGCTCAACACCGCGATCGATGGCCTCGATGGCGCGGTGGGCGGCGAAGTCCAACTCTCGCTCTATGCCGCGGTCGAAGCGCTGTTGCGGCAGGAGACGCTATGGTTCCTGCGCAATGCCGACGTCACCAAGGGCCTCGCGGCCTTGGTGGCTCGCCATGCCGATGCCGTCGCCAGCCTGCGCACCCTGCTCGCCACCGCCCTGCCCGCGCCTTTGGCCACGGCAGTGGGCAATACCGCGCAAGCGCTGGTGGTGCAAAAGGTCCCCGCCGCCATCGCCCAGCACATCGCCGAATTGGGCGTGCTGTCCTTCGCCAGCGATATCGCGCTGGTCAGCGAGCGCAGCAGCGTCCCGGTCGCCGATGCGGCCGAAGCCTTCTTCGCGGTGCTGGCGCAGTTTTCGCTGTGGCCGGTCATCGAGCAGGGCCGCACGCTGGTGCTGTCCGACCGCTTCGAGCGCATGGCGCTGGACCGCGCCTTGGCAAACCTGCTGCGTGCCCAACGCGACCTGACCGCCGACGTGCTGGCGGCCGGCAGCGGTCCGATCACCGAGCGCATCGCCGCATGGAAAGCGCAAACGCCAGGTGTGGACCGCTCCGCGCAATCGGTCGGCGAATTGACGCAAGGCACGCTGACCGTGTCGCGGCTATCGGTTGCGGCCGGCTTGCTGGCCGATATCGCGCAGGCGTCATAAGCCCCCCATCCGCCCTACGGACACCTTCCCCCACGGGGGAGAAGGTGACAGAGCTGAGAGTTCTCAGTCGTCTCCCCTCTCCCCTCGTGGGAGAGGGACAGCTTGTGACGCGTTCAGCGGAGCAAGCAGGGTGAGGGCGCGCGATCTCACCCATCCCAAAGTCCCCCTTGCGCCAGCCGCCTCAATCGCCAAACTGCTGTTCATCAGCCCCGTGAGTACCCTCCATGTCCCAGCCCCTCGCCCACTGGCTCGCCGCCGCCGTCGCCAATGATGGGGTGGATCTCAAGCTATCCGGCGTGGTGGAAACCATCGCTGCCGCTTGTGCGGAACTGGCCGGTATTTTGCGGCTGGCGCCGATTGCCGGGCAAACCGGGCTCGCTGGCCACACCAATGTGCAGGGCGAAGCGCAAAAACAGCTCGATGTCATCTCGAACGACATATTCATCAAGCACTTAAGGAGAAATCCCGATATTTCGATTCTCGTGTCCGAAGAGCTGGATGAAGCCCTTCACATGGAGAATCAGGGAGGCTTCGCGGTCGCCTGTGACCCGCTGGACGGCTCTTCAAATCTCGACGTAAACGTCACTGTCGGCTCGATTTTTTCCATTCTCGCCGTTGATGCAAAGAATCCGGATCTGCTGCAGCCGGGCACGAAACAGCTTGCCGCCGGATATGCCGCTTATGGGCCCTCAACCAGCGTGGTGCTGACCTTCGGTACCGCCGTCGTCTGCTTTACGCTGGATGAAAACCAGCAGTTCGTGCTGACCAAGGATGGCATTTCCGTTCCCGCCGCCTCGAGCGAATACGCCATCAACACCGCCCGCGAACGCTTCTGGGATGACGCCACCAAGGCCTATGTGACGCAGAACGTCGCCGGGGAAACCGGGCCGGCGGGCAAGCGCTACAACATGCGCTGGATCGGCTCGATGGTGGCCGACATCCACCGCATCCTGATGCGCGGGGGCATTTTTCTTTATCCGCTGGATAGCGAAACCACCGACAAGGGCGGCCGCCTGCGGCTGCTCTATGAGGCCAATCCGATGGCGCTGATCATGGAGGCTGCGGGTGGTGGTGCGACTACGGGGCATGGCCGTATTCTCGAAGTGGCGCCGACGGCAATCCACCAGCGCATTCCGGTGATGGTCGGCTCGAAGGACGAAGTCGAGCGGGTGAATGCGCTTTACGCGAAGCACTCATAGTCACCCACCATCCCGCCTCACCCACCGCCCTTCCCGCGGGCTTGACCCGCGGGCCACTCTCAACACGGCACATGCGGCGAGAGGCCCGCGGGTCAAGCCCGCGGGAAGGACGGTGGGTGGGGAAAACATCGTGCTCTCAAGGAGCACCTTGCGAACCTAAATTGCAACGTTGCGACGTGGCCCCTATAACCGAAGGCAAAACAGGAACCGGCGGCTCTTCGCCGGTTGGGAGCCATAATGACCAACGAGATATTTCCGCTGCCGCTTACCAATTCCAGCCCGTGGAGCGCCCGCCCGTTCCACCGCCAATTTCTTGCGCGGCAGGCCAATCGGCTGTTCGATTTTTTCCAGAAGGCTTCGATCAATCCCAAGGGCGGCTTCCACGAGCTGGATGACGAAGGCCACCCGATCAATACCGACAATGATATCCGCCAAATTCACGTCACCGCTCGCATGGTGCATTGCTTCGCCATTGGCAGCCTGATCGGCCGGCCGGGCTCCGACGAAATCGTCGATCACGGCATGCGCGACCTGTGGGACAAGCACCGCGACGCCAAATATGGCGGCTATGTGTGGGGCCACGACGACAAGGGCTTCACCGATGACAAGAAGCAGGCCTATGGCCATGCCTTCGTGTTGCTCGCCGCCTCCAGCGCCAAGCTGGCTGGCCATCCGCTGGCCGACCAGATGATCGCCGACGTGACCAAGGTCATTAACGAGCGGTTCTGGGACGAAAAGGTCGGCGCGGTATCGGAGGAATACAATCGCGACTGGTCGCCGATCAGCGACTATCGCGGCCAGAATTCCAACATGCACATGACCGAAGCGCTGATGGCGGCCTACGAGGCGACCGGCGACAAGGTCTATCTGGCCAAGGCCGAGCGCATCGCCAGCCACATCATCGGCAAGATCGCGGTGCCGCTGGGGCATCGCGTCGCCGAGCATTTCAATGACAAGTGGGAGCTGGACAAGGACTATCTCGGCTCCGAGATGTTCCGCCCTGCCGGCACCACCCCTGGCCATTGGCTGGAATGGTCGCGGCTGCTGATCCAGCTCTGGATTTTGGGCGATAAGCGCCTGTCCTGGCTGACCGACGCGGCGCGCGGCCTGTTCCGCAACGCCATCACCCTGGGCTGGGACAAAAAGTATGGTGGGTTCTTCTATAATCTCGATTGGGACGATAAGCCGCTGATGCGCGAAAAGCTGTGGTGGCCGGTCACCGAGGCGATCGGGGCGGCGTCGTTCCTCTGCGCCTATGATCGCGATCAATATTACCAGGTCTGGTATCGCAATCTGTGGGACTTCGCCGCCAATCATGTGATCGATCACGAGCGCGGCGGCTGGCGGTCGGAACTACGCGAGGATTTGACCCCCGCCTCGCGCCTGTTCACCGGCAAGCCCGATATCTACCACGCGCTGCAGGCCTGCTTGATCCCGCTCTATCCTTCGATCGGCGGCATCACTGCCGCGATCATCAAGACCGACCACGGCAAGCACTAGCTCCTGGGCACAGATGGGGTTGGGTCGGAAAATGGGGGCATATTCCCACCCCTCCGAGTCATCCCCGCGAAAGGCGGGACCTCTGTTTTCTGGCACGCTCGGCAAACGGAGGTTCCCGCCTTCGCGGGAATGACTCCGTGAAAATGCCGGTCCGTTCTGGCTCTGCCACGTTTCCGGCGCTCACGCGTTGAGTGTCGGAAACGGAGAGCACAATGACCGATCTGACAGGCAAAGTGGCGCTGGTGACGGGAGCGGGTTCGGGCATCGGCAAGGCCGCGGCGCTGAGCTTGGGCATGGCTGGGGCGAATGTGGTGGTGATGAGCCGCACCGCATCGGAAGTCGACCAGACCGCCAGCGAAATCCGCAGTGCCGGTGGCGAGTCGCTGGCGCTGAGCGCCGACACTTCGGACGACGCGGCGATGGCCGAACTGGTCAACCGCGCGGTCAGCCACTATGGCCGGCTCGATATCGTCGTTGCCAATGCCGGGATCAATGGCGTCTGGGCACCGATCGAAAGCCTCAAACCCGAGGAGTGGGACAAGACTATCGCGGTCAACCTGCGCGGTACCTACCTGACTATCCATTATGCCGTGCCGCATCTGGCGCGTGCGGGCGGTGGCTCGATCATCGTGGTGTCCTCGATCAATGGCACCCGCACCTTCACCACGCCGGGCGCGAGCGCCTATTCGGTCACCAAGGCCGGGCAGTTGGCGCTAGTGCAGCAATTGGCGCTGGAACTGGGCGACCGGAAAATCCGCATCAATGCGCTATGCCCCGGGGCGATCGAGTCGGAGATTTCCGACAATACCGAGCAGCGTGGCAAAGAACTCACCGAAGTGCCGGTGGAGTTTCCCGAGGGGGATATTCCGCTGACGGATGGCGCGAAAGGCAAGGCGCAGGATGTTGCGGACGCGGTGCTGTTTCTGGCGTCGAACGCCTCGCGGCATATTACCGGGACGCCGATCTGGATCGATGGCGGGCAAAGTTTGCTGCGGTAGGCGGATGTCGCGGCAGTCACCTCGAACGGGCCTAAAACCACGGCGTCATTCCCGCGAAAGCGGGAACCCATCTCTCTGTGAGCGTCCAGTAAGAGTGGGTTCCCGCTTTCGCGGGAATGACGCTGATGGAAGACAATGACGCCGCGCTGGGCAGACACCCTCACCCGCCCTCCGCTTCGCTCGGGCACCCTCTCCCCGACGGGGAGAGGAATTCTGATAGCTCGGCGCTTCTTATTCTTCTCACCGTCGGGAGAGGTGGCTCGGCGCAGCCGAGACGGATGAGGGTGCCCTTTCAAGTCAACTACAATCCTCCTGGCCAGTTGCAACCGCACCTTGCCGCGCGTACATCAGCGGCTTGCAATGAGAACAGCCATGCCCCGCCCGACCAGTTTTGCTGCCCAACTTCCCCACCTTCTGGTGGAGCGTGCCGTCATGGCTGCGCTGGAGGAGGATTTGGGCCTGGCCGGCGACCTGACCAGTCAGGCGACGCTTGCCCCAAGCGCGACCGCTACCGCGACGCTGTCTGCGCGTGAGCCCGGCACCATTGCAGGCCTCGATCTCGCTGCTGCGGCGTTCCGGCTGGTGGGCGTGGGCGTCACCTTCACGCCGCAGATTGCCGATGGATCGCGGATCGCTGCCGGCGGCGTGGTTGCCACCGTGGCCGGCCCTGCCCGGCTGGTGATGTCGGCCGAGCGCGTGGCGTTGAATTTCCTCAATCATCTCAGTGGTATCGCAACGCTGACGCGAACCTACGCGGACGCCGTTGAAGGCACCAATGCCCGTATCTGCGACACGCGGAAAACCATTCCGGGCCTGCGCGCCTTTCAGAAATACGCTGTGCGCTGCGGTGGCGGCTCCAATCACCGCTACTCGCTCGATGACGCCATCCTCATCAAGGACAACCACATCGCCGTCGCCGGCAGCGTCACCGCCGCCTATCAGGCGGCCGCCGCCTTTGCGGGCCATCTCGTCGCTATCGAAATCGAGGTCACGACGCTGGCCGAGTTGGACGAAGCGCTGGCCGCTGGCGCCCGCATCGTGCTGCTCGACAATATGGACAATGCCATGCTGGCCGACGCCGTCGCGCTCAATGCCGGCCGCGCCCGGCTCGAAGCCTCCGGCAACGTCAAGCTCGACCGGGTGCGCTCGATTGCCGAAACCGGGGTCGATTTCATCTCCACCAGCCAGATTACCATGGGCGCCAAGCCGCTCGATCTGGGCCTCGATGTGACGATCGGGGGCTGAGCCATGACCACTTTGATCGCCCCCGCTCAAGCCGCCACCACATCAGATCTCACCGATCTGTGCCTCGCCGCGTCGATCGCCGCTGCGCGCGTCATCACCGATGTCTATGCGCGACCCTTTGCCGCAGTCGACAAGGCCGATGGCTCCCCAGTCACCGAGGCCGACGCTGCTGCCGAGGCCGTAATCCTCGACTATCTGCGCGCCACCGGCATTCCGGTATTGGCCGAGGAAAGCGCCTCCGCGGGGCATATCCCGATCCTGGGCGACCGCTACTTCGTGGTCGATCCGCTCGATGGGACCAAGGAATTCATCAAGCGCAATGGCGAGTTTACCGTCAATATCGCGCTGGTCGAGCACGGGGTGCCGGTACTCGGCGTGGTGCTGGCCCCGACCACCGGTGCGGCATTTGTGGGTGACCGGCATGGCGCCTACGAATGCAACACGCTGACCGGCATAGCCCAGGAAAAGCGCGCGATTTCGACGCGTTCCGCCGATCCGCTGCGTATTGTGGCCAGTCGCTCGCATGGTCATGCGGCGCTCGCGGCGCTGTGCGACACAATGCAGATCGGCAGCGACGTTTCGGTCGGCTCGTCACTCAAATTTTGCCTGCTGGCACGAGGCGATGCCCAACTTTATCCGCGGTTTACTCCAACCTGCGAATGGGACACCGCGGCCGGGCAGGCCGTTCTGGAAGCGGCGGGCGGCGCCGTTCTGACGCTCGACGGGAAGCGGCTGGCCTATGGCAAGTCGATGACGCGCTTCCTCAACCCCTATTTCGTGGCGGCGTCGAACCACGATCTGGCGGCGCGCGCGGCGCAGGAAATGCAGGCGCTGGTGGGCTAAACACCAGCATTACTGCAAGACTCGCTTAACTGATGTCCTTTAGACGCATGGCTCACACGCTTGCGCGATGGGCGACCAACATATACAGAACGAGCATATAACGGCCCGGCATATGTCTGGCGGAGTGCTGCTGTATGAACGTCAGAACGGTTTGCCTGTCCATCCTCTACGGGGGCGATGCTACTGGATACGAAATCCGGCGGCTGTGTGTCGAGGGCGAGTGCTCGTATTTCGTCGAGGCCAGTTTCGGCTCGATCTATCCGGCGCTAGCCAAGCTCGAAGACGATGGCCTGGTCAGCAGCCATGTCGAGCAGCAGGACGGCAAGCCGTCCAAAAAAATCTATTCGATCACCGAGGCCGGCCGCACGGCGTTTACGCAGGCTCTGTTCGAGCCTTTGGGCGAAGAAGTGTTCCGCAGTCCCTTCCTGCTGTTTGCGCGTTTTGCGCATCTGTTGCCGGCAGGACTGGTCGAAGATCGCTTGCACGAACAACTGCAACGGACCCTCGATGCGAAGAAAAAACTGAACGACGCACTGGGTGAAGACACCGTCAGCGCATCGGACAGGTGGGTAATCAACTACGGATTGTCGATTATGGAGGTTGCGGAACGTCATATGCGCAACCACATGACTGACTTGATCACATTAGCGCGAGCCGAACCGGCTAAAAAAGACGCGGCTGAATAAGGGGCGAATTGGGTATGCGTGCACTTTTATCTTACGGCTTGGCTTTTGTGTTCCTGGTTGTCGCGGGCCTTTGGCTCGGCACCGGCACCTTGGTCATTGGCGGCAACGGGCCCGGCAAGGGCGAACAGCCGATCATTTCGGTGTTCGAAGGCGAGCCGGACGGCCCGATCCACAACCAATTGGCCGATGCCGGCGTGCTGGCGCCCCCTCCTAGTGAGGAGGGCACCACCCATATCGATCCCCATCTGACCATTGCCCAGCGCAATGAAGAAGAGACCGGCGCCGCCGTGCCGGCGCAGTCGGTTCGTACCGTCACCTACATGGCCCAGGCCATGCCGATCATGGTGCCGCTGCGCGGCCGCACCCAGGCCAAGTCCTCGGTCAGCGCCGTTGCTGAAACCGCCGGCATCATCGATACGGTCGCCGTCACCAAGGGCCAGAAGGTTGCCGTTGGCGATCTGCTGTGCACGCTCGACCAGGGCACACGCCAGGCTGCGGTGAACCAGGCCGATGCGGGCCTTGCCCAGGCCAATGCGGGCCTCGTGCAGGCGCAGCTTGATTTCGACACCAATGCCGACCTGCGCAACAAGGGCCTGGCGGCTGCCAATACCAGCCGTCCGCTGGAAGTCGCCCTGACCTCCGCCAAGGCCTCCGTCACCTCGGCCCAGGCCGCGGTGGACAATGCCAAGGCCGAATTCGATCGCACCGAAATCGTCGCCAAGGTTGCGGGCGTGGTGCAGGACCCGCTGGCGACTGCCGGCTCGATGCTCGCCATGGGCTCGCCCTGCGCCAGCATCGTCCAGCTCGACCCGATGGTGTTCATCGCCCAGGTTCCGGAAAGCCGCATTAGCCTGGCCAAGACCGGCCTCGACGCCTCGATCACCACGGTGACCGGCCAGACCGTCGACGGCAAGGTGAGCTTCATCTCCGAGACCGCCGATCCGGCAACCCGTTCGTTCCCGATCGAAATCGAGATCCCCAACAAGGACGGCGCCCTGCGCGACGGCCTTACGGCAACCGCCACCGTCAATCTCGGCTCCGCGCCGGCCCATCTGGTCCCACAGTCGGTGCTGACGCTGAACGATGATGGCGAATTGGGCGTGCGGGCCGTCGAGGACAGCAAGGCCAAGTTCTATCCCGTGCAGATCGCCAGCGACACCCGCCAGGGTGTGTGGGTGCTGGGCCTGCCCCCCAAGGTCGACATCATCACGGTCGGCCAGGAATTCGTGAATGACGGCCAGGCCGTCACTGCCACCAACGTCGCCGCTGCTGAGGGTACAGCATCATGATGAACTTCCTCGAACGAATCCTGCGCATGCCGCGAGTGGTCTTGACCGTCATGGTCCTGCTGCTCGGGGCAGGCGTGGCCGCCTATGTGTCATTGCCGAAGGAAAGCTTCCCGGCGATCGATATCCCGTATTTCTACGTTTCGGTCAGCCAGACCGGCGTGTCGCCGCGCGACGCGGAGCGCCTGCTGGCCAAGCCGATCGAAGATCGCGTCAAGGATATCGACGGGCTGGAGAACTACTCCACCACCTCGACGACCGGCCATGCTTCGGTGTTCCTGGAATTCAACGTCAATGCCGACAAGGACAAGGCGCTGACTGATATCCGGGCCGCCATGGACGGCATCGTGGGCGACCTGCCCGACGACGCCACCGTGCCCACCGTCAACGAAATCTCGTTCACCGACATGCCGGTCATCTCGGTTGCCGTCTATGGCTCGGCGCCCGAGCGCCAGCTCGTGACGCGCGCCAAGGACCTGCAGGACGAGCTTGAGGCCCTGCCCGACGTGCAGAGCGTGACCATTTCGGGTTCGCGCGATGAAATGCTGGCCGTCACCATCGACCTGAACAAGCTCGAAGCCTATGACCTGACGGCCGCGCAACTGCTCGATGCTCTGGCCAAGAACAACATGGTGGTGCCCGGCGGTACGCTGGATACCGGCCAGGGCTCGTTCAACGTCGAGGTTCCCGGCCTGATCAATAATGCCGCGGACATTTATTCGCTGCCGCTCAAGACCAGCGGCGACACTGTCGTCACCTTTGGCGACGTGGCGACCATCACCCGCACCTTCGAAGATGCGACGCAATACGCCCATGTGAACGGCCAGCCGGCCATCACCCTGGGCGTGGCCAAGAAGCTGGGCACCAACGTCATTACGGTGTCCGACGAAGTGCGCCGCGTCACCTCCGAATTCACCAATGATTGGCCGACCAGCATCCAGACCAGCTTCCTGGTCGACCAGGCTGACTCGACCAAGGGCCTGTTCCGCTCGCTCGAAGCGGCCGTTTTGACCGCCGTTGCGCTGGTGCTGATCACCTGCGTCGCCACCCTGGGCCTGCGCCCGGCCATCATGATCGGCATGTCGATCCCGATCTCGTTCATGATTGCCTTCCTCGTGGTACAGATGCTGGGCATGACCATCAACATGATGATCATGTTCGGGCTGGTGCTCGCCGTGGGGGTGCTCGTCGACGACCCGATTGTGGTGGTGGAATACGCCGAGCGAAAGCTGATGGAGGGCGTCCCCAAGCGGGAGGCCTTCATCATGGCCGCGCGGAAAATGTTCGTGCCGGTGGTTTCGGCCACCTTCACCACGCTGGGCGCCTTCGTGCCGCTGCTGTTCTGGCCGGGCATTATCGGCAAGTTCATGAGCTACCTGCCGATCATCGTCATCGTGGTGATGTGCGCCTCCCTGGTTTCGGCCCTGATCTTCATGCCGATCATCGGCGCGATCATCGCTTCCACCAAGGTCGACCAGCACCACAAGGAAGCCGCGGACATCGTCATGTACGCGGACAAGTTCGATCCCAAGAAGGTCAAGGGCGTGACCGGCGGCTATGTCCGCACGCTGGAGCACCTGCTCAAGCATCCGGTGATGACCTTGCTGGTGGGCTTCAGCCTCGTCGGCCTGATGTTCTACAGCTACATCTCCAACCCGACCGGCACCGAGGCGTTCCCGGCGTCCGAGCCTGAATACGGCACGGTGAACGTGATCGCGCGCGGCAATTACTCGCCGATCGAGATCCGGAACTTCATGGTCGAAGTCGAAAATGAACTGCTGCAGGTGCAGGGCATCCAGGACGTCATCATGACCTTCGCGGGTGGCCAGAGCGGCGGCGGTCTGGGCAGCGCTTCGCCCGCCGACACCGTCGGTTCGTTCAACCTGCAGTTGCAGCCCTATAACGAACGCGTCAAGGCCGAGCAGATCTTCCAGGAGATCCGCACCCGTGTCGCCGACATTTCGGGCCTGCAGGTGCAGATCGCGGCGCAGGAAAACGGTCCTCCGGCCGGCAAGGCGATCAACCTGCGCGTCGAGAGCACGGTCTATGAAGACCTGGCTCCCGCCGTCGCCAAGATCCGCGATTATATTCAGAACGACCTGGGCGATACCATCGACATCGAAGACGGCCGCCCCTCCCCCGGCATCGACTGGGAAGTGACGATCGACCGCGTCGAAGCCGCCAAATACGGCATCGGCGTGCGCGAACTGTCGCCTTACGTCCAGCTCGTCACTTCGGGCGTAAAGCTCGGGAGCTACCGTCCCGATGACGGCAGCGACGAACTCGATATCCGTGTCCGCCTGCCCGAAGCCGAGCGCACCTTCGACGCGCTGGATTCGATGCGGATCGTCACGGCCCAGGGCCTGGTGCCGGTCAGCAACTTCATCAAGCGGACGGCCGTGCCGAAGGTTGCCAATATCGAGCGGCGCAATGGCGTCTATGCGATGAACGTGATGGCCAACCTGAACCCGACCAATGCCGCCGGCGAAGCGGTGACGTCGGACGTCAAGGTCGCCCAGCTCAAGGAATGGCAGGCAACGCAGGAGTTCCCCGCCGCGGTCAAGATCGTTTATGGCGGTGCGGCCGAGCAGGTGGATGACACCAATGCCTTCATCGTTTCGGCGTTCGGGGCGGCGATGTTCCTGATCTTCCTGATCCTGCTGCTGGAGTACAACAGCTTCTGGCAGGTGCTGGTCACCCTCTCGACGGTGATCATGTCGCTGGCAGGCGTGCTGCTGGGCATGACCATTACCGGCATGAGCTTTTCGGCGATCATGACCGGTCTGGGCATCGTGGCTTTGGCGGGTATCGTGGTGAAGAACGGCATCGTGCTGATCGATACCTACAATCACTACAACCGCGACGAAAAGGTCGAGCCGGTCAAGGCGATGCTCATCACCGCCGCCCAGCGCGTGCGGCCGGTGCTGCTGACCGCAACCGTGACCGCATTGGGCGTCATCCCGATGGCGTTCAACGTCGAGTTCGACTTCATCCGCCGCGAAGTGGTGGTGGGTGGCATTGCGGGTTCGTGGTTCATCCACCTGTCGGCAGCTTTGGTCTCGGGCCTGTTCGTCTCCACCGCCCTGACCCTGATCATGGTGCCGGTGATGATCACCGCTCCCACCGTGATGTGGCGCCAAGTCAAATGGGCCGTGCATCACACCGACCGCCTCGGCAACTGGATCAGCAGCCCGTTCCGCCGCCGCGCCGCGGCTGCGGTCCCCGCTGGGTTCGACGGCATGGCCGTGGAAATTCCCGCCGATGCCGATGGCACCAAGCGCTACATCGTCAGCTCGGATGCCGGGCTGGTGGAAAAGGAAAGCAACGGCGTCACCGTCGTCAGCCGCCCCGAAGCCGCCGAATAAGTTACTGCCTCCAAGCAGTCTGAGGCCCGCAGCAATGCGGGCCTTTTTTTATGGCCACCCGCCCGCCTCAGTGGCTGTTGCTGTCATTGTCATTGGCCGGGTGGGCCGCGGCATCTCGAAATCGGACCATGGCTTCGCCTTTCCAAGCTTCGTGCATCAGCATCGAAATCTGCTGGAGTGTGTATGGCGAAAAGCCGTAATCCAGTTGCTCAAGCCGTTCCAGCAAACGGTCCGAATGGAATTCGACCTCGAGATGGGCATCATCAGAATTACCAAGTGCTACCAATAAGCTGGCGTGGGTCTTGTAGCCAAAAGCAAACGCCAATGCCTCATTGGCATGGGACGAGCCAATGGCAGGCGAGATATTGCGCAACGTCGTCTTTAGCACAGCCAGATGCCGGCGCGAGATATGAAGGGGCATGGCGCGATCCATCGTTCCATCGTCGATGTCCGCCGATTACGCATCGACCATGAACGGGGTCGCGCAGCATTGGTAGGGCCCATTAAACCCGGCGGCAGGTTGGGAAGGGCTATCCACTGTGCAGCTTAGCGCGGCAGTGCGGCTTTGGAAATATGCCACAGCGGAGGCAGACGTATGAGCTAATTTAGCTATTGTAGCTGACGAACAAAATAGCTATTTTAGCTACTCGACAACACGGGAGAGCGCCATGTCTGAAATCACCGCGACTGATGCCAAGAACAAGTTCGGCCAAATGCTGGAGATGGCCCAGGCCGAGCCCGTGCGGATCCAGAAGAATGGCCGTGACGTAGCTGTCGTGATGTCGCCGGAGCAGTATGATACATTGGTCAACCGTGAACCGCAGCCCAAAGTGCGTCCATTGGTTGAGACCCTGATGGCGCGAAGCATTGCCCGGCGGCGGTCGCTCTATGAGGCCTTGGCTAAATAGATCATGCCAGTCTATCTCACGCTCGATGAAACATTGCGCATCCACGACTTGCTGATCAAGGCGTTCGGCGGAGCCGAGGGCGTGCGTGATGCGGGTCTCGTGGAATCCGCATTGCTTCGGCCCCAGACAGGCTATTACACAGATCTCGTCGAAGAAGCCGCCGCGCTCTGGGAGAGCCTGGCGATGAACCATGGCTTTGTCGATGGAAACAAGCGCGTGGCCTATGCCTGTGTCGAACTCTTTCTGCAGATGAATGGACTCGATATTTCTGCGAGCAACGATGAGTTGGAGCACTTCATCTATTCCAACATCGAGGCCGGAACGTTCCGCAAGGATGTGATTGACGCTTGGCTGCGCGGACATACGGCGCCGTTCGATCCGCAAGCCTAGCGGCGGCACGGGCCGCCCCGATTTATTCCCCTTCTCCCCGCCCCCAAAACCGCCCGCATAATTGCCCCCGATATCTCCACAATGGCTGCGGGTTCGCGACGAACGGCCGTGGGGAGTTTGGTGGGAGGGGAATGCGGTCGCGCGATCCCTGGGCCAGCGCGACGTTCGTCTCCTGAAACAATGGAGGCCA